>NZ_SJSB01000009.1 GCF_004352835.1 Marinomonas flavescens | reverse complement strand
ACTCTCGTAAGACTTCAATTTTTTTGATCAACTACCTTCCGGTAAACCGAACGGCGATGATCTTCTGAAGACTCCAATGAGCGCCCACACAAATTATCTGATTATCTATTTTAAAGAGCGTGCTGACCGTGTTGGCTTACTTAGTAAGCTAGACATCGTCTTCGTTGTTGTGAAGCGTTGTCCGTGTCAGCGAGGGCGTATATTAAGGATCTACAGATTTAGTGCAACCCTTTTTGAACGTTTATTTGGATTAATTTCTAAAAAATACCATTCTGATTAAACAACCATCAAATACGTGCTTTTTTGTATAAAAACCAATCAGAATATCGGTTTTCATCTCTAACTTATCGCTATCACCACACCACACCCTACGATGACTTATGAAAATAGCCTAACCAATCTAACGGCTGCACCTTCACCTATCTCTAATACCTACTTCTTAACACTGCACACCTTACTTATATAGTGAGAAGACATGCTAAGTAGCCCTTAGCTTTGATTACAATACTCCCTTAACAAACGATGCATTGGTAATGAGAGACATTGGTAATGAGAGACATTGGTAATGATAAAACGAAGGTCATGAGCTGATGAAAGTTATTCTTCTAGAAGAGCAAGTCATCGTGCAGCACAAGTTTTGAGTGGGAGTATTACGAGAAACAAGGAAAGGACGACATTGACCAGAGGTTCACTTCAAATAATCATTTGAAGTGAACCTCTGGTCAACATTACAACGAACAGTATCAATATATTAAGACTATTTTATAGAAGGCTACTTTATATAAAATCACCTAATCTAACTATATAGCCTCAGCGTCGATCAATCCGACACTTAGCCCCTTACGCTTTTCGTTCAGGGCGACCTTCTTCTTGCCAGAAGGTGTGATATTTTTGACCTGGCTCATCATCAACACGAGCATAAGTATGAGCACCGAAGTAATCACGCTGAGCTTGTAGCAGGTTTGCTGGTAACACTTCTGAACGATAGCCATCAAAATAGGCTAACGCAGAGAAAATAGAAGGCGCTGGAATGCCAGACTGAGCCGCAAGCACAACGGTTTTACGCAACCCTGCTTGTTTTTCTGCCATAGAATGAGAGAAGTAATTACTAAGGAGTAAATTCTCAAGCTCTGGATTTTCTATAAAAGCATCTGCGATTTTCTGCAAGAAAGAAGCGCGAATAATACAACCACCACGCCAAATTTTAGCAATGTCTGTAAAGTTAAACTTCCAGTCATACTCTTTCTCTGCCGCTCGCATCAACTGAAAACCCTGAGAATAAGCGCAAATCTTAGCGCAATAAAGCGCTTCTTCTATCGCCTTTTCAACAACCTCAGCTTCAATCTCACCGCTTTCAACATCTGCCGTTAAAATACCAGCTGCGTGTTCACGCTCCGCTGTTAACGTACTTAATGCTCGAGCATAAACAGACTCACTGATAATACCGGCAGGTACACCCATCTGCGTTGCACTGATAGACGTCCAACGACCTGTGCCTTTCTGCCCAGCACTATCAAGAATCATATCAACCAATGGCGCACCGGTCTTATGGTCGTATTGCTGAAGAATATCTGCGGTAATCTCAACCAAGTAACTGTTAAGAACGCCCTCATTCCATTTTTCAAACAACTTACCAATCTCTGCAGGCTCGTAACCTAACAGTGAACGCAGTAAATGATAGGCTTCACAAATAAGCTGCATGTCTGCGTATTCAATACCGTTGTGCACCATCTTAACGTAGTGCCCAGCACCATTTGGCCCAAGATAAGCAGTACAAGGCTCACCTTCCGTTACTGGCTTGCCTGGTATATCACTAACAATCGGCTTGCCGTCTGCGTCCACTTTAGCCGCGACCGCTTCCCACATTGGTTGTAGATATTTCCAAGAGTCTGCATCACCGCCAGGCATTAAAGAAGGACCGAATCGTGCACCAACTTCACCACCAGATACTGCGGTACCGAAGAATTTAAGACGATCTTTGTATTCCGATTCGCGACGAATAGTATCTGTCCATTGGCTGTTGCCACAATCAACGACAATATCATCAGGCTCTAGGCCTGCTTTAATTAAGTTATCGCAAACTATATCAACGGGCTTACCAGCAGGAACCAAAACAACAATAACCCTAGGTTTAACTAGATTATTTAATAGCTCTTCCATACTAGAACTGCCAACGATGCGGGCTTCACTTTGTGAGTCTAGACGCTCACGTTCCTCAGTTTCAAGAACGTCTTTAATTTTTTCGGCGTCAAGATCAAAACCTGCAACACGGTACCCATGATCGGCAAAATTTAGGGCCAGATTTTTACCCATTACACCTAAGCCGACAAACCCAATATTGCAGTTCTGATTCGTTTTTAACATAAGTTCGATTAACCTTTAGAAAGAGGGGGAATTCGAGGAATAATCTTACCATGAAGATTGCCAATTCAGGGAAAACTAAAACAAGAAAAATGCAATTAATTATGAATTTATTGCGGGTTTTGTAGGAGATTTCTACACTTTAATATTCATATCGCAAGTCAAAGAACATTTATTGATAAAAACATATAACTATATTCTCAGTAAGAATATTTCTCTTTAGAAAAATATCAACAGAATAGAAAGAAAATAACAAAAAATATTGCACTATGAATCCAAAAACACGCTAAGAGTGATTTTAAATAGCCGAAAAATAACAATTTATACTTTAAAAACAACAAGTTAACTGAAATTATTAAGTTACAAAAAAGTAATTAAATAACATATCACCATAAGAATATTTTTTCTTAGATTGTTTTGTTACTATCGATTTCAGCCCAATTCCCCCATAAAAATAATAATAAAAATTAGACCACATTTTATAGATCTGAGGATTTTACGACATGCGTTCTGCATCTAAAGTAACAGCAATTCATTCAAATTTGACAACGCCAAAACTCGTTGAGAAAGCGCTAGAAAATGGCGAAGGTGTTCTTGCCGATAACGGCGCACTGGTTGTCGAAACTGGCGCTCGTAGTGGCCGCTCACCGATGGACCGCTTCATCGTAGAAGAAGCATCGAGTAAAGACAGCATCCATTGGGGGCCAGTTAACCGCCCTTTCCCCGAAGCTAAATTCGCGCCTTTATGGGATCGTGTCGAAGCTTATTTGAATGAAAAAGAATCCTTTGTCTCAAATATTCATGTTGGAGCAGGTGACGAGTACTATTTACCCGTTATCATGCGCACCGAAACAGCATGGCACCAATTATTTGGTCGCAATCTATTTATACGCCCTGAAACATACAACCCAACATCAAAAAGCGAGTGGCAAATTATTAACGCTCCTGAGTTCGTTTGTGAACCAGAACGTGATGGCACTCACTCTGAAAGCTGCGTTATTCTAAACTTTGCTGAACGTAAAGTACTTATCGCTGGTATGCGTTACGCCGGTGAAATGAAAAAAGCCATGTTCTCAGTGCAAAACTACTTATTACCTGCTCACGATGTATTGCCAATGCACTGTGCAGCCAACGTAGGACCAGATGAAGATGTATCCTTATTCTTCGGCCTATCAGGTACTGGTAAAACAACCCTATCTGCAGATCCAGAACGTTTCTTGATTGGTGATGATGAGCACGGCTGGGGCAAAGACACTGTGTTTAACATTGAAGGTGGCTGTTACGCAAAAACAATCGACCTATCCCAGAAAAATGAACCTATCATTTGGGATGCCATTAAATTCGGCACCATTGTAGAAAACGTTGTATTAGATCCAGAAACTCGCATTGCAGATTACGCTGATACATCATTATCGCAAAACGGCCGCGCTGGCTACCCACGTGAGCACATTGAAAAACGTGCTGCAGGAAACCGTGCCGGCGAGCCAAACGCTATCATCTTCCTAACCTGTGATTTGACAGGCGTTTTACCTCCTGTTTCTGTTCTGTCTAAAGAAGCGGCGGCGTACCATTTCCTAAGTGGTTACACTGCACTAGTAGGTTCTACTGAAGTCGGCGCAGGAACTGGCATTAAGTCTACTTTCTCTACTTGCTTCGGCGCACCTTTCTTCCCTCGCTCTGCAGACGTTTACGCAGATCTATTGATTAAGCGTATCGAAGAATTCGGCAGCAAAGTTTACCTAGTAAACACTGGCTGGACTGGTGGAGCACATGGCAAAGGCGGCAAACGTTTCAGCATTCCAACGACTCGTGCGGTTATTGCTGCGATTCAATCTGGCGCACTTATTGATGCGAAAACAGAGCACCTAGACGATGTGAACCTAGATGTACCTACTCAGGTTCCTGGCGTAGATAGCGTGTTGTTGAATCCTCGCAACACTTGGTCTGACCAAGGCGCATACGAAGATCAAGCGAAAAAACTTATTGCTCAGTTCGTTGAGAACTTCAAAAAGTTTGATAGTGTTTCTGACGCCATTGCGAAAGCAGGCCCAGCGCTTTAATTACTCGTTTCCAAAAAATACGCCCCCCGTATTTACCTTAACCCAGTGTATTTTTACACTGGGTTTTTTTATGCTTAGTTGCCATACCTTCCACAGAAAAATACCCTTTCAAGATGGAACACAGATGCACAAAAAAGGCCTCTCTTCTTGCCGAAGAGAGGCCTTTCAAAATTACGCTCTAACTAAACGTTTAGCCTAACCATTTTCTTGCGTTTTGGAACAAGCGCAACCATGGTGCTTGCTCTTGCCATTCGCTTGGGTGCCAGCTGTGTTGGACCGTACGATAAACACGCTCTGGATGAGGCATCATAATAGTCACACGACCATCTTCTGATGTTAATCCAGTCACACCGTCTGCTGAACCATTCGGGTTGAATGGGTAGCGTTCAGTTGCCTGACCGTAGTTATCAACATAACGCAATGCAATTTGCGAAGAAGACGCTAACGCGGCCATATCTTGATCATCACGATATTCGGTTTGACCTTCACCGTGAGCTACTGCGATTGGCATACGCGAACCTTCCATACCCGCCAACAAGATAGAATTCGATTTCTGAACTTCTACCTGTACAAAGCGCGCTTCGAACTGAGCCGATTGGTTACGAACAAATTTCGGCCAATGACCAGCACCAGGAATTAACTCATAAAGGTTAGATAACATCTGACAACCGTTACACACACCTAACGAGAAGGTATCTGGACGCTTGAAGAAGGCTTCAAACTGCT
This sequence comes from Marinomonas flavescens, assembly GCF_004352835.1. Lineage (GTDB taxonomy): Bacteria > Pseudomonadota > Gammaproteobacteria > Pseudomonadales > Marinomonadaceae > Marinomonas > Marinomonas flavescens. The sequence goes on along the minus strand of NZ_SJSB01000009.1, from coordinate 145,176 downwards.
CGCGCGCAACTGGGTTAAAGAGAATAGACTTCGCCCAACCTTCACCCGCGCCTAGTACATCCCCGTAAGAGAATCCACCACAAGCAACCAAACCACTAAACTCATCAAGCGTTGTACGACCCGATAAGATATCGCTCATATGAACGTCGATCGGAGTGAAGCCTGCCTTATGAAAAGCCGCCGCCATTTCAACTTGACCATTCACACCTTGCTCACGCAATACGGCGATCTTAGGTTTCACACCAGACGCAACAAAGGCTGCGACTATGTCTTCATTTTGATCAAAACTTACGTTAGCTGACAACCCTGGGTCGTTAGCATCCAACAAGTTATCAAACTCTTGTTGTGCAGACTCTGGGTTATCACGCAATGCCTGAATGCGGTAACTGGTTTCAGACCAAACACGCTGCCAGTTGATGCGAGTTTCTTCTAGCACGGTTTCGCCGGCAAAACGAACTCGGATAGTGTCATCACCAGACAAGGTCGCAATCGGAGCAACATTAACGCCCGCTTTCGCGTAAGCCGCAATAATATCCGCCACATCAGCGTCATTAACTTGCACTACCGCACCTAGCTCTTCACTGAATAAAGCAGGGGCAATTTGAGCACGCTGAGTAATGGTGTCATCTAGGTCAATGTTCAGACCCAAATGGCTGGCGAATGACATTTCTGTCAAGGTCGCAAACACACCGCCGTCAGAGCGATCATGGTAAGCCAATAATTTACCTTCCGCGTTCAACGCTTGGGTCGTATCAAAGAACCCAGCCAACGCGGCGGCACTGTCAACGTCTGGCGTTTGCTGCCCCAGCTTGTTGTAAACTTGAGCAATAACAGAACCACCAAGACGATTCTGCCCCGCGCCCAAATCAATCAACAACAAGCGTGTATCAGCCTTGTTTTGCAATTCAGGTGTTAAGGTTTTACGCACATCTGCTACAGGCGCAAACGCCGTAATCACCAAAGACAATGGAGAAGTAACGGCTTTTTCTTCGCCATCTTCTTTCCAAACTGTCTTCATCGACATGGAGTCTTTACCCACTGGAATCGCAATATCCAAAGCAGGACACAATTCCATACCCACCGCTTTTACGGTTTGGTAGAGCTTTTCGTCTTCGCCTTCGTGACCGGCGGCCGCCATCCAGTTCGCTGACAACTTAATATGGTTACGCTTAGTAATTTGCGCGGCCGCTAAGTTAGTCAATGCTTCACCAACGGCCATACGGCCTGACGCTGGTGCATTAAGCAATGCGATTGGAGTACGCTCACCCATGGTCATGGCTTCACCAGTGGTGCTGTCTAGTGACGAGGTAGTCACCGCCACATCCGCCACTGGAACCTGCCAAGGGCCAACCATTTGATCACGCGCAACCATACCGGTAATCGAACGATCACCGATGGTGATTAAGAAGTTTTTGCTGGCAACGGTTGGCAAACTTAAAACACGCTTCGCCGCTTCAACAAGATCCACGTCTACTGCCGTGAAATCATCACCTTTAATAACCGCTTTGGTTGCTTCACGATGCATTTTTGGTGGCTTGCCAAACAATACAGACATTGGCAAATCAACTGGCTTATTACCGAAATGCTCATCCGCTACTTCTAGATGAAGCTCTTCTTTTGCATCGCCAACAATCGCAAATGGGCAACGTTCACGCTCACATATTGCAGTAAACTCTGCAACACGCTCAGGCGATACCGCCATCACGTAACGCTCTTGAGATTCGTTACACCAGATTTCTAGTGGTGACATACCTGGCTCATCGTTTAGCACTTTGCGTAAATCAAAGTTACCACCACGATCACCATCTTTTACCAATTCAGGCAACGCATTCGACAAACCACCAGCACCCACATCGTGGATAAAACTGATTGGGTTGTTATCGCCCATCTGCCAGCAGCGGTCGATCACTTCCTGACAACGACGTTCCATTTCTGGATTACCACGTTGCACAGAAGCAAAGTCTAGATCTTCGTTACCGTCTGCTGAGGCCATAGAGGAAGCCGCGCCGCCGCCCAGACCAATCAACATTGCAGGACCGCCTAGCACAATCAGCTTAGCGCCTACTTTAATTTCTTTTTTCTCAACGTGCTCACGGCGAATATTCCCCAGACCACCTGCCAACATAATTGGCTTATGGTAACCGCGTACTTCTTCTTGTGTCGCACCTTGGATTTTTTGTTCGTAACTACGGAAGTAGCCCAACAAGTTAGGACGACCAAACTCATTGTTAAACGCCGCACCACCAATAGGACCTTCGATCATAATGTCCAACGGTGTCACGATGCGAGACGGCTTGCCGTAATAACTTTCCCATGGCTGTTCAAAGCCCGGGATTTTAAGATCGGATACGGTATAACCGCTCAAACCTGCTTTTGGTTTTGAACCAATACCGGTTGCGCCTTCGTCGCGAATTTCACCACCAGAGCCAGTTGCCGCACCTGAAAAAGGAGAAATAGCGGTTGGGTGGTTATGAGTCTCAACCTTCATCAAGATATCAATGTTTTCTTGGCTGAAGTCGTATTCACGCGTACCTGGTGCTGGGAAGAAACGCCCAGCAAAGTTACCTTCCATCACAGCGGCGTTGTCTTTGTATGCCGACAAGGTGCCATCAGGATTGTGTTCGTGCGTGTTCTTGATCATTTTAAACAAAGAGCGCTCTTGCTCTTCGCCATCAATGGTCCAAGACGCATTAAATATTTTGTGACGACAATGCTCAGAGTTCGCTTGCGCAAACATCATCAATTCGATATCGATTGGGTTGCGACCCAGTTCAATAAAAGAATCGACAAGGTAATCGATTTCATCATCTGCCAACGCTAAGCCTAGCGTTTGGTTTGCCTCAACCAACGCCGCTCGTCCACCTGCTAACACATCGACCGCGGTCATAGGCGCAGGTTCTGCATGAGAGAACATGTCAGACGCGTCGCTCAATGCCGGAAGCACGCTTTCTGTCATGCGGTCATGCAACATTTCTGACAACAGATCCAGCTCGTCCAGTGTCAATGGTGATGCACTGTGGATGAAATACTCCACACCACGCTCAACACGAGACACGGTCGCTAGACCACAGTTATGAAGAATATCGGTTGCTTTTGAAGACCAAGGTGAAATCGTACCTAAACGCGGAACGACTAATACACTTTGTTCAGACGAACTGACTTGGGAGGATTTAGGACCGTAGGCTAGAGCGCGCTGAAGAACCGTTTCTTGCTCTGTAGAAAGCGCCTGACCGTCATGCAATTCAACAAAATGAAGAAATTGCGCATCCACATCCGTGACGGATGGTACAGATGCTTTCATGTTGGCCAATAACTTTGCCTTGCGAAACGCCGATAGCGCTGCGGAACCATGCAGGGTTAGCATGTCGAGTATTGCCTCACTTGGTAGTTTTGGGGGAAATGGTGCGGGTATTTTAAATCAATGACCCAAATAGAGGCCAGCAGTGTCTGTATTTTCTGCACTAAATGCTGAAAAAAAACGATTATATGGCCTTTTTCGCCAATTGTTTGAGCTTCTTTTTTTGCTCACGACGATATTGAAAGAATTGTGTTAGCTGTAATGATGCTTTTTCTGCGAGTACACCACCACAAACTTCGACTTTATGATTGAGAAAAGGCGCCTCAAAAAAAGCACCTTGGCTTTCTACCACGCCACTTTTGGGCTCCGTCGCCGCATACACCACTCGCGCCACACGAGAATGGATAATTGCACCCGCGCACATAGAACAAGGCTCCAATGTGACGTACAAGGTTGCCCCGATTAAGCGGTAGTTATTTACTTTTTTGCACGCATTACGCAGCGCTTGGATCTCAGCATGAGCGGTTGGGTCACATTGAGAAATCGGGGAATTATAGCCTGTCCCAATCACTTCTCCATCGAGCACAACAAGAGCACCCACTGGAATTTCACTGTCAGCAGCAGCTTGCTCCGCTAATAACAGCGCTTTTGCCATCCACTCTTCGTCGCTGATCATTTAGTCACCCTATTGTTGATTTGTCTCGTAGCAATATAATTGCTTTTGAGAGCGGCTTGCACCACACTGGCTGGCATAAAAATTGGGAAAAAAGGAAACTCAAACTATGATGACCGTTGCAGATTTGATGGTGACAAATTTAGCCACACTCGAAGAAACTTGTTCATTAGCCGAAGCCAAAGAGTTAATGAGTGAAAAGAACATTCGCAACTTACCCATTGTTAACCAAAGCGGCGAATGCATTGGCATGCTCACACAACGAGAATACCTTCGCTATGCCTTTTATTTGGTCAGTCAGTTTGGCACTCAGCAACTGGCTAAAAAAGAAGAACAAACACCTGTTTCCAAAGTAATGAACAAAGATATCCTTACCATTGAACCAGGTGTCAGCTTAGATGCTGCCGCTGAATTCTTCATCGAGAACAAATACGGCAGCTTACCTGTCGTTAAAAACAACAAGCTTCTTGGCATTTTAACACCAGTAGATTTTGTAAAGCTCGCTCATAAAATGCTACTAGAACAAAACAAATAACACGCTAAGCATTTGCTGTTCTGTACTCGCCTTCTGTTGCAATAGAAGGCGATACTTCTTCTATTCGAACGTCCACAGCTTGAAGACCAAACTCAGTACTCGCTAATTCAAACGTCACCGATTGACCTTTTTTTAAGGTTTTATGCCCATCTAGTGCAATCGATTTGTAATGCACAAACACGTCACTGTCAGCGTCTCTTTTGATAAAGCCAACACCTTTAGCATCATTAAACCATTTTACTTTTCCACTGACTCTTTCCATTACTTATTGCCTCTTTTTTTATTTTTATAGAATGCAATGAATGTCAGGCACGCTAATAACATGCCTGACATAACTTTTTATTTATGACTATTTATAACGACTGGTTCACAACGACTCAATACTCGCTTTCTGTTCTTCCAGTTTACTCACGGTCAAACGAAGGTCGTCACACTTAGCGCGCTCTTTATCCACCACTGCTGCTGGCGCTTTCGCCACAAAGCTTTCGTTGGATAATTTGCCTTCAATGCGCTCTAGATCTTTCGTCGCTTTATCGATCTCTTTTTGCAAACGAGCAAGTTCAGCGTCTTTATCTATCAAACCTGCCATTGGCACCAAGACTTCCATATCGCCGACCAAGGCCGTCGCAGACATAGGCGCATCATCGCCTGCATTCAACCAAGTAATGGTTTCTAACTTGGCCAATTTCTGCAAGAAAGCCAAGTTGGCTTCTAAGCGAGCGCTGTCTTGCTCAGTACCATTACGGAACAGCACATCTAGCGGTTTCGATGGTGCGATATTCATTTCACCACGAATATTACGAATGCCTTCGATGACGCCTTTCAACCATTCGATATCGGCTTCGGCTTGTTCATCTTTTTTCGCTTCGTTGGCAACTGGGTATTCCATCACCATGACGGTATCGCCTTCGACACCCGCCAATGGCGCAATACGCTGCCAAATTTCTTCGGTTAAGAATGGCATCATAGGATGCGCCAAACGCAAGAAGGTTTCTAATACGCGAACCAAGGTACGACGTGTACCGGTTAACTGTGCTGCACTGGCATTTTCGTCCCAAAGCACAGGCTTAGACAACTCTAAGTACCAATCGCAGTATTCGTGCCACATGAATTCATACAAGGCCTGTGAAGCCAGATCATAGCGATGGGTATCAAACGCACGATTCACCGCATCTTCAGTGTGCTGCAAGCGAGAAATGATCCACTTATCTGCCAATGACAACTCAACGTCTGCGCCATTCTGACCACAATCTTGATCTTCTGTGTTCATCAGAACATAACGCGTTGCGTTCCAAATTTTGTTACAGAAGTTGCGGTAGCCTTCCAGTCGGTTCAAATCAAATTTGATATCACGACCACCAGAAGCAAGGGAGCAAAGCGTAAAGCGCAGCGCATCCGTACCGTAGGCTTGAATACCTTCAGGATAAGTTTCACGGGTGTTCTTTTCGACTTTTTCAGCAAGACGAGGCTGCATCATGCCGTAGGTGCGTTTTTCTACTAACGATTCAATGTCGATGCCGCCAATCAAATCCAATGGATCGATTACGTTGCCTTTCGATTTCGACATCTTATCGCCGCGTTCATCGCGAATCAGCCCCGTAATATACACGGTTTTGAATGGCACCTTGTTGGTGAACTTCAGCGTCATCATGATCATTCTGGCTACCCAGAAGAAGATAATATCAAAGCCAGTAACCAACACATCAGATTCACTGAATTCTTTAAAATCTTGTGTTTCTTCAGGCCAGCCTTGAGTCGCAAACGTCCACAAAGCAGAAGAGAACCAAGTGTCTAATACGTCTTCGTCTTGAGTCAGTGTGACATCGTCCGCTAAGCTGTACTTAGTGCGCACTTCTGCTTCGTCTTTACCAACATAGAACTTACCGTCGGCATCGTACCAAGCTGGGATTTGATGACCCCACCAAAGTTGACGAGAGATACACCAATCGTTCAGATCGCGCATCCAAGCAAAGTAAGTGTTTTCCCATTGTTTAGGGACAAACTGAATGTCGCCGTTTTCTACCGCTTCAATGGCTGGTTTCACCAATGTTTCAACCGCCACATACCATTGCTGAGTCAGGTAGGGTTCGATCACGGTATTGCCACGTTCTCCGCGTGGCACTTTCAATTTATGGTCTGCTATTTTTTCTAACAAGCCTAGCGCATCAAAATCTTCAACGACGGCTTTACGCGCTACGAAGCGATCCAGACCACGGTATTTTTCTGGCGCAGTATCATTGATCGACGCATCGTCCGTTAAAATATTGATTAACGGCATGTCATGGCGCTTACCAACTTCATAGTCATTAAAGTCATGAGCTGGCGTAATTTTCACACAACCCGTACCGAATTCTTTGTCTACATACTCATCGGCTACAATCGGAATACGACGGCCAACAAGAGGCAATTCTACGAACTTACCCACCAAGTCAGTAAAGCGCTCATCATCGGGAGCAACCGCGACCGCAGCATCACCAAACATGGTTTCAGGACGAGTCGTTGCGACCACGATGTAATCTTTACCATCGGCGGTTGTGACACCATCCGCTAATGGGTAACGGAAATACCACATGAAGCCATTTTCTTCTTCAGAAATAACTTCAAGATCTGAAATGGCTGTATGTAAAACAGGATCCCAGTTAACCAAACGCTGACCACGGTAAATAATGCCTTCGTCGTATAGGCGAACAAACACTTCTTGTACGGCCGCAGACATACCTGGGTCCATCGTGAAACGTTCTTTATCCCACGCAACAGAGTCACCTAGAACACGCATTTGATCGGAAATAGTACCGCCTGACTGATCTTTCCATTCCCAGACTTTTTCTAGAAATTTTTCACGACCAAGATCATGACGTGTCGTATTTTGAGCCGCCAATTGGCGCTCAACGACCATTTGTGTGGCAATACCAGCATGGTCACAACCCGGTTGCCACAATGTGCGGCTGCCTTTCATTCGCTCACGACGAATCATGGCATCCATTAGAGTATGCTGAAACGCATGCCCCATGTGCAGACTGCCGGTGACGTTTGGTGGTGGTATCATGATTGAAAAAGGGGTGCCGTCGCCTTGAGGCGCGAAGTAACCACCCTCTTCCCAACGTTGGTAAATAGGCTGTTCAATACTTTGTGGTTGGTAGGTCTTTTCCATTATGGTGTCTTAAAGCTCTTATAGAGAGGTAAATTGAATTTTGGGAATTATAGCGCGTCATCGCAAGATAAAGAATAACCTCCAATCTGACGATGGTTATGATTAGATCGATTCAGTCAATCATTTAGCCTTTGTAGGCAAATCTTGCATCACACTCAGCACTTCTTGCACTAGTTCAGGCAATCGCTTTTCAAGCACTTTACTTACTGCCTCGGCGATATGCTCATGAGTAAAAACAGCAACATCTCCCGCTAAGTTTTCAGTCTTTGCTTCAACATGAGTACTGGCCAATACAACATCAGGTTCTTCATTGCATAAGACAGGAATCGTAGATTCTTGTTCTAATACTAGGTTTTTCATCGCATCAGAAAGCTGACCCTCCTGACTAAGAGAAGACGACAAGGTGTCCGCCACAACATCCATAAGAATCGGAATATCGTCCTGATTTCGCAACGCCGCAACCAAATCTTCTTCGTCTGGTTCTAATTCATCATGATTAAACGCATTGCCAGTAAAAGCATGGCTCTCAAAAACATCGTCTGTAATCTTTGACGCTACATCAGGCATAAGCTACTAACCAATAAAAATATAAACGAATAGAGGTGATAACAAATAAACAGCAAGGCTTAATTGATCGAAATTTATTTCATCAACTTTCGCATCCAAAACTCGAAATGTCTACCCTCAAAAAATGGTGGGCTCAATTTAGCGTCTAAAAAAGATAAAAAAAAACAGCAATGACAATCATTGCTGTTTTTTTGGAAAAAAGTATCGATGTGACAATATCAATACATTAGTTAGCTTTAGCCAATAAGTAACGAGTCAACAAAGCAACCGGACGGCCGCTAGCACCTTTAGATCCGCCACCAGCCCAAGCTGTGCCAGCAATGTCCAAATGCGCCCAAGGGTATGCTTTCGTAAAACGAGACAAGAAACACGCCGCCGTGACAGAGCCTGCTTCTGGACCCCCAATGTTCGCAATATCCGCAAAATTACTGTCTAACTGCTGTTGGTATTCTTCGTTCAAAGGCATTTGCCAAATTTTATCCGCTGAAATCTGGCTAGCATCTTTCAACGACTCGGCAACCGCATCATCGTTGGCATACATACCTGAATTCACGCTACCTAAAGCAACCACACATGCGCCCGTTAAGGTCGCGATATCGACGACAGATTTTGGTTTGAATCGCTCGATGTAAGTCAGCGCGTCACACAATACAAGACGGCCTTCAGCATCGGTATTCAACACTTCAACAGTTTGACCAGACATGGTTTTTACAATATCGCCAGGTTTTGTCGCACGCGCACTTGGCATATTTTCAGCCGCCGCCACAACCGCTGTGAAGTTCAGCTTAGGTTTCAATTCACAAATCGCTTTCATGGTGCCGAACACACTCGCCGCACCACACATGTCATATTTCATTTCATCCATTTTTTGACCAGGTTTCAATGAAATACCACCCGTGTCAAAAGTAATGCCTTTACCAAGCAAAACATGAGGCGCTTCATTGGCTTCGCCACCTCGGTAATGCATCACAATAAGGTAACTTGGCTGATCACTACCACGACCGACAGAAAGTAGGCAATGCATGCCTAGCTCATCCATTTTTGTTTCGTCTAGCAACTCAATATCGATGCCGTACTCTTCACCAAAGTGCTGAGCTTTCGACGCCAAGTAGTTCGGCGTACACACGTTACCTGGTAAGTTGCCTAGCTGACGAGCAAACGCTGAACCATTAGCGGTTGACGTACCAATCGCCAATGCGGCTTCGTCAGCACCTTCGATCAGTAGGTTTTCTACTTTAGTACTTTTCTCAGCATCGTCTTGTTTAAAGCCAAGAAAGTTATAAAAACCTTCGTTTAGCCATTGTGCAATCAACGCTGTCACTTCACTTTGTGAACGCTGCTTTAATACTAGAGCGCGACTCGCAAGCGCAACCGTAGCATAAGGAAGTGATTTGATTTGAGCTGCGACTGCCGCAATCACCTTGCGCGCTTGCATATCGCTTAATTCAGATTCTTTGCCGGTACCGACCAACAATACTGGTTGAGCAAAATCTTGAGTTACGCTTGGCAATAATAATGTTTGTGCTAAACCACCTTTAAAAACATTGCTTTCTCGTAACTGTGACAACTGACCATCGGCATTATCATCAACCCAAGCTGTAGACTCAGGAAAAGCGCCTTCGCTTGGTACAAAAACAACGACCAAGTCTGCTTCAACCGTGGATACACGGTCAAATAATGTTGTATTCATGAGAGGTTCCTCAAAATAATAACTTTTAAAAAAAACTGGATAATGTCCTTCTTACCACGAGATAATGGGGGCTTTAGATTTGTAATCAACTCTCCGCACTTAGGCGGCATCCAATTGAGGTGACTTTGAGACTATTCAGATACTTGGCGAAAGAAGTGTTGGTGTCAACCGCTGGGGTGACGCTAATTTTACTTCTCGTTATTTTAAGCAGCCGATTTGTAACCTATTTAGGGCGTGCAACCGAAGGGAAAATGACGTTCGAATTTCTATTCTCCATTCTCGGCTATCATATTCCTTATTTTGTTCAGATCATTTTACCGATTGCATTTTTCCTATCATTGTTGCTGACCTTTGGCCGCCTTTATATTGAAAATGAGATGTCTGTTTTGTTTTCAAGCGGCATCAGCAAACTCAAACTAGCCGGCTACACACTTGGCATTGCGGCGATTGTTTTCTCTATTAGCGCAGGATTAAACTTTTGGTTGACGCCAACGAGTGAATACAAAGTAGCTAAAGCTGTTAATGAGCAAGGGCAACTTTCTAGCTTTTCCTTTTTAATCCCTAGACGCTTTCAAGGGGATGGCCAACGTACTACCTACATAGATAACTTCACACCAAAAGAAGGCTGGATGAACAATGTTTTTCTTTCCGACTTTGTGCGTGAAAATGGCAAATCCATTCCAGTTCAAATGCTCGCCTCTTACGCCGAAGAGATAAAAATGGACTCCAAAGGTGGCCAAAACTATTTGGTATTTAAAAATGGTGTCCGTTATGAAGGTGTTCCTGGCACCGCAGCTTACCGAGTCACTGAGTTCGACACCTATGCGATGCGAATGAAAAGTTCGCCTCAAGAATCCATTACAGACCCGACAACTCGAAGTACATATGACCTAATAAAGAGTACTGATCCAGAAGACAAAGCAGAACTGCAATGGCGAATCGCTTTAGTGATAATGATTCCAATCCTTTCCATCATTGGATTATCCCTCAGTCAGGTAAACCCAAGGCAAGGCCGATTCTTTAAAATGCTGCCCGCAATCCTATTAATGATTACCTACATGGCGTTGCTTATTTGGGGGAAAACCGCCATTGGCAAAGAAAAAATTCCTGCTTATTTAGGACTTTGGTGGATTCACGGCATATTCCTCATCATCGCTTTGGGATTATTCGTCCAATATAATCAGGTCTTTAGCCGTAAAAGCGCTCGACTTCCCGCTCAACTAGACAGCGAGTCTAAGCCATGAATAAAATAGACAGATACGTGGCCTCCAGCGTCCTTTGGTCCTTTTTGATCGTGATGTTTGTATTACTTGGCTTAGACACCGCCATTGCTTTTATTGATCAAATCAAAAAAGTGAGTGATGACTATACGGTGCAATCAATCTTTCAAGTTCTCATGTACCGCCTGCCAGGAAAATTTGCAGAGTACGTACCCATTTCATCGCTAATTGGCACATTAATGGGACTGGGCACATTGGCATCTACCTCTGAATTAACGGTTATGAGGGCTGCCGGAATGCCTATTTGGCGTATCGGATTTTCCGCCTGCCAACCTATAATACTGGTCGCACTAATCGGCATGGGGTTATCAGAATTTGTCGCGCCAGCAGCAGAACAAAAAGCCAACCTAGTAGAAAAACTGCAAGATCAAAAACAAGGGAATTTTGCTTTAACAGGTGGTGTATGGCTTAAGGCTGATAATAACTTTGTCTATATCAATGCCGCAGACAGCACAGGAAAACTGTATGGCATTAAAATTTTCTCCCCTAAAGAACAACATTTAACAAGCATTACCGATGCGAAAACAGCCGTCCATATCAATGATACTCAATGGCTATTGAGCGATGTAAAAAAGACCATTTTTTACCCTGACCATGTTGAAGTCAAAAACTTAGCAACGCAAAAATGGTCTGTTAGCATCAAACCAGAGCACCTGTATTTAGCATCACAAGAACCTGATTACCTATCGCTAAGTCAGCTCAGAACGTATCAGTTGTATTTAGAGTCTCAAAAGCAAGACGGCGCCCAATATGCGCTTGAATTTTGGAGCAAAGCATTACGCCCTGTAGCCTGTATCGCGCTCGTGCTTGTTGCGCTTTCTAGCGTGTTCGGTCCGCTGCGCTCATCGACAATGGGCGGTCGTGTTTTTTCTGGCGTAATGATTGGCCTTGCTTTTCAAAACGGCCTGAACTTATTTGGAAGAATGAGCGTCGCGACTGGCTATCCACCCGTTATCGGCGTCAGTATTCCCATCATTATCTGCATAATATCGGGCATTCTCTTAATGAGAAGAAAGGGCTAACGCCATTTTCGGACTTTAGCCTTATAATGGCTAGGATTGAATAAATGCATCAATTCTAGCCAGAGCTTCATTCAATCGAGATTCATCGCAAGTATAGGCAAAACGAACATATTTATGGGCGTCTTTGACCCCAAAATCCGCACCTGGCGTCAGCGCCACACCTTTCTCTTCTAATAAGCGCAAACACCAATCCATTGCATCATTGGTCACATTAGACACATCGACATAAACATAAAAGGCCCCTTGTGCTGGCGCAACAACAGGTAAACCAATACGACCCAGCCCTTCTAGCAGAGCCAAACGACGGCGATTTAATGTTTGACGGCGGACTTCACACTCTTCGAGCACGCCTGGTTTAAACGCCGAAATAGCCGCGTATTGCGCCACACTTGAAGCAGAAATAAATAGGTTTTGCGCTAATTTAGTTGCCCCTTCAATCGCCCATTCCGGAACCACAATCCACCCGAGACGCCACCCCGTCATGGCAAAATATTTAGAGAAGCTGTTTATTACAAAAATATCATCATCAATAGACAGCGCGGTAAAATCTTCTCCCTCAAAGACCAAACCTTGATAAATTTCATCAACTAATAGATGTCCACCTAGGGCATTGGTTTGTTGCCATGCCTGCGTGAGATACTCTTTACTCAACACCGCACCAGTAGGATTCGAAGGGGAAGCTAACCAAAGGCCTGAGGTGTTTTTGCCCCAATAAGAAGCCAATTTTGAGAGGTCTATTTCGAAAGCCTGCTCAGGCAACGTATCAATCAATTTGGCTTTCGCGCCAGCTTGGATTAAAAAATGACGATTGCATGGATAACATGGATCCGGCATTAAAACGTCATCACCTTCATTAACCATCAATGACGCCATCAACAATAAAGCGCCCGAAGCACCCGGCGTTACAATAATTCGCTCAGGAGCAACCGACACTTGATAGCGAGAAAGATAATGCTGACTAATTGCTCGCTTTAACTCTGGCAACCCTGTGGCTGGCGTATAACCTGTTTTGCCCTCTTCTATTGAGCGCACTCCCGCTTCATTAATATCTTGCGGAGCAACAAAATCAGGTTCACCTACTTCAAGGTGAATAACATCAAAACCTTCCACTTGTAACTGCTTCGCACGCTCCATCACCGCCATGACTTGAAACGGTGCTATTTTTTCTACTCGAGAGGCCAACTTCTGCTTAGACATATCCATTTCTCAACCTAATTCAACATTTTCATGAAAATTTGCGCAAAAATTGTGGTTTAAAGCCAATTAATCTGGTAAGTTTCCGGCCGAAAAATAAACCACCTAATTTTTATAGTTTACAGGTTACCGCAAAGGAATACCTGAGAAATGAGGCAATGCGTATGCCAAGCACGAACCCGGAATCATTAATGAAGGACTTCACACCTTACGTCGCTAAGGACGGTGAAGAATACATGAACGAGAACCAGTTGGCGCATTTCAAAAGCATCCTGCTTAACTGGAAGCAGGGTCTAATGGAAGAGGTTGACCGTACCGTTAATAACCTTAAGGAAGAAGCAGTAAACTACGCGGATCCTAATGACCGAGCTAGCCAAGAAGAAGAATTTAGCTTAGAACTACGTGCACGTGATCGTGAGCGTAAACTGGTTAAAAAGATCTCTCAAACCATCGAACGCATTAACGAAGACGATTACGGCTTCTGTGACGAATGTGGCATTGAAATCGGCATTCGCAGACTAGAAGCCCGCCCAACAGCCACTATGTGTATTGATTGTAAAACATTGGCTGAAATCAAAGAGAAACAAATCGGCGGTTAATTCGATGCTATCGAATTACCGAGGCCGTTTTGCTCCTTCGCCAACCGGCCCACTCCATCTAGGCTCGCTCGTTTCTGCACTAGCGAGCTATTTGGATGCGAAATACCATCAAGGCACTTGGGTTATTCGCATTGAAGATGTCGATGCCGTTCGTTGCCGCCCTGAATTCACCCAACAAATACTCACCACATTAAACAGCTATCAATTGATAAGCGACGAAGACATTCGCCTGCAAAGTGAACATTCAACGCTATACGAAACACATTTAACAACCCTAAAACAATCCCACAATGTCTTCCCATGCAATTGCACACGCCAATCATTAAAAGAATTCTCTGGGCTGCATCCTCACATCTGTTCAAGCGACATCACGTCACCACATTCTTGGCGATTAAAAACCAATAATGAACACTACCAATACAATGATCTGATACAAGGCGATATGGCTTTTTTTGATGATCTTAGTAACAACCATCCTATACTCAAGCGCAAAGACGGCTACTTCTCTTATCAGCTTGCTGTGGTTGTTGACGACCACTTACAAGGCATCACTCACCTTATTCGTGGCGCTGATTTAATCGAAACCACCGCCCAGCAACTTCACCTATATACTTTATTAGGATGGCAAGCGCCGCAAATAGGCCATATTCCACTGGTCGTAAATCAAGACAATGAAAAAATCAGCAAACAAAACCATGCAAAACCCATATTAAACGGCGATCTACACACTCTAAAACGAGCATTAAGTTATCTTCAGATAGAGGTTAATGAGAGCAGCAATATTAAAGAAGCACTAGCGCTTGCCATTTCTAAATGGAATCCACTTCTACTAGCAAAGCAAAAAAGCATCGCTATCACAGCAGAAGATCTGCCCTTCATATAGCACAAACACTTTCCAATAATGCCTATATCCCCCTCTGGCGGACAGCGAGCCAATGTGTATAATCGTTACATTGGTTACAAGAGGTGACATTGAAATGCATCACATAATGATAATCTGCCCAGAAGACTCCCCATTAAAGGACGCAGACCGATGGCTTTCTCGCTACGGTTTTCAAGTCAATCTGAGCCACTCCCTTGAGCAAGCAAACAAATATTATGAACTCGCCGACTTCGATCTGTTACTGATCGATCAGAGTATTTTAGCGGTATTAGAACCTGACTTATCAACATTGCAAGGAATGCCATCACGCATCGTATTAGATGCGCGCCCCAGCCTAAACACAGGTGTTAGCGCAATGTCCATGGGGGCAAAATACTACCTCCCCCTACCAACAGATTCCGAGAATCTTCTCAAACGCGTTATTGATGTATTAGAAAACACCCCCGCTCAAGAACCGCAAAATATCGCTCCCAATCCAGAGCTTGAACCGCCTTTACTGTTTGCTCGCTCCGAAAAGGAAGAAGAAGCGAACAAGCTTGGCGATACAGACAGCGGCATCATTGGTAATTGCCCTCCAATGCAAGAACTGTATAGCGATATCAGAAAAGTCGCAGGAACCGATGTTACCGTGCTGATTCGGGGTGAATCTGGGACCGGTAAAGAGCTAGTTGCTAAAGCCCTACACAATCTAAGCAAAAGACACGAAAAGCCACTCGTCAGCGTCAACTGCGCCGCCATCCCAGAGAATCTGATCGAGTCAGAACTCTTTGGGCATGAAAAAGGGGCTTTTACCGGCGCTGTCTCAGCACGAGATGGTCTTATCTTTGCTGCTGATAATGGCACCTTGTTTCTTGATGAAATAGGCGAACTGCCATTAGAAGCTCAAGCGAGGCTGCTTCGTGTACTGCAGGAAGGAGAAATTCGTCGCGTTGGGGCGGTTCAGTCTACTACGGTTAATGTGCGCCTAGTGACCGCAACACACAGAGACTTAATAGACATGGTACGCAAAGGTTATTTTCGGGAAGATTTATACTATCGGCTCTATGTTATGGAGCTGCTAATCCCGCCGTTACGAGAACGTGACGAGGACATTTCTACCATTGCTAAATTTCTTCTCGAAAAAGTTTGTAAGAAGCACAACCGCGCAGCACTCAGTTACAACAAAGAGTTTGATCGCGCGATTCGAGCCCACAACTGGCCTGGCAATGTTCGTGAATTGGAAAACGCCATTGAGCGCGCTGTTATACTAAGCCCCGTCAACAAAGTGGAAGCAGCAAATCTAAAATTAGCGCCCAATACAACGAACAGGCAGAAAAATGCCACCAGCTCTACAGATTCAAATACGGCAAACCAAATGGCGCCATCAAGCGGCACCACACTAGACGACTACTTCAAACACTTTGTGCTGACGCACCAGCACAAGATGACAGAGACGCAACTTGCACAATCTTTGGGCATATCAAGAAAAAGCTTATGGGAAAGACGTCAAAAGCTTGGCATACCCAAAAAAGTAACAACCGATAAGTAACACTTGTTACTAATTCACACAAAAACACAGAAAGATATTGTAAGAAAAGTGAACAAAAAAAGTGTAAAAACCTTATAATTCAATGGAGTATGTTTTTTGGCATAGGATATGCTCTATATAGATCACAACGATAATAAGATTGACCAAGAATAAAAATAAGTTAGTCGTCGTGTGTAAGTTCTTAACAATAAAAATAAAATATAGGAACACTGTAGCCTCTTAAAATAAAAATAAAAATTTGAGGCTATGGATAGAAAATCGCTTTGGATAATTGATTTTTTTAGATATGTAAGCCTTAGGGCGATGAAAACATTGCAATAATAAAAATAAAACTTGAGTAGAACTGCATAAGCAGCACCCACTTTGTTTTCGGAACTAGTATCTTCATGTATCCAAAGCGATTATTTTGTTTTTAATAATCGCTTCCTCCCTACGCACATCATAGTACAATCATCCAATTTGAATACTTTAATACTCGTGTAACTTCTTAGCCACACGTGTAGAATACAGTTTTCGCTAACTTAAAATTTGTCGTCTAATGTTTACAGGATTAAAATCTCTGGTACGTAAAGCCACCTCAATCTTTGCCTCACCTAAGGCTCAGACTTACCCTATTATTATCCCGCGTAGCGATCATAGCTTATCTCGCCAAAATTTAAGCCCGAACGCTGTCAAAGTACTCTATCGACTAAACAAAGCTGGCTATGATGCCTACTTAGTTGGCGGCTGTGTCCGCGATCATTTGATTGATATAGAGCCAAAAGATTTTGACGTCGTTACTAACGCTACTCCTGAAGAAGTTAATGATCTATTCTCGAACTCTCGTCTAATCGGACGCCGCTTTCGTTTAGTTCATGTTACGTTTGGAAGGGAAATTATTGAGGTATCTACTTTTAGAGCCAGCGCTGCTCACGATAGCGGTGCAAGCCAACCTCAAGAATCCTTAAAGGGCAAGGACTCAGCACGATCAGCTCATGGTATTGTGCTACGAGATAATGTTTACGGCAGCATCGAAGAAGACGCTGAACGCCGTGACTTTACCTTTAATGCTCTTTATTACAACGTAAAAGATTTTAGTATCCACGATTACTGTGGTGGCCTAGAAGATATAGCGAACAAAAAAATACGCATGATCGGTGATGCAAGAAAGCGCTATCAGGAAGACCCTGTTCGCATGCTTCGCGCTATCCGCTTTGCTGGCAAGCTTGGTTTTGACATAGAAGAATCAACCGCCGCCCCTATTAAAGAAATGGCCCATTTATTGGACCACATTCCACCAGCTCGCTTATTCGAAGAAGTTCTTAAATTACTTGGCAGCGGCAATGGCATCAAAACCTTTCATTTGCTACGTCAATACGGTTTATTCAAATACTTATTTCCAGACACTGAAGCGTTATTGGTGAGTGGCTGGAAACGTGAAGACATCAACCCCGAAGCCTTCATATTGCAGGGCTTAGAAAATACCGATAATCGACTTCAAAATGGTAAAACGACGGCGCCATATTTTTTATATGCCGTCATGTTATGGCCAAGTGTTTTGCTTCGTCATGAAGAATTTTTATCTCAAGGCATGCCTGCGACGCCAGCACTTCATCAAGCGGCTAGTATGGTGCTAGACAATCAGGTTGCTTCTACCGCTATCCCAAGACGTTTCTCTACACCAATGCGCGAAATTTGGGATATGCAGTTCCGTTTACCAAAGCGCTATGGCAAACGCGCCTTTATATTGCTTGATCATCCACGCTTTCGTGCTGCTTTTGATTTCTTACTAATCCGCGAGCTCAGCGGCACCAAACTCGACGACCTTGGTGCTTGGTGGGAATCTTTTCAGTTTGCTAACGAAAATGATCAAAGAGAACTCATCAAAAATATTGATGTACGCTCTAGCGATAAAGAAGCGGTAAAAAAACGCCGCCCTCGCCGTCGTAAGAAAAGTAATGCCCCTCAAAGAGAAACACCTACAGAGTAAAAGGGACTAGAGTGAACCTTGCTTATATTGGACTTGGTAGTAATTTAGAAGACCCAATAGCTCAAATGCACAGTGCTATTGGGCAATTGTCTGCACACCCAGATTTGACCAGTTTTCACATTTCCACACTCTACTCCAGTAAACCGGTTGGTCCTCAGGATCAGCCGGACTACGTAAATGCTGTTGCTTGCGTACAAACCCATCTAAGCCCCATCGAACTACTCGACGTATTACAAAGTATTGAACAAGCGCACCATCGCGTTCGAGAACGCCATTGGGGGCCACGTACACTCGATCTTGATTTATTGCTATATAACAATGAGACCATTGCCTTGCCTCGCCTCACTGTTCCTCATCCTCACATGCTAGAAAGAGGGTTCGTTATCCGTCCCCTTATGGATCTGGCACCAGAAATGCTCCTAACTAACGGTAACACCGTGGCAGAGCATTTACGCCAACTTGATACCAGCGACTTGGTTTCTATAGAAGAAGAATGATCTATGTATTCAAATAACTCTGAAAAAAAACTCAGCCATCCAATCTCTTTGTCTGACCTTAAAGCCATGAAGGAAAACAAAGAAAAATTCACCTGCTTAACCAGTTATGATGCGACTTTTACTCATGTCATGAACGAAGCAGGCGTTGAAACGATTTTGATTGGCGACTCTCTCGGTATGGTTATTCAGGGTCAAGAAAGCACACTACCTGTTACCATTGAAGACATGTGTTATCACACCGCGGCGGTCAAACGCGGCAACACTAACGCCTTCATATTGGCCGACATGTCCTTCATGACGTACAACTCCATCGAACACGCCCTAGAAAACGCCGGTAAGCTGATGCAGGCTGGCGCTAATATGGTGAAAATCGAAGGGGCTGCGTGGCTAAAAGACATCATTAAAGCACTCAGTAATCGTGGCATTCCCGTGTGTGCTCACCTTGGTTTAACCCCTCAGTTTGTCAATAAGCTAGGTGGCTACAAAGTACAAGGTAAAGGCCAACAAGCGGCAGACTTGTTACTGTCTGACTCACTTGCACTGGTTGAAGCCGGTGCCGATGTATTGCTTTATGAATGCATTCCAACTGAGCTAGGTAAAACCCTTACCGAGGCGGTTTCAGTACCGACAATCGGCATAGGCGCAGGCCCACATACCGATGGACAAGTCCTAGTGATGCACGACATGATCGGCGCTAACATCGGTAAACGTCCGCGCTTCGTAAAAAACTTTTTAACCGATGGTCGTAGCATTCAAGAAGCTTTCGAAGCCTACGTTTACGAAGTCAAAAACCAACAATTCCCTACGTCAGAACATGGATTTAAATCATGAAAACCTTTCACACTGTTGCCGAACTTCGCGCGGAATTAAAAAAAGAACGCCTACAAGATAAAAGCATCGCGTTCGTTCCAACCATGGGTAACTTACACGATGGGCACATGTCATTAATTCGACGTGCCGTAAAAGAAGGCGATGTGGTCGTGTCTTCTGTTTTTCTAAACCCAATGCAATTTTCTGCTAATGAAGACATTGAACGCTACCCAAAAACATTAGAAGAAGACAAAAAAGTCCTCAAAGCAAATGGCTGTCATTACTTGTTTGCCCCAGACGCAAAAGAAATGTACCCAGATGGCAAACGCAGCCAAACCCAAATTGAAGTAGTTGGTTTATCCAATATATTGTGTGGTGCTACTCGCCCCGGACATTTCGTTGGTGTTTCCACAGTTGTGACAAAATTGTTTAACATTGTTCAGCCAGACTGTGCGATATTTGGCAACAAAGACTTTCAACAACTCAAAGTCATTGAAGACATGGTGCGTGACCTAAGCTCTAACGTTCGTATCATCGGTGTCGATATTGCGCGCAACGAAGATGGCCTAGCCATGAGTTCGCGTAATGGTTACTTAACAGAAGAAGAAAGACGCATCGCTCCTGCAATGTACAAAACCTTGTTATGGGCAAAAGACGCGTTACTAGAAAACCGTGCGAGTCACGAGGACATTCGCGAACAAGCTCAACAGAAGCTTGAAACGGCTGGCTTTAAGCGTGATTATTTCGAAATCCGCGCACAAGATAATTTACAAACACCGTCAGAAGAAGAGAAGAGCTTAGTCATTTTGGCTGCGGCATACCTAGGTCATGCACGTTTAATAGATAACTTGCGTATTGAATTGGCCTAACTCATTTTAAGACCAAGGGAGATTGTAATGCATTCACCTACCCAACGTAGCGCTTGGCAAGCACTAGCAGAGCACCAAAAAGAAATCGACTCTGTTGAGATGAAGTCCTTGTTTGAACAGGACAAAAATCGCGCCGAAAAGTACACAGTACAAGCCGCTGGCTGGACACTGGATTACGCAAAAAACCGCGCGAATCAAAAAACCTTATCCTTACTAATCGACCTTGTTAAAGAAGCCGGCTTAACAACCGCCATCAAAGGCATGTTTAGTGGTGCACATATCAATAACACCGAAGATCGTTCCGTGTTGCACATAGCGCTTCGCGCAAGCCAGGCTCAAGAATCGCTCATGGTAGATGGCGTCAATGTCTTGGCAGAAGTTCGCTCAACGCTAAAACAAATGGAAAAATTTGTTGCCCAGCTGCACAGCGGCGAATGGAAAGGCTACAACGGTAAAACCATTACAGACGTGGTTTCTATCGGTATCGGCGGCTCTTACCTTGGGCCTAAAGTTGTCGCTGAAGCGCTCACCCCCTACAAAAAAGATGATATCAAAGTACACTTTGTTGCCAATATTGACGGCTCTGACATCACGGGTAAGCTTAAACAACTGAACCCTGAAACCACCGTTTTTGTGATTTCATCAAAAACTTTTGGCACTCTAGAAACCTTGTCGAACGCCAACGCCGCGCGCGACTGGTTCCTAAACAATGGCGGTTCAGAAGACACCGTTAGCCAACACTTTGCTGCTGTTAGTTCGAACGTAGAAAAGGCCGTCGCTTTCGGCATGGCAGAAGAAAACATCTTTCCTATGTGGGACTGGGTAGGCGGTCGCTACTCTCTTTGGTCTGCGATTGGTCTGCCGGTTGCGATTGCGGTTGGCATGGATAACTTCTACGCCTTGCTCGATGGCGCACATCAAATGGATGAGCATTTTCGTACAGCACCGTTTGAAGAAAATCTACCCGTCATCATGGGTGCATTGGGCGTATGGTATATCAACTTCCATAACGCACAAACTCATGCCTTGATCCCTTACGACCATTACTTACGAGCCTTACCAGCGCATATCCAACAACTGGATATGGAGAGTAATGGTAAATCGACCCTCTTAAATGGCGATGGCGTTGAAACAGACACAGGTCCAATTATCTGGGGTGGCGCTGGCACCAACGGCCAACACGCTTATCACCAGTTATTGCATCAGGGTACACGTCTTGTACCAGTGGATTTCATTGCGCCATTGGCGTCACACAATCCGATTAAAGATCATCACGCACAATTGTTTGCCAACTGCCTAAGCCAATCTCAAGCGCTAATGGTTGGTAAAACCCTTGAGCAAGCGCAGCAAGAGCTTCGTGATGCCGGCGCGACTGCCGAGCAGATCGATACCATTGCACCGCACAAGGTGATCAAAGGCAATCGTCCAAGCAATACACTTCTAACGAATAAGATGACACCAGAAACCGTCGGTGCATTGATCGCCCTTTATGAACACCGTACTTTTGTACAAGGCACAATTTGGGGTATCAACTCATTCGATCAGTGGGGCGTAGAGCTTGGTAAAGTATTGGGAACCGACATCTTCAACCGCCTTGTTAGCGACAGCGACAACAGCGCACTGGATGCGTCTACCCAAGCACTGATTAAAGCGTTCAAGAAAGCACAAAGCTAATTTAGAAGCATTGTTCCTTTCCTTTAAAGGCCTTCAACATGAAGGCCTTTTTACGTTTAAGCACTCTTCCTGCAGCACCACCCTCACCTCATAAATAGAAAAATAATTCTCTATTTCATCATTAGCCTATTTCTTCGTTTCTACTCTTCTCGCATTACTTACACCTTTTTAAATTTCAGTAAACATTGCTGATTAAGATTGAAAACACACAAGACCTAGTTGACGAAGACAACCGATAAGGATGAGAATCAATACCAATTAACGTATTGATAATAATTATCAATACTCATAACACTCTTTGGTTGAAGTCGATACTTCAACCAAAGATAAAGAGAGAGATACCTCATGTTGCTACGCTGTTTCCTTCTGGTTTCCGTTTTTTCAGGTGTTTGCCTTCCGGCTTATGCCGAGCGATTAGTTATCCCGTTGGAATTAACACCTAATGGCTTTTTACCAAAACAACTCCACATTCCAGCCAATACTCGCATACAAATTAAACTCAGCAATAAAACCAAAAAAGTAGCGGAACTCGAAAGCTACGACATGAAATTCGAAAAAATAGCGGTACCAAATGGGCATATATCTGTATTTACCGGCCCACTAAAAGCAGGGAAATATACCTTTTTTAACGACTATGCATCGAACGTAGCCGGCACTGTCATCGTTAAAAAACCATAAAGGAAACACCTTATTATGATCGCGGTTTTACTCATTGTGTTCAGAGAAGTCCTCGAGGCTGGACTGATTATTTCCATCGTCGCGGCAGCATGTAAAGGGCTCAATATTCGTATTCAAGTACTTAGCGGCATTATCCTTGGCCTACTCGGTGCTGTGCTGCTGGCGAAATTTACCAGCTTAGTAGAGTCATCGTTATCTGGTTACGGGCAAGAAATATTCACCGCCTCAATTTTATTAATCGCAACGCTTATGCTGGCTTGGCAAAATATTTGGATGTCGGTAAAAGGGCGTGAAATAGCGGAAAAAACCAAACAGGAAATGCAAGTAATGTTGCTGGATAACAAAGGCAGCTTTGCTATCGTCATTGTTATCGCCATTGCGGTATTACGAGAAGGGTCTGAAGTTGTACTCTTTTTATACAGCCTTTTCCTCTCTTCTAGCCTTACCGAAAATTCCATGTTGCTTGGTGGTTTACTTGGCACCGCTTTAGGCGTGCTAGTCACCTACTCCCTGTACCGAGGCATCGTCATGATCCCTCTGCGCTACATCTTTTCTTCCAGCAACTTCATTTTATCGTTAATCGCGGCCGGCTTATCCAGCCAAGCCGTCGGCATACTTGCGAACATTGGATTTTTACCTCAACTCGGTTCGCAAGTTTGGAACAGCTCATTTTTATTATCCAGCAACGGTTGGGCTGGTGTACTAGCTCACTCCGTTGTTGGCTATACAGCGACCCCTATGGGGATTCAAATACTAACGTGGTGCGTCGTTTTATTGGCCATTTCAATAACCACTCAGCGACTTAAACAGAACCACCTCAACAATCAGGAAACTCAACATGCACTCAACACGTAACATGAAAAAAGCACTTTCTATAACGGCTGTATTGTGTAGCGCCGCACTCATGAGCCAATATGCAAGCGCTCGTGAATACCCAGTTGGCGGACCTATCCATAAAGATGGCATGGAGATCGCTTCGTCTTATTTGCTGAATATTGAAACCAGTCCGGCGCCAAGTTCAATGATAATGGGCAAAGATGTGGTGCATCTTGAATCCGATGTACACGCGACTCAAGACAACAAATGGGGATTCCCTAACGGTGCTTGGATTCCATACATGAGTATCGACTATGTGGTTACGAAAGTGGGTGACCCAAGCTTTATGGAATATGGCCAAATGCTACCAATGACCGCCGCAGATGGCCCTCATTACGCGCACTCCGTACAATTAAAAGGCAAAGGCACCTACATCGCCCATCTTCAATACACAGCACCAGACGAAAAAGACTTCTTGCACCACGTAGACAAAGCCACCGGCGTACCGTCTTGGTTCAAACCATTTAAAGTCGATTTCAAATTCAAATACCCACAGTCTTAACTGCTTCCTAAATAAAGCTCTATAAACAAAAACACCAGCCGTTGCTGGTGTTTTTGTTTAGCCTGTTCACTTGACGCTACTCTATTTAGATAACATCTAGCCTAAATCAAACAGGTTAATCCAAGCCTGAGTCGAACAAACCAACCCAAGCGGCGTTTCTCTTCGCTTTTAAACTCCAAGTAAAACCGCCTAGCTCATCAAAACGTCGCTTGGCTTCTGCAAACTGTAGTGGTCAAGTAAAACTGGCCACTACAAAACTACTGGGCAAATCGAACTAGTAGCTAGAACAAACCGTTTACGCCAATCTCAACCCATACCTCGCGTTCCTGCCGCCGCCTTCAAGGCGGTACAAACAGCCTTTCTCAAGCAAGTCGCCGAGGTCACGGGTGGCAGTGGCTTTGGAGCTGCTAGTGATATTGATGTACTTTTTGGCGCTTAGTCCACCTTCAAAGCCGTCCGATCCTGCATTAAAGAGTTTGTTAAGCACTTTCTTTTGGCGTTCGCTCAGTTCGGTGTGTTGATGCTTTTCCCAGTACTTGGCTTTCTTCAATACAAAGTCGACTTTCTGAGACGCTTCTTTTTGCGCTAATAGAACGGAATCGGCGAACCATATCACCCAGTCGGTGATGTCCAAATTAAATTGGCTGGCTTTGTTGAGTCCATCGTAATAGGCGTTTTTGTCTCTCTCAATGATCGTAGACAAACTTAATAATGGGGGTCGGTTGAGGTCTTGAGCCAAGGCCATTTCAGCAATCGCTCGCCCTACTCGGCCATTACCATCATCAAATGGATGGATAGTTTCAAACCACAAGTGCGCAATCGCCGAGCGAACTGGCCCTGCAAGAATAATCTCTCGTTCTGCTTTTAATGGGTTAGAGCGATTAAACCAATCTAAAAATCGGTTTATTTCTGTCTCGACTTGATGAGCTGGCGGTGCTTCGTAATGTACTTTCTCATAGCCAATTGGGCCCGAGACGATTTGCATGGGCTCTTCAGAGTCTCGCCATTGCCCAACATTTAGATTACGAGGCAATAGGCTATCTTCTTGCTGTGGAAGGACTAATTGATGCCAATGAAACAAAGTGGCTTTTGTGAGCTCACCAGCGAAGTTATTACGCACGTCGACCATCAAGGCGGCGATACCTTCTGCTCGTGGATCGGTGACTCGCGTTGGTGGATTACTCAAACCTAAAAAGTTTTTGATGGAGGAACGCACGTCTTCACGGTCCAAACGCTCGCCTTCTATCTGGCTGGTATCGATAGCTTCACTCACCATGAGGTCGATATAGGCATCGTACTGCAAGTTATTTTCAAGCTGACTCATTCCACCAGACAAACGACCAGCCTCTAACGCGTACTGATACAAGGCATTTCGGCATTGTGTTTCGTCAAAGATAAAATTTGGCCAATCAGGGTGTTGCCAGCTGTATTTCATAATATGAGCCGATTAAGTGAATTATTCGGCTCATATTAACATTATATTTTGAGCCGAATAAGATATTTATTCGGCTCATTTTAATTTTTGCGCTTTTCAGATCGAGATACAGCGCCATTCCACCCTATGCAAAGCGCTCATCTAATAGGCGAGCAAACTAAGCCTATTACTCAGGAAGAAAAACAAAAGGTCTTTTAACATCAATGAATCAAAGTTCATGAATCAAAAATAACACCTTAAGCATCGTTTACTCTGGAGACGCACTACTTTTTTCAGCGGAGAACTCGGCTGCACGCTCCAAAAGCCATGATCTAAATGCTTCTACATAAGGTAAGCCTGCACTGTTTGGTTCAATCACAAGATAATGCGCACCAATGGCGATGGGGGCAGAACGTACAGCAGGTACCAAGCGGCCCTCTTGTAGCTCCTTACCGATATAAGCCATATTCGCGAGCGCTACGCCGTGCCCAGCGACGGCGGCTTGAATGGCGGTATCATCATGTTCGAAACGAATCGCTGTATCCAACAGTACTTTGGCCTCTGGAACAAATTCGAGCCAAAGGCGCCAGTCACGTCCGGTTAGCTCATTAAATATCAATTTAAATTGCTCCATCTCTGAAGGCCGCTTTGGCTTACCACCTGCTAACAGAGCCGGTGAGCATACTGGCATTAACCATTCCGCCATAATGAATTGACTGCTGTCAGGAATGACCACTTTTGAATCATAAGGATCCCCCAACATATAAACGATACTGACATCGGAGCGTCTGCCTTCTCTTTGATGCGTTTTTCCGTCTGCTTGCAGGTTAATGGGGTAGTTTGGATAGATAGATTCAAAGTCTGCCAGTCTGGACATTAGCCAACGGATGGCAAAGCTCGTGGTGACCGACAACGTAAGCGCTGGGGTATAACCTAATATTTCTTCAGATACTTGAGAGATATCCTGCATTGCCGGATGGCTGACGGCCAATAGTCGACGCCCGATATCGGTTAACCGAACACCGCGTCCAACTCGATCAAACAATGGCAGACCATAGTAATCCTCTAATAGCTTAATTTGGCGGCTGATGGCGCCTTCTGTCACATGATATTCCATCGCGGCAGATTTAAAACTCATATGCGACGCCGCCGCATTGAAATAAGTCAGAGCGGTTAATGGTGGTAATTTCATTAGCTAGACACTCTTTAATCTTTACATTATGTAAAGATTAGCAATTATTTAAATCGTTTGTAAGTACTCATTATCCACTGTGTAATGCCTGCTTCGACAAGCTAAACATTAGGCAGTCTATAAATGACCATTGATATCGAAAAAATCAGATCTGAGACCCCTGGGGTAGATAACAGCATTCATCTACTTGCCTCTGGATCTGCTCTTATGCCCCAGCCAGTTATTGATGCGATCATTAATCATACATTGCTCGAAGCTCGCATGGGCGGCTACGAAGCTCAAGCGGAAGAAAGCGAAAAACTGGAGGCGACGTATCAGTCTATTGCGACTCTGATCGGAGCAAAAAAACATGAAATTGCTCTGATGGAAAATGCGACAGCCGCATGGTGTCATGCTTTTTATGCTTTGCCATCAAAAGCAGGCGATAGAGTACTGACTTGTGAAGCAGAGTATGCCGCAAATTATGTGGCTTATTTACAGCGAGTAAAGCGTGATGGCATTGTAATCGACGTTATCCCAAGCGATGAATCGGGAGCCATTGATACTGTAGCGCTTGAAGCAATGATAGATGAGCGGGGTGCTCTGATTGCAATCACCTGGATCCCTACCAATGGAGGACTAGTCAATCCAGCAGCAGAAGTAGGAAAAATCGCTAAGCGCCATGGTATTACCTATTTGTTAGATGCTTGTCAGGCGGTGGGTCAAATGCCAGTCAATGTGCAGCAGCTAGGTTGTGATTTTCTCTCTGCGACGGGAAGAAAGTTCCTTCGCGGGCCTAGAGGGACAGGATTTCTTTATGTTACAGAAGCGTTAATCGAGGGCTTAGAACCTATCGTAATTGATCACTTTGCAGCCCCTTGGGTAGCGAAAGATCAGTATCAATTACGAGGCGACGTACGACGTTTTGAAAACTGGGAAAACTCTTATGCTCTCAGATCAGGTTTATCTGCATCAGCAGAATACGCCATGGCAATAGGTCTTGATGACATTCAAAAGCGTTCATGGCACTTAGCAAACTACCTACGCGGCCAGCTGTCTGACATGCCAGGTGTTCTCATTCGAGATTTAGGCGTAGAGCAATGCGCTATTGTCAGCTTTACCATTGATGGGAAAACACCAAGCAATGCCGTGCCTCAACTTCGACATAAAAATATTATCATAGGTGCGTCTGACCCTTCGAGCACAAGACTTGATGCTGAATCTCGAAACCTACCAACGGTCATGCGTGCAGCACCTCATTACTACAATACAGAGAATGAAATGGATCAGCTTATTGCCGCATTAAAGAGCCTGATTTAAAGAAGCGATGTAAAACAATTTCGGATGGGACACAAGACCAAAAAAAGCCACGATGCTTTCACATCATGGCTTTTTAAAGAACTAAATAAGTCTAATACAAATTACAGGTATTCGACTTTTTCGATCTCATATGTTGCTTCGCCGCTTGGGATTTTAACAACGACTTCGTCGCCTTCTTCTTTCCCAATGATGGCTTTCGCGATTGGTGAAGCGTAAGAAATCTTCTTCACTTTCACGTCGGCTTCATCATCCCCTACAATTTTGTAGGTTACGGTTGCTTCTGTATCCACATTAAAAAGTGTCACGGTCGTGCCGAAAATCACTTTGCCGGAAGCCGGTACAGATTTCACATCGATTACTTGTGAATCAGACAGCTTGCCTTCGATCTCTTTGATACGACCTTCAGCAAAACCCTGCTCTTCACGAGCTGCGTGATATTCCGCGTTTTCTTTAAGATCGCCATGCTCACGAGCGGTTGCGATATCCGCAATCACGCGAGGACGAACTACGGTTTTAAGATGATTAAGCTCTTCACGTAGACGAGCTTCACCTTCTACCGTCATTGGTACTTTTTTCATTATTTCCCCAAGTGCAAATCTTGCAGTCTTCTAACTTTTGTTTCACCTTTCAAGCTGATCGCCATGCTAGTCGCTTCAGCGCCGGCCAATGTTGTAGTGTAACAAACCTTTCGCTGCAATGCTGTGCGGCGAATGACAGAAGAGTCAGCAATTGCCTGTGTGCCTGATGTGGTGTTGATAATATAATCAATTTCACCATTTTTCAGCATATCAACAATATGAGGACGTCCTTCGTTTACTTTATTTACTTTGCTTATTGCCACACCGCGCTCAGATAAGAATTTTGCGGTGCCTTCGGTACCGACAATATCAAACCCTAATTCGATCAAGCGATGAGCAACATCAACCGCACCTTCTTTATCCATATCACGAACACTGATGAAGGCTCGTCCAGACGTTGGCAACACAGTACCGCCACCTAGAACAGCTTTACCAAAGGCTTCAGCGAATGTATCGCCCACACCCATGACTTCACCAGTCGATTTCATTTCAGGGCCAAGAATAGGGTCAACGCCTTGGAATTTATTGAACGGGAAGACCGCTTCTTTCACGCTGTAGTAAGAAGGAATGATTTCACTCGTGAAACCAAGCTCTTCTAGCGTTTTACCCGCCATGACTAGCGCAGCAACTTGTGCAAGAGAGCGACCAATACATTTAGAAACAAACGGTACCGTACGTGATGCGCGAGGGTTAACCTCAATCACATAGATTTCGCCGTCTTGTACCGCAAGCTGAGTATTCATCAAACCGATAACACCAAGCTCAAGCGCCATGTTTTTAATCATCTCGCGGATGTCGTCTTGAACATTCGCTGGCAATGAATAAGGAGGCAAAGAACACGCTGAGTCACCTGAGTGAACACCGGCTTGTTCAATGTGCTGCATGATGCCGCCGATAACCACTTGATTACCATCACTGATACAGTCGATGTCAATCTCGATCGCCGCATTCAAAAAGTAATCCAATAAGACTGGGCTGTCGTTAGACACTTTCACAGCCGTTGTCATGTAGCGCATCAATTCTTTTTCGTTATAAACGATTTCCATTGCACGTCCACCCAGTACATAAGATGGGCGAACAACAAGAGGATAACCGATTTCAGCGGCTTTCATCGCGGCTTGGTCAACGCTACGCACGGTCGCATTATGCGGCTGTTTGTAACCTAGACGCTGGATCATGCTTTGGAAACGTTCACGGTCTTCGGCACGGTCAATCGCTTCTGGCGTTGTACCAATAATAGGCACGCCTTCGTTTTGCAAGGCACGAGCAATTTTCAGCGGTGTTTGACCACCAAACTGAACGATCACACCTTTTGGTTTTTCTTTGCGAACGATTTCAAGTACGTCTTCCAGAGTGACTGGCTCGAAGTACAAACGATCCGACGTATCGTAATCGGTAGAAACTGTTTCTGGGTTACAGTTAACCATGATGGTTTCGTAACCCGCTTCGCGTAAGCCTAGCGCCGCGTGTACACAGCAGTAATCAAACTCGATACCTTGACCGATACGGTTTGGGCCACCACCTAGGATAATGATTTTATCTTTATCAGTCGGCGCCGCTTCACACTCATCTTCATAAGTGGAATACATGTACGCTGTGTTGGTCGCGAATTCTGCAGCACAAGTATCAACACGCTTGTAGACTGGGTGTACATTGACCAAGTAGCGACGCTCACGCAATGACTTCTCAGTCACTTGCAACAAGCTTGCTAGACGCGAGTCAGAGAAACCTTTACGTTTCAAACGACGCATTACGTCGTAAGTCATGTCGGTTAGGCCTTTATCAGCCAGACCCGCTTCTTCTTTGATCAAGTCTTCGATCTGTACAAGGAACCAATGATCGACACCTGTATCGGCGTAAATTTCATCAATTGTCATGCCAGAACGGAACGCATCGCCAATGTACCAAATGCGGTCTGCACCTGGATTTTGAAGCTCATACGCAAGTTTTTCTTTGCTGTTTTCTTCAGAGAAATCCAACTGAGGATTAAAGCCATCCGCGCCGACTTCTAAGCCACGCAAGGCTTTTTGCAAAGACTCTTGGAAAGTACGGCCAATCGCCATCACTTCACCCACTGACTTCATTTGCGTCGTTAGACGGTCGTTCGCCGTTGGGAATTTTTCAAAAGTGAAACGAGGAATTTTCGTCACAACGTAGTCGATTGCAGGCTCGAAGCTCGCTGGCGTTTGACCACCAGTGATGTCATTTTGCAATTCGTCTAGGGTGTAACCGATTGCCAATTTCGCGGCAATCTTAGCGATTGGGAAACCTGTCGCTTTCGATGCCAAGGCAGAAGAACGAGACACGCGAGGGTTCATCTCGATAACCACCAAACGGCCGGTTTTCGGATCCATACCAAACTGTACGTTTGAACCGCCGGTCTCAACACCGATTTCACGCAATACCGCCAAAGAAGCGTTACGCATGATTTGGTATTCTTTATCCGTTAGTGTTTGTGCTGGCGCCACAGTAATGGAGTCACCTGTGTGAACCCCCATAGCGTCAAAGTTTTCGATTGCACAAACAATGATGCAGTTGTCTTTTTTGTCGCGGACAACTTCCATCTCGTACTCTTTCCAACCGATCAAAGATTCGTCGATTAGCAGTTCGTTAGTTGGGGATAAGTCCAAACCACGAGTACATATTTCTTCAAACTCTTCCATGTTGTACGCGATACCGCCGCCGGTGCCGCCCATGGTGAAAGAAGGTCGAATAATACAAGGAAAGCCTAAATCGGCTTGTACGCTTTTCGCTTCTTCCATGCTGTGAGCGATGCCGGCACGAGGACACTCAAGACCAATTGCCTTCATTGCTTGGTCGAAACGATTACGGTCTTCCGCTTTGTCGATGGCGTCTGCCGTCGCACCAATCATTTCAACATTGTATTTAGCTAATACACCGTGACGTTCAAGATCCAACGCACAGTTCAGTGCTGTTTGGCCACCCATGGTTGGTAGCACAGCATCTGGACGCTCTTTCTCGATGATTTTTTCAACCGTTTCCCACTCAACCGGCTCAATGTATGTTGAGTCCGCCATCACAGGGTCAGTCATGATGGTTGCTGGATTTGAGTTCACAAGGATAACGCGAATGCCTTCTTCACGAAGCGCTTTACACGCTTGGGCACCCGAGTAGTCAAATTCACAGGCCTGACCGATAACGATAGGACCTGCACCTAGAATTAAGACGCTTTTAATATCAGTACGCTTTGGCATAGTGTTTCGTTCCTGCTCAGGCTTTGTTGGCTTTGATGTTTTCGATAAACTGATCAAACAGTGGCGCAACGTCATGCGGCCCTGGGCTCGCTTCCGGGTGACCTTGGAAGCTGAACGCGCTCTTATCAGTACGGGAAAGTCCCTGCAAAGAACCATCGAACAAGGATTTGTGCGTCATCTTAAGATTGGCAGGCAATGTGTCTTCGTCTACCGCGAAACCATGGTTCTGGCTGGTAATCATCACAGTGCCTTTTTCAATGGCTTGTACTGGATGGTTAGCGCCGTGGTGACCAAATTTCATTTTCTTCGTTTGCGCGCCAGAGGCCAACGCCAATAACTGATGACCAAGACAGATACCGAAAACAGGAATCTCTGTTTCTAGAATCTCTTTGATTGCTTGAATCGCGTAATCACATGGCTCTGGGTCACCAGGGCCATTAGAAAGGAAAATACCATCTGGATTCAAAGCGAGCACATCACTTGCTGGCGTTTGTGCTGGCACAACCGTTAGACGGCAACCGCGCTCAACCAACATACGCAAGATGTTCTGCTTCACACCAAAGTCATAGGCAACCACGTGGAAATCGAATGATTCAGGGGTTGTATGGCCTTTTACTAGATCCCAAGTAGACTCCGTCCACTGGTAAGTCTCTTTAGCAGACACTTCTTTCGCTAAATCCATACCCTTAAGGCCAGGAAATGCTTTTGCCGCAGCAATCGCAGCGTTTTCGTCTAGATTTTCGCCAGCCATGATACAGCCAGATAGCGCGCCTTTTTCTCGCAGAATACGTGTTAACTTACGCGTATCAATATCTGCAATGCCAACAACGCCTTTTCGCTTTAAATAAGAGTCTAAAGACTCTTGTGAGCGCCAGCTGCTTGCCATCAAAGGAAGATCACGAATGATCAAGCCTTCACACCAAACGTTATTTGATTCTTCATCTTCAGAGTTAACGCCAGTATTCCCAATATGGGGATAGGTCAAAGTGACCATTTGTCGAGCATAGGAAGGATCTGTAAGAATTTCTTGATAACCAGTCATCGAAGTGTTGAATACCACTTCGGCTGTTGAGGAGCCATCTGCTCCGATCGACACCCCTTTAAATACAGTGCCGTCTTCTAGAGCAAGAATCGCTGATGTTGCCAAAGGAACCTCCCGTTTAGAGCCTATCAGGTTGCAAAAAAGCGAGAGAACCATCGGCTCATCTCGCTTTTAAGAAATTGCGTTTTTGCCGTTCATCCATTGATCAATAATCAAGGGATCTCGCGTTCAAAAAATCTGCCCAATTTTACTCTTATACGCCCTTAGCGTCCACCGCAAAGCCACGTAAATTAACAAAAACTCTGAGTTTATTTCAAAATTCAATTGACTTTATGGTCAAGAATAGATAATCGGCCACTATCTATTAGCACAAGAGTCCATCGGCTACTTCTTGAGCAACTTCATAGCCTTTTAGATTTCCTAACACAGCTAAAGAGAAGGTCATCGCAGCAGCAGGGCCTTGTCCAGTAATAATGTTATCGTCCATCACGACTGGCTGATCCGAGATATATTCTGCACCGATTAGGCCTTTTTCAAATCCTGGGTAACAAGTAGCCTGTTTATCCGCAACAAAACCATGCGTACCAAAAACTAACGCAGGTGCCGCACAAATCGCACAAAGCAACGCATCTTGAATGTCGTGCTTTTCCAATATATCGATCAATAATTCACAGTCACGTAAATGCTCAGCGCCAGGCATGCCACCAGGTAAAACAATGGCATCGTATTGAATGCCGACCACCTCTGGCAACAACACATCCGCTTCAATTTTACAGCCATTGGCGGCCGTAATATTCTTAGAATCATGTACGCTGGCTACCGTGACATTAACACCACCACGGCGCAACACATCGATAATAGTGATTGCTTCAATATCTTCACTGCCGTTTGCAATAGGGACTAATACATTACTCATGGTTTGATTCCTTCTTTCAATTCGTGCTTTCTATTTTATAAAAACTCACCAACAACACACATCGTTCTAGACTAGATAGCATGGCAGAGGTGACAAATAAGCATTACACGCAGACATTTAATGTGAACAAACACGCGGCTTCTCGCCCTTGCTCCGTTGTATAGTAATTTTTACGGCGCCCTACTTCGTCAAAATCTAATGATTGATAAAGCCGTATCGCGCCTATATTCGATTCACGCACCTCTAAGAGATACTCTATCACCCCTTGGGCGGCCGTTTGTTCGATCCAAGCAGACAATAACTGTTTAGCCAAGCCTTGGCGACGCTGAGTTTGATCCACCACAATCAGTTCTAACTCTGATTGTTCGAACAATAAAGACGCTGTTAACCAGCCAACCAGTGTTGTCTCATTGTGTTGCGCGTCGGCTGCGCGCTCTTTTAAAGTCGCTTCGACGACCCAATTAACACGCGAGACGAGCGCCTCTTCGACCAGCGTCGCACTCCAAGGATGAGGATTCGACTCTTGATCCAGCAGGATAAGCGCTGCCGCATCCGCTAAGGTTGCAGGACGCACTATAAATGAGGTCATAACAAATTTCTTTTAGTCAAAATTAGAAAGCTAGCTAAAAATAGAACTAGCTGTTTTGAAACAAGGCACTCTGCATAATCTGCCAAGCGTCTTTGCGTAACTCGGGGATACGGTAGAGTTCAGGCAAACTCACAATGCGCGCGACGGGGAATGCCTTTATGGCGCAGTCCGCAGACAACTCATCATATAAGGTCGCAATATTGTCACCCGCCAACACTACTTTTGGCTCACCACGAAAAAATTGGGTGAAGCCCAATACAAAACTCTCTAATGCGCCCAATAACCAGTCTTGTCGCACTAAAAAATAAGGATTCCTCAACGCACCAGGCCAAGATAAGCCACGACTGTCCCATTCCTCGATAGGTGTTTTTAACAACGCCTGAGCCATTTTTAACGCTAAACGATCAATCTCTTCTTGTTGCGTAAATACCGTAGGCACTTCGCTTAAGATCAGTAGTTGATTCGCAAACACATACCCTCTTAGCTCAATTCGTGTAATCGCTGTCGTCGAAGACACGGCTTCAATAGGCACTTCTATATCAACCGCTAACTCTTCAATCGGTTGTAGATCTTCAACGACAATTTCAGGGCCTGCATTTAGCTGCTCGCGCAAATACGCCACCGATTGCTCTTTTTCTTCTGGAGCAATTTTAGCCACAGGTTCTGGCATTGCAGAGCCAAAGCCTTTAGAAGGCGTCACCGCACTAGGTATAGATTCAGTAATAGGCTCAAAGGATTGATCCATTGCCCAAGGTTGCGCAGGATAAAAAACCGTCCCTGTAACCTCATCAGAAGCCGACAACCAAACCGTTACTCCCATCTGGGCTAAGCAATGCGTCTGAAAAGACTGTTTTTGATCCAATTCGCGCGTCATAGCACCCTTATATTCTCAGAAAAATGACACGATCTAGCCGATTGGCATCGTGACTTTAGGAACTCTAATAAAGAAGCGAATATACGCTTTTGGCCAAAAACTTGCCACTTCACGCCCATTTAATCCTAATTTTAGCGAACAATATAACAATCATCGATTAACTCCCTTTAGGATGACGTAGTCGGCCATTCTTGACCTGTGTATAATCCTAAGCAATCATCCCTTAACCATTTGCCTTCGAAGGATCACTATTCATGAAATCCCTCATTTCATGTCTTGCTCTTACCCTCGCTGTTTCTTTCAGTGGACTAAGCCAAGCAGACAATTTACCTAATTTAAAAGGTCGAACTATTGTCGCGGTAACCGAAAATGCTTACACACCGCTTAACTTTGCAGATCCGGCAACAGGAAAAGGCATCGGCTGGGAATACGATGCGATGAACGAAATTGCCCGCCGTTTAAATGCCAAAGTTGATTGGCAATTAAGCAGCTGGGATACCATGATCCAAGCAGTAAAACAGGGACAATATGATATTGGTATGGATGGCATCACTATTAATGCTGAACGCGCCAAACAAATCCAGTTTTCTGATCCTTATATGACATCCCAGCAATTCATGTTAGTGCGAGCAGATGAAACTCGCTTTGATGATGCTAAGTCTTTCGCGGCGAATAAAAACCTTCGTTTTGGCGCTCAAGCTGGTACCACCAATTTTTATGTGGCGGTCTATGATGTGTTAGACGGAAATGAAAACAACCCTCGTATTACCTTACTCGATACATTTGGCACCTCGGTACAAGCATTGAAATCTGGTGACGTAGATTGTGTACTCATGGATTCAACTTCCGCTCGCGGCTACATGGGCGCGAATCCTGGCAAATTTAAAATTGTCGGCGGCCCGCTTGGCTCCGAAGATTTTGGCTTTATCCTAACCCCTGGATCTGATCTTCTGAAACCGGTTAATGCGGCAATCAAAAGCATGAAAGCCGATGGCACCATGGAAGCGCTAAACAAAAAATGGTTTTTTGACTACAACCAAACAAAGTAAGCCTTCTGAACCATCACACTCGATGTAGTGTGATGGCTAATTTCGATTCATTCAACCGCGATAGAGCGGTCTAGCTATTTGATAATTATGCCCTTTAAAAAGACCTTAGACCGTACCCCATGGTGGCTTGTCGCAACCATTATCATTTCATTAATGCTCATCTGGCATATGATTTCAGACCAAAGCTACCAACGCATTGCTGGGGCCTTAAGCAAAGGACTGTTAACCACGCTAGGCGTGACATTGAGCGCTTTTTTCCTAGCCAGCGTGATGGGGTTATTAGTTGCTTTATCTGGATTTTCTCGCTTTCGCATTGCACGGGAACTTAGCCGCTTCTATGTGGAGATTGTTCGCGGCGTGCCGGTGCTTGTTTTACTCTTTTACATTGCTTTTGTCGGCGCGCCAGAGCTGGTTAAATTCTATAACTGGGTATTACAAATCCCCATTGAATCTGGATTATTAGATAAAGCCCAAACGCGCGACTTCAACATGCTATGGCGTGCTATTTTTGCGCTCTCTATTAGCTACAGTGCATTTATTGCGGAAGTCTTTCGGGCGGGCATTCAAGAAGTAGGTAAAGGACAAATTGAAGCAGCAAAGGCATTAGGTTTGTCGAACTGGCATCGCTTTCGCTTCATTACGTTTCCACAAGCCATCCGTAAAATCCTCCCACCATTGGGCAATGACTTTATCGCCATGATCAAAGACTCGGCATTGGTCTCCGTGCTCGGTGTGCAAGACATCACTCAGCTTGGCAAGATATTCAGCTCATCGACTTTTCAGTTTTTCGAAACCTATAACGTCGTGGCGTTTATGTATTTGGTACTAACGCTTTCCCTATCTCTTATGATTCGAGGGTTTGAAGCTCACCTTAGACGCAATGATCATCATTGACTAAAGACGCGCTATCACTCGAATACATTATGTAAGCTTGGAGAAGCGTGTTTGAATCGAGTAATCCTTGTTCGGACCCACCACCGAAAAGCTCAGTTCAAATTTATCGTCTGACAAAAATTCAAACTTGGCGTCGTAATGATCTTTGATACACAAGTGGTGAGAGGTCAGGGTACTGGCTTGAGTAAACGCAAAACTCAAGAACAACTCGCCTTTCGTGGCGCCATCAGAAAAGTAAATATCAAACCCTGCGTCCGTCATCCGATAGGTGTAGCGTCTAAACGCATTGGGCTTTTTATGTTCTGAATTCGGCAAGACCATGGCTTCTTGAAAATCTAGCCATTGCTCATTATCGGTATGACGCTGAAAACTGGCTTTTCCGTTGATATTGCCAAAGCCCGAAATTACTCTCTGCACTTCCCAGTCTCCCAGAAAGTACGATAAAACGTCTTTTGCTGCTATTGCATACATGCACACAAACACTCTATTTTTGCCAAGATGGTTTACGAATAAGAAGGCAGCTAGCACCCTAGCCGTGCTGCCACTCTCTCTAATTAGGAGTACTTATAAATTCAACAATTAACATTATTAATACAATAATTCTGGATTGATATCATCCAGCTTCTCAGTACCTGACAATGCCATCGCTACTTCAAATTCTTCGCGTAAAATACGTAACATATGAGCAACACCTGGCGCACCCGCAACAGCTAAG
The DNA here is from genome assembly GCF_004352835.1 of Marinomonas flavescens. Taxonomy (GTDB): domain Bacteria; phylum Pseudomonadota; class Gammaproteobacteria; order Pseudomonadales; family Marinomonadaceae; genus Marinomonas; species Marinomonas flavescens. The sequence continues at coordinate 107,104 of NZ_SJSB01000009.1, read as the reverse complement.
GCATAAAATTGCGCCCGACCTAACAATACAGCGTTCGCGCCAAGAGCAATCGCTTTAAAAACATCCGTTCCCCGCTGAATACTGCCATCCATTAAAACCACAAAATCCTTGCCAACCTTCTGCCGTATTCTTGGCAATACCTCTATAGGACTCGGCACACAATCTAGTGTTCTACCACCATGGTTAGATACAACAACCCCTTTAGCACCTATTTTCTGAGCTTTTAGAGCATCATCTGGATGTAAAATTCCTTTGATAACAACAGGCAGGCTAGTTTGCGCTATCAACCATTCAATATCTTCCCAAGTAGGCGCTTCGCTCATCATGCCCTGAAATACAATACTTTCATCAGGCATAAACTCTTTCGTAGGCAAGGGTGGACGGTGTATTAAATTAACAGCAGAAACATGATCAGGTAATTGAAATTTTGCACGCTGAGCCCGGTTACGAATACCATGAATCGCTGAATCAACCGTCACGGTCAACGCTGTAAACCCAGCCAACTCTGCTCGTTTCACTAAGTCTAAATTAAAATTACGGTCTAGTTGCCAATACAGCTGAAACCACTTTGGTGTGGTTAGATATGAGCTTATTTCTTCCAATGGCTGGCTACTTAAAGTACTTACCATCATACCCACATCAAGCGCACTGGCCGCTCGTGCGGTGGCGATTTCCCCCTCCTCATGCGCCATTCTTTGAAATGCTACTGGCGCTAACATAATGGGCGTACGCCACTGCTCTCCAAAAATAGTCGTGGCTGTCGAACCACGGGTGACATCTTTTAACACACGCGGGAATATTTTTATTTTGTCCAAAGACGCCCTATTTTCTCTGAGTGATATTTCATCAGCACCGCCGCCATACACATATTCATAAATAGCATGAGGGAGAACATTTTTGGCAAGACGTTCATAATCTGCAAGGCATAGCGCCTCATTAATAGAATTAGAAGAACTCATAAATTATGTATCTACATGCAGTCGAACAAGACGATGATATAAGGCACTTAACTTGATGACTTGTGGATTATCCAAGCCTTGCTCAGTCCCTAACGTTTGAATGGATTGATCTAAATCGTAAAGTATCTCACGCTGTTCATGATCACGAACCATGCTTTCAATCCAGAAAAAACTGGCGAGACGCTGCCCCTTAGTAACGGGCAAAACTTGATGTAAGCTGGTTGATGGGTACAAAATCATATCTCCTGCTTTGAGCTTAACTTTATGCTCTCCATAGGTGTCTTGCACACACAACTCCCCCCCTTCGTACTCACTAGGATTGTTAAGAAACAAGGTAGCTGATAGGTCAGTACGAAGTCGAAAGGGGGTATCCGGCACAATACGAATCGCATTATCAACATGCCATCCATAGTGCCCACCATTCTGATAAGCATTAAACAACGGTGGGTATATTTTACGCGGTAGCGCTGCAGAAACGAATTGCGGACTATTCGCCAACACTTGCAAAATATGATCGCCCAATTGGCGTGTCAGTGGATCATTAGAGGGTAATTGTTTATTTTTCTTTACTTTAAAAGCCTGCTCACCAGCACTCTTTGATCCTTCCTGCCAATCTGCAGCCGCCAAATGTTGTCGATACTGTTTTAACTCATGCTCAGACAGTACATTCGGAATAGTGATCAACATAATTTCTCTCTATAAAAATAAGCCAAAGGCAATTGGGGTTAGCAACTGCCTTTGACTTTAATGGCTCAACTCAGTAGCCATAAATTAAAATTTATATTTGGCCGTAATACTGGCAGAACGCCCAGCGCCTAAGTAAACAAAATTACCGCCGCGATAGATTGCTGTGTAGTATTCTTTATCCGTAATATTTTGCACATTCATTTGAAGGTCAAAATCTTTATTAACCTGATAAGTGGCAAAAGCATCGTACACAACATAAGAAGGAGCTCGTATGTTAGTGTCTGCAGATGTCCCTGCATCAGGTTGTCCACCTAAGATTTCACTAGAGTAGGTTGCTACTGCGCCAAGACCAAATTTTGGCGTGAAATGGTACTTCATTTGGAGGTTAGCGCTTCTATCAGCAAAATTGGCTTTTGGCTTACCAACATTAGTATCGTCGTAAGACTTTAATGTTTTAGACTTCATTATTGCAAGCCCTGCTTGCGCACTCAACTTAGGCGTTACATTACCAGATAAGCCAAGCTCAATACCTCGTACTCGATTTTTACCCGTATTCAGAGAACCGCCAGACTGATAGGAGTCATTGCCTCCTTCAATCACATTGTCTTTCGTAATTTGAAACAGAGCAGCCGTTAATAATAACTTGTGATCCATCAGGTTCCATTTGGTTCCTACTTCTAAATTGGTTGTTTTTTCTGGCTCTGCATTGCTGTAGTTTCCATCAGAATCAACACAAACACCGCCATAGCCACAACCAGAAACAGAATCTATTTCCCCGCCATTAATATTAGAAGACGTTGACCAAGTAGCGTAAACATTCCCATGCTCCCATGGAGAATATACAGCCCCAAAGTGACCATTAAAGAAGCCATCACTGTACTTATAATTCCTCTCAGCTACAGCGTTACCTCCGCGATCCGTCGATGCGGCAATAAATGCATCATAATCAAAATAATCATATCGAACACCACCATGCACTTCCCAATCGTCAGACAAAGTGACGGTATCCATTAGGTAGGCTGACAAGGTTTTAATTCTCGCTGTACTAGAAGCCTCATTATTTCTAGTGACAGATCCCTGCCATATAGAATTGTCTGCATTCAATGGATCAACCGTAATAGGTAAGCCCGTTACAGTGTAAGCTCCCGTGCTATTTCGACCACCATTCGCGTCTGTACGCTCATCAGCGTACTCAACACCCGCAACAAAAGAATTTCGTTTACCAAACAACATAGAATCCCAAATAAAGTTCGTTTGGTTTCCTACATATTCATTTTCCTGCCAGCCATTAAAGGCTGTAAATGATGAAGTGCCTTGCACCGCAGAAGTAATGTAATCGTTAAGCGTTTTACCGACTCGTGTTTTGTTTTCTAAGCGCAAATCATCAGTTAAATAAGCTTCTACCTTGATCGTTGCAATATCCGCTTCGCTTTTGTCAAAATCTAAGCCATTTTGTCCAACATAGTCATACTTTCTCACCTCTCCCGTATTGCTATCCATTGAATAACCAACATCTTGTTTGTCATTCGCTCGGAAGTAATAATAATCTGCGCTAATAGTAACGTCAGTATTTGGCTCATAAACCGCAGAAATGAGAAACCCCTCTTGGTCTATCGCGTCTTCTACGCGATCTGTATCTGCATCAGAGAGCAACGCATTAAATCGTATGGCAAATTCATCATTTACAACTTTGTTAGTATCAAGTGTAAAACGCCTCTTATTATCCGTACCTATGGTGCCACCAATGATGGCAAAATCTTCGTTATAAGATGCTTTCTTGGTTACTGAGTTTACCGCTCCCCCTGTCGTTCCACGACCTCCAAAAGTAGAGCTGGGGCCTTTAGAAATTTCCACCTGCTCTAAAGCAAAAGTTTCTCGAGAAATAAGGCCTGGCTCACGTAAACCATCTGTATACACATCACTTCTCGCTTCATAACCACGGATTATGTAACGATCGCCAAAGGAGTTGCCACCTTCTCCTGTACCTAAAGTAATGCCTGGTTGAGCGCTCAAAATAGACTCTAGATCCGTTTTACCAGAATCTTCTATCGTCTCCTTTGTCAAAACGGTAATGGTTTTAGGTGTATCCGCTATGTCTCGGGTATATTTCGAATCAGACATTTTTTTTGCTTTATACCCAGCCCCAGCCTCTGCGTATGGATTGTCGTCTCCTGCCACCTCAGTATCTTCAACTAATAACGTATCTAATGTTTTCTCAGCGGCAAATACTTGAGGTGCAAATGAAGCTGAAATAGCCAACGCTATTAAGCTCATTTTCATAGGAGCAAGCGACGCTGATCGACTGCCTTCGACTGAACTACGAATATTGATATGTTCCAATTAACTATCCCCGATCTAAAGTGATATTAAATTCTTATAAATGAGATTGATTATTATTAGCATTTAATAATTTTAGTCAACCTGATACGTCATAATGTTTACATTATTTTACAAATGAATTAGATGGAAAATTATGGATTTGATACTGGACATGAATAGTAATGATAATTAATATCATTACGTTATAAAAACTAAACACTCGATGGGTCTTATAGAAAATGAAATTAAACTTAACAATACCGCTTAAAACACTAGTAAATGGGGCGCTTATTACTGCTTTTGTAATGACAACCAACCTCTATGCCAGCGGTAATTTAAATGTATATTCCGCCCGAAAAGAAGCGCTTATCAAGCCTGCGTTAGATGCTTTTGCGAAAAAATACAGAGTAAATGTTAATTTAATAACCGCTAATGCGGATGTGCTTCTTAATCGACTGATAAACGAAGGCGATGCCAGCCCTGCAGATATTTTTATAACAGTGGATGCTGGACGATTATTTCGGGCGAAAGAAGCTGGTGTTCTCAAACCCGTTGAAACAGATTATCTAACCAAAACAGTTCCTGCTCATTTACGTGACAAAGATAACTATTGGTACGGTTTATCTCAGCGTGCACGAGTAATATTTTATAATCCGAAGCGAATTAATAAGTCTGACTTTTCAACATATGAAGACCTTGCCAACCCAAAATGGAAAGGCAAGATATGTACCCGTTCGTCATCAAATATTTATAATCAATCATTAGTTGCCTCGATGATTGCAACGCAAGGAAAAGAAAACACACTGAACTGGATAAAAGGCTTTGTGGACAACCTTGCTAGACCACCATTTGGCGGTGATACTGACTTACTTCATGCCGTGGCGGCTGGTGTTTGTGACCTGACTATTGCGAACACTTACTATTTTGGACGCATGGGACAAAGCAACAATAAAACAGATCAAAAGACTTACCAAAGCCTCGCTTTATTTTGGCCAAACCAAGGTGTTGACGAGCGTGGTGCTCACGTAAACGTTAGTGGTATTGGGATGACTAATTCGGCTAAAAACACTCGGAATGCACGACGTTTAATGCAATTTTTAACGAGTGAAGACAGTCAAAAATGGTATGCAGACGTTAATAATGAATACCCTGTTAAAGTCGGTATTCCTGCACCGAGAAATTTACAAGTATTTGGCACATTTAAAGCTGACACCCTATCTCTGAGCGCCTTAGGTGAAAACAATAGGTTGGCGGTAGAGCTGATGGATCAAGGTGGCTGGAAATAAGCCTCTAGAACTACTAACCCTCTCATTTTTTAGGCTCAAAATAAAAGAGGGTTCTCTTTATACAAAAGTAATCATCAACGTCATTTTCTTCGTTCTTTTTATCAGGTCACTTCTTGATCTATGTCTACTAGGCTCGTTGTTACTAGCAGTAAACTAATGTCGCGCGAGTGACATAAAAACGATTTTCTGCCACTCAATTGTATTGTTTCATCCACAACAACAAGGGGTAGGATTATGTCATTACAAGGTAAAGTCGCACTGGTAACTGGTGCTGGACAAGGTATTGGTCGAGCTATTGCGTTACGTTTAGCAAAAGAAGGGGCTGATATTGCTCTAGTTGATTTAAACGAAGAAAAAATACTTGCTGTCGCTCGTAAAATAGAAGGCTTAGGACGAAAAACAGCCATTTTTAAAGCCGATGTTAGCGATCAAAAACAAGTCTATGCCGCGATCGACCACGCTGAAAAAGTATTAGGTGGTTTTGATATTATGGTGAATAACGCGGGTATCGCGCAAGTACAAGCGATTTCGGATGTTACACCAGAAGAGCTCGATAAAATCCAAAAAATAAACGTCGGCGGTACGCTTTGGGGAATTCAAGCCGCCGCGAAAAAATTTATTGCTCGCAAGCAAAAAGGCAAAATTATCAACGCATCTTCCATTGCAGGTCATAATGGATTTGCTCTGCTGGGTGTTTACTCGTCTACCAAATTTGCAGTTCGCGCTCTAACTCAAGCTGCGGCGCAAGAGTACGCAAGCCAAGGTATCACAGTAAACGCTTATTGCCCTGGCGTAGTTGGAACAGACATGTGGGTTGAGATTGATAAACGCTTTTCTGAAATCACCGGAGCAGCGGAAGGTGAAACCTACAAAAAATATGTAGAAGGTATCGCGCTTGGTCGTGCGCAAACACCAGAAGATGTCGCAAATTTTGTATCCTATCTTGCTGGCCCAGACTCTGATTATATGACAGGGCAAGCACCATTGATCGATGGTGGCATGGTTTATCGTTAACCGATCAACAAACATAAATGACAATACTAAAAAGCCACCATACATCTCGTATGGTGGCTTTCTTATCTGACCATCACAAAGAAATAACAGGTCTCTAGGCGCTAAAAAACGAAATGAACCAAGGCTTGTAGCACAACAAACGACATCACACCCGCTAGAATATCGTCTACCATGATACCAAAGCCGCCACCGACATTTTTATCCAACCAAGAAATGGGCCAAGGCTTCAAGATATCAAACAAGCGAAACAACACAAAACCCAGCACTATGTAAAACCAGCCTGCTGGCGCTAGCCACATGGTAATCCAGTAACCGACAAACTCATCCCAGACAATCCCAGAGTGATCATGAACGCCTAAATCTTTGGCCGTTTTATGACAAAGATAAATACCCACGATCGAGGTAATAATCAGCATCAGTAAATATTGCTGATTCGTTAAATGCTGAAGAATAAAATAGAAAGGTATAACCGCCGCCAGCGTACCAAACGTACCTGGTGCTTTTGGTGCTGCGCCCGAACCTAAGCCGAATGCTAAAAAATGTATTGGATTTCGCCAAATGGAACGAGGTACAGGATGTGCCATGAATATTTTCCGTGTCTATTAAAATCTAAAATTAGAGTAAATAACCATCGTCATTTGCTCATTAAAAATGTTGCCAGCCTTCTAGCTCACTATGATAACCATCAATTTCAAAACCAGATTCCACGATGGTCCCTATTTTAGTGCAAGGCAAATGCAATGTCTGGGTAATTAACGAAATCTCTTCGGCCATCTCTGGCGACGCGGTAAAGCAAAGTTCATAATCATCACCACCGGTTAACGCAAGCACTGTTGCCAGCTCTGGTTGCCATTGGCACAACTCATTAGAAATAGGCAGTGCATGAACCTCTAATTTTGCCCCGACACCGGACGCCTTTAGTATGTGCTGAAGATCTTGCGCCAGTCCATCAGAAATATCCATCATCGCATGCACGACTCGTTTTAAAGCCATACCGGCAATTAAACGCGGTTGGGGGCGCCAAAATCGATCATAAAAATAGTCAAAACGCTCGCTGGTTACTTGAACCTCTCCCGTGACAATCGGCACCGCAGCGCTGGCATCACCCAACAGACCAGTCACGTAAATATCGTCACCGACGTTAGCATGAGAACGCAGTGGTACTTGATCCGCTTCCACATAGCCATGCACTTGTAAGGTAATGGTTAATGGCCCTTTTGTTGTGTCACCACCAACTAAAATCAATCCAATGGGTTCTGCAAGCTCAGCCATGCCTTGCGCTAAACCGGCAAGCCATTGCGGATCAGATTCTGGAATCGTGAGAGCGAGTGTGAAAAAAGCGGGTTTCGCACCCATTGCCGCCAAATCACTCACACAAGTGGCAACGGCTCGGTAGCCAATATCTACAGGGTCTGCGTCTACTGGAAAGTGCCGCCCTTCTACTAAGGTATCCATCGAAAAAACCAAGCTTTGACCAGAAGGCACCACGACTTGCGCGCAATCGTCCCCAATACCCAATAATATATCGTTACGCCCATGCGTATCCGCCATCATTGAGGCTTGGAAAATATTTTGTATTAACTCAAATTCTTTCAACAGAATACCCTTTTTCTGATACCGTTTAACGCCCGACCATAGCACTAGAAAATCTGACTATCGTACTAGAAAGCCTGACAATGAGACCCTACAGTGGCTGTTATTCATGGCTAAAGAGAATACCCCATTGGCCAAACAATGTCAGACACGGCATCGCGGCTTAGCGCCCTAAGATTTCAGCTCTTTCGTCAAGGCATTCATAGGAGCCCATTTCGAACTCTCGACAAATCCACGGGCGATTTTCATAAATAGTACACATCAAGGTGTCACGGTCGACCGCGGAACACCAGCCATCGTCTAAACGCAGCATGGTTTCTGCCCCCCATTCATCCACAGAAATATGCTTCTCTGGCACGCCTGTATCAGTAATAATCATGACCTCTAAGCGACAACAGCACGCCTCACAATTGGAGCACGAAACTTCTGGAACGGTGACATTTTTAATCGGAATGGTCATTGCTATCTATCGTTAATTAAGTCGCTCTATAGTACTGCAAAATACAAAGAGGTAATAATTGTATATTAGCCATAAAAAAGCCCCTGCATGATCACTTTTCAGTCATCCTACTGGGGCTATTTGCCATTTCACAATGGCGTTATCTCATTGACTCACATCGCCGAAAAGACAATGTTTTAGCTGTTTCGACGAGCCGCGATTTCTTCACGACGAACGCGTTGTGCTAATTTATCAAGAATACCATTAACGTATTTATGGCTTTCTGATGCACCGAATCCTTTCGCAAGCTCAACACCTTCGTTGATAACAACACGATATGGAACATCCAAACGCTCAGACAATTCATACGCACCGATACGCATAACGGCAAGTTCGATCGAGTCTAATTCGCTCAACGAACGATCCAAAAGCTCTTCGAATAAATCGTCTAATTTTTTTGCACGACTAGTAACGCCTTGCAACAATTCACGGAAATAGGCCTTATCACATTCGCTCATGTCTTGGTCTAGGGTGAATTGTGTTTCGATTTCACTGACAGGTGAATGATTCATCTGCCATTGGTAAATCGCCTGTAGTGCCAAACGACGAGAAGCACTGCGCATTTGAGAACGTGAAGGTTTTTTTACCTTACGTTTCTTCGGTGCCGGATTTTGGTCGTTTGTTGTTTCCACTTCGCTCATTTTTTGCCTCAGTTATCCAGACTACGTAGGACAGCCACGGTTTCTAGGGCAGACAATGCTGCTTCTGACCCTTTATTGCCCGCTTTTGTACCTGCACGCTCAATCGCCTGTTCAATGGTATCTACGGTCAACACGCCGAAAGATACCGGAATACCATATTGTAGCGCTAATTGGCCAAGGCCTTTCACACACTCACCAGCAACATATTCAAAATGTGGCGTACCACCACGAATGACCGCGCCTAACGCGATAATGGCATCGTGCTTTCCTTGGTCAGCCACTTTTTTTACGACCACTGGAATTTCGAATGCACCAGGTGCACGAACAATGGTCAAATCTTCCTTGCGAATACCATGGCGCACTAATGTGTCCACCGCACCTTCTAATAAACTTTCAACGATGTAGCTGTTAAAGCGACCAACAACAAGAGCGAATTTCGCACCTGGTGCTGCGAAGTGACCTTCGTAGGTAGTAATATCGTTCATTATCATCTCTCTTAATCTTGTGTCACGGCTGCTGTATCAACACCCGGATAAGGAATAAATTCAACCGCTTCTAAATCGAAGCCCGTCACCGAAAATTTCTTCGGTGAACTTAATAAACGCATTTTACGAATACCAAGGTCTCGCAAAATTTGTGATCCAGTACCCACTGTCAAATACGTGCCAGAACCACTTTTATCTGACCCTTTTCCAGCAGGTGGACACAGCGACGCTTCAAAACTGCTCGCTAAATCATTGGTTTTATCTGGGCTGTCGATCAACACAACCACACCTTTCCCTGCTTTACCTATGTATTCAAGTGACTTACTCATCGACCAACGAGGCTCGTCTGACTCACTAAGAATCCCTGCAAAATCACGCGCAGGATCGGCCACATGAACGCGAACCAAACTCGGTTCATCATCACTAATTTCGCCTTTTACAAAAGCAAGGTGAGATAAGCCCTGAACGGTATCACGATAGGTAATCAGATTGAATTCGCCCGCCTCTGTTTGCACAGTACGTTCGTTTTCACGAACCACTGTGGTTTCATTCAGCGTACGATAATGTATCAGGTCGGCGATTGTACCAATTTTTATGCCGTGTTTCTCGGCAAACTTTTCTAAATCTGGTCGACGTGCCATTGTTCCATCATCATTGATGATTTCAACGATGACAGAAGCGCCTTCATAACCGGCCATACGAGCCAAATCACAACCTGCTTCAGTATGCCCTGCACGACTTAATACACCACCAGCACGCGCCATCAAAGGGAATACATGACCGGGCTGAACAATGTCTGATGGTTTCGCATTCGCCATCACTGCACGCTTCACGGTTAACGCACGATCTGCGGCTGAGATCCCCGTCGTTACGCCTTCTGCCGCTTCAATCGATAGCGTGAAGTTGGTCGCATAAACCGTACCATTATCATTGACCATCAAAGGCAAATTCAGCTGTTTACAACGCTGTGGCGTTAACGTCAGGCAAATTAGCCCACGCGCGTTAACCGCCATAAAGTTAATGATTTCTGGAGTAATGCATTCTGCTGCAACGATTAAATCGCCTTCATTTTCACGATCTTCATCGTCCATCAAAATAACCATTTTACCTTGACGGAAATCACCTAAAATTTCATCTACACTGTTTAACGCCATCTTAATCTCACTTCTTGTTATATAAGGACAAGTGTCAGGACAAGCTCATTGTGAATACTACGCGTCGTACTTTATCTTTTTCATCGTATTAGAAATCTGTTTCTATGCGTCGTCTTCATAATGATCTAAATATTTAGGAACATAAACTAAGCGAAGGTCTTGACCCACTTGACGCACGGACGTTAACTCTAAATCCAGCGCTTCGCCCATTTGATCCAACGGCAGCTGAAACATGGGTCGAGCAGTCGAACCAAGCAGTTTTGGGGCCATGTAAACGACAATTTCATCGACCAAGCCTGCTTGTATAAAACCACCGGCTAATTCGGCTCCAGCCTCAACCAACACTTCATTAATCCCAGCATCGGCCAATTGTTCCATGGCATTCAATAAATCCAAACGACCATCTTCGCCACGAGGTGCAAAACGAATATCTACGCCTTTTTCTTGCAGCACATCAAGATGCTCAGACTCCACTTCTTCTTCCACGACAAACACACAAGCTTGATGGCTTGGGTAAAGAATTTTAGCGTCTGGAAGAATAGACAGCGCCGTATCCATCACTACACGAAGTGGTTGACGAACATTTTTGGCTTCTGTTGGTTGATCTAAATGATCAATGCGCACTGTCATACTTGGGTTATCAGCTAATACCGAGCCAATACCCGTTACAATGGCATCGCTCTGCGCTCGTAAGCGCTGCACATCTTGGCGCGCTGCAGCACCTGTAATCCACTGACTTTCGCCAGATTCCATGGCGGTGCGACCATCAACACTCATCGCCATTTTTACACGCACAAAAGGCAAGCCTTCTCGCATACGCTTAATAAAGCCATGATTTAACGATATGCAGTCTGCTTCCAATACCGGCCCGATGACCTCGATGCCCGCTTTTTTTAATTTTTTAAGCCCTTTACCCGCTACTTCAGGGTTTGGATCTTGTGTGCCAAATACAACACGCGCGATACCCGCTTTAATGAGACCATCAGCACAAGGGGGTGTTTTCCCATGATGGCTACATGGCTCTAATGTCACATACGCCGTCGCTCCGGTCACATCTTGTGTGGCGTTCGCTAGGGCATTCACTTCGGCATGACCTTCCCCAGTACGAACGTGGTAACCCTCACCGATCAGCTCATCTTCTTTAACGATAACGCAACCCACTCTTGGATTTGGGTGCGTTGAGTACAAACCTTTTCGAGCCTGTTGTAGCGCTTTTGCCATCCAGTGTTCGTGATTATAAGTCATGATTTATTCTCTTCGTTCAAAACGGGCAATGGTGCATCGTCATCTTTATTGCTTTCTAGATGATCAATAGCATCGCGGAATTCACTAATGTCTTTAAAGCTTCGGTACACGGAAGCAAATCGAACATAGGCAACTTGGTCAAGGCGCTGCAATTCTTCCATCACTGCTTCGCCAGTCCAGCGGGACGGTAACTCGCGTTCGCCTGTGGCTTGCATTCGTTCCATGATGCGAGTAATTGCGGTTTCAACTGCCTCTATACTGACTGGGCGTTTTTCAATGGCTTTTAAAATACCACTGCGCAGTTTTTCTTCGTCGAACAATTCTCGACTGCCGTCGCTTTTAATCAGCTTAGGCATTTGCAGTTCAGCCACTTCGAATGTAGTGAAGCGCTCCTGACAATGGCTACAAGCACGACGACGGCGCACTTGAGAACCTTCAGAGACGAGGCGGGAATCAACAACTTTGGTATCTTGCGTTCCGCAAAATGGACATCGCATGGCATTTCCAGAATGACGGTAAAAAGGGTAATAAAAGCCAATTAAACGACTCTATTTTCTATCAATAATAATACCAATCTCATCTAAATATAGCTACCAAGTGGTACCCGACCAACGCACCATAAAATGATTTAGATCACAGGGCATGAGGCTAAGTCATTTACCTGTCTTAACTCTTTATTAAGAATCAATAGATTTATAAACCAAGACCTTTGTACAATGTAAAAAACGCGACTAAAACAACAAAAACGGTCAAAAAAAGACCGAATAAGATGAATATATAAGGATATAAAATGCCTTTCGCAGAATTATCAGGGCTCGTGGCAGCGCTGTGCTGGACAATATCTAGCTTGCTGGCACCTAAACTAATTCAACGTTTTGGAACCATGCGTTTTAATACTTTTCGAATCGTAACCGCCAGTGCTATTTTGCTCTTCATCAGCGTCATAACACACCGTTTTGATCCCTCTTTATGGGCACATAAAAACTCCATAATGCTGTCTGGCATATTAGGTATTTTCCTAGGCGATACGTGTTTATTCAGTGCTGTGCATCGTCTTGGTCCTAGACGAGCGGGTATTCTTTTCGCCACCAATGCGCCTATCGCCATCCTATTGAGTTGGTTGTTTTTAAACGAATCACTCACCTTATGGCAACTGTTCGCCTGCGCGTTAGTGCTCATTGGTGTGGTCATTGCGATCCTTTTTGGCAAACGCCAACAAACTCACGACTGGGAACAAACCAAAGGCCGTTTAAGTGTCGGTATCCTGATGGCATTAGGCGGTGCTTTAGGCCAAGCCAGTGGCGCCTTGCTAAGTAAACCCGCGCTGCTTGATGGCGCAGACCCCATCGCCGTATCGGCATTACGAGTGTCCACCGCTGCTATCGCCCTTATTCTTGCTTATGGGCTCTATTACCGTCATCACTTACCCGTAAGCGCCACGCCTTTTCAGAACCTCACCAGCAAAGATTTTATGGGATTAGCCACCATTGCGGTGGTCGGTATGGTGATTGGCATGAGCGTTTTGGTCTGGGGAATTGGCCACGCCGACGTGGGCCTAGTAACCACATTATCGGCCACGGTTCCTGTATTAATTTTACCTGGACTATGGATTACCACCCGACAACGACCTTCGGGTGGCGCTTGGCTAGGCGCAAGTTTAGTTGTTATGGGAGCCGCGCTGATTATTCTTCATTAGGGTCAGCTGTGCTATCCTAAGGGCACTTTGTTTTGTCATCGCCCCTCGCTTTTTATTGGTTCATTAGGGCAAAGAAAAACGAGGCGCTTTCACTTATTTACTCATCTACTTCAGGAAATTAACTCGCTTATGGCTCAGTTTGTTTACAGCATGAACCGCGTAGGAAAAGTCGTACCTCCTAAACGCGAAATTCTTAAAGACATTTCTCTTTCATTCTTCCCGGGCGCTAAGATCGGTGTATTGGGTCTTAACGGTTCTGGTAAATCCACCCTGCTTCGTATTATGGCCGGTGTAGACACTGAGCATAATGGTGAAGCTCGCCCGATGCCCGGCATCAAAATCGGCTACTTGGAACAAGAACCTCATCTTGATCCAACAAAAAACGTTCGCGGCATCGTAGAAGAAGCTTTTGCTGATGTTATTGAAGCAATGGCTCGCTTAGATGCAGTTTACGCAGAATACGCAGAACCCGATGCAGACTTTGACGCCCTAGCAAAAGAACAAGGCCAGCTTGAAGCTTTGATCGAAGCCAAAGAAGGTCACAACCTAGAACGTGCGCTAGAAGTCGCGGCGGATGCCCTTCGCCTTCCTGACTGGGAAGCCAGTGTAGAACACCTTTCTGGTGGTGAACGTCGTCGTGTTGCACTGTGTCGTCTATTGCTAGACAAGCCAGACATGATTCTTCTAGACGAACCAACTAACCATTTGGATGCAGAATCCGTTGCTTGGTTAGAGCGCTTCTTGAAAGATTATCCCGGTACCGTTGTGGCGATTACCCATGACCGTTATTTCCTAGATAACGCCGCTGGCTGGATTCTTGAATTAGACCGTGGTCACGGTATTCCATACGAAGGTAACTACTCTTCTTGGTTGGAACAAAAAGACGCTCGACTACAAACCGAAGCGAAGCAACAAGCCTCTCATCAAAAAGCCATTAAATCTGAGCTTGAGTGGGTTCGTCAAAACGCCAAAGGTCGCCAGTCTAAATCGAAATCTCGTCTTGCTCGCTTCGAAGAAATGAGCTCGAAAGAATTCCAAGATCGTAACGAAACCAACGAATTGTACATTCCACCAGGCCTTCGCCTTGGCGCGAAAGTCATCGAAATCGAAGGCGTTAGCAAAAGTTTCGAACACAAGATGCTACTAGAAGACTTCAACATGGTGGTACCGCAAGGTGCGATCGTTGGAGTGGTCGGCGGTAACGGCGCGGGTAAATCAACCTTGTTCAAAATGATCGCCGGTCTAGAACAACCAGACACAGGCACAGTCACTCTTGGTGAAACTGTACAACTGGCTTACGTGGATCAAATGCGTGAACTAGACGGCGAACAAACCGTTTTTGAATCCATCGCTGACGGCCAAGACATGATCACGGTGCATAACTATAAAGTTCCGTCTCGTGCTTACATCGGTCGCTTCAACTTCAAAGGGTCAGATCAACAAAAACTCGTTAAGCACTTGTCTGGTGGTGAACGTAACCGTTTGCACCTTGCCAAATTGCTTAAAGAAGGTGGCAACGTATTGCTACTGGATGAGCCGACAAACGACCTTGACGTAGAAACATTGCGTGCACTAGAAGACGCACTACTGGCCTTCCCCGGCGCCGCGATTGTTATTTCCCATGACCGTTGGTTCCTTGACCGTATCGCCACACATATCCTTGCGTACGAAGGCGATTCAAAAGCGGTATTCTTCGAAGGTAACTACGCAGAATACGAAATCGACCACAAGAAACGCACAGGCAACGAAGCCACACCAACACGTATCAAATACAAACGTATTGATGCGTAATTCCTAGTTAATAGGATTGGTTTAGGTTTTAGAGTGAGAACCGCTTTCAGAAATGGAAGTGGTTTTTTTTAGTTGCTCTTTTATAGGACGTTTTTAGATGATCTTGCTTATAAACTCTAAAGCTATTTGTATTTGTACCAGCAAAACTTACTTTATCTAACAATCCTTGTTTTTCAATAATATGAAGTAAAATCCCCATTTCATTTTGCTCCATTTTTTCCCCTATTAGAATCCCAACTAAATCCTCTTTCTGGTAAGTTTTTAGACCAGATGAATGCTTTAGGAAACGATATTCTCTTTCATTCCAAAAATCATACGGCTTCTGTGTGAGGCAATGCGCAAGAGCTTGCCAGTTATAGTTTTGCTCTAAATTAGCGCCAGAAACATTCTCAACACCTTGATTTTCATATGGTCCAAAAAAGGACCTTCCATGCACATATTTAACTTTTTTATGTGATGGAGCATTCAAGCTATTTATAAGACATTCTTTATGAAACACAAGACAAAACCCACGTAGCTCATTTCCGTAATGAGCCCAAAAGAAAGGAGATTCTGCTATCTCACTAGCTTCACCAATTGCCATTGAAAGAATTCCAACATCATCTTTTTTTATAGTACTAAATATATCAAACATCCCTTCAGTAGGATCATTTAATTGCTTAGAGCTAGCGAAGTACAAGCTTGACTCGATTAAAGCACTTAACGAATTCACACTTACAGTTCCAAATTTATATAAATTCATGATATTCCTAGTCCATTAAAACTTAATGAGCAATTAAACATTGATCCATCATATAACACGCGGTCTCTCATATCTCATATCTCATTTCAGAATGTAAGTGGAACAATATTGAGAAAAAAGCTAGAGATAGGGCGCCACCTTATTCGTATTGCAATATATAACTGGGGTGTAGACTTGGTTGAAAGGGTCTGGTAGTCGCCCTTAAACAATGGTGTTTCAGATGTACTCTTTCAGACCTTCCCCCTCACAAGGCACAAGGAGAAGAGACTGGCTAGGCAATCACTTCTATCCCTTTTTGCTCTACAAGAGACAGCATTTTCAGCGCGGCGCCTCTAGGCTTACTTTCGCCTTGTTCCCATTTTTTGACGAGTTTGTCACTGACGTTTAGGTATTGAGCAAAAACAGGTTTAGAGAGGTTGTTAGCCAGTCGTAGTTGACGAACTTTCTCAGGCGTAAATTCATGAATAGACATGAGGCACAATGCATCAAACTTACGCATAGTCGTTTTGTCTATCACACCAACTTTGCTTAGCCCTTTGGCTGTTTTATGTACAGATGTTAAAATATCACTCACGATCCTCTCCTTTTCCACTAGCACCGACTGTCGCTAATTAAACGGTTTTCGTTTTTAATTTTAGCTCTAGAATGAATATCTAGATCATTTGCTAACAGCCTTCCATGATTTAACCAGTTCTTTTTGGTCGATCATTTTGTACACCCATTCACGGCCATCTTTTTCTTTCTTAAATAGCGCTAGTTCAACCAAACCGTTTAATGTTGTCGCCGCTGTATTGTAGGAGCAACCAAGATTATCTTTCACATTATTGATGGTAAAAGAAACGGCTCTCTCACTTTTTGCCACTTGGAAAACGGTCTGTTGTTTGTCCGTCAATTTACGATACAAGCCTGAATCCCAAAGCCATCTATTGAAGGTTTCCATTTGTTCGACTGATTCTTTATAAGACGCTTTGAACTTATTAATTGCTCGAATAATAATGCGACATTGGTAGTCAATAAAATAAGTTAGATCCATGCCATCTGTTTCAGTGTAAAGGTAGCTTTTACCGTATTGCACAGGGGCTTCTTTTAATAGCAAGCTGATTGCAATGTAACGAAACGCAGCAAACTCATTTTTAAACATGTACCAATAAAATAATGCTCTGGCGACACGACCGTTTCCATCATGGAAAGGGTGTTCATAGCCAATACGAAAATGCAGCGTAATGGCCTTTACTAAAGGGTGGATGTAATCCGCACTCTCTGCGTTGTGATGATCCTCATTAACCCACTTTACTAGCGCATTAAGCCGAGTATTCAAATGTTCTGCTTTTGGCGGCGTGTGAACTACTTCGCCATCATTATTCTCTACAACCACATCATCAGTGGTGCGAATCACACCCGGCTTATACTTTTCATCTTCAATTCCCTCTACACCAATTTGATGAAGCTCCTCTATAAACTCAAGGGAAAGGTCTTTATTTCTATGCTCCCACGCAAACTTCATCATCCTGAAATTGCCGAGAATCATTTTCTCATCAAGGCTTCTGGGCTTTCTCGACCGCTTTAGCATATCTTTTGCTACTTTCGTCGTTGTCGCGGCACCTTCTAGCTGACTACTGCTAATCGCTTCATCTTCTATAAGGTCATTTAGCAAATAATCTAAATGCTTGTGCTCTCCAATCTTGTTACACATCCACTCAAGTGCCGCAGTTGTGGTATTGCGATCCGTTTCACTAATGGCTTTTTGAATCGTTGGAGTAAGGCAAAAGCTAGGGAAGCTAAAATCCTCATCTTTCCCAATAAAATAAAGGACGTGCTTCTGCTTATTTCTAGCCTCTTTCATTAGAGACCATACCACTGAAGGATCTATTTTTTTGGGTAGACGGTGCTTAAGTTCATCAAAATGAAAGTACCGCCCTTTGCTATCTACTGGGTTCATGTACTCCATATGATCTGCAAACATTTCTGCCGACTGACTAGCAAGATACTGAGTTGGGTTTTTTATCAATTCTTTAGGCGGTGAAGCAATCATGGCTATCTCAAAAACAAGAGTAATTGAGATAAAGATAACAAAGAAACATATATCTGTCTCAAAAAAATAGGATTTTGAGACAGGCACATCTTTAGGAGCACAAAACCTCAAACTTCCGCATGGTCGTTTTATCGATTTTTGATGGGGTTAGAGGAAGAATTTTCCGATTTGGATCTTAAAGCTGTCTTTTTGTACGTACGCGTATTCCACTTTGTTTAACAGTCCTAAGTTTCCGAGAACACTCAGTAAGACGGTTTCATCACAGCTCTCCATCCGCTCGCCGATGATGATTTTAGACAAGGACTTTTTATCATATTGTAGAGAGTCGGATGTTTCCGTTATAAAGCGATACTCCCTCTCATTTTCAAATTCTTTCGGCTTTTGAAAAAAAAGGTTTCGATACATGTTTTTGTCGCGTAACACGTCATGATCAACACCTGGTGGCGGCTCCAACCCTTGGTCGCCAGACAATGGATCTAACAAGGTTCTACCAGATTGATAATGCACATCATCATTGAATAATACGGAATTTTCTATGCTTGAAACAAAACTATCAAAACTAAAAACCAAACAGAAACCTTTTAACTCATTACCGTAATGCGCCCACATAAAAGGGGAGTTTTCTATTTGAGAAGGCTCTCCTTTCGTCATACTAAGAATGCCAAATTTTTTTAAATCTTTACTGTGCCCTTCTAAAGCGAACATACCTTCTGTTGGGTCATTTAACTGATCAGTTCTGGCAAAATACAGGCTATGTTTGATTAACCCTTCTAACGAGAGGTTATTGATCGTTTGAAACTTATATAGATTCATCAAATACTCCATCGATAACGTTTGGCATACTAGGCAATCACATCGATTCCTTTTTCAGCCAATGACAGTATTTTCAGCACAGCATCTTGGGGCGGCGTTCGCCTTGCTCCCATTTTTAACAAGCTTGTCGTTGACGCTTAGACATGGACATCAAATTTACGCATGGTGGTCTTGTCTACCTCGTCTGCTTTGTTTAGCTCTTTGGGTAGTATTCAAACAACACTCAGAACATCCTGCACTCTTCTTCCAACAGTTTCACGGTAACGCAATTTCCTAGTGGAAACAAAAAAACCGCTTACTTTTAGGTAAACGGTTGTCAGGAAACACCTGCAGTTATGCTCACTGGTCAATGCAACCAAAGCAGTCTTATCGCAAACCTATCGAGCCATGACGTTTGTTAAACATTCTGCTAGGTACTCGACATCACGCTCTTGCAGTCCGGCTAAGTTCATTCGCCCTCCTCCCACAAGGTAGACGGCATGATCTTCTCGCAAACGCTTTAGCTGGTCGTCATTGGTACCAATGACGGAGAACATGCCTTGATGCTGCTCAATGAAGTCAAATTGGTAGGTGCCGGTCTTGATTCTTAGCGCGCTTGCTAGAGAGGTTCGTACGCTCTGAACACGCTCCCTCATCTGAGTCACTTCTGTTAACCACTCCGCTGTTAATGAGGCGTCTTCTAAGATGGTGCGAACAATAGCGGCACCATGATCTGGTGGCATAGTGTAAGTACTTCGAGCGCATTCCATAATTCGACTTTTGATGCATTCACTCTGGGCCAGCGAGCTGGATGCAATCACGGCGATACCAGTACGTTCGCGATACAAGCCAACGTTTTTAGAGCACGAACTGGCGACTAAGTACGTAGGCACTCTCTCTGCTAAATAACGAAAACCAGCCACGTCTTCTTCCATGCCACGTCCAAAACCTTGATAAGCGATATCAATAAAAGGCAGAAAGCCTTGGACATTTGTCATATCAGTTATCGTTTGCCAAGCGGCATAGCTTAAATCCGCGCCAGTTGGGTTGTGACAACAGCCATGCAGTAGCACGACATCATTTTTGCCTAATTTAGCGATGGTATCCAACATAGCAGGTTCATTGACTGTTTTGGATATGGCATCAAAATACGGATAATAGGCGACGTTAAGGCCCGCCGATTTCATTATAGGCGCATGATTAGCGTAACTTAAATCACTCAACCAAACAGTGGCATTAGGATTCGTAAGCGCAATAACATCGGCCAATAATCGCAGAGCCCCACTTCCTCCAGGTGTTTGCACACCCACGACTTCTGTGCGTGTTGAGTCACGACCTAATAACAAAGTTATCATGGCATTATTAAAGCGCTCGCAGCCTGCTAGACCGACATAAGCTTTGCTGTCTTGAGTCGCCAACAACTGCGTTTCGGCCTTTTTAACGGAACTTAATACCGGCGTGACTCCCTGTTCATTTCGATAGACGCCAATACCTAAATCCAATTTCTTAGCTCGTGGGTCCTGCTGACAAATGAATGACTGAGATAAAATAGGGTCTTTCGCGGCAGGAAGAAGATCTGCAAACATAACGTATATATCCTTAGATTTTAGAGACGAGACAGCACAAAAAATGACAGTTAATGCCAATGAGCTAGCGCGAGATTTTCACAATACCGCTTGCCAACACCACCCCGACACTGACAAAACACAGGCCGAGTATCGCAGCAAAGCCAATGGCTTCGTGTAGCAAAGGAATGGCCAACAAAGACGCTAATACGGGCGTTAATGCTCCCATTGCCGCCGTTCTTTCAGCTCCCAGTAAGTTAATAGCGTAGCCGTAGCTAAACCCAGTTAATAAACCAACTAAGAGAGACTGTACAAAAAACTGCCCCGCTAATTCACTAAAACTGACCTGATTCATCCCTGACGAGACAACACCCGTTACCAGCAGCATAAATAAAATAACAGTCGACACTAACCCAAGCAGACCCGTTGCCGCTAACGGAGGCAAACCAGCAACACGTAAACTGATGGTATAAACAGCCCAAAAGAAACTGGCGCCAATGAACAATAAATCCCCTTTCCATACATCCCCACTTAACGACAACATAGACAGCACAACCAATGCCACCACACCAATTAGAATCAGCATCAGCCCTATAAAACGAGGCCGACTAAGGCGCTCTTTAAACACCAGTACGGCAATAGCAGACACGAATAAAGGAAACATACCAGGGATTAATAATCCGGCATGAGAAACAGGGGCAAAGTGCATCCCCGCCGAACTAAGAAAAAAGAAAGGCACACCCGCACCAAGCGTAATGCCTAATAACGTCCACTTAGGCACCTTTATTAGCAAGCGGCGAGAGCGAAATAAAAACGGAAATAACACTAAAGCAGGAATACCATAGCGCATCAGCGCCAAATCAAATGTTGTCAGTGCGGACTGTGACCCCATTTTTACACTGACAAGCCAGCTCGCCCAAATACACGCGGTAATAAACGCCGCCAATAAACCAACTTTAAAAGCCGTTCCCGTTGCAATGTGACGATAACTTGATTCTGGAGATGGCTGAGGATGTGTTAACTCTGACATGGTCTATTCCAACAAAATACGTGTTTCATTAATGAGAGTTCATGAACAGTATTATGAACAAAGACGCGAGGACATGTCCTTGCTATTATCTCCCTAAATAATGCTTTTATTAGCACAATATATTAATTAAATAACGATAATCATAAAGGTATGCCAATTTGGATATTAACAAGACAGACTCTCAAATACTCACCCTTCTTCAGTACGATGGTCGGCTCAGCAATGTCGAGCTAGCAGAACAGATTAATCTATCTCCCTCGCCTTGCCTTCGTCGTGTTAAGCAAATGGAAAGTAAAGGATTGATACAAGGTTATAGAGCCACCTTAGATCGCGTAAAAATTGGCTTTTCGATGACTGTCTTTATTGAGGTCAGTCTGAACAATCATTCGGGAAGCGCCAGCAGTGCCTTCGAAGCCAGCGTACTGGCGATGCAAAATGTAATCAGCGCCTATTTAACCTCTGGAGCCGCAGATTACCGCTTAGAAGTGGTTGCTGAGGACCTACCGGATTACGAGCGAATCCTGAAAGAAGTTCAAACACTCCCTCACGTCAAAGACATTCACAGTAACTTTGCCATTCGCGCGATTAAGACCGCTGCGCCTTTGCCTTTAACAAAAGCATCAGGTAAAACAAAGGCATAGTCTGAAGAAAACGCTGTCGTATAGGAGTCTGGATATGAGAATAATCAACGCGCGATTAAGGCACAAAAACGAGTGCTACACCGTTGAGATCGAAAACGGTGTGTTTGCTGCGATAACTAAGCAGGATACGACGGTCATCAAGAGTGCTGACGATATTGATGCCCATGGTCAGTTACTCTGTGCGCCGTTTGTTGAACCTCATATTCATTTGGATGCCGCTCTCACCGCAGGCGAGCCGGAATGGAATCGTAGCGGCACCTTGTTCGAAGGTATTGAGCGTTGGTCACAGCGCAAGCCCATGCTTAGCCGTGACGACATTCGCCAGCGCGTAAAACAAACTTTGTCTCTACTGATAGACAATGGCGTGCAACATATTCGTACCCATATCGACACTACTGACCCCTCTCTTATTGCCATGCGCACCCTCTGTGAATTACGCGATGAGCTAAAAGAGACACTGGATATTCAAGTGGTCGCCTTTCCACAAGAAGGCATTCATTCTTACCCGAATGGCGAAGCCTTGATGGAAGAAGCCATGCAGATAGGCGCAGACGTGGTCGGCGGGATTCCACACTTCGAATACACTCGTGAACTGGGTGAAAAATCGGTAAAAACCTTGATTCAACTGGCGCTAAAGTACGATCGTTTAGTCGATGTGCATTGTGATGAAATCGACGACCCTAACTCACGATTTTTAGAATTTCTCGCGCACGAAGCCATGCAAGCTGGTATTGGAGACAGGGTCACAGCCAGTCATACAACGGCGATGCATTCTTACGATAACGCCTACTGTTCGAAATTATTTCGTTTGCTGAAACATTCCGGCATTCATTTTGTGTCTTGTCCCACTGAAAGCATTCATCTACAAGGTCGCTTTGACGCTTACCCAAAACGTCGCGGCTTAACTCGTGTTAAGGAGCTCAGCGAGGCGGGTATGAACGTTGGTTTCGCGCAGGATTCTATTTTCGACCCATGGTACTCACTCGGTAACGGCAAACTACTGCGCTCATTGGATTTTGGTTTGCACATCTGCCAAATGATGGGCCACGACGATTTTGTTCATGCGTTGGATTTTATTACCGACAACAGCGCCAAGTTGATGCAGCTTAAAGAGTACGGAATTGTCAAAGGCCATCCAGCCAATGCCATTTTGTTAAGCGGTGAAGACGATTACAGCGTACTGCGCAATCAAGGTGAGGTATTATTAAATATGCGTCATGGTAAAATTCTGATGCAACGTCAGCCTTCCACCGTTACTCAACGAGTCAGTTTGTAAATGTCTTTATCGTCTAAACAAAAACAAGATCCGCTTGATGCATCAAAAGTAGGCATTTCACAGCGCGCACAGTTATCCATTGCCGCTTGGCTAGAATCCAATACTGAGTTTCGACTGCCTAACCGAGCGGCGAATCTCAAGAGTGCGCTGCAATCCTTAAATACCGTACCGCCGAGCAAAAGCTACCTTGCCCAAGCCGCACAGTTAAAACGCTACTTTGTCCGTGGTCTATGCGTTATTTTTGCGCTAACGTTTGTGCTTGGATTATTAGCGGTTCCTCCTGCTTTTGCGGTCTCGGCATCTGGTAAAGTGAATATTTTCTGGCTCTTAATTGTTATGTTGGGCTTTCATGGGCTCAATCTCGTCATCTGGTTCATTGGTATGTTGGCGCTGGGGCGTAACACTCGTCACTCTAAAGGCTTTCTTCTAAATACGCTGATATTCGTAAATCATAAGATTAGTAAGCATTCACATATCAACACGGATGCCAGCTCGGCATTTTGGCACTGGCAATGCCCTGCTCATTCAAATCGCTGGTTATTGAGTGCTATTTCACACACCGCTTGGCTCAGTTATTTATTCGCTGGCTTTTTAATGACCCTGTTATTACTACTCACAAACCAAGTGAATTTTGTCTGGGAAACCACCTTATTAAACGATCAGCAATTTCTTTGGCTAACCCAGCAATTAAGCGTTTTACCTAGCCTACTTGGCATTACTGTGCCGAACCAAGTGGACATTCTCGCCAGCCGTGTAGATATCATTTCGCAAACCGCCAGCACCAGACAACATTGGGCGAGCTTACTACTCGCCAGTTTAATGTTATATGGCGTAGCGCCTCGTCTGCTATTGAGTCTGTTCAGTGTTGCTATGTATCGCCTTAAACGCCTGACCTTGCCAAAAACAACGCAAGAACACGCTATCGAGCGACGTTACCAAGAGCAATCTATCAGCCAGATACTTGATAAAGAAAAGTTCGATAAAGAACAGCGAGCTCATCAGACGCAAGGTCCAAATAACCAAAATACAAGCGACTTAACACCAATAAGTAATAATGCTCTCAGCCAAGTCTGGGGGTTGTTTGAATGGAGCCAAGCGGTACCGCAATGCCTCGCTGGAACGACGACGCTGACCACGCTCAACGACGCGGCACAACAACAGACCTTTTTAATCGCCCAGTACTCGCAGCCTGTTTATATTTTGGTGGATGGCGAACACAGTCCAGACCGTGGCTCACGACGATTCTTATTAAACGCGGTAATATCATATCCTGACCTGTCTTTAGTGATCGCCAATGGGAAAAAGGCACCGTTTGCTAATGACTGGCAGCGCACAGGACTGGAGTCCGGCATTAATCCAGACCATTTTTTCGCCTTGTTGGATGATAAGGACATACTGTGACAATTTCTCTTTTAGTCGTTGGTCATGCCAATACAGGCAAAACATCACTGGTTCGTACTCTGCTCCGCCAGCAAACATTCGGTGAAATCAGCAATCAAGCGGGTACCACACGCCATGTGGAAAGCGCAGCCATCAAGTTACACGGCAAAACGCTACTTACTCTGACCGATACGCCTGGTTTTGAGGATTCTATTGGTCTTTGGGAAACACGCCAACAAGCTCCTTTTAATCAATACCAAGGCTCTGATTGGATCGTCCCTTTTTGCCAAAGCCATTTAGCACAAGATGTATTTGAGCAAGAAGCTAAGATCCTGAAGCAATTGGATCGCTGCGATATTATTTTGTACGTGATTGATATTCGCCAAGCGCCTTTGGGTAAGTATCTCGACGAGCTCACGTTGCTCGCCAGCGCCAGTAAACCTATCGTACCAATTCTAAATTTTAGCGCCGCTCCTAGTTCACACTTAGAAGCATGGCGAAAAATATTAGCAGAGCGTCACCTTCATGCGGTGGTGCGCTACGACTCTGTCGCGTTTTATTTTGAAGATGAAAAACGTCTTTATCAAAGTTTGCAGAGCTTGATGCCAGATCACTACGACGACATCGAAGCCTTATTAACAACACGTGAAGCCGCCGCCCAATCACGACAAAAAGCAGCCATTGAAGCGCTCGCAGACTTACAAATCAACGCGGCCAGCAGCCGAAAAATATGTAAAAAACACCCGCCAGAGCACGTTGAAGTAAGCGCATTCGAAGCACATATTCGTACACTAGAAAGTCAATTCATTCGATCGTTACTGCAGCTATACGAGTTTCGAAAAGAAGATGTATTACCAGACAGTTTTTCTATTCAAAGTGGTGAATGGCAACAGGATATTTTCGCCTTTGATACACTCAAAGAATGGGGACTAAACACTGGCGCCAGTGCCATGACAGGCGCAGCAATTGGGGCTGGCGTTGATGTGATGACTGGCGGTTTATCCCTTGGAGCGGCCACCGCAATGGGCGCAATTTTAGGCGCTTCCTGGCAAACCGGCCGACACTACAAAGACACATTAAAAAGCAAACTGACTGGGCGTCATTACCTCTGTGTCGACCCTGCGACATTAGGTGTCTTATGTTTGCGAGGGTTGGCGCTCATTACTCACCTTAACCAACGCGGCCATGCCTCTCAACAAGCCTATACTCTTGGAAAACACAGTAAAGACGACCAACCTAGTGAGAATAAAAAATCTGAAGAGAGCATCAAAACACTCATTCATGATTTGAAACCTTTATGGAAAAGCGCACAACAGCACCCTGAGTGGAGTGATCAAACATTGGCCCCTTCACAACCCGTTAAGCAACAAATCATAACCGTATTGAAAGCTCACGGTCATGACCTAAAAAAACAGAAATAATAGGTTTCGAGTCGGGTATCCTCTAGTGAAACCCTGCCCATTGAGGAAGGGTAAGACCAGCGTAACGATAATAGAATGTGTGAATAATTGACGTAACAGAACTATTTTATACGACAAAAAACTACTTGTTCGGTTGAGCCAATTCCGCATCTAGGCGTTGTTTTGTTTCATGCATCAGTGTTTCGCATTGTTTAACCAAATTAACCACATCGGTCTCATGCAGACCGGTGGTTGCAATAGGTGGTAGCATTTCAACAATCACCTTACCGTTGCACCAGCGGTTCACTTTTACGTGCTCGTGGGTGTTACTGCATACGACGGGGATGATGGGCACACCTGCTTGAACCGCCGCATGAAATGCTCCACGTTTAAAAGGCAACCAACCACGACCTCGACTACGCGACCCTTCGGGAAACATAAAAATAGATAAGCCTGTGGTTTTCATTCCAGCAACAACTTGATCAATAGTGGCGATGGCTTGCTTTTTGTTATCGCGGTTGATCATGATATTACCGCTGATCCAATATAAAGCCCCAAATAAAGGAACCCAACGCAGAGAACTTTTACCAACCGTTACCGCACCTCTAGGAAACACGATTGGCACAGTGACTAAATCGAAATTATTTTGGTGATTAGAAACATAAACAGCTTGAGGAATCGATTCAGATTCTTTAGCGACTCGCCCTTCTACAGACAAGCCAAACAAAGGAGCAACTCGGACAAAGACTTTACTAAGGTGGTAAACACGGTCTTTAGACCCTAATGTGAATAGGCAGAACACTAAGCCCCACAAAGTAATACCAACAATCGCAATAAATAGTAACAACACTCTTATTAGAAATAACATACTTGAACTTACCTTGCCCTCAAATAATGAATCTGACTGAGTCAAATTAAAACTGACAGATCATTTATCCAATGTTTAAACGGGTTTGAATGCCTGTTGCCAGCGTAAAAATTCTTCTGCAACCAATGGTTTGGAGAAATAATAACCTTGGATTTTATCGCATTTATACTGACCAAGAAGAGCAACACCTTCGGCATTCTCCGCGCCTTCTGCAGTCACTTGGAAGCCTAAACTATGAGATAGTTCAATAGACGCTTTGACAATAAATTCATCACCTTTATTACTATCAATGTACTGAATAAATGCGCGATCTATTTTCACCTCGTTGACAGGCAGTTCACGTAAATACGCCAATGAAGATTGGCCGGTCCCAAAGTCATCGATAGCAAGATGAATCCCTAACGACTGCAAGCCTTTTAATACTTGGATCACTTTAAGCCGATCTTTCATAACAGCACTTTCAGTCACTTCTAAAGCCAGCGCTTCAACAGGTAAATTATTCTCTTTGAGCGCCTTTTCAATCATTCCTGGTAGCTGTTCATTCACTAGATCATGGGCTGATAAATTGATGGCAACACGAATTCTATGCCCTTCAGACCACCATATATTTAGCTGTGCAAGAACAGATTTAATGACCCAATGGGTCAATAATTGAATGTTACCAGCATGCTCTAGTAGCGTGATAAATTCGTCGGGAGGAATAAAGCCTAATTCGGGATGACGCCAACGAATCAAGGCTTCAGCTTCGTTACAGTCCTTAGATGCGACGCTCACTTTTGGTTGATACACAACAAACATTTGCCCTGAATCCAAAGCCTCAGACAAGTCACCAATAATACGCAATTGACGCTGATGGCTCTCATCTTGACCCGCTTGGTAAAAAGCAACACCACCAGGCTCTTCTTTGGCTTGATCCACTGCGATGTCTAAGCGGCGCATAGCATCATTGACACTCAGAATCGTGTCTTCTAGTGGTAGTACACCGACGGCAACGGAGAGCAGAACTTCTGACCCTTGAACGATAAAAGCCTCGTCAAAGAAGGCGCTCAATGAGTTGCATTCGTCTGATGTGATTTCCTCATCAAATACTAATAAAAATTGATCTCCAGCGATGCGTGCTTGCATCACAGCATGACTGCCCCAGACCAATAGTCGTTCTGCGACTTTAAGTAATAACAAGTCGCCATTATCAAAACCCAACATATTGTTAAGGTCTTTGAAGTGGCGAATGTCCACCAATACTAAATACCCCTTTTCACGAGGCAGCTCTCTATTCAGGTATTGCTCCACCGCGCTGCGATTATACAAACCGGTATGTAGATCATGAAAGGCTCGATTGGTTAGCTCTTCTTCTCGTAATGAAATTGAGTTTTGCATCGACATCATGGTATTCGCTAACACACAAAACTCACCTTTTACGGCTGGCGCTTTGGCTTCAATGCCGATTAAACCAATCTGCCTAGCGAACTCAACGAGTCGTTCGATTGGTGCTGTTAAGTTTCTGGCAAGCAGGATGCCAAATAATAAGGCCAACGCTAATGCGCCGGTAAAGATAAGTAACAGTTGATTACGGGCTCGGTTATAACTTTCTAACCAAGGTTTGTATGGTAAGTGCAAAACACCCCATTGATTTTTGGCATCTAAGTCGATACCAAGAGATAAGTATTTATCCGAGTTGGTAAATTGAGGTTTTTTAGTAAGCGCGCCCACACTTTGAATTTCTGCAAATAAATCATGTTTATCTTGTTCGGGGAGAGTGGAATATCCAGAAACTTCTTGCCCATTATTTGTATCGCCCACGAAGCTAATTTCCAGCCCCGTTACCGCTTTAATTTCTTGTGCCAGTTTTTTATCTAATAAAAAAGCCATGCCAACCCAAGCAATAGTATTAGGAGCTTTCACAGGCACTAAAACCAACTGATAGGCTTGCCCATGAGAAGAAATCATAGTGTTAATGGCTGCACCGCCTGAGCGACGAGCAGATTGAATTAGACTCGAAACGGTTTTATCAATATCCAATTCTTTGGTAGCGGTAAGTATCTTCCCTGAAGGTGAAACTAAGAAAGAAACATCAGCGCCAATACGAGCCCCTTGGTTGACTAAAACAGAACGAATTGTCCCTATTTCTTGCGTAGCAACGGCTTGTTTAAAACCGAAATCGGAAGCGAGAATCCCGACGCCTTTAGTCAACTGATTCGCTCGACTTTCAAGGGATAAATAGAATACATTTCGTGCGACGTCTATCGCTTGAACACCTTGTTTATAATTGTCTTCTTTTAGCGAACTAAGTACCGCCACAGCGGTGCCTAACTGAACCATCGCCAGCAAACCTAATAACAAAGCAATTAACCGAGAGCGAAAGCTGGTTAACATCTATTTATATTCCTTTCTATCAGCATCTATATATGCCTTGTTAAACAGCCGAAACCGCCGAGAGTTCATCAAACTAGTACTGTCATCGCTTATATTATTAAACACTTCTCTAAAGACTAGTTGATTACCTAATTAGAAATTATCCTTTTTTCGACCATTGATCCATCCCTTCCCGTAATAAAGCCCTTTTATAAAAATAACAGACATTTTTATTGGCTATTTTATGATCAGTAACTTATGCTTTATTTAATAACATAAGTTATGGTGATTTTATGACGGAAGTAGAATCTCGGGTATTTGATGCAGTGAAGCAACACCCCATGGCATCTCAACAGCAACTCGCTGATACGCTAGGAATGAGCAGAGAGTCCATTGCTGGGCATATTATGCGCCTAACAAGACAAGGGTTGATACTTGGTAAAGGCTATATTGTTCCCAGCCAAAATGGCGTTGTCATTGTTGGCGGGAGCAACCTGGATATTCATGGGAAAAGTAGCCATGCTTTGCGGACGAAGGACTCCAACCCCGGAGACGTAATACAGAGCCCTGGCGGTGTAGGAAGGAATATTGCAGAGAACCTTGCCCGCTTAGGAGAGAACGCCAGTCTAATATCCATAGTGGGAGTGGATGCTTCTGGAGACTGGATGATTGAGCAAACCCAGCTCTCGGGGGTCAATACACAGAATATTCTTCGACACCCTGATTACCCGACAAGTACTTACCTAGCGGTTAATGATGATCAGGGGCAACTGGTTGCTGCCATTGCTGATATGCGCATTATCGATGCTTTGGACGCCAGTTTACTGCACACTAAAACGCCCCTTCTACATTCTGCCCAGCTCCTGCTAATTGACGCTAATCTAACCTCAAGCGCCATTGAATGGTTTAGCCATCAGCCTTTTCAGGCATTCTGGGCAGCGGACGCTGTATCAGCCAGCAAAGCACCCCGCTTAAAACCTATTCTAAGCAAACTTGATCTATTAAAAGTAAACCAAGACGAAGCGCGCGCGCTGTTAGATTCCTCTGAAAATGACCCACAAACATTAGCACAGACGTTATTAGACAAAGGGGTCTCTGCTGTACTTCTCAGTTTAGGCAGCCAAGGAGTGATGTACCACGATGCTACGCAGAGCCTAAGCATATCTTGCTATCCAACCATTCCCATTAGCGACACTGGTGCAGGAGATGCACTACTCGCTGGCTTTATTCATGCAAGAAACAAAGATTTACCCTTGCAAGAACAGCTTAAATTCAGCCTTGCTTGTGCAGGCATGACCCTAGAATGCCAACACGCTAATCACCCAAACCTAACCGACCAAGAAATACAAACATGGATGAAAACACGATGAATGATTATCTAGATATTAGCCCTGAAGTCGCTCACGCCATAGCAAACAACCTCCCTATCGTCGCCTTAGAAAGCACAATTATTTCGCATGGAATGCCTTGGCCAGAAAATGCGCAAACCGCCAGAAAAGTCGAGCAAGTGGTCCGAGATAATGGCGCGGTACCTGCCACTATTGCCATCATCGATGGCCGATTAAAAGCTGGATTAAGTGAACAAGAAATTAATACGCTAGGGCAAGCAGGGCAATCTGTTATTAAATGCTCACGACGAGATTTGCCCTTTGTTTTAGCCACCAAGCAACACGGTGCTACCACAGTAGCAGCGACAATGATTATTGCAGAAATGGCCGGTATAAAAGTATTTGCTACGGGGGGCATTGGCGGTGTTCATCGTGGCGCTCAGCAAACCTTTGATGTCTCTGCAGACCTGCAGGAGCTTGCCAAAACGAATGTGGCCGTGGTGTGCGCCGGAATAAAATCCATTCTAGACTTAGCGTTAACCCGTGAATATTTGGAAACCCTAGGGGTGCCGGTATTAGGCTACCAGACGCATTCTCTGCCCGCGTTTTATGCCAGAGAAAGTGACCAAACGGTGGATTTTAATTTATCCTCCGCTGAAGACATCAGTGATTTTCTGAAAGCCAAGTGGGCTATTGCTTTAGATGGGGGGGCGGTCATTGCCAACCCAATTCCTGAAGCGTTCGCCATGGATAAAAACATCATTGATGGGGCGATTGAACAAGCATTGCAAGAAGCGGAAGAGCAGAACGTCTCTGGCAAGAACTCGACTCCTTTCCTGCTCTCTCGTGTTGCTGAGCTAACAGGCGGTAACAGCTTAGCCAGCAACATTCAGTTGGTTTTTAACAACGCGACCTTAGCCGCCAAGATAGCTAAAGAACTAAAGAACTAAAGAACTAAAGAACTAAAGAACTCAGGACTGCCAGTAGTTGTCTTGCCAGTAACCTTTTACGCTAAACACTCAATATTCTAGCGAGAAGCTATTCAGCTTTGAATAAAAGGAATTATGAAGAAATAAAACCTATTTAATGGGCTTTTAGCCCATTATTATCTTATCTTAACGAACAATTTTTACACTTTTACCTAATCTATTTAGTACAAAAAAGCAACTTTATTTTCAATATGTGTGCGGTAAAACCTAAATCTTGAAATGGACTTAAAATACTTCTTATTTTTCTGGCGTTGGTTTCTAGAGAAAACTCGAATAAGCTCAGTCTATGAGACAATTCATATTTAATATTCGAGCATAAGCATGCCATATCAACTCACTTTTTCCAGAAGCGAATTCAACAACAAATATAGTAAAACACTTAAAGAGATTTTTATGACTCGAATAGATAAATTAATGCTGTGAAATCAACTTGAATCGATTACGAGCTCTTCTATCCAAAGGTTGGGAAGCCCATCCGTCTCCCGTTCTATTTCTTCCTCTTCATTATTTAACTATTAATAAAACCATCTTATTTAGTATTTCTCAATTACTTAACAAATAAAGTATTACTTTCTCCGTTAATCCTTTTCTACGGTTTTCTATTTTTTCATCCATCAAAGAAACACCTGTAACCAGTTGAAAACAATTAGGTTTTTAATGACAGACAATTAGTACAATAAAAATAGTTGACTATGATAATTTTCAACTGGTATTGTTGCCATACCAGACAACCAGATTTGATGTGCTTTTTATAATATCTAGATCGTTTGGATTGAATCAGAATTATGTTCACCTTCGTTGGGTGCTTGAAGTTCATGGAGATATCGTAATGAAAATAATTAATGTGCGAGCACGTACATTTGAGTGGAAAGGTCATACAGTTCCACCGCAGGCAAATTTTTGCTCAAATGCTATGGATCAACTTTGGGACCGTGGTGACTCCATGGGGACATTTCGCTTTCATGGTTGGACAGTGGTTGAAATTGAAACAGATGATGGACTGGTAGGCATTGGTAATGTTGCTTTAGCTCCTCGAATCGCAAAGGCAATAATAGATCAATACCTTACTCCGTTAGTCATTGGTCATGACCCTTTTGATTACGAGTATTTGTGGCAGAGAATGTACCGCTCAACTCATGCATGGGGTCGTAAAGGTGTTGCTATGGCTGCAATTTCAGCAATTGATATTGCTCTTTGGGATTTAATGGGCAAAGCAACTAATAGACCTGTATTTAAGTTACTTGGCGGAAGAACTAAAGAGAAGATTCCATGTTATGCATCCAAGCTATACAGGACTGATCTCAAAGAAATGCAAGATGAAGCTCAAAAGTATCTTGATCAGGGGTTTACTTCTATGAAGATGCGATTTGGATATGGTCCAAAAGATGGAACTCAAGGTGTCAAAGAAAATCTTAAAAGTGTAGAAGCTATTCGTGAAGTTATCGGGTATGACAATGACTTAATGTTAGAGTGTTATATGGGATGGAACTTAGAGTACGCAAAACGCATTCTCCCTAAGCTAGAAAAATATGAACCACGATGGCTTGAAGAACCTGTTATTGCGGATGATATTGATGGTTATGCTGAGCTTAACCAACTAACTTCTATCCCTATTTCAGGTGGTGAGCATGAATTTACTAGCTACGGTTTTAAGCAGTTACTCGATAAAAAAGCTATATCAGTGATTCAATATGACACAAACCGTGTTGGAGGTATTACAGCTGCACATAAAATTAATGCTATTGCTGAAGCTTATAGTGTCCCCGTTATCCCACATGCTGGGCAAATGCATAACTATCACTTAACAATGTCCTCACTTGCATCTCCAATGGCTGAATACTTTCCAGTTAATGACGTAGAAGTTGGAAATGAGCTCTTCTACTACATTTTTGAAGGTGATCCTGAACCTCAAAATGGTTTTATAGATCTTGATGATAATAAACCAGGTCTAGGGTTAACTATTTCAGATCGCTATTTAGATCAATTTAATATTATTGAGTAGGTGGCTAAATGAAAATTGTTCAGTTTAAACAGAATCAAGAAACAAAGGTCGCCCTAGTTAAAGATGCTAATACGCTTCAAGTATTGGACTTTTCGGGTGGTACATACGCTTTAGCTTTACTTGCTATTAGAGAGAATATCTCAATCAAAGATCTAGTATTAAAGCTCGTTTCAACCCAAGAGTTAGATTACAGAGAAACTCTTGAAAAAGGGTGTTTGTTGCCTCCTATAACTCACCCAGACCCAGCTCATTGCTTAGTCTCTGGTACTGGTTTGACTCATTTAGGCAGCGCGAGTGCTCGCTCTGAAATGCATGCAAAACTATCGAATAATGATGATCAAATGACCGATAGTATGAAAATGTTCAAATTAGGTGTCGATGGAGGGAAACCAAATTCTGATGAAATAGGATCTCAGCCAGAGTGGTTTTATAAAGGCGACGGCAGTATCGTCTGCGCGCCAGGTGCAGAACTTCCAGTGCCAAACTTTGCCGAAGATGCAGGAGAAGAACCTGAACTTGTCGGAGTTTATATTATTGATAAAGACTCTAAACCTAGAAGAGTAGGTTTTGCCATTGGGAATGAATTTTCTGATCATATTACAGAGAGAAGTAATTATCTTTGGCTAGCTCATTCAAAATTGAGAGCTTGCAGCTATGGTCCAGAAATTATTCTGGGTGATATACCTGAGCATATTGAGGGAGAGAGCAGAATATATAGAAATGGAGAGGTTATTTGGGAACAAAAATTTTTAACCGGTGAGGCAAACATGACTCACTCAATCTCTAATCTAGAACACCATCATTTCAAATATAAGCAGCTGTCTCACCCAGGAGATATCCATATTCATTTCTTTGGGACAGCAACCCTAAGCTTTTCTGATGGTGTCAGAATTAAAGACGGTGACAAAATTGAAATCGAAGTGCCTGCCTTTGGAATGCCTCTTTCAAACACTGTTAAGTTTGAGCATGCAAACGAAAAGGAAGTAGTTAAGGTTGGCAGTATTTAAATAGTAAATATAAAAAATTAAAGATAATTAAATAATTTTCGTTAGTAATCTTAGTATTCAAAAAAATAATTAAAGGAAACAAAGATGAAAAACAAAGCAATAAAAATGAGTCTTCTCGCGTCTTTAGTCACTTTGCCAATTACAGCATTTTCTGCAGACATTGAAATCAAAATAGCCCATGGTTCAAGTACTCAATTCCATATGCATAAGGCATTAGAGAAATTTGCATCGATTGTGGAAGAGCGCAGTAATAATAGAATTGATGTAACCATTTTTCCTTCAGGGCAAATTGCTGGAGATACAGGTATGATTGAGGCTGTTTTAGCAGGTACAGTTGAAATGGCTGTTGAGCCCCCTTCATTCTTTGCTAAATGGGACCCAGCATTTGAAGTTGCAGAACTACCATTTATTTACCCAAATAAAGACGTTGCTTTCAAAGTGCTTAACTCTGAAGCTGGTGATGAGTTAATGCATCACCTTAATGACCTAGACTTAGTAGGCCTTGGTTGGATGGAGATGGGGCAACGAGTTTTAACTAATAATGGCCATCCAGTTAAAAGTCCTTCAGATCTTAGTGGGATGAAGCTAAGAACAATGAAAGTTCCAACACATATTGCAGCTTTTAAAGCATTAGGGGCAAACCCAACACCAATGAATTTTGGTGAAGTCTATGCGGGTCTTCAGATGAACGTCATAGATGCTCAAGAGAATCCTATCTCACAAATATACACCCAAAAATTTTATGAAGTTCAGGATTACATAACACTTACAAATCATGTTTTGGCTCTATATTTGCCTGTAATTAATAAGAGTTTCTATGATGATTTAGATGAGTCAGATCAACATCTACTAAAAGAAGCGATGGCTGAGGCTATCGAATATGATTTTGGGTTAATTGAGGCTGAAAACGACCGATATCTCAAAGAAATCAAAGAAAGTGGCGTACAAGTTACCGAGCTGACTAGTGAGCAGAGACAAAAATTTATTGATGCTGTTGCCCCTGTAAGAGAAAGCTTCAGAAAACGAGTAGGCGCCGATCTATATGATTTATGGATGGGTAAAGTTAAAGAGCTTTCAGTTAACTAACTGTGTTTTGGCCAAGAGACAACCACTCTCTTGGCCATTTTTATAGGGTCATCAAATGTCTTATTTAAATAAGCTTGAAAAATTTCTTTGTGTACTTTCTATTTTGTCGATTGTTTTTTTAGTGGTAATGCAGGTGTTCATGCGCTATGTCACAGGTCAATCTTTAGCCTGGTCTGAGGAGCTTACCTCATGGTGCTTTTTATGGATGGCATGGTTAGGAATTTCTGCAAACTACATTAAGAATGAACATATCAGTATAGGAGGTCTAACGCTCTTAATATCTAGTAAAAAGGCAAAGCAAGTATCTTCTTTATTGATATGTGTGTGTAGTGTTTTGTTCCTAGGTTATTTGGCACTTATTACTTACCAAACAACCATGAAGCCTTATATTTGGAGGCAATCATCTGTTGTACTTGGTTTACCCGTTTACATTCTTTATATCTCTGTTGTCACTGGCTGCATACTTTCCATAGTGAACTTGATTTATTTCAATGTAATTTCCTTTAAAAATAACAAATAAATAGGAATAAACTCTATGCTTAGTATTGTTCTTTTTTGTGTTTTAGGAATGGCTCTGCTATTGAACTTTCCTGTAGCAATAGCATTGGGGATTTCTGTTTTAATAACTATTATTACAGTTCCAGGTGCCCCACCTATTAGCTCATTAATAAGCTCAATGATCAGTTTGTCAGACTCATTCACCTTAATAGCAGTTCCGCTTTTTGTGCTTGCGGGTGAGGTTATGCAAACAGGGGGCTTGTCTAAAAGATTAGTCAATTTAGCTTTTCATTTAGTTGGTAAAGTTAGAGCAGGAATGGCTTATGTAAACATTTTAGCATCGATGTTTTTCGCTGCTATCTCTGGTTCAGCTCCAGCGACAGTAGCCGCTGTAGGCTCAAACCTAATTCCACAAATGCATACACTTGGATATAAAAAAGATTTTTCTTCAGCACTTACGGCTTCATCAGGAATGATTGGGGTTTTAATACCTCCAAGTATCCCAATGATCGTTTATGGTGTGAGTGCTAACGTATCAATAGGAGCTCTGTTCCTAGCAGGAATTGTTCCTGGGATTTTATTAGGGATACTGTTTGCAATAACTAGCCGAATTATCATAGGGAAGTCATTAGATAATCATGAGAGTCGTAACCTCTCAGCAGACTTGATTAAAGAATCGACTATTAGTGTTTTTAAGAATGCTTTCTGGGCACTACTCACACCTCTAATAATTCTTGGCGGTATTTATGGAGGGGTATTTACTCCAACTGAGGCAGGTGCTGTGGCGGTTGTATATGCTATTATTATCAGTATTTTTGTATATAAAGAGCTTACCTTAAAACAGTTATACGACCTTCTTTTTTCCAGCGCAAAAGTAAGCGCACGAATTTTGTCGTTAGTACTTTTTTCGATCGCATTTGGTCGACTAGTAACAATTGCAGAAGTTCCCCAGCAAGTAGCAATGGCACTTCAGAGTGTCTCTGACAATCCAATTATCATAATTGCAATGCTCAACCTTTTGCTACTGATTGTTGGCATGTTCATGGAAACAATTGCAGCGATTATTATACTAACCCCAATTCTACTCCCGGTAGCAGTCGCTGCGGGTGTGGGCCCCCTCTCTTTCGGCGTAATTATGACAGTTAATCTAGCTATTGGTTTTTGCACACCTCCACTTGGAGTAAACCTTTTTGTTGCCAGCTCTGTTTCTAAAGTCAGTGTAAATCAAATTAGTAAAGCTATTTTACCATTTGGTTTTAGTATGTTGATTGTCTTGTTAATAACATCTTACTTCCCAGAAAGTTTCTTATTTCTGGTTAATTTACTTTAATTAATTGCGTGGAGGAATATATGAAAATTAATGGAAATATGATTATTGGTTTTAAAAAAGTTAAAGGTAGCGGCGCATCCATCAAAGCTAAAAACCCTTATACTGGTCAGAACATCGAACCAGGTTTTGCATCTGCAAATGTCGAACTTGTAGATAAAGCTTGTAGTTTAGCTTGGTCTGCCTTTAAAGATTATAGGCATTCAACGCTCAAAGAAAGAGCAAGTTTCTTAAATGCTATTGCTTCTAATATAGAAGGGTTGGGCGAAGTTCTAATAAGTCGAGCAATGTTAGAAACAGGTTTGCCAAAAGCAAGGCTTGAAGGAGAGCGTGCTCGCACATGTAGTCAGCTGAGATTATTTGCATCAGTTGTTCTAGAAGGAAAGTACTTAGATATTCGAATTGATGAAGCAATGCCCGACAGAAAGCCATTGCCAAGATCAGATTTACGTTATCAAAAAATTGCTTTAGGTCCTGTAACCATCTTTGGTGCTAGTAATTTTCCTTTGGCTTTTTCTGTGGCTGGTGGGGATACAGCATCCGCTTTAGCTGCTGGAGCACCTGTAATCGTTAAAGCTCATTCAGCTCATCCAGGTACTTCTGAATTAGTTGCTTTAGCAGTTCAAGATGCAGCTAAGACTACAGGGATGCCAGAAGGTGTATTCTCTATGCTTTATGGATCAGGAAATGAAATCGGCTCGGCACTTGTCAAAGATCATCGTATAAAAGCCGTTGGTTTTACCGGTTCTCGTTCTGGTGGTACAGCACTCACTACCTTAGCACAACAGAGAAAAGAACCAATTCCTGTATACGCAGAGATGAGCAGTATCAACCCTGTTTATTTGTTACCTAAGGCACTTGATCATAATGCTAAAAATATCGCAAAAAACTTTGTTACAGCGCAGACAATGGGGGCTGGGCAATTTTGTACAAGTCCTGGATTAATTTTAGCTATCGATAGTGATGGCCTCGAATCTTTTATTAAAGAATCTAAATCATTAATTGAAGGTTCAACAAGCCAAACCATGCTAACTGAAGGTATTCATAACGCCTTTCAACATGGGGTAAAGCAGCTTATAGAGAATAAATCCGTTTCATTAATAGCACGAGGTGAAACTGGTGAAGGTGAAAGTCAGTGTTCACCAACTTTGTTTGAAGCAAAAGCAGCAGATTTTATCGAGCAACAAGAACTTTCAAATGAGATTTTTGGTGCGGCCACATTAATTCTTCGCTGCAAGGATTTTGATGAAGTTCTTAACGTGACAGACTCTTTGGAAGGTCAGCTTACTGGCGCGATACATATAAGTGAAGGTGATGAGGTGTTGGCTAGCAGACTCCTAAAAGATCTTGAACTTAAGGTAGGCAGGGTTCTATTTAATGGGTTCGGAACAGGTGTTGAAGTCTGTAGCTCAATGGTACACGGAGGACCATACCCTGCAACATCTGATAGTCGAACAACTTCGGTTGGTACGGCAGCAATTGATCGTTTTTTGAGACCTGTATGCTATCAAGACGTTCCACAAGAATTGCTACCGGGTTGCTCACTCAATACGTAACTTTTAGTTGTGCTAATGGTTACTTTGTAACCATTAGCACAAAAATTTTAGGTAGATGCTAACAAGCTCTTTCCATGAGACAATTCATTTTAAATTTTTGAGTCTGGTCATGTCACATTAACCCTCTTTTGCCGACAGCAAAAACTGACGATGCTGTTTGCCTTAGCTAAGGTTTTTATAATTGGCCTGATAATACGAGCCGTAAGGAATTAATCCGTTTAAAGTCCTCTAAACAAGGCTAAATCGACTTCTTTAGAGGCAGAGAACATCATTAAAAGTGGCATATTGTGCTATTTAGCTGAGTAACAGCCTCTGATCACTCTGCGACCTCTTAATCGTAGTTTCCTTTGTAATCTATGCAATGTCTATTAACCTTCCGAGGTTTTGACTTGCTTCTCATGACTAATCTATAAAGGTTAGTGTGCGAATAAATTATATAGTTGGTGTTAATGAGTAATAATGCTTTTTTGTTTGAGAAAACGCTTAAGAATAAAACTAAAAAAGATGTCTTAGCAGGTAAGATCTTAGAAATGATATTTACTGGCTTATTGCAGCATGATGATGTTCTACCTTCTGAGCGAGAATTAGGTGGGATGTTTGGAGTCAGTAGGGAAACTGTAAGAGGTGCTTTATCTATTATTTCTGCTTACGGACTAATTAGTGTATCACATGGATCAAAAACAAGAGTCGTTCGTAATGAAGAGGCTCTTAATCGATGCCTTGTATTACTCCCAGAGCTAAACTCAATAGAGGTAAATAATTATGATGTTCACTCTGTTTTTGAAAGTAGAAGAGTCGTTGAGTCAGCGATAGCTCGGAGTGCAGCTGTAAAGATAGATGAAAAAGGTCTGAAAGAGCTTAACAACTTGCTTGACCAACAAAAAAAGCTTTTTGATGAACCTGTTCACTTTCAGTTATCAGATAAGAGTTTCCATAAAATAATATCAGAGTACTCTGGGAACTCTATTCTTGTAGGCTATGCAGAAGATTTATACCGCTATGGTTTGAACTTTCGACGTATGGTTATGAGAAAAGAAGGGTCAATAGAGAAAAGTTATTTAGAGCATATGGAAATTTATAGAGCTCTTTCAGAAAAGAATCCTGAAAAAGCCGAAGAGGCAATGTTAAGCCATATAGAAAGTGTATATAAAACAACAATAGAAGCAATTAATCATGCTGACTTGTAGTTGCCATTCCTGCATTTTCCTAATCTACAGGTAGATTAGGAATTAAGACTGCCAGTAGTTGTCTTGCCAGTAATCTATTTGGCTGTCTTGTAAAAAGCTCCAAGCCACAAAGCGGCTAATTTTTTGCCCTTGCGCCATTTCTATGGTTTTTATTTGTCGTGCTCCCACTTCTTTTAGTGTGCGATAAATAGCATCCAGATTACTTTGTCTGGCAACCAATGAAGTAAACCAAAAACAGCGATCAGAATAGTGAACACTCTCTTTAATCATACGTGAGACAAAACCCGCTTCGCCACCGTCACACCATAGTTCAGGCGCAGTTCCACCAAAATTTAGCACCGGCTTAGTGGTCGTGGACTTTGTAGATTCTTTTCCTTTTACACCCCGCCATTTACGTTTTGATTCATCCTGCATAGCAGCTTCACTAGTGTGAAATGGAGGGTTACAAAGCACCACATCAAAGCGCTCTTGCTCTTTCCAAATACCAGCAAATAACGTCGCCGTATTGTTTTGCAAGCGAACGCTCACCGCGCCTTTCAAACAAGCGTTTGATTTAATAATGGTGTCACAGGTTGCCACGGCAATAGGGTTAACGT
Source organism: Marinomonas flavescens (assembly GCF_004352835.1). Classification (GTDB taxonomy): domain Bacteria; phylum Pseudomonadota; class Gammaproteobacteria; order Pseudomonadales; family Marinomonadaceae; genus Marinomonas; species Marinomonas flavescens. The sequence goes on along the minus strand of NZ_SJSB01000009.1, from coordinate 66,081 downwards.
CTGAGCCAACGAACTGCCAGCCATATTCTTGATGACCAATAATAGGGTAAACACAATTTGCACCGACTCCCACATCCAGCGCTCTGACACTTTTTCCTCTAGGAATCACACCTTTATTACTGTTTGCCAATAAATCGGCAAGGTAGTGAATATAATCTGCTCGTCCTGGAATAGGTGGGCACAGATAGCCAGGTGGAATATCCCAAAACGCCACGCCATAAAAATGGCTTAATAGAGCACGATTTAATGTTTTGACAGCGGCGGGATTGGCAAAATCAACTGATTCATTGCCATATTGATTAAGCTTAATATAGTGGGAAAGCTCAGGGCATGAATCCGCTAACAGCGCAAAATCATAACGCGCCTGATGAGGATTACGAGGGTGTAATTCGAGCTTATTAGTACGCTGACCTTTCGATTGCTTATTTTTCAATGCCGCCATAATGCCGTCAATTTTATCAAAACGTCAGTATAACTGAATTTACCTTTAAGGTGGACTAACAAGCATTTAGAGCTAAATCGCAGGGTAAGGAATTAGGTCTTTAACAACCCGCTCACAAATACCTCTAAACCAAATAACACCTGGATCATTTCCGACAGATTTTGGCCAGCTTGAGTAGTAATTAATAAACGGAAAGTCCATTGGTAAATCTTTTATTACCAAACCAAATTGCTCTCTAAAACGCTCTGGAAGTAAGCCACTATTACTCATTAACAAGGATGTTCTACCCACAGTCTCAAGCGCCGCCAACATATAAGGCGTACGGAAGGCAAAATGCCGTTCGCGCGCACGATCACCAAGTAAGGCATCACTAATGATTGGATTAGCCCCTCCTACACCTAGGTTTACTAAGACATGAGAGTAGGATAGATAATCATCCAAGGTGATGCTTTCTCTGTCAGCCAGCTCATGATTAGATGACATAATGCAACGGAATTTCTCGTGGCCTAACAGCATTTTCTCAAAGCGGTTTGGCAGCTGAATATAATCACTGCACAATGCCACATCGAGAGAGTGCTCCGCTTGATTAAGCAAGCTAGTTTCCGTCAGTGTGCTCGTTTCTAGTGAGGCGAATGGGGCTTCTCGATAAAATTGCTCGGCAATCGCAGGCATATAAGCTTGTGCTTGATAATGGGTTGTTTGCATACGAAAGGTACGACGGCTACTTTGCGGTTGGAATTCAGACTCTGTCCATAAGCCAGCCATTTGCTCTAACATCAACTTCAAAGGCGCCTCTAATGCTAAAGCTTTTGACGTTGGCACCATCTCTTTTGAGGTACGAACAAACAAGGGATCATCGAACGCATCACGTAAACGATTTAGCAATCGACTCATCGCAGATTGACTCAAAAATAAACGATCTGCCGCCCGCCCAACATTGCGTTCTTCAAGTAAATATAAAAGCCCTGTTAACGATTTCAAATCCAAATGCTGTAACGTGCTGGGAACCATAAGTAAAATCCGATTTATGCATAATAGTTAGAACTATTATGCATTGGATTTAATCGTAAGGGGAAGCCATGATGCAAGTTCGGAATAACTTTTTCTTAGGATCATCGTTATGTTAACGCCAAAACAAACTTTCTTATTCGGCCTCTTTTTTAGCGGCGTTACCGTATTTTTTTGGGGCATGCTGCCGATTGCACTAAAGCTGTCTTCAGGCTTTTCAGATCCAATCACCCTGACTTGGTTACGTTTCTCGGTTGCAGGAATTATTTTAGGATTATGGCAATGGCAGCGTGGGAAGTTAGGTGAGTTCAAAACATTGGCCAAAAAAGACTGGTTACGCATTTTTTCTGCTGGGACATTTTTGATCATCAACTACACGTGTTTTGCTTGGAGCCTACAGTTTTTATTACCAGGTTCTGCTCAATTAAGCTTTCAAATTGCACCACTATTTTTAGCATTAGGTGGCCTTTTCTTTTTGAAAGAAGCCATTCACATCAAGCAATGGGGCTGTTTTGTTCTGCTTGGTATTGGCATGTTGGTGTTTTTTCACCCTGTATTTTCAAGTGAGCAAAGTAATAATATTTGGATTGGTTTTGCCATTATTCAAGTATCTGCATTAGCTTGGTCTCTCTATGCGCTGTTACAAAAATCGCTATTTACCAGACTCGCCCCTTCTAATATTTTACTGGCGATTTATTGGTATGCCTTGGTTGTGATGCTGCCTTTTTCATCGCCTAGCCAATTAGCGTCCATGTCTTTTAACGATGCGATAGTGGCGGCGTTTTGCTGCCTTAATACACTCATCGCTTATGGAGCATTCGCGCAAGCGTTACGTTATTGGCAAACAGTGCAAGTCAGTGCCGCCATTGCATTAACGCCTGTTACCGCTTTTATTTTGACGGAAGTCTGCGTGGCATGGGGATTTTGGCCTGACATTATCCAATCGTCACATGCAGATGCTTTGAGTTTAATTGGAATGTTAATGGTGGTAGTTAGTGCGATAAGCGTGCAATTTATTAGCGCGTCTATTCAAAGGAAGAAGCACCGAGCAGCCATGGAACAACAGCCACTAAAAGTGGCTTGAATGCTGATGTTAGAGAGTGTTATTGCTAAATAAAACCATTGTCAGAGGGTTATTTTCGATAGGAGCTTTTCGCGTTTAAATCCAAGCGAAAAAAGGCAGTAAAGACAAACTTAAGACAATCAATATAGCGAATAAGGTAAACACGCTCTCTGCCGGATTCTGGCGAGCGTATTGAACATAACCCACCAGCCATTCCCAAAGGGTGGGTGGCTTGCGATCCGTCATTCGTTTGAGTTGATCCTCACGAATTAATGCTCGCGCTGCGGTCGCGTGCTCTTTATCTTTTACCCAGATACCCGCTAAGGATATTTGCCAGCGTCCGGCAGACGTTTCGTAAAAAGGAATATCGTTATCAAATAGTAATTGGCGAATATCATCCGCTTCGTCATCGGGTACATATTTGAGTCGAAAAACCAGAGTAGCCATAACGCGCCTTTTACTATCAAGAGGGAGAGAACGGCGCAAGGATAAGAGAAGCTCTAGTGAAATACAATCGTCTGGCTTGTTTCTAGTCCGCTACTTTCTCAATAACTAAAGTAAGATAACCCACATCAAAACCAAATTTACTCAATACCGATTCATTAATAACCACGTTCTCGTTCACTCTATACATTCGATCATCAACGCTAACCTCTAAAAGGTCACCGTCATACGGAACTTGCAGCGTGTATTTCATAAACAAAGCATTACCCGCTTGGCTAATGATGCCCTTACCAATAACATCATTAGCTGTTGCCGTATAATGCCCATTTTCATCTGGCGTCATTACCCAAGTACGCTGCTGTTTTTCACCATCATCAAACACGAAGTTTTCTTTTAGCGTTCCTACTCCATTTTCCCACTGACCATATAGGTCAGCATTAAAATAGCGAATCACTTTACCACTGCGATTTTTTAAGATCCCATGAGCTTTGAGAGGTCCAGAGAAAAAGTTAGACAAAGCGAAACTGGGTGTATTCTTAGCATATTCAGAAACATCTGGCGTCGAGCAGCCAGCCAGCAAAATGAAATTCGCAAACACCAGCGTTTTTAACCACGTCATTTGTTTCATGAGCAATGCCATTTTCTCTTCCTTCTATCCGATCACTTAAAATAATGATACTGAATATCGACCGCTTTATAATCGCCGTTTTTATCTGCAATATTGGCACGACCAGTAAAACGTAGCAGGCGTTTTGTCTCTGGGTCATACGCTAATAAAATCGGATCTATTAACATCCTAACAACCCATGAGTCTGGCGTAAGAGCAAAACATTCCGCGCCTTTTTGAGTATCTGGTTTACATAAGCTTCGACTCACAGTAAAGCCAACGGTAGATTGGCGACTAGGAGCAATGAACTGAACGTCCATTTTTGTGTCATTTTCTAGAGACTGCCAATATTCTTTCACAAACGCATTAAAACCAGCGTCTACTATCATGCCTGGTTTATAGGGAATATCTGCTGTTTTTACTTTTGCATCTTTGTTTTTTTGATAATGAACAATAATATTTTTTGAGTTGCTATTAACCTCAATTCTTTCTCCATTACGTTCATTTACTTGAGTAAAACTGGGGGCAATTTTAGATTGGCTCTCATCAATAACTTTATGCCCAAAGACCAGACCATCAGGCTCTGAGTACTCTACATCGTGCTTACCATTTGCGCCTATTGTGTGCGTTTCTCGATACAGCAACGCCCCTGTTTTTACACTGTAAGCGGTACCCACTACCTTATTAAAGCTTTCTTCCGCTGATGCTATTTGGCTAAATGTTGCACCTAGAATAAAGGCAACCAACAAAGGGAGTACTGGCTTACGGGTAATAGATTGCTTGATCATAATTGCTTATCCTCTTTCGAATACAGAGCCCATTTTTCACAATAGTACACGCTAATTGGCAGGATTAGTGCCCAAGCTAAAGCAATGACAAATAAAGAAAGCCAAATGGGTTCGGCTAACGAAATGTCCGTAAGCTTTGTTCCAGCAATGTAACTAAAAGTTGGTCCAATAAAACCCAGTAAAGCACTCAAGCCATACCGGGTTCTTAAGAAAGCCAAGCTATGGGCAAATAAGGTGGCAACGGATATCCACAGACATAACAACCATATCGGTGGAAGATTGCCAAAATGTTGCATGTCTGCCGGAATCGTAAAAATACCGAGACGGAAAAAAGCCCCGTCAACCAGAACACCCAAGAGGAAAAACAGTAACACCAAACGCCACTCAGCACGCTTATGCATAAAGTAATGATAGTGCAAAAATAAATACACTAACGTTACAGGCAAAGCCACATAACTACCGCCGAGGACGCAGCTAAACCAAACACCTTGAAATAACACCGCATTAATCAAGGATTTCATTTCTATTCCTTATTGATGCACAGACGCTAAAGCAAACCGATGCTCAGGTTTTGCAAAAATAAATTGCCCAGTGCTGATAGCGCGCTCTTTAAACCCACCTTCACAATACGCCAGGTAGAAATCCCACATACGGCAAAAAACATCATCAAAACCCATATTGGTAACATCTAAACGAGCCGCATGAAAACGCGTCCGCCAATCGGCTAATGTTTTAGCATAATGTTCAGTAATATCTTCCAAACCAACAATTTGCATATCGGTTTTTTGGGCAATTTTTTGTGCGATAACTTGATTGGAAGGCAAACAACCACCAGGAAAAATATAACGTTGAATAAAATCCACTGAACCACGAGCATAATCGTAACGCTGATCCGCAATCGTAATCGCTTGAATAACCATCACCCCATGCGGTTTCAGCAACTGACTGCATTTACTAAAATAACTGTCATAGTATTCGTGACCCACCGCTTCAATCATTTCAATCGAAACAAGTTTGTCATACTCACCGGTCAAATCACGGTAATCTTCTAGCAAGAGTGTGATTTTGTCACTCAAACCTGCTTCTTCCACTCGAGCTTTGGCAAAGTCATATTGCTCTTTAGAAATAGTGGTTGTCGTTACCTGACAGCCATAATTCTGAGCCGCATGTATTGCCATGCCTCCCCAGCCAGTGCCGATTTCTAATAAGTGATCTTTTTTTGATAATTGTAATTTCTGACAAATCCGGTCCAGTTTATTCACCGATGCGATTTCTAAAGAGGCATTATCTTCTGGGTAGACTGCAGCGGAATACATCATGGTTGGATCAAGAAACAATGAGAAAAAGTCGTTGCCTAAATCGTAATGGGCAGAAATATTTTTCTTTGAACCACGCTGACTATTAGCATTGAGCTTATGAGCAATTTTAGCGCCGATACGACTCCAGATAGGACGCTTAGCATCCATACTGTTGATCACGTTTAAATTGGCCACCATCAGACGAATAACAGCGACTATATCTGGCGATGTCCACCAGCCTTTCATGTACGCTTCGCCTGAGCCAATACTGCTGTTTAAAAATATATCCCGATAAGCGCCATTGTTGTGTATTTGAATATGCGCATGATGACTGGCGGTGCTTTTAGGTGCACCGAATTCATGTAACTGGCCTTGGTCTTCTAATGTTAAATGCCCTATTTCGAGCTTTTTTAACATCTTAAATACCACGCGTTTAGCCATGCTATCGAACCACTCTCCGCGACGGCTCTTGCCAACTTTCTGATTATTTATACTGACTGAGTTCATTCAATCATGCCCCTATGTTTTATTATTTAATGTTGGAAGATTCAGTGTCTGGATGCGAATAAAATGGCACTTTTTTCAACCACAATGCTAAGGCTTGCCAATAAATCCCCGCGACAACTTTCATTGTCATAACCGGATAACTGAACAGCACCTTAGCCAATGAAGCACGAGAAATAGAAGTCCGCGTTAACGACAAGGTTGCATCGAATACACAACGCTCTGGGTCGTCTTGTTCTTTATTCTGCATATGAACCGCCAGTTTTTTGCCTGGTGTCGTACTGCGCCAATCATAAAAATGATTCATTGGATGAAATGGCGAGACATGCATCTCCTTATTAAAAATAATACGTTGACGATGGCGAGTTGGATCACACGAAAGCACATAAGTAACACGCTCTTTCCAAGGAGTATTAGTCACTTCTAGCAGCATAGCGTTAAGCTGCTCGTGTTCGTCAAAGCAGTAATAAATAGTAATTGGATTAATAATAAAGCCAAAATATCGACAGTTTGTCAGCACTCTTACGGGACCGGTTAAATTCGTCTTCAGCTCTTTATTTACTTTCGCCAACACCGCCTCTTTTAAAGGCACCACCTCATCACCAAAATAATCTTGTCGCTTAAATCTGGCTAAACGAAACGCCTTTTTCGACCACCAAGGACTAAGCGTCAGAATTTGATCCAATTCGTCCAGATCAAAATACATCATAAAAACTCGGTAACGAAAGCCATGCTCTTTCGGTGAGAAGCGACGATGGCGCACGACGCCATGGTAAATAGCGCTATGATATTTATCACCCTGTACGGACTTTTGAGCTACTTCCATTGAACCCCCAAACCATTCGCAACGCGCACGCCACTCCAACAACCATCTTCATGAAAGCCATTACGCCAATAAGCCCCACAGAACCAAGTATTATTAACGCCATTAATGTCTTGCCAGCGATTCTGGGCGGCAATACCTTCTAATGTGAAGGTAGGATGAGCATATTGATAGCGGCCAATAATTTTGCTTGGGTCAATCGTTTCTGTCTGATTAAGCGTGACGACATACGTTGTTTCGCTGGTGAAGTTCTGCAAAATATTCATGTTATAGCTTAAGGCCGCAGGCTTTGTTTGATCTTTACCTAAATGGTAATTCCAGCTTGACCAAGCTAATTTAGTTTTCGGCAGTAACTTATCATCCGTATGAAGCACCACATCGTTGTTACGGTATGGAATCGCCGACAAAATAGCCTGTTCGTCTTCACTTGCGTCACTCAATAACGCTAAAGCCTCATTACTATGACAAGCAAACACCACTTGGTCATACGTCTCAATAACACCCTGTTCAAAATGCAATTCCACGGAATCAGACAATCGTTTCACTTTTTTAATTTTGCTGTTCAATCGAATTTTTTCTTGGAACAATCTGACTAACGGCATCAAATACGCAGAAGAGCCTCCTTTTATGACTCGCCATTGTGGCCGATCATTAACGCTCAACAGACCATGGTTTTTGAAAAAACGTACAAAGAAAACTAACGGAAAATCCATCATTTCCTCAAGCGTTGCTGACCAAATAGCGCTGCCCATGGGAATTAAATAATGGCTAGCAAAACGCGAGCCGTAGTTTTTCTTAGCGAGGTAATTGCCTAGTGACAATCCCTCTTCAAGCTCACCACTTTCTAAGTCTCGAATCGCCTCTTTGTTAAATCGCATAATGTCTTTCAGCATGCCCAAATACGGCAAGTTGAACAGATTTCGTCGCTGTGCAAATAAAGTATTGAGATTGTTGCCACCGTACTCCAAACCGGTTCGCTTACAACTCACACTAAAGCTCATCTCGGTTGGTGTAGACAACACACCTAATTCATCCATTAAGCGAATAAAATGTGGGTACGTCCAATCATTGAATACGATAAAACCCGTATCAATAGCACGCTGTTTTTGCCCCTCTTGAACTTGCACGGTCGCCGTATGTCCACCGATTCGAGGGGCGGATTCAAAAACAGTAATGTCATGCTTACGCTGCAATAAATATGCGCTGGTTAAACCGGAAATCCCTGATCCAATAATGGCAATTTTCACTCATTGTCCCCTTGAGTACGCCTATCTCATTAAAAAAGCGTACGCTATCAATTTAATATTTAGGCGCTGTCATTGCTGCCCAGCGCTTTGGAAACTGCTTGGCGACCCAAAGCATGGCGGTTAATCGTTTAGGAAAAGCGTATTCGTAAGGCCGCTTTTCAATAGCCGCTTCTATGCGGACGGCAGCCTGCTCTGATGACATCAAAAATGGCATAGAAAACGTATTTTTTTGAGTTAATGGCGTATCAACAAAACCCGGTAAAATACACGTCACATCAATATTAGAAGACAGTAAGTCCACTCGTAATGATGATAAGAAATAACGCACCGCTGCCTTGCTTGCCCCATAAGCTTCAGCTTGGGTAAAGGCCGCTTGTACCGCTTGAGAACTGACGCCGACAAGATGAGGTTGTTGCGCTTTTTTGAGTAACGGCAGACAGACCTCAACACTGTTCACTAGGCCAAAGTAATTAACCGACATGACACGCTTCATCATGCTCCAGTCTGGGTTGTTAATATCCAAATACTCACAGTTTCCGGCATTCAAAATAACGCAGTCTAGGTGGGGTGTGTGTTGCAGCAAGAGATCACGAACAGAGTCAATTTGAGTGTCATCTGTCACATCATAAGGAATGAAGATAAGCGCTTCATTGGTAATAAAATCGACTAACTTGCCTTCTGTTCGAGCACTAGCAAGCACGTGATAACCGCGTGCTAAATAACGCTCAACAAGGGAAAAGCCAATTCCTGAGCTAGCACCCGTAATCCAAATGACTTTTTTTTGCTTACCAGCATCCATTGTCACGCTCCTTATTGCACCGCTAAACGTTTTTTTAACCCCTTAACAACACACCCCAATAAAGGAACATGTTCGTACAGCATTTGCCCTAGGTCGTAGACGTCTTCGTGGTAATAAATACGGTCATTGAATTGGATCTGACTAATACCACGTACCGTCAATGTTTTATTACCTAGCTTAGGGTGCTTAAAATGCATATTCCATTTAATGTAAGCGCAGTTATCACTCACCATTTGATCTAGGTATTCAAAGCGACCACTATTAACATCCGTACATAAATCCGACATGTAGGCATGAAGCTGCTCAATGCTTCTGACTTCCTGCACTGGGTCTTTAAAAATAATATTGTCTGCATAGAGCTCATCTATTTTCGACAATGGGATGTGCTTAATATCCTGATAGAATGCTTTGAAGGCTTCTATCAATCTGTCTTGAGAATCCATTTAGGCTTCCACCGTAGCTAACAAAATATCGTAACAATTCACTGTACCAAGAGACTCATCAGTTCATTGTCCTGTTTTGTATTAAACGCACTCATCAGCGCCTTGGATCACTTTTTGATTCTGTTAACACCATCCAACCTTTATTTGATGTGTAGAAATATTCTCAAGAAAGAAGTGATCTACTATGCTTAGCCTAGCGTATAGATACCATAACGTAATTGACGGCTAGCAAGCATTGAGCCATCACCACTTAGCTTTTTATGGAGTCATAAATGGAGCGTGCCAAACAGACACAACCTGATGACCAACTAGTGCAAGATATGTTTGCCGTCGCTGAACATCGCGATCAAGTAGCCTTAACTCGGTTATTCGATCACTATGTGCCTAAAATCAGAGCCTTTTGTCTCGCGGCTCAGCCTGGCGCAAACCTAATGGCAGATGATATTGCTCAAGAAGTCATGATTAGAATTTGGCGAAAAGCACATACCTACAAGCCAGAAGCAGCATCACTAAATACGTGGGTATTTACCTTGGCAAGGAATGCTCGGATTGATTATTTTCGTAAAAATAGCCGTCATCAAACCAACATTGATCCTGACTATCTTTTCCAGAGCATCGTCGATGAAAATGCAGATCCATTCAAAGATGCTCAGCACCAACGAGATCAAGAACGCATTAAAGATGGGTTAGATAAACTGCCACAGGATCAGAAACAGGTATTATATAAAGTGTATTTAGAAGGCAAAACACATAAAGAAGCAGCAGAAGAATTATCGCTACCTCTTGGGACAATAAAATCTCGAGTTCGCCTAGCACTTCACAAACTCACTATTTACATTAAGAGGTAGTCACCATGCTTAACCATCATCCAAGCATTGAAATGCTGACTGACTACGCTGCAGGCTCACTGGCATTGGCATATTCTTTGTCTGTTTCTACACATTTAGAGCATTGCTCGGAATGTCAGCAACACGTTCGTAAACTTGAAGTATTAGGGGCAAATTTATTTACCCAAACAGCCCCTGAAAATCAATCGCTGTCTTTTCTAAAGCAGTCTTTTTTCGAAAAATTAACGGAAGAAGAACAAGATAGAACAAGTGAAACTCTGGCTGAAAACAAGCAAAAATCAGTAAAGAACTGGTTTGACGACTACAAAATCCCTGCAAGCCTACGCCAGTTTGTGCCAAACAATTACGATGAACTGTCTTGGATGAAGTTATCGCCATCTGTCAAAATCGCCACTTTGTGCGACGAAGATGGTATTCAGGTTTCTCTTACTCGCATCAAGGCCGGTGCACATATTCCAACGCACACTCATGCCGGTGAAGAAATCACATTGGTATTGGAAGGCGCATTTTCTGATGAAAAAGGAGTGTATGGCCGTGGTGACTTTGTCAGCCGTAATGCGAGCCACAAACATAAGCCAATGGTAACGAAAGACGCTGAATGTATCTGCTTAACAGTACTGGATGCGCCAATTGAGTTTACGGGTTGGCTTACTCGTTTCTTCAATCCTATTATGCGTCGCTATCACCCACAAACTCAGTAAAAACAGAGAGAATGCTTTTTTAAGATATTGAAAGATGACGACCGTTTTTCCGAAGATAGGCTACAACAAGAAATATTTTTGAAAATATGGTACAGTCCTTGTTCAACTAACGATAAGGACTTAATTATGGCTACTAAGAAGAAGCAACCAGCCGCTTCGGAAACGTCGGAATCTATTGAAAAGCAAATGCAGGAATTCCTTGCACGTGGCGGCCAAATCGACAAAATAAACTCCGGTGTTAGTGGTCAGTCTCAGCTTACGGGATCTCGTCATATTTCCCTAGGCAACAATAAAACGAAAAGCCAATAAGCTTTTCGTTTTATTGCTTGAGCAAGAGAAACCGCACAACCTATATCGAAAAACCAATTAATCACTCTTCCCCGCATCAAATATCACATCGTTAAAGATGGACGTAAAACGCTAAGATTTACGACAAAATAACGTTCCTAAATATAAATGCGTTAGACTAGAATTCAAATAACATCACCTTAAAGGATCTATCATCCATGCTCACTGAATCTGATCGTGCCTTTTTCAGGCCTAAATGGCGACGTGTTGCCGCTACCTTATTCTGTGTAGCTTGGTCAGCTTTGGAATGGTCTGATGGCGAAGCATTCTGGGGGAGTGTTGCTATTGGGATTACTATTTACTGCCTATGGAACTTCTTCTACAAGTTTAATGACAATAATGCGTCGCAAGATTCGTAAAAGCTTAACAGGCAAATGTCTGCCTTTTTATCTTCTCCGCTATATTACTTACTAGGCAAACGTCACAATATCGTAAACCAAGCTCCTTGGTAAAAGCGTATTCCATACCGTCCTAAGACATTTATTCGTCTCAACTTTTGCTATATTGATTGCTATAGAGTTTTGTATTTTCTTTTTCCGATGTGTGGAAAGCCTCTCTTACCGTCGAAAAGAAAGTAAGCCTCCCTAACGACTCTATCGCTGCTGGTTCTCCAGTTGGCGGTTCTTGCCCACCTACTGGTGGGCTTTTTTATGTATTAACGCTTTGCGTTATTTATTGCATTTCATTATCCAATTAGGCCCGCTAACCCACAAAAACCCTTTGGTCATATTTTAGCCATCTAATTGTCACCCACCTGTCACATTTGCACTCTAGTCTCAATAGTACCAACTAAGAGTCTTCCCCCTAGCGGAGCGCCATTGTGATACAAGTAGAACAATTGATTGCCAATAAATCACCTCAGTTCTTCAACAAGAGCCCACTTATTACTCGCCCTACATTGAGCGTACTAAAACACTTATTTCACGAAAATGAAGTGAATCATTTTTTAGATAAAAATGAGGATTGCGCTGGTTTCGAGTTTATTGATCGAGTCTTAGACCATTTCAATTTCACTTATCAAGTTGGTCAAATGGACCGTCGCAATATTCCCGCCAGCGGCCGCATGATGATCATTGCTAATCATCCACTTGGTGCACTTGATGGCTTAGCACTATTGCGCTTAGTGGGAGAAATTCGTCCCGATGTGAAGATCGTTGGTAATGATTTATTAATGGGATTCGATGGCCTCAAAAGCCTCGTGTTACCCGTCGATAATATGGGCGGAAAGACAGGCCGCCAACAACTTAAAGCGATTATGAATTGCTTACATAATGAAGAAGCCGTCATTATCTTTCCTGCTGGAGAAGTTTCCCGCCTATCGCCTAGCGGCGTAAAAGATCAACGCTGGAACCATAATTATCTCAAACTAGCACAGAAGACCAACAGTCCATTGCTACCGGTTCACATTGGTGGTCGCAACTCGATATTATTTTACACCAGCTCTTTGATTTATCGCCCACTGTCTACTATCCAGCTCGCTAACGAAATGTTTCGTCAAAGAAACCGAAAGATACCAATGCAAGTAGGCCAAGCGATTCCAATTCAAGAATTGGCCAAACTACCGTTAAATGATAAAGAAAAAAGTAAGCTGGTAAAGCGTCACCTTTACCGCATTGCAAAAGGCAAAAAACCACTCCTTAAAACAGAGAAAACAGTCGAACATCCACAGAATCGGCAATTAATTCGTAATGAATTAAAGCAGTCTGAGCTCCTTGGTAGCACCAAAGACAACAAACAAATCTACTTATTTAATTACGACCCCATGTCCGTCATTATGAAAGAAATCGGGCGTTTACGGGAGATTTCCTTTCGTAAGGTAGGCGAAGGTACTGGCGAACGTTCTGATTTAGACAAATTTGATCAACATTATCGCCATTTGATTTTATGGGATGAAGAAGAATTAGAAATCGTCGGGGCGTATCGTATCGGGGAAGTTGCTCGTTACATGAAAGAAGATAACCAAAATCGGATTTATAGTGCGGAATTATTCCGTTACTCATGCGATATGGAGCCCTATTTTGAACAAGGTATTGAGCTGGGTCGCAGTTTTATCCAGCCTAAATATTGGGGGAAACGCAGCCTAGATTATTTATGGTATGGCATTGGCGCTTATTTAAACCGTCATCCAGATATTCGTTATATGTTTGGACCTGTGAGCCTAAGCAACAGTTACCCACAAATTGCCAAAGATTTTATCGTGTCTTTCTACACACTGTATTTTTCAGATAAAGAACATTTGGCCAAATCATTTACACCATACCAAGTTAACCCAGAGCACACTGAAATCATTTCAGGTTTATTCTCAGGCACAAGCTACGAAGAAGACTTTAAAATCCTGAAAGAACAACTCGGACATTTTGGTGCCAGCGTTCCAACGTTGTTTAAACAATACAGTGAGCTCTGTGAAGAAGGTGGGGTTCGCTTCTTAGACTTTGGAGTCGATGCCGACTTTGGCTACTGTGTGGACGGTTTAGTCCTAGTAGACCTAAATACAGTCAAAGAAGCGAAACGAAAACGTTACCTAGATCAATGATGATGACGATTTGAGTGGTGGGGTTTCTGGTGATTTTTATCATGGGGTAACTTAAATAAAACAAGATAAGCGATCTTAATCACCAGCATCACAGTTAATACGATAAGAACGATCAGTTGTAGATCCATGCTATCACCTCTTATTTGTAATTTTAAACGGGTGCGTTATGTCACTTTCTAAGTGTAGCTTATATCATTATTAAACAGCAAAAAACTGTGCATTTATTGATCTATGGCACTAAATAATAGCAACGACAGACCTTAATTTAGCTTATTATTAGGTGAGTCAAATTATCATTTGAAGCAAAATGCCAAGTTTTACTCAAATATGAATGACTTATGGTAAATGGCGCAGGTCTTGCTTGAGAGAATAGAGTTACCCCTTTATTTTACCTGACACATTAGTTTCATCTCAAAAATAGATATTGGAGCTGGAAATGATTGAGAAAAAGTACCTAAAAACCAAACCACAATGCAAAGTAAAATTTGCGCTTCCTGCCGACAAAGTTGGTAATGCCAAAAAAGTAGCTGTTGTTGGCGACTTTAATAATTGGGACTGCAACGCAAACCCAATGAAAAAACAAAAATCCGGCGTGTTTGCCTCTACGTTAAGTTTAGGAATTGATGCCGCTTATCAGTTTCGCTATGTATTAGATGGTACAGAGTGGATCAATGATGAAATGGCCGATGACTATGTGCCAAGCCCAATAAGCTATGATACAAATGGTGTCATTAGCCTCTAAAAATAGCTTCCTAGCCTATTTCTACGTCTCTCTTTCATAGTGTGGACCAGAGGCGCTACTTTTTCTCAAGTCCTTATTTTGAGGGCACTTCTGTACCTGATTAAAATAAAACACTTCCTTTGCCTAGCCTCCTAGCTTTATCCTTAGACCACTAATTAATGGATTCAGGCTGCAATTAATAGTCAAAAAATGTACAATTGTTTTTATTAAACGCGCGTTTAATAAAAACGCGGCAATCAGTATCTCGATTATTCAAGCGAATTTATCGTCAAGACACTAAACGATTAAAGAGGTTTACCATGGCACATCAGCAGCAATATATTCACGGTCGCTACCTTGCATCTACAAGCGGAGAACATTTCGAAACGCTAAACCCTGCAACAGGTGAAGTCATTGCCACTATCGAGCACGCTGGACAAGCTGAGCTAGATGCTGCTGTTGAGTCGGCAAAAAAAGGGCAAAAAGTATGGGCTGCAATGAGCCCGGTAGAACGTGGCCGTATCTTAAAAAGAGCAGCAGAATTACTACGTGAAAACAATGAAGAACTTGCTCGATTAGAAGTACTCGACACCGGTAAACCATTACAAGAAGCTATATGTGTTGATATTGAAACTGGTGCAGACGTAATAGAATACTACGCAGGTCTAACCGACAAAATCCAAGGCGAATACCAAGATCTTGGTAACGGCAACTTCTACTACACTCGTAAAGAGCCTCTTGGCGTATGTGCTGGTATCGGCGCATGGAACTACCCAATTCAAATCGCTTGTTGGAAATCAGGGCCTGCACTGGCTGCAGGTAACGCCATGATTTTCAAACCATCTGAAGAAACACCGTTAACAGCACTGAAATTGGCTGAGATTTACACTCAAGCTGGCTTACCGGATGGCGTGTTTAATGTTGTTCAAGGCGATGCTCGCACTGGCCAGATGATTACCGCGCACCCAGGTATCGACAAGGTATCGTTTACTGGTGAAGTGGGTACAGGTAAAAAAGTCATGGCCGCTTCCGCACAATCGCTGAAGCAAGTAACCATGGAATTAGGGGGCAAATCCCCAATGATTATCTTTCCTGATATGCCAGTTGACCAAGCTGTGTCTGCCGCGATGCTAGCCAACTTCTATACTCAGGGTGAAGTTTGTACCAACGGTACTCGTGTTTTTGTCCATGCAGACATCATGGATGCTTTTACTAAAGAATTAAAAACTCGTACTGAAGCCATGATCATTGGCGACCCAATGGACATGGATACACAAGTTGGCGCATTGATCTCTAAAGATCATATGCAAAAAGTACTTGGCTTTATTGATGCGGCCAAAGCATCTGGCGCAACGTTATTGTGCGGTGGTTATCAAGTCACTGACAATGGTTTAGAAAACGGCGCCTTCGTGGCACCAACAGTCTTCACCAATTGCACCGACGACATGCCGCAAGTACGTGAAGAAATCTTCGGACCAGTTATGTCTGTTTTAAGCTTCACCGATGAAGATGACGTTATTGCTCGTGCAAACGACACAAAATACGGTTTAGCGGCTGGCGTATTCACCAAAGATTTTGCCCGTGCACACCGCGTAATCAATCAAATGCAAGCCGGTATTTGCTGGATCAATGCATGGGGCTCATCTCCTGCAGAAATGCCTGTTGGCGGTTATAAAGAGTCTGGTGTTGGTCGTGAAAACGGCATAGATACGCTTTATCACTACACCCAAAATAAGAGCGTATTTGTTGACCTGAACGACGTTCAAAACCCTTATTAAGCGAGAATATAATGGCAAACGAAATTTACGATTACGTTATTGTCGGCGCTGGTTCCGCGGGTTGTGTACTAGCAGACCGACTGACAGAAAATGGCGACAACAAGGTATTATTATTGGAGATGGGCGGCTCAGACAAGAGCGTTTTCATCCAAATGCCAACCGCTTTATCGTACCCAATGAACACAGACAAATACGCATGGCAATTCCATTCTGATAAAGAGCCAGGCTTAGACAACCGAGAAATGCACTGCCCTCGTGGCAAGGTACTAGGTGGGTCATCTTCCATTAATGGCATGGTGTACGTTCGCGGACATGCTTGCGACTTTGATCAATGGGAAGAAAACGGTGCGAAAGGCTGGAGTTATCAAGCTTGTCTACCATATTTCAAAAAAGCAGAAACATGGAAAGGCGGTGCAGACATGTATCGTGGCGGCCAAGGTCCCTTGTTTACCAACAATGGTAACGACATGACTTACAACCCTCTTTACCAAGCTTTTATTGATGCAGGCGAAGAAGCTGGTTACGGCAAGACAGGCGATTACAACGGTTACCGCCAAGAAGGCTTTGGCGCAATGCACATGACAGTAAAGAACGGTGTACGTGCTTCCACATCTAATGCCTACCTTCGTCGTGCAATGCAACGCCCTAACTTAACACTAAAAACTGGGGTGCTTAGTCACAAGGTCATTTTCGAAGGTAAAAAAGCAATTGGCATTGAATTCAGTAAAAATGGCAAAACTCAGCAACTAAACGCCCGCAAAGAAGTCATTTTATCTGCTGGCTCTGTCGGCTCGCCACAATTACTCCAATTGTCCGGTGTCGGTCCAAAAGACGTGCTAAAAAAAGCAGGTGTTCCTCTTTTACATGAGCTACCTGGTGTTGGTGAAAACCTGCAAGATCACTTAGAAGTTTACTTCCAATATTTCTGTAAAAAACCCGTCACGCTGAACAGTAAACTTGGTTTAATCAGTAAAGGGTTGATTGGTACCCGCTGGATGCTGTTTAAAACAGGTCTGGGGGCGACTAATCACTTTGAATCTTGTGGTTTTATTCGCTCACGCGCCGGACTCAAATGGCCAAACATTCAATATCACTTCTTGCCAGCAGCAATGCGATACGATGGGCAAGCCGCGGTTGAAGGGCATGGATTCCAAGTACATGTTGGACCCAATAAACCAGAAAGTCGTGGTAAGTTATGGATTGAATCAGCGGATCCGCAAGCCAAACCTCGTATCTTGTTTAATTACATTTCTACCGAACAAGATAAGCAAGATTGGCGCGATACTATTCGCCTAACCCGTGAAGTACTCCAACAATCCGCTTTAAATGAATACCGTGGTGATGAAATTCAACCCGGTATGGCGATTCAAAGTGATGACGAGATTGATCAATGGGTAAAAGAAAATGTGGAAAGCGCTTACCACCCTTCTTGTACTTGTAAGATAGGCGCAGCCAACGACCCTATGGCGGTCTTAAATGAACACTGCCAAGTTCGTGGTCTGAAAAATCTTCGTGTCGTAGATTCGTCTATTTTTCCAACGATCACCAACGGTAATTTAAACGCACCTACCATCATGGTTGCAGAAAAAGCCGCTGATATGATTATTGGTAAACAAGCCTTACCTAGCCTAGGTGCACCGGTTTGGATTCATCCAGAATTTGAAACCAAACAGCGCTAAATAATGCTATTTTGTCACTGATAACATTGTTAATAAAAACCCCAAGATGAAGTAATTCATCTTGGGGTTTTTATTAACTAACTCGACAACAGTTCAAATATATCCGCTTACTAAAAAGGATTATCAACCACTCGATATTGATGGCGATCTGAATCGAATCGGTACCAAACCCCCTTACATTTGAAATAATCGTGATGCTGATAATGCACTACTTTATGATCCCGAGGTATAGTGTCTACCCATATACCTTGTGGCGGAACGACAACAACATAACCATCTGACGCATCTCGATAATAAACACCATCTGAGTAATAAATATCGTCTCTCACATGCACATGCCTAGGTGGTAATGTCGTCAAAACAGAGCCAATCACCATACCCGCCCCCAAAGCAAAGAGTCCAAATGGCGCTCCTCCCCCCCTAGGACCACCAGCACATCCCGCTAAAGCAAGACAGCAACTAAATACTAAAACAGAACGAAATTTCATATCGATCTCCTTTTAATTTTATCGCGAACTCATAGGATGGCTAAAACAGTAATTAACAAGGAAAGTGTTTAACCAGGAAAGAGGCCAACTTATGGAAGAAATACCTTACAGAGCAATACCTGTATTAATGGCTAGGCGGTGCCGGTAATTCATCTTTTGTTAAGGAGCCACTGTGATCAACATCAAGACGATCAAAGTCGTCTGCCAGAGGGCCTTTCACTTCATCTCGGCTTAATACACCGTCGCCGTTTTCATCCAGTTGGGAGAAGGATGGTGGGTCTTTGGGTGGTTGTCCGCCCGCTAGGGTATTTACGGAAAACAGCGCAAGAACACTCGCGGTCATCACTGGTAACAATATGGGCATGGTTAGTTTTTTCATACTCTACTTCCCTTACTCGTTCATCGAACGTGAATCAGATTATTTTGTAAGGGAAGCATAAGTAGAAAATTAGTATTCAATATGGAGAAAGTGCTTACTGATCGTCAAATTTATAACCAACACCGTAAACTGACTTGATGCAATCTAACTCGGGATCTATTTCTTCGAGCTTACGTCTTAGGTTTTTAATATGGCTATCGATAGTACGATCCGCAACCACTCTGTGATCAGAATATATGTGATCCATTAGCTGATCTCGGCTGTATATTCGCCCAGAGTTTTTAAACAACAACGCCAAAATTTTAAATTCAGCCGGTGTGAGCATTACTTTTTGCTGGTGATAACGTACCGTCATTGAAGGCTCATCTATCAGCAATGTGCCCTGCGCTTTAATGGCTGGCGCTTCACTGCGACGCAGAATATTTTTCACCCTGACTACCACTTCTCTGGTGCTATAAGGCTTACAAATATAATCGTCTGCGCCTAATTCAAGGCCAATTAATCGATCAATTTCTTCAATTTTAGCGGTTGCCATAATCACCGGAACGTCACTAAAAGCACGAATGTCTCGAAATATATCAAGCCCGTTTCGATTTGGTAGCATTAGATCTAGAATAATCATATCCGGATGATTTTCTTTAACAAAATCAATAACAAGAGAGCCATCGTTCAACTGGTTGGCATGATAACCTGCGTGCTCTAAGTACTCGCAAAGGATCGCTGCTAACGTAGGTTCATCTTCAACTACTAAAATACTTTTCTTTTTCTCATCCATTGCTCATGTCTCTTTTCAATCTTACTTCAATGACTAAACCACCTAACTCAGAGCGCTTCGCCACAATACTTCCGCCGTGCATCATGACGATATTGTGGCAAATAGACAATCCTAACCCTGAGCCACCATGTGAACGGCTGCGAGATTGATCCACTCGATATAGGCGCCCAAATAACTTGTCTAAATGGGCTTCTTCGACGCTTGGTGAAGAATCTTCAAAGCGCACAACAACCTCACCCTCTTCTTCTGCAGCAGACAATTTAATGGTCCCGGGTGCATCCGTATAACGCAGACTGTTTTCTAGTAGATTCACGCACAGTTGTTCTAAGGTTTTTTCATCACCTTTGAGATAAATCGGTTCCGACATTAACAGCTCTAAGTGCAAACCTTTTTGCGCGACCCTATGCTCAAAACGATTGGCGACGCATTGCACCAGCGCGATAATATCCAGTCTTCGGACATCCAATTGGTACACTCCCGCATCTGTTTTCGACAGTAAATAAAGATCATTCACTAAGCGGCGCAATCCCATTACTTGCTGGTGCATAGAATCCATACGCGCCATTTCAGGTTGACGAATCCCATCTTGAATGGCTTCTAATTCACTGCGCAAAACGGATATTGGGGTTCTAAGCTCATGAGAAATGTCGACTAGCCACTGCTCACGACTGTCTTTCTGGCGTTTTAGGCTACTAGCCAAATCTTGAAACCGATGGGCAAGTTCACCGAACTCATCGTTACTACTGCTCTCGAAAGTGAAGCTATAATCCCCTTCTGATAAGGCATTGGCGCCTTGTTGTAACCGTTTCAACGGTAATAAAAAGTGACGCACCAAACCTAAGGCAACCAGTAATGAAGCCAAACCTGCTAAGCCAATTATCCAAACTAGATTATTTTGCTGTTGCGCATAAAACTGCCCCACCAAAGGACCAGAAAGCTGATCTTTTTGCTTAAGCACAAGCCAACCAATAATTTGCCCTCCTTGTTTAATTGGTTCTTTAAACCACTCCTCGCGGCTATCTTGTTGACCCGAAAAATACACTCCAGCCACCCAATGATGCTGTGCATCTTCCAGAAAAAGTCGATGGCTGATCGGCCCAAATTCCTCCGAACTGCCTTCACCTCTAGGAGGAGGTTCATGGTGTTCCGGGCCTCGAATAGGTCCTCTTTCTGAACTCGACCCGTCAAACCCAATGTTGGGTTTAAGGTGATGTTCAGGCATTGCGCCTTTGCTGGAAAGCGGCGAGTGCAATTTAACAAAAAGATCGTCCCATATTTCAGGCTGAACTTTTAACTCTTGCCAACCAAGATCCTTTGAATAATATCCAGACAATAGACCGGAGAGCCGCTCTACTTGCTCTTTCTCTTGCTGATTTAAGTACTCTTGAAAGCCTGATTTGAAGCTGTAACTAACGAAAAAAGTCATTCCGACAACCAATAAAATACTGGTCATAAACAAGGAAATAAATAATTTCGTAAAAATAGGGATTCGCACAACATTTCCTTTATTTATAGGGTAAACAGTTTTTTTTAGCGAATATCACGGCCGTTTGGCGACTTAAACTTTTCACTTTTCTCCATATTTACAACAAATTTAAACGCTATCTTGAACGCTAATATTTTATTTTTAGGTGCACTTATGGCTCGCGTGTTAACAAATCGAATCTTAGCGTTCTTCACGCAGTTTATAAAACAGAAGTCCTATCCAACACAAGCCTGGTTAACGCTTCAGGTTTGTCTTTTGATGTTAATTCCCTATGTTTTTCTTGCCCTGCTACCGATGGATAACAAAGGGCTTTATGTAGAAATTGTAAGCTTTTTTAATCTTGTCATGATGCTTTCTATGCTGCTGCAGTTTCCGCTCGCCGCTAGGCTAAAACGGACCAAACTATTCTCTCGTATTGATTGGAATATGCAGCAACATAAGCGTATGGGAAAGTGGATTGGGGCTTTTTTCTTTTTACATCCCTTGTTGATTCTACTACCAAAATGGCTTCTATCTGGCGCGGACCTTAGTCTATCCATTATTGAATCGATCACTTCTCCACGCTTATTAACGGGCATTATTGCTTGGGTTTTATTGGCTGTTTGGGTGCTTTTTTCCATCTATAAAAACAAGTTTCCGATTAGCTACGCTAAATGGAAATTACTACACACCGCCGGTTTTATGGTGGTATTAATACTCGCCACTTGGCACATCACACAGGTAGGCAGTCACGGGCAGTTTGGTCAATATATCAATCTTGTTTGGTGGTTGGCTTGCTTCTTATCATTGGCGTTTACCGTCTATGGCAACGCCCTAAAACCCAGCCGTTTAAGCAAACAGGCTTTTACCTTAGTGAGCCGAGAAAAAGTCAGCTTCAACGATTGGTTAATCACCATAAAAGCAAAACCAGGTTTTACTTTTCAAGCGGGTCAGTTTGTTTGGTTAAGCACGCAAAAAAGCGCTTACGATCTGGATTACCACCCCTTTTCTATTGCCTCGACCCCTAGATCGCTACCCAATTTATCCTTTGTCATCAGAGAGCTAGGTGACTATACAAGATCTCTTGAGCAGCTAACGCCAGGACAAACGGTTTTTGTCGATGGACCTTATGGCAACATGACACTGTCAAGTAATGACACCAACAATGCCATTATTTTGATTGCCAATGGTGTTGGCATCGCTCCGATTATCGGCTTATTACGTACGCTCGCAGAAACCAATGATCCTCGTCCTATTCGACTCATCTACGGTAACCGTAACTATTCTCAAATGCTATTTACCGAAGAGTTAGTCCATTTTGAAAACACCATGAAGAATTTTAAAACCCATTACGTTTGCTATTTACCCTCGACATTTCCAGTTTATTACCAAGGATTTATTGACCGCGACTGCTTACGAAACGCGCTTCAAGATGTTCCGATTGAAACCAGTTCTGTGTATCTATGTGGATCTGAAGTTGCAGTAAAAAACATCCGTAAAGACCTGAAACATTTTCCCATTGCCGCTCGAAATATCTATTTTGAACAACTTTCATTTTAGGAGGTTTATATTATGCCTATCCATCAAATTTCCGGTTGCATCGGCTGTAATGCTTGCATTGAAAGCTGTCCTACCGATGTTATAAAACTCGATGAAGCCTCTCAAAAAGCCGTCATCCAATACCCTGAAGATTGCCAAATCTGTCATCTATGTCGTTTATATTGTCCGGTTGGCGCCATCACTATCACCCCTGAAAAATCCATCCCTGTCATGGTTTCTTGGAGATGAAAATGAGTGACTCAGAAAAAAAAGGACTCTCAAGACGCCAATTTCTTGGAGCTGCAAGTGGCGCATTGGGTGTTGCAGCGGCGGGGGCCTATGTTTTTAATCAAATGGACTTTAACAAACCGCCAATCAGCAACGAAACACCATTACCACCAAGTACTTTTTCCATTCAGCACATTGCAACCGATGTGCTGGTGATTGGCAGCGGTATGGCGGGGTTATTTGCCGCCGTAAAAGCCCACGATACCGGTGCAAAAGTGACCATGGTGTCAAAAGGTCGATTAGGCAGCTCAGGGCTGACGCCATTTGCTAAAGGCGTTTTTAGTTACGATAAAAATACCAGCAAGCTGAGTATTGATCAGTTTGTTGCAAAGGTTACTGAATCCGCGATTCAGACCAACAATCCGGTGTTTACTCGTCAGCTGGCTGAACACTCCAAAGCCCGTGTCGAAGAGCTCAAAGAATGGGGATTCTTTGACTCACCGCTTTATAACGAATCCTTCTCTCGCCCCATTAATGAACGGGGGATTCCACTGCATCAACGGATCATGATTACCCATCTGATCAAAGAAAATGGCCGTGTTGTCGGTGCCTCAGGTTTCAGTTTAGACAAACCAAATGTCATCCATTTTACAGCCAAAACTGTAATACTTTGCTCTGGCTCTGGCGGCTTCAAACCCAGTGGTTTTCCGGTATGTGACCTGACCCACGATGGCACGATTATGGCCTATAAAATTGGCGCCAAAGTTACCGGCAAAGAGTGGAATGATGGCCACCCTGGATCTGCGAAAAACTCAGGTTCTTGCTACGACAACTGGCACGGCCAAATAGAAGAAAAACCGCAAATCAATGACGCTGAAGTACGTCATGATCTTGGAGTCGATATAAACTACCAAGCTTATAAAATAGGTCCGCCGATCACCATGGGTCCACCACCAATGGGGCCATCAGGAAATAATCCAAAACGACCAGAAATGACGCAGATAAAAGGCGGTCCTTTTGTGCCATCCGCCTTTCGCCATAGAGCGGCACCACCGCCAGAACACGAAGGCGGTATATTGGCTCTCTTCTCAGGTAAAAAACCGAGCGGCGGCGGACCTCCAGGAATGGGCGGCGAACAAGTAGGTGGCTCTAGTGCGGGAATGGCAATTCATAAATCTGAAGGGTTGAGTCCGATTAATGAAACGGGGCTCAGTACCATCCCGGGCCTCTATGCCGCAGGGGATGCACTCGGCTCTCATATGTCCGGTGGAATTTATGCCCAAATAGGCTCATCTCTGGCTGGGTCAGCCGTACAAGGCGCGATAGCAGGAGAAGCCGCAGCGCACGCCAGCAAACAAATTGCATCTGTGGCCATCAACTCAACTCGCCTAAGAGAAATTGAACAAGAAATTTTTGCGCCATTAAAACGTAAACGCGGTTATAGCCCAGCTTGGGTAACCCAAGTACTACAAGGCATTATGATTCCTAATTTTGTGCTCTACATTAAAAAAGAGCGCCTACTGCAAGCTGCATTAGCGTATGTTGAGGAGCTGAAAGAGCACCACGTGCCTATGTTGATAGCCAATGACTTACACAAGTTGCGTCTCGCTCACGAGACCGAAAATATGATAGTCACAGCAGAGATGAAGCTCAAAGCGTCGATCATGAGAAAAGAAAGTCGCTGCAGCCATTATCGTCTGGACTACCCAGAAGTAGACCATAAGAACTGGCAAGCTTGGATAAATATTTACCAAGATAAAAACGGCGACATGGCGTTTGAAAAACAACCTTTTGGCACCTGGACTAAGGCAACTTAATACTGGTTTATCAGAATCCATACTACACAGAAAATCACGGTATGGATGCTGATGCTAGAGGCCTGTTTAACGCTTAAACCAGCGCCACACAAACAACATTCGTAATAAGGCAGCGGATACATACGTCATAGCACAAGCAAATAAAATGCGTTTTACTTTAGGCAAATCTTCTTTCGGCAAGTAGCCTCCTTCTTCTAGAATAGGCAGTGCCTTATGAAAGCTGGCATCCCATTCTTCCGGTAAAATAGCCACTTGCACCAACACCGCCAGTATTCCTGATAACCCCACGACAAGGGCATGAATGGCCACCAAATAGGGGATGAATGGCCACCAAATAGGGGATGTGCAATACAACCGACAATAACGGCCAACCAATTAATAAACCACCAGCAAGCCGCTGTAAAAAGACCGCCTTTGGCAAATAA
Organism: Marinomonas flavescens; assembly: GCF_004352835.1. Classification (GTDB taxonomy): domain Bacteria; phylum Pseudomonadota; class Gammaproteobacteria; order Pseudomonadales; family Marinomonadaceae; genus Marinomonas; species Marinomonas flavescens. Next base: position 40,891 of record NZ_SJSB01000009.1, on the reverse strand, counting down.
CGTACTCGCAAACGTGCAATTCGTTCTTGCCGCTCATGAGCAATCGCATGGCCAACTTCATGGCTTGCCACCGCCACCGCAGTTAACGACTGCCCAGCAAACACACTGGGGCTTAAACGGACTTTATGTTGCTGAATATCAAAATGATCGTGGCCTTCTTGCGTGGTTTCCACAGAAACCTCATTTAACTCAAAACGACGAATCAAATGCTGAGCCAACTCGCCACCAGAACCTGGCAAATCATTCCGCGTTTGAGCGTAACGCTTCAAGGTAAATTTCACCCATAAATGCGGCCCACAAAAGAGAGCTAAAAACAGTAAAATAGCGAAAATCCACAACATAACGCACCATCTATTATTAAAAAAATAATTCATTTCATGTAATGGCTTTGACCCTTCTGGGCCTATTCATCTACACTTTGAGCGTTTTTAAAGGGAAAAGCACGCTATGAGAAACCCACTAATCGGCCCCATCTTACATATATTAAAAAAACACCCTGAAGGCGTGGGCGAATTTGAGATTCTTAAAACACTCAAACAACAGATTCCTGAACTAACAGACATTGCCACAGACGTTAACCTGCAATTGTTTCGACAACATTTTCTTATTATGAACGCCCTTTATCAGCTCCAATCAAGCCTGTGGCAAGAAGAATCACTGTCCCTATCAATCAGCGCTACTCACATTAGAATCCTTCCCCGCACACAAGTTCCCCTTTCAAACAGCAGGGATATTAATAATAGCGTCGATGCCAAACTGGCGGCCTATTATCTCGATTGGCACGAATATGAGAAAACAAACGAAGAGGATGTATCAAGCTTATTAAGCAGTTTTTACCAAGGAATTTATCTCACAGGTGACCGCGAGGCGGCGCTTGAGGCCTTACAGCTAACCCAATCATCCCCGAGCAAAGAAGAGATCAAACGCCAATACCGAAAGCTCGCACATCAAACCCATCCAGACCGTGGGGGCGATACAGACGCCTTTATATCGTTACGTCAGGCCTATGAATGTCTGATGTTCTAGACGTCAATAAGTCTGTTATAAATTGTAAATTCAACGACGAAACATTGCGTTGCTCTGGCATAGCACGCAAGATAAATGCTTCTTAACAGCGACCACACAATAATAGCTGTTTATTCATTTTTGATTACAAAGTTGATAGAAAACGCTTATGCCTCTACTTATACCGCCGTACATCACCGCTGAAAAACGCAACACCTCAAAAAGTAAAACAAGAGCACTGCTCACCACTCTGAGCCTATTCTCATTACTTTCGTTAACCGCCTGTAGCCAGTTTGAAGTGGATCCTTCCAACGACTTTAAAAATAATGGTCTCGATAAAAATGGAGTAAAACGAGACTCTCTATATTTAAAAGAAAGCCTTCCACCGGGCCTCCCCTATCCAGATCCCAGTTTTCAAAGTGGCTTAGAGCAACAAGTGGCATACTTGAATAAAATATCCAATCAAACATACCAACTAGAAAACACCGAAGTGAGTGTTCAGCAGCTCAAACAAGTGACCCACGAAATTCAGCACTGGCTTAAACAGCCTACTTATCAGCCCCATTTAAAAGCACTGCAATTGGCGGGGCAAGATTACCGCGGAAATGTACAAATTACGGGGTACTATGTTCCCGTGATACAAGTACGTCATAAACCTGATGCGGTGTACCGCTATCCACTTTATCGCAAACCATTAAAGCGCGATACGAATGGCAAATTCCCTAGCCGTGAACAAATTGATTTTGAAAATGCTTTGCAAGGTCAAGGACTCGAAATTGCTTACAGTGCAAGTCTAGTCGACAATTTTTTCTTACATGTACAAGGTTCTGGCGTTGTGCAATATAAAGATGGCACTCGTGAACTTCTCTCGTGGGGTGGTGTTAATGGCTGGCCGTACCGTAGCCTAGGGAAAATTCTCATTGAAAATGGTGAAATAGCACGCGCTGATATATCGGCACAAAGTATCAAACGCTGGCTTAAAGATCACCCAGATAAAGTCAGAGAAACACTCTCGCAAAACCCAAGCTACTTATTCTTCAGTGAAGGACAATCTGACCCAGTAGGCGCAGCAAATGTTCCTCTGACACCACTTTACTCGGTTGCAGTAGATCCTAAAGTCATTCCTCTTGGCTCCATTTTACTGGGCGAAATGCCTAAATTAGATCAACAAGGCAACCTCATTGGCCACGAATTTCGTTTGTTACTGGCGCAAGATAAAGGCGGCGCGATCAAAGGTCCAGGACACATAGACTGGTATCAAGGCATTGGGGATGAAGCCCACGTTCATGCTGGGCAACTCAAGCATTTTGGTAAAGTGTGGCTGCTGTTACCAAACAACGCTTACCAAACCTCAGTGCCTCAGGAGAACCCTTCAGAGAAACCGCCATTGCACCCAATAAATTAAAAAAAGCGGCGTACTTTACACACTAAAGTACGCCGCTTTATGAGAGATAAACAGACCAAGATTCACGTTAAAAAGCGTGACCTTCCTAAAGAGCTAGTCCTGCATTTAATGACTAAAATCCCCTCCTAGTTCAACCACATCATCCAAAATATTCTGTTTAAGCGTATAAGAGCAGAACAAGAGCAAAACGACATCAACTCATCATTACCTCTAGACCCTCTCAATCCGTTTCAGCCACACCCTAAACAATGCCAAAAAAAAATGCGTAGTAAACATCGCTAAAGAAAGCACCAAAATAATGCAGACATGGAACGTTTTTTGCTTGTGATTACCCTTTTAAGTCCGTCATATCTGTTTTTTTAGCAATTTGCTTCTTAATACAGCAAAAACAAAAACATAAAGCACCCGTTCGGTGCATTTTATATAGGAGCGCTTCGTGACCGTCACAAACAGTGCAGTAGAAACACTGATTTCCAATTCAAATACTTTTTTTATTCTGCTTGGTGCCATCATGGTATTTACCATGCATGCCGGCTTCGCATTTTTAGAAGTCGGGACTGTGCGTCATAAAAATCAGGTCAATGCGCTAGTAAAAATAATGACTGATTTTGCTATTTCCGCTCTGGTCTATTTTTTCATTGGATACCATATAGCCTACGGCGTCAGCTTTTTCGAAAGCGCGACCACACTGTCACAAAACAGTGGCTACGCTTTGGTTAAGTTCTTCTTTCTTATGACATTTGCCGCCGCCATACCCGCTATTATTTCTGGTGGTGTGGCAGAACGCGCTAGATTTTATCCTATGCTTATCTCTGCAGCGATTATAGTCGGTGTTGCCTATCCCTTCTTTGAAGGTCTGATATGGAATGGTAATTATGGGTTTCAACATTGGTTAACTCAACAATATGGTGCGCCATTTCATGACTTTGCGGGCTCCATTGTCGTTCATGCATTTGGAGGTTGGGTTGCTCTAGCGGCCATTGTTTTACTCGGCACTCGTAATGGTCGTTTCAGAAATGGAAAGCTCATCGCATTTGTCCCATCAAACATTCCATTTCTCGCCCTAGGTGCCTGGATTCTTTGTATTGGCTGGTTTGGCTTTAACGTTATGTCCGCACAAACTCTAGATGGTATTAGTGGACTAGTGGCTGTCAATTCGTTAATGGCGATGGTTGGAGGGATTATTTCTACCATGGTACTGGGTAAAAAAGATCCGGGGTTTATTCATAACGGACCTCTCGCTGGACTGGTTGCCATTTGCGCAGGTTCAGACATCATGCATCCTATTGGAGCTCTAGCAACCGGGCTGATCGCTGGCGCATTATTTACTTGGTTATTCACACTCATACAACAGAAATTCCACCACATTGATGACGTATTGGGTGTATGGCCGTTGCATGGAGTTTGTGGAACTTGGGGTGGGCTTGCTGCCGGTATATTTGGCCTAAAGTCCTTTGGCGGATTAGGCGGTGTCAGCTTTATGTCTCAAATCATCGGTTCTTTTACTGGCATAGGAATCGCGTTAATCAGCGGTTTTGTCGTTTATGGTGCGGTCAAAGCCATTAGTGGTTTGCGCTTAAGCGAAGAAGAAGAATATAACGGGGCGGATCTTTCCATCCATAAAATAAGCTCTGATAGCAGAGACTAAATAGCGTCTGACAATCCATATCAGAATGGCTGATGCTCTAACAAAATGGGCTATTGAAACGACGTGGTAACAATAGCCCAGCAGCATAAGACGATGTTCTAGTAATGAAATCGTCTATTGCTCCTTAAACAAACGTCGTTCTATCAGCCTAATTGCACGGCGATACATAAACCAAGAACAAATGCCTGCCAACACATTGCCAAACAGAACACCTGTAAATAGGCCTTTTAAGCCCGCTAATTCAGAGCCGATCCAAAGGCACGGCAAGAAAAAAGCAAACAGCCGTAAAGCAGATATAGTCAACGCGGTATACGATTTCCCTAAGGCATTCGAGATCGACACCATCAACATGCAAATCCCCAACGGCCCTAAGCTAATCGGTATTATCATCAGATGCCAATGTAAAATCTGTCGAACTTCCGTCTCGCTAGTCATCAAGTTGGCTAAACCACTTGAAGCAAAAAACGTCACAACGGCGATCAATAACTGAAATAATAAAACAAAGCGACACGCCACTTTTACAATATAACGAATGTCGTCAGATCTTCCCGCCCCTAATAAACGTCCGATAAAAGGCGGCATCGACATCGTCAATGCCAAAACGGACACAATCGCAAAGAATTCAAAACGTGATCCTAGAGCCCATGACGCTACCGCGGCGGTACCAAATCCTGCAATTAGTTTGGTGGCCAACATAGACGATACCGGAGGCAATAACTGACTCACCATCGCAGGCCCCATTATGTGGCCAATATCCGCTAAGCTTTGAGTGATTTTTAAGTCTTTCCAGTCAAACATGATCCAATGCTTACGAGCTACTTTAGGCGCAACCACCAAAACGCCAATACCGAACGCTAAGGTTGTAGCCATGGCCGCACCATTAAGTCCAAAACCCAATTTGAAAATGAAAATAGGATCTAACACTAAGTTCAGAACACTCGTCACTATCATCATTATTCCTGGTAATAATGTATTTCCATGAGACCGACAAATGCTGTAATAAAAATAGATCAAGGCGCCTACCCAAGCGCTAAGAAGCCAATGAGGCCAATAAGAATCAATGATCGGATACACAGAATCTGGCGCACTCAACAAGGCCAAAATAGGATGACGTAGCAACCAAATCAACACCGCAAAAAAAGCGATACCAATGCTGCCCATCGTTAAAACTAAGCCACCTAACTGTTTAGCATAACGTGTTTTTTGTGCCCCTAATGCTCTGGATATAATCGCCGTCGTAGCGATCCCTAACCCAACCTGCAAGCCAATTACTATCATTTGAATAGGTAAGGTAAAACCCTGAGCAGCCAAAGGTAAAATACCTAATTGGCCGATAAAAGCACTGTCTACCAGCTGAAAACTCATTAACGACAACACCCCAAAAAGCATGGGCCAAGTCATAGTGAATAATTCGCGAGCAAGAGAAGGTTGAGCTGAGTTTGAAGACATAAATTAGGTATTTCTAAGCAGAAAAGAAAAATAAGGAACCCAGATTATACGTGATTTTCCTAACAAATTCGTCATATCGAAATTTATCTATTTATTATCACGATTCTCCGACTAAGAGTACTAACGGCCACACCTTAGTGACTTATTCCTTGATGGTTACTTAAAGAAATTAGGCAAGCAGGTACGAGAGAGTAAGAAAGTACATAAAAGCACTACTCTAATGAGATGAAAACACCCTGAAGGTGCTTTTCTGGCTGTGTTTTAGACATGAATTCCGTATCATATTCCTCACCACTGCTGGCGCTGTTTAACGCCTCAACGGCTTTCAAGAAAATTAGAAGGATTGCATGGAATTTATTTGGATATTATTTGCGTTTGTCTGCGGCCTCGCCGTTAAGTTAATCAATTTGCCACCTCTCATTGGCTTTTTGTTGGCTGGCTTTTTACTGAATGCATTTGGCATGCAGCCCAGCAGCACGCTAGATTCTTTGGCTAATTTAGGCATTACCTTGATGCTGTTCTGTATTGGCTTGAAGCTCCACGTAAAAGACTTATTTAAACGCGAAGTCTGGGCATCGACTCTAGGCCATATGGGCCTTTGGACTGTTTTACTGATTGCGATCTGCTTATTATTAGGCAGTTTAAGCCTGCCTTTCTTTGGTATTCTGGAGTTAAAAACCGCGGCGTTGCTTGGCTTCGCGCTGAGTTTTTCCAGTACGGTTTGTATCATCAAATTACTGGAAGAAAGCAGCGAGCTAAAAACACGTCATGGACAATTAGCACTCGGCATTCTGGTGATGCAAGACATAGTCGCTGTGGTCTTCTTAGTGTTCGCTACTGGGAATACACCGTCACTCTGGGCGCTCGCCCTGTTTGGCCTATTGTTGGTCCGTCCCATCCTGAATAAAATCGTCGATAAAGCAGGCCACGGTGAAATGCTCCCACTTACCGGACTTTTTCTCGCACTGGGTGGCTATGAACTTTTCTATCTTGTTGGTGTAAAAGGCGATCTAGGGGCTCTGATTTTTGGTGTGTTACTCGCGTCTCACAGTAAAGCAGCCGAAATGAACAAGGCTTTGATGAACTTTAAGGATCTGTTTCTTATTGGTTTCTTTTTATCCATTGGCTTTACCGCCTTACCAACGTTAAATATGGTCGCGGTCAGCCTTATAATCACCTTGGTTATCTTAGTGAAGTTTGCCCTTTTCTTCGCACTGTTTACCAAGTTGAAATTACGTGGGCGTACTTCTTTCTTATCGTCTATTGTGCTGTCGAATTACAGTGAGTTTGGCTTAATTGTGGTCGCTCTGAGCGTAGCTAATGGCTGGCTCGCTAAAGAATGGTTGGTGGTGCTCGCCTTGGCGGTGTCTTTTTCTTTTATCATTACCAGCTTGCTATATCGAAACGTACACCGCTTGTATCGTAAAAACAAAGAAATCATTCGCCGCTTTGAAAGTCCGAAATGCTTACCAGAAGATGTCTTTGTGCAGCCGATTGATACTGAAATCTTGGTCGTCGGATTAGGTCGCGTAGGACGCGGTGCTTTTGAGTCGTTAAAAGGCTTAGTTGGTGCCACAGTCGCCGGTATGGACGCTGATCGAAACCGCATCACCCAGATGCAAGAAGCCCAAGAAAACGTCTTCTACGGTGATGGGGAAGATGCCGACCTTTGGGAGCGCCTCGATACCTCAAGCATTCATTTGGTGCTATTGGCATTACCCGCGGCAGAAGATACTACTAATATTGCCGTGCAATTACGTAAAGCCAATTACACTGGACAAATTGCCGCGATTGCCCGTTATCAAGATGAGCGTGATATTCTCATCGACAGCGGCATCGATAATGTCTTTAACTTCTACACCGAAGCCGGTACTGGGTTTGCCGAAGAGAGCTTAGCCTTGATCCGTTAAACGGACTGACTCCTAGAAAGCAAAAAACGATGTGTTATGCCCTATTCAATCGGCCTATCACATCGTTTTTTTTCGCCTGTAATCTGTGTTTTTATAACGACTGAATTGCTTTATCCCAGCTAGATTGCTTTATCGACTAAGAAGGGATGGCGTTCAGTTTGGCCTTCACCATTTCGGCCTGTGCCGTCAGCTCTGCATAGCGTTTGATATCCCCGCCACGCTGGGCTTGCATGGCTTTTTCCAATAATTGTCCATATTCTTTGTCGAGCGCTTTGCGCGGATCAGATTTAAGAAAAGAAAACATATAACCACCTCTTTTTTGAAGACTTGCCTATCAATACGCTACTAACGCCTTTTTGGATTACTAAAGGGCTTCTGACCGAATGCATCCACTGCGAGCGTCTTACGTTCCGCCGCGCGTTTAAGGGCCTGTTGTTTCTCGTTTTGCGACGCCGCAGACCAACCTAGAATGTCTTCTAAAGAACGAAAACAACCTAAACAGATATCTTCTTCATTCAGGCAGCATTGTCGAATACAAGGAGAAGAAATCGTCATATATACTCTCATGCTTAATAGTTGATAGTTGATAGTTGATAGTTGATATAACTAAGTTTAGACCATTTTACGCTTCTAGTCGGAAGCGTAGCTCACTTGCTCTTAATTCCAAAAACACCTTTGTTTTCAAATAAAAACTGACCTTGTCTTAAAACGAAAAAAAACACGTATTTGATACTCAAATACGTGTTTTTATGCTCCTTATATCTCCCGTTAATATTTTATAGGGAGGTATAAGTTGCTTTAATTAGCAATTAAACGTCTAAGAAATCCATGATTCCTTCGGCCGCTTTACGCCCTTCATCAATAGCCGTTACAACAAGATCAGAACCACGCACCATGTCGCCACCAGCAAAAATTTTCTCATTGGTTGTTTGGAACATGTACTTGCCTTGCTTAGGTGCTAGAACACGACCACGAGAATCGGTTTCGATACCGAATTTCTCAAACCAAGGTGCCGGGCTCGCTTGGAAACCAAAGGCCACTAAGATCGCATCTGCAGGGATAATTTGCTCGCTGCCTTCAACAACTTCAGCGCTACGACGACCATTTGCGTCTGGCTCGCCCATCTTAGTTTCTACTACCTTGATGCCTTCCACTTTACCATTACCAACGATTTCCACTGGCTGACGATTAAAGAGAAACTGAACCCCTTCTTCACGCGCATTGGTCACTTCTTTGCGTGAGCCTGGCATATTTTCTTGGTCACGACGGTAAGCACAAGCGACACCTTTAGCGCCTTGGCGAATCGCCGTACGGTTACAGTCCATCGCAGTATCACCGCCCCCTAAGACAACCACTTGCTTGCCTTTTAGGTTGATGTAATCGCTTTCGTCTTCTTCGAAATCTAAACAATGGTTCACATTAGAAATCAAGTAATCTAGCGCATCATGAACTCCAGGTAGATCTTCCCCAGGGAAGCCGCCCTTCATGTATTTATAAGTACCCATGCCTAGAAACACAGCATCGTACTCTTCTAAAACATGTTCAAATGGTACGTCATCGCCAACCGAGGTTCCCAATACAAATTCAACGCCCATTTCTTCAAAGATCTCACGACGGCGCGTCATGACACTTTTTTCGAGCTTAAATTCAGGGATACCAAACGTCAGCAAACCACCGATTTCTGGGTATTTATCAAACACCACTGGTTTAATACCATTGCGCACTAGCACGTCTGCACACGCTAACCCAGCAGGGCCTGCGCCGACGATAGCCACGGTTTTATTAACCGGCACTACGTTGGTCATATCCGGGCGCCAGCCAAGTGCAAACGCGGTATCTGTGATGTATTTCTCAACAGACCCTATAGTCACAGCACCAAAGCCACCTTCGCCAAGCGTACAAGCACCTTCACAAAGACGGTCTTGTGGACAAACTCGACCACACACTTCAGGCAAAGAGTTGGTTTGATGGCTCAACTCAGCGGCTTCTAAAATATTCCCTTCACTCACTAACTTTAACCAGTTAGGAATGTAGTTGTGAACAGGACATTTCCATTCACAATAAGGGTTACCACATTCAAGGCAACGATGAGACTGCCCTTTGGCATTCTCTTCCTCAAACGGTTTATAAATTTCGACGAATTGTGCCTTACGAGTAATTAAAGGCTTCTTCTTCGGATCTTTACGATCCACTTCGACGAATTGAAATGCATTGTTCAAGCGCTCAGACATAAGCTGCTATCTCCTATGGCCGCTTGCAAGCAAGCGGCGCTTCTCTCAAATGGGTCAAACTGATTCATTCATGGTGCCTAGCACCACGCAGCCGATTTTATTCTGGACGCTGACGAGTACTATCTAGCAACGCGCCTAAGCTCGCGGCTTTGGGTTTTACTAGCCAGAATTTGCCAATGTAGTCATAGAAGTTTTCTAAGATTTCTTTGCCCCATTCGCTGTCAGTTTCTCGAACATATTCTTCAATCACGCTGCGTAAGTGAGAACGATATTCTTCGGTTATTTCTGTGCCTACACGTTGGATCTCAACAAGCTCGTGGTTGTACTTATCCACGAAAGTACGATCCATATCCAACACGTACGCAAAACCACCGGTCATACCCGCACCAAAGTTGTAGCCAGTATCACCAAGAACCGTTACCAAACCGCCTGTCATGTACTCACAACAGTGATCGCCTGCACCTTCGATAACCGCATGGGTACCTGAGTTACGTACCGCAAAACGCTCACCTGCAATACCGGCTGCGAATAACTTACCGCCAGTCGCACCGTACAGACAAGTGTTACCAATGATCACTGTATCTTGTGATGCAAAAACAGAATTACGCGGTGGACGAATCACCAGCTTACCGCCGGTCATGCCTTTACCTACGTAATCGTTCGCGTCGCCTTCAAGGTACATGTTTAAGCCACCAGCGTTCCAAACACCAAAACTTTGCCCAGCAGTACCGGTCAGTTTCAATGTTACGGGAGCATCAGACATACCTTGGTTGCCGTAACGTTTAGCGATCTCACCAGACAAACGTGCTCCAATAGAGCGGTCACAGTTGGTCACACGGAAGGCAAACTCGCCACCTTCTTTTTCTTCTACTGTCGGCTGTATCGTTGCCCACATTTTAAGCGCTAATAAGCCCTTATCGTGTGGAGGGTTAAATGGCGTTACACAATACTGAGCTTTATCCGCTGGGATGGCATCATTCAACAAGATAGGAGAAAGATCCAAACCTTGTTGCTTCTCTGTTTCGCCCGGCAAGATAGTCAATAAGTCAGTACGACCAATCAAGTCTTGTAGACGAGCCACACCCAACTTAGCCAACCATAAACGCGTATCTTCGGCCATAAAGCGGAAGAAGTTTTTGATCATGTCTACAGTGCCGATGAAGTGTTCATCACGCAGCATTTGATCTTGCGTTGCGACACCCGTTGCACAGTTATTTAGGTGACAAATTCGTAAGAACTTACAACCCATCGCAATCATCGGAGTCGTACCAAAGCCAAAGCTTTCTGCACCTAATATCGCTGCTTTAACCACATCCAGACCAGTTTTTAAGCCACCGTCTGTTTGCAGGCGGATCTTACCGCGCAGATCATTAGAACGCAGTGCTTGTTGCGCTTCCGCCAAGCCTAGTTCCCAAGGAGAACCCGCATGACGAATAGACGTCAGTGGCGATGCCGCTGTACCGCCATCGTAACCAGAGATGGTGATCAAATCGGCATAAGCTTTCGCCACACCCGCCGCGATCGTACCGACACCGGGTTCAGACACCAATTTCACCGAGACAAGTGCGTCTGGGTTAACTTGTTTCAAATCAAAGATCAGCTGAGCCAAATCTTCAATCGAATAAATATCATGATGTGGTGGTGGTGAAATCAAGGTTACACCCGGTACTGCATAACGCAAACGCGCAATTAGACCATTCACTTTACCGCCGGGTAACTGACCCCCTTCACCTGGTTTTGCACCTTGCGCTACCTTGATCTGTAGCACTTCAGCATTCACTAGGTATTCTGGTGTCACACCAAAGCGACCAGAGGCAATTTGCTTGATCTTAGAACGACGCTCAGTACCATGGCGAGCTGGGTCTTCACCGCCCTCACCTGAGTTTGAACGACAGCCTAATTCATTCATCGCTTGCGCTAAGGCTTCGTGTGCTTCTGGAGACAAGGCACCCAGCGACATACCAGCGGAGTCAAAGCGAGGCAAGATGTCTTCTAGTGACTCAACCTCATCAATGGCGATTGCCTTGGCTTTATCAGATAAGGCAAACAAGTCACGCAGCATAGACGCAGGGCGATTGTTAACCAATTCGGTGTAAGCCGTGAAATCTTCAAAACGACCACTGCCCACTGCGGTTTGTAGATTACGAACCACATCAGGATTAAAAGCGTGATATTCCGCATCATGGACGTATTTAAGATAACCGCCCTGCTGAATAGGTTTGCGTAATTTCCAAGCATTATTAGCAACGGTAACTTGCTCACGTTGGAAGTCTTCAAAACGCGCACCTTTAATACGGCTCGCTACACCTTTGAAGCAAAGATCGACTACTTTCGTATCTAATCCAACGGCTTCAAACAATTGCGCGCCGCGATAAGAGGCGATAGTGGAAATCCCCATTTTAGATAGGATCTTCATCATGCCTTTGTTAATACCTTTACGGTATTTAACATGACAAGCAATTGGGTCACCCAGTACTTCGCCTTTATCTACCATGTCATTAATCAAACGGTAAGATAAGTACGGATACACGGCAGTTGCACCAAAGCCTAACAAGACCGCAAATTGATGAGGATCTCGTGCGAAACCGGTGTCTGCGATGATATTAGAATCACAACGCAAACCAACAGCCGTTAGATGGTGATGCACAGCACCGACAGCCATAGGCGCTGGAATAGGCAAATGACCTTTTTTAATGTTGCGATCGGTTAGTACCACAATCACGGCACCATTACGCACCGCTTCTTCTGCACTGATACGCAGATCTTTAATGGCTTGCTCTAACGACACTTCATCTGGATTGTAGTTGGTATTCAAACGAACCAAACGGAAACGATGATCGTTCATTGCCAACAAACGGCTGTATTTACGTGGTGACAACACAGGCGATGACAAAATAATGCGATTCGCGTGTTTTGGCGTTTCTTCGAACAGGTTACGTTCAACACCGATGCACGTTTCTAGCGACATCACTACCGATTCACGAAGTGGATCAATCGGTGGGTTCGTTACCTGAGCGAATTTCTGGCGGAAATAATCCGTCACTGGACGAGTCTGGCTCGACATAACAGCCATTGGCGTATCATCGCCCATGGAGCCTACCGCTTCATGACCACTTTCCGCTAATGGACGGAAAATCTGTTCACGCTCTTCAAAAGATACTTGGAACATCTTTTGGTACGTTAGCATTTCTTCTTTGGTAAAAGGTTCGAACTCAAGAGACGATTCTTCTAACAAAGACTCAATGCGAATCGCTTCCTGCTTCAACCATTTTTTGTATGGATGCGCGGCTTTCAAGCGATTGTCGATGTCATTGGTATGCAGTACTTGGCCTGTTTGAGTGTCGACCACCAACATTTGCCCCGGACCTACACGTCCTTTTGATACTACGTCTTCTGGCTTGTAGCCATAGGTACCAATTTCGGACGCCAAGGTAATGAATCCGTTTTTGGTAATCACCCAACGAGAAGGACGCAAACCGTTACGATCCAACATACAAATCGCATGGCGACCATCGGTCATAACAAGACCCGCTGGGCCGTCCCAAGGGTCCATGTGCATGGAGTTATATTGGTAGAATGCACGTAGCTCAGGGTCCATATTCTCAACGTTTTGCCACGCCGGTGGAATGATCAAGCGCGCCGCACGGAAGATGTCCACACCGCCAGTAACCAAGACTTCTAGCATGTTATCCATTGATGACGAGTCAGATCCCGTCAAGTTAACCAATGGCTGTAAATCTTGCAGCTCCGGAATCAATGGCGAGCGTAATTTGTTCGCTCGAGCCAAAGCCCAATTACGATTGCCTTCAATCGTATTGATCTCACCATTGTGCGCCAACATACGAAATGGTTGTGCCAATGGCCATTTAGGCAATGTATTAGTAGAGAAACGCTGATGGAAAACACAGATTGCTGTCTGTAAATTCTCATTACCTAAGTCTTTATAAAAGACAGGAAGGTCTTCTGGCATCATCAAACCTTTGTAAGACAAAACTTTGTCTGACAAAGAGCAGATGTAGAAGTTTTCATATTGCGCCAATGCAATCTCAGTTTGACGACGCGCTACGAATAAGCGTGTCGCAAAAGTGCGAGCGTCCATACGATTGCTGTCGACAAATACTTGTTCAATACGAGGCAAACATTCTTCAGCAATACGACCGAGACAAGAAGCATCCATTGGCACTTCACGCCAACCGACTACATTCATTCCCTGATCTTTTAGCTTTTGAGTCAAGACATCACGTTGCTCTGTCGCAAGTGCTTCATCTTGATCCAAGAAAACCATACCGATGCCATATAGATCGGATAATGTGTGATTAAACAAAGCCTCAGCTTCGCTACGAAGAAAGGTATCCGGCTTTTGAATAAGAAGACCACAACCATCACCGGTTTTGCCATCGGAAGCAATACCTCCACGGTGTGTCATACATGTCAAAGACTCAATGGCTGTCTTAAGTAATTCATGGCTAGTATTGCCTTCCATATGAGCAATTAAACCAAAGCCACAGTTGTCTTTGAATTCGCCAGGACGATAAAGGCCTGCATTCATACACCAACTCCCACAGTTGAAACGTAAAGATTATTAACTAGAACTAAAAATGAAATTTTGATGGTCAGACATGTAGAAAGCCATTAACCGGCTTTGAGAATGATTGTTATCTGCCCTATAGACCACCCAAAAGGAGAATGATAGTACCTCGCAGCGTGCGACTACTCAAATCCGACTAACAGGGGTTAGCGTCATTTTGTGGTTTTTTAGCGGGTGTTTCAGTGCAGTTAAACGCTTCGAGGAGAATTATCTATGGCTGGAGATTTTCCAAACAGAAAATTCCACTGCGAATGTGTGTATTTCAGAGATAAATGGTTTTTTATCGGGAAATGATGATTTTTTAAAAAAAATCGCCTAAAAAAACGCAAGAATAGTTCTAAATCGATGTAAGAAATGCAGAATATCGAATCTAATCAACGGTTATTAGCCTATTTCAGGCGATTATCCTGCTTTTTTAATGTCTTGCTGGATACTTCGAACGCTTCTGGACCAAGGGTTTAAGTCTCTTAAATCTTTGGGAAGCGATTCAACTGCGGCGATTGCTTCACTGCGGTTTCGGTACATGCCATATACTACTACATACCAATCACGGCCATTGTGTTTCGACTTAAAGTAGCTAAAAACACTAACACTGCCTTGAGATTTGATGAAATCTTTCACCGTATCAAGGTTATAAGTCCCTAATAATTGTAGCGTATAACGACTTGGACTTTGTGATAACCACCATTGTGTCTTATCAAATGGATCATTAGAGCGCTTACTTATAGTAGCCACTGGCGTTTTATCCACTGTCGTCGGTTCAATAACCATCGGAGCAGACTCTTGAATAGGGGCTGGTGTTGCTTTTGGTATCGCTTGACGAATAGGCGCAACGGGCAATGATGACGTCATTGATGGCGCTTCAGGTTGTATTGAAGATGTGGAGACATTGGCACTTTCTTCTACACCAGCCGGAATGGGAGGAAGCGAAACCTTGCCCTCCATGCCGATTTTGCGCTGCATCGCATCAATCCGAGCGATGGTCTCAGAAGAAGATTGCCCAGCACGTAATTCTGGTTTTGGACTTAACGGAATAACATTACTCGTACGGTCCGTCATTTCTGAAGCCGTTTTATCAGGATCACTAAATACCACGGCAATCAGGATACCTAGCATCACCACACAAAGCAGAGCCATATGAACCAGCGGAAAGCCCAACGCTAAATTAAATCGACTGCCGCGCTTAACACCTTTTTCACCGTTGCCCATCATAGACTGAGCTACCTGGTTAATAGCACCCGGATAACCTCCAGACTCCTGATAAATTTGTTTAACCTGCTTCTCAGTAAATGGCAAATTAATGCTACCACCCACGGTTCGCACTCGATGCAATAAGTACGCTTTGGTTTGTTCAAATGAATAAGGGGCGATATCCAGCGTGTGACTTAATTGCTCATAACGAGAACGCTGGTAGGAGTCTAGATTCCGCGAAATAGGAGATTCAGTAAACAGAGCGACATGAGGTACAGATTGATTTTCAGTGGCTAACGACATCATGTCTAACAACATACTAACCGCATCGGTATTCAGCTCTTGAGCATTGTCGATCAAGATCAATGCCTTCTGGCCCCGCGCTTCTGACTCATGAGAAAATTTCAGCAGTGGACCAAAAGTCGCCTCATTAGGTGGCTCTTTTAGTTGCGTAGAGAAACCGCTATAGATAGCTTGAAGTAACTGGCCTGCTGTCATCAGCATGCTGCCCTTTACTTGACTAATAATCGTCGAATCATCTTGATGACGCGCAAACTCCATCATAAAACGACTTTTACCGCTGCCTTGAGGACCTTGCACAACCGACAATAAATTACTGTAACGGCTTAAGTGCTCAAGCAAAGCTAACTGTTGATTACCTTCTTCAGAGGCAAAGTAGGCGGACATGTCTTTAGAGCCGAACGGATCCCTCAGCGTCGCTTTTGGCGGCTGATTTAGAGCATTTTCTAAGTCAAGCTGAAAACTGGGATCTGACATTCTTGTCCTTTAAAGTGGCACGATATAGCTAAGAGGTAATTTGTGCGCTTGCCTCTAATGCATCATTAATACAGGCATCAAAATCATCCATTGGAAAATCTGATGTCACAATAGCATCGCCAAGATCACCTAATAAAACTAAACGTAAACTGCCATCTAACACTTTTTTATCCAATGACATCAAGTCTTTGAAATTTTCCAATGTCATAACCGCCGGCGGCAATATTGGTAATTTAGCGGCTGTAAATAATGCAACACAACGGTTAACATCCTGCTCAGACATATTGCCCATACGCCAAGATAAATCGACGGCGAGAATACAACCTGCCGCTACCGCTTCACCATGTAACCAATTGCCATATCCCATATGAGTTTCAATGGCATGACCAAAAGTATGACCTAAATTCAGAATAGCTCGTATGCCACCTTCTCGCTCATCTTGCGCAACAACATTTGCTTTAGCCAAACAAGAGCGATAAATAGCATCACTAATTTTATCATTATCCAGTGCCATTAAAGCGTCAATTTCTTGTTCTAACCAGTCAAAAAATGACGTGTCGCAAATCAGTCCATATTTAATGACTTCTGCCATACCGGCAGACAACTCTTTCAATGGTAAGGTTTCTAAAGTTTGCGTATCAATGATCACGGCTTGCGGCTGATAAAACGCGCCTATCATATTTTTACCCAGTGGATGATTCACACCGGTTTTGCCACCTACAGATGAATCTACCTGTGATAGCAAAGTCGTTGGCACCTGAATAAAAGGGACACCACGTTGGTAAGTAGCCGCCGCATAACCCGCCATATCACCCACTACACCGCCGCCCAAAGCTATCACAGTGGTTGTGCGATTATGTTTGGCTTCTAGCAATGACGTAATAATTTGATTGTAGGTATCTAGATTTTTATACACCTCACCATCAGGTAAAATGCAGACAGCCACTTGGTAGTCTTCACTCAGCATCGAGACCATGGCATCCAGGTACAAGTGTTCGACAGTATCATTGGTGACAATCATGACTTGTTTGCCATGGATAGCCTGATCAAAAAGGTCTTTTTGGTGACGAATTCCACTACCAATATAAATAGGGTAGCTTCTTTCTCCTAGTTCAACCGTTAACGTTCGCATTCTGCTTCTTGCTCTCTGATTTTAAATGACGTTTGATGGCCTCTAAAGCCTTATTAGCAACCGACTTAGGATGGCGTGAATCCGTTTCAACAACCAAGGTAGCGACGTCGCGGTAAAGCGGATCTCGTACTTGAAAGAGTTTTTTCAATGTCGCTTTAGGGTCACCGGTTTTCAATAGAGGTCGATGATTGCTTTTGGAGGTACGATGTAATTGCTGCGAAACCGAAGCATAAAGATATACAACGAGGGCATTACCGTCACGAAGAAGCTGTCGATTTTCTTCACGCATAACAATACCTCCACCCGTAGCAAGAACAACACTCTCTTGATTTTCTTGTAGCATACACTCAAGAGCATGAGTTTCTCGCTTACGAAAGCCATCTTCGCCTTCTTTTTCGAAAATCCAAGGGATATCAGCCCCAGCATTCTCTTCTATCACTCTGTCTGAGTCATAGAATTCTCTGCCTAACGAATGTGAAAGCAAACGACCTATAGTCGTTTTTCCAGCACCCATCGGGCCTACTAAAATTATATTGGGAGCTTTTATCATTATATTTAATTATATCGAAATTAAGCAGTTTCAGACTGCAGCCTAGTTAACTGACATTTGTAGCAGCTTTGGTGTAATAAATACAAGCAATTCAACCTTTTCTTGTTGTTCTGTTTGTCTTTTAAATAATACACCAAGAATGGGTATGTCTCCTAAAATAGGCACCTTACTTGTTATTTTAAAACGCGCTTCTCTAAAAATCCCACCTAAAACAAGTGTTTCTTGGTCATTAACAACGACCTGTGTTTTTAAACGATTCGTTTCTAGGCTCGGCACACCATTCACTAAATCACCAACCGAATCTTGATGAATGGTCAATTCCAGCAAGATACGATTTCCCTCTTTAACAAAAGGCCTTACTTCCAACACCAACGCGGCATCTCGAAACTCCACATTAACATTGTCATCCTTAACGGTTTGATAAGGTATTTCTGTTCCTGATTCAATACGCGCCAACTCCCCCTCTATCGCTACTATTTTAGGTTTTGACAAAACCTTTGCCATTCCTTCGCTTTCTAGCATGTCTAAGGTAAAAGACAATAAACTCAGCCCGCTGCTACCAGCAATGGACAAACTACTCGTTGGCGTTAACGCGCTTAAGTCGATGGCTCCACCAATAGAAGAACGCACGCTATCAGATAAGTTTGCTTGCCAATTGACCCCAAATTGAGATTGCGCCGAAGTGCTTACTTGTGCGATCTGCGCGCTGATTTCAATTTGTCGCAAAGGAATATCCAACCAAGCAAGCGTTTTTGCTAATCCTTCAACCGCCTGACAGGAAAAAGTAATGACCGAATTGGTTCGCTCATCAACGACTAAAGACATCGTTGGATACAGTGTTTTCAGGTGCCCTCCAACCACTTTCGCTTTTGCATGGCGCAGCATCCAATAAGCTCGCTGACACTGCGTGCTTTTTACCGTCTTACTCGTCGGCATTAACACAGCGACGGCCCCTTTCCATGTCAGTGTAATTCCTGGTTGCTGCGCTACGGCCTCCATCACCTCTTTCCAAGAAGCATCTTTTATCGATAACGTAAGTGATTGTTTAATATCGGGACTAATCACTAAACTTTTTTGCATTTTAGACGCGAGCCAAGGCAACACTTCCTGTATAGGGCGAGATTCGAACATGACATCAATGGCTAGTAAGCGTTGAGGCAATAGGAAAATAATAACCAAGAGAATGTAGCGCATACAATTACTCCTTCACTCTATTTTGGTGGCGTAAGTTAAGAGCAAAAGTGTCACCTGACATCGACACTAGCGTCACGCTTTCCAGTAATACTTGCTCAACAGTCATGCCTAACATAGGAAGCCAAGCGCCCTTAGAAACCCAACGCTTTGATGACTTATGAGAGAGCAAGGCTGATGCCTCACCCTCAAAAGTCATCGTTGAAACCAGCTCCCAATGATGTGGCAGTTTTGATATTGCCTGTAAACGAACGGGCAACCAATCTTGATAAGCACGCTGGGGTTTTGGCGCTAACACATCAAAGACCAAGTCCCCGTGCCAGCGGCCGTTCATCTTCGCAGACCACACCACTGTGGTTAAACCAAGCGCCGCATTTTCTTGAATCACCTCTTGTAATACCTGCCACTGAGTTAACAACGCTTCACCGCGAATAGCCCATTGCGTTATCTGCCCTTCCTTAGCCTTCACTATACGAGCAGCAATACCATCGTGTTGTAAAAAGCGAGCCTGCGCTAATTTCTCAGATTGGCGCATCCTATCTAAGCGTTGTTTTTCAAACCGTACTTGCTGACGTTGATCATCGTGGCTTTCACGATATAAAGTTTGTAGCAATGGGTACCAGCAACCCGCCTGCAAAATAAGCAACAAAAGGAACAAGGTTCGTGACAGCGGGGGATAAGACTTAGAACGTAGAAACGATAAGGTCCACATCGATCACCTCCTGTGTTTTTAATGAACCCGCTCCCGATTGGACGATGCTCATCTGCCATCGCCAATTTGGGTGTTTTTGACGCCATTGTGTGAGTAGAGGTTGCAATGTGTCTTCTGGTAGGCTCAATCGTATAGAGGCCGTATTATTCTTACTCTGAAATGACGACAAACGTACTTCTCGCGGCATTGTCCGCAATGTGGCTAATACCGCACCTACAAAAATATTACCTTGCTTTGGCAATACTATTTGCTGCGCTTGAGCTGTTTGTTGTTCTATTCGCTGGTTCTCATAGTCGGTATTAATGGAATAAAAAAACGCAAAGAAAGCGACATGCAACACCACGCTCGCCAACACTAAACAAATCCAGCGCTTACGAGCATTCTGTTGTTTCTTTTCTTCTGGCTGATACACCGCGAGATATTGATGAGATAACAGAATGAGATTGAAACGATGATGTGGACGTTGAAGCCATTGTTGTTGTGAAATAATGCCTGAGCATTTAGCACTTTTTTGAAAAGGAAGACTCAGATGTTCCATGGTATTTCTTGAACAAGCCACAATATTAAGCCGACTGCTTTGTTTGCTTAACTTGGTCACTCGATAGTAGTAGAAAATTGAGTCAGGCGGTGCAAATGTAGTTTCAGTCGCGAATGCCAGTGCCGCAAGTGGCGCAAGTTTTTTTGATAAGGGGTGATCAAGTTGGTGCTCAGATATAGACAACCAAGCGTCGGGGACTACTATCAGTATATGTTTTTTGTTTACTAAAGATTCATGGTCTAATTGCGCTTGTATGGCGTCAATTTGAACATCGCTGGGAAGTGATTTTTCTTTGTCTGAGTCAAATGGAAGTCCTTCAGGTAAGTGGCTAACATCATACACATGACATTCAGACACTGAGTAGAAGACCACACAGTCTGGGAATATTGGCTTCATGATTCATCCTTGAAGTAATCAGCACTTTATTGTCTCGGTTTCCTAACCGAATACTGGCAAGATAGCACGATTTGCTGCAAAGTTGATCACCTAAGCACAGCACAATCTGTTTATAATGTTATTTTTTTCATCCGTTTGTATTGGATCTGTATTTTGAAAGTATTAAAAATTCTCTTTTTCTTAACTCTATTTGGTGTGATTACTGGCGCGGCGGTCACCTTTGGCATTTACGAAAGTGTCAAAGATCGCATTCCAACAGTGGCTGAACTAAAAGATATTGAACTACAGATCCCACTACGAATTTACACCGAAGATAACAAACTAATTGGTGAATTTGGTGAACAACGCCGTACACCTATTACCTATGCACAACTTCCTCCTCAGCTAGAGCATGCCATTCTCGCGGCCGAAGACAGTAATTTTTACCACCACCCTGGCATCGATATCATGGGCTTAGGTCGTGCCGCCGTTCAACTCGTCACGACAGGCAAAATTCAAGGCGGTGGTAGTACCATCACCATGCAAGTAGCAAGAAACTACTTCCTTTCTTTTCAACAAACGTTTACACGTAAATTCACCGAAATATTTATTTCATTAAAAATGGAACGAGAGCTTACCAAGCACGAAATCCTCGAACTGTATGTGAATAAAATTTACTTAGGCAAACGTGCATACGGTTTTGAAGCCGCTTCTCAAGTGTATTACGGTAAAACACTGAAAGATCTCGATCTAGCACAATATGCCATGATAGCAGGCCTGCCTAAAGCGCCATCTAGCTATAACCCTGTCGTCAATCCATCTCGTGCGTTAATACGTCGAAATTGGATTTTACAACGCATGTTGTCGCTTGGATCAATCAACAAAAAAGAATACCAAGAGGCCGTAGAAGCCCCAGTCACAGCAACAGATCACGGCATGGCGCCTGACGTAGAAGCAGGTTACGTGGCCGAAATGATCCGCTCAGAACTTCATGTAACCTATGGCGACAAACTCTATACGGACGGCCTCAGCGTCTACACTACCATCAATTCTAAGCGCCAAACTGCGGCCAACCAAGCGATTAACGATGGAGTGCTTAGCTACGATATGAAACACGGTTATCGAGGCACAATAGCAACACGCTTGAAGCTACTCGACGAACCGTTGGAAGAACAAGAAAAGGCACTTAACGCCTACAATACTTTGCACATATGGAAAGTAGGATTAGTCCTATCAACCACTGACAAAACCGCCGATGTGTTGCTTAATAATGGCGATAAAATCACGCTACCTTGGGATTCAATGAAATGGGCTAACCCCTATATTAATGACAATGCTCGAGGCCCAGCGCCACAAACAGTGGCAGATATCATGGTGCCTGGCGATATTATTGACCTTCGCCCTGATGCTAACCTTGGCTGGATCCTTACTCAGAAACCTAAATTACAAAGTGCCCTCATCTCTTTAGATAGTAAAGATGGCGCCATTCAGGCTTTGGTTGGCGGTTTTAATTATTATGAAAATAAATTTAATCGCGTCACACAATCTAAACGCCAACCTGGCTCCAGCTTTAAGCCATTTATCTATTCTAGTGCACTCGCTCATGGCTATACTGCTGCCAGTATCATCAACGATGCACCCATTGTCTTTGAGGATTCAAATTTAGATAAAGCGTGGCGTCCAACCAATGATAATGGTCGGTTCTATGGGCCTACACGACTTAGACCAGCCCTGTACCGCTCACAAAACATTGTATCTGTACGGCTATTACAAGAGTTAGGCATTAAGCCTACGCTCAAATTCTTAACCCGCTTTGGCTTTAACCAAGACGAATTACCACATAACTTGTCATTAGCATTAGGAACGGCCAGCGTATCACCAATGCAAATGGCAACCGGCTATGCGGTCTTTTCAAATGGTGGCTACAAAATTACGCCTTACTTGATTGACCACATTACCGATAGAAATAACAAGATCGTATTTCAAGCAAATCCAGAAACCGTGTGTCGCACTTGCACCCTGCTGGATAAGAACACCGACAGCGATCAACAAACTGGGCTTTTCAATACTCCTCAAGGCGTACAGAATCGTCCTGTTGCCAAACAAGAATTAGACCCTGAAGTGGATTACATCATCTATGACATGATGCGCGATGTCATTCGCCATGGTACTGGACGCCGAGCATTAGTCTTGAAGCGTGCCGACCTTGCAGGTAAAACAGGTACAACCAACGAAGGTAAAGATGCTTGGTTCTCTGGCTATAATGGCAATCTAGTGACAACCGTTTGGAGCGGCTTTGATGACTCCACCAGCTTAGGTAAAGGTGCCTTTGGTAGCTCGGTTTCTTTACCAACGTGGATAGACTACATGCGTGTCGCATTAGATGGCACGCCATTATCCTATATCCATAAACCGTCTTCTTTAGTCACTGTTCGTATCGACCCAAAAACTGGGGAACGTGCAGAACCAGGGCAGAAAAATGCAATTTTTGAAATATTCCGGAAAAACCATATACCTCCGCGACGTAAAACGGATTCAGATAATGGTCAAGGGAATGAAGTTCAACAAGAAAAGCAAACGGATAATGCTCTAGAAAACTTATTCTAATCTACTTGCCAGAAAGGCATCACACTCAAGACAAGCACGCCAAACTCGTGTTCTTATCTTGAGTGGAACACTTCCAACCGATGATCAAATCATATTAAAGGCCATAAAAAAGGCGATATCCCTATCGAGATACCGCCTTTTATTTATCCGTACTTGCTATTTATTTACTTAAAGAAATACCTTAGCCACCGAAGTGATCTAGGTTCTCTAATGGGTAAAATGCTGGGTATGGAAGTGTTGCAACGCCTGAGTCTACTGCCGCTTGTGCAACCGCTGCTGAAACTACGTTCAACAAGCGAGTGTCCATTGGTTTTGGAAGAATATATTCTTTACCAAAACTTAATGGCAAGCCACCGTAAGCTTCAACCACATCAGCAGGCGCTTCTTCTTTCGCAAGGTCTTTCAATGCGTGAACCGCCGCCACTTTCATTTCTTCGTTAATTTTAGTCGCACGAACGTCTAAAGCACCACGGAAAATAAAAGGGAAACCTAATACGTTATTTACCTGATTTGGGTAATCAGAGCGGCCTGTTGCCATGATTAAATCATCGCGAGTTGCGCGAGCTAATGCTGGGTTAATTTCTGGATCTGGGTTTGAACAAGCAAACACGATTGGATTGGCAGCCATTTTACTAAGCTGTTCACCAGAGAATAAATCAGGACCAGAAACACCAATGAAAACATCAGCGCCTTCAATCGCATCATCCAAAGTACGTTTATCAGTATCAATCGCAAACATTGCCTTGAACTGGTTCAAATCAGTACGACCTGAATGAATCACGCCTTTACGATCAAGAACTAAGATATTTTCACGTTGTGCACCACAAGCAATGATCAACTTCATACAAGCGGTTGCGGCTGCGCCAGCGCCTAAACAAACGATTTTAGCGTCAGTAATTTCTTTACCTTGAAGCTCAAGCGCATTCAAAAGACCAGCGGCCGTTACGATCGCAGTACCGTGCTGATCATCATGGAAGACAGGAATAGAACAGCGTTCAATCAACTGACGTTCGATTTCAAAACACTCAGGTGCTTTAATATCTTCTAAGTTGATACCACCGTATGTGTTTGCAATACGAGCAACGGTATCAATAAAAGCTTGTGGGCTTTCAGATTCAACTTCTACATCAACAGAGTTCACACCGGCAAAGCGTTTAAACAACAAACCTTTACCTTCCATAACAGGCTTACTTGCCAATGGGCCTAAGTTACCTAATCCAAGAATCGCTGAACCATCAGAAATAACGGCAACCAAGTTGCCTTTACCCGTGTAACGGTAAGCCGCTTCTGGGTCTTTTGCAATTTCGCGACAAGGCTCAGCCACACCTGGGCTATAAGCTAAAGCAAGGTCGCGGGCAGTAGCCGTTGGTTTAGTAATAGTAGAGCTCATTTTTCCAGGTACTGGGTACTCATGGTAATCCAGTGCAGCTTGCTTTATATCTTCTGCCATTATGATGTTTCCGTCTATTATTTGGTGTTTAATATTAAATTCTTATAATTTGGGCCTTGTTCCTCAAACCGCAGTTTTGGAAACGACTCCTTATTAGTATTATGTCGGAATGTCTCATGTCAAAAAGCGTTATAATCCACATTAAATAAAGACGCTCATACTCTCAAAGAAAGCTACGAAGGGCCTATGTCTCTAATGTCACTCGGATATTTCACAGGAAGTACCCAAGACTGATATTTCGAATTTCGACTATTCCGTTTATGTTGCCAGCCGCGCACTTCAACAGTATGGCCTTGTAGAAAAAACACTTTCTGGGCCTGCCAATAGTTTGCTGCACTGGGTGGTAAATTGATCACTAGACTCTGGTTAGTCTCTAGCCACCAGCCACCTCGGTTATGACTAATAGAGGTTATTTTCACTCGTGCTATTACAAAGCCAGCTTGTGGCCGCCATTGTAATGATTGCTGCCAAACACCTAAATTCGCATCACGTGCGGATTGCTCTGACGCCATATAACACGCTTGATAAGCTAGGTTTGGTGGAACAGCAATACGATAACCAAGCCCTTCCGATAGTAACTGACTTGATAATGAAATACGATCTTTATCGAAGAGGTAATATAAATAACGACCGTAGCGGTCACGCCCGTCTTTACTGGGTTGCAGGTAGATATAGCGCCCAGCCAACTGGGTCAGACGCTGCTTTGCAGCAACCGCAAAGGGCTCATTATTGCCATGCTCATGGTCTAATTCTGGTGTATTAATACCAACCAAACGAACTCGACGACCATCGACCAAATACAAAGTATCGCCATCAACCACTCGCTTCACTTGGGCTCGTTCTACTGAGCCAGACGCTTGGCATAAGTTGTTAGCGTATAAAAATGAGCAGGACAAAAACAAAAAAAGCGCCAAGAAAACTTGGCGCTTTTTTTGAACAATTACTTTCATTCTGCCAATTACTTAGCTGAACGACGTGCTCCGAAACGCTTGTTAAAGCGATCAACACGACCACCAGTATCCAACATTTTCTGTTGGCCAGTGTAGAATGGGTGACATTGGCTACATACATCAACGTGTAGATCTTTACCTAGCGTTGAGTTTAGGTTCAATGTGTTACCACAAGTACAAGTAGCAGTAATTGCAGAGTAATTTGGATGGATATCGTTTTTCATTGTATTTACCTTAAAGTTGGTGTGCCGCCACTCGATCGACATAAGGGCTTTCGCCTCGTCAAGCACCGCACGATTCGTTGTACAGACATTGTACAGTGGTACCAAGAGCGCGTATTTTAGGACTCAAATAGGTATTCATCAACCTTTTTATGGTGCTTTCCCTAAAAAATCACACTCGCACCCGATACCCAGAGTAACGTACACTAATAAGCGTATTGCTCACTGACCATTTTCTCTCAATAAGGCCACAACAAACGCATGCAAGAGGCTCTTCTGACACCCTACCCTTTCGCCCAAGTCGCTTTGCCTGTGCCAATGCGAACCTTATTTGATTATAAAATACCGAAAGCCATGGCAATGCGTCATGACTTGCAACCGGGGATGCGCGTCAAAGTCCCTTTTGGTAAAAGCAGCCGCCTAGGCGTCATTGTTTCATTCAGCGACCACAGTGAATGGGATGAGAACAACCTTAAATCCATCACTTCATTACAAGATGAGTCAGCGGTTATTCCGAGTGAACTGATGATGCTGTGCGAATGGGCAGCACGTTACTATCATCATCCTATTGGCGATGTGCTATTTCACGCCTTGCCAGTGCTATTACGCAAAGGTGAAAGCGCTGAATTCCGTACCGAAAACTGGTGGTTCACCACGCCAGAAGGACAACAGACAGATCTAGAATCACTCAGTAGGGCGCCACGTCAACAAGACTTCTTAAAGGCCGTACAACAACACCCGAATGGCATGAGTCAAAATGCTATTTCATCATTATCTCTGTCGCCTGGTGCCGGTAAAGCACTAGAAGAAAAAGGCATGCTGCGTCGCGAACAACGCTCATTTAACAAAGCGGGCGAAAAGCACTCCTTCCAAACCCAAGTTCCTCCAGTGCTAAATCAAGAACAGCGTATCGCCACCGATCATCTATTAGATAGCGCTTCGTCTTTTGGCGTCACCTTATTAGATGGTGTGACCGGCAGCGGGAAAACCGAAGTGTTCTTACGGGTAATGGAAAAACTAATCGAGAAAGGTAAGCAGATTCTAGTCATGGTGCCGGAAATAGGCCTGACACCACAAACGTTAAAACGCTTTGAAAGTCGTCTGCATACCGACATTGTTTTAATGCACTCTAATATGAGTGATCGAGAACGACTAGACGCCTGGCTTCTTTCTGCTAGTGGCCACGCTAAAGTGATTATTGGCACTCGTTCTGCGGCGTTTATACCGGCGCCAAATTTAGGCATGATCGTCATCGACGAAGAGCACGATGCGTCGTACAAACAACACGAAGGTTTTCGTTATCACGCCCGTGACCTAGCGATAAAACGCGCACAGAATCTTAATATTCCCGTGTTACTCGCCTCTGCAACACCATCTTTTGAAAGCCTTGCAAACGCCTTACAAAAACGCTTTTATTGGTTAAAATTACGCCAACGGGCGGGG
This sequence comes from Marinomonas flavescens, assembly GCF_004352835.1. Lineage (GTDB taxonomy): Bacteria > Pseudomonadota > Gammaproteobacteria > Pseudomonadales > Marinomonadaceae > Marinomonas > Marinomonas flavescens. The sequence goes on along the minus strand of NZ_SJSB01000009.1, from coordinate 13,518 downwards.
GATGCTCAGATTCCGAAAATGGAACGCGTCGATTTGCGCGGCCAAACATTAGTAAACGGCTTTAGTCATCAAGCGCTGGCTGCCATGGAACTCTGCCTTGCTCGACAAGAACAAGTGTTAGTGTTTCTCAATCGTCGTGGCTATGCGCCAACCCTTATGTGCCATCAATGTGGTTGGATCGCCAGCTGCGATCATTGCGATGTGAACCTAACCGTTCACAAGCGAGCGAATAAATTGCATTGTCACCATTGCGACATGCAAAAAGCATTACTTCATACTTGCCCTGAATGCCAATCAGAAGAATTATTTACGGTTGGTGAAGGTACCGAACAGATAGAAACTCAACTAAGTACGCTGTTCAAACACGTTCCTATTTTGCGTATAGATCGTGATAGCACGCAACGCAAATCCGCGATGACACAATTAACACAGAAAATTCATGAGCACGATCAAGCGATTTTGATTGGTACGCAAATGCTGGCCAAAGGGCATCACTTTCCGAATGTCACCTTGGTCATTGTGATGGACGCCGATGCTGGGCTCTTCTCTGCTGATTTTCGTGGTATGGAGCGTACCGCTCAGTTGATCACACAGGTATCTGGCCGAGCTGGGCGCGCGAAGAAACCAGGGCATGTATTGCTACAAACCTATCATCCAGATCATGCCGCGATTGAATGTTTATGCAACCTTGGCTACGAACACTTTGCGATCGATGGTTTAGCAGAACGAAAAGGCTTATCTTTACCGCCTTTTTATCATCAAGTAATTATTCGAGCGGAATCCGGCAATGAACAAGAAGCGATGCAGCTCCTTGGTGCTATGAGAAATGATTTAGAACCTTATTTTCCAAGTGGATTATTTTTAGTTGGCCCTTATACCGCGATCATCGTTCGTAAAGCAGGACAACACAGAGCCCTGCTCTCTATCAAATCATCCAGTAGAGCCCCCTTGCATCAAGCCACTGCGATGATGACGGATTGGTTAGAGAAAGCGACTCGACAACATAGAATTCGTTTTGCGATTGACGTAGATCCACTGGAAACTTACTAACCAAGTCCGCATAATGTGCGTAGTTTATTAAAAAGCCAAAAATATGTTTGATTTTGTACAAATTGCAGCTAAAAAAAGTCGCCCAAAACAAGGGGCAACCCGACGAGCACCAGCACCCGCTAAGCGCAAAACTCCTTGGTGGCTATGGCTCATTGTTCCCGCTCTTCTCATCGCGTTCATTTATGGACTCACTCAGTTAAGCCATGTAAAAAACAAAAAAACCGTCACACCAGTAGCGCCCGTTCACTCAAAACCTATAGAGAAAAAGACGGCCAAAGTTGATTCGAAGAAAGTCGAGCCAAAAAAAGCCGAGGTAAAAAAGAAAGAGTCTTTTGATTTTTACCAAATACTGCAAGACAGCAAAGTGGACACTAGCCACGTTGATGCTTATCAGTTCGAGCCACGTGGCGAACAAGATTTTTATTACATGCTACAAGCGGCCTCTTTCCGTAATTCGAAAGACGCGGATCGTATGCGCGCCAAGCTCATTCTTGCTGGCATGGTAGACACCACGGTACGCCAAACTATTAGCACTAAAGATGGCAAGCCTTGGTACCGTGTTGTGATTGGCCCTTTCAATGACCGTTCTAAAATGAACCACATTGAAGATAAGCTGGTCGATATGCGCATCGAGTCCTACTCCTATAAAGTGAAAAAAGAGACTCAATCTAAGTAATCTTCGCGCATACAAAGTGAAAGACACTTCTGTATGCGCGTTTCGCTTGAAAACCCTCCAAACTGCCCCCACCTTGTTAGAATCGAATTTGGAGTAGACCATGACAACGATTCTTACAGTACGCAAAGGCAATCAAGTCGTCGTAGGCGGCGATGGACAAGTCTCTTTAGGCAACACAGTGATGAAAGGCAATGCACGTAAAGTGCGTCGTCTATACCGCGGTGAAGTTATTGCAGGCTTCGCAGGCGGCACCGCCGATGCATTCACCCTTTTCGAACGCTTCGAAGGACAACTCGAAAAACACCAAGGACATCTGGTACGCGCCGCTGTCGATCTTGCGAAAGACTGGCGTTCCGACAAAGCATTGCGCCGTCTTGAGGCCATGCTGATCGTCGCTAACAAAGAAAGCACGCTAATCATTACGGGCACCGGTGATGTGGTCGAGCCACAACATGGCGCCTTAGCCATTGGTTCTGGTGGTAACTACGCAGAAGCCGCAGCGCGCGCCTTGATCGACAACACTGACCTTAGTGCAAAAGAAATTGTCGAAAAGAGCCTTAACATTGCTGCCGACATTTGTGTCTTCACCAACCACAGCTTGACCATCGAAGAAGTCACCATCGATCCACAGCTTGAAGACCAATCAGCCACGTCCAACAAAGAATAAGCGAGAGAACTCAACATGAGCAGCATGACCCCAAGAGAGACGGTTAACGCACTAGACAATCACATTATTGGCCAGCAAAAAGCCAAGCGCGCAGTGGCCATCGCCCTACGCAACCGCTGGCGTCGTATGCAACTTCCTGAAGACATGCGCGCCGAGATCACCCCGAAAAACATCTTGATGATAGGGCCAACCGGTGTCGGTAAAACAGAAATCGCCCGTCGCTTAGCTAAGCTATCTAACGCGCCTTTTATCAAGATAGAAGCAACCAAATTTACTGAAGTCGGCTACGTAGGACGTGATGTTGAATCCATCATTCGCGACCTAGTCGAGATGGCTGTCAAGATGCTACGCGAGCAAGAAACAAGCAAGCTTCGCCATAAAGCAGAAGACGCCGCTGAAGACCGTATTCTTGATGTGTTATTACCGCCTGCTCGTGGTGGCGATCCAGAGCTTGAAGACAACAGCACTCGTCAGACATTTCGTAAGAAACTTCGAGAAGGCAATTTAGACGACAAAGAGATTGAAATCGATCTTGCTGACGCGCCTATGGGCGTTGAGATTATGACGCCACCTGGCATGGAAGAAATGACCAGCCAGTTGCAGAATATGTTCTCTAGCATGGGCTCGCAAAAGACTAAAAAGCGCAAGCTGAAAGTCAAAGAAGCGCTACGCCAAGTGCGTGACGAAGAAGCATCGAAACTGGTTAACGAAGATGAGCTAAAAGCCCGTGCGGTAGAAGCCGTAGAGCAAAACGGCATCGTTTTCTTAGACGAGATCGATAAGGTGGCAAAAAGCTCTGAGCGCTCTGGTGGCGAAGTGTCCCGTGAAGGTGTTCAGCGCGACCTACTGCCTTTGGTTGAAGGCTGCACGGTAAGCACCAAATACGGCATGATCAAAACCGACCATATTTTGTTTATCGCCTCTGGTGCCTTCCACCTTTCTAAGCCATCGGACTTGATCCCTGAGCTGCAAGGTCGCTTGCCTATTCGCGTTGAACTAGATGCACTAACTGTGAACGATTTCGAACGTATCTTGGTTGAGCCAAGCGCGTCCTTAACACAACAGTACATTGCGTTAGCGTCGACTGAAAACATCAACATCAACTTCACTACAGAAGGTATTCACCGTATAGCGGAGATTGCTTTCCAAGTGAATGAGCGTACAGAAAACATCGGTGCTCGACGTCTGCACACGGTATTGGAACGCTTGCTAGAAGAGGTGTCTTACTCCGCGAGCGACATGCCAGATGGCCAAGCCGTCGACATCACTGCTGCCTATGTAGATGAGCAATTGGGTGCCATCGTCGAAAACGAAGACCTAAGCCAGTACATACTTTAATCATTACCATTAGGACAGAACATCATGATGCCAGCGCCAACCAAGATTCATTACCATAAGCAATCTCGTGAATTGGAGCTGGCGTTTACCGATGATCAGTCTTTTCGTTTGAGTGCGGAATACCTCCGCACTCACTCTCCTTCCGCCGAAGTGCGCGGCCATGGCTTGCAAATGCCTATCCTGCAATACGGCAAAAAAGACGTCACCATTCAAAATGTTGAAGGTGCGGGTAATTATGCACTCAAGATCAGCTTCAACGATGGTCATGACACCGGCCTTTTCACCTGGGAATATCTGTATAACCTCGGCAAAAACTACGACGAACTCTGGAAAATGTACCTAGACCGCCTTGAAAAAGAAGGCCAGACGCGGGACACTTCTGTCATTCAGCTGCATCAGCTTTAGGCACACACTTTCAGCCCCTAAGCTTTTCAACCAGCATCGCTTCATATCATTAGGAATTAACATGAGCTCCCTTAGCCTGTCTGCTATTAGCGCGATTGAACACGCCATTAACCTTGCTCTTAAGCAAGATGATCCTTCGCAAGCACGTCTTAGTAAATTGGCTGGTCAGCAAGTTTTTCTTTATGTCGAAGACTTCTCTTTGATTCTACAAGTTCATATTCTAGAAGTCGGCGTCATGCTGCATCGTCCAGAAAGCCTTGACGAAGTCGAGCTTGATCCGCGTTTAGACACACTCGTCCAAGGGCCAAGTTCAGCTTATCGCAAGCTACTAGAAGGCGACGGATTCTTTGATGGTGATTTACGTATTCAAGGCAACGCTCAAGCGCTAATGACCTTGCATAAAGTGATGGAAAACTTTGAGTTAGATTGGGAAGGATTGCTCGCTGACTACATTGGTGATCTACCTGCCTCGGCTCTCGCACGCTTATTGCGTAAGCAATGGTCTTGGCACAAAGAAACCGCTACCAGCCTACAGCTGCAGTTGGTTCAACACTTGCAAACCAACAGCCAATTACTGCCTAGTAAGATTGAGTTTGAAACCTTCGTCGACGACATTGAAAGACTCGGCACCGCTCTGGATCGCGCTGAAGCCAAGCTACGAATCATAGAGCGCAAACACTCTTAAACTGATTTCTGGGGAATTCACTCTACCAGACGATGAAACGCTTAGATTTTACTTAACGTAAGCGTTGTTCTATCTCAATTCAATGCAAGCCTTCCGACTCAAGCCTTCCGACTCAAGCCTTCCGACTCAAGCCTTTCTACTTAAATAGACACCACCAATGGTGACAACAAAACCAGAAAGCTGTATCAGCGTCATGGTTTCATCGAATATAAAATAACTGCCTATCGCTGCCAATGGTGGAGCAAGTAGCAGTAACGTCGATACCTGAGACGCTCTGCTTTTTCGTAGCAGCCACACCATTAAGAACACACCACCACCCGACAGCACCACAACACCCCACGCTACCAGCGCAAACGATTGCCATTCTATGACAAACAAGTGCTCACCTAGAAACAGCATAAAGCCACAGGACACGACACTGGCTGCTAGGTTTTGAATCGCCATGGAACTAAAAATATCTGAAGAGGAAATAGACATTTTCTGATAAGTCACGCCCAGCGAAAGTGCCAGTATCGCCGCACAAGCCAGCCCTAAAGTAAGCCCCGTAATACCGCCATGACTCATATTCAATTCCAATGCTGGGCTCACCACCATCAGTAGACCGAACATACCTACGAGTATGCCAACAATCCCTCTAAAAGACGTTTTCTCTTTGATCAATAAAAACGCCAGTATCGTCACTAATGCCGGCTGTAGCGCCCCTATCAGCGCCATCATTCCGGCTGGTAAGCCTTTGGCAATCGCGACATAGGCAAAGCCAAGATAAAAGCCATTCATCAGCATACCGGCGAGAATATGTTTCGGTAACTCTTTCAATTTAGGAAAAGGTCGGCGCAGTATCAAGGCGATCGTCAGGAACAATAATCCGGCACAGAAAAAGCGAATACTCAGAAACACATTCGGGTCAATTTGGCCAACTATAAGCTTGCCAGTGATAAACCCAGCAGACCAAATCAACACCAAAAGCCCATAAAGAAACGCCATTTATATTCCTTACCTTATTATCTAAATGTAGGAGCAACAAAGTCATCAAGCACATGTAATGTACTGGGTGACAATATTTGATTGCCCCAAGCGACCTGTACCGCGTCTTATCTATTTTGCTAATGATAAAAAAAGGCGCCAACCTGAGAAGAGAGCGCCTTTCATTTACGGATTAAACTCTTTACTGATCAAACAAATTACTGATCAAGCAACTTACGGATTAAAACAAGGTTCACGCGAACGTTACATGCGCTCTAATGTTTCAATGCCCAACAACGCCAAACCCTGCTTCAAGGTCGCTGCGGTATTCAATGCCAATTGTAAACGGCTGTTTTTTACGTCTTCTTCGGCGTTCAGAATTGGACACGCTTCGTAGAAAGTCATGAAGGTACCCGCCAAATCGTATAAGTACGCACATAAGAAATGCGGCATACCATCGTTGGCCACTTGCTGAATCGCTTCTTCAAATTGACACAATTTCACAGCCAGTGCACGCTCTTGCGTTTCTACTACGGCAATGTCACCAGTTAAGCTCGTAACGTCGATTTCTGAGCGTTTTACTATGCTGGCAATGCGCGAGTAAGCATACAACAAGTAAGGCGCTGTGTTGCCTTCAAAGCTCAACATGGTATTCCAGTTGAACACATAATCACTGGTACGATTTTTCGATAAATCCGCGTATTTCACAGAAGAAATACCCACCACACGACCAATGTTACGCAACTCTTCTTCGCTCATCTCTGGGTTTTTAGAAGCAACTAATTGATACGCTCGTTCTTGAGCTTCTTCTAACAACGCCGACAATTTCGCCACGCCACCAGAGCGGGTTTTAAACGGTTTACCGTCGCTGCCCATCACAGTACCAAACGGCATGTGTTCCAATTGTGTCGCTGGTTTTACAAAGCCTGCTTTACGCGACAAAGTAAAAATCTGCTGGAAGTGCAATGACTGACGCGCATCAACGAAGTACAACACACGGTCTGCATTCAAGGTATGCTGACGAAAACGTACTGCCGCCAAATCTGTGGTCGCGTATAAGAAACCACCACCGGTTTTTTGTACGATAACAGGCGTGATTTCGCCATCTTTGTTGGCAAACTCCTCCATGAACACACATTGTGCGCCATTCGATTCTTTCAACAAGCCTTGCTCTTGTAGGTCATTGACCACATTCGCCAAATCATCGTTATAAGCGCTTTCTGGCATCACATGCTGACGCTCTAGAGACACACCCAACATCTTGTAGGTTTCTTCACAGTGCGTTAATGAGATATTGATAAACTCATCCCACAATGCCAAGCATTCTTCGTTGCCCGATTGCAGCTCAACAACCAATTCACGAGCGCGCTTAGCAAACGCTTCATCGTCATCGAAACAGGTTTTTGCAGCACGATAAAAAGTCTCAAGATCAGACAACGCCATGCTGACTTCCGTGTTATCAGCACGCAAACGTTCCATGTAGGCTAACAACATACCGAATTGTGTGCCCCAATCACCAACGTGGTTTTGACGCACAACAGTATGGCCTAAAAACTCCAGCGTACGCACAACCGCATCACCGATAACCGTCGAGCGAAGGTGACCTACGTGCATTTCTTTCGCAAGGTTCGGTGAAGAGTAATCCACCACGACCAATTCTGGAGAGGCTACCGTATCAATGTCTAGGTGATCGCTGCTGCGTAGCTTGGCTAACTCTTTGCCTAGCCAAATATCTTTCAAGAAGATATTGATAAAACCCGGTCCCGCGATTTCTACTTTTTCCGCCACATCAGACAGATCCAGTTTCTCAAGAACCTCCTGTGCTAGCGCACGAGGATTGGTTTTAAGCGCTTTTGCCACGCCCATGATGCCATTGGCTTGGTAGTCACCAAATTGCACTTTGGCAGATTGACGAACAAGGGCTGGTGAGCCATCAGGCGCACCCGCTGCGACCATTGCCGCTTGAATACGTTGATTCAGAAGGGTTTGAATATTCACAGAAGACCTTTTAAACAGAGGGCAATCCGCTCATTCAGAGCGAGTGCCAGAATCACACAGCCCTCTGATCGTTTTCACAAACAGAGGGCTGAATTCAGAAAATTAAAGTCCGGTAATGATAACCGATTTTCCCGTTTTTAGCGAAAGAACAGCTTGCACGCTTCATTGTTGTTTTCATCTTGGTAAGGGTAGCCAAGTTCGTCCAAATAATGCGTCACATCGGTTTCTTCACCCACCGCTTGCAAACCCACTAAGACACGTCCATAAGCGTCGCCATGGTTACGGTAATGGAACATAGAAATATTCCATTGGCCGCCCAAGGTATTTAAGAATTTTAACAAGGCACCAGGACGTTCTGGGAACTCAAAACTGTACAAGAGTTCGCCCTTGTCACTGCGCAAATGGCCGCCAATCATATGACGCACATGCACCTTAGTCGTTTCGTCGTCCGTAAGATCGATAATCTCGTAATCTTTAAGATCTTCCAACAATTCTTGACGACTATGAGGACTGCCGCCCAATGCCACACCAACGTAAATCACCGCTTGTTGGTCGCTACCATAACGGTAATTAAACTCGGTAATATTACGGCCGACTAACGCTTGGCAGAAATCTTTGAAACTGCCCGGCGCTTCTGGGATTTTAACCGCGATAATTGCTTCGCGTTTTTCGCCCAACTCGGCACGTTCAGATACATGGCGCAGGCGATCGAAATTAACATTAGCACCACTATTAATGGCGATTAACGTCTGGCCTTTCGCCCCTTCTCGTTCAATGTACTTTTTCAAACCGGCAAGCGCACACGCTCCCGCTGGTTCAGTAATCGCGCGCGTGTCGTCGTAAATGTCTTTGATCGCGGCACACATTTCATCTGTGGTCACGGTGATGACTTCATCGACGGTGTTTTTCGCAATCTCAAACGTGTTTTTACCGATTTCAGCCACGGCAACGCCTTCAGCAAAAATACCCACAGTAGCCAAACGTGTTGGTTCACCTTTTTCTAACGCGGCCTTTAGACAGGCTGCGTCTTTAGGCTCTACCCCAATGATTTTGATATCAGGACGCAGGTATTTAATGTAAGCCGATACACCTGCAATCAGGCCGCCACCGCCAACGGGAATAAATACCGCATCAATGTCGCCTTCGTGCTGGCGCAAAATTTCCATGCCAATAGTGCCTTGTCCGGCGATGGTATCTAGGTCATCAAAAGGATGTACGTAAACTTGACCTGTCTGCTCCATGATTTCACGCGATTTTTCAGAGGCTTCATCAAACGCATCACCAAACAATACGACTTCAGCACCGTGATTACGCACGGCATTCACTTTCACTTCTGGGGTCGTGGCAGGCATGACTATGGTCGCTTGAATACCCAGCTTTTTCGCGGCCAAGGCCAAACCTTGCGCGTGGTTACCAGCGGAGGCAGCAATTACGCCACGAGCCCGCTCTTCTGCGGTTAACTGACAAATCTTGTTGTATGCCCCACGAATCTTGAACGAGAACACAGGCTGCAAATCTTCTCGCTTCAAAATAATCTCATTACCTAATCGACTAGACAATTGATTGGCGCGAGTCAGTGGTGTTTCTACGGCAACGTCATATACGCGAGCCTGTAGAATTTTTTTGATCATGGTATGGGGCATAATGCTTCCTAAGCGAATTACTAAGCCGGTGTCGATTAAGAAGATCGAATCACAGACATTAGTCATCTAAAAAAACGGAACATGAAATATACTCTTTCGCCTTGTTTCGCGCAAAGACAGATGCCCCTTTACGGGTAATTAAAAGCGTAGCAAATCGACAAATTGTCTGTTTTTTTCAGGCTAACATTCCCTAATCAATAGGCTTATAATATGACCCCCTTCAGAGGCGGCTGTTTTCACCAAATAGCCCTGCATAAAACATAAAAAAAGGCGCTAGAAGCATGACTCAAGACGAACTTAAACAAGCGGTTGCACAAGCGGCTGTTGAATACATTCTACCAATGCTAGAAGACGATACTATTGTTGGCGTTGGTACCGGCTCTACCGCTAATCTGTTTATCGATGCATTAGCCAAATATAAACATATCTTCGACGGTACCGTTGCCAGCTCAGAAGCGTCTGCTGAGCGCCTAAAAAGTCACGGAATTCCTGTTTATGAGCTGAACAGCGTGTCTGAAATTCGTGTATATGTTGATGGCGCAGATGAGTCCGATCACCACTTGCACCTTATTAAAGGTGGCGGTGCAGCATTGACTCGCGAAAAAATTGTCGCGGCTTGCAGTGAATTGTTCGTCTGTATTGCCGACGAGTCGAAACTGGTGAACGTCTTGGGCGATTTTCCATTGCCAGTAGAAATTATCCCGATGGCTCGTGGCCATGTTGCCAGAGAAATGGTCAAACTTGGTGGCGACCCTGTCTACCGTGAAGGTGTGGTAACCGATAACGGCAACCATATTCTAGATATCTACAATCTTGAAATTCTAGACCCCATCGCGCTAGAAAAAAGTATCGATGGCATTGTTGGTGTCGTCACCAACGGCCTATTTGCTAAACGTTCTGCCGATGTGTTGCTACTTGCCACAAAAGAAGGCGTGAAAACGCTGAAAAAATAAGCGCCATACGACGCTTATTACCAGCAAGAGTAAATGAAAAGTCGCTGCTTAAAACCAGCGACTTTTTCGCATAATAACAAACTGCCCTACGCCAAGAATCGTCAAAGCACCACAGAACAACCAAAAAGCTGCGCCGCTTCCTGTCCCCGGCATACCGCCAATATTGATGCCGAACAAACCCGTTAGAAATCCTAATGGCAAGAAAATACCTGATAGAATCGACAACACATACATGCGCGCGTTCATCTTCTCAGACTGCAAGTTAACGAACTCTTCCTGCATAAACAAACAACGCTCACGAAGCGACTCTAGTGCTTCCACATAACGGGTAATATCATTTGCCGACTCTTGTATTAACACCACTTGCTCTTTGGTAAGCCAGGTTTGAGACTCCACCGCCAAACGCTGTATCGCCTCTTTTTGCGGCACCAGAAAACGACGTAATCGAACGGTTTCGATACGGCGCTGAACCAAGGTACTACGTTGGTCAGATTCCACGTTATTTTGGATCAGATTTTCTTCTAACTCAGCTAACTCATCTTCTAAATCATCGATCACCGACGCCATTCGACTGGTTAGGGTTTGGGTGAGCGTCGCCATCAGATCCGCAGTATTAATCGGTCCTTCGTTATTCGTTAGATCTTGCACTATGTCTTGCACAGACAACAAACGTCGACGACGGCTAGAAATAATAAAATGCGGCGTAACCCACAAGCGCAACGACACCATATCAGAAGGATTAGAACCCGGGTTTAAATTCACTCCCCGTAAAGTAACCAACACACCTTGGCCAATTTTAGTCGAGCGTGGACGAGTTTCGTCCGCAAACAAAGCATCAACCACCGCCTCAGGGATATCTTCCATATCAGAAAGCCAGCCCCTTGCATCGCCTTTGCTAAAATCAATATGCACCCAACGACTGCCTTCTTTCGGCACCTGCGTTGGTAGCTTATGATGATCCAACGCCGTAGCGCCACCCTGACCATTTAATTCTAAGTGGTGAATAATAAAATCCGACATAGCATTTTCCTAAGCTCGTTTTGCGTAGATTATCCGAAAAGTCGATTATTCCCTATTTATTTCACAGCATTTAACAGACTCAGCTGACACTCTCCCCCTAGGGTGGCATAATTTCCATAACCTCTAAAAACAAGGATATTTCAGACCATGCAAAACCTTTCTCAAGTGTTAGCATCCAGCTCCGTTGCAGACTCGCTCCAAACGGTACTGATCCAAACGACAGATACCTGCGTTGCTATTTCTGACGTACTGAAACAAGGTTCACTTGCTGGTATTTTAGGCATGGCTGGAAATGAGAATGTCCAAGGTGAAGAACAAAAGAAACTCGATGTTATTTCCAACGACATGCTTAAAGACGCCTTACGAGCGTGCCCTGAAGTGCGTGCTATCGCCTCAGAAGAAGAAGAGGACATTGTGCCAGCAAACACCAATGGCGAATACCTAATCGCCTTTGACCCGCTTGATGGCTCTTCTAACATCGACATCAACGCCATGGTTGGCACCATCTTTTCCATTTACCGCCAAACTGGGGATAACCCAGCCACGGAACAAGACTTTTTGATCCCAGGTAAAGAACAAGTAGCCGCTGGCTATGTACTCTACGGTCCTTCCAGCATGTTGGTATTGACCACAGGCAATGGCGTAAACATGTTTACCCTAGACCCGAAAACCAACACCTTCTTGCTAACCGAAGAAGGTGTAACCATCCAACCAGAAACTCAAGAATTTGCCATTAACATGTCAAACCAACGTTTCTGGTCAGAGCACATGCAAAACTACGTCAATGACCTAATAAAAGGTAAAGAAGGCAACAGAAACAAGGACTTCAATATGCGCTGGGTTGCTGCTATGGTCGGCGACGTGCATCGTATTCTATGTCGTGGCGGTATCTTTATTTACCCATGGGATAAAAAAGACCCAAGCAAACCAGGCAAACTTCGCCTCATGTACGAAGCCAACCCAATGGCCATGCTACTAGAACAAGCCGGTGGTAAAGCCCATACCCATACAGACCGTATTCTGGACATCCAACCAACCGCCATCCATCAACGTGTCGCCGTCATACTCGGCGCCGCAAATGAAGTGGATAAGTGCCTAAGTTATTAACAGCTAAAAAATATTGAGTGAATTTTAGCTCAATGTGGATAGTTTTATTAAAATGAAAAAGACGCGAAAGCGTCTTTTTTTATGGATAAGAGTAAATCGATACAGGCTCATAAAACCAAATTTAACACTATGCTATGGATGATAAATAACGCCACGTTTGCGGAAAATTATGAGCTCAGTAAGTAATTTATCCGTATCGAATAGGCAAGCCGTGCGTTCATCGAAAAATAAATACGTCATCTCGCTAAGCACGACCTGCCGAGTCGGTGCAATCAGTCTGAGAGGTTCTTGTTTTGCATTTGTGCTGACGCGTCGAGCTTGCGAGACAGGCGCAAACAAATGGAAGAACAAGAAACGACTTTTACCACAAGACCAAGAGGCGACTTTTGCAGCTGAGTAACACCCACAAGATCGATTGGTGTTGGCTAGCTTGTCGGTTACGACGAGGTACGGCTCTTGTACGACGAGGGTCTGAGCCCTTAAACGGCGAGTGATGTGGTTGGTTGGACGCTGTGAGACTGTTTAAGGGGTCTGACCCTGCCTATTCTGTGCAATCAGTGTGAGAGGTTCTTGTTTTTCCGTACCTTTTAGAGAGCTGCTGACGCGTCGAGGGACGAGACAGGCGCAAGCAAATGGAAGAACAAGAAACGTCCGATACTCTACACAAGCACTGCTTTCAGAGCGACAAGACCCAAAAAACACCCCCTCCAGCTCCCCCTTGCCAGGGGGAGGGCTAGATCGAGCCCTGTGTTTTTCCCGACTTATTTCAGACAAAAAAAAGCCCTGACAGCGTTAGCTATCAGGGCTTTCTTAATTATAAGCTTGACGACGACCTACTCTCACATGCGTTCCTTCATAAGAGCCCCACACGGGTGTGAGGTTATTATGCACTGGAACGAAAAAACCCCACCCTGCGTAGCAGGATGGGGCTTCTCTTAATTATAAGCTTGACGACGACCTACTCTCACATGGGATCCCCCACACTACCATCGGCGATGACGCTTTTCACTTCT
>NZ_SJSB01000008.1 GCF_004352835.1 Marinomonas flavescens | reverse complement strand
AAGCGATTGCCGTGTAGACTCTCGTAAGACTTCAATTTTTTTGATCAACTACCTTCCGGTAAACCGAACGGCGATGATCTTCTGAAGACTCCAATGAGCGCCCACACAAATTATCTGATTAAATTCTTAAAGAGCGGTTACGCGTTGCTGCGTAACGAGGGCTGTATATTACAGATTAAAAATGATGATGCAACACCTAAAAACAAAAAAGCCATAAATAAATATGGCTTTTAAACAATTAGATAGAGAACAAAGTAAGAATAACCTTACTTAATCTCGAGCGCTTGCGCTTCAATGCGCGATTTCCACTCAGCAGGACCTGTTATATGCACAGAGGTTCCTTGTGTATCGACAGCCACTGTTACAGGCATATCAACCACATCAAACTCATAAATCGCTTCCATTCCAAGCTCTGGAAAGGCAATAACATCCGCTTTCTTAATCGCTTTAGACACTAAATACGCAGCACCGCCAACAGCCATCAAATAAACCGCACTGAATTCTTTAATAGCCTCTATAGCAATTGGACCACGCTCAGACTTACCTATCATGCCAAGCAAACCTGTTTTATCAAGAATAGTTCGAGTGAATTTATCCATGCGCGTTGCCGTGGTTGGTCCAGCAGGCCCAACAGCCTCATCTCTTACCGGATCAACAGGCCCAACGTAATAAATAAAGCGCCCTTTCAGATCAACTGGAAGCTCTTCACCATTGGCAATCATTTCGACCATTTTTTTATGAGCGGCATCACGACCCGTAAGCATTTTACCATTCAACAGAACCGTTTCACCTGGCTTCCAGTCTTTTACTTGCTCAGGTGTAATCTCATTTAGATTTACACGACGAACACTCTCGCCCACTTCCCAAGTAATCTTAGGCCAATCATCTAATGATGGCGGAACAAGATCTGCTGGACCTGAACCATCAAGCACAAAGTGCGCATGGCGTGTTGCCGCGCAATTAGGAATCATTGCAACAGGCAATGACGCGGCATGAGTTGGGTAATCCATGATTTTCACATCAAGAACGGTCGTCAAACCACCCAAACCTTGAGCACCAATACCTAGATTATTAACCTCATCAAAGATAGCCAGACGCAATTCTTCAACTCGAGTTTTTGCGCCGCGCGCTTTTAACTCATGAATATCAATCGGCTCCATCAATGATTCTTTCGCCATAACCATGGCTTTTTCAGCCGTACCACCAATACCTATACCCAGCATGCCTGGCGGACACCAACCAGCACCCATTGTCGGTACTGTTTTTTTCACCCATTCAACAATGTCATCCGATGGATTAAGCATTGCCAATTTGGATTTGTTCTCTGAACCACCACCTTTTGCTGCAACATGTATTTCAACGGTATCACCAGGAACCACTTCCATATGGATAACAGCAGGCGTGTTGTCCTTGGTATTCTTTCGAGCACCAGCAGGGTCGGCTAAAATAGAGGCACGAAGTATGTTGTCAGGAAGAGTGTAAGCACGTCGAACACCCTCATTGATCATATCTGCAACGCTTTTCGTGGTCTCCCACTGCACATTCATACCAATTTTGATAAAAACAGTCACAATACCAGTATCTTGGCAAATTGGACGCTTACCTTCTGCACACATTCTTGAGTTAATCAGAATTTGTGCCATGGCATCCTTGGCCGCTTTACTCTCTTCCCTTTCATAAGCGTCATGTACCGCTTTTACGAAATCTAATGGATGGTAATAAGAAATAAATTGAAGCGCATCTGCAACGCTGTCAACTAGATCACTTTCCTTGATAATGCTCATGCATCTCTCCTGCTGAGGATTACGATTAAATCGAAAAGGAAATGGTAAAAGATGCGCAGGCGCAAAGAAAGGGCTAGAGCCTATTTTGGAAAGATATATAGCCCATTCACAAAATAAATAATTAAATACACACTGCAACCTCCCAAGATTAACCACCAAGAGAGACGACTAGCATGCTAAGGGGTCATTTTTTGATCGGATGAAACACTTGAAGCTCGCAACGAATATTGGATATATTCTTCTAAAATCTGCGCGGTAAACGCCTCTCTATCCGGTAACGAGACAATACGTTCCGCCTCCCAGTTAATGAGACTGATAAACACAGAGTATTTTTTAATATAACTATAACCTATCTGCTTTACACCAATGTCATGAGCAGCCATCAACCGCTGCACCTGCTCCAAATACTTTTGCGTTTCAAATTGGCCACCACTGTTGGCCGCCGTAAGCAAACATTGAATATGCTGCAATGGTGTATTTGACGAAGCAGATGAACGAGTTTTAGTACTGTCATCAAGAAACTTTGCTAACATTTCTTCGGTATAACGCTCTCGCTGATCAGTATCGGAAATCAACGCGCTTTCACGCTCCAGTAGACGAATAAACAAACTTTTATTTTGTATGTCTGAAAATTCTAAATCCTTTAGTGACAGTCCATTTTGCGACATGATTTCAACCACTTTCTCGAAAGAAGAAGATGAATCAACCGAATTCGCAATAGACAAAGCCAGATGTCGACGTAAATTATGCATAATCTGCGCGGTACGATAGTCTTCTTTACGTTGCTCATGACGACTCAGGGATGCTTTATGATCATTCAAACTCTGAACATAGTTTTCATACACAGACAGCGCCTCTTGCTCCTCACGAAGACATTGCAAACGCTGATGATATTGATCTTTTTCCCACCTCTCATAGGCAACCGCACGCGCCTGAAAGGCTTTTTCAATCGCTTCTTCAAAGCTCAACTCTATTTTCGCCCTTTGACTACGCTCTTGAAGCTCATGCCGTTCTTGTTGATGCCGATTGTCTTTTTTACGCTGCAGCGACAGTTCAGACCGCTCTAGCTGTTGCTTTACCAACGCCATCTTAGCCTGAACATTAGCCTCATCGAAATCTGTCAGCGTTTTATGCACTTGCTGCCAATAGGCATCATCGGAAAAATCCATCACTGGATCAAAACTTGCCACATAGGGCTTTTCTGCTTCCGAAAAAGCGTCTATTTCTGGACGAAAAGCCTCGGCAGCATCAATAACATTGCCGAAACTTCCCGACACCATCTGATCATTTCGTCTACCTGTGCTAGGCACATCATCCATGACATCATTCATTTTGTTTTTCCTGGGCATTACACTACCTTCAACCGCTTCGGTCGACTCCTGCTCAGCAACAGTAATGCTTTCTTTTTCAAGATCGCGATTTTTTTCACTAAACCGACGTAAATACACCGAATCCGTAGACACCGACTTGACGCTTGTTTCTTTGTGAAAACGAGGCGCAGCACTATTCCAACTGACTTTATAAAGCAGTGCGCGATCGTATAACTGCACAACAGGCAACTCTCGCTCCACTATATTATATTGACGAATCAATGCCTCAGCGTGTCGCAATGCAACAACAGACTCAGTTGTATTGGTGGAAGCAGCCAAATTTAATAGCTTAACAATTTTGCCAATGGCTTTTTTTCTTCTACGCACGCTCATAAAAAATACTTATCCTTGTTTTGCCCACCCTACTAAGAAGGCGGGCACAGCATGAACTAGATGTTAATAGTAAAGCTCTGCATTATCATCAGGCAAGGTCAAATCATCACTCAATAACGATCGGATTTTCTGCAACACATCCACCAGCGCCTGTTGACTGTAAGGCAGCGCCGGCACTTTACCCCATACCGGCTCAGGCCAACAAACATCCGATTCAAAACGCACCACATGGTGAACATGAAGCTGCGTCACCTTATTACCAATTGCAGCAATATTTAACTTATCAGCAGAGAAGGCATCATGCAGAGCTTCTGCTAACAAGCAACTCTCAGACATTAATAACTGACGGTCACTTTCAACCAACTGATGAATCTCAGTCACTCCACTCCTTCGTGGCACCAATATCAGCCACGGAAATTGAGAATCATTTATCAATCTCAACTGTGACAAAGGAAAATTGCCGACCAAAATAGAGTCTCGCTCTAATATTGAATTTAACTCAAACATCTTTCTCTAATCCTATTTACAATAAGCTCTTTCAGAAGCACTATAGCACCCTTATATTTAAAATCACCCAGAGACTCGGAGTCAGCATGACTGAGATGCAATGTGTCTTGGACGCACAAGCTAAATTAGCAGAATGCCCACGATGGGATGAACAAACCCAAACCCTCTATTTTGTTGATATTGACGCTTTTAAACTGCATGCTTTTAGCATTGACTCTTATAGCATAGAGACACGCCAGTTTGACGAAGAAATCGGCTGCTTTTCCCTCGACAATAATGGCGGATTTATTGCCGCCTTTCGATCAGGTGTTTATCGGTTCACGGATTTCAATGCACCACTGACACCTTATTGGAAAGCAACGTACGACCAAAAAACCACTCGCTTCAATGACGGACGCTGCGATCTAAAAGGTCGTTTTTTAGCTGGCACCATGTACAGCCCTAAAGATGCCTTTAAAGGCGCGCTTTATCAGTTTGAAAACGGTGAAGCATCGGTATTAGATCAAGCCGCTTGGACATCCAATGGGTTAGCTTTCTCACCCGACGGCAAAATAATGTACTATTCCGACACACCAAACCACATCGTTTATCAATTTGACTATGATGTGCAAACAGGCAGCGCTACCAACAAACGCACCTTTATTGAATTCCCAAGAGGCAATGGCCGACCTGATGGCGCCGCAGTCGATAGCGAAGGCAATTATTGGAGTGCTTTGTACCAAGGCCAACGAGTGGTTAAAATTAGCCCTCAAGGTGAAATTTTAGCCGAATATCCGGTCCCTGCGACCTACCCCACCATGGTGGCTTTTGGCGGCCCCGACATGAAAACATTATTTGTCAGCACCTGCCGAATAGCACAAACAGAAGAAGAGCTTGAAACATTCCCTCAAGCTGGCGGCATTTTCGCCCTTGAAACCGACACTAAAGGTCTTATTGAACCTCGTTTTGCCGGCTAAAGCACTGACTTCTACATTTTAACTTTTAGACATAGACACTATTATCATGCGCGCAAGCAATTATTTGTTCTCCACACTACGTGATGCACCAACTGACGCCGTCGTAACCAGCCATCAATTGATGGTTCGTGCCGGCATGATTCGCCAAATATCCAAAGGCCTATACACTTGGCTACCAACGGGCGTTAAAGTCTTTCGCAAAGTCGAAAGCATCGTTCGAGATGAAATGGAAAAAGCAGGCGCCCTCGAAGTTATCATGCCAGGCGTTCAACCTGCAGAACTGTGGCAAGAATCAGGTCGCTGGCAGAAATACGGTCCTGAACTACTTCGCTTAGTAGACCGTCATGGTCGCGACTATTGCTTAGGCCCAACTCACGAAGAAGTGATCACAGATTTAGCCCGTAACGAACTAACCAGTTACAAACAACTACCAGCAACTTTCTTTCAAATTCAAACAAAATTTCGCGATGAAGTTCGCCCTCGCTTTGGCGTTATGCGCTCTCGTGAATTTTGCATGAAAGACGCTTACTCTTTTCACACGAGCCCTGAATCACTTCAAGAAACCTATGATGTCATGCATCAAGCTTACTGTAATGTATTTGATCGCATCGGCTTAGATTACCGCCCAGTACTGGCCGATACCGGCAGCATTGGCGGCGCTTACTCCCATGAATTTCATGTATTAGCGGATTCAGGCGAAGACGACATTGCGTTTAGTGACGCGTCTGACTTTGCTGCCAACGTGGAGTTGGCCGAGGCCATCACCCTAAAAGACAAAGCTGATCCAGCAACACAAGATACTGCTGAAGTATTTACACCAGATTGCAAAACGATTCAGAAAGTAGCTGAATTCTTAGCACTGGATGTCACCAAGACAGTAAAAACCATGCTAGTAAAAGGCACGGACACTAACGAAAACAGCACGATCGTCGCACTGGTTTTACGTGGTGATCACAGCATTAATGAATTGAAAGTCGAAAAAATTGACGGCATCGTCTCGCCTTTTGAATTTGCCAGCGAAGACGACATTCTAACAAGCATTGGTTGTGCGCCAGGCTCCATTGGCCCACAAGGACTTAAAGAGAAAGGCATTCGCGTAATCGTAGATCGCTCAGCGGCGGTTATGTCTGACTTCTGTGCCGGTGCTAACAAAGACGATTACCATGTAACTGGTTTAAACTGGGAAAGAGATTGCCCAAATACTGAAGTAGCGGATTTACGCAATGTCGTAGAAGGCGACCCATCTCCAGATGGCAAAGGCACCATCGTCATTAAACGCGGCATCGAAGTCGGTCACATATTCCAGCTAGGTCAACAATACGCTGAAGCATTAAACGCCTCCGTTCTCAATGAAAACGGCAAGGCTCAAATCATGCACATGGGCTGTTATGGCATCGGCGTTTCGCGCATTGTTGCCGCGGCCATTGAGCAAAATTTTGATGATAAAGGCATTTTATGGCCAGAAAGCATCGCCCCTTTTGATGTGGCGATTGTGGCGATGAATTACGACAAATCAGAAGCGGTTCGAAACGAGTGTGATCGTCTCTACAGCGAACTAAAAGCCAAAGGCTTAGACGTTTTATTAGACGACCGAAAAGAACGCCCAGGCGTTAAATTTGCAGACTGTGAATTGCTCGGCATCCCACATCGCTTAGTAGTTGGCGATAAAGGGTTGGCAAACAACACATTAGAATACAAAAACCGTACTCAAGGCGAAAACCAAGATATAGCAACAGAACAAGCCGTTGAATTTATTCTTAGCCTGAAATAGCACCATCATGAGTCACTCAGCCTCTCGTTGAGTGACTCACTCCCCTCTTTAGGCTTACTAAGAGAAAGGAACTCACATGACAACGATTTACCACAACCCACGCTGCTCAAAATCTCGTCAAACACTCGCTCTATTAGAAGAAAATGGCATCCAAGCTGATGTCCGTTTGTATCTAAAAGAAGCGCCCAGCGTCGAAGAAATAACCACATTACTAAAACAGCTCGCCATCACGCCGATTGAGCTCATGCGTACCAAAGAAACCATTTACAAAGAGCTGGGGCTAAACTCAGAAAGCAGTGACGAAGAGCGCATTCAAGCCATGCATTCTCATCCAAGCCTTATTGAGCGACCTATCGTCATTCACAATGACCATGCAAAATTAGGACGCCCACCCGAGCAAGTTCTGGAACTGTTTAAATGAGCGATCCTTACGTTCTCATCTTATTTTATAGTCGCCATGGCTCCATCGCTGAAATGGCTAAATACCTCGCTCGTGGCGTTAACAGCACTGCCGGCATAGAAGCTAAAGTCCGGCAAGTGCCAGCGGTGTCAGAAACCTGTGAAGCCACCAGTCAGGCAATTCCTAGCGAAGGCGCGCCTTATGCCACTCTAGACGAACTGGCTAATTGTGCTGCCTTGGCACTTGGCTCACCTTCTTACTTTGGATCAATGGCTGCCCCACTTAAACATTTTATCGATCAGACCTCGACAATTTGGATGACCGGCGGACTCATCGACAAACCCGCCTGCGCTTTCACTAGCGCCAGTTCAATGCATGGCGGACAGGAACAATGCCTGCAGTCGATGATGATTCCCTTGTTACACCACGGTATGATTTGGGCTGGATTACCCTATAAAAATAAGGCGCTGATCAATACCACCACTGGTGGCACACCTTATGGCGCCAGTCACTTAGCCACAGCAACCAGCGAAAACAATTTAAGCAAAGATGAAATATCTCTTTGTGAAGCACAAGGCAAACGGATTGCAGAGCTGGCTCTAAAACTGGCTAAATAAACAAAAACACCAACGCGCCAAATAAAATAATAGCCATAAAAAAAGGCCATGCATCTCGCTGAATGCATGGCCTTTCGCTTATCATATCCTGTCTATCGAATGAACAAATAACGCAATTAAAAACGCGGCAATTCAATATCCTGAAAAAGCAAATCAACCTCTTGGCGGTTGGACGCTTCCATCGCAGCAATAACTCGATCTTTCGTCAAATGCGGCGCAAAAGACTCAATGAACCGATACATATAACCACGAATAAACGTATTATTACGAATGCCAATTTTGGTGCAGCTGTCTTCAAATAAATGCGAAGCATCCAACGCAACTAAATCTGAATCTTGCTGCTCATCGTATGCCATAGAAGCAACAATCCCGACACCTAAACCCAAACGAACATAGGTTTTGATAACATCAGAATCCGCCGCTGTGAAAACCACATTAGGCTCAAGCTCGGCCTTTTGAAACGCATGATCTAGTTGAGATCGACCTGTAAAGCCAAAAACATAAGTCACTATAGGATATTTAGCCAGCGCCTCTAATGTTAATACTCCAACTTGAGCCAAAGGGTGATCTTTCGGCACAACAACACATCGATTCCAAGTATAACAAGGCAGCATTATCAAATTACCAAACTGCTCTAAAGCTTCTGTCGCTATGGCAAAATCCACCACTCCGTCATTGGCCATTTCAGCAATTTGCATCGGCGTTCCTTGATGCATATGCAAGGCCACCGCTGGATAACGCTCTATGTACTCATGAATAACATTCGGCAACGCATAGCGCGCTTGAGTATGCGTAGTGGCAATATCTAGAGAACCTTTACGCTCATCACTAAATTCGCTAGCCACTCGCTTAATATTCTGAGTCTGATTAAGAATTTCACCGGCCAACGCAATAATCTTCTCACCGGCAGGCGTTACATGCGTTAAATGCTTGCCACTACGAGCAAACACTTCAACGCCCAATTCATCTTCCAAAAGACGAATCTGCTTGCTAACACCTGGTTGAGATGTATAGAGACTCTGTGCAGTAGCCGACACATTTAAGTCATGGCGCGCTACTTCCCAAATATACCTAAGCTGCTGTAACTTCATCGAGCGCCTTATTCCAAAAAGAGTTAAAAACAGAAGAAAACATTACTTTATAGAATAGAGAAAAACCTCTAATGTTGCTAGCTTAAATCAGCGAAAGAAAGAATACGATGGATTTTATTTGGTATATTTTTGCCGGCGCCGCTGTTGGGCTGGCCGTCGGCATCACGGGTGTTGGTGGTGGCTCTTTAATGACCCCGCTATTACTGCTATTTGGCTTTCCACCTCATATTGCCATTGGCACCGACCTTATGTATGCAGGAATCGCGAAGAGCACGGGCGTATATTTGCACGCAAAACGCGGCAATGTTAATTGGAAAATAGTTGGTGCCATGACAGCAGGCAGCCTTCCTGCCTCTTTTATTACCGTATTAGCCTTGTCTCAATTCGAAAAACCAGATTATTACCAACAAATATTAACGGGCACCCTAGGCGTAATGCTACTAACAACCGCGTTAGTCATCATTTTTCGAGAAAAACTACTATCTCGTTTTGACTTCCAAATGCCAGAGGCACGCAGTCTAAGAGTCATTTTCTTTTGCGGCATAATTCTTGGCATCTTAGTCACTCTAACATCAGTAGGCGCTGGCGCACTGGGAACCGCCATTATGATGGTATTATTCCCTGTAATGCGCGCCAAAAACATTGTTGGCACTGATCTCGCTCACGCCGTCCCTTTAACGCTTGTGGCTGGTTTAGGGCATGTTTTTCTTGGTAACGTGGATTACACCTTATTAGCCGGTTTATTAATTGGCTCTATACCAGCCATTTACCTAGGCACTCAAATCTCTACCTATGTCCCAAACAAGGTTTTGCAACCCATATTGGCAAGCGCTTTAATGGTCTTTGGCTTGAAATATCTATTCTTCTAAAAAAACGCCATAAAACCCAGCACTGACGGTTCATTAACGAGTGAAAACAAGATACTGTAAGGGCTATAACT
Source organism: Marinomonas flavescens (assembly GCF_004352835.1). Taxonomy (GTDB): domain Bacteria; phylum Pseudomonadota; class Gammaproteobacteria; order Pseudomonadales; family Marinomonadaceae; genus Marinomonas; species Marinomonas flavescens. Next base: position 201,184 of record NZ_SJSB01000008.1, on the reverse strand, counting down.
ATTATGCAGTAAACAGGAAACCCCGTAATGAGCAATACACGCCTTGAGGATTTAAACATAGCCTCCTTTACCTCTTTGGTAACCCCTACAAAATTAAAACAAACCTTGCCTGTCAGCGAAGATGTAAGTCACCGCATCACCACCGCTCGTGACACCATTAAAAACATTATGGACGGTAAAGACCATCGCCTAGCGATTGTGATTGGACCTTGCTCTATTCACGATACAGAAGCGGCCTTGGATTATGCTCATCGCCTGAAAGAACTTGCAGAAAAAGTAAGCGATTCTCTTTATATTATTATGCGCGCTTATTTTGAAAAGCCTCGTACTACCGTAGGCTGGAAAGGGCTGATCAACGATCCAAACCTTGATGGCACCTTCGATATCGATAAAGGCCTACACATTGGCCGCAAACTGCTAATTGATCTTGCTGAAATAGGCCTACCTCTTGCTACAGAAGCACTAGACCCTATCTCTCCACAGTATATCCAAGATCTAATCAGCTGGTCGGCAATTGGCGCTCGCACCACAGAATCCCAAACACACCGTGAAATGGCCTCTGGTCTTTCTGGGCCAGTAGGCTTTAAAAACGGCACAGATGGCTCATTGTCTGTTGCGGTTAATGCCATGCAATCAGTTTCTCACCCGCACTCATTCCTAGGCATTAACGAAGAAGGCCAAGTCGCCATTGTTAACACCAAAGGTAATGAGTACGGTCACGTCGTACTTCGTGGTGGCAACGGCCTACCAAACTACGACGCAGCAAACGTCGCAAAAGCTGAAGCCGCGCTGACATCCGCCAAGCTAAAGCACAATATCATGATCGATAGCTCTCACGAGAATTCAAACAAAAAACCAGAACGCCAAGTAACCGTTGTAGAAGATGCGACTCAGCAAATTCTTGATGGCAACCAGTCTATTATGGGGTTGATGATCGAAAGCAACATTGGCTGGGGCAATCAAAAAGTACCTGCTGACAAAAACGACCTCCAATACGGCGTGTCAATTACCGACGCCTGCATCGATTGGGAAGCTACAGAAAAAACTTTGCTGACCATGGCTGAACAACTGAAAGACGTTTTACCAAAACGCGAACGCAGCTAAATTTAAAGCACAAAAAAAAGGGTGCCGATCAATCGATCAGCACCCTTTATTAGTATTTTCTAACGCTACATAAACGCGTTATCAGTTACTGTATGGTCTGTTGAATCTTTCACAGCCGTTAACCCTGGCACTTTTTCAATCAGCGTTTTCTCAACACCTTCTTTAAGCGTTAGGTCAACCGCACTACAACCTTGGCAACCACCACCAAATTGCAAGACAGCCACTTGACCATCAATCACTTCCACTAAACTGACCTCACCACCGTGAGATGCCAATCCTGGGTTAATATCAGAATAAAGCACATAATTGATTTGGTCTTCAATAGGGCTATCCACACCAACTTTCGGCATTTTCGCATTGGGCGCTTTGATTGTTAGCTGGCCGCCCATTTTTTCCGTGGCATAATCGACAAAAGCTTCATCCAAAAAGTTTATTGAGTTCTTCTCAATATACACTTTCAGCTTAGGAAGATTTAGAATCTCATCCGTTTCGTTTACTTCATCAGGACGGCAATATGCCAAACACGTTTCCGCATAAGGGGTGCCAGGCTGCTGGATAAATATACGCACAGCAATACCTTCAACACCTTGTTTTTCAAGTAAAGAAGATAGGTACTCTTGAGCGCCATCAGTAATAGTAATATTCATAATAACCCTTCTTAAATCGGTAACACTGTCAATACAAGCATATTACAGCAGATGCACTTTAAAGCCAAAGACCTAGTAAAAAAGTAAGGTATTTTTCATTATTCGTACAATGTTCGATATTCAATAAGACTTATAAGAAAAACCGCTATAGATATAGGTAAATATTCATTTTTAGAATAAGGGAATTTTGATAGAGTTACATAACTAAAATTTTATTAACGATGGTTTATTACTTTATGTATCAATACGACGCAATTGACCAACAGCTTGTTGATGAGCGTGTAGCACAGTTTCGTGATCAAACACGCCGCTACCTTAATGACGAACTGAGTGAGCAAGAGTTTTTGCCGCTACGATTACAAAATGGGCTTTACATACAGCGTTATGCACCAATGCTTCGTATTGCCATCCCATACGGTATGCTTTCAAGTGAGCAGCTACGTAAGCTAGCTGATATTAGCCGTCGCTATGACCGCTCTTACGGACACTTCAGTACCCGCCAAAACTTACAATTAAACTGGCCAAAACTAGAAGATGTCCCTGACATTCTACAAGAACTAACACAAGTTCAAATGCACGCGGTACAAACTAGCGGCAACTGTATTCGTAACACTACGACCGACCAATATGCGGGCGTTATAGCTGACGAAATAGTCGACCCTCGCCCCTATTGTGAACTTATTCGCCAATGGTCTACTTTTCACCCTGAGTTTGCTTTCTTACCACGCAAATTCAAAATTGCGGTTAATGCGACTGAATCTTCAGATCGCGCGGCCATACAAGTCCATGATATTGGTCTGCAAATTAAGAAAAACGACGCCGGTGAAATCGGTTTTAAAGTCATCGTCGGTGGTGGACTTGGTCGCACCCCTATGGTGGGCGTTACCATCAGTGAATTTATTCCACGCGCTGACTTGCTGACTTACCTTGATGCCATTATTCGCGTCTATAATCAGCAAGGTCGTCGCGACAATAAATACAAAGCGCGCATTAAGATTCTAGTGAAAGCACTTGGTATTGAAGAGTTTCGCAACCGAGTTGAGGCGGAATGGGTTCATTTACGCGGCAAAGAAAGCACTATTCCAATGAGTGAGTTTGATCGCCTATCCAGCTTCTTTTCTGAGCCAGCATACGAATCACTAACGAACAACCCGGCAGAACTAACGAGCAAACTAGCCAACAGCGCTGGCTTTTCACGCTGGCATGAGCGCAATACATTCGAACACAAAAAACCAGGCTACCGCATCGTAACACTTACCCTTAAAAAACCAGGGCAAGCACCAGGCGATGCGACCTCAGATCAAATGGAAAAAGCCGCAGACTTGGCTGATCAGTTCAGTTTCGGTGAGCTCCGTGTGAGCCACGAACAAAACTTAGTTCTTGCTGATGTTCGTCAAGATCAGCTTGTTGCTGTATGGGAAGCCGCCAAAGAAGCTGGCTTTGCTACACCAACTCTTGGCTTACTAACGGATATGATTTGCTGCCCAGGTGGCGACTTCTGCGCACTGGCAAACGCAAAATCCATCCCTATTGCCGACCAAATCCAGCAAACATTCGACAACCTTGATTACCTTTATGATCTAGGTAATATCGATTTGAATATTTCTGGCTGCATGAATGCCTGTGGTCATCACCATGTCGGTAATATTGGTATTCTTGGCGTCGATAAGAAAGGCCAAGAGTTTTATCAAATATCCATTGGTGGCGCTTCAGGCAACGATGCCAGCATCGGCAAAATCCTCGGCCCATCTTTCGCGCAAGAAGATATAACCAGAGTCATTCAAACGCTAATGGATGTCTATGTGAACAACCGTACGGATGAAGAGCGCTTTATCGACACTTACCGCCGCGTTGGCATCACACCATTTAAAGAGGCCGCTTATGCCAAAGCTAATTAAGAACGGAGACATTGCCGACAACCTGTACACTTGGCAGCAAGACAGCGAAGCCGCTGCGTCTGACACAGCAATCGTACCCATGTCAAAATGGCTAGCTGAAAAAGAAAGTATTGGCCCAGTCGCCGGAATATGGATTGATGCAGGTGAAGGCACTGAAGCACTGACTGACGTCGATCTAAATCAATTTGCTGTAATTGGTATTCATTTTCCAGCGTTTGTTGATGGTCGTGGTTTCTCTTACGCACGTTTACTACGTGAACGCCTAGGCTATAAAGGTGAAATTCGCGCCTTAGGAAACTTTATTCCTGATCAACTTGGCTACTTACTAAGAGTTGGCTTTAACAGCTTCCAATTCAATGAAGATGTGAATTTAGAAAAAGCATTGGTACTGCATAAATCTTTCTCCACCGCATACCAAGGCGATGTCATCGAGCCAAGACCGATGTTTCTACGTCGCTAAAGACTAAATCTATCGTCAGCATTCCGACAAAAGGCCCTTTTAAGGGCCTTTTCCTATTGCGTATTGTAGCCACCCTGATTATCGTATGACTTGGAAAGTGATTGATTTTTAAAGGACCTTATCGTGTCGAAAAAAAACATAACCTGTCTTCTTGCAGGACTACTACTGTCAAGCGTTGCTCAAGCGACGACCGCCTACGTATCAGATATTCAATTTGTTGCGATTAGAGAAGGTCAGAATAACAATACACGCGCCGTTGAACGTGGCATCAAAAGTGGCACTCCTCTTGAAGTGCTTGAACAAGAAAATGGGTACACTAAGGTTAAAACACCAAGTGGCAACGAAGGCTGGATTGCTGACTACTTTCTAAGTGACGACGCAGTCACAAGAGATCAAGTTATTAGCTTACAAACTAAGCTAACCGCGCTATCTGACAGTAAACAAAAGATTAACGCTGAATTACAAAACAGCAAACAAGACATAGACAACTTAAAGGCCAAAGTTACGACATTGGAGAATGACAAAAACCTACTCATTAAGCAGCTTCAGCAGAATGAAACGCTTACCGAAAAGGCCAAATCTATCGTATCTCAAAATGCTGACGTTACTTATCAGGTAACCTCTTTAAAAGAACAGCTGGCCATCGCTAAAGCGGAAGCCAATAAACAAGAAGATACCACTCAGCAAAAATGGTTTGCCATTGGCGCCGGCACACTACTAGGCGGCTTAATAATTGGCATTTTCATTCCTTTGTCACGCAAAAGAAAAAGCAACACTGGCTCATGGAGCTAATAGGTAAATAGCATGGATGCATCTATCGTACATTCCTTTTTCTTGATTTTCGGTGGTGCGGCGATCGTTGCATCGATCGCCTTATACACTAAGCAACCGATGATAATTGCCTATATTGCATTGGGCGCCTTGCTTGGACCTTATGGGCTGTCACTCATCAATGAGCCAAAACTCATGGATGAAATGAGCCATGTAGGCATCATTTTTCTGCTTTTTTTGCTTGGCTTAGATATGCAGCCCAGCCACTTAATCAACATGCTTAAAAAAGCATCTTGGATTGCCCTGCTAAGTTCTGCTGCGTTTGCCCTGCTTGGCTATTTAGTGGCTATTTTATTTGGCTACACCGAGCTAGAAAGCCTTATTATTGGTGTGGCGATGATGTTCTCCAGCACCATTGTCTGCATTAAACTGTTACCAACTACAGTACTGCACCACAAGCACACAGGGGAACTTGTGGTTGGGTTATTGTTATTGCAAGATATTATTGCCATTGGCGTACTTCTTGTACTCTACAGCGTCTCAGGAGATACCCATGATGGCGTAATGCAATACCTCAAACCGCTTATCGCTCTACCTCTTCTCATTGGTGCGGCTTTTTTGTTCGTCAAATATATATTACTCAAGCTGATCACTCGCTTTGATCGGTTCCACGAATACATTTTTTTAGTCTCTATCGGTTGGTGCTTATCGATGGCGGTGCTCGCAGAATACGCAGGTCTATCCTCTGAAATGGGGGCTTTTATTGCTGGCGTAGCACTCGCAACCAGCCCAATATCACAATACATAGCCACTCACTTAAGACCATTAAGAGACTTTTTCTTAATACTTTTTTTCTTTACCATCGGCGCCAGCTTCAATTTAGGGTTACTTAGTGCCGTCATTGTGCCCGCTCTTATTTTGGCCATTGGCTCTATGCTAATCAAACCCGTAGTGTTTCGATTTTTATTAAAAGGCATTAAAGAAGATGCAAGTACGTCTTGGGAAGTTGGCTTTCGCTTAGGCCAAGTCAGTGAGTTTTCCTTATTAATCGCCTATCTTGCCGCCAATATTGGAATTATTGGTACAGAAGCGTCAAATGTCATTCAAGCAACAGCGATCCTAAGCTTCGCATTATCTACTTATGTTGTTATTTTGAACTTCCCAAATCCGATCGCAATATCAGATAGATTGCGCAGAGACTAGGTTTAACGGTTTTCTTTGTTATAATCTATTTCTAGAAAACAGGGGTTTCTAAAATGCTTTTCAAAGCCCCCTTTCTTTAAGTACGTAAAATATAATAGAATACCGCGAAATACCTGACTACAAACAAAGAAAAGTCTTGTATACTAACGCGCAAATTTCGTCCCTAACTTATTTAGAGTAATCTAATGGCTGACTTATCAAAATACAGAAACATCGGTATTTTTGCTCACGTTGACGCGGGTAAAACTACTACTACAGAACGTATTCTTAAACTTACCGGTATGATCCACAAAATCGGTGAAGTACATGAAGGTGAATCTACAACTGACTTCATGGAACAAGAAGCAGAACGCGGAATAACCATCCAGTCTGCAGCGGTAAGTTGTTTCTGGAAAGATCACCGTTTTAACGTTATCGACACACCTGGACACGTTGACTTCACAGTAGAAGTTTACCGTTCTTTGAAAGTCCTTGACGGTGGTATTGGTGTATTCTGTGGTTCTGGTGGTGTTGAACCTCAATCAGAAACTAACTGGCGCTATGCTAACGAATCTGAAGTAGCACGTATCATTTTCGTAAACAAACTTGACCGTCTTGGCGCAAGCTTCTACCGCGTAACAGAGCAAGTTCAAAAAGTACTTGGCGCTCACCCGCTAATCATGGTTCTACCTATCGGTACTGAAGATGAATTCGTCGGTGTTGTTGACCTATTAAGCCGCAAAGCTTACATATGGGATGAAACTGGTCAGCCAGAAAACTACAGCGTTGAAGACGTTCCTGCTGACATGGAAGAAATCGTTGAAGAATATCGCGAGAAACTACTAGAAACAGCGGTAGAACAAGACGACGATATCATGATGGCGTACATGGACGGTGAAGAACCTTCTATTGAAGACATTAAACGTTGTATCCGTAAAGGTACTCGTGACCTTGCGTTCTTCCCTACTTACTGTGGTTCTGCCTTCAAAAACAAAGGTATGCAACTTCTTCTTGATGCTGTTATCGACTACCTACCAAGCCCAACAGATGTTATTCCACAAGATCTTACGGACGAAGAAGGTAATCCAAACGGCGAAAAAGCGATTGTTGATGCTAACGAACCGTTTAAAGCACTTGCATTCAAAATCATGGATGACCGTTTTGGCGCGCTAACATTCGTACGCGTTTATTCTGGTACGCTAAACAAAGGCGATACGATTCTAAACAGCTTCACAGGCAAAACAGAACGTGTAGGCCGCATGGTTGAAATGCAAGCAGACGACCGTAAAGAAATCAGTTCAGCGCAAGCTGGTGATATCATGGCGATCGTAGGCATGAAAAACGTACAAACTGGTCACACTCTTTGTGATCCTAAGCACCCTTGTACGCTTGAAGCAATGGTTTTCCCTGAGCCAGTAATCTCTATCTCTGTTACACCGAAAGACAAAGGCGGTAACGAGAAAATGGGCGTTGCGATCGGTAAAATGGTTGCAGAAGATCCAACATTCCGCGTTGAAACTGATATCGATTCAGGTGAAACAATCCTTCGCGGTATGGGTGAGCTTCACCTAGACATCAAAGTTGATATCTTGAAGCGTACCTACGGTGTAGACCTTATTGTTGGTCAACCACAGGTTGCTTACCGTGAAACAATCACGAAAGAAATCGAAGATACTTACACGCACAAGAAACAATCTGGTGGTTCTGGTCAATTCGGTAAAATCGATTACCGCATCAAACCAGGTGAGCCAGGCTCTGGCTTTGTATTCTCTTCTTCTGTTGTGGGTGGTAACGTACCAAAAGAGTTCTTCCCTGCTGTAGAGAAAGGCTTTAAGTCTATGATGAACGAAGGTGTTCTAGCTGGCTTCCCAGTACTAGACGTTGAAGTTCAATTGTACGACGGTGGCTTCCACGCAGTTGACTCCTCTGCTATAGCCTTTGAAATCGCTGCTAAAGGCGCTTTCCGTCAGTCTATCCCTAAAGCTGGCCCTCAGTTGATCGAACCAATCATGAAAGTGGATGTGTTTACTCCTGATGATCACGTTGGTGATGTAATCGGTGACCTTAACCGTCGCCGCGGCATGATCAAAGACCAAGAGAAAGGTTTGACTGGTGTTCGCATCAAAGCAGACGTTCCTCTTTCTGAAATGTTTGGTTACATCAGTACTCTACGTACAATGACATCTGGTCGTGGTCAGTTCTCTATGGAGTTCTCTCACTACCTACCATGTCCTTCTAACGTTGCTGAAACAGTTATCGCAGCTGTTAAAGACAAGAAAGAACAAGAGAAAAAAGACAAGTAATATCACTTTATTACCGTCTTAAAAAAACCCGATGCAGTTTCTGCATCGGGTTTTTTATTACGCCAAATAAAAGACATAACTCTTCCCACTCTTTTTTTGACACAAAAAAATCGCCCTATAGGCGACTTTTTAAACAACAAACATTCATATCAAAAACATTAAAATGGCACTGGGTATTCTTTGAATACAGTCATGATATCAGCAAGAACCTCATCAGAAAGCGCCAAATCAAAAGCAGACATATCTTCTTTAAGCTGCGCCAAGGACGTTGCGCCAATAATAGTTGATGTCACACCATCCACCTGATTACACCAAGCTAATGCCAGCTGAGCAGGTGATAAGTTGTGTTTTTTAGCTACTTCTAAATAACCTAATACCGCTTTTTCAGACAACGCTGTATCTCTAAATAAGCCATTACGTTGCGCATAAGCCCAACGACTCCCTTCAGGACGTGCGCCACCAACATATTTACCCGTTAAAGCGCCTGCGGCCAATGCTGACCAAGGCAGATAAGCAACACCTTCATGCACACAGTTTTCTATCAAATAAGGCCAATCTTTCGCATGCAAAAGACTGAACTCATTTTGGATAGACGCAACACGGGGTAAGTCATATTTATCACTCAAACGAATGTATTCGTTTATTCCCCAAGTTGTATCATCAGATAAACCAAAATGACGAATCTTGCCCGCCTTAACACTAGCATCAATCCCTCGCAGGATATCCAACATTTGCGCCGAGTGCTCATCTCTGTCGATATCACTAAACGTGACTTGCCCAGGAAAATGTTTAGAGAAATGAGGATGAGGACGATTCGGCCAATGCAACTGATACAAATCAATATAGTCCGTTTGCAAGCGCGCGAGCGAAGCATCAACCGCAGCAATAACCGCAGCACCGGTAATTGGACCGCCATCACGGATATAATCAAGCCCAACACCCGCTATCTTAGTCGCCAAAACAAACTCTTCACGACGGGATGGATTACGGGACAGCCAATTACCTATGATTGTTTCTGTTTTACCATAAGATTCAGGCGTTGGTGGTACAGAATACATTTCAGCGGTATCGATGAAATTAACCCCATTCGCCAAAGCATATTCAATCTGAACATCCGCATCCGCTTGGTTATTTTGAGTTCCCCATGTCATGGTTCCTAAACAAACCCTTGATACATTCAGACCGGTTCGACCAAGTGGTACATACTTCATTATTTATTCCTTTAAGATTCAATACAGCGCAAACAAAAGCACCGCGAAAAATAGTGATTATTAATGTAATAAAAAAAGAACTATCAGGCTAGTTTTATCAATGAAAACAATAAGGATGCATAAAAACAAACATAGCCAAGAGGGATTCAGCTAGCAGAAAGAGGAAGGTAACCCCAACAAGGCATCAGCACTCGCACTGCATACCCTGTCAAGACAGTACCGACAACCTAATTATCAGGCAGTGTGACGTTTACCTCAAGAATGGAACAGTCTTCGATGTTTTCAAGTTGAATTTGAACATCTTCACTGCCCACTTTCACATACTTTCTAATCACATCAATGATTTCTTGCTGCATTTGAGGCAAGTAGTCTGGTTGCTTGCGCTTACTGCGTTCGTGCGCAACAATAATTTGTAAGCGATCCTTTGCAACCGACGCGGAACTTGGCTCACTTTTGCTCTTAAAATAATCAAAAATCCCCACACTAACCTCCTAACAGTCGTTTAAAAAATCCCTTTTTCTGGACATCCAGAAAACGCAAAGGTCGCTCTTCACCCATCAATCGATCCACCGCATCCATATAGGCTAGGCCTGCGGCTGACTCTGTATCCAAAATAACTGGCGTACCTTGGTTTGACGCTTTAAGAACCGCTTCAGATTCAGGAATAACACCCAACAATGGGATCGCCAAAATATCTTCAACATCAGACACGCTCAGCATTTCGCCCAAAGCGACACGCTCAGGATGATAGCGCGTTAGCAGCAAGTGCTCTTCGATTGGCTCTTTGCCTTCTTCTGCACGGCGCGATTTACTTTGTAAAATCCCCAAAATACGATCCGAGTCACGAACCGAAGACACTTCAGGGTTGGTTACAACAATCGCCGCATCAGCAAAATACAACGCCATTTGCGCGCCTTTCTCAATACCCGCTGGCGAATCACAGATAATATAATCAAAGTCTTTAGCAAGTTCTTCCAAGACACCTTGAACACCCTCTTGTGTGAGAGCATCTTTATCTCTTGTTTGCGAGGCAGGAAGAATAAATAAATCTTTTGTTCGTTTGTCTTTAATCAATGCCTGAGTCAGAGTCGCTTCTTTATTAATCACATTAACAAAGTCATAAACAACACGACGCTCACAACCCATAATTAAATCTAGATTACGCAAACCCACATCAAAATCGATAATTACTGTTTTAAATCCTTTTAACGCAATCCCCGTTCCTATTGCTGCACTGGATGTCGTCTTACCAACACCACCCTTGCCTGAGGTGACCACTATGATCTTTGCCAATGCTGTATCCCCCGATGGCCTCTTCAAGAAGCCGATCCATAAATATAACTAATAAAATTTAAACGTCTAAAGCGGTATGATTTCTAAACTATCGTCAACCAATAACACTTGTGCCGCTTCTTTCCAAATAATTTTTTGCAATGCATCAGTCAGCATAAAATTACCAGCAATAGAAACCAGTTCTGCTTCCATGCTTTTACAAAAGATTCGAGCTTCTACATCGCCCTTAACACCTGCTAACGCTCGCCCACGAAGTGCACCATAAACGTGTATATTACCGTCTGCTAATACCTCAGCACCGGCACTCACCTGGGTTAAAATAATCAGATCGCCTTCAGCGTATACCTGCTGCCCTGAGCGAATAGGTTTAGTAATTACCTTGGTTGACTGAGGCACTAAGCGCTCTTCAACTACCGTCTTCACTACCACGTCAGGACTTACCGAGGTAGTAACTGGCTCAGGAACATTAATAGATCGCGTTTTACTCGCTGGTAACAATGGAGTTACCACGTCAGCATACCAAGTTGGCTTATCGTCTTGATTACAACGCCAGCCTATAACACAAAGTCCCAAATGATTAAGCGAGTTAACTAATGACTCAAACGAGGCAAGAGGAACGTCTTCTTTTATCTTTGATAGATCAACAATAATAGGTGCTTGATTAAAAAAGTGCGGCACTTGATCAATTTTCTCTTTTAACTGAGAAAGAATGCTTTCAAGAGAAAGCGTTTGAATTTCAAGTAATACCGTCGTTACTACACTTCCTTTTAACTGGAAGCCTAAGTCTGTCATGCAAACTATCCTTTTGTTGTACCCTAGACCCTCAATTGGTAATGGGCGTACCTTATTACTCTTAATAGAGCCTAAAAACACATATTCTATCAAGGTTGCTGATTAAAGAAAGGCATGTAACCAAAGTCTTTACATCAAATTTGAACTTTAATTGATACATTCATATAGTGCCCTATAAATCTCACCGTGTACAATAACAACCAGTTTAATAACCTCATGATTAATATAATGTTTTACGGTTTATTTACAAGGTTGTTCCCCTATTTCTGGGGAAAACTTTATCCCCTCAGAAATATCTACTTTCTAGCGCTCTAACTTTTCACAGCAAAGTCAGGCGAAAGCCGGCTAACACCCAGCCCGCCTTGCTTTGTTAATCGAATTTGTACCGGTATACGCTCTTTTAAAGCCTGTATATGACTGATAATACCAATGGTTTTGCCAGAGGATTGTAAATTGTCCAATGCATCTAAAGCGGACTCTAAAGTGTCGTTGTCTAAGGTGCCAAAGCCTTCGTCTAAAAACAGCGAATCAATGCTAGTTTTATGAGATACCAAATCCGATAGCGCCAGCGCCAGCGCCAAACTCACCAAGAAAGATTCACCACCAGACAAGGTTTTGGTATCTCGCGAGGCATTCGCTTGCCATGTATCCACAACCGATAATGCCAAGGCTTCATCGGACTTACGCTCTAACTGATAACGTTTATGGAGAATAGACAAATGTTGATTCGACAAATACACCAAATGATCCAAGGTTAAGCCTTGAGCGAAACGACGGAATTTCGCTCCATCTGCAGAACCAATTAAATGATTCAAACGATCCAAATGAATTAAATTGTCCCGTAGCGCTTCTAATTCTTTTACGGAAGACTCTGCTTGCGCACGACGCCGATGCTCTTCTTTAATTTTTTGAGCCACTTCGCCTCGCTTTCGATTCAATATAGCGTGCTCGCTTTCAAGCTGCTCAACCTGTGCTAACAAGGCCTCAAGAGAAATATCATCGCTCACATTCAGACCCGCCTCTTGCTTCTCAACATGCTCATCATAGGCGGTTTTCGCTTGCTTCAATAAAGCGGATTGCCGAGTATTGGCGTCTTTCAATTCAACCAAGGTATGCTGCAACTGAGCGACATCAGCATCAGGCAAGCACGCGGCTTTCCACACCTCTTCTATTTGAGAACCTTCTACGTCAAAGCCTTTTTCATTTAAGGTGTTCAACCAAATAGATTGCGCCTTATCGAATTCGTCTTTCAACGCGCTGATCACTTTCTCTGCCTCTTTTTGAGAAGTTGTGGTCGCTGTTAATGCCGTTTGAGCCACCTCTCGTGCTTTTGATAAGGTCTCTAATTCAGCCCGAGCCGATTCCAATGATTGATGCGCTTGCGCCCTAAAGGCCGCTAAGGTTTGATCACCTAATACTTGCTTTAAGCTCTCTTCTATCTCACTCAGCGATACTTGCAGTGCATTAGATTGGCTTCGTGCGGCTTCCACCTCAACCAAGTTTTCTTTGACTCGCTCATCTAACGATGTGATTTCAAACGTTAAACGCTCAATTTGCTGGTGCTGTACATCGTAGTTTTTCTTCGCATCGCGCCAAGCCGTTAAGGACCCTTGCAACGCCTGCAAAGAGTCTGCTAAAGGTTCAACCAAATACATTTTTGGCACACCTGATGAGACCATCGAAGCCATTAAAGACGTTCGCATAGCATCCGTCTCTGCGATCAAATTCTTCTGCTCTGCCACCTTGGTATCAAGTCGCTCACGCAATAAGTGGCCTTCGGATTCTTTCTCTTGCAACTGCAATGACATTGCTTGGAGTTGTGCACTGGCATTATTGACTTCAACGTCCAACGCAAGGCGTTGCTGATGCTTTTCCACCAGCTGGGCATTCAACTCACTTACCTCACGCCACTCCTCTTGAACTTGATTAACCGCCGAGTTCATTTGCACAAGATCAAAATCGCTTAATGGCGTCATTTCAATAAGAAGATTTAATAACGCCAAAAGTTGCGACTCAGATTCCGTCAGCTCTTGCGCCAAAGAACCTCGCTGCGCTTGGCGGTTTTTCAATTCGTTCTCTACAATACCTTGCTCTGACTTTAACTCTTGACCGATTCGCACCAAGCTTTCTAACTCAGATTTTAATTGCTCCAATCGGGCTTGATTGTCAAAATTTACGTCTTGGTGCAAAGCATGTTCAAGGTCATGGTGACCCGAGCCACACAAAGGGCAATGATCATCGTCACCCAATGCTTCTCTCATCTCATTCAAGGCCACAATATGACGCTCTGCTTCTACTAAGCTTGCCAAATCTTTGTAATGTGCGTTTTTCTCAGGATAAGCCTGACGAGCCAAGGCTATTTCATTTTCTTTAGTTTCAAACTTATCTTTCAGTGAGATAATCGAAGCATCAAGCGGTGCTAATTGCGCCAGTTTATTACTATAACTTTCGTAACGACTCACAAGATCCGTAGATTTTTGCTGTTTATTTTCCAGCCTTCGGACATGCGTTTGCCAATCATCCCATTCGCGACCAGATGAGAGCGTCAGACAGTCCGCTGCAATGGACCTCGCCTGTTCGATAACGAAATCAAGATGATTTTTCTGTTGTGAAACCTGATTTTTATGGTTTTTAAAATTTGCCAATGCTCTGTCTAACTGCGCCTGCGCTGTCGTTATTTCAGGCGCCAAATTCATTAATCTTTGAGTTTGGTTTTGACATGTATTGTTCTGATGCAGCCAATTCGATACTTGCGCTTCAATAGATTCAGGAGCTTGCCATTCCGCTAAGCTTTGCTTGCTTGCCTCATACGCTTGTTGATTTTGCACCAAACTTGATGATTGAGAATCACGCTCTTGAAGTATCGCCTGATGCTTCTGCTCCGCCTTAATCTGTCGCTCTTTTACCGTGTTTAGCTGCTCGCTTACATTATCTCGACGAGACAGCAACGGCTGAATCGTCGTTGTTATCTCATTATTGAGCGCTTCCCAAGCGAGTGATTGCGCATCAAATAATTGCTTGGCATCACCAACCTTTTGCTCCAACACGTTAAATTGCGTGTCTTGCTCTGTTTGTCGTGCCGATATTTCAAGCCACTCGGCTTGCGCATTTTTCTCACGACCTTGTATGTCTGTTAAAGCATGATATTGGGGCTTTAAACGATTCGCCTCTTCCGCTTTTTCCAAAAGACTTTGTTGAGGCTTGAAAGCCTCTAATGCCAATAGTGCAGCCGTATTCTGTTGCTGACTTAATGCCAACCGTGTCGCCAATGCTGTTTCTGTTTGTCGCCAAAGTAAGGTTTTTTTCTGCTGCTTCAAGATTTGGATCAACTGAGATTCTTGACCATCAAACTCTTTTTCTTGATCAATAAAAGCATTCAACTCATCATCTGATAAAAGCTGACGTTGTGCGTTTACCGCTTCTAATTGAGTGATTTTCTGGCGTTCCGCTTTGTGCTTCTCAAATACCCACTGAGATACTTGCCCGTATATTTCAGTACCAGTTAACTCCTCGAGCAATTCCGCTCGATCATTTGCAGAGGCATTCAAAAATGCAGAAAAACCACCTTGTGCCAACAACATAGACTTAGTGAAACGCCCGAAGTCCAACCCCGTTAACTCAGCGATTTTAGTGATCTTCTCATTGATTTTAGTGGTTATAATAGTGCCATCGCGCTCACTTAATTCGCAATGTATCGGTTGAAGCTTGCCATCACTCACACCGCGCGCTCGTCGCTGGCTCCAAAACGCACGATAGCCTTTACCTTTTATTTCAAACTCAACTTCTGCCATACAATCTGAGGTATGACGTGTCATTAATTCATTCTGCGTCGGAGAGACTTTTAAACGTGGTGTTTCATGATACAAAGCCAAACAGATGGCATCCAGCAAGGTTGATTTACCCGCCCCAGTCGGACCGACAATGGCAAACACACCCGCATCATCAAATGGCGCCTTGGTAAAATCGATTTCCCACTCGCCTTTGAGCGAGTTCAAGTTTTTAAGTCGAAGCTTACAAATTTTCATGACGGCTCTCCTTCACCATTACGCTGATAGGCTTCCATGTCTTCCAAACAATGGTTAAATAAATCGGTCAAAATCTTAGCTTCTTCTGTTTCTATCTCATCATTCGACTGTAAGTTTTTTTCAAACACATCACTCACCGTCAATTCAGACAAGGTTTTGCGACTTTCAAATATCTCATTCTTTTTCTCAACGGCGCTTTTGCGCATCACACGAAGCAATTCAATGGGTG
This sequence comes from Marinomonas flavescens, assembly GCF_004352835.1. Classification (GTDB taxonomy): domain Bacteria; phylum Pseudomonadota; class Gammaproteobacteria; order Pseudomonadales; family Marinomonadaceae; genus Marinomonas; species Marinomonas flavescens. Next base: position 185,269 of record NZ_SJSB01000008.1, on the reverse strand, counting down.
AATCCTTGATGGCATCTAGCAAACGCTTATGAATATCGCTTAAATATTCGTCCGCAATGACAGTCACTTCTAACCAAAGCGTTTTATCCGACAGAGGTAATTCAGATATTTTTGTTAACAACGCTTTCAAATTACCTTTTAAACTCAACATCGGCTGGAAGCTTGGTACTTTACGCAATTCGATTGCTTCAGCCTTTGTATCAAATAGATCGAGCTCAGGTCTTTGTTCTACTGATTCATTTTCCAATAATAAAAGAGTATCAATCACCACAACCGTTTTATCTCGACCGAGCTCATCAAAGCTCAGCGGAATGGGAGAACCACTATAGCGAAACTTACCATCTTTACTGATCGCTTGAGCACGATGAATATGCCCTAAAGCTAAATAATCAAAGCGAGGAAATACAGACGTAGGCAAGGCTTCTAGGGTGCCGACATACAAATCACGAACCGACTCGCTAACCTGTCCGCCCATGGCGGTTAAATGCCCAGTACCAATAATCGGTACCGGTGACATTAACGCTGCGTTTTTCGCTTTTGCCAACTCATACACCGACTGGTAGAAATTGCCAATCTGCGTCATTAACGCGAGCTTCTTATCTTGTTCAGATTGCCCTTGCGCACTTTGCATCACATCTCTAGGCCGTAAATACGGCACCGCGCACACCCAAGCACAGACTTCTTGTGTTGCGCTCAGCAAAGGAATGACATGAGATTCAAGATCATCAAGCTGCGCTTGCGCCAACACATGCGTGCCTAAATATGACAACAAACTTTTAGACTCGTTAAGCATGCTCACTGAGTCGTGATTCCCACCCACAATTACCAACTGACAATCTAGTGCTTTCAAATCTAACACCAATTGGTGGTACATCTCTCGAGCGTAACTGGGTGGCGCACCCGTATCAAAAATATCACCAGCAATGATGACAGCCCCAATCGATTCTTGTTTAATCAAAACCAACAACCAAGCAATAAAAGCCTCATGTTCGCCACGACGAGACTTGCCCATAAAATGTTGGCCAAGGTGCCAATCGGACGTATGTAGAATTTTCATGTACAACCTATTTCAATAAATCCAGAAAAACATAATTTCAAACAGTCAAAAAACGCGTCCTTTCTAGACTAACGTATCTAGACTAGCGCACAAAATGCAACTGATTAACACGTATTCTCAAAGGGCGAAGCACTCGACTCCAGCTCTGCTCTGATATATTTTGACCATGATAGATAACATGCAACGGCGCGCCCTCGACCTCTGCCTGAGCGCGCTCAAAAAACGCACCCAAGCTAGGATCTTGTAAAGAAATCTCTGCGGTTTGATGACGTACAAAATGATATTGACCAAGAAAGTGAGCAGAAAAATCCAACAACGCCGCCTGCCAATATGGCTCGAACACCTGATTTTCAAACGTCGAAACCACCACCAGCGCCGTATCGTCAAGACCTAACTCATACAACAAACGCCCTTTTCGCACCCCTAAGGCGCTGCTCACTTGAAGAGAATCTTCCGTACGTAACGCCAGCACAAACGACCAAGCATCCGCAGACAACAAGGCTTTTTGAAGCACAACAGTCAAAGGATCAGCCGCCACATTCACCGCCATACACTCAATAATCGCCTCGCCCCCCGCTACTGAGACACCCACATTAACTCGATCACCAAAAGAATCATCACTAGGGCCCAACAAAGTTAACGCCACCGCCTCATCGCTTAATGTTTCAGTATGAAGCAGAGAAAAAGTAGAAAAAACAAAAGGTAACTGAACCGACAGCGATAAATCCGCAACAACGGATGTTTGGCACGATAAAATTGAATGCCCATGATCACTATCGTACAAACGACATGCACCACAAACACCAGCACGACAGCCGTAGCGAACATCCGCTCCATGGGAAAGTAGCGACGTCAGCAAATTATCGCCTTCATCAACCTCAATTACCCTTCCATCCAAACAAATAGACAGTGTTCGCGAGCCCATACTTCAACCTAACTCAATAATAATTAACCCATTATGCCATAGACTAGAAAACACAAAGCAAAATAGCACTATAAAGACACCCACTTTACTTTTAGCACTATCGGGACACTCACTCAAAGTCTTCTAACAAGACACCCACTTTAACTTATCAAGACAGCCATCAATACACGGCTATACTCTCATTACCAAAGGCTAAAATGATATTGTCATTGAGGGTTAGAACGAGGTTAACTCGCGACGATTGATGAATCAGGAAGTAAAAAAGAGGAAAAACAAATCCAACACGAGCAAATACCACCAGCGTGATTGCCAGTAATAAAAAGTGTCTCTTATTGTTGAGATCTAGGTTTTAAGCAAGAAGCTTTGTGCCACACTGCCTAGGCTTTCGTTGCCTTCGGTTCGATTCACAGTAATACGCAATAGAAAGCTCACTCCCTACAATACTCGCTGTCTTTTCGCCAAATTGAGTAGCGATACAAAGCCAGTTATCAGAAGATATATTGAGCCGCTGTAGGATAGGCAAAAATGATGCGTCAATGACACCTTTTTTGTCTTCTCGGATTATTCGCCCTGTCATATCGATCAACTCTAAATAGTCTTGCAGTAGAAATGGCAGACCAGCAGGCATCTTTTTTCTTGGATTTCCGACAAAAGGAAATAAAGCTTTTGGCTGTTGGTTTTCTTGGGCTGCTTGAACACGTTTTTTAACGCTTGTGAAATCAGAACGCTCGGGCCTATCACTTGTACCCGATCGCACAGGATTTAAGTCCACATACGCCATACAAGCAATCAACGACGCGTCATCCAATAAAGCTTGAGATTTAAACCGTCCTTCCCAGAACCTTCCTGTGCAAGCGTCTTCAAGATTTGCTTGCCGTGCAATGGGCTCGTTAAGCTCCCTCATAAACCAACTAATGTCCATAAGTCGATCCCGAAAGGTATCAACAGACGCCTCAACCAAACTCAAAGCAAAGTCTCGTTGCACCTCGCCTCTCACGTATTGTTGAGTGAAAATCGTACCCTTATGGAGTTTGTGCCAACGCTGCAAAACCTCCAGTCTTGTCCAACTTTTGACTTTGCCTTGGTTGATATGCAACACCACATGGAGGTGATTACTCATCACCGCATAAGAACAAACATCAATAGCAAATACGCTTGCTAAGAACAACAATCGCCTCTCAATCCAACCGCGCCTATGCTCATAACTGTTACCTGTTAATGCGTCTTCACCACATAGAAATGCCCTACGGACACATCTCGAAATGCAATGATAATAAGGCGTATCATCAACGCTGATTTGATCACTTCTTGACCTAGGCATTTTAACAACCTCACACTCTAATTTGACTGTACATTTATACAGTATAGATGTGATTTCCCTATGATCAAGCTGACGACTTAAAATCGTAATGACTGTTGTGTATTAAGGTGGGTGGCACGTAGATTCCGTAGATTTTGAAATGGAAGCAATAAAAATAGCGAAGCCAGCGCAACCCTCCCATTAAAGCTAATGGGAGGGAATTAACGCTAAAGATACGATGCTTATGCTTTGGGTGTAGACGCCAATAAGGCAACCAGTAAGCGCCAAAAGTCGCCAACGCTGTCTATTTCCATTCTTTCAGTTGGTGAATGCGCTCCACGAATGTTTGGCCCGAAGGAGACCATTTCCATGCCTGGGTATTTCGCGCCGATTATGCCGCATTCAAGGCCTGCATGGATGACTTTGACGTTCGCTTCTTGCCCCGTGACTTCTTTATGTACGGTTAAGAAGTGCTTTAATAAGCCAGCATTTGGATCAGGGCGCCAGCCTGGGTAACCATTTTCCAAAACTACGTTTGCGTCTATCAAGCTGAACGCGGATTTCGCGGTGTTTGATAAGTGATCCACAGCGGAGTTCACTAGAGAGCGAACTAATAAACAAGCATCAAAAGATTTACCGCCTTCTGGGTTGTTTTTTAGGTTGATCACGCCAAGGTTGCAAGAGGTTTCTGTCACCCCTTCTAGCTCCGTGCTCATACGATTAACGCCATGTGGCGCACAGCTAAGAGCATTGATTAATGCGGTGTGTTGTTCTGCTGATAACTGAGTATCGACACTGGCATCACTCACTAGTACCTCTAGGTTTGCTTCAATGCTGCCATATTCCGCTTGGGTGTCCTGTTTAAATTGTTCGATGCATTGCTCGATGGCCGCTTTGTCTTTTGGGTCATAATTAAACGTAGCGCTCGCATCGCGAGAAATAGCGTTGCGTAACGTACCACCACTAAAAGCACTCAAACCAACAGGATAGGACAATTTGAGTCCGTTAAGAAAACGAACGAGTAACACATTTGCGTTGGCACGGCCTTTGTGAATATCCAAACCAGAGTGACCGCCACGTAAACCTGTGATGGTCACAGTGAACGCTTGAGCACCCTGCTCTGCTGGCAATACCTCATAATTCTTATCTACATTAATGTCCATTCCACCAGCACAACCGATGTACACATCGCCTCGGTCTTCGGAGTCTAGATTCAATAAGATTTTACCCTTAAGAATGCCTTCTTCGAGTTGTAAAGCACCGCGTAGGCTGGTTTCTTCCTCGATGGTAAACAATGCTTCGATTGGTCCATGTTGTAAATCGGTCGATTCCAACACAGCCAAGGCCGCGGCGACACCAATACCATTGTCTGCACCAAGAGTCGTACCAGTTGCATGCACCCAGCCATCGATAACACGAGTGATGATAGGGTCTGTCTCGAAATCATGATCCACGCCAGCGTCTTTTTGCGCCACCATGTCCAAGTGCCCCTGCAACACGACAGTTTCCGCTTTTTCCATTCCTTTGGATGCGGCCTTACGGATAACCAGATTTCCTACTGGGTCAACATAGGTGGTTAGCCCAAGGTCATGCGCCCAAGCGATAAGGTGATCACGTAATGCGGCTTCGTGGTAAGACGGTCTAGGAATATTACAAAGGGTTTGGAAATGTTTCCAAATGGCGTGCGGTTCAAGTGTCGTTAAAATCTGATTCATGTCTATCTCTTTGTTATTAGGCAAATATGCATAACAGCATTATTACAAACCGAGAATATGAAGCAATTGAAATTAAGACTAAGGGCTATGCACAAAACGTATGTTCATCTAAAAAAAAGATGCAGCATTGGCCTTTGAAGACCATCAACCAAGTCATTTTTTAATAAAGCTAGTGCATGAATTTGACGCTACGGAACGGAATCTGCCTCGCTACTTTCATGCGAACGCATGATCGCTGCTTTGACTAGATCCACACACATTAAGTTGATCATGTGCCCTTTGTCAGGAACCCATTGTATTGTCAAAGCGCTTTGTTGAAATAATGAACTGGCAAAATGTACATTTTTTGGATCGGTCAGTCTATCGTTTGTCCCTTGCATAATGCTGATTGGCTGTTGCACTTGTGCCATCATTTCTTGCTGATTGGCTAAGCTCTTCGCTAAATCCAGTATTTCTAAGTTAGAGTGATACCAATGTTTTGCTACAAAAATGCGAGGCACACACGCCAGTAAACTGTTATACCAACGGTGTTGAGCTAACACAGGGTTCACATCACCCGCCAAAATAACCACGCTGCGTACATAATCAGGGTAAGTGGCTGCCAATACTGGCACGAGTGATCCCCCTAATGAATGTCCTACCAAGATAATTTTTTGTTGTTTATTTTGCTGGTAAATCGCTTCAATTGAAGGGCCAAGCACTCGGGCTTGTTCGGCTAATTCGCTAGGAAATACTTTACCTGGAAACGTAGATAATCCCCAACCAGGCCGATCTATAGATATGAGCCGAAACGCTTCCGACAAAGATGGCTGCAAAAAATAAGGCGCAAAAGATTCCCAGCTACCAGGACTACCATGCACAAAGAGCACAGTAGGCCTTGCCATGACTCTATTATCACTACTGACGTAATGCACTTCACTACGGCCTTGCGAGCATTGACTTTTAATAACATGGTCGTGAATTAATCCAGGTGTGGCACGTACTTGCTGCACTAATTTAGCGTTGTTCTCCGCTTCTTGGGGTAACTCGGTGCCTGTAATTACCTTAGCAAGTATTTTCTTAAGATAGCGCATTACTCAATGTTTCCTGATAAGTAACTCTGGGCTTCTTCTTTGCCCATGTATTTAGACAAGGTTTGCACTGGAACCGCTTTTAAGTCCACAACAATCAGACCATCTAAGCAATCTTGAAACGTAGGGTCTACATTGAAACAAACAAGCTTGCCGTTCATTTTTAAATACTGACGCAGCAACACAGGTAAACCTTTACCTTCTTCCATACGAGAGAGAACTTTTGATAACAACTGCACACTTGCTAAAGCAGACAACATGCCTGTTTGCCAAAATGGGCTATGGCTGCGAGAGAATGGTGTGGAAGGCGACACTAAACTCGCTTTTTGCTCATCGTAGTAATGAATAGACAAGGTCTCAGCCATTAATTGGCGAGCAATCAGGCTGTATTCACTGCTGATGCTAACAGGGCCAAATAAATGCGTATAATTAGGGTGGCGATAAACAAAAGTCGCGATGCCTTTCCATAGCATCAGCAATGCATTGAGGCTTTTTTGATAAGGCGCCGCAACAACCGATCTCCCTACTTCAATGCTGTAATCTAATGTATCGATAAACGCTTGGTCATAATGAAACAAACTGCGAGAATACAAGCCATCGAGTCCATGCTGTTCAATCAGTTTGTCGACCATCCCTAAACGATAAGCGCCAACCAATTGCTTATCTTTTTTGTGCCAAACAAATAATTGTTGATAGTACAAATCATAATCGTCTAGGTCACACGCTAAACCACTGCCTTCGCCGACCATTCTGAAACTTTCTTCGCGCACACGCCCAATTTCTTGCATTAAATACGGAATAGATTGTGAGGGTGCGCAATATACTGAGAAATCACCCTGATCTAACAGGTGGAAGGATTCAGGTAAATTTGTAATCTCTTGATGCAATGTATCAGCATCAACGGCGTCGATAATAGGCAACCCCAAAATACTCTCAATAGATTGATCCGCTATTGTGTTTTTCGGAATTTCCTTCGGGCTCATCAAATAGGTATTGAGACGAAAATAATTAACCATGTCCTTATCATTAGAAAAATCACTGACTTCAGAAAATGGGATCGCAGAGCCAATAGAAATGGAGATGTTTGTGGCTTTTTTATTCAGCAGTTCACGCCCTAGTAAAGCGCTTCTTAATAGTGGATGAACGTTTCCTGCTCGGTAAAACCAAGGGCTATTTCGACCATTAATAAAGATAGGTACTGTGGTCGCTTTGCTCCGTTTTACGAATTTAGCCACCGAGTTACGCCATTCAATGTCCGTTAAACTGTTCGATCCTTTAGGATAAGTAGAGACTTCTCCCGCAGGAAACACAATCAATAAACCGCCATTCGTTAAATGTCTATTAGCCTCAAGGATCGCAGCCGCATTGGTTGCTTTACTACTTTTTCCGCCAAATACATCTACGCCGATAAACAATTCATTAATTTCAGGCAGACGTTTTAATAATTGATTAGCAAGTACCTTCACATCGGATCGAACAGATCCTATCAAGTCCGCTAATATTACACCTTCAATCGCCCCTAATGGATGATTAGCAACGATAACAACAGGACCTTGTTCTGGAATATTACTGGTGCTACCTAATGACACCTCATACTCGATATCAAGACCATCTAGGGTGTAACGCATGAAATCAAAACTTGACAAATTACCCGGTCGTTTTTGATACAAATTATCGAGTTTATCCAAACCCGTTAACCATTCGACAAATGACTCACCAAGACCAAACGGCGTTACGCGAGGCAAACGAAAGGGACTGTTTAGCATAAAGGCTCGCCTCTAGCATTCGACGCTTGACAGGCTGCTGCGCGTTTTTCTAACACATGGCGTGTTACCACGAAGCAAGCCGCTAACCAGACCAAACAAGCCATGCCAAACAAGACACCACTATCATTTCCTACAATTTCACCAGCTGCATTAAATTCTGGCATGAGAACACCTAACGGAGTAAATAGATGGAAGAAAATGGCCCCAGTCATCACTCCAACACTGAGTAATGCACCGTAAAATTGAAAGCGAGTAAACAGCAATACAGTAGCAATTAACTCTGAACCTCCAACAAGATAAGCACCATAATCCCTAAACCAATGTAAACCGGACCAGCTGCTTAAAACGCCAAAAATATACTGAGTTTCATAAGAGCCTAAAAATTTAAACACTAACGACTGCAAAAAAATAAAAGCGATAAAAACAATGGGAAGATAACGAATGATTTTTTTCATAATAGCGTTCCTTTCTATTCAGAAATAAGTTTAGGCCAAACCTTGTCTGCTTTTTCAATAAAGCCTGATGGATCTTTGTCCCATTTTGCTTTGATGTCAGCATCATAATTTAAATACAGTTTGCCATTCACAATAGCCCACTGCTCAGGATCCGCGGAGGCAAAGCTACTCTGAGCGCCAATGGCCCAAGCACAGTAACCACCATATTGTGGTGCGTATTTTTCTGGATTGAGTTTAAACATAGCCAAATGTTCTTCGTTAGCAAAATACCAATCTGCTCCTTTGTACTTAGTAACAAACTTTTTGTCGCCAACCACCGGTTTATTATCAGTAAAGTAAGCAACTGTATCGTACCCACTTAATGCTTTGTTATTAAAATAGCCTGTATAAACAAGATCTTGAGCATAGCTAAACGAACTTATTAACAACAATAATGACAAGAAATATTTTTTCATTTCACTCTCCTAACAAGCCAGTAAATCTGGCGTGGCATTCGCTAATAATGGTATGCGGTTTGACACTACCGCTTCTTGCGTTAAATTTTCACATGGTGAACCAGCAACATAAGACATACTTTGACTTCGAGAAGTGACTTGCACATGAGTAAAACTCACGGTATGTGCGTCCTCTCTGTGCATGCAAAACGATTTATGCAAATGATCTGGATGATGGCTTGCATGCAAGGTCAGAAGGTTTTGAAAGCATTCACCGCTCTCTATGCAATCTTGATAGGCGTCATTTCGTGCACGCTTAACTTTGTCCAAATCCATGCCTGATGAAAAACGAGGGGACCATTCAGGAAACGTATTGCAGCACATTCCATCCCACTCAAAAGCCATCACCTTACCTTGTTGATTATTTAATTCAGCATCAAAAACCAACAGTGTAAAAGGTGCATAACGAGCCAGATTTAAAGTACTGAATTCGTATTCCAACGAAGCCAAGTTTTGTGATTTAGATAAAAGCTTTACCAATTGACCACGACTAATTAATACGCCACTTGGTGCTTGGCCTTGATAATTATTCAATAAACACAGCGTTAAACCGTATTCGTTGACACTAATCCAACTGCCCTTAGCCACTGGATCAATGGGCATTAAAACAGCCACATCCTGCAACACTATATGCTTCGGAGGTAAGGCCAAAGCTCGCGTCTTTTGCTCATCGCGATTGAAGAAAACCTGATAGCCATCGTTGTCTAATAACCAGGACACTGAACACATAACTTATTGATCCCGTAAATAGGAGACGGTAGACGGTGCATACCCAAACTGATCACTTACACGCCCATTAAGAAGACTCACAATGACATTGGCCATGGCAAAATGATGAGTCGCGTGCAACGCGGCAAAAGTAAGCTCACGACCAACGGTTGACCCCATTTCACCATGTTGTGTTTTACTCAAACAGACCTCTGTAATGACTCGTGTTTGCATTGTTAACACGTCATTCTCAAGTAATTGTAACCAGCTTATTAATTGATTTATTGCCGTTAATGCAGCCACTTTAGATGTTTCTATTCCATGACCACGACGACGCAAGTTGTAATCGATGCATTGCTGGTTTTTATAAACAGCCTCAAAAACATCCAGCAAATGACGAAAATGCCCGCCGATTGAACTCGCGACATGTGGCGCGGCCACATAACAATATTGTTCATCGTCAATAGACGTCAAAAACTGACGACCTTGCTGCAACGTCTCTAAGCAACCCAGTATGATGTCATTAGCACAATACTCTTTCGAACCTTGCGCCATTGTTGAACTCAGCGGCATAAACACGCCCTCCAATAAAATAATAATGAATCTGTTAGTCTGTCATTGGATAGTGCTTCATAAGCTCTTTTTCTTCTTTCCATGCGCCAATTAATGTCTTAATTGATGCTGGACGATGACCGAGTTTTTTCTGTTGCGCGCCGATTTCAAACAACATGCGGTATTGTGACAATAACGTTTTATAGATTTCTTTTAGTGGGGTATTTCGGTCCCATATATGAGCCGCTTCACTACTGGCACCATTCAATTCTAAAATAGTGAAGTTCTCGCCTTCCATGAAACTATGTATGTCACGAAATTTAACGTCCAGACGACCATAATAGTAACCATCTACATCTGCGAGAATTTCGTCCATTTTGCGGGTCAATTGTTCCGTAATGTACTTATTACCATCACGAAAAATTGAACCTCGACTGTGGCTACCAGCAAACGCTAGCTGAAACTCTTCGCCTTCAGGTAATACCCAATCTAGCTTATCTTCATGACGTGGAAAATACAGATGACTCAGTTTTCCTGCTCTCGGACTTTGCTCAATCAATTCTTTAAGTGTGCATACCCCATCACCCACAACAGATGGAGTGTATTTGAGCGTAATGGAAATGATTTTGCCTTTTGATTCATTTGGATAACGAACGTAGAACACACCCGCTTCAGCCTCGTAAGGGGCTTTTTCTTGTAATAAGTAACGCGCTCCTAATGGATAAGAATCAATGTAGCTTTTAAGCTGCTGCTCATTTTTAACTAATTTGACCCCCACACCACGACAGCCTAAATCCGGCTTTGCCACTATAGGGAAGGTTAAGTTTGCTTTCTCAAGCTCTTGCTTTGCATGAGTATCTTGGTCATCCAAAGAGTCTTGTGTTTTGATCAATGAAATAAATGGTGAGATCCAAGGCTTAGCAACAGGACCTGCCAATACTAAAATATCGTGTTTAGACTCCCCTACCATGCCACTCAAGAAAATGGTTGGATTCGCTACTAACGGCAAACGAATATCGCCATAACGAACAGCCAGCAATAGGCTCTGTAAAACAACAGGCGTATAAAAAACCCAGCTAGGCATAAACTCATAAGACGACACGGATACACCAGTGTCCTCCTCTAAATACGGCATACCTGCGTTAATTTTACCTGCCTCTATATAGGGCGTGCTTAATTTTGAATTCATGACAACCTTCTTGAAATAGAATGACGAATAATACGATTTGCGGCAAATAACACAGCGCCGGCAATTAAGATGAGCATCCATTGATATTGAGCAGCCTGAACCCAAGCGCTGCTGCCTAATCGATAGACAAAAGTAAATACGAGAGCAACCCAGATCGTAGTGGATAACATTACCGCACTAAGAAAAAGGCTAAAGGGAACAGATAAAAAGCCGCTTAAGGTAAATCCAGCGGTTCGTAATCCTGGAATAAAGCGGGCAATACAAAGATTGATAAAGACGCCATTTTGAAAACGAACACGGATAAAATTGAAGTATTTATTGGTGTAAACGCGATAACGCAACCAGCGGGATTTTTTAGCATAAACCCCTAAAAAATATAGGCCAGCGTCACCTGTAATAATGCCGAACATGATGGCAACTAAGGAAAGACTAGGTGGTAGAACGTCTTGTGCGGCAAGCGAAGCAGCGGTCACAATTGCAACGTCTTCTAATAGATAAGACAATAATACAATCCCCACCATGACTAGCCATACTGGATAATGTCCTGAACTAATTAACTGCTGTAATTCAATTATCAAAAAAAGCCTCGCTGGCAATAACCCGTATTATTCAATGGAATAAACACGCTTAAGTAATAGTTTAAGGTTAGTCGTTATTGACGTGATATTTCTTACAAAAAAAAATTTTTTTATTAAAAACAGTCAAAATACTGTTTTATAGGGCGGAGTTATCTTAGAAAACTAAAAAAGGCACACTTAAATAAGCGTGCCTTTTGAGAGAGGTAGGTGTATTAATTGATTTGAAAGAACGCTATTTTCGAGGTTTTAATGCCGCATCAGAAAAAGTAACAAACTCTTCCGCGCTAGTAGGATGAACACCCACTGTGGCATCAAAATCCGCTTTGGTTGCGCCGGCTTTTAACGCGACACCCAAACCTTGCATGATCTCACCCGAATAATCTCCGACCATGTGGGCGCCAATGACTTTGTCGTCGGCGTTATTCACCAACAACTTCATCAAAGCACGCTCTGTACTGCCACTTAACGTGTGTTTCATAGGACGGAAATCAGTTTGATATACACGGAAATCCAAACCACGTTTTTCCGCTTCTTGCTCGCTCAGGCCGACCGTGCCAATGGATGGCTGGCTGAACACAGCCGTTGGGATATTGTCGTAATCAAAATCAATTTCTTTGCCATCAAACCAGTAAGAGATCAACGCCATGGCTTCTTTAATCGCCACTGGCGTCAATTGAATATTGTCTGTTACATCACCCAGTGCAAACACACTAGAAGCGCTGGTGGTGAAATTGTTGTCCACTTTCACCGCCCCATTTTTGCCCGTCTCTATGCCCGCTTTCTCCAAAGAAAGCGCGTCGATGTTTGGCACTCGACCCGTTGCGTATAACACCAAACCAAACGTTTCGGAACGACCATCTTGGAAATGAACAATGCGCTCACCTTCTGGTTGAGCGGCGTCTGCTAATTCAATCGACTTAACGTCGGTATTCAAACGCACGTCGATGCCAGACTTACGATACTCTTCTGATGCAAACTCTCGAATATCTTGGTCAAAGCCGCGCAACAACTGATCGCCACGATACGCCAAGGAAGTCGCGACACCCAAACCATTCAAAATGCCCGCAAATTCGACGGCAATATAACCACCACCGACGACCAAGGCTTTCTTAGGCAATTCATCTAAGAAAAACATTTCGTTAGAACTGACAACAAACTCACTGCCATCAAATACTGGTATGAAAGGCTTAGCACCAACTGCAATCAAGATACGCTCTGCCGTGTATTGCACGCCGTTCACTTCTACTGTGTGGTCATCCACAAACGAGGCAAAACCTGACACGATTTCCACACCGGCATTATTCAACATGTTTGAATAAATGCCATTTAAGCGTTCGATTTCTTTGGTTTTATTATCACGTAATGTAGCCCAATCAAAAGAAACACCTTGTGTGTTCCAACCAAAACCGGCCGCCTGTTCAAAACCATGACCAAACTCAGAACCATAAACAAACAATTTTTTTGGCACACAACCAATGTTCACACAAGTGCCACCCAGTGCACTGCCTTCAGCCACTGCCACTTTATAGCCTTTGGAAGCCGCGACACGACTCGCACGAACACCACCAGAACCCGCGCCAATTACAAACAAATCGTATTGATATGACATTATTATCTCCGCCAAACTGAATATAGATGACACGCAGTGTACCAGCAGCACGAACCAAGTAAAAAGCCATTCTGTCAACTAGATGAGTAAAAACAATGAAACCATCGTCATCATTCACTTTATGCTCGATGCACAACTGGGTATGATTAACGAAATTCGATTAGCAAGGAATGACAGTGAAATTTGTCTCTTTTAACATCAATGGTTTACGTGCACGCCCTCATCAAATCGAGGCGCTTGTTGAAAAACACGCACCCGACGTCATCGGCCTACAAGAAATAAAAGTACACGATGAGGCCTTCCCTCACGAGATCCCTGAGTCTGTGGGTTATCATGCGTACTACTATGGTCAAAAATCTCACTACGGCGTAGCGATCTTTAGTAAACAAGAAGCGACTTCTGTCGAATACGGCTTTCCAGGAGACGATGAAGACGCCCAGCGTCGTATGATTATCGCCACCTTCGACACGGCACAAGGCCCGGTAAAAGTGCTCAATGGCTACTTCCCACAAGGTGAAAGTCGAGATCATGAGACGAAATTTCCCGCCAAACGGAAATTTTACTCAGACCTAATGAGCTACTTAGAGCACCATTCTCCAGATGAAAAAATCATCGTCATGGGCGACATCAATATATCGCCAACAGACTTAGACATTGGTATTGGTGAAGTCAATGCGAAGCGTTGGTTACGAACCGGTAAGTGCAGTTTCTTACCAGAAGAACGTGAATGGCTTAAAACCCTAATAGATTGGGGCTTTGACGATAGTTATCGCCTGCTTAACCCAACAAAAAATGATCGTTTCAGCTGGTTTGACTACCGTTCAAAAGGCTTTGCGGATGAGCCAAAACGCGGCCTTCGCATCGATGTCATTCTGTCTTCAAAAGGGCTCACTCCATACTTAGAAGCGTCCGATGTAGACTATGAGTTAAGGGCACTAGAGAAACCATCAGACCATGCTCCTATTTGGTCAACCTTCAATATCGATAAGTAAACTCAACGGGGCGAACTCTGATCGTTTTTTAACCAAACCTATCCGACGGGCGCCCCTTATGAGAAATACCACGATCAGCGAAGACTACCCCCAGATTTATCCACAGACTATGTGGATGAATTGATAAAAAGAGATGCAATAAAGTAATCCAACCACTTATCCTTAATGGACAAAACGAATGCAAAAAAATGAAGTTCCACTTGATCAGATGGTGCAGCAAGCCTCACAAGCTGCTGGTTTTTTAAAAGCGATTAGTAATGAAAATCGCCTAATGATTCTTTGCTATCTATTGGATGAGGAGCTATCTGTTACCGCTCTTAACAACAAACTCCCCCTCAGCCAATCCGCCTTATCGCAACATTTAGCCATACTGAGAAAAGATGGCTTAGTGGAAACAAGACGTGATTCTCAAACTATTTTTTATCGTATTGGCGACGCTAAGGTAGAAACACTCATTCGTACACTGCATGATTTATTTTGCCCCTAACAAATCTATCTATTGATACCGCAGACCTAGCTTTATGAAAACCTGTGTACCTTCATCCAAATCGAAAGAACGCTATTAGCTTTTGGGCAAGCCAAACCGGCTGCTCAAGTGGGATCATATGACCACAGTGCTTAACTGTACTGCATAAGAAGCGAGCATTTGATTCAAGCAACTTAAATGTCTCGAGTGGTACAAGCACATCCTCTTCTCCAACACAAAAACACAGATCAATCGAACTCTTTTCAAGCTGAGAGAGTAATGAAGGCCTGTTTAACGAACTACTAAGTTGTTGCACGAAAACACGCTCTCCCAAACGCGCGTCCATTGCTTGAATCACTTGAATAATAAAATCACTATTTTTATTATGATTGCCTAGCATCGCGATTGCTTTTTTCTTAGGGATGCCTTTATAGCCGTGCCGTAGCACCCAATTTAAAGCCTGCTTTCGCTGCACCACTTCTCTCTCAAGTAAACCTTGAGCCGCATTTGATACGACCATCAGCTGCTGTATTCGCTCAGGGTATTTCAGCGCAAAAGCACTCGCCAAATACCCTCCCATTGAGAATCCTAGTAGATGAATCGGCTCATTAGGTAATAACAGACTTAATGCTTCGACGATGCCATCCAGCGTATCAACCTCAGGTAACACAACATGCTTTAGATTCACATCACCTAGCAGTGGTTGCGTAAACTGCCATAACCCTTCATCACACATAGTGCCCGGCAAACAATATATATCTTTCAAAGTAGCCCTCATCTAAAAACGAACGTTTACCTAATACACAAAAAACTGCTGCATCAAAAACAAACACACAACGGGTTAATCTTTCAGAGGCACGGTATCTACTGGATAACGTACTCGCATAAAACTCGCAAAACGAGGAATTCCCTTATTGGTATAACCGTGATATTTATAGGTAATAATATCGCCTATATTCGGTGGGTTCATACGTTCGTTGTCTGAAAATCCTGTGCCAATTTTAAACCTAATACCGGACGGTATTTCTACAACCAAAGCCCCCATCATTCCAGTGTACTTACCCTCACCTTTTGTCAAAGCGACCACGCGGGCTTCAGCGTCCATAAAAGGTTTTAATTTTAGTAAGTTATCAGTACGACCATTTTTAAACAATGCCGTCTTACGATGCAAAATTAAGCCTTCCGCTCCGTTAGCAACATAGTCATCTAGTGTGTCGCTGAGGATTTGATTGTCCATCACGGTGAACTGTTTAATGGCAATAACAAAGGGTAAATCAAGTTGCTCCACAATGCGGGTATAACGTTGACTGCGTTCAAGAAATGAGTGTTCAAAATCTGGAGCATCAAATACCATATAGCGTATTAGGCGCCATTCACTGTCTATCGGGGTATTTTTAGTGACTACGGAGGCTACGAATTGGAAATTTCCACGCGTGGAGAAAAGCTCACCATCGAGCCAAATATTAGGTAATTTTTCAGTAAACCACGCTGGTGCATGAATAGGTTTCCCGGTCCGACTTAACAACGTCGACCCAGTCCAAATGCCTCGAACACCATCGTATTTTTCACTGACTAAAAAGTCTCGAACGTCGATACGATCAGAATAGTGCTTTGCTAATTGTACATCTGGCTTAGCAGATAACATGATGGGGAAAGACAAACACAGCAGTACTATTATTTTAAATATCATCATCCACTCCTTGGATTTGCGCTATTTAATAATGTTTATTTCTACTCACTAATGTGTAATTCACCAAGTGATAAAACCATCCATTGGTTTTATCACTATAGCTTTCACTTCGCTAAACTACCTTTAAGAAAGTAAATTAGCCTTTTATTGAAGACAATTCACCTTGTGACAATCGATAAGCCGAATCCATCCAGCCAAGCATCTTCTCATCGTGAGTAACAATCAAAAAAGCCATATTATGAGAAACTTTTAGCTCATTAATTAGGTCTTGAATGTCTTGAGACGTTGCTTCATCAAGGTTTCCTGTCGGCTCATCCATCAGCACACACGCAGGTTTATTTGCAAGCGCTCTGGCAATGGCAACACGCTGACGCTCACCACCAGAAAGTTGAGAAGGCTTATGATTTAAACGCTCCCCCAACCCCACTTGAGACAACAGTTGCTCGCCTTGTTTTTTTGATTCTGCTTTAGACGTACCAGCAATCCACATCGGCATCATTACATTTTCAAGTGCGCTAAACTCTGGAAGAAGATGATGAAATTGATACACAAACCCCATCTCTTTGTTACGCATTTTGGCACGCTTGGCGTCATTTATACTCGACCAAGAAACCTGCGCCAGCTTTACTTCCCCGCTGCTTGCCAAATCCAATCCAGCCAACAAGTTAAGCAAGGTTGTTTTACCTGAGCCAGAGGCACCGACAATCGCACACGCTTCACCTTTATGAAGGGAGAAATCAATAGAGCGAAACACATCAACCGTTTGCTTGCCATCCAAGTACTGCTTAGACAATGATTTGCATTCTAGTACTATTTCCTTACTCATAACGTAACGCCTCAGCCGGTTCTACTTTTGATGCACGCCACGCCGGATAAATGGTGGCTGCTACCGTCATTACGAAAGCACTCGTTACAATCATCTTCACATCTGACCATTCTAATTCAGAAGGAAGATAATTTATAAAGTACACATCTGGACTCATAAATTGCACGTGGAGTAAGTGTTGTAACCAATTAACAATACTGCTGACATTGAGTGCCAGAGCAATACCAATCACCAAGCCAATTAAGGTTCCTAGCAAGCCGATAAAAATACCTTGGACAATAAATACGCACATCACTTGTCGTGACGTTAAGCCCATCGTCCTTAATATCGCGATGTCATTACGCTTATCCGTTACCACCATCACCAGTGTAGAGACGATATTAAAAGCCGCCACGGCAACGATAAGTAGTAATAGCAAACCTATCATGGTTTTTTCCATTTTAATCGCACGGAAAAGATTGCCATGAGTTCGAGTCCAATCACTCACTCTGTTTAGACCTGGGATCGCTCTCGCTATATCCCAAATTTCAGTAGGTGCCACAAACAGATCATCAAAACTGATCCTCAACGCCTCTACTTGATCTTTTTTATATCGTTTGAGCAGTGCCGCATCTTTTATATTGATGTAAGCAAGGCTGCTGTCTAACTCTGCCCCTACTTCAAATACACCAACTAAAGTGAAACGCTTTAATACCGGCGTGACACCTGCAATAGAAACACTGGCTCTGGGCAAAATAGCGGTGACCTTGTCACCGATTTGAACCCCTAACATTTTGGCCAACTGAGACCCCAAAACGATACCAAAATTGGTCGTATTAAGAGCATCTAACGATCCTGAAATCATATGTTTATTGATGATAGAGACCTTTTTCTCCATCTCAGGATTAATACCATTCAAAAGAGCACCGTGAACACTCGAGCCTGACTGAAACATGACTTGTGCTTGAGTATGCGGTGCAACACCGACTACATGAGGCATTTTTTCAATGATTTTCATATCTTTTTGCCAATTAGGTAAAACTGGTGTTCCCCATAATGTGGCGTGAGGGACCATACCTAAAATGCGTTTTTGTAACTCTCTATCGAAACCGTTCATCACGGATAATACGGTAATCAATACAGCGACACCCAATGCTAAACCAGCAATAGATGAGAAACTAATGAAGGAAATAAAGTGATTCGAGCGTTTTGCTCTGGCGTAACGCAATCCGATACGAACTGGAAGAAAATTAATCAAAGCAACCCCTTATATGTAAAAAATGAAGGGGCAAAATAGCCCCTTCATTTAAACTGCGTTACCTAGATCTAAGCGTCGAAATTAATACCAATACGACGCCCTACATCTTCATACGCTTCAATAACACCACCCAGACCTTGACGGAAACGGTCTTTGTCTAGCTTTTCTTTTGTCTGAGCATCCCACAAACGACAGCCGTCTGGAGAAAACTCATCGCCTAAAACAACTTCGCCTTTGAATACGCCAAATTCTAGTTTGTAATCCACTAGAATCATGCCACCTTCAGCAAACAAAGCCTTAAGAACACCATTGACTTTATAAGTTAATTCTTTTGCTTTAGCGAGGTCTTCTGCTTTTGCCCAACCAAACGATTCAACATGTGATTCGTTAATCATTGGGTCACCAAGCGCATCGTTTTTAAGGAACAACTCAAACGTTGGTGGATTAAGTGGTAGCCCTTCTTCAACGCCTAAACGGCGGCAAAGACTGCCTGCTGCAACGTTACGCACAACACATTCAATCGGCATCATATCTAAGCGTTTAACAAGGCATTCTGTTTCACCCAGTAACTTTTCAAAATGCGTAGGAATACCCGCTTCTTGTAGCTTAGTCATGATGAAAGCATTGAATTTATTATTCACCATGCCTTTACGATCTAGCTGCACGATTTTTTTGCCATCAAATGCAGAAGTATCATCGCGAAATACTAGAACCATTTTGTCAGGATCATCTGTCTTAAATACAGATTTTGCCTTACCTGCATATAGCTCTTGTCGTTTTTCCATTGGAGCGTCTCCGATTGTTGCTGTGAGGGTTAATCTTTTATTTTACAAAACGCTGTGCTAAAAGAAATGATGTTATTTCAGGGTTTGGTGAAGCAGATACATCAATCACAAGAAAGTCACCTGCTTTCTGATGAACGATATTGTACTTATATTCACGCTTGTCCCAAGCTAACACTTTTCCGGCACCCGCAATGGGCGCAACACTGAATTGTTTTGTATCCTTTGAAGGCAGAACGGATAGGGTATTTTCTTTTCCAGTTACTGGCTTCAATCCGGCCAACGCTAGCTGAGACGCCAAGGAATCAGCCGTTGTATTATTCGAATTTAAATGGATGGCAAAAATTCCGCGATGGTCTATCCAAACATGAAATGGCGTTTTATTGCCTTGTTCGGAAAGATAAACCGAGGTTTTATTCACTTGCCTGCCCATGTCTCCCCATAATCGAACCACATCGGCATAAACATCATTTCTTGATGTAGGATTCATCCAACCTGAGGTGTCTTTACCATTCTCTTCCACTTTATATTGCACAGAGACAAGCGTGCCTTTTTCGGTCTCTTTGAAGGAAAATGAGAACACTATTGTTTCAGGGAAATTGCGTGAGATGTCACTCCATATAGAAGCCCACCAACCTTGCTTGATGAACTCGAATGGAACACTTACGATTTTATTATCTGCCGTGCTTGCAACAGACTCACCATCGCCGTGTAAGGCCATAAGAAAATCTTTGATCATTTTCTTAGATTGCACCATATTCGCTGGCACATTGAAAACGATACTATCTTGCGAACTTTCAACGGCAATTTTAGCCATAGGGTAGAAAACAAAAACAGCTCGAGGAACAACAAATTTTGAATCTTTTGTTAGATCTGCAATTTTATTTTCGTTCGGGATGACTAAATCATCTCTAGCCTGAAGAGCGCCGGCAGGCACTTTTAATACCACAGAATTCACAGACTCATTACGATAGTCATTAGAATGGTCTGTTAAAAGAAGACTGCAACCCGACAGTGCAATAGCAAGCGCGCCTACGCTTGCTAGCTTGATCGTTTTTTTATTCATAGAGAGAGAATTCCCGTTTGCACCATGGCTTGTTTAACCGCCTCATGATGCGCTTCTGAAAGTACCGTCAAAGGTAGGCGAATACTATTTTCACAAAGACCAAGCTGAGCACATGCCCATTTCACTGGTATTGGGTTAGATTCGACAAAAAGGTTCATGTGCAATAGTGCAATACTTTGGTCCATTGCATGAGCAGACTCTGCATTCCCAGCTAAAGCAAATTCTGCGGCTTGAGAAACAGCTTTAGGTGCTACGTTTGCAGTGACAGAAATATTTCCTTTTCCACCCATTAGCATTAACGCTACGGCGGTAGGATCATCACCAGAATACACGGCAAACTCTGCTGGTAACGCGTCGATTAACGCTTGACCACGCTCTAGGTCACCCGTTGCATCTTTAATACCGACAATGTTCTTCACTGTTGATAAGCGAACTACCGTGTCGTTCTGCATATCACATGCCGTACGACCTGGTACATTATAAAGAATTTGTGGAATATCAACGGCTTCAGCAATGGCTTTAAAGTGTTGATAAAGCCCTTCTTGGGTTGGTTTATTGTAATATGGCGTCACCAACAAACAAGCATCAGCACCCGCGTCTTTGGCAGCAAGAGTAAGATCAATTGCTTCGTGAGTAGCATTTGCACCTGTGCCGGCAATCACTGGCACACGCCCATTGACTGTTTTGATGACTTGGCGAATAACATTGGAGTGTTCTTCAGGAGTCAGTGTAGAAGATTCTCCCGTCGTTCCCACCGCAACGATGCCATGGGTTCCTTGTTCGATGTGAAACTCTATCAGATCATCTAATTTCTTTGAGTCCACCGCTCCATTCGATGTCATAGGGGTAATGAGAGCGACTAAACTACCTGTGATCATTGCGAGCCTCCGATAAAATAATAAGCGGACATATAGTACCGCCCAGACTCTTGATTAACAATAATCCAGACCTGTAAAGCGAGAGTAAATTACAAGGATGCGTTTTTTCGTGAAGATTTTTTAAACATCTCTTGGTAAGCTAATAATATTGCACTCTTTTTCACAACTATTGTTACATTATTGGAGATGACATATGACACCAAAAGTAGGCCAGAGCGCACCAGATTTTCTTGCAAAAGACCAGCATGGTGAAAACATTACGCTAAGTCAGTTCCGTGGAAAAAAAGTCATTCTGTACTTTTATCCGAAAGATTCCACACCAGGCTGTACCGCACAGGCGTGTAATTTGCGAGATAACTATGAGACATTACTTGAAAAAGGCTTTGTTGTACTAGGTATCAGCACCGACTCTGAAAAACGCCACCAGAACTTCATCGCCAAAAATGAACTGCCTTTCTCATTAATTTCAGATCCTGAACACCTAGTGCACGATTTGTATGATACCTGGAGATTGAAAAAATTCATGGGCAAAGAATACATGGGCACAGTGAGAACCACCTTCGTAATTGATGAAAAAGGCGTCATCAGTGACATTATTGAAAAAGTAAAAACCAAAGACCATACAGCTCAAATTATTGGTTAGTATGAGCGACTTTCCAGCTAACCTGCTTTTTAGCTGGAAAGTATTCTGTGACAACGACAGCGTAAAAACGACTGCCTATAATCTATTAACGAAGAAGCTCCCTAGATCCCTCCTCGAATAAACGCTTTTACTTCATCATAATAGTACGCCTTCAACAACGCGTGCATATCATCACTTAATGGCGGTAGATCTGACGCCGCCGCATTACGTACCACCTGAGAAGCTCGGCTCGCCCCAGCGATAATGCTCGATACCTGAGGGTGATCCAAGATCCAACGCAACGACACATCCAATATATTGTGTTCTGCTGGCAATTTTTCTTTCAAGGCATCCACCAAGGCCACTCCTTTGGCAAATGGCAAACCATTAAAGGTCTCACCAACATGGAAGGCCGCGCCATCTTGGTTATAAGAGCGATGATCTTGCTTATCAAATTGATCACTGGCCGTCATCTTCCCTGTCAACAAACCACTGGCCAACGGCAAACGCACGATAACGCCAATGTTATTCTGCTCGACTTGCGAAAAAAGTTCGCTAACGGCATCTTGGCGAAACACATTAAATAATATCTGCAAACTGGCTAATTCAGGATGGGTACAACAAAATTGCGCTTCATCCAACATCTCCACACTGGCGCCGAAATGTTTGATAAGACCCTCTTTTTTGAAATCTTCCATCCAAGCCAGCATGTCGCCAGAAAACAAAACATCCCGAGGTACGCAATGTAGCTGAGCCAGATCAATAGACTCTACCCCCAAACGCTGAGCAGACGACTGCAAGCTTTGCTTCACCGATGCCTTGCTGTAGCCGTTTGGATACAACTCAGCACTTCGACCGACTTTCGTCGCGATAATCGGCGGGGTTACCAGCGAACGACGCCAAGCACCGATTCTTGATTCACTGATGCCAGACCCATAGACATCTGCCGTGTCAAAAAAGCGAATACCACTGTCTAAGCCCGCCTGTAAAATAACCTGCGCTTCTTGCTCTTCAACCGGGCCAAAGTTATTACCCAACTGCCAACACCCCAAACCTATCTCAGATACTTGATAGCCTGTTTTACCTAATATTCGTGTTTTCACAATGACTCCGATAACTTGTTATGATCGATCTCACTACTATACGGGCCTTGTTAATGTTTATAATTATCAAATCAATAACAGGTTTGTTTATTAAGGCTTAACAATATGACTTCAGGCTTTCCAGATGGCATTCGTGAGTTCCTCACCGTGGTAGAGGAACAAAGCTTTTCCAAGGCCGCAGATCAACTTGGTGTATCGCGAGCTCGGGTGTCACAAATCATCAGCCGTTTGGAAAAAGAAATGGGGGTTCAACTGCTCTATCGCTCCACCCGCTCATTGTCTCTCTCACCGGCGGGAGAGACGTTTTATCATCTATCGCGACAAGGCATTGACCAGCTAGAGCATGCAGTTCAATCAGCGCAAAATGCCAACGAAAGCCTCAGCGGCAACATTCGCATCAACGCCGTCGGTGGATTATTTGGTGAGCAAATACTGGCGCCTCTACTGCTGGGTTTTATGCAAAACAACCCAAACGTCGAAATCGACCTCAGCTTTTCCAGCTCTCGAGTAGACTTAATCGAAGCCCAATACGACTTAGTCATTCGCATGGGCACACTGGAGAACTCCAACTTAATCGGTCGAAAACTAACTCGTTACAGTAATCATTTAGTGGCTGCCCCTTCTTTTCTAGAGGGAATAGAGGCACTTTCTCACCCCAAAGCACTACTCGACTACCCACTCATTAAAGGCTCTGTTAAACGCTGGACTTTTACCCATAAGATAAGCCAAGAAAAATACGAATTGCCGGTACAAGGAAAATTAAAATGCGCCAATGGTCATGTGACGAAATTGGCAGCATTGGCAGGAGCAGGATTCAGTCGACAACCCTCGTACTATATAGAACGCGAACTTGCGTCAGGGGCGCTTGTGGAACCTATACCTAATTGGCAGCTCCCCTCGTCTGACGTTACCGTACTGTATCCGCAATCCAGAAACACCAGTTTAAGAGTGAAAGCTCTGGTCAATTATTTGCTCGACGCTTTTCAGAGTCATGATTAGGTTCCCTAAGTGTCAACCTATTTCAGGACGGGAAAACAACCACAAAAAAGCCTGCCTCACGATTAAATGAAACAGGCTTGTTGTGATCTAGAAAACAAGATTAAATCGTCGAAAATTACTGACGAGTCAAGCGATCGTTGCCCAGCATTAGCGGCATAGAAGAGCGATAAGGATTAATATCTAACCCTCCACGTCTCACATAGCGCGCATAAACAATTAGACTTTCTGGCTGGCACATCCGCATAATATCAATATAAATACGCTCAACACACTGCTCATGAAAATCCGTATGCTCACGAAATGAAATGACGTATTTAAGTAGCTGCTCGTGATTGATTTTAGGGCCTTTATAATCAATAAATACCGACCCCCAATCTGGTTGATTGGTTACTGGGCAATTTGATTTAAGAAGGTGGCTAACCAATCTTTCTTCAACCACACCCGACAACTCATCAATCGCCAATAAATCCGTGTTGGGGTGATATTCAGCTACGTCTATATCTAATTCATCTATACAGTAGTCAGGCGTTAAGACCACAAGCGCAGACATTGAATCAACATCGCGCAGAATAACGGTCACTGCTGAACCTGCTGCGTTTGATAAATCCTTCTCAAGCAGCGCCTGAATATCTTCTAAAGAATCATAACGCATTTGATTCAATGAGTTTAGATAGAGTTTAAACGATTTAGACTCAATAATATTTGGCGAATTATAAGGCAAACGAAATTCTGCCAACGCGACAATAGGCTTTCCTTTTGAGTTTAACCAAGACACTTCATACGCATTCCAAATATCTTCTCCAAAAAAAGGAAGACGCTCAGCTTCTATCCCCATTTCGGTCCATTTATCAACTCTAGCAATGGGGTAAAGCAACCCTGCATCATACTCAGAAACATACTCAGTTTGCTGACCTAAGGGCAAAAAACCCATATTCATTTCCTCAATTACGAATTCCACTGCCCTTGTTTAGCAAATGTAGGCCAAACGAGAACAATACTGCAATAAACAAACACACAATCACTAACGCCCAGTATACATTGATATCCGACACACCAAGAATACCGAAGCGAAACGCATTTACCATATATAAAACGGGGTTTAACATTGACAAGTTTTGCCAAAAATCAGGAAGTAAATCGATAGAATAAAACACGCCACCCAAATAGGTCAGTGGCGTTAATATAAACGTCGGTACGATAGATACATCGTCAAAACTTCTCGCATAAATGGCGTTAACAAAACCGCCTAAAGAAAACAAAATCGCTGTTAAGAAAATAACGGCAACGGTTAAAAATACATTTTGTATAGTAAGGTGGGTAAAAAATAATGACAACAGAGTGACAATTAAGCCGACACACAAGCCACGAGCTACACCACCCAATACATATCCAACCAAAATAACCCAATTTGGCGTTGGCGACACCAGTAATTCCTGAATACTATGTTGAAATTTCGCAGAGAAAAACGAAGAAGACACATTTGAATAGGAGTTAGTAATAACTGACATCATGATCAAACCTGGCACAATGTACTGCATATAACTAAAACCACCCATTTCACCAATACGGCTGCCAATAAAATGCCCAAAAATAGCAAAATACAATGACATTGTTATTGCAGGCGGCAATAAAGTTTGCGGCCAAATGCGCATAAAACGTCGGATTTCACGACGAAGAATGGTATAAAAAGCGATAAAGATTTCAGCGTTATTCATTAACATTAACCCTTAATAAGTTTGACGAAGAGCTCTTCAAGTCGATTAGATTTATTGCGCATGCTCAGCACATTGATTGATTGAGCATCCAACAAATTAAAAACAACATTCAATGACTGACCTTTAGTCACCACAACTTCAATAGTAGTAAAGTCATTAATTGGCGTCACTGTATACCCAGGTACACCCCAATCTGCTGTTACACTTTTATCTAGATCTAAAATAAAGGTTTCTTGAACCAAGGTTTTCAAAAGTGCTTTTACACTTGTATTTTCAACAATTTCACCACCATTGATAATCGCAATATTACGACAAAGCTGTTCTGCTTCTTCTAAATAGTGGGTGGTTAAAATGATAGTGGTACCCTGCTCATTCAAGGTTTTAATAAAGTCCCACATAGAACGACGCAGCTCAATATCTACTCCAGCCGTAGGCTCATCTAATACTAAAACCTCTGGTTCATGAATCAGCGCACGAGCAATCATTAAACGACGCTTCATACCGCCTGACAGCATGCGAGATTGGTCATCTTTTTTATCCCAAAGCCCTAGCTGTTTTAAATATTTTTCAGCCCGTACTTCAGCCACCTCTTTGCTGATGCCATAAAAACCCGCCTGAGTAACAACAACGTTAAAAACAGACTCAAAAACATTGAAATTAAATTCTTGTGGCACAACACCAAGATATTTTTTTGCTTTTGCAAAATCATCGTCGATATCCGTACCAAAAATAGACACCTTACCAGACGTTTTATTCACTAAAGAGCACAGAATACCGATAGTCGTTGATTTCCCAGCCCCATTGGGACCAAGCAAAGCAAAGAAATCACCTTTTTCTATTTTTAAGGAGACACCTTTAAGCGCTTCAAATCCACCGTCATAGCGTTTTTTTAGGTCACTTATTTCGATTGCATATGTCATAATTATGAGTCTCGTTCGGCTATTGCCAACTTAATCGTTACTTTTGAATAGGTTTTTTTGTGGAATCACGTAATCAATACATCTTTAATGCTTTTACAGAATTACGTCAGCGTATTTCAGAGCACTCTCCATTTGACCAACCAGACCTGGCTGAAGAAGATATTGACTTCTTAGAGAAATGGGATCAACTTTCCCTGAATATACAAGCCAACGACACCCACTACATATTTGACGGACAAGAGCTTCTAGCTCAATTCATCCGTTGCTACGCTAATTTGGTTCCGCTTATAAAGCGAGAATTGTTATGGTTTATAGGCGGCGAATGTCTTCATTTTTTAGGCGATGAAGAAATAGCATTATACCAGCAACTAGAAGAACGTCTCTACGCTTTAGACTCCGAAGAAAAAGAGTACGATATCGCACAAGAAATCAGATCACTAAGAGGCGATATCAAACAAATACATTGATAAGTGAACTAATCAGGGCAGATGATTCTGCCCTAATATCACTCAAGACATTTTCTTAAAGACTAACGTCCCGTTGGTACCACCAAACCCAAAAGAATTGTTTAATACCACGTCAATTTTACGCTTTTGCGGCGTAGAAGGAACATAGTTTAAATCACAACCTTCGCTTGGTTCTTCTAAGTTAATTGTGGGTGGTGCAACTTGATCACGAATCGCCAATATAGAGAAAATAGACTCTACTGCGCCTGATGCTCCCAACAAATGACCTATCATAGATTTAGTTGAGCTCATCGCCACATCGGACGCATCTGCCCCCATAAGCGATTTAACCGCATAACTTTCTGCTAGGTCACCCACTGAGGTAGAAGTACCGTGGGCATTAATGTAATCAATTTCGTGCGGTTCAAGATTTGCATCTTTCAATGCCGCTCGCATGGCGGCAATAGCGCCGTCACCGGATACAGGGGGCGCCGTCATGTGATGAGCATCATCACTCATGCCGAAACCTACTAGCTCAGCGTAAATGTTTGCTCCACGCGCAACCGCATGTTCATACTCTTCAAGCACAAGAATGCCAGCACCATCCCCCATAACAAAGCCATCTCTGTCTTTATCCCATGGACGACTTGCTGTTTTAGGATCGTCATTACGTGTCGATAACGCTCTTGCTGCACCAAAGCCGCCAATACCCAAAGGTGTGATGGCCATTTCAGCACCACCTGCAATCATGACGTCCGCATCACCATAGGCAATCATACGCCCTGCCATGCCAATATTATGAGTTCCTGTTGTACATGCTGTTACAATCGATATATTTGGCCCTTTAAAGCCAAATCGAATCGCAACATGACCAGAAATCATATTAATTATCGCACCTGGTACAAAAAATGGTGAAATTCGTTTTGGACCAGACTCGTTTAGGAGGTGAAGATTCTTCTCAATCATCGGTAATCCACCAATGCCAGAACCTATAGCACAACCTACCCGATTTAAATCGGCAGTTTGCTCATTCAGGTTTGCATCGTCCAGCGCTTGTACCGCGGCAGCAATCCCGTATTGAATGAAAAGATCCATCTTGCGAGCTTCTTTAGCACTCATATATTGAGTAGCGTCAAAACCTTCTACCTGTGCCGCAAAACGAGTGGAAAATTGGCTAGCGTCAAACGAGGTAATATCAGAAACCCCACTTTTGCCTTCCAATACGTTATCCCACGTATCTTTCACATTGTTGCCAAGGGGTGTCACCATTCCCATTCCTGTGACTACAACCCGACGACGAGACATAGGATTCCTCCAGTAGACAGCCCCATTTGACAGGGACTTAATAATAAGAAAAGCCGCTGTATAGAATACAAGCGGCTTTTCGGGAAACTCAATTCACCAAGTATTACAAGTTAGCGTTGATGTAGTCGTTCGCTGCTTGTACTGTAGTGATTTTTTCAGCTTCTTCATCAGGAATTTCAGTATCAAATTCCTCTTCAAGAGCCATAACCAATTCAACAGTGTCCAGGGAATCTGCACCCAAATCATCAACAAAAGAAGCTGACATAACAACCTCTTCTTCTTTAACACCTAGTTGTTCGCAAACGATTTTTTTGACGCGTTCTTCAATGCTACTCATTAGAAGTTCCTACTCTACTCGTTAATAGCTCATTTTGAGCGTATTTTAATGTCCAACTACCTAAAATAAAAGGCGTGATTCTCAACATGAACCGGAGATGTATTTTCGTTGAATTAAATATAAAATTCAACTCAAATTACGACATATACATGCCTCCATTGACATGTAATGTTTCTCCGGAGATGTAACCTGCGCCATTGGACGCTAAAAACGCGACAGCTGCCGCAATTTCTTCTGGTTGACCAAGGCGTGAAGCCGGTACTTTTTCTACCAACTTCGCCTTATGCTCTTCAGGAAGCACTTTAGTCATATCCGTTTCAATGAATCCTGGAGCAACACAATTTACTGTGATGCCTCGAGATCCAATTTCAGTCGCCAATGAGCGACTAAACCCTTCCAACCCAGCCTTGGCTGCAGAATAGTTTGTTTGACCACCATTCCCCATAGAACCAACGACAGAGCTAATACTAATAATACGACCGAATTTTGCCTTGGTCATACCACGTAAACAAGCCTTTGTAACACGAAAAACTGAGGTAAGGTTCGTATTGATCACTTGATCCCACTCATCTTCCTTCATTCGCATCATTAGATTATCACGAGTAATGCCGGCATTGTTAATCAAAATAGTTGGCGCGCCATACTCGGCATTAATTTCTTTGATTACGGCATCAACAGATTCACTCGATGATACATCAAGAACCCAACCTTTACCGTTTTCACCAAGATACTCACTAATACTTTGCGCACCGGATTCACTCGTCGCCGTACCAATCACTGTCGCACCTTGCGCAACAAGAGCAGAAGCAATTGCTTTGCCGATTCCGCGAGTTGCACCAGTAACGAGCGCTATTTTGCCTTCCAGACTCATCATTGTCTCCAATTATTCTATCTAAACTTACACAAATATCATTTAAGCAGACAACGCTGCCTCAAATCCAGCGATATCCCCTAACGAAGAAGCCGTCAAACCTTTTACAATTCTTTTATTCAAACCGCTCAAAACCTTACCTGGACCGCATTCAAATGTCGTTGTAACACCCAAATCTGATAGCAACTCAATAGATTGCGTCCAAAGCACAGGCTCACTCAATTGTGAAACCAAGTTGGCTTTTATCGTTTGCGCATCAGATACCGCTTTTGCACTGACATTCTGCACCAAAGTACAGTTAGGCGCTTTAAATTCGATAGAAGCAAGCTTCACGGCCAATTTTTCTCCAGCAGGAATCATTAATTCACAATGAGAAGGCACACTAACAGGTAAAGGTAACGCCCTTTTTGCTCCTGCTTCTTTCGCATTACTCATAGCCGCTTCAACCGCAGCAACATGACCCGCTATAACAACTTGACCAGGAGAGTTAAAGTTAACCGCACTAACAATACCAGGAGCAGCTTCACAAGCTGCTATCACTTTATCATCAGCCAAGCCAATGATGGCCGCCATTGCGCCTTCACCCGCAGGAACGGCCTGCATCATGTATTCACCGCGCAGTTTAACCAGCTCAACAGCATCCGTAAATGCCATGACACCTGAACAAACTAAAGCAGAATATTCACCCAAACTGTGGCCAGCAACATAAGCAGGTTTTGCACCACCTTGTTGCTCCCAAAGGCGCCACAATGCAACACTTGCTGTTAGCAGTGCTGGCTGAGTTTTATCTGTTTGCCCTAGCTTTTCCGCATCACCTTGGACTAGTGCCCACAAGTCATAACCCAGAATGCCAGATGCTTCAGCAAAAGTTTGCTGAATAATGTCATGTTTCTCAGCCAAATCAGCCAACATGCCTAACTGTTGAGAGCCTTGCCCAGGAAAAACAAAAGCCAATGCATTATTCATTTCATTTCCTCATTATTAAGACGTTTGCAAATTGTTTCACACAAATTCGCTCTCGCAATATCAATTCCATACTCAATCGCGCCGATCATAGCTTGTAGATCCGATCCACCGTGACCTTTTACCAAATTTCCACCAACACCCACAAGGCAAGCCCCATGACGTCGTTTGGTTTGGTAAAAAGTCTCAAATAGCGATTGATCTCCGCCCTGCGCCTTAAATTGCCCCATCAAAAACGACAGCAACCCTTCGGACGCCTTTAATACCGCGTTACCAACCATCCCATCACACACAATGACATTCTTTTCACCGTGAAATAATTCTGACCCTTCGGCATAACCGAAGTAGGGAGGCCATTTTTTTGCTGACAAAATAACATCAGTCTTACGAACAACAGAACTGCCCTTTGAACTTTCGACGCCCACATTAAGCAAACCGACTTTTGGCTTTTCATTGCTTAACGCTTCAACATAAGCAGCGCCTAACTCAGAAAACCCCTCAAGCATAGAAGGTGAACAATGCACATTTGCCCCTAAATCAACCAAACAGCGCAGCGGATTAGAATGCAACTCACGAATCAGTGCCGGATATAATTTAGGTCGGATAACACCTAAGATATGCCTAGCTAGAGCAACCATCGCCCCTGTATTCCCAAGTGTAACAACCACATCCACTTCTTTTACACTTAAACTATATAAAGATTTATAAAGCGAGCTTTCACGACGTCGAAAAAGAGAAAGTACAATATCTTCATCTGCCTTTACGACATCACAACAAGCAACTAAGGATAAATGATCACAAAGAATGGAAGGCTCAACAAATGAGCTAAAATCTGGGGAATGATAGAGCACTATCTCTACATCATTATGCTGGGAAAGAACTTGGAGCGCTCCTTCAAATGCAATGCGGGGACCTAAGTCCCCGCCCATCGCGTCTAATGCTACCCTGATCATGGGTAAATTAGTTACTCACCTTTAGGGGTGATAACTTGACGACCACGGTAAAAACCATCTGCAGAAATATGATGACGACGGTGAAGTTCACCAGTAGTCTGTTCTACAGATAGAGTTGCGCTAGTCAATGCATCATGTGAACGGCGTTGGCCGCGACGTGAACGAGTCACTTTACTTTTTTGTACTGCCATTTCTTGGAGCTCCTAACTATTACTTGGCCTTTAAATTAGCCAATATACTAAATGGATTCGGTTTTTGTTCGTCATCCGGTGCGTCATCGGTAGACGAGGCATACTTTACAGCTGTTGGGTTGCAACCACTTTCTTCGTGATAAGCGACAATCGGTAAAGCAAGTATAATTTCTTGCTCAACCATATCTGCTAGGATTACGTCACCATCGGTCATGACAACAGGGTCGTAATCACTCGGTATATTTTTCGCATGATCTTCGTCATAAACAAAGGCCAGTGATAAATCTATCGATAGCTCCTGAGGTACTGCTTCCATACAACGCTGACAAACAGCCTGCACAGTCGCTTTCAGTATGCCAGTAGCAATGTAGCGCCTATCCTCATCAACTCTAAAGTCTAGATGAATATACGCATCACCCTCATCTGACGCCAAGACAGCACTAAGCTCCTTAAGCTGGTTAAGGTGCAAGTACCCTTCAATCGCTGACTCATGGTGAGCGTATTTACGAGGGTCAAAATATTTAGGTAATAGGTCATTCAACATGGCGGCAAATAATATGGACACTTGCCCGTTTTGTCAAAGTCTAACTGCATTTAAGAGCCTTTTTTTTACTGTTTTTCACTTTCGAAGCAAAAAATACGTAAAATACCCACCCAACCCCATTAATCAATGATTTATCTATGATGAAAAACTTAATACTAGGCTCCTCATCACCCTATCGACGAGCACTGCTTGAACGCCTCAATTTGTCATTTGAGTGTTGCTCACCTGAGATAGATGAAACCCCTTTTGACAATGAAACTCCCATAGAACTCGTCAAAAGACTCTCTATTGAAAAAGCAAAAAAAGTACAGGCAACTTACCCCGATAAAAACAATCTTATTATCGCTTCTGATCAAGTCGCCGTCATAGGAAACAACACAATAGGCAAACCTAAAACAAAAAAAAATGCCGTCCAGCAACTGCTTAACTTTAGCGGCCAAAAAGTCTCCTTTCTGACAGGCTTATGCGTGCTAGATTCTAAAACTGAGAAATACCAATATCACTTGAGTGAGTATCATGTTTTCTTTAGAACACTTAGCTTAATGGAAATTGAGAATTACATAGACATTGAACTTCCACTTGATTGTGCAGGAAGCTTTAAATGCGAAGGATTAGGCGTGGCTTTATTTACAAAAATGGAAGGCAACGACCCTAACAGCCTCATTGGCCTACCATTAATTCAGCTCTGCAGCATGCTCAGAGAGCATGACATTAATCCACTGGCTAACCATTAAAATAAAAATAATTAGCCAATAATTAGTAGCCTTTGGGGAATGAATAGAAAGTTTCTTTAGGAGACTCTAGCTCTGCAAGCGCTTTAGTAGCGACATCGTAGCCAAAGTCAATTAGCTCGGCAGCATGCCAGAACTCATAAAAAGCGGCAAAATCTTTAGGAATTGAAATCAATAAGTCTGGCGGGTAACCTGCCAGCTTATATTGCGTCAGCGATTCTTGCATGGTTTCAAACATCATATTAATGGTTTGCAACCTTCCCCAGGTCTCAGGACTATTCTTATTAACACTGCGCACTTCAAGCTCGTCGTCTGCTCGTTGTTTACCAAACAGACCTTTTACATTTGACCACCATTCTGGCTCATTACTTTTTTCGACCAATGTTTCTGTCGTTAGCTCTTGTGCTGGGCCATTCAAATCAACTGCAATAATATAATCAGCACCTGCCGAAACACTTGGAATAATCGGCAATGGGTTAAGCACACCACCATCGACATACACCCGATTATTCAGCTGAACCGGTGCAACAATGGAAGGTATGGCCGAAGAAGCCCTCATCGCATCGATCAAGCTACCTTTGTTAAACCAAAACTCTTTCTGATTTAACAAATCAACAGCCACCGCCGTAAAGGGAATTGGAAGTGTTTCAATATTTGGAGTGCCAATCATATCCGAGATAACTTGAAAAAATCGATCCCCCTTAATATAGGCACCATGTCGAAAAGACATGTCCAGCATTCGCAGCACACGCACTTTATCAAGCCCACGCGCCCACTCACTATAATCTTCCAACTTACCTGCAGCAAACACACCACCAATGACAGAACCAATAGAACAGCCGGATACACTAATAATTTCGTAACCTCGCTCTTGTATTGCTTGTATAACACCTATATGTGCATTTCCGCGCGCCGCACCACTACCCAGAACAAGGGACACAGTCTTCTTCATAACCAATCCAATTAAGGGGATACATACACAAACGAAACACGATTATGACCCAGTACATCACGCCCCATATCCGCTACATTAATAAAACGCACCTGTCGGCTTAATTGAACGCCGATGCCAGAAGTTAGCGCTTCAATATAACGATCGCCTTGCTCAATCGAAGACACGGACCCTGATTTTTTGCTACTTACAAAGCCGACAACCTGCTGACCACTCGGTAAATCACGCAGAAAACGACGAATTCTAGGAAAATCATCCACCGCCATTTGTGCAACAACCTCAAACTCAGAGCCTTGCGACGCCATCAAAGCAATACTGTCCAGTCGTACCATGATATCGCCAGCACCACGACGATTAATGTAGATCATCTGATAATCATCATGATCATCCTGCACTACCATCAATAGCTGACTATCGTCTGCACCGTACAACAAATAATTCTTAAAAAAATTGTTAGCCCACGCATTGCTGCTTCCACAACTACGACTCTCACACTCGAAGACCACTTTCTGGCCGCGCGCAAGCAGTGCCTCCTTGTAGTAAGCAAAGACAGATTCTAGGGGCACGTTGCGCTCGATTTTATAAAGCGAACGAAACACCGACCCTTTGACGCGCAATACAGACTCAGGCTCCCAACCTCGGCCTGAGCGCTGAATTTTGCCAAGAGGAATTTCTAACGACTGATTTTCTTGGGTGTCACTCTTAACTAATTGAGCACCGCGATAAGCCTCGACATGTGAAATATCGGCAAAGGCATACGTGACGACTAATGCAAAACAAGCCACCATCACCTGCTTAATTCTGATCATGTTATACCTACCTTTTTTATTAGAACGCCATCATTAATTAAGATCAATAAATGCCTGTATCTCTTCAGCAACAGACGTCGCTGTTTCCGGTTCTAAATGAAAATGATGGTTGCCAGCCAGCCATTTAAGCGTAATCCACGGAAATTGACTGGCTCGTTTTTCAACCAAAGAAACAGAATCCTTATAAATACCTTGCTCAGCCACTAACGCTAATGTCGGACATTTAATTTCTGAAATAAAAGCCTCGACACTGGCCTCATCCATACGAAATGGCGAAGGAAATGTCAGTTTGCCATCATGTCGCCATGACCAAACACTTTCTTGTTGGCGTACCCCACGCTCCACCAACAAGGAGGCCGCCTCATGAGACAAAGAAGTAAAACCATTCATTCGCGCCTGCACCATATCTTCTTTTGACTGGTATTGAGAAAAGCGATCCAAGCGATACTTAGCCATTTTACGGATAGATTTTTGCAGAGTGGCTACCCGGTCTTCTGGCTTATTTGTCTGTGGCCCCATATTATCCAGAATAATTAAGCCCCGTACCTTTTCTGGTACAATCGCAGCCACCATCATGGCCACAGCGCCACCCATACTATGCCCCACCAACCAACTACTTTGGCTGGAGAGATTCAATACACTGACCGTGTCTAATACATAATCCCAGAGGTGATAAAAACTACCTTGCGGGCGATGATCAGAAAAACCATGCCCTGCAAAGTCTAATGCACTGTGATGAAAGTCTGAAAAATGCGGGGAAAGAGAATGAAAGCTAGCGGCATTATCGAGCCAGCCATGCAAAGACAAAACCCTTAATGCCGAGGGATTCTGCGATAACCGTTGAATGCCGGCTATATTGGTATGCGCCAAATTAAAAACAACATCCCGCCCCATACTTACGTCCTTTTTTATAACGTTTTTCACAACTTACTAGCGAGCAATTGCCCAGCGATACTGACAGCACGCCGTAGCAAACAACTCACCTTCAACCGCCGCCAATGCCGCTGTTGTCATAGCGAAACGGGACGACAATGGCTCATCGCACAACAACTCAACCAATTGGTGCGCAAAGGGCTGGTGAGTGATCAACAATATAGAATCGGCTGTTTGATCGTTCAACCACAAAGCCACATCCAACTCTTTACCACTTGGCGTAATAAGCGGACATGACTGCGCCACCAACCCAACCTGACCCAAAGTTTCTAAGAAGCAGTCTGCCGTTTGCTGTGCACGCACATAAGGACTCACAAACACCGCATCTAAGTGCTCTCCACGCTCTTTAAAAGCGCGGGCCGTTTGCTTCACTTCATCCACTCCTTCTGGAGTCAATTCACGAAGATCGTCTCGTTCATAACCATGAGCAAATGCATTACCATGGCGTAAAACATACAGTCTCTTCTTACTCATCCTTTGTACCTTTCGGCCAAGGCTGGAACGGAAAAGGTTTTTCTTCTTCACGGTAAGAAAGGAAGTCAATAATCTGACGGACAAACACTCCTACGCTGCGCAACCAAGTCGATACCGTCGCGGGCTCTGAACGAGAGAGTAGTCTCACTAAGCTAACGACAATGACTAAGATACCAAAAACGGTGATAGCCACGTTGAGCACACACCAGTAAAACAACATAAAAATTAATCGAAACCAGAACCCTTGGTTTGCGTAACCTGGTTTAGCCATGCTTATTCTCCTCATACGTCGCAAATTCGACGTCCCATTTTTGTTCGCCAGTCATCATAGATTCGATTAGCGTTTCCAATTTTTCATTATCAAAAAGAAGCTTAGATAAGCCTTCTGCCAATGGCATGTAAAGGCCATGTTTTTTAGCCTCTTCTATCACCATGCGTAATGTATTCACCCCTTCAGCCACTTCACCAATCTCTTCGATGGCGGCTTGTAAATTTTTTCCTGAACCAATGAAATAGCCCACCCGATAATTACGGCTTAACGGTGACGTACAAGTAGCTATCAAATCACCCATTCCTGCCAAACCAAGAAACGTCATCGGGTTGGCACCAAAATGCACCGCAAAACGACTCATTTCTGCCAAACTTCGCGTCATAATCATTGCCATGGTATTTTCACCCACTTGCAAAGCTTTTGCCAAACCACAGACGATAGCGTAAATATTCTTTAACGCGCCAGCCAGCTCGACTCCGGTACTGTCAGTGTTTTCATAAACGCGAAATGTAGGGGATTTTAACAATTCAATAACACGCGCCCGCACCAACTCATCAGCACTCGCAATAACCGAACCCGTCATGTGCCCAACAGCGATTTCTTTTGCTAAATTAGGACCACTTAGCACGCCAATCTTTTGCGTCACTGTGTTACGACGCAAAATATCACTCATAAGTTCAAAACGATTTGGATTAAATCCCTTGGTCGTACTAATGAGTATTTTATCTGCCGTTAATAGCGGCTCAATACGCTCAACAACTTGTTCAAAAGACTTCGACGGAATAGAAACAAAGATAGTGTCACTTTCCTTGATCGCCTGCTCTAAATTACTAGTGGCTAACAATTCTTGATGCAAGGGCGCATTCGGCAAGTAACGACTATTTAGCCCGGTCAAATTAATCTCTTCAACCTGCTGCTCGTTACGCATCCATTGACTTACTTGATGACCATTGTTCGCCATGATATTAGCCAATGCGGTGCCGAAACTACCACCACCCAATACACATACTGATTGTTTTTTCATCATCCCTTCTCTTCAAAAATATAACACCTAATAATTATTAGGAGGAACAGCTTACTTCTAACGAACGCCCCCACTCCGGTGAGCGCTGCGCCAACTGATCACAGGCTTGATGCTCATCAAAAGGCGCACTTAATACTGACAACAAACGCCGGAAAGGCAAAAAGTCACCCTGATCAGCCGCTTCAATCGCTTCATGGGCAAGGTAATTCCTTAATACAAACTTAGGATTCACTTGTCGCATCGCTATACTAACTTGCGACCAATCTTGCTCTAACGCCAGCCTCGCTTGTTGATAATCAAGCAACCAGGCTCGCATTCGTTCTCTGTCGACTACCTCATCCAAGATAAGGTCGAACTCGTCAGGCAACAAATGGCTCAATAAGCGGAAGAACAGACTGTAATCCATTTTCTCAGCGACCAGAATCGCAAACAAAGAAGACAGTAAATTCGTCACATTATGACCCTCAGGCAAACCAAGCTTAGCGGCCATCAAAGCTTCATAATGGGTTTGCAATGCGATTTCATAATGCTGCAGGATCGCAATTAACTGATCACGCTCAAGGTGCTTTGAAAAGCATCGCATGAGGCAATTCAAATTCCACAAGCCTATGCCTGGCTGACGTGAAAAAGCATAGCGCCCTTCATGATCCGAATGATTACACACCCAATCAGGCTGATAATCTTCCATAAAGCCATATGGCCCATAATCTATGGTTTCGCCTGTGAAAGAAAAATTATCCGTATTCATCACGCCATGCTGAAAACCAACCGCCTGCCACTTAGCGATCATTCTAGCGGTACGCTCCACCACTTGAATCAACATACTCTCCAGAGGCGTATCAGACGCCAGACAGTCTGGATAGTAATGCTTCAAGCAATAGTCGATAAGCTGATTTAATTCGGTTTCTTTGCCTTGATAGAAGAAATACTCGAAGTGACCAAAACGAATGTGCCCTTGTGCAGTCCGCAACAACATGGCACCCGGCTCAGGTTGCTCACGATAGACCGCCTGAGAACTAGCATAAAGCGCTAACGCTCGTGACGAAGGAATGGACATGGCGTGCATAAACTCACTGGCCAAATATTCCCTGATGCATGAACGCAAAACCGCTCGACCATCACCACGACGCGAAAAAGGCGTCGGCCCTGCGCCCTTCATATGAAGGTCGTGAAGCCACCCTTGATCATCGAGAATTTCACCTAATAAAACACCGCGACCATCACCAAGTTGCGGCGAAAAGCCGCCAAATTGATGTCCCGCATAGACCATGCTTAAGGCATCTTCGACTGGCTCTTCGCCACTTAAAACACGCTTAGTTTGAGGTGATTTAATATCAATGGATAAAGCATGAGCGAGCGTTTGGTTAAACTCAACCAAACGCTGCTTGAGGAGGGGTTGGATCGACGTTTTTGCATAAAACGCCTCTCCTAATCCGGCAAAGTGATGTTCTAATTTCATAGCCACTCACTTAGATAGCGATTGTTATAGTGACGTGTTAACCATGTATTCGCAGCGAATACTTTCCCCAACAACCTTTTCGATTTCAGGAATTAGGAACGCATCGTCTTCACTGGCAAAGCTGACAGATTTACCCATTTCACCACCACGACCAGTACGACCAATACGGTGTACATAATCTTCAGGATCTTCAGGCAAAGCATAGTTAACCACAAGCTCAATGTTGTCGACATGAATACCACGCCCCGCAACATCGGTCGCCACCAAGACTTGAATAACACCGTCTTTAAAGCCTTTTAACGTTTTAACACGCTTATCTTGAGCCACTTCGCCCGACAAGATGGCGCAATTAATATTGGCTTTTCGAAGTTTTTCATACAAGTCACGCGTTTCATCACGACGATTGGCAAAGATAATGGTTCGCTGATTACCATTGTCTTCAATCAACTTTCTAAGCACGGGCCATTTCTGCTCTGCTTCAACCGTATAAATCACCTGATCGATATTTTGGTTAGTCGCTTCTTTGGGAACAACAGACACTTCTTTCGGAAAGTAGGTCCACTGAGTCGCCAACGCTTGAATATCTTTTGGGAAGGTTGCACTAAACAACATAGTTTGACGCTTTTCTTTATGTGGCGTCATACGAATAATGCTTTTAACATCTGGAATAAATCCCATAGACAGCATGCGATCGGCTTCATCCAAAACCAAACACTCGACATGACTAAGCAATACTTTCTTATGTCGCGCAAAGTCTAATAGACGACCTGGCGTAGCGACTAAAATATCTACATTTTCAGTTTCAAGCTGCTGCTTCTGCTTCTCGTAGCTCATTCCACCGACGAGTGCGACAACATTCAAATGACAGTTAGCCGTTAATTTCACAGCCTCTTCCGCGATTTGCAATGCAAGCTCACGAGTCGGCGCGATAATTAAGCCTCGAGCAAGATTATTTGCACGCTTTTCCGTCAAAGGATAATCTAGAAAATCACTAATCATAGCGATCAAAAAGGCCGCTGTTTTACCCGTTCCTGTTTGCGCCTGACCAATCAAGTCAGACCCTTTCAGAGTAATCGGTAGCGTTTCCGCTTGAATCTCACTGCAATACTCAAATCCCATTTCTGAAATAGACTTAAGCACACGATCCGGTAAATTCAAATCATGAAAGCGTGTTTTATCCGCCACTTCATCCACTTTAAAATCATCAATAGACCATACTGAGGTACCGCTATTTTGTTTAGCACCTTCCACCGGCTTATTGATAATACCTTCAGCAGATTTATCAGAAACCCCATTGGCGGGCTTACTTTCTGCTTTAAAACGCTTGTTAGAGCGACGAGGACGCTTTGGTTTTACTGTTTGTTCTGATGTAGGTTCTGTCTTTTGGTTTTCCATATTGGAATCTATATGCTTCTTATGTGTTTTTACGTTTATGTGTCTTTGCGTGGAGTGTACCTAAATGATAAGTCTTTATCACCCCTTGCTTTTCGTAAGTTATTATTGTCTGTAAGGAGGTAGGCTATTAATTAGCTGCTGCCCATATCGTTTTGTGCGCAAGCGTTTATCCAAAATATGAATTTCGCCGGAATCTGATTCGCTACGTAGCAACCTACCCGTCGCCTGCACTAAGCGTAATGATGCATCTGGAATGGTGATCTCCATGAATGGATTCCCACCACGCTTTTGAATCCATTCTGCTAACGTTGCCTCTACTGGATCATCAGGCACGGCAAACGGAATTTTTGCGATATAAACACACGTTAAATAATCACCAGGTAAATCCACCCCTTCGGCAAAGCTTGCGAGCCCAAGCAGTAAACTGCCCTTACCATCATCAATACGCGCCTTGTGCGAATCTAAAATAACGCGCTTTGACTGCTCCCCTTGCATCAATAGAATATCCTGCAATCCGGCAGAAAGAGATTTAGCCACCTCCTCCATTTGCCGACGCGAAGAGAATAGCACTAAACTGCCTTTCTTAGAATCTACTTGTTTATCAAGATATTGAACAATCTCTTGTGTATGCTGTTCAACCCGATTGGGTTCATTTTCCATATCAGGTATGACCAGCAGACCATTTTTCTGAAAATCAAATGGGCTTAAAACTCGCAAATACTCACTTTCGTGCGGCACTCCTGAGCGCATATTAAATCGGTGGAATTGGTTTAGGGCAGTCAATGTCGCCGAGGTAACAATAGCCCCAAAACACTTATCCCACAATTGCTGACGCAATGTATGGGCCGCTAAAATAGGTGAACCACCTAATTCAATATCCTGCTCCATACCTTGCCCTGTAACCACTAACCAGCGCGCGTTCGGTGGGTAATTCTGATCATCGACCGCCGAGTATAAACGCCACAACTCAACACTTTGCTCTAAACGCCCCAATATAACGCCCAAAATTGGCTGCCAGGTTTCAGCAGTTTCCGGCGTCACACCCATCCCTTCGTTTTGCTTGGTTTTTTTGCATTCGTCTTGAATACTTTCAATATTATTGAAAATCTTCTGATAGGAGGTCTGCAAACTATAGGCTAGCTGCCGCAACTCATCAGGAATAACACCAAACTCAAAACGATGCTGATTATTCTCTTGATCCAAGCCCAAGCCTTGAATATAAGGCGCTAAACCTTGCTGTGCGTACTGGATGAAATTGACAATGCTTTGAATCTGTTGAGGAATTTTAAGCAACAACTGCCCTGTTAAGCTAACGTCATCGGTCAACTCTTGCTTTAAGTTCACTAGATTTTTTTCGAGCTGTCGCAACCAGGTAATACTTTGTTGCAAACGAACCTCGTGACGGAAATGGCCGATTGCCTTATCAGGCAAATGATGCCCCTCGTCGAAAACATAAATAGTTTCTTTCGGCGGCGTTAAAATTGCCCCACCACCAAGCGATAAATCAGCAAGCACTAAATCGTGGTTGGCAACAATCACATCCGCGTCTTCAATTTCACCGCGTGCTTTAAAAAACGGGCACGCAGAGTAATTAGCACAGTTGCGGTTAGTGCACTGCTGATGATCCGTAGTCAAGCGTCGCCAATCTTGATCCCTAATAATGCCAGACCAATTATCCTTGTCGCCGTCCCACTCACCCTTAGATAAAGCAACATCCATCTCTTGATAAAGCGCGGTGTTAATATCATCAGATTGAAGATGCTGTTCAAACAACCCAGCAAACATATCCTCTATACCTTGCTCTTCAGAACTCAGAAAACCTTCCAAGTTATTCAAACAAAGATAACGCCCACGCCCTTTTGCTAAGGTATATTTGAAACTTAATTCGGTATGCTCTAAAAGATCAGGCAATTCTTTATGGAGAATTTGTTCTTGTAAGGCCACGGTTGCCGTTGAAATAATCAACTTTAAGCCGCGCGCTTTTGCAATAGGAATGGCAGCCAGACAATAAGACAGTGTTTTACCCGTCCCCGTCCCCGCCTCAACAACAGCCACATGCTTTTCGTCTAACCGCTCACCTTCGCTCCCTTGCTTTATATTTCCCAAAGTACGGGCGATTGTGCCGATCATCTGACGCTGACCAACTCTAGGTTTATGGGACTTTGCTTCCAGCGAGGCTCGGTAAGCAAGGTGAATTTGTGTTTTTAGTTCATCTGAAAGCATTTAATTTATTGAGTATCTTGAATAATGCTGTATATAATAACAGTTACTGTATAAACAACCAGATGACGCTATGATTAAATTAACCAACAGACAATCTGACGTACTAGAAACCATTCGTGAATTTATTAGCGAAACAGGTTTTCCTCCAACTCGTGCAGAAATAGCCCGTCGCCTAGGGTTCAAATCTCCTAATGCCGCTGAAGAACATCTAAAAGCCCTCGCTAAAAAAGGGGCCATAGAAATGCTTTCCGGCGCATCCCGTGGCATTCGCCTGCTTGAAGACCCTGCTTTAGCAGAAAAAGCGGATGCCGGATTACCCGTTATTGGCAAGGTCGCTGCTGGGTTTCCAATTTTGGCCCAAGAAAATGTCGCTTCTCATGTTAATGTTCCAGCCGCGATGTTTTCACCTAAGGCGGATTACCTTCTTTCCGTCTCTGGCACTAGCATGAAGAACATAGGCATCATGGAAGGAGACCTACTTGCTGTTCATAAGACAACAACTGTTCGTGACGGCCAAATTGTTGTTGCTCGAATAGGCGAAGAAGTCACTGTTAAACGATTTTTCCAAAAAGGCAGCTTAATTCGCTTAGTACCGGAAAATGAAGACTTTGACGATATCATTGTAGATTTAGAAAGCGAAGAGTTTGCTATTGAAGGACTTTCAGTAGGCGTCATACGCCAAACTATTTAAATCAGAACCTTCAGCCGAAAAGCCAAAAGGCGAAGCAAATGCTTCGCCTTTTTTAATGCAATATTTTAGGCCTTACATCCATATCTTCTGGATACTCCATGTCATCACCAAACGTTTCTTCTTCCGAATAAACAAAATCAATTCCTGCATGAAACATGCATTTTGCCAGTTCAAAATAACGTTCTTTAAGATAAGACTTAGTATCATCAGAAATGGTTAATGTTGCCAAGGGCTCTGCATTCTCGCCCTCTTCGCCAGCTGGACGCAATACAATATCGCCATTGTCCAGCTCAATAATTTCTAGATAGGATTCTTTCATATTTAATACTCTGAGGATTCTTCTCTAAAACGCAACACCAACTCCGTTAGCTTAGATAAAAACACATTAACCGATGCACCGTCATCGCCACCACGACCGATCAAGTTTGCTTCATTGGCTTTGACAAACGTGGAAGAGCGGCATTCAAATTGAACCAAATAAGCTTGCTCTAATTGATTTAGCCAAGAACCAGACTGCAAAGATAAGTCATGCAGTTCGACTAATACCGGCACGACAACATCTTTACCTTTAGCTTCTCGCAACAAACCATCAAGTTGCAAACCAGAGGTTAGCTGGTAAGCCAAACCAACCTCCTGCAGCAATCCATTCAACGCACTGCGCAAATGAAAGATTGCGGCCCCTTCCAAACTTGCGCCAAGCCAAGAACCTGCATCGTCTTGACTTTGTCGAAGAAAACGGCGTGCTGAATCCAACTTTTGATTGGTTAAACTCGCTGGAGTTGCAGCACTCATTTCTTTTTCTTACCTTCTTCAACGACCCATTGCTTACCAACATAATAGGCTTTCCAACCCGTTGGCTTACCTTCTTCTTCAGTCATCACATACTGCTCTTTCGTCTTACGACTGTAACGAATAATGGTCGGACGACCTTCGTTATCCATAACTGGAGCATTAGAGAAAAAGTGATATTTAGGGTCGATTTGCTCCATGTAAGGAAGCAATTCTTTCACCAGCGGTGCTCGAGTTTCTCGCTTACGAGGAAACTGACTAGCCGCTAAAAACAAACCCGTTGCACCATCACGTAAAACGTAATGATCTTCTACTTTTAAACAAGC
Source organism: Marinomonas flavescens (assembly GCF_004352835.1). Taxonomy (GTDB): domain Bacteria; phylum Pseudomonadota; class Gammaproteobacteria; order Pseudomonadales; family Marinomonadaceae; genus Marinomonas; species Marinomonas flavescens. The sequence goes on along the minus strand of NZ_SJSB01000008.1, from coordinate 140,868 downwards.
TAGATCAGGCATCGGAACTGGGTCCATCTTAGGTGGCGCCGCTTCCCCGCTCTTCAAAAGCTTGCGAGTATTTTTACAATCGTCGCTGGTACAACCAAAATATTTGCCGAAACGACCTGTCTTAAGCTGCATTTCTGAGCCACATTTATCACACTCAAGTACTGGACCATCGTACCCTTTAATCTTAAATGTACCCTCTTCCACCGCATAACCAGAACATGTTGGATTGTTACCACACACGTGTAACTTACGGTGTTCATCCATCAAATAACTGTCCATGGCAGAACCACAAATATCACAACGTCGCTTATTGATCAGCGCTTTTGATTCTGCTTCATCGTCATCTACAGCAACCGCTTCATCACCACGAGTAAGGTTAATCGTCGCTTTACAACGCTCTTTTGGTGGTAACGCATAGCCAGAACAAGACATAAATACGCCTGTACTAGCAGTTCGAATTTGCATTGGCCTTCCGCAAGTAGGACAAGCAATATCGGTTGGTGTTGGCTCATTCAGCATCATCCCATCTTCAGGATCTTCTGCTTTGGCTAATACAGCACTAAAACCATGATAAAAAGCATTGAGCGCTTCAATCCAGTTCTCACGACCTTCTGCCACTGCATCCAACTGCTCTTCCATTTGTGCAGTAAAGCTATAGTTCATGAGGGAGTGAAAGCTATCCACCAACCTTTCAGTCACAATATCGCCCATTTTTTCAGCGTAAAAGCGACGATTCTCTACTCGAACGTAACCACGATCTTGGATAGTAGAAATGATTGATGCATACGTAGAAGGACGACCGATACCACGCTTCTCAAGCTCTTTTACTAAACTGGCTTCACCAAAACGCGCCGTTGGTTTAGTAAAGTGCTGCTCTGGCAATAATGCTTCTAGAGTGAGAGTCTCACCTTTAGCAACATCTGGAAGAATATTGTCTTCGCCTTTCTTAACCACACCTTGCATAGCACGAGTGTAACCATCAAAGCGTAAAATACGCCCTTTTGCTTTAAACTCATACTCACCACTTGTTACGGTGACAGTCGTAGATGTGTATTGCGCAGGTGTCATTTGACACGCCATAAACTGAGCACGGATCAATTCATAAAGACGATGCGCGTCTTTTTCCATGCTTAACAAATCTTCTTGGCGCACACTAACATCAGAAGGACGAATCGCTTCATGGGCTTCTTGAGCCCCTTCTTTACTGCTGTAGCGAATAGGTTCTTCAGGTAAGTATTTGTCGCCAAATTTCTCAGCAATATATCCGCGTAGCGCCTCTACAGCCTCTAAACTCAAGTTAGTTGAGTCTGTACGCATATAAGTAATGTAACCACCCTCATAAAGGCGCTGAGCCAACATCATGGTCTTTTTAACGCCATAACCAAGTCGAGTACTCGCGGCTTGTTGCAAGGTAGAAGTTATAAATGGCGCTGATGGCTTACTGCTTGTCGGTTTATCTTCGCGATTACTTACCAAGTAATCGGCATTTTTCAAGCGAGCGAGATGCTCATCAGACTGTTCCTGACTTACAGGACGGTATTCTTTGCCTTGATATTTTGCTGCTGCAAATTTGATCATATCTTTCGCTGGCGTTGTTAAATTCGCATCCAACTCCCAAAACTCATCAGGAATAAAAGCGCGTATTTCTTTTTCACGTTCAACAATCAAGCGTACTGCAACTGATTGAACGCGACCTGCGGACAAGCCTCGAGCCACTTTTGCCCACAACAATGGCGACACCATAAAACCAACAACACGGTCTAAAAAGCGACGCGCTTGCTGCGCATTAACACGATCCATATCAAGTTCAGATGGCGTTTCAAAAGCGGCTTGTATGGCTTTTTTTGTAATTTCGTTGAACACGACACGCTTATAGCGGCTGTCATCACCACCGATGGCCTCACGAAGATGCCACGCAATAGCCTCACCCTCTCTATCCAAATCGGTCGCGAGATAGATGGTATCGGCATTTTTGGCAAGACGTCTTAGCTCTTCAACCACTTTTTCCTTGCCCGGAAGCACTTCGTAGTGCGCTTCCCAACCATTTTCCGGGTCAACGCCCATTCGAGAAATAAGCTGCTGTCGAGATTTGCGGCGTTTATGCTCAACCTTCTCTTCTGGGCTCATCTTTCTCGTCAAAGCGGCTTGTTTTGCTCGCTCCTGCGGAGTTGATTTTGCTGTTGAACCTGTCGGCAGGTCTCGAATGTGTCCCACACTCGATTTCACAACATAATCGTTGCCTAGGTATTTATTGATGGTTTTCGCCTTAGCGGGCGATTCCACGATTACCAGTGATTTTCCCATTGAACTGTGTAAGCCTTATTTAAGTACGTCTGCAAATCTACGTTTGCGAAATTTAGTCTTTCGGGGCGCTGATATTAAGCAAACACCTTTTATATGACAAGCGATCACTGTATTGTTTCTCACATTATCGCTTGCTGAATCTAGTATTTCTTATTTAACATACTGAATTCATTGCTTAAGGACAATCATGGCGCTCCTCCAAATTCTTACAATTGTGTTTTTAATGATTATCGTGGTGCTTTCCGTAATCATTGGTTCACGTGCACATCAGAAAGAAAAAGAACAAACTGAACGACGTTTTAAGCAACTTCAGCTATCAAATCGCGCTGATCGAGTTGAATATCATCTGCGCAGTTTAAAAGATATTGACACAGATTCGATCGCCAGTGATGTTCTTTATGATTATTATATCGATACGTTACGCGAGCTGCTCCAATATGCCGATGATGCCGAACGTATCGAAGCACGCATCACTAAAGCAGAAGATGATCGCAACACTGATCCAATTGAGTTTAATCCAACTCCAGAGCCGCTAAGCTTTCAACAAAAAGCAAACTATAAAGAGCGCCTAACAAAAGTCGCTAAGATGCTTCTTTTCCTCAGAAGACAGGGCCGCTTAAGCCATTCACACTACAAAGCTTGTTACGATTATTTGCGCTGGCTGAACCTATGGGTCCAACTTAATCGCCAAATAGTACAAGCAAACAAAAACTTTATTAGCGGCGATAGTCGCGTTGCTCAATCTCTATATGGGGTAATTCTATCTCATATCAAATCTGATTCCATCGAAAGACCAGAAAAGAAAGCATTACAAACATTTGTTACGGACAAAATGAAACAAATTTTAGCCCCTAAGATTGAAGCCATTCAAACCACAGACAATCCAGAAGAAGCACTGAGTCAACTCATTCAAAACCTACAACCCGGAGACGATATCACTGATCCGACAATAAACAAAAATGCAAATTAAACCAATGAGATACTAGCCAAAGAAGGTAACAATTCGGACATTAACTCAACCGACTCTTCGGCCCCGGCTTCATCCCAATAAACCACCACAGATTCACGCGTGATTTCTATCGCCCTGACTAATGGTAACAACAACGCCAATTGCGCTTTATCTTTATCGCACAACGGTAGTGCCTTACTAGACCACCAGCCGGGTGCTGCTTGATGATATTTCCAAACATCGTAGGTAAGTAATAATACTTTCTCTGTGGTGATCGGAAGCGATTTAGCCCTATAGTGAGCATAACTGCAAACTTTATGCACTTCCTTTGATTTATCCCACTTGTCAGGCAGCCCGATTGATGTAAGCTGGACAATGAGATTGTGCTTTCTAGCAAACATCCTTAATGCCATCCGTCGTCGCTCTTGTTTTGGGGGCATGATCCATAAGGCGGATCCCATTAGGGAAAGTGTAATTAACACAATTATTAGCACGACCATTAAGTGTCTCTTTGTTTTTTTGAACTAAAATAAATTATAGCGTTGAGCTTGGAGGTTTTTATGTTGTACAAGAAAATTTTACTCGCTGTTGATCTCACCGATGAGAGCATCAAAGTGGCCAATAAAGCCGCGTCTTTATGTTTACCCCTAGGCGCTGAACTCGTTATCGTACACGTCATAGAGTCACTAAACTATGCTTACGGTGGTGACGTCCCCATTGATATCACTGATATTCAACAACAGTTACATGACGCTGCAAAAGAGCGCATGTCCATTCTTGAAGAGCAACTTGATGTCCCCGTTAAAGAAGCATGCGTTGTTCAAGGTGGTATTGAAAGCGAAATCCATCGCATTGCTGAAGAAAGACAGGTCGATCTTATTGTTGTCGGAAGTCACGGCCGTCACGGCTTAGCGTTACTACTTGGCTCTACTGCCAACGGTGTTTTACACGGCGCGCCTTGCGACGTACTTGCCGTTCGCGTTCAAAAAGAACAATAAAAAAAAGGCGATACCTGATATGTGCAGGTATCGCCTTTTATTTTTATATGCTTAACGCCTAGTCCAAGACGTTCCTTCTCGGCTATCCAACAACTCAATCCCCTGAGCCGCCAACTCATCACGAACTTCATCACTGCGCGCAAAGTTTTTATCTTTACGAGCCTGAGTACGCTCATCAATCAAGACTTGAATAGCTGCGTCATCTAGGCCTTCAGAGACGGTACTGTTTTGCAAAAAGTACTCTGGATCTTGTTTTAACAAACCCAGTAAATCTGCCAACGCCACCAGCTCCGCCGCCAATGATTCAGCCTGCTCTGCATTGTCTGTTTTGGCTTTATTTAACTCACGAACCAATTCAAACAACACAGACACAGCAACAGCGGTATTAAAGTCGTCTTTCATGGCCGCTTCGAAGCGCTCAGTAAATTCCGTAGGAAGATACTCAGCAGCAGCGCCTTGACCACGTAACGAGGTATACAGACGCTCTAACGCGACTTTCGCTTCATTTAGACTTTGATCAGAATAATCAATCGCACTGCGATATTGACTAGACACCATCAAGTAGCGAACCACTTCAGGATTGTACTTAGCCAACACATCGCGTACGGTGAAAAAGTTGCCTAACGATTTAGACATTTTTTCATTGTTGACTCGAACCGCACCACAATGCATCCAGTAATTCACGTATTCCTTACCGGTTGCCGCTTCGGACTGAGCAATTTCGTTTTCATGATGCGGAAATTTAAGATCTGGACCACCACCATGAATATCAAAATGACTGCCTAGGCAGTTTGTCGACATAGCAGAACACTCAATGTGCCAACCAGGACGCCCTTCACCCCAAGGCGATGACCACGATACTTCTCCTGCTTTCGCTTGCTTCCACAAAACGAAATCCGCTGGGTGCTCTTTGGCCACTTCAACATCAATGCGCGCGCCCGCTAGCATGTCTTCAAGCTTGCGATTATTTAGCTTGCCATAATCTTTAAAGGCAGACGTACGGTAATACACATCACCAGAAGCACCATGATACGCAAAACCTTTTTCAATAAGCACTTGAATCATGTCGATTATTTCTTGCATGAATTCTGTGGCTTTAGGCTCACGATCTGGCATTTTATTGCCAAGGCGCAATTCGTCTTCACGTTGCGCCGCAATCATTCGCTCAGTCAACGCCTGAGTTGACTCGTTATTTTCTTCAGCACGCTTGATGATCTTGTCATCCACATCCGTAATGTTGCGCACATAGTTCAATTCGTACCCTAAGTGACGAATGAAACGTGAAATAATATCAAAGGAAATCATGGCTCGAGCATGACCAATATGGCAGTAGTCGTACACTGTGTTACCACAAACGTACATACCAACTTTGCCTTCTTCTATTGGCTTGAAAATTTCTTTCTTCCCACTCAGGGTGTTGTAAATCTTCAACATCTCTATTATTTCCCTTTCGCTTCAATTTTTGCCCAAGAATCCCGCAACGTTACAGTGCGGTTAAAGACCACGCCATCTTCTTTTAGATCACGACAGAAATACCCTTCACGCTCGAACTGAAAGCCTTGGCCTTTTTCAGAATCCAACAAAGAAGGTTCAACTTTCGCATTCGTTAACACAGTCAAAGACTCAGTATTGATAAAATCTAAGAAGGTTTTGTCTTCGTGATTTGCGTCTGGTGCTTCATGATTGAACAAGCGATCGTACAAATTCACGGTAGCATCAACGGCATGTTGCGCACTTACCCAATGGATAACGCCTTTTGGCTTGTAACCCTCAGGGTTCACACCCAAGGTGTTTTCGTCATAACGACACAACAACTCAACGACTTCACCCGCATCGTTCTTAATCGCTTCATCACAAGTGATCACATAACCACCGCGCAAACGAACCGCACCTTCTAGAGTCAAACGCTTCCACTTACGAGGCGGCTCTTCAGCAAAGTCAGCCGCATCAATGTAAAGCGTTTTACTAAATGGCACTTTACGCTGACCTGCGTCTTCATTTTTCGGGTGATTGTTCACCGTGAAGATTTCTTCTTTGTCTTCTGGGTAGTTAGTCAGCGTTACTTTAATCGGGTTTAGCACCGCCATAGCACGACCTGCATTCGCATCCAGATCTTCACGGATAGCGTGCTCTAGCATGCCCATATCGACAATACCGTCAGATCGAGTCACACCAATACGCTCACAGAAATTACGGATTGACAAGGCGGTATAACCACGACGACGCAAGCCAGAAATCGTTGGCATACGCGGATCATCCCAACCGTGTACATGCTTCTCGTCAACAAGTTGTTTCAATTTACGCTTACTGGTCACCGTGTAGTTAAGGTTTAAGCGTGCAAATTCAATTTGCTGCGGATGCGCCGTACCTAACGTATCCAGTACCCAATCGTACAATGGACGATGATCTTGGAACTCTAGTGTACAAATAGAGTGCGTGATGTTTTCTAATGCATCAGACAAACAGTGAGTAAAATCGTACATTGGGTAAACGCACCACTGATCACCCGTTTGGTGGTGATGCACGTGACGCACTCGATAAATAATAGGATCACGTAGGTTCATGTTCGGGCTCGCCATATCAATTTTAGCGCGCAGAACCACTTCACCATCTTTGTACTTGCCATCTTTCATGTCTGCAAACAAGGCAAGGTTTTCTTCAACAGAACGATCTCGATAAGGGCTGTTTTTACCTGGCTCTTTCAATGTGCCACGATATTCGCGCATTTGCTCGCCATTTAGCTCACACACATACGCCTTGCCCATTCCAATCAGCTGAACCGCAAAATCATAAAGCGCCTGAAAATAATCAGAAGCAAATTTCGGCTCATCTTTCCATTCAAACCCTAGCCATTCGACGTCACGTTTAATGGATTCAATGTACTCAACACTTTCCTTTTCAGGATTGGTGTCGTCAAAACGAAGATTACACTGACCATTGTAACGCTGAGCTATACCGAAATTTAGGCAAATAGATTTTGCATGACCGATGTGTAGGTAGCCATTCGGTTCAGGTGGGAAGCGCGTCATAACAACACCATTGTGTTTACCTGATTCGTTATCTTTATCAATGATTTGGGTAATGAAATTACCTGGTTTCGACGTTTCTGACATGGTTGATGTAAGTCCCGATAAAATTTCTTATAACAGTATTGTTACTTTGATAAACAAGTATATCCGATTTCGCTTTCATAGTGATATTAGAGAGCGCAAAAATCCTTTACGAAAAAACATATTTCGCCACAAAAAACACCACAACACCGACCACAATCGTGAGCAATTGCTGTTGCTTCCATAAACCGACCAAAAATGCGGCAAAGGCACCCAGTAACCATGGATTGTTAAATGAGGTATTTAGCTGATGATTAGAAACAAAAATCATAGGAGCAATAATCGATGTCAGCACCGCCACTGGCACGAATTTTAATGCACGATCTAAAAACACTGGCATAACAACTTTATGCGCTCGAGCAAACAACACAAAACGCACACCGAAAGTAACGATGAACATACCAGCAATCACCAACACCGACTCTGTCACTGTCATGACTGACCTCCTACTGATGATTCCGCCATGGGAGGCTTGTTTTTATTGAGCGCTGCATCGCTGAAATAACCAACAGACACTGCAATCACGGCCGACACTAACAAGCCGAGATTATTAGGCAAATCCACTAAAACAACAGACGCCACACCCGCGCTTATCATAGCAAACCAAAATGGCATCGTTTTTAAATACGGCGTAATGATACTGATAAACGTCGCGACCATGGCAAATTCAAGCCCCCAATCACTCATTCCAGGGATCAACTCACCCGAAACAACCCCCAGTACAGTGGTGATATTCCACATAACGTAAAAGGATAAAAACGACCCCAAATACGCTTTGTGCCCAGTTTTCTCATCAACGACACCCATACCATAAAGCGGACGAACCGCTGCATAGGTTTCATCTATCAGGCCAAAGCCCATAATAATGCGCAATTTCATCGGCAAGTGTTTTACGTATTTCACCATATCTGCGGCATACAAAAGGTGCCTTAAATTGACAATAAAGGTAGTCGACACAATGACCCATAAAGGCGCATGAATAGAAATCAGCCCAATTGCCACAAACTGCGCCGACCCAGCAAAAACAATAGAAGACATAGCAATCGCAAACCAAGGGCTCAAACCATAGCTAGACGCCAAGGAACCAAACAACAACCCAAATGGAATACCACCGACAATCATAGGAACCGACACAACAGCACCACGACGCATTTCCTTAAATGTACTCATAAACTTCCTTTTAGCTTTACCTACCTAAAAAATGAGTAAGCCATTTTGAACAATGATAATAACTGGGCGGCCTAAATTATCGATTTTTACATATAAAATCAATGCGTCTCATTCTGGTTAGCCTTTCATTTATATCTGCTACAATTTGCTCCCTTCAAATCGAAGCTATTATTTAAGGAGAGTAAAATGTCAGAAAAAGCCGTAGTGGTGTATTCCGGAGGAATGGACTCATTTACCGTATTGCACACTGCAATCCAACAAGGTCTGGACGTATACGCGTTGTCTTTTAATTACGGACAAAAGCACAGCAAAGAGCTCCTTGTTGCCGCAGAAGTCTGCAACAACTTGAACATCCCACATAAAGTTGTCGATATTACCGCGATAAACAGCCTAATGGCAGGCTCGTCACTTACCAGTGATGTCGATATACCAGAAGGCCATTACGAAAATGAGAGTATGAAATCCACCGTGGTACCCAATCGCAACATGGTACTGCTTTCCATGGCGATTGCTTACGCAGTGTCTTTAGAGTCAGGCAAGGTATATTACGGCGCACATTCTGGCGACCACCATATTTACCCAGATTGTCGCCCTGAATTTGTCGAAGCGATGAACGCCGTCGCTAAAATTGCCAATTATCAATCAGTCGAGATAATCACACCTTTCTTACACGCGTCTAAAGGTGAAATATTACAAGCTGGCTTAGCCATGAATTTGGATTACGCCAATACCTGGACTTGCTACAACGGTCGCGAAAAATCATGCGGAAAATGCGGCGCTTGTAACGAAAGACTAGAAGCCTTTGCTGAGCAGGGAAAAATCGATCCATTGTCATACGAAGCATAGACATGTACAGCATAGACATACCCAAGATAAGCACTCATTCAATTTAGTCTTGATTGGCTTCTGTTCCACAGATTCCCAATGAACAACTAAAGCGACCACCTTACCTCGAACTGTTTTTCGAGATGTAAAAGGCACAACACATGTATTCAATCAAAGAAGCTTTCTACTCTTTACAAGGAGAAGGCGCTCACGCTGGCCGCCCTGCATTATTCTGCCGCTTTACTGGCTGTAATTTATGGTCAGGCCAAGAAGAAACCCGTGCAAAATCCGATTGCCAATTTTGTGACACGGACTTTATAGGCACAGATGGACAACATGGCGGTAAATTCAAGACAGCACAGACGTTAAGAGGTCATATCGATGCGCTCTGGCCTGCGGGACACGGACACAAATATGTGGTTTTCACTGGCGGCGAACCCGCCCTACAACTCGATGATGAATTAATAGCAGAAATGAAAGCTCATGGTTACACCATCGCCATAGAAACCAATGGCACCCTAGCTCTGCCCCACGGTATCGATTGGATTTGCGTCAGTCCAAAAACAACCAAACCACTCACAGTCACTCAAGGTAACGAATTGAAATTGGTTTTCCCACAAGACCACCTTCCACCCGAATTATTTGAAACATTAAATTTTGATCATTTTTACTTACAACCTATGGATCAAAGCTATCTATCTTCAGGGCAAATACCCCTTATTAATACTCAAGAAGCCACTCTAAATTTTTGTTTATCACATCCACAGTGGCGTCTTAGCTTACAAACACATAAAATGCTCAACATTGACTAGGCGCCATAACGCCATTTTTTGATATTACTAACATTAAGGGTATATAAAATGATCATTTTACACACAAACCACGGCGACATTCACGTTGAACTTGACTACGAAAAAGCCCCTAAAACAGCAAAAAACTTTGAAGACTATGTCACTTCTGGTTTTTATGATGGCGTTATCTTTCACCGCGTTATTAACGGTTTCATGGTACAAGGCGGCGGTTTTGAGCCTGGTATGACCCAAAAAGAAACACGCGCGCAAATTGAAAACGAAGCAGACAACGGCCTGAAAAACGAAATCGGCACATTGGCGATGGCTCGCACTATGGACCCTCACTCTGCATCCGCACAATTCTTTATCAACATTGCAGACAACGCTTTCCTAAACCATCGCAGCAAAACGTCTGATGGCTGGGGCTACGCGGTATTCGGTAAAGTAACAGCCGGTATGGACATTGTTAACAAAATCAAAGAAGTGAAAACAACAACAAAAGCAGGTCATCAAGACGTTCCTGCTGACGATGTTATTATTGAAAGCGCTGAATTAGTTAAAAACGAAGACTAATGATTCGTTATTTAATCTCAGATTTGCATCTTAGTGACAAACGCCCGGACTTGATCCGGGCGTTTGTTCAAATGATGGGCGAACTTAGCGAAAAACACCCTACCGGCGATGCTAAGCTTTATATCATTGGCGATTTCTATGAAGCCTGGATTGGTGACGACTATCAACCGGAATGGAACATTCAAATCGAAGCAAGCCTTCGACACTTGTCTGATTCTGGTATTGGTTTATTTTTCATTCATGGCAATCGAGACTTTCTAATAGGTGATACTTGGTGCGCACGAGTTGGGGCAACGCTTCTGCAAGAGCAAACTCTTATAAACACCAAAACACACCCAATTTTACTCACTCATGGCGACGAATATTGTCAGGAAGATCTTGAGTATCAAAAGTTTCGTACCATGGTTAGAACACCAGAATGGCAACAGCAAATATTATCAATGCCGCTTGAAAAAAGAATGGCCTTGGCAGCGCAACTGCGTAACGACAGCAAAAGCATGTCAGCGGAAAAGTCTGAAGAAATAATGGATGTTACGGAAAGTAGCGTCCAAAACTCTCTGAAACACAACCATGCTGATGTCGTCATTCATGGTCACACACACAGACCGGCATTTCATTCCAATGAGAATTACACGCGCTGCGTGCTGGGCGATTGGGATAAATACATTTGGCTAGCGACCTTAGATGATAAACGACTTTACCAAGCAAAAAGCGAAGTCTCGAGTTTTATTGAAAAAGGCCTCAATGGACTAAAAGAAGTCCACACACTAGCACTCGACTAAGCACCCATTGTTCGCAAAAAAAAGCCATTACGACGAATCCGCGTAACGGCTTTTTAAACTCTGCTTCCTGATATAAACATTAAAGATGCAATAATTCTTTTACCCACTCTGTTGCAGCACCTTTTCGAGTCCGATCAAATTCTATATTGCGATCATGCAGAATGGCAATCGCACGAAAAAATGCATTATTTACCGTTACAAGACTCAACTCAATATTGTAATTTTTCCACCAATACAGTGTCGCCTTACTGGTTAATATTTGGTAGAGCACATCCAATTCAGTCGATCCTTTATAAGCACTATTAAGATCGATGACCTGTTCGTTATTGGCAAGTTGTAACACTAGCCAATAAGTAACATCTGGTAACTGATCACTTGTTTTCGTACCCATTATGACCCCCTCCATTATTGAGTTGATAATAATCATACTAGCAGCTAATAAGAAAGTTACCTCATTGGAATACAAGGTATTTACATTATTTCATGCAAAAAAACTTAAATAGACAAAGATGGCGGTCCACTGTGCATACGAAGCTCTTTATCAGGCTCAGTAATCAGTTTATGCTCATGCTCTCTAAAAAACTCGATACGCTCATCAATCGGCTCGCCGGCGTATTCTTCAGCCAACGCTAAATAATCTTCAAAATGACGCGCTTCAGATTTTAATAGAGAAATATAAAACTTAGACAACTCCTCATCCAAATGCGGAGCAAGAGCAGCAAAACGCTCACAAGAACGCGCTTCAACAAAAGCACCCACAATCATGGTGTCGACAAGGCGAGCAGGCTCATGAGTACGAATGTATTTACGCAAGCCATCGGCATAACGAGACGCTGATAAATGATCATACTCGATGCCACGCTTGCGCATAATTTTATGAACTTGCTCAAAGTGAAGCAGCTCTTCACGCGCCAAACGAGACATTTTATGAAGCAAATTATCACGATCCACATAACGATACATCAAACTCATCGCTGTTGATGCCGCTTTTTTCTCGCAATGAGCATGGTCATTTAAAAGCAAGGTTTGGTTCTCAATCGCCCAATTCACCCATGCTTCAGGGGAGCGACAGGGAAGAAAATCAACAAGCTCTGGATACGCTGATAACATTACTCTACCTTTTCATCTAAAAAAACGTGATTATACTCTCTATTAGTCACTTAGGCAGCAACGTCTTGATTTGGATATCAAATTCGTAATGAATGAATTCTACGACATAAATAAATTGAAAATTGGCCAACATGTTGGCGTCGAGCTAGACCCTTATATACTAAATTACCGAGCCAGTATGAATAACACGGCTTGGGTGGCAGATCATGGAGGAAGATCTTTTGTTATCCGTTTTTACGAGCCAAGCAAAGGAAAGGTAGAAGACTTTTTACAAAACTCACGAAAATACGTCGGCATTAAACACCAAGCGATCACCCCCAATTACCCACCTTTTTATTCTAAATTATGGGTATTTTCATGTTCTGCTGTGTGCGGAGGAGAAAACCTTTATAGCTTCTTAGGTAAATACCCAGACGGCGCCCCACTTAATGTCGTCATTGGCTTATTAGATACGATCGCTAAAGCTTTAGATCAAATACACGCAAAAGAACTTTTTCACGGCCATCTAGATCTTAATGCCATCCAGGTGGTAAATGGGATTGGTGTCATGACAGGCTTAGGCGCCCATCACTGGATGCAAAGAATCACCGAGCAAGAATTAGACCCCCGTCTTTTTCCACCAGAATACCAACGTAGAGTTCAAAAGCGCACACCGGCTTCGGATCGTTTCGCTTTTATGCGTATTTTAATGGCCGCCTTACTTGGCGAATCCATTCTCGATAAAGACATGAAAAGTGGATTGCCTAGCTCTCACCCCTATCTGAGCAACAGTACTTGGAAGAAATTAAAAAAATGGAGTAGAAGCCAAGAGCGCCATAGACCAAAATCGTTAGTTGAGGTTATAAGAGCACTGCGTGCCAACCTCTATAGGCCAGAACAGCTGGAAACAAAGAAAACCAAAGGCTTATTGGACTTTCGTTCTCACCGCAAGCTATATGCTGGATTAAGTATTTTAATTGCCGGCATCACTTTAGCCGCCATTTCACTCTGGCCAGAAGACACCCCACCGCCACAACAACTGACACAGGTTCCAACTCAAGAGCAGCAAAAACAAATCGAGAAGAAAATCTTTGAAGCTCTTCCACAAGTTCTTGAAGAACCTCTAAAGTCAGGCGGTAAGGCACCTAAAATAGAAAAAATTGCACCTTCTAAATTTAAAATGGGCGATCAGCATCATTTGGGCGACGACAATGAAATACCTGTTCATGAAGTCGATATTCCTCATGGTTTTTACATAAGCAAGTACGAGGTCACCTTCGACCAATATGATCGATTTGCCAAGGCAACTGGACGCAAAATTCCAGCAGATAATGGTTGGGGACGAGGCAACAGGCCGGTAATAAACGTTAGTTGGTACGACGCCAAAGCCTATACCTCTTGGCTATCTGACCAAACCAATCAAGTATATCGGTTGCCGACAGAAATTGAGTGGGAATATTCGGCACGCGCCAACTCAAATACAGCATTTTGGTATGGGAACTCTGTAAAACCAGGGTACAGCGTATGCGATAGCTGCGGCAGCCAATGGGATGGCGTGTCGACGGCCCCTGTTGGCAGCCAAGCAAGCAACCCACTAGGCTTATACGACATGCATGGCAATGTCGCTGAATGGGTGGAAGATTGTTATCATGATTCATACAAAGGCGCCCCAACGAAAAACCAAATATGGCTTTCTGATCAGTGCAAAAGCCGAGTTATTCGAGGCGGATCATGGTTTGACATTCCTAGAGTTGGCCGAAGTTCTACTCGCTACCGTGCAGAGCCCAATCTAAAAGCCAGTAACTGGGGGTTTCGAGTTGTTCGCATAATTCCTTCCAATACAAGCCATTAGAAATCTTCTCTTGGGGGGACTAAATCCCCCCCCTTTCTTCGCATAAATATTGGATTTGAGCGTTGAATTCGCACAATACTATGTAGCCAACAAAAAGGCAGATTACATAAATTTCCTTCCCTTTGCTCAAATCAGAATAATTCCGCTAAATGGCACCTATTCAAAATTGTTATGGCGCATAACAACCCTTAGTTCTGTTTTTCCTATATTATGGCCGGATCAAACATGTATGTTTTTTTTATGAAATTAGATCTATAACAGCTCTAATTTTTAGCACATCACATTATTTTGTGACTTAATGTTCAGAGGTATTAAATGAGCCTGTATTTAGATTACTTACAAGAAATTGAAGATCGAAAAGGTCAAGACTTACACCCAAAGCCAATTGATGGCGGTGAATTATTGGCAGAGATAATTGCTCAAATTAAAGACGCTGATCACGAACACCGCAAAGACTCTCTTAATTTCTTTATTTATAACACGCTACCTGGCACAACAAGCGCAGCGGTTGTAAAAGCTAAATTTCTAAAAGAAATTATTCTAGGCGAATCTGTTGTTGCTGAAATTACGCCAACATTTGCTTTTGAGCTTTTGTCTCACATGAAAGGCGGTCCTTCTGTTGAAGTACTGTTAGACATCGCTTTATCTGATGATCTATCCATTGCTGAACAAGCCGCTGCTGTCCTAAAAACGCAAGTATTCTTATACGAAGCGGATATGGAACGTCTTAAAACTGCTTATGAAGCGGGTAATAAGATCTCCAAAGAAATACTAGAGAGCTACTCACAAGCTGAGTTTTTCACTAAGCTTCCTGATATTGACGAAAAAATTGACGTTGTCACTTACATTGCAGGCGAAGGCGACATCTCTACTGACCTTCTTTCTCCTGGCAACCAAGCACACTCTCGTGCTGACCGCGAACTTCATGGCAAATGTATGATCAGCCCTGAAGCGCAAAAAGAAATTCAAGCCCTACAAAAACAGCACCCTGGCAAAAAAGTCATGCTGATTGCTGAAAAAGGCACTATGGGCGTTGGTTCATCACGCATGTCTGGGGTTAACAACGTTGCTCTTTGGGCCGGCCAACAAGCTAGCCCTTATGTACCCTTTGTAAACTTTGCCCCTGTTGTTGCTGGAACAAATGGCATCTCGCCTATCTTCCTAACAACCGTTGGCGTTACTGGCGGTATCGGTCTTGACCTTAAAAACTGGGTTAAGAAAATCGATGCTGATGGAAAACCTGTTAAAGATGACAACGGCGACTTCGTATTAGAGCAAGCCTACTCAGTGGAAACAGGTACGATCTTAACGATCAACACCAAAGAGAAAAAACTGTACAACGGCGACAAAGAGCTAGTTGATGTTTCTGATGCATTTAACGCTCAGAAAGTTGAGTTCATGAAAGCCGGTAGTTCTTATGCCATCGTATTTGGTAAAAAACTACAAAACTTTGCCGCTGAAACACTCGGCGTTGAACCAAAAGCTGTTTACGCATTGTCTAAAGAAATTTCGCATGAGGGCCAAGGCCTGACTGCCGTAGAAAAAATCTTTAACAAAAACGCAGTTGGCGTTAAATCTAAAGCAGCATTGCATGCCGGTTCTGACGTTCGCGTACAAGTTAACATCGTAGGTTCTCAAGATACGACTGGCTTGATGACATCTCAAGAACTTGAATCTATGGCGGCAACGGTTATCTCTCCTATCGTTGATGGCGCATACCAATCAGGCTGTCACACAGCGTCTGTTTGGGATTCTAAAGCACAAGCTAACATCCCTAAACTTATGCAGTTTATGAATAACTTTGGCTTGATCACCGCTCGTGACCCTAAAGGTGTTTACCCACCAATGACAGACGTTATTCATAAAGTATTGAATGACATCACTGTTTCTGACTGGGCCATCATTATCGGTGGTGACTCACACACTCGTATGTCTAAAGGTGTTGCCTTCGGCGCTGACTCTGGAACAGTAGGTCTTGCACTTGCGACAGGCGAAGCAACAATGCCTATCCCTGAGTCTGTTAAAGTAACCTTTAAAGGCACACTTAAGCACCACATGGACTTCCGTGATGTTGTTCACTCTACACAAGCGCAAATGCTTAAACAGTTTGGCGACAACGTATTCCAAGGCCGCGTAATCGAAGTACACATAGGTACTTTGCTAGCTGACCAAGCGTTCACGTTTACAGACTGGACAGCCGAAATGAAGGCCAAAGCGTCTATTTGTATTTCTCAAGATGAAACTCTGATTGAGTCTTTAGAAATTGCTAAGAGCCGCATCCAAATCATGATCGATAAAGGCATGGAAAACCATGTTCAAACACTTCATGGTTTAATTAAATTGGCTGACAAACGCATTGCAGAAATAAAATCTGGTGAAATTCCTGCTCTAGCACCAGACAGCAATGCAAAATACTTCGCTGAAGTGGTTGTCGATCTAGACCAACTTGACGAACCAATGATTGCCGATCCAGATGTTAATAACGATGATGTCTCTAAACGTTATACTCATGATGTGATCCGCCCTGTTTCTTTCTACAAATCTAAACCAGTTGATTTAGGCTTTGTTGGCTCTTGTATGGTACATAAAGGCGACATGCAAATTATCGCTCAAATGTTACGTAACCTAGAAAAACAAGGTAAAAATATCGAGTTTAAAGCGCCATTAGTTGTTGCGCCACCAACATACAATATTGTTGATGAGCTCAAAGCTGAAGGCGATTGGGAGATCCTACAAAAGTATTCCGGTTTTGAATTTGACGATACAAACCCAAAAAAATCAGCACGTACTAAATACGAAAACATCATGTACTTGGAACGCCCTGGCTGTAACTTATGTATGGGTAACCAAGAAAAAGCAGAACCTGGTGACACGGTTATCGCAACATCTACACGCTTGTTCCAAGGTCGTGTGGTAGCGGATACGGCAGAGAAGAAAGGTGAATCACTACTAGGCTCAACACCAGTCGTTGTTCTTTCTACTATGCTAGGTCGCTTCCCTACTATCGAAGAGTACAAAGAAGCAGTCGATGGCATCAAGCTGACAGACTTCGCGCCACCACTTGATCCGATGACAACAGCACCGGTTGAGTTTATACCAGTGAGCAACGTCTAGCACTCAGCATCAAACAGCGAGACTTTTAGTGTTGTTTGATGCTTGATGCTTGACGCCAGTCAAGCTATAAAACAGCCTTAAGGCTGCTATAAAAGCTTACAAATTATATTATTTGTAAGCTTTTTTTATTGCCTTACCTTTACCGCATCCCATAACTTCTTAGTCAATAAAATACAGACATAAAAAAGCCCCGCGACTGCGAGGCTACTCTCTTTAACTCTT
The DNA here is from genome assembly GCF_004352835.1 of Marinomonas flavescens. Lineage (GTDB taxonomy): Bacteria > Pseudomonadota > Gammaproteobacteria > Pseudomonadales > Marinomonadaceae > Marinomonas > Marinomonas flavescens. The sequence goes on along the minus strand of NZ_SJSB01000008.1, from coordinate 123,089 downwards.
TTCCTTGCCCAAGTAATTAGATAACTTCACGCTCTACAAGCTCGTCAAATTCTGCTTGCTCTTCTCTCTCTACATGACTCTCAACGTCTTTAGCATTGATTTTTTGCTGACGACCTTCGTGTTTCGCTTTATATTTAACAAGCTGTTTCTCTAATTTACCCACCAGTAAGTCTACTGCTGGTTTTAATTGTTTGTCCGTTTTAACGGTAGCAAATAGGTCATGACCAGGTATATGAACACTGGCTTCTACTATTAATTCATGAATCCCATGTTTCTCTGTATTTAAAATCACCTTTATACTGGTAATTTGATCATTAACCCTCGCCAAATGATCCATTCTTTCTTTCACTAGCTCTTGTACTTCTTCACCAGATTGAACGTGATGACCGCTAATATTCAATGTATACATAGAGAATTTCCTTTCGTTTTTTGAAAATTATTTTATGAACTTATTTTCTACCCTCTCCTGTTTTGTACATACTAATAACCTATGGACTAATGAACCTAATTTCAATCCTAAAATTGTAAATACTTTAATAAGTTTGATTAAAAACGTGTAAAACTTAAAAAAATACGATTTTTAGCTTAAAAAACAAACAACTAAATAGAAATAAAAAAAATTCTCACCACTTTTTTGGCAACCACTTACTACCTAATCGCCGTTTAAAGCATTCTTATAGTGTAGCTAAAAAGTAAAAAAAAACGCCACCTTTCGGCAGCGTTTTCTAATAATTCTCTATTTAGAGCCTATTAAGCATCTAGAAGAATGCGCAACATGCGACGTAACGGCTCAGCGGCACCCCACAAAAGCTGATCACCAACAGAGAAGGCACTGATGTACTCTGGCCCCATATTGAGCTTACGAATGCGTCCTACAGGAATATTCAGAGTACCAGTAGCGGCAGTTGGTGTTAAACGCTCAACCGTCGCTTGCTTATCATTCGGCACCACACTCACCCAATCATTGTGCTGAGCAAGCATGCCTTCGATATCAGCTAGCGGGATATCCTGATTCAACTTAATCGTAAACGCTTGGCTATGGCAACGCATAGAGCCGATACGGACACACAAACCATCCACTGGAATAATAGAACCTGTATTGCCAAGGATCTTGTTTGTTTCAGCTTGCGCTTTCCACTCTTCACGGCTTTGACCGTTATCAAGTTGCGAATCAATGTATGGAATCAAAGAACCCGCTAGAGGCACCCCAAACTGATCCACCGGCATGGTATTAGAGCGCATTTGCTCCGCCACTTTGCGGTCGATGTCCAAAATGGCACTTGCTGGATCAGCAAGCTCTGTCGCAACAGAGCTGTGCAACATGCCCATTTGATTGATCAATTCACGCATATGACGTGCACCGCCGCCAGAAGCCGCTTGGTAAGTCATCGACGTCATCCACTCAATGTGGCCTTTTTCGAACAACCCACCCAATGCCAACAGCATCAAACTAACGGTACAGTTACCGCCCACAAAAGTTTTTACGCCATCTTTTAAGCCTTGCTTGATGACGTTTTGGTTGACTGGATCCAAGACAATGATTGCGTCTTTGTCCATGCGCAGCGAAGACGCCGCATCGATCCAGTAACCCTTCCAACCTGCATTACGCAACTGAGGGTAAATAGCCTTGGTATAATCCCCGCCTTGGCAGGTAATAATAATGTCCATTTTCTTCAATGTTTCAATATCATTCGCATCTTGAAGTAATGGAATATCTTTACCAATTTCTGGCCCTTTTTGCCCCGTTTGAGAGGTGGTGAAAAAAATCGGATCAATGTGATCAAAATCTTTTTCTTCTCGCATACGTTGCATCAACACGGAACCAACCATTCCGCGCCAGCCGACTAAACCTACAGTGTGTTTTGACATGGTTATCTCTACCTTTTTTTGTGGGGTCACTCATACCAAGAGCAATATCCCGAGTTAACACCCAGTCATTATGACTAGGCTTTAAGTACTGCTTCTAATGCAGCCAATACCGCGTCGCCCATGGCTTGCGTAGTAACTGTTTGTGAATCTTGAGAAGCGATATCAGCGGTTCTTAAGCCTTGATCAAGAACTCGACTAACCGCGGCTTCAATCGCATTAGCGGCTTCTTTAGCGTCTAAAGAATAACGTAACATCATGGCAACAGATAAAATCGTTGCCAGAGGGTTAGCGATACCTTGGCCTGCGATATCTGGTGCAGAACCATGACAAGGCTCATACATACCACGACCTTCTGCATTCAAAGAGGCAGAAGGTAGCATGCCAATAGAGCCCGTTAGCATTGCCGCTGCGTCAGATAGAATATCACCAAACATGTTGCCAGTAACCATTACATCAAACTGTTTTGGGGCACGAACAAGCTGCATCGCAGCATTATCTACTAGCATGTGAGTCAATTCGACATCAGGATACTCTTTGGCCACTTCTTCCATGACTTCTTTCCAAAGAACCGTTACTTCAAGCACATTGGATTTATCAATAGAACAAACGCGCTTGCCACGCTGACGAGCGGCTTCAAAAGCAGAACGACCAATACGACGAATCTCGGATTCACTGTAAACGTAAGTATTAAAACCTTGGCGCTCGCCATTTTCTAAGGTACGAATGCCTCGTGGCTGGCCGAAATAAATACCGCCAGTTAATTCACGAACAATTAAGATATCCAAGCCCGCGACAATTTCAGGTTTCAAACTGGAAGCGTCTGCTAACTGAGGGTAAAGAATCGCAGGACGAAGGTTAGAGAAAAGCTCCAAGTTAGAGCGTAAACCCAACAGGCCTTTTTCTGGACGAACCGCCATATCTAGGCCATCCCATTTTGGACCACCGACTGCGCCAAGCAAAATAGCGTCTGCCGCTTTCGCTTTCGTCAACGTTGCTTCAGGCAATGGCGAGCCAGTCTCATCGTATGCAGATCCACCCACTAAAGCACTCTCGTGGGTAATCCCCAAGTTAAACTGGGTATTGACCAAATCAAGAACACGAACCGCTTGAGCGACAATTTCAGGACCAATGCCGTCACCCGGCAATACCAACACTTTTTTAGACATGACTTAATCCTATATACTTTTATTTGGGACACTAATGATTTGGCTATATTACCAAACCACTAGCATAAATAAGTGATCATTAACGTTTTACAATCAGCAATGGCGCTTAAACTTATTGCCCGCGAGACAAGAACAACCACGGTGCTGCCGCCATGCGTTTTTCTTCAAAACGATGAATACTGTCTTCTTGTTGTAGCGTTAAGCCAATGTCGTCCAAACCGTTCAACAAACAATGTTTGCGGAAAGTATCAACTAGAAACTCAAACACCTCGCCAGATGGCGATGTCACCGTTTGGGCATCAAGATCAACAATGACCTCAGCGCCTTCTTTAGCCGTTACTTCAGCAAACAACTGGTCAATTTCTTCTGGTGCTAAAACAATCGGTAACAAGCCATTTTTAAAACAGTTGTTATAAAAAATATCCGCAAAACTTGGTGCAATGACAGAGCGAAATCCATAATCATCCAACGCCCAAGGCGCGTGCTCACGGCTCGAACCACAGCCAAAGTTCTGGCGTGCTAGCAGCACACTCGCCCCTTGGTAACGAGCTTGGTTTAACACAAAGTCTTCACGAATAGGACGACCAGTACATTCTTGGTCAGGCTGACCTTCGTCTTCATAGCGAAGTTCATCAAATAAATTTTTGCCAAAGCCAGTACGCTTGATGGATTTCAAGAACTGCTTTGGAATGATCATGTCAGTATCAACGTTAGCCAAATCCAACGGCGCGGCTAACCCTGTGTGTTTCGTAAAAGGACGCATATATATTCTCCTTCTCTTCTAGAGAGAACTCCTAGTGTTTGACAAACTCGTTTACATCAACAAAGTGACCCGCAATCGCGGCGGCCGCTGCCATCGCAGGGCTCACTAGGTGTGTACGTCCGCCAAAACCTTGGCGCCCTTCGAAGTTACGGTTAGAAGTAGACGCACAATGCTCGCCGGCGCCCAATTTATCCGCGTTCATTGCCAAACACATAGAACAACCTGGCTCACGCCATTCTAAGCCTGCGGCTTCAAAAATAGTGTGCAGCCCTTCTTTTTCTGCTTGCGCTTTTACCAAACCAGAACCGGGTACTACAATCGCTTGCTTCAAGCTAGAAGCGACTTTACGACCCTTCACGACGTCGGCGGCGATGCGCAAATCTTCAATTCGAGAGTTAGTACAAGAACCAATAAAGACACGATCTAGCGTCACTTCTGCTAGCGTCGTTTTGCCTTCAAGCCCCATGTATTTCCAAGCTCGAGCGTAGCCTTCTTTTTTCACTGGATCGGTTTGATCTTCAGCACGAGGAATCGGTTCATCAATGGCAATCACCATTTCAGGTGAGGTTCCCCAAGTCACTTGTGGCTTGATGTCTTCTGATTTTAAGACGACGACTTCATCAAACTGAGCGTCTTTATCAGACACCAAGTCACTCCACGCTTTTACCGCCATGTCCCAATGCTCGCCTTTTGGCGCATAAGGGCGACCTTTCACATAGTCAATCGTAGTGTCATCCACCGCGATCAAACCCACACGAGCGCCCGCTTCAATCGCCATGTTACAGACGGTCATTCGACCTTCCATAGACAAAGACTGAATACCAGTGCCGCCAAATTCAATCGCGTAACCCGTACCACCAGCGGTACCAATCGCACCGATAATCGCCAACACAACGTCTTTGGCAGAAACCCATGGTGACAACTCACCATCGACGCGTACCAACATATTTCGGCTTTTCTTTTGCACCAAACACTGAGTGGCTAATACATGTTCTACTTCAGAGGTGCCAATACCATGCGCCAATGCACCAAAAGCACCGTGCGTTGAGGTATGGGAATCCCCACAAACAACCGTCATCCCAGGAAGCGTTGCACCTTGTTCTGGCCCAACAACGTGTACGATTCCTTGGCGAATGTCTTTCATATTGAATTCGGTAATGCCGAACTCATTACAGTTATCGTCCAAGGTGGTTACTTGGATTTTTGATACTGGATCTTCAATACCATCCACGCCATCAATACGTTCTTTTCGCGTAGTGGGTACATTATGGTCTGGCGTCGCTAGACTTGACGACACTCGCCAAGGCTTACGCCCTGCTAGCCTTAAGCCTTCAAATGCTTGTGGAGACGTCACTTCATGGAGTAATTGCAGATCGATATAAATCAATGCACTACCATCATCGCGTTGCTGAACAAGGTGGCTGTTCCACAACTTGTCGTAAAGGGTTTTACCTGACATAGCTTCTCTCCTAAATAACCTATTGCGCTATCCTAAAACTTTGGCTTAAATAACTCAAATTCATATTTTTCATATTTTGGATAATTTTTTGGAATGATGGACATAGCAGAACTACTCACCTTTATAAAAGTCGCTGAAACCAACTCTTTTTCAGAAGCCGCTCTGCGCCTATTTGTTACTCAACCCGCGATCAGCAAGCGTATCGCCGCGCTGGAAAGCTCACTCGGTGTGCGTCTATTCGACCGAATTGGCCGTCAAATTGTTTTAACTGAGGCTGGAATCCGCTTATTGCCGAAAGCTAAGCAAATAGCCAATGATATAAAAGACATCCAACACAGCATGACATTGCAAACAGAAGGGATAAGCGGTGAACTAGGCATCGCCACCAGTCACCATATTGGACTGAGACGTTTACCTAATATATTAAAAAAGTTCCAAATTAATTATCCACTAGCGCAGCTGGATATTGACTTCACTCAATCAGAAGATGCTTACCAGCAAGTACTAAAAGGCGATGTAGAAATCGGCATCATCACTCTGTCTAACAAAGATGACCATCTAATAGAATCTATCCCTATTTGGTCAGATCCGCTAACTTGTGTCGTGAGTCGGGATCACCCATTAGCCAAAGTCAGCAATCTAGACCTTATTGAACTCGCAAAACACCCTTGCGTATTGCCGAATGAAAACACCTTTACACGACAAATAGCCGAGCAAGTCTTTGGCAAGCAAGGCTTAAAACCGCTCGTTAGAATGAATACGAATAATCTAGAAACATTAGCCATGCTGGTTAGCATAGGCTGGGGCTGGTCATTACTGCCATCAACGCTTGTTGACGATAAGCTCGTTGTACTTAATCACCCTGACCTAAACGTCGAAAGACGCTTAGGGGTTATTCATCACAAACAAAGAACGTTAAGCCGAGCGGCGCTTGTTTTCATTGAATTGCTGAAACAAGAAAGCTTCAACGGCGATACTGACTCGCCCACAAAATAAGCAAGGCCAAAAGACTAATACAAGATGCGATGGTAAAAACCCACGCATCACCAAGCCATTCCCATAAATAGCCAGAGCCAACCATACCAAGCCCACCGCCTAAACCGATGGCAAACGCACTGTACATTGCTTGGCCTTGGCTTGCATATCGCTCAGGAAACAACCCACGAACCCATTCAATTGAGACCATATGAAACAACGCGAAAGTGACGCAGTGAAACAGTTGAGTCAGTACTAATACCCAAAGAATACTGGCAAACCACCCTACTAAGAACCAACGAATAGCCCCGCAAACAAAACACAAGATCATAATATGAAGTAGATGGAACTTTTTAACTAAGTTACCGCAAAATAGAAATAAAATAATTTCCATAATAACGCCAAACGCAATTAATAAACCAATCTGCTGACCACTGTATCCGGCATTTTCAAGATGAACGGCAAAGAAAACATTAAAAGGCGCGTGGGACATATAAGACAAGAAGGCCAGCGTAAAAAACAGCATGGCTTCTTTTGTGCGCAACAAAGAAATAAATGAAGTACTTTCTTTCGCCTGACTAACAACATAAATCTGTTCTTTAATAAAAAACGTTGTTATCAGTGCTAATAACAAATAACTACACATAACCGGGATAACGACACTGGGACCAAAGTGCCCAATCAAAAAGCCGGTACTCGCAACCGCGACTACGTAACCGATTGAGCCGCCAACACGAAGTCGCGTATAGGGAACATTTAAGTTACGAATACTACGAACCGCTAACGCGTCCGTCATCGGAATCAATGCCGAATAAAAAAGTGCCATAGTACAAGTTATTAACCACAGCGATTCAAACTGATCGCTCCAGTTAAACGGAATGACACTAATAAAACAGCCTAGTACAGCGAGCTGCAATACTTTTTTAGGCAAACCTACTTTTGCTGTTAACCAACCCCAAAAGTGTGGCACTAATATGCCAGACAGAGTGAAAGTAGACATTAGACGGCCTATTTCTGACGCGCTCAATCCAATCGACTTATAGTAGATTGAAATATAGGGCATCATGACGCCAACTAGGCAGCAAAAAAAGAAGTAAAAACTAAACAAAGGCCATGCAATAGGACGGGCTTTAGCTTCAAACATAAAAATTCCAACGCGATACTTTCCTCTATGGCTAACAGTAGAGCAAAGTTTAATAATTAATAAAGGATGTGATAAATAAAGTTATCTTATTTAGATACAACAAGTTCATAATATATTGTATCAAAGTGAGAATGTACCATCATATTATTTAGCTAGCCAGCTAGCTTTAGCTTTAACGAGGTCAATATGGAAAACAATCAAAATTGGTGGCGTGGTGCGGTAATTTACCAAGTCTATCCCCGCAGTTTTTATGATGCGAATAACGATGGGGTTGGTGATTTACCCGGAGTAATAGACAAAATTGATTATATTTCCTCTCTGGGTGTTGATGCGATTTGGCTGTCGCCATTTTTCACCTCTCCCATGAAAGATTTTGGTTATGATGTCTCAAATTATTGCGACGTCGATCCTATTTTTGGCACCATTAGCGATTTTGACGCTCTAATTGATAAGGCACACAATCATGGACTTAAGGTTGTTATCGACCAAGTTCTAAACCATACCTCAGACAAACACCCTTGGTTTGAAGAGTCTCGAAAAAGTCACGAGAATGACAAAGCCGATTGGTATATTTGGGCAGATGCTAAACCTGATGGTACCGCACCTAACAATTGGCTATCTGTTTTTGGCGGCCCTGCTTGGCAATGGGATAGCACTCGTAGGCAATATTATCTTCATAACTTCTTAGCCAGTCAGCCGGACTTAAATTTCCACAACCCTGCGGTTGTCGATGCTATATTAGGTACAGTTGATTTCTGGCTGAAACGCGGCGTAGATGGTTTCCGGCTGGATACCGCCAATTACTTTTTCCACGATATAGAGTTAAAAGACAACCCAGCAAAAGAAGTCATTGTAGAAGGTAGCATTGGCGTTAGGTTAGATAATCCTTATGCCTACCAACAACATCTTTATGATAAATCACAACCTGAAAACATTGCTTTCTTGCAACGGCTGCGCACCTTATTAAACCAGTATCCAAATACAACCACTGTGGGTGAAATTGGTTGTGATTTTTCATTAAAAACAATGGCAGAATACACCCAAGGCAACGACAAGTTACACATGTGTTACTCCTTCGACCTATTAACCCATGATTCTTCCATGCAACACATACGCCATACGATGGAAACGATCGAAGCAGGACTTGGTGACGGCTGGCCCTGTTGGTCGATAGGCAATCATGATGTTGAACGCGTCGCTACTCGTTGGGGTGGCGATCACAGTTCGGCCAATAAAAGTAAGGTTTTCATGATCATGCTGCTCTCTTTGCGGGGAAGTATTTGCTTGTATCAAGGCGAAGAGCTTGGCTTACCAGAGGCGGAACTAGAATATGATCAGCTTGTAGATCCCTATGGTATTAACTTTTGGCCAGATTTTAAGGGGCGCGACGGCTGTCGGACACCGATGCCTTGGAGCAACACAGAATCTGGTGGCTTTTCTCAATCCACAAAAACTTGGTTACCCGTCAATGAGCACCATTTACCATTGGCCGTATCTGAACAAGAAGGCGACCGATCTTCTGTACTGCATGCATATCGTGACTTCTTGCATCTGCGTCGTACTCATCCAGAGCTGATTCACGGCAATATAGAATTTGTGTACGATGATGAAACAACACTTTCATTTATACGAACTTACGAAGGACAATCTCTTTATATTGCGATCAACACCGCAGAGCAGACTAAAATTTTGTCGACAGATTTAGCTCTGTCACCTTTAACGCTTCCAGAAGCACTTCCAACTGGTTACATTAAAGATCAACAAATTGTTTTACCTGCTTGTAGCGTATTATTAGCCATAGTCACGCGATAAATAAAGACTCAAGACAACACACTCTGGCAATAAAAACAAAAAGGCCCTAGTCATTGACTAAGGCCTTTTTTCTAAAACAACGCTGTGCATGGCTACAATATAGGTAGTTGGTCTTGGCGAGGCCAGGCATTAATAATGGCTTTTACCAATGTTGCCAATGGAATCGCAAAAAATATCCCCCAGAATCCCCAAATCCCTCCAAAAAACAATACGGCAACAATAATAGCAACTGGGTGTAAATTGACTGCCTCTGAGAAAAGTAGAGGCACTAATACATTACCGTCTAATCCCTGCACCACTAAATACGCCACAACCAGATAAATAAAGTCGTTTCCGGTGCCATATTGATAATAAGCGACGAGCACAACAGGAACCGTAACAGCTGCTGCACCAATGTACGGAATCAGTACTGACAAACCTACTAACAAGGCTAGCAATTCCGCATAGCGCAAACCCATTACCGCAAAGACAACATAAGAAACAACACCTACGACAAGCATTTCGATAAATTTGCCACGAATATAATTGGCTATCTGATCGTTCATCTCACTCGCGATATTACGCATCATTTTACGTTCTTTGGGCAACCACGATGTTAGGTAACTTAAAATTTGTTTCTGATCTTTTAACAAAAAGAACATCACCAAAGGAACCAACACCAGGTAAATAAGTAATGAAAACAATGAAGGAATACTAGCAATGGAGTAAGACACCAACCATTGTCCAATATTAGTAAACTCCGCCGCTAACGTACTGACAACTTCATCCACCGCACTTTGACTTACAAGCTCAGAATGCCCTTGAGCGAAGTGCTCAATACCGCCCTGAATGCCGGTAATCATACGAGGAAGATCATTTACAAACCTTACCGATTGCTGCCAAATAATAGGCACCATGAATCCAATAAAAACCGAGCAGCAGACCAAAAAACTTAGAAACACAGTAAAAACGGAAGTCTTATGACCAACACCTAATCGCTGCAAACGATCCACTAGACCCTGTAGCAAAAACGCTAACACAACGGCAATTATAACAGGGGCTAAAATCCCCCCCCAAAATGCTAGAGCAACAAGAGTCGCAACAAGCAAGAGCAAAAACACCACCACTTCTTCGTTTGAAAAATAACGCTTTATAAGCAAGTCAACGATCTTAAACATATAGTGTCCGTTTATTTTTTTTGAACAACAAAGGTAAAAACACCCTCATTCTCTTCCTGCTTAAGCAGGGTATGCCCAACAATATTAATATAATGCGGGATATCTTTTAACGACCCAACATCTTCTGTAGTAACGCAAAGGCAATTACCCGACGTCATTTTACTCAACGCCATTTTTGCTTTAAGTAAAGGCATAGGACAACGATCTTCTCTTGCATCTAATATTACGTCATACTCACTAACATTCATAACCGCCACCCGCATCTCCAAGATGAGTACATTTTCCATATTATGAGACTATTTTCAGGTGTTACAACTAAGTTCACTCTCTTACTGGTTGTTTTTTCAATAGGATTTTCAAACCCAGCCCATTCTGAACTGCCAAACCTATCAGCGACCAAAGACGAAAGATCTTTGTCCAACCCAAGTTATGTCGTAGGGCAGCACTGGTTTAGAATGCTCAACGGAAGTGGCGCCGTTATCGACTTCCCTCCTGCCTACGATTATTTAAAGGATGCATTATCTAAAATTCTTCCACAAACGTCGCTTGAGAATAAAATGATCGAGATGACATTACTTAATAGTGCTCAAGCAAATGCCTTTGTCATACCCGGAAATCATTTATTTATCTATTCAGACATCATGGAGATGATAACAAATCAAGACATGCTATATGGGCTCCTCGCTCATGAAGTATCGCATCTAGATTTGAATCATTACGAAAGACAAACACAGAACTCTAATGAAGAGCTAAGCAAGAATTTACTACTTATTGGCGCTGGATTGGCAGCAGCGTTAGCTGGCGCAGGCGCGGATGCAAGTGCCGCACTCTGGCTAGGCGGTATCGCAAATCAAGTTAATGGCGCCCTCACTTATAGTCGAGGCCAAGAACGAGAAGCAGATCGAAATGGTCGTCAATACTTAGTTGATGCAGGATTAAACCCTCAAGGAATGACAGAGTTGTTCAGCGCCCTGGCCAAAGCCTCAAATGGACGCCCACAATTGGAATTTCTTTCAAGCCACCCACTACCTCAATCTCGCATGGCAGATTCACTCTCATTAAAGCCACAAAAAAGTATTCTAGAAGATATACAAAACAGTGATTTTGATTATTTTAGAGCAACTCTTATCACTTATCGAGCAACGCTTGCTGATAATCCCTATCAGTATTTAGCTCAAACCATCCCAAAATCTGACGTAAGCAACTTTGCTTTTGCCCTTTTATACTACCTAGATCAATCACCTGACAAAGCATTAACCTATTTAAATAAGTTAACGCAAAAAAATCGTTTTACCAATTACTTACTTGCTTTAACACTGAAAGCAGACAATCAAACAAGCAAATCATTAGCTGTCACAACCTCTATACTAGATCTAGCACCTAGGGACATTATATTTTCGACACTTTATTCCGAATTAACAAAGACTAAGCCACAGGAGAATCAACAACCCTATTTATATGAAAACAAACTAATTTGGCATGCCAAAATGGATTTTTACCAAGGTATTCAAAACATTCCATTGGCACTTAACTACAAAGCAAAATTGGAATTTAGCCAAGGAAAAGATAAATCAGCTGAAAGATTATTAAAACGAGCAGAGCGAGATGTTTCTAAACAAGACTCAGAGTTTGTAAACCAAACTCAGCAATACTTTGATAGGGTTCATGAAGCAGAAAAAGAAGCGGATATAAAAGATAACTAGAGCAACCTCATTGGTGGTGAGGACCTTTCACTAATTCGTGTAATTGCTTTTGAAAGTGAACAATCTTTGCTTCTAATACAGCATGCTCTTCTAATCGAGAGGAATCTGAACCATGCATTACGCTAGTATCAGCATGAACACCAAAACTTTTTAACTTTGTAACCAACTGCTCTAGCTGAGCACGATCTTTAATTAGCCCCTCATTGCATTTCACACAATCCGAAGCATACGACTTAGCGCTTATAACTAAGGCAAACATCAGTAATACAACCGTTTTAATATGCATAAAATGCCTCAAGGTTTTATCTAATTTTCATTAAAAAAGGTCAAAACTATTTTTGACCTGTCTTTAATAAAACAATATGAATATTTTATTCAGCGCGTTGAGTTTGTAGAGCACTCAGTTGTAATCTTAAATCGCTCACTTTAGCATTTAATGCCGCTGCTTTAGCAGAAGGAGCAATGGCCGCATTAACATCAACACTTGTATTTACATTATGGCCTAAACTTTCAATTTGAGATGTCAAATTGTGGATATTATTTTGAGCTCGGTAAATATCACCGTAAGTTGCATCACCTGGTGCAGCAAGTGCAACAGAAGAGATTGATGTAGCCGCTAGTAAAGTCAGTGCGCTTTTAGTAAAAGTATTCATAATTAATCACCTTAAAATAATATTTATGGCTGACGTTTTGTCTGCCTTGTTTCTATGTTTTAAATAATAACACTTAAAATAAAAATAAATAGATACCAAAGAGCGGTATCTCTTTACATCCAACCTTTCAAATATAAATGCAAAAAAGTGAGAATTAAGACTCCCTGTATACATAACTAAACCTAACCGATAAATTAGCAACAATACTCTCCTGAAACTATAACTATAAAGAGTAAGGTTTCATGTGGGGCAATATCAGCACCATCTATAGAAGAGACAGAGCTAAAATTAAATAACGACGACAAACAGGCGAGACGTTTCTCGGAGCCGAAATACATAGAGCCTTCTTTATTTATGGACAACCAGTTGAATCAAGAGATAAGGGGTTTGAATTGATCGTTGCCGATTATCTGGATTAAGTGGAGTTAAACAAAGTTATTCTAAGATGGGGTAATTTCATAGCTGAGGGTTATCTAAAGAACTGAGGGCTATATAAGAATTTGAAGCAAAAAAAAGACCAAATTAAATTTGGCCTTTTATCGATAACTCATATTCAGAGATTACTCAGAGCGTTGAGCTTGTAAAGCGCTCAGTTGCAATCTTAAATCGCTCACTTTGGCATTTAATGCTGCTGCTTTAGCTGTTGGACTAAGAGCGGAATTAACGTCAGCGCCAGTATCAACGCTTTGTCCTAGATGTTCAATTTGTGATGTCAGAGTGTTGATTTGAGACTCTGAACGAGAAATACTGCCGTAAGTCCCATCACCTTGTGCCGCAAAAGCAGTTGTTGCCATTGAAGAAGCCGCTAGTAAAATCAGTGCACTTTTAGTAAAAATGTTCATAATGTATCTCCATTAACATCTTGTTTATATGTCAATTAAATTGTGTGATTAATTAGTCTTAATGACTTATTCAGCGCGTTGAGTTTGTAGAGCACTCAGTTGTAATCTTAAATCGCTCACTTTAGCATTTAATGCCGCTGCTTTAGCAGAAGGAGCAATGGCCGCATTAACATCAACACTTGTATTTACATTATGACCTAAGCTTTCAATTTGAGACGTTAATACATTAATATTAGTTTGAGCTCGGTAAATATCACCGTAAGTTGCATCACCTGGTGCAGCAAGTGCAACAGAAGAGATTGATGTAGCGGCTAGTAAAGTCAGTGCGCTTTTAGTAAAAGTATTCATAATTAATCACCTTAAAATAATATTCATGGCTGACGTTTTGTCTGCCTTGTTTCTATGTTTTAAATAATAACACTTAAAATAAAAATAAATAGATACCAAAGAGCGGTATCTCTTTACATCCAACTTTTCAAATATAAATGCAAAAAAGGGAGAATTAAGATGATCTGTATACATAACTAAACCTAACAGATCAATTAACTTGAATGTCCACTGAAAAACCCACTCTTCAAAAAATAAAACGATCGAGATTAAGGTTTCATGTGGGGCAATATCAGCACTATCTATAGAAGAGACACAGCAAGACTTAGCTAAAATTAAATAACGACGACAAACAGGCGGAGACGCTTCTCAGAGCCGTAACACATAGAGTCTTCTTTATTTATGGGCAACCAGTTGAATCAAGAGATAAGGGGTTTGAATTGATCGTTGCCAATTGCCTGGATTAAGAGAAGTTAAACAAAGTTATTCTAAGATGGGGTAATTTCAGAGCTGAGGGTTATCTAAGAGCTGGGAGCTATATAAGAATTTGGAGCAAAAAAAAAGACCAAATTAAATTTGGTCTTTTATCGATTACTCATATTCAGAGATTACTCAGAACGTTGAGCTTGTAAAGCACTCAGTTGCAATCTTAAATCACCCACTTTAGCATTTAACGCTGCTGCTTTAGCTGTTGGACTAAGAGCGGCATTAACGTCAGCGCCAGCATCAACGCTTTGTCCTAGATGTTCAATTTGTGATGTCAGAGTGTTGATTTGAGACTCTGAACGAGAAATACTGCCGTAAGTCCCATCACCTTGTGCTGCAAAAGCAGTTGTTGCCATTGAAGAAGCCGCTAGTAAAATCAGTGCACTTTTAGTAAAAATGTTCATAATGTATCTCCATTAACATCTTGTTTATATGTCAATTAAATTGTGTAATTAATTAGTCTTAATAACTTATTCAGCGCGTTGAGTTTGTAGAGCACTCAGTTGTAATCTTAAATCGCTCACTTTAGCATTTAATGCCGCTGCTTTAGCAGAAGGAGCAATGGCTGCATTAACATCAACACTTGTATTTACATTATGACCTAAACTTTCAATTTGAGACGTTAATACATTAATATTAGTTTGAGCTCGGTAAATATCACCGTAAGTTGCATCACCTGGTGCAGCAAGTGCAACAGAAGAGATTGATGTAGCGGCTAGTAAAGTCAGTGCGCTTTTAGTAAAAGTATTCATAATTAATCACCTTAAAATAATATTCATGGCTGACGTTTTGTCTGCCTTGTTTCTATGTTTTAAATAATAACACTTAAAATAAAAATAAATAGATACCAAAGAGCGGTATCTCTTTACATCCAACTTTTCAAATATAAATGCAAAAAAGGGAGAATTAAGATGATCTGTATACATAACTAAACCTAACAGATCAATTAACTTGAATGTCCACTGAAAAACCCACTCTTCAAAAAATAAAACGATCGAGATTAAGGTTTCATGTGGGTCAATATCAGCACCATCTATAGAAGAGACAGAGCTAAAATTAAATAACGACGACAAACAGGCGAGACGTTTCTCGGAGCCGAAATACATAGAGCCTTCTTTATTTATGGACAACCAGTTGAATCAAGAGATAAGGGGTTTGAATTGATCGTTGCCAATTATCTGGATTAAGTGGAGTTAAACAAAGTTATTCTAAGATGGGGTAATTTCATAGCTGAGGGTTATCTAAAGAACTGGGAGCTATATAAGAATTTGGAGCAAAAAAAAGACCAAATTAAATTTGGCCTTTTATCGATAACTCATATTCAGAGATTACTCAGAACGTTGAGCTTGTAAAGCGCTCAGTTGCAATCTTAAATCGCTCACTTTGGCATTTAATGCTGCTGCTTTAGCTGTTGGACTAAGAGCGGCATTAACGTCAGCGCCAGTATCAACGCTTTGTCCTAGATGTTCAATTTGTGATGTCAGAGTGTTGATTTGAGACTCTGAACGAGAAATACTGCCGTAAGTCCCATCACCTTGTGCCGCAAAAGCAGTTGTTGCCATTGAAGAAGCCGCTAGTAAAATCAGTGCACTTTTAGTAAAAATGTTCATAATGTATCTCCATTAACATCTTGTTTATATGTCAATTAAATTGTGTGATTAATTAGTCTTGATGACTTATTCAGCGCGTTGAGTTTGTAGAGCACTCAGTTGTAATCTTAAATCGCTCACTTTAGCATTTAATGCCGCTGCTTTAGCAGAAGGAGCAATGGCCGCATTAACATCAACACTTGTATTTACATTATGACCTAAGCTTTCAATTTGAGACGTTAATACATTAATATTAGTTTGAGCTCGGTAAATATCACCGTAAGTTGCATCACCTGGTGCAGCAAGTGCAACAGAAGAGATTGATGTAGCCGCTAGTAAAGTCAGTGCGCTTTTAGTAAAAGTATTCATAATTAATCACCTTAAAATAATATTCATGGCTGACGTTTTGTCTGCCTTGTTTCTATGCTTTAAATAATAACACTTAAAATAAAAATAAATAGATACCAAAGAGCGGTATCTCTTTACATCCAACTTTTCAAATATAAATGCAAAAAAGGGAGAATTAAGACCACCTGTATACATAACTAAACCTAACCAACAAATTAACAATAATTCTCTCCTGAAAAACATAGCGATCAAGAGTAAGGTTTCATATGGGGCACTATCTATAGAAGATGGCATAGCAAGGCTTAGCTAAAATTAAATAACGACGACAAACAGGCGGTGACGCTTCTCAGAGCCGTAACACATAGAGTCTTCTTTATTTATGGGCAACCAGTTGAATCAAGAGATAAGGATTTTAATTGATCGTTGCCAATTGCCTGGATTAAGAGAAGTTAAACAAAGTTATTCTAAGATGGGGTAATTTCAGAGCTGAGGGTTATCTAAAGAACTGAGGGCTATCTAAAGAACTGAGAGCTATATAAGAATTTGAAGCAAAAAAAAGACCAAATTAAATTTGGCCTTTTATCGATAACTCATATTCAGAGATTACTCAGAACGTTGAGCTTGTAAAGCACTCAGTTGCAATCTTAAATCACCCACTTTAGCATTTAACGCTGCTGCTTTAGCTGTTGGACTAAGAGCGGCATTAACGTCAGCGCCAGTATCAACGCTTTGTCCTAGATGTTCAATTTGTGATGTCAGAGTGTTGATTTGAGACTCTGAACGAGAAATACTGCCGTAAGTCCCATCACCTTGTGCCGCAAAAGCAGTTGTTGCCATTGAAGAAGCCGCTAGTAAAATCAGTGCACTTTTAGTAAAAATGTTCATAATGTATCTCCATTAACATCTTGTTTATATGTTAATTAAATTGTGTAATTAATTAGTCTTAATAACTTATTCAGCGCGTTGAGTTTGTAGAGCACTCAGTTGTAATCTTAAATCGCTCACTTTAGCATTTAATGCCGCTGCTTTAGCAGAAGGAGCAATGGCTGCATTAACATCAACACTTGTATTTACATTATGACCTAAGTTTTCAATTTGAGACGTTAATACATTAATATTAGTTTGAGCTCGGTAAATATCACCGTAAGTTGCATCACCTGGTGCAGCAAGTGCAACAGAAGAGATTGATGTAGCCGTTAGTAAAGTCAGTGCGCTTTTAGCAAAAGTATTCATAATTAATCACCTTAAAATAATGTTCATGGCTGACGTTTTGTCTGCCTTGTTTCTATGCTTTAAATAATAACACTTAAAATAAAAATAAATAGATACGAAAGAGCGGTATCTCTTTACATCCAACTTTTCAAATATAAATGCAAAAAAGGGAGAATAAAGACCACCTGTATACATAACTAAACCTAACCGATAAATTAGCAACAATACTCTCCTGAAACTATAACTATAACTATAAAGAGTAAGGTTTCATGTGGGGCAATATCAGCACTATCTATAGAAGAGACACAGCAAGACTTAGCTAAAATTAAATAACGACGACAAACAAGCGGTGACGCTTCTCAGAGCCGAAATACATAGAGCCTTCTTTTACTTATGGGCAACCAGTCGAATCAAGAGATAAGGGGTTTGAATTGATCGTTGCCAATTTCCTGGATTAAGAGAAGTTAATCAAAGTTATTCTAAGATGGGGTAATTTCAGAGCTGAGGGCTATCTAAAGAACTGGGAGCTATATAAGAATTTGGAGCAAAAAAAAGACCAAATTAAATTTGGTCTTTTATCGATAACTCATATTCAGAGATTACTCAGAACGTTGAGTTTGTAAAGCGCTCAGTTGCAATCTTAAATCGCTCACTTTGGCATTTAATGCTGCTGCTTTAGCAGAAGGAGCAATGGCTGCATTAACATCAGCGCTAGTATTTACATTATGACCTAAACTTTCAATTTGTGATGTCAAATCATGAATATTAGTTTGCGCACGATAAATATCACCGTAGGTTGCATCGCCTGGTGCAGCAAGAGCAACAGAAGAGATTGATGCTGCCGCTAGTACAGTTAGTGCGCTTTTAGTAAAAGTATTCATAATTAATCACCTTAATATAATATTCATGGCTGACGTCATGGCTGACGTCATGTCTGCCTTGTTTCTATGCTTTTAATATTAACACTTAAATTCTAAATAAATAGTAGCAGCAACACATTGTCTTTTTATATCCAAATTTTCAAATATAAATGCGAAAAAGGTTAAATTAAGATCGAATAAAATAAAAAAAGCCTAATCAATGATTAGGCTTTTTTTGAAATCTTACTATTTCAGTTCGATTAATCTTATTCAATTAGATCGAAGCTGAAGAATACGTTCTCTACTTATAGTATTCTTTGACATAATGCTCGTGGCTAGAGTGGTAGAATTTGTATCTACACTTACTTCGATGCTGTCAAATTGTGACTCTAAAGAGCCTATGTATGCTTGTGCGCGGCTAGCCCTATTAAAGGCTGTTTCACCAGGTGCAGCGAATGCAGTAGAAGCAACACTAGTCGCGGCTACTAGCAACAATACACACTTAGAAAAGCTGTTCATAATACGTTCGAATCCATATATTTCATGTGGCAGCGATATTTCATCTGCCTATTTCTAATTAAGGTAATGGTAACATTTAATATAATAATAAGGAGCTCGCTAAAGTAGCTTTCTCTTTACATTCAATTATTCAAATTAAAATGCTAAATTACTCGAAATGAGCACAAACAATGACAAACGAAAATAAACCTAGCATAAGCGCATTTCCTGAAAACCCATGCGTGAAAATAAAAACACTATATAAATCAAAAGTTTAATACTACAATATGGGATAAGCTTTCTTCCATTCTTACGGCATCTTTTTAGATAAAGTGAAACCATGACACCATCTGCACTCATAGACAATTTGGAACACCTGCCGAACCCTTTCACACAGTTCGACGCTATAGTGTCAGGCATGGTCGGTAACACACCTTTGCTTAAGCAGCCTGATTTCAAACGCGACCTGCAACTCGCACTCTGCTTTATTTATAGCTATAACGGATCACAAGCGACGTTTAATGCTTATCGCCGAGAGGTCGAACGGTTTCTTCTATGGTCTTGGTATGTACAATCCTCCCCTACTACTAATTTACGTAGGGAACAGATTGAAGAATTTATTCATTTTTGCATATCACCACCTGAAGAATGGATAGGCACAAAAAATGTAGCGCGCTTTAAGTTGCATATGGGTAGTCGTGTTGCCAATAAGCAATGGAGACCGTTTGTCAGCCATATTAGTAAACTCGAATTTCGTAATGGTGAAGTACCGTTAGCCAAACAACATTCACTATCCCAAGCCGCCATTCGAGCGACGTTTTCTATACTCTCTTCTTTTTATGGTTTTTTAATGCAAGAAGATGCTATTCAACAAAATCCAGTCGCTTTAATTAGGCAAAAAAGTAAATTCGTCAAAAAAGAAGTTACGCGTCGTCAGGTAAGGCGTATTTCAAACTTACAATGGGATTATGTTATTGAGACAGCGGAATTACTCGCTGAAGAAGACCCTAATATGCATGAACGGACGCTGTTTATCATGAACGCGTTATTAGGCATGTACCTGCGAATTTCAGAACTGGTTGCCGATGAACGTTCTGCACCTGTTATGGGAGACTTCACCAAAGACACCGATGGTCATTGGTGGTTTAAAGTACTTTCGAAAGGCAACAAAGAAAGACTGATTGCCGTTTCTGATGACATGTTACAAGCACTTGCCCGTTACCGACGATTTAGAGAGTTGCCAGACTTACCAACCATCGCTGAAAAAACACCCTTGATACCTAAAAACCGTGGACAAGGTCCTATGACAAGCTCAAGACAAGTCAGAAACATTGTTCAATTTTGTTTTGATACAACCTACCAAAGAATGTGCGACGATGGAATGCGCGCAGACGCAGATGATCTTCGTGTTGCTACCGTTCACTGGTTACGTCATACCGGCATTTCCGAAGACGTAAAAACACGCCCTAAAGAACATGTCAGAGAAGACGCAGGGCATGCTAGCATGGCGACAACTGACCGCTACATTGATACAGAGTATAGAGAAAGGCACGCTAGTGGACGCAAGAAGACCTTGCGCCCACATTAATTAATAGCCTTCAAATAAAATGCCTAGGTCACTTCCAACGATCTAGGCTTATTCCATCTTTCTCATTGGCCTCTACCCAATGGCTGCTATTTCCTTGAGTTTCTTTTTTCCAGAAAGCCGCACGACTTTTTAGATAATCCATAATAAAATCACACGCTTTAAAAGCCTCAGCTCGATGCGAAGAACTCACCCCGACAAAGACAATTTGATCACTTATCGATAAACGCCCGACACGATGAACCACTCTTACGTCTTGTAATGTCCAGCGAGACTTTGCTTCGTCCACAATACTTTGCAAATTGTGCTCTGTCATACCGGGATAATGCTCCAGCTCAAAAGCACAATCATCTGGTGAAAGATCAGAAAACTCGCGAACTAACCCAACGAACATAGCAACAGCGCCAGTTTTATTATCAAGTAATAATTGTTGATAAAGCTCCGCTACGTTGAAATCTTCTTGCTGCACAGAAATCATCTTAGCCCCCAGTTACTGGAGGGAAAAAAGCGACTTCTTTCACTCTACTCGGTATAACATCTGCATCGCGTGCAAATTCATAATCTATTGAAGCTTGAATGCCTAATGCCTGCAATGCTTCACCATTGTTTAATTGTGCTGCCAATATTTGCTTAAGCTCTTTAATTGTCATAGGAAATTCACCAGCCGCTTGGCACTGACCAACCCCCAGCGATTCTTTCAGGGAAGCAAAAAAAACAACGGTTATCTCAGTCATTCGATTTACTCCAATCGCCACTTTTACCACCATGTTTTTCAAGCAAACATATATTATCGATGACAATGCCTTTATCAATCGCCTTACACATATCGTATAAAGTAAGTGCCGTTACACTGGCACCGGTGAGCGCTTCCATTTCCACACCTGTTTTTCCACTCAATGCACACGTACACAGTATTTGAATTTCATGATCGCTTAAAATAGTAATGTCTACGCTGACTTTGGTAAGCATTAATGGATGGCACAAAGGAATTAGGTCTGAGGTTTTTTTAGCGGCTTGAATACCAGCAATACGTGCTGTCGCTATCACATCTCCTTTTGGCAACCCTCCTTCTATAATTTTAGTCAATGTTTCAGGTTTCATATGAACAATCGCCTGAGCCGTTGCCGTCCGCTTAGTAATACTTTTATCAGACACATCAACCATATGAGCATTGCCCTGATGGTCTAAATGAGTAAGTGTCTCTGTCATAATTCATCCAAAAATTTAACGAAATGTTGATATATCTACTATGGTTTAAGAAACGGCATTGGAATGCAAGAACATTAGACGCCATCAGAAGGAAAGATATCGACTGATTTTCTCCTGATTACACAGTATTTCACAGCTAATCGCATCATTAGGACTCAATTGGATGAAGTATTTTGTCTTTTTTCTCATTTTGTTGTTCTGCTCTTTTGCGCGAGCCTATAACGTGGATAAAATCCCACTGTCTCCTTTGCCTACATACTTCCAAACGGGCGATGAAACGTTTTCATCTATTGTTGATACCGCCACATTCAATACAGCCGACTATAAAAAATCTCAACGCTTTTCGGATCAGACGATATGGCACAAAATTCACTTCCCAACACCTAATGAAATAACCAGCATTAATCTTCAAATGAGTAACCACTTAATTGATCAGCTAGATTTTTACCTCATTCAAAATGGCAATTTAGTACAACACTGGCGCCGTGGAGCCATTCAACACTGGCAAACGGAAGCCACTCATTACAATGGTATTTGGTTGAACATAAAACTACAGCCAGATCAAAACAACACTCTCTATATCCGTAAACATAGCCAAGGCCCATTACTCACCCCTATACATTTTTTCCAAGATTCCCAAGCAATCACAGAGAAGCTCACCACAACGATATTTTGGACAATAGCGCTAACCAGCGTAGTTGTGCTATTGGCCTATAACTTTATTATTTTCCTACAATTTCGCTATGCTGCTTTTGGCTATTACTTAGCGTTTCACTGTTTTGCATTACTCTCATTAGCCATGATGATAGGCGCTAGCCGCTGGCTCTTCCCTGAATTCATACAGCATTGGCTGATTAACACCAAAGTGACTCTTTTTGTACTAGCCGTCTGGAGCTTGTACCGCTTTAGCATCGGTTTCTTGCCAAATAAACAGACTAAGAGCTTGTCAAATAAACGTAATTTAATTGATAGCATTTTCTTTGCCTATTTTCTTATTAGTATGTTTCTTCCAGAAAAAGTGTCGGCTATTCTTTTTACCGTCATGCAAATTACCATGATTGTATTTTGCTTTCGCTTTGGCATTAGATCGTATCAACAGGGGTTCATCGCGGCTCGCTTTTATATTTTCGCCATCGCCATGTTAAGCATCGGCAGTGCCATCAATTCTATGATGTACTGGAATCTCATTCCTTTTAACGACTACACAAAAACAGCACTGCCTCTTTGCACCTTTTTGGAATTACTGGGGTTCGCCATTGCCTTTACAGATAATGCTAAGCAAATTGAACTCAACACCACACTTAAAATTCAAACCGATGACAGTACTGGGCTGCCTAATCGTTACTATTATTTTAATATCATCGAAGAACAACTTAAGCCTATCAACCAAAGCGACTTAGCATTAGTGATGCTAGAAATCACCAGCCATAGTCAACTAAGCCAAGCTTATGGCCCCATGAAAGCAGAACAAGCAACTTCAACATTAATTCAAAATTTAGATCGAGCATTAGCCACGATGGATTCGGTGTTGTCGTTACGTTTGCCTAACAACACAAGTAAAAAACTTATTCGTATTTCTACCAACAAAGTGGCTTTTATCAGCCTGTCAAAGAAATCAGTGAATCAACACATTGAATTTGTACAAACCTTTCTTAGTACGCCAGTCTTAATTGGACACCTAGATTTTCACTACCAATACAATATTGGCAGTGCACTTTTTCCATCTCAAAGTAATACTCTCGACTCTCTGTATCAAAATGCACTGATTGCCTGTCGCCACGCCCAATTTAATATCGGCACGTGGCAACCTTTTAACCAGACGTTAAAACAAAACTATGCCCACCAGCTGCACGTATTAACACTGCTCACTCAAGATCTCAAAAACAACTGCCTTCATTTTGAAGTTCAGCCACAAGTAAACCTTAGCACTCGAAAAATAATTGGCGGTGAAGTGTTAATTCGTTGGGAAAACAAACAACTAGGAATGATATCGCCTGGAGAATTCATTCCTCTGGCAGAACAAGCGGGACTGATCTACAAACTCACTGACTTCATCATCCTTAAAGTCTTTAAGTGGGCAGCCAGACACCCTAAACTGCTCATCGACCGTACGCTGTCGCTAAATATATCCGCATTAGATATGCTGCATGAAAATTTTGCAGATCGGGTGATAGCACTACAAGTTCATTATCAACTACCCGCATCACAATTTATCATTGAAGTGACAGAAACCAGCGTATTCGAAAATAGCAAAGTCGTTTCTGACAATGTACATCGCCTACATCAGGCAGGATTTAAATTATCTATTGATGACTTTGGTGTTGGTTACAGCTCAATGCAAAACCTCATTGCCTTGCGGACGAGCGAATTAAAAGTAGATAGATACTTTGTTGCAAACATATTAACCGATAATCAAAGCGCCATTCTGTGTCGGAATATGATTCAACTTAGCGCTGAATTGGGAGTCACAAGTGTTGCAGAAGGGATCGAGAGTGAAGAGATCGCACAGCAATTCGATCAATGGGACTGTCAAATTGGGCAGGGTTACCACTTCTATAAACCAATGCCGTATCGAGATTACCTTTCCTTGCTTGGCTCATAAATTGCGCCTTTGTCGTACCTAATAAATCGTGCATAATGCTAAGCATAGTCCCACACCTTGCCTAAACGCTTATTTTCTAGGATAGCATGAGCATTATAGACGATTATCAACTGTTAGAAATCCCTACTCACGCCAGCACACAAGAAGCGAAAAGCGCTTTCCGTCGTTTGGCAAGACTGTACCATCCGGATAAAAATCCTGGAGTCGACACAACAGAACATTTCCAGCGCTTACAAGCAGCCTATCAAAATGTATTAGATGACATAAAACAAGGCTCAGCCGCACCCAACTGGAAGCCTTACGACTTCGCGCAGGCAAGACCCTCACGTGATAATCAATACAGCAGCTATTCGCCCAACACAGACAAAGAACAAGAAGCTTTCGTTAAAGAGCGACAACGTGCCTATGAAGAAATGCGACGCAACAACGCCCAACAAGACAAAACTCGCGAAGATGCCATAAAAACAGCTAGAAATACGCTCAATGAAAAGCGCGTTAAAGCACTCTATGAAGAAGCGTTCAAATCGTCGAAAGGCTTTACTTCTGAAGGCTATAACGCTTCAGATTACAACTCATCAGATGCAAACACCTCAGGTACAAACGAATCCTATTCTTTTGATGATTTTGAAATCCCCCCATACCAATCCTTTGTCGACGATCCAGATCCCGTTAAAAACGAGCGTGGCAGCCACCCCATTCGCTTATACGCTGCCAAAGCAGCGTTTCGCACCGCTACGTATATTGCTTGTTTCGCAGCAGGCATATATAGCACCTTATATTGGCAAGAAGCCCACGAGAACACCAAAGCAGAACACACCCCTAACGCTTACATTTCTGGCTTATACCCTCAGTTTCGGGTCGGTACTAACTACACATTAGCAACCACAAAACTCTTCGCAGAACCCGATACCAAAACGCAACAACTGATTAACATTCCCGCTTTAACGAATATTCAAAGTATCAAAGCACAAGGTGACTGGTTGACTGTCCGTTACCAAGGTATTAGTGGCTGGGTGCAAGCAAAAAACGTTGGTTTTGGGTCGGCGCAGCATGCGGTAGAAACAGGCTGTATAGGACAACCAGGCATAGCGCCACGACATGGACAACTGATCGGCAACGCCAATGGCAAAAGTCGACTGAGAATTTTAAATCAGCTAGAACAAGCCAGTTTGCTTAGCTTTCAGTCTTACGATGGCCTCCCACCCTTCTCCATTTATTTACGAGCGGGACAAGCCTTTGCGGCCAACTTCATACCAAAAGGCCGCTATCGATTGGTGTTGGAGACAGGTTCCCTGTATCATCACACCTGCAATCAATTCCTATTCAATGACACCAACCAAGTCGTCTTAAATAATGTCGAGTTTGCCAGCACAGAGCAATCGCTCACGCTCAAACCCGAACAAAAAGTCGATCAAACACTGAGTAATTAATAACCCATGCTGAGTAATATTCGGATTGTTTTAATCAACACCTTTCACCCAGGAAATGTCGGTGCAATTGCCCGCGCCATGAAAAACATGGGCCTGACAAATTTATATTTAGTAGACCCTAACGACTACCCTTCAGACGAAGCCACTAGTCGTGCAGCTGGAGCGGTTGATCTGCTAGAGAATGCCACCATCGTAGGCACACTAGAAGAAGCCATTAGCGACTGCAGTCTTGTGGTCGGTACTAGCGCTCGTCATCGCACTTTTCAGCTCCCTATTATGAATGCTCGAGAATGCGCGCAAACTGTCATTCCAGAATCAAAAGAACACCAAGTAGCCATCGTTTTTGGACGTGAAACCACCGGGCTTTTGAATGAAGAAATTGCCCAGTGCCATCGTCAAGTTTACATCGATGCCAATGACGAATACCCAGTACTAAACATTTCTCAAGCGGTTCAAATCGTCGCTTATGAAATCTGGATGGCCAATCAAGATCAGACCATTTACGACAAAACCGTAGCAGAATACCCACGCAAAAAAGACATGGATTTATTCTATAAACATTTAGAAGAAACCCTCTACGGGATCAATTTCGTTGTTCGTAATCACCCTGGCAAGGTACTGGATAAACTGCATAGATTTTTTAACCGCTCTCGTCCTGAAAAACAAGAACTGGGGATTTTACGAGGTGTATTAGCGGCGGTTCAGCGCGAAGCTGGGCTAACAGAAGCTAACAATCACCCCGAGAAAAAAGCCAAACAAGAACAATCACAAGACTAATACAGTTACTATTTTACTCGATAAAAAACACAGCTTACTGAAGTGACCTGTGTTTTTTATGCTCCTAATAACTAGACATAGCCATAAAGTAAAGTCCCAGTAAACGCGCTCAAAAGACACGAATAAGTCACTATAATTATCAAACTGGGTATCGACACCCTCCCGTTTAGGGAGTTTCACTTTCGTCCGCCAAGAATAAGGAATCACTCTCTAATGAAAATCATCATGACAGTAAGTCTAATCCTAGCAACAACGCTACTCACCGCTTGCGCGTCTCTTAATAATTCACTAACGCCAGAGCAAACACTACAAAATAAAGTCAGTTCCGTTATTCATGCTAACCCAGACAATATTGTGATCACGAATAAACAAACACAAGGTGAGCATGTTGAATTTACGGCCTCCGTACTAGACAAAACATATCATTGCCATTACACCGCCACATTATTAAAACAAACTGATACGATTTGTGAATAAGAACAAACACTCTGTATACAAGATACCCTTCCTGTATACAGAGCCTCTGTTTATAAATAAGCATATAAGTACTGATTTTTAGTTCACGGAAGTCGAGATAAAGTGTTTTTGCTCGTGGATTTGTTTTTCTCAGCCCATAAAATACTGACTTGTCTGTTTGCCTTTTTCGCTAAACTTGATCACTAGACATAGCCAGTTCTTTTGTCATGTTCAGAGTGACGAAATACTCTTTAACTATTTGCGCCCTAAACTTTGAGCTCGCCCGTTTTAGCTAGCTCAAATTTCAACACACATAAAGTCTTCCCCTTCAATAAAGCCATATCGATTGATGCGAGCTTTTATCCAATTAGAAAAATCTCGGCCAAGTTTATTTAGGGCGCTTCCAGTAAGTGATAATAAGCCAGCAACCCGCAATGGATTACTGCCTTAATAGATTATTTTCGACCTTTAAAGAAAGCTACAATAGCGTCGATCGGCATCCAAAGCTTAGAGGTGTGCTCTTCCTTCTCAAAGAAGATGAAGCCGCGATTCTGATAATTTTTTACGAACTCATCGTCTCTTTGGCATCGACAAATAGTCCAACGACGTGAATATTTTCATTTATCAGCAAGGTTCGCCGCATTGTATCGACTACCATGATCTTGGCGATGCCCTGCCCTTGGTAGCCTTTGTCCACGCCCATTCTGGCTAGTGTCACGCCGGGCAATAGGTTAGGGTATTTCTTATAAAGTTTGTGAGGAACAGGAATTTTGACCTCAATATTGCTGAGCGAGTAGAAGCCCGCAATGTCAGTTTCATCGTTCCTTTCTAGAACAAACGTCCTAATCTATTGGGGTCAGATGAAAAACTATTCTATTTTTCATCTGACCCCAAATTCAAGATCAAGATCAAGATCAAGATCAAGATCAAGGTGCGGGTGGGGTCAATGGAGAGGATTCAAGTATACGGTCTAAAATCAAAATTATTTCTTTGGCAAGAATCCCATTAGAGTCAAAAGCTCGATACTCTTTGTTTAGATCATCGCGCTCTCTTTTGATCGACTGAAAATAATTTGAGCACTCAACAATATCTGAACAAAGTACATCTAACTGATGAATTTTATAAAGCCTAAAAGAGCCTTTGTTTTTATGACTGCCCCAATCTTCATCACTAAAGTTTTTTTGCGCAAACATCTCAACCCTATTAATTTCCTCGCTATGTTCAGCAATTTCATCTTTAAAAACTTTACCAGACTCCTCAGAGAAAAATCTTCTATTACATTCACCTTTAAATACAACTAAACAAGCAATAATTTTTTCTCTATTATAAACAAAGCATCCCAAACCATTTTCCAATATCATTTCAAACATATATTTTAAATTCGAAAGAGACCTTCTATCAAAATAAAAAGTATTATTAAAACCAAATAAATTCGATCCACAATCACTAAAAACCAAACTTCGCTTAAAAAAAGAAGAAGAATCAACATCACCTTTGTAATAATACAATAAAAAATATAACAATCTAAATTCTTCTTCATCCATTCCACTTTTAAAAACATCAAAATAGAAACTATACTTCCCCGCATCTTCAAGAAGATTTTTATTTTGCTCTATAAACTTAAAAAACTGAACAAAAAAAAGAAAATACTTTTTATAAAAACTACCATTTATTAAAAAATCACCTTCCAATTCTTTATAATTACAATCACTTTTAAATTTATTTTCTATATAACTAAAACCATCGAACATCTCCACTTTTTCCTGAAGCATATTACCAGACCTAATTTGATATTTTTTAATTACAGAATTATGCCTATCAATAAGATTAAAAAATGTCGTTTCGAACTGTTGTAACTGAATAGTTTGATATTGAGCATCCATGACTTGCATTTGTTTCTGAACACGCAAATCAGATCTATGAAATTGCCACCAAATAAATAAAATACTCGCCGTAGACAACACAGGTCCAAGAACGCCACCAAAATAACTACCAAATGATCCCCAATCATCACTGTTTTTAGACGGCAATGAGCCGACATTGCTGACGTATGCCCACCAACAAGCCACTGATATCAATACAACGACAGCTACAATGGCGATTAATACAACATAATTTAAGGAATTCTTAGGGCCTTTTTCATTCATGAATGGGTCATCTTCGATAGGAGGTTGTAGTATTTTTGATCATAGCACTTATTAAACTATGAATTCCTTTTGGGGTCAGATAAAAATTAAAAACTATTTTCCATCTGCCCTCCAAACTCTATGTTTAATCTATCCTAGAATCTATTGGAGCCAGATGAGAATTAAGCTATTTTTCATCTGACCTCAAATTCTAGTCGAACCAGCTTTTGGTTCTATTTATTACAAGATCGATAACTAGAAAAATCCAGCTGGAAAAATAGTAATTCCTTTTGGACAAATCGTAATCACGGCTAAAAAAGCATTAAATAACAAGCTTCTAAACGCAATTGGTTCCTTACAACATAGCTCTTTCTCTTCTTCTTTCTAAAGTAACGACTGTCATCTATTAGAATTAATGTAATTTTATGACATAATCGCCACATCAGATAATCAAGTGCATTTACGCTCAAGTGCTGAAAAAAATTATTCAGCACTTGTTTAGCACTAAGCCACTAAAAACATCTATTTTCGATTATGAAAGACTAAATTAATGACTGCTACAGACACCACCAATCACAGCGAAACACCTTTAACATCAAACACTAAGCTTGATCGACGCTTCTCTATAGCACCCATGATGGATTGGACGACGAGCGATTACCGAGTGTTCGCTCGTACATTAAGCAAGAATACGCTGCTTTATACCGAAATGGTGACGACGGGCGCTTTGTTGTATGGCAATAATCCTGAACGCTTTTTGCATTATGACGAATGTGAACACCCTCTTGCCTTGCAACTAGGTGGTTCTAACCCGGTCGATTTGAGTAAGTGCGCTAAGCTTGCCGAGCAAGCGGGTTTTGATGAAGTTAATTTAAACGTAGGTTGCCCAAGCGATCGCGTGCAAAACAGCATGATCGGTGCTTGCCTGATGGAGCACCCAGACAAAGTCAAAGACGCCATGCGCGCAATGCAGGATGCTTGTAGTATTCCGGTGACCATCAAGCACCGTATTGGCATAGACGATCAAGAGGAATACAGTGTAGTACGTGACTTTGTGGGTGATATTGCCACTACTGGCACCAACACTTTTATTGTTCACGCCCGAAAAGCGATTCTTCAAGGCTTAAGCCCGAAAGAAAACCGCGAAGTACCACCACTGAAATATCATTATGTACACCAGTTGAAACAAGACTTCCCAGACCTTGAAATCATCATAAACGGTGGCATTAAGACCATAGCAGAATGCCAAGAACAATTAGAGCACGTCGATGGCGTTATGATCGGCCGTGAGGCGTACCATAACCCTTGGATTTTAAGCCAAATAGACGAGCAGCTTTTTGGCGGACAATCATTGGTCGCCAACCGTTTTGAAGCGCTTGAAAAGTTTGTGCTACACATGGAAGCCCGTATGGCTGAAGGCGCACGACTGTCGCACCTAACTCGCCACATTTTAGGCATTTTCCAAGGCGAACCTGGTGGCAAACAATTCCGACGCTATCTTTCAGAAAATGGTCATCAACTTGACGCAAAGATAGACGTATTATTAGAGGCCATTGAATTGGTCAAAAATCATCAACGTAAAGGATAAGAGCAATGAGCAACAAGTTATCTCAATTAAAAGAGTTCACTACCATTGTGGCTGACACCGGCGATATCACGGCAATCAAAAACTTCTTGCCAGAAGATGCGACCACAAACCCTTCTTTGATGCTTAAAGCTTCACAAATCCCTGAATATGCCCCTTTTCTAGACCAAGCCATTGCATGGGCCAAAGAACAAAGCGATAACAAAGACCAGCAACTGATCGACGCAAGCGACAAGCTAGCGGTTATCGTAGGTACTGAGATTCTTAAATACGTACCGGGCCGTATTTCTACAGAAGTCGACGCACGTTTGTCATACGACACTCAAGGTACGATCGAAAAAGCGCATCGTTTAATCAAGCTTTATGAAGAAGCTGGCGTTACTCGTGACCGCATCTTGATCAAAGCCGCATCCACTTGGGAAGGCATCAAAGCCGCTGAGCAGCTAGAAAAAGACGGCATCAACTGTAACCTAACGCTGCTTTTCTCTTTCGCTCAAGCGCAAGCGTGTGCAGAAGCGGGTGTATTCCTAATCTCTCCATTCGTGGGTCGTATCCTTGATTGGTACAAAAAATCAACGGGCGAAGAATACACTGCAGAGACCGATCCAGGCGTTGTGTCTGTTACTGAAATCTACAACTACTACAAAGAACATGGCTACAAAACTGTCGTTATGGGCGCAAGCTTCCGTAACATCGGTGAAATCGAGCAACTTGCAGGTTGTGATCGTTTGACTATCAGCCCTGCCCTGCTTGAAGAACTGAAAAAAGACGAAAGCCCACTAGAGCGTAAATTGATCCCGACAACGGACGTAAAACCTGCACCAGAAGCCATTTCTGAACAGGCTTTCCGCTGGGCAATGAACGAAGATGCGATGGCAACTGAGAAGCTTGCTGAAGGCATTCGTAACTTTGCGGCAGACCAACGTAAACTAGAAACGACTTTGGTTGCTATGCTGTAATAGGTTAATCACCTAGTAACAAGCAGACGATGTAAAAACGCGACCTAGGTCGCGTTTTTTATGCATCCAAATCAAGTAATAAGGGCAAGACATTGAACGAAAAGATGACAGAATTCGACAAAATGCGCCAAGGGCTCGCGTTCAATGGCATAGACACAGATTTACGATTACGTCGTGAAGCCGCTCGTTTGGCCTGCGCCAAATACAATGCTCACCCAAGTAAGGGCAATCTGCGCCACATTACTCGGCTCTTCGCTGAATTTGGTAGCCTAGTGATTGAACCCGGTTTCCAGTGCGACTATGGCACTCAGATTCACATTGGAGAACGAGGCTACATTAATTTCAACTGCGTCTTTTTGGACAGCGCTCAGATCACTCTTGGCGATGATGTTTTAATTGGTCCCGGTGTTCATCTTTATACGGTCGACCACCCTCGCGATGCAGCAACAAGAGCCGCAGGCGAATGCCATGCTAAGCCTATCTCGATCGGCAACAAGGTATGGATTGGCGGTGGCGCAAAGATACTACCCGGCATTACCATTGGCGATAACGCCATTATTGGTGCGAATGTCGTCGTAACACGGAACGTAGCAAACAACGAGCGCTATCTCGGTTAAGCCTTCATAGCCACTTACGTTACAAAGCATCTAATGCCTGCTTTACCGCGGCATCACAATGCAGCGCAGTGATATCAAACAACCTTATCAGCGTATCTTCAGGCTTTATCAACAAAGCAATTTCCATGCAGCCCAAGATAATTGCTTGACCCCTTGGCCGACTAACTCATTGATGATGCGCAGATATTCGTGGCGAGAAGCGTCGTTGATGTTTTCGAGGCACCACTCGTTATAAATAATTCCTTAAAAATCAACGCTATTAATTATGACTTTCTCAGAATACCATTACCCTAATGACTGAGCGACACCTTGGTTCAGGGTGGAATAATAACTTGCAGTTGACTCCCAACTCATACCACCAATTACGCCTATTGTTTTCACTCTGTGTTCCTCTGCATCAATCCATTAAGACAAATAACCTTACCTAATCACCAATACGGCACCCAGAATAATGGCTCAAAAAAAAACCTGATGAGCATGACTCATCAGGTTTTTATAACAATACGACTTCGCCTACGGCAAGCCTATAAAACAACGTGAAGTACTATTTAGCAGTAGCGCTCTGTACGGACAATGCCGCGTCGCTACTAGGCAAGCTTTTCGAGGCTGCATCGTCATTAGACTTAATAACTTCTGTGCCAGCGCGGTCTGTTTTCACGCTATTGTCTGTCGATGTTTTTTTAGAGGCTGGTAACGTGACGTTTGCAGTTGAGTCGGCTGCTGGTTGTGTCGTGTCAGAGGAATCCGTATCGCCCCAACTGTCAGTACCGTCTTCATCACCCCAACTATCGGTATCATCGCTACTTTCATCACCCCAGCTGTCTTCAGAGTCTGATTTGTCTTTCGCTGATGATTGAGGTGGATGACCGTCATACACTTCATTTTGTCGAGTCTGCAAATAAACATCACGAATAAAACTGTAACGATCACCAATAATAAGCGATTCAGCAGATAAGAAACTGGCGCGTTTTTGTACCACGTACAAAGCCCAGCGCCCGAGATTTTGATCTTCATTAAGATCCAGCTCATCAACCGGGTCATAATTAAACAAGTCGACAACGGTACCACCAGCATCACGAACCGTAGATGGCCCTAAGAAAGGCAGTACAAGGTAAGGCCCATTCGACACGCCCCAATACCCTAGTGTTTGTCCGAAATCTTCATCGTATTTACGAATGCCTAAGGATGAGGCCACATCAAATAAACCAAACACACCAACCGTTGAGTTGATGACAAATCGCCATGTAGAGCCTACGAAGGCGTTCTTCTTACCTTGTAAAGCACTGTTTGTCAGGTTTGAAATCTCACCTATATTAGAAAAGAAATTACTCACCCCTGTTTGCATGAACTCGGGGGTCACTTTTTGATAGCCTTTCGCAACGGGCTTTAAAAAATACCCATCTAAAACGCTATTAAATGAAAACATGGCACGGTTGAAGCCTTCCCATGGGTCTGCAGGATCTGTTGCTACAGTGTTGTCAGCCGAATTAACAGTGCTGTCGGTTGAATTAACAGCACCGGCACTAGCATCACTGCTTGTTCCGTCAGCACGTAATTTGGCATTGTCTGCATTATCTTTAACAGCCTCACCTGAAACGGCTTTTTTCGGGGATGCCTGCTTATCTGCGTTCACACTAGATGATTCTGCAATCGGCACTGCGGCTTCTGGTGACCCAGCACCGTCAGGCGATTTACTTGCACAGGCGCTTAAGGTAACACTAAGTAACCCCGCCATTATCCAGGTTGTCGACCTTCTCATCACTATTGCCTTCATTAATTATCTGCCCTAAACAAGTTTTTTGACGCCTTGCCATTGTTTATTCAATCGCTTATCTGAAATAGGCTCCAATGTGCCAACAGACTGCGCAAACAATGAAATACGATATTCTTCTAACATCCAACGATATTTTATTAACTCAGGATCATAAAGAGACTTGTCATCGTGGGCTTTCTTCTGCCTTGAATACGTCTGCCAAAGACCTTCTAACTGAGTAACATAGTTGTTTTCTTTATTTAAATGATTTTGAAAGCGCTCTAAACGCACCTCAACCCCTTTAAAATAACGCGGTAACTGACCTAACCAAAATAGTGGCGTATTGCCAATAAAACCTGGATAAATCAAACTTTCAAGCTGGACTTTAATGTCCCCATAAACACGTGTCCAAGGCAAAGGAATACTGCCTTTCATCCTTTTTGCCACACCTTGATATGAAGACAACACCCGATACAATTGGTTCGCCATCTCATTCGCGATGCTAATTAGTTGCTGTTTGTGAGCCACCATGCAGTGCTCAAATTCAGCTTTGCTACGCGGTAATGGACGACCATCCAAAAAGACCTTGTCTAAAATGGCATTCAATAAGTCATTAAGCAGTACCT
The DNA here is from genome assembly GCF_004352835.1 of Marinomonas flavescens. Lineage (GTDB taxonomy): Bacteria > Pseudomonadota > Gammaproteobacteria > Pseudomonadales > Marinomonadaceae > Marinomonas > Marinomonas flavescens. Next base: position 88,501 of record NZ_SJSB01000008.1, on the reverse strand, counting down.
CTTTTTGCCCTAAAGGCGAAAAGATCAACATTGACTCTTTAATATGCGGCAAGTTCTTTTGTAAATAACGAACCTCTTTTTGCAGCGCCTTTTTCAGCAAGGCAATCACGCCTTTTCGATGAGACTCCAAAGCCGTATTTTGATCATCAAACATTTTTAGAGAGACTGTTTCTCCCGTTGACACTAACGCAGGAAACGCAGTGACTTTAATGCCTGCTTGTTTGATTTCTTGTCGCTCAGGAATATCTTGATCAGGCCACTCCGTTAAGTCGTCTTGCTCGTGCTCTTTAGTACCAAACCGGGCAAAGCTTTCTTCTACCAAATCGCTAAATTGCGCTTGAAGCTGAGCAAGGTCTTTACCAATACCCAGTACTTTCCCACGTTCATCAACCACTTCTAACGACAGCGTTAGATGCGTTTCTAATTTGTCTGGCGTCCACTCATTTAGAGGAATTTCGATCAAGGTTTCACGCTTAATTTGCAAACTCAACTGTTCGAGCAGGTCCCCTTTATCTTGCGAGAGGTTCGGATACACCCGATCAACAAACTGAGGAATCGGCACAAAACGACGACGCAATGCCTTGGGCAAAGCACGTAACAATGCTTCACAGCGCTCTTTTATAAAGCCTGGCACCGCCCAGCCCAAATCATCTAGGTTCAACTGTCGTAGTAACCCCACTGGCACTTTCAGTGTCGCGCCATCGGTGGTTTTACCCGGCTCAAAGCGATAATCAATCGGCAGTGCCACACCGTTTAAGCCATACGAGTCAGGGAACGCAATGTCGTCCACGGTAACGTCTTGATTAATAAGATCGTCCCGGGTCATAACCAATGCATCTGGGGATTTTTTCGAAAAATATTCAAGACTCTTCTGGTTCAGAACATCTTGCGGGATTCGCTGATTATAAAAGGCAAACACCGCTTCATCGTCCACCAAAATATCGCGCGTACGCAACTTAGCCTCTTGTGTTTCAAGAACGTCCACCAGCGCTTTATTTTTACGATAAAAAGCCTGTTTAGTACGCATCTGCCCTTCAACCAAGCCACTACGGATCAAAATCTCGCGTGTTTCTTCAGGTTCAATGCGTCCGTAATCCACGCCTCGTTTGGCCACAATGATCAGGCCGTACAGAGACACTTGCTCTTGAGCCATGACGCGACCTTGATTGCGTTCAAAGTGCGGATCAAAATACTGTCGCTTCACAAAAGGCTCTGCAAACTCTTCAATCCATTCTGGGTCAATGCGCGCGGCAACTCGCGCATACAACTTGCTGGTTTCCACAAGTTCTGCCGCCATCACCCATTGCGGCGGTTTTTTAAACAGCATAGAACCCGGAAAGATCGACACTTTACGCGAGCGGCAACCCAGCATTTCTTTGCTGTCATCCATTTTATTCGCCACTTGCGTAAACAAGCCTGCCAACAAAGAACGATGAATCGCTTCGTAGTTGCGATTTTCGTGCTCAACTTCTTTAAAACCCAACTGTTTGCACGCGATCAAAATTTGGCGATGAATATCACGCCATTCTCGCATTCGCATAAAGTTTAAAAATTGCTTACGACAGAACTGACGCAGCTGATTTTGTGACAAGGCTTGGCGTTGCTCTTCATAACGTTCCCATAAATTAAGAAACACCACAAAGTCAGAATCTTCATCTTTGTCTTGCGCATGAGCTTGATCGGACTGTGTTTTCTTATCTTGAGGACGCTCTCGTGGATCAGGAACAGATAAAGCACTGACAATCACGGCCACTTCTTTCAACACGGATTGCTTTTCGGCGGCAATCAGAATACGGCCTAATTTAGGGTCGATCGGTAACTTGGCCAGTTGGCGACCAATTGGTGTCAGCTGCTCGCCTTTTAACGCGCCAAGTTCTGTCAACGCTCGATAACCGTCATTGATCATGCGCCGTTCTGGCATTTCTACAAACGGAAATTTCTCGACTGGTCCCAAGCGCAGATTGGCCATCTGTAAAATAACCGATGCCAAGTTCGTGCGGAAAATTTCTGGATCAGTAAATTCAGGGCGTGTGGCGAAATCCGCTTCATCATAAAGGCGAATACAAATACCGGCGGCGACACGACCACATCGACCGGCACGTTGATTGGCACTTGCCTGACTGATCTTTTCGATCGGTAATTGTTGCACTTTAGAGCGCACGCTGTAGCGACTCATTCGCGCCAAACCAGGGTCGATCACGTAACGAATGCCCGGCACGGTTAATGAGGTTTCCGCTACGTTAGTTGATAAGACAATACGACGCCCAGAATGGGATTTGAAAATTCGCTTCTGTTCACTGGTACTCAAACGCGCATATAAAGGCAATACTTCGGTGTTTCTCAGCTCCGCTCGGCGTAAAATTTCCGCGGTTTCACGGATCTCTCGCTCACCCGCCAAAAAGACCAAAACATCGCCAGCACCACGATAGCCAGAGGCTCTTTCTTCTTGGATCAATAATTCGACCGCATCAAGAATACCTTGCTCCATGCTTTGATCTTCGTCCAACGTGTCGGAATCTGATTTACTCAGTAACGGTTGGTAACGCACTTCAACAGGATAGGTTCGACCAGACACTTCAATAACAGGCGCATTATCAAAATGTGCCGAAAAGCGATCCACATCTATGGTTGCGGACGTGACTATGACTTTCAACTCAGGGCGCGCAGCCAGTACACGCTTTAAATACCCTAATAGAAAGTCGATATTTAAACTGCGCTCATGAGCTTCATCAATGATGATGGTGTCATATTTATAGAGCATTTTGTCTTGCTGGATTTCCGCCAACAGAATACCGTCAGTCATTAACTTGATTAACGTCTCTTCGTTGCTTTCGTCGCTAAAACGAACCTGAAAACCCACTTGCTCACCAAGCTTAACTTGCATCTCGTCACTGATACGCTCAGCCACACTGCGCGCCGCGATACGTCGTGGTTGCGTATGACCAATCAGACCAGCAATACCACGGCCTGCTTCAAGACACATTTTAGGCAACTGTGTCGTTTTACCTGACCCCGTTTCACCAGCAATAATGATGACTTGGTTTTCTTGAATTGCCTTAATGATTTCTTCAGATCGCTCGGCTACAGGCAAGCTAATATCATAAGTAATTTTAGGTAATCGACCTAGCCGTGCCTGAAATAAAGCCTCAGACTTTGCAATCATGGCATCCAATTCAGACACCATGCGGTCAAAGGGTAATCCGTCTTTTTTACGTTTGGCTAACTGCTCTTGTTTACGAGCAATAAGATGACGATCACGCATCATCACATCAGTAATTGGCATAGTAAGTACACTAATATCCTAGTTAATTGGCGCTAATAAGAGAGTTGTAAATACTGAGAAAAAAACGCGCCGTTTATATCTATATAGTTGGAAATTCTAACATTAATCCCTATCAAGGGGTTATAGTGAACGCAATTTGCTGCACTACTTTTGGCGTGTAGCGCTCTTCAATAGATCAATGAATAAGGAAATAGCATGTCTCAGCAAGTATTTGAAGATAACTCTCTTACTATCGGCAATACCCCCTTGGTTCGTCTAAACAAAATTGGCAATGGAAATATCTGGGCGAAAGTAGAATCCCGCAATCCTGCTTTCTCTGTGAAATGTCGAATTGGCGCAAATATGGTTTGGGATGCTGAGAAGAAAGGCATACTGACAAAAGGTAAATCTATCGTTGAGGCATCCAGTGGAAATACCGGTATTGCACTGTGTTTTGTCGCTGCATCACGCGGTTATCCTATCACTATCACTATGCCATCAAGCATGAGCGTAGAACGCCGCCAAGTCATGAAAGCTCTTGGTGCTACGATTGTTTTGACTGAGCCTGCCAAAGGCATGAAAGGCGCCATCGAAAAAGCAGAAGAAATAGCGAAAGACGATACTTTTGTTGCGTTACAACAATTTGATAACCCAGCAAACCCAGAAATTCATGAAAAGACCACAGGTCCAGAAATTTGGAAAGACACCAATGGTGATATTGATATTTTAGTCTCTGGTGTCGGCACAGGAGGCACCATTACAGGCATCAGCCGCTACATTAAAAATACGCAAGAAAAAGCCATTTTAAGTGTCGCAGTAGAACCGACTAATTCACCGGTTATCACACAAACACTCAACGGTGAAACACCGACACCCACACCCCATAAAATCCAAGGTATTGGCGCTGGATTTATTCCAAAAAATCTAGATTTGTCTATCATTGACCGTGTTGAGCAAGTCACCAATGAAGACGCTATTGCTATGGCCAAACGCCTAATGCGCGAAGAAGGTATTTTGTGTGGTATTTCTTGTGGCGCCGCGGTTGCAGCGGCAGAAAGACTGAATAAAATGGCGGAATTTCAAGATAAGAAAATCGTGGTAATTCTACCAGATTCAGGCGAACGTTACTTATCTACCGCTTTGTTTGAAGGCGAATTCAGCGACAATGAATTAGTCCAGTAATCAATACATGATCGATCATATCGTGGTTGATCTTCTCACTATTAAATAGCCAGTTAGATAAATAAAAACCAGACAGACACTGATCCCGTGTTTGTCTGGTTTTTTATGCTTAGCACCGCACTTAGACCTTAGTGTCTTGTGAAATTCTCTATTCGCTAGGCTTTTTCTGAAATACGACTTCGCCACCTTGGAAAACGCATAGTTCCCCTGGCAGCATTTGCGCCCATTCCTCGTCATGCGTCAGCGGTTGAGTGGCAATCACTGTCACTACGTCTTTATCACTGGTCACTTCTTGAAAATTTATGCTGATGTCTTCATCAGACAATGTGGCTTTTTTAAACGGCGCCCGTCTAACAATCCAATGTAGCTTAGTAGTACAGAAGCAATACAACGCAGTACCATCGGACAACATCATGTTAAAAACACCTTTGTCTTTCATCTGCAACGCCAGCTCAGTAATCGCCTCAGCAAGGATAATGAGATCAGGTTCTTGCTCTCCAAAACGAGTCGATAACTGCTCTATCATCCAGCAAAAGGCGCGCTCTGAATCGGTACTGCCTAATGGCTGATGCATTCCGACAGGCAATAATTCAGCCCCTTCAAGCTGGCCATTGTGCGCATAAGTCCAGGTTTTTCCCCAGAGAACTCGACTAAACGGATGCGTATTAGGCAAACTTACCGCCCCTACATTTGCTTGGCGAATATGACTAATTACTATGTCACATTTTAGCGAACTCTTGCTCATCACCTCTGCTAAATCTGAATCACAACTCGGTCGCGGATCATGCATGGTCCAAACATGACCATCTCGATACATAGCCATCCCCCAGCCATCACGATGCGGACCTGTTCTACCACCGCGGGCTATTAACCCTGAAAAACTAAAACAAATGTCGGTAGGGACATTTGCACTCATACCTAACAACTCACACATCGTCTGATTCTTCATCCTGATAACGGCTTCTCGGCGCAGATCGTCGAGAAAAAATAAATACTAATAAAATAAGAATGAAAGCAACGAAGCCAATAACTGCGTAGATAAACCAGCTGGTCTGAGTCATAGTGGTGACTTCTTTGGTTACTTTTTCTACTATCCCCTTATTTGGCTTGTCATCAGTTTGCGCGACAGGTTCATCTTGAACTTGTGTCGTTCCAACATTGACGACATCCACATTCGGCGGCACAACCAACCCATTTACTACCTGATTCTGAGGCAAAGTCTCGTCACTATTTGGCTCATCTTGCGCTCTAGTAAGATTGCCTATTTGAATATTGATCTGGTCATTCTCCTGACGCTCAATAGTCCAAGTTGGAGTGCTGTATTTAAGTTTTTCGCCTGACTGAGTGACACCCACTAATTCGGCACTGGCTTTAACAAAAGCATTTGGCGAAATAGGCACTATCTTTTCCCAATAACCTTGACTAATGAAAGGCATGGATTCTAATTTTTGAGAGCCATCGGAGTAAGTCAGCTTAAGTGTTACGCTGGATAATGAAGCGTTAAGTTTGGCGTTGGTAGGACTTACTGAGAAAGTAATTAAATTTGCCCCATTATTTTTAACATCAAAATGCACCGCAGGTTGAACCGTGAAATATTGACGCACCTTACGGGAGAAGGTATCGCCATGAATGGTACTGCTCAACTCATAAAGACCGGGCTTATTAACGCCTTCAATGCGACTTTTGTACTCAGTGCCCACTTGATTCATAGCTACCGTTAATACAGGCGTTTTACTTCCTCCTGCGATTCGCGAGAGTTTCTGTGTAACCGTTGTTGAACCTAGGACGTCAGGCTCACTAACCGGTATCCCGTCTTGGAACAGAGCCACATTTGAATCAATAGCCTCTTTCGTAAAGCTAAGCGGCGCTACTTTAGTCGCTTTCGCCACCAAGCTTGATAGCACTCGAACCTGGGTCCGCATAAGGTTCACATTTTCAACACGCCAATGGCCGGCTTCTGGTTGTGTCACAGTTACTAAGGTGTAATGCGGCGCATCAGAAACATGCACTCCAGGGCGTTCAACTAGTGGGAGACTTTCTCCATTAGGCTGTATAATTTTTGGAACTACCCCAGTCGCGTGCAACATTTCAAATGTCACTTCATCGATATTTGAATCAACATCAAAACCATTATCGATTAAGGGAAGCTCTTCTGCAGGGGAAGCCTGACTATAAATACGATCAAAGGTATCAAGTAAGTCTTCCGGAACCGCCACTTCGGTATGCGTTGCGTTGGTTCGATATGACAAATGATCCAGCAAAGCCTTATCCGTGTAGCCAGTTAGAGAGATGGTATGAAGATGTATCCCTTTCTCCTCTAATTGCTGAGTAATAGCTCCCCATATACGCTGACGAGAAGCCTCGTTGACCTGCTCATCTAAGCTAATATCAACCATACCATCGGTAACCAATATCCATTCTCGATTAAAACCAGGGGCAAGCCCTGCTGTATCCGGTGTTTTAAGGAGCATAGTGAGAATGGACTCAAGATCTGTTTTTAGATCTTCAGTATTATAATTACTAACGTAATTAGCGAGCTTGGCTTTAGAGGAAGGAGTAATCAGTGATTCTGGAAAAAGCACTCTGGGTTTTTCACCAAAAAGCCACACACCTATTGTGGCTTTATTCTCAGGCGCTAGGTCTGAAATAAGCCGTAATGCTTCGGCGGTGATTTTATTAGGATCACTGGTTTGCATGCTACCAGAAGCATCGACAATAATTCGAAATTGAGTATCAGCCTGGCTAAAAGAAGACCATAAGGAAACAAAAACAAAACAAAGCACTACACCTATCTTCAACTGTTTCACTAGCGACCACCTCTTGGTGTTATTAGGGCTGAATCAATACGACATCCAGTTAAAATCAGTCGACGTCATAAGGCTCTGGAAGACCGTGAACCCACTTGATTATATGGGTTTCCCAATCCTCTTCGTCAACCGACTTTTCACTTATTGCGTAATCACGAACACTTAAACCTTGACGCAACATTTCCTTATTATTACCGACAACCAACGGGTGCCAATTCGGCAAATCGCCCGTTTCATGCAGCACTCGATAGCTGCAGGTATCAGGTAACCAATGAAATGTTTCTATTTGATCCGAGGTCAGTGTAATGCATGAGGCGACTTTCATTTGTCGCGTGTCATACACCTTACACTGACAAGCTGAAATATTGAGCTGTTCACAGGCAAGATTGGTGTAGAACACATCTGCAGTGTCTTCATCTTCCAGTTTTTGAAGACAACACTTTCCACACCCATCACAAATCGACTCCCACTCAGGATCGCTCATTTGATCCATTGCCGTTATCTTCCAAAACGGCTCATAACGCTTAGCAATCATAATCAGTAAACCGCCTCAGTTGGCGTTTTATAAAGATCTAATAAATACTCATCTTTCACAGGAGGAAGTTGCAAATAAAACCCAGTTTCCCGAATCCCTTTAATGACTTTTTCCGTATCCGCACGAGCTAATTTCTGTTCTTTTGTTAACAACATCGTCATGGCACTAATGCCTGCGCCGAATCGTTTCATTAGCTCTTCTGGTATTTCTTTTAGGCCAGTCTTCTTCTCTACGTATAAATACATGCCATCATGCTTAGACGAGCGAAAAACTTCGACAATCAAATGTTGTTTCATAGTTTTCTCAAGGTTTTAATGTTCTATTTCGGCTTTTTTGAAACGTTCAAGCACAGGATCAATAATCACTTCTCGACGCCAGCCAGTCATCGCAGGGTTCTGCCAATCAATAACAGAGCCATCAAATAGATGATGAACCAATGGCTCTAACAACTTACGCTTTAACATCGCTTCTGGGGCTATTTCTAATGCCTGAGCGCGCTCACGGCTATACGCCTTAATCGCTTTCGTCAAATCCCCTGCTTGTGACGGCAGCGGTGTTTCTAAAGGCAATTGAAGCTCATCTTCAGAAAGGTTTTTTACCAGAGCTACCATTCCCAAGATTTCATCGCCATACAATCGATGTTGTTTGCCAGTCAGCTCTTCCGTTTCAGAAATTGCTTTATGATGATCTGGCAATGTTTTCCCTAATGCCCATAATGTTCTGTCTTTAAGGATTTGGCCTTTGGGAATGTTTTCTTTTCTAGCTTGCTCATCTCGCCAAATAAACAACATGCGCAGCAACGTGAGCCCTTCAGGCGATAGACGCCAAGCCGTTTTTACATTTGCCCAGTTTTGTTCTGGGTCTGCGTTCATTTGATGTTGCCATTTTAAGGATTCACAATCCTCTAGCACCCAATCCAGCATGTTTTTATCTTCTAGCTTAGCTACCTGTAAAGGGTAAAGCTGAGCTAAATACACGACATCTAATGCTGCATAACGCTTTTGCGCATCCGTTAATGGTCGTTGTATCCAATCAGAACGCGTTTCGTCTTTCGCCACTTCGATATTTAAATAAGAGGCAACCAGCTTCACATAACTCAAAGACCACTGAGCGCCAGCATAGGCCTCACCGATCTGAGTATCATAGAATGGCGTAGGCAGCACACCCAACAAACGCTCGAACACATCTAAATCTTCTGAGCAGGCGTGAAATACTTTCATGACGGATGGATTAACCATTAGAGCGCGAAGCGGCTCCCATTGATCAATTGTTAGCGGATCAATTAACACCGCCTTCTCACCTTCACTGATCTGGATCAAACCCGTTATTGGGAAGTAGGTTGTACGGCGAATAAACTCAGTATCAACGGCAATTACTGGCAATTCAGCCCAGTACTTACACCACGTTGCTAACGAGTCATTGTCCGCTACCCATACAATATTCAGTGCTTGATCTTGGTTTTCCATTCTAGAGTGTTTTCCGTCCCTCTAGCGCTAACGCCAGAGTGTTGCCATCTACGTATTCCAACTCACCACCCATGGGAACACCATGAGCAATGCGACTGACGTTGATGTTTTTGGATTTTAATTTCTCAGCGATATAGTGACATGTCGCTTCGCCTTCTACGGTTGAATTAGTCGCTATAATGGCTTCTTCTACTTGATTATAGATCACTAAATTTTCTAGATGATCTAAACCCAATTCTTCCGGGCCAATACCATCAATGGGTGAAAGATGACCGAGTAGTACAAAATAGCGACCATCAAACGTTCCTGCCGATTCAATGGCAAGCACGTCTGCTGGTGTTTCAACAATGCATAAATGTGTAGGATCGCGCTCTGGGTCTGCGCAAATGCTGCATTCAGACTCTTCTGTTAAGGTCCGACAACTAGAGCAGCGCCCTACTTTATCCAACGCTTCACGTAGCGCCTTTGCTAATCTATCAGCCCCTTGATGCTCTCGCTCCAAAAGATATAGCGCCATCTTCTGAGCCGATTTTGGGCCAACGCCAGGCAAGCAACGCAACGACTCGATAAGCTCTTTAATTAAGGGACTAAACAAACAAAGCTCCTAGAAAGGCATTTTAAAACCAGGAGGTAAAGACATGCCAGCGGTCGCTGCATCCATCTTCTCTTTCTGGCTCACTTCAATATTACGAACTGCGTCATTTACCGCCGCAGCAATCAAATCTTCAAGCATTTCTTTATCGTCTGCAAACAAAGAATCATCGATAGAAACGCGCTTAACATCATGACGACCTGTCATCAGGATTTTAACAAGACCCGCACCAGATTGACCTTCAACTTCCATATTAGCCACTTCTTCTTGGGCTTGTTGAACGTTTTCTTGCATCTTCTGCGCTTGGCGCATCATGTTGCCCATTCCACCTTTAAACATAACTCTTTCTCCAATTAAACTTTAGCTTTAACAGTATCATAAACCAGTTGAGCACCCATCGTACTGGCGAGGGCTTGAACGACTGGATGTGAATTCAAATGTTCGATCGCGACTTGCAATGCGTCCGCTCGTTTGCTGGCTGCAAACTCTTCTGCGGTCACACCACTGGTGTCTTCAACCGTATCAATAATCAAAGGGACACTTTGCTCAAAAAAGTCACTCAGCGCGCCCTGAATTTGTTCGTATCTTGTCTGATTCAACATGTGCCCATACTCTAAAGGCACTTCCAATTTAATTCCCTGCTCTGTCGCTGAAATCAAACTGGAGTTCATCAATATATTTTGTACCAAGCCCGTCAACGGCAATCTTGGTGCGACCAACCACCAAAGTTTCATGGTCAATTCGCTAAAATGGTGCATCTCTGGCAATGGCATACCCAAAGCAGGTTGCGCCACAGTGTCTGGCGCTTTAGGCTCGTTGCTTTCTTCTTCTACAAGATCCGGCGCAACGACCTCAGTATCAGCGCCTAATGCTTGAACCAACTCCGCTGCTGGATTGAATGGATCAGACACATCAGCAATCGCTCGCTCTTCAGCCTCTTCTTCATCCTCATCTTCGTCGTCATCGGCTTCTACCGTCGCAGGCGCTACCGTAGAAGGTGCTTCTTTTACAAAAGGCACGTCTTTTACGACAGACTCTTCTTTCGTAACAGCTTCAGCCATCCGTTTTTCTGCAATCGACTGTTCTACAATAGCCTTTTCATTAACAGGCACTTCAACAGCTGACTCATCATTCATCAACACAGAGGCGTCTGCTTCTTTATGTGGTGTAGTAGAGCTTTTTTCAATAGGATTATTTTCAACGAAGCTACTTTCAGTCACGTTTTCTTCAAGCGCAACATCCACAGCCGTATTATTCTGCGTCGCTGGCGCGTCTTCCCATGGCGGCCGCTCAGCGTCAGACAGAGGTTCACGGCGCTTAGGGTCACTATGCTTGGATTCACTATACTTGGTTAGTGCATCCTCGGCATTAACGCTTTCTGTAGGAACACCACCAGCGCTCACATCATCAACGGCAACGCTATCAATGACCACATCAGCAACAACCACATCAGCAATATTCGATGCTAAATGGGTTGTTTTTGGCTCTTCAGAATACTCGTCTGCATACCCAGTAGGCATCTCATCTTGCGGCTCAGCGGCTGTCACTTCCAACTCAGCAGACAAGGTTCCTGATGGTTTTATTGACGACGAATTTATTGGCGCTTCAGTACGTGGTGGCTCTGCATAAGAAACTGACATTGGCGGCGTAGGCCTAAAGGCGATCAAACGCAACATCAGCATTTCAAAACCAGAACGTACCGTATGTGATAAATGCAAATCTCGACGACCAATCAACAAGCTTTGGTACATGAGTTGAATTTCTTCAGGGCTCACCGTCGCGGCAATATGCTGAATACGATCCAGATCGCCTTGCTGATCCAGTAAAGCCCCTGGCACCTGCTGTTCAACAGCAACTCGGTGAAGGGTGTCCAGTAAGCTCCCGCAAATAGCAACAAAGTCTGGCTGATAATCCGCCAACGCGTCTATTTTCTGCAAAACTAGCGCGGCGTTTTTACTCGCCACACAGTCTAATAGGTCCAATATTTGCGCTTGATTCACCAAGCCCAACATGGCCGTCACCCCAGTTTCTGAGATGGTGCCGTTACCAAAGGCAATAGCCTGATCCGTCAAACTTAATGCATCACGCATACTGCCATTGGCAGCTTGACCTATTTGCCACAACGCAGGCTGATCATAGGAAACCTGTTCCGTGGTCAATACAGTCTCTAGGTAATCTACCACTCGTTGTGGCGTCATATTTTTTAGATTGAATTGCAAACAACGGGATAGAATCGTAACAGGAAGTTTTTGTGGATCCGTAGTAGCCAGCAAGAATTTAACATGGGCCGGCGGCTCTTCCAGAGTTTTCAATAACGCATTGAAAGAGTGTGTAGACAACATATGAACTTCGTCTATCAGATAGACTTTAAAACGTCCTCGCGTCGGCGCATATTGGACGTTTTCTAATAATTCTCGGGTATCTTCCACTTTCGTTCGAGAGGCCGCATCGACCTCAATCAAATCGACAAAGCGACCTTCAGCAATTTCGACACAGCTGTCGCAATGACCACAAGGTTCTGGGGAGATGCCGTTAGTTTCGCAGTTTAGGCATTTTGCAAAGATACGGGCAATGGTTGTTTTACCCACCCCTCGCGTACCGCTGAACAAATAAGCATGATGCAAACGTTGCTGACGAAGCGCATTGACCAAGGCTTGTAATACATGGTCTTGCCCTGCCATTTCAAGGAATGTTTGTGGCCGCCATTTGCGTGCTAAAACTTGATAACTCATGATAGATACTGGCTAATAAAAAGCGATTTTTTCATTGTACGGCAGTCCGGCTTATTTCGAAACCACTCATCATCTACGATGGCACTAAGAAGGACATAAGAAAGCAAAAAAATCGCGATTTAGATCAATAGTTTATATTTCGCTCAGACTGACTGAGCGAAATGCATAGCGGGTTACGATTGGCTTCTTTGTTCGCGAATCTTGCGCTGACGTTCTTTTTCCAACGCTTTTTCTGAACGGTGCTTTTCAACGGCGCTAGAAACATCTGCACCAATGTGCTCTTCGCCACGAGAACGGGCTAATTGCACCTGACGCTCGCGTTCGACAAAACGCTGGCGCTGCTCATCGGTGTACTTATCAAAACAATGCACACAACTCACGCCTTGCTGATAGCGCTCGTCTTGTTTCTCTTCTTCCGTAATTGGCATACGGCACGCATGACACTGGTCATAATCACCTTTTTCAAGGTCGTGATTCACAGAAACCCGGTTATCAAAGACAAAACATTCGCCTTCCCACATGGTTTCTTCTTTTGGCACTTCTTCTAAGTACTTTAAGATGCCACCTTCAAGGTGATACACCTCTTCGAAGCCTTGCTCTAACATATACGCTGTGGATTTTTCACAACGAATACCGCCCGTGCAAAACATCGCTACTTTCTTTTGTTTCTTGGGGTCCATGTTTTCTTTCACGTACTCAGGAAACTCACGAAAGGTGTCTGTTTTTGGATTGACGGCATTTTTGAATGTGCCAATTTGCACTTCGTAATCGTTACGAGTGTCGACTAAAACGACATCAGGATCAGAAATTAAGGCATTCCATTCACTTGGCTTAACATAGCTGCCCACCACACGTTTAGGGTCGATGCCTTGCACCCCCATGGTCACGATTTCTTTTTTCAACTTCACCTTAGTGCGATAGAAAGGCATGTCTTCATCGTAAGATTCTTTGCTGACGATTTCATCTAGGCCTGGCTGTTGATCTAACCATGACAACACAGCGTCAATGCCTTCACGAGATCCGGCTACTGTGCCGTTAATACCTTCGCTTGCAAGCAACAAGGTACCACGAACGCCATTGTCTTCTAATACCGTTTGAAGCGGTTCTCGGAGGGATTCGAACTGAGGAAGTTCAACAAATTTATAAAGGGCACAAACAACAACTTTAGACACTTTTATCTCCTATGCGGTCTGGAACGTAAAACCAGAGCAATTAAACAAGGCGCGCATTATAGAGATTTTTTGAAGAAATTTCGAGTCTGATTAGCCGTTAAATTACCAGTAAAGCCGTTAAATCGCCAACACAGCTATTGGTCAGGGTCGAGGGTTTTTGCGGTGGTGTTATTAACTCGAAACCAGCCTGCGATGCTGTGACGTGTTCGTTTGGCGACCTTGACTTCATGTTGGAAATCTTCACTTAAGAAAACTGCCAAACGGCCTTTCTGCGGTAAAAAACGCCCTAACTCGCGTCCAGAATCGTGCTCATCATAAATCACCAACTCACCGCCATCACCCTCCTGCCAATCCTCATTCAAATACAGCACGATTGAAAGAATGCGATTACTTTCTCCCTTAAAAGCATCGAGGTGTTTTTCATAAAAGGCGCCTTTTTCATAACGCGCAAAATGCGCTTCGAAATCAAACAAACCCAAAAAAAACTGACGATTTAGCACAATACGTAAGGCTTCCATTTCGTCCAAAAATGTTTTGCGCGTTTCATTAATAGGGTCGATCCACTTGATATAATCACGGCGTGCATCCAGCACCACCTGATGGTCCTGTTTGCGGCCAACCCCCGCCTGTAACATAGACTCATTTTGAATCCCTTGAACCTCCTCGATAAGCTTATCGGTGAAGGCGTCTGAGAAAAAATCGTCCTGCACACTCCACCCTTTCGTATGCAGATCATTAAGCAACAAAGCGAAAGGCTCAAGACGACTAAACGCAGGTAAAAGCGCCACAGGTAAGTCATTGGGTAAAGGGTTAGCTATCACGTCATCGAAGATCATAAAGAGGGAGTTCATATCCTAAGCGGCATTATTGCCAAGCCGTTTATGATACTGTAGCGTGCGAGCCGACACACTAATTTTATCCCTGCATGAAGCGTTCAACAATGACCCAAGCTTTTGTCCTACGCGACTACCAAACCCAAGCCGTAGAGGCGACTCTCAATCACTTTCGCCAAAGCAATGATCCCGCCGTCGTTGTCCTGCCTACCGGCGCAGGCAAAAGCTTGGTCATCGCAGAACTTAGTCGCTTAGCAAAAGGCCATGTCATTTGCCTTGCCCATGTAAAAGAGCTTGTCGAACAAAATCATGGCAAATTTCTAGCCACTGGCCACCAAGCAGGTCTTTACTCAGCGGGACTCAATCAAAAAATCAGCACCGAAAAAACCACTTTCGCCAGCATCCAATCGCTGGCAGCCAACTTAGACGACTTTACTCAACCAGCCAGTTTAATCATCATCGACGAATGCCATCGTATCGACATGGCACAAGGCAGCCAATACCAAAAAACCATTCAACACTTTTTAGCGCTCAACCCTAACACCAAGATCCTTGGCCTCACTGCCACGCCTTATCGACTCGGCAGTGGCTGGATTTATCAACACCATTACTATGGCTTTGCGCGCCCAGAAAACGACTGTTTTTTTAAAAAATGTATTTTCGAACTGCCACTACGCTACATGGTAAAACATGGCTATCTGACACCACCAATCCATTATGATGCCGCTGTCGCCCATTACAATTTTAGCCTTTTAACCGAAAGCCTAGACGGCGAACAAGACAGTGACGCCATTGCGTTAAATGAGCTCATCCACAAACACCCCAGAGTCACCCGTGCCGTTACCGAGCAGATCATCCAGCTGAGTGAACACCGCCAAGGCGTGATGATTTTCGCCTCCACCATTGATCATGCAAAAGAAATCATAAGTTACTTACCAGACAATGAAGCCGCACTCATCACCGGAAAAACGCACAACAAGGACCGCGATCAACTGATCCAAGCATTCAAAGACAAAAAACTCAAATATCTGGTCAATGTCTCAGTATTAACCACAGGGTTTGATGCCCCTCATGTGGATGTTATTGCGATCCTTCGCCCGACTCAATCGATTAGCTTATTCCAGCAAATTGTTGGTCGCGGCCTGCGCTTGAGCCCGGGCAAAAAAGATTGCTTAATACTCGACTACACCAACAACGGCTACGACATATACCAACCCGAAGTCGGTGAAAAAAAGCCCACTAAAGATTCCGTTGCTGTACTAATACACTGTCCCGAGTGCGACTTTGCCAATACTTTCTGGGGGCGCAAAGACAGCGAAGGAAACGTTATTGAGCACTTTGGTCGACGCTGTCACGGACTGATGGAAACACCACACGGTGAAGAGCAATGCCACTATCGCTTTTGTTTTAAGCGCTGTCCCCATTGCAATGAAGAAAACGACATCGCCGCCCGCCGTTGCCAGCATTGCGCAGAAAAATTGATTGACCCCGATGATCAACTCAGAAACGCACTCAATCTAAAGAATAACAAAGTCCTTCGCTGCTCAGGCATCACCCTAACAAAACAGCCAGAAGACGACAGTATCAAGGTCACTTACCACGATGAAGACGGCACGACGCTGAGCGAACATTTTTATTTCAAACAGAAAAAGTCGAAGCAGAAGTTTAACGAAGAATTTGGGCGACGTGTCGCGAACAGCACGAATCCAATCACTTTTGAACACGCTGAAGACGTGATAAAGTTCGAATCGTACCTACCAACTCCGGATTTTGTGATTGCTAAAAAGCAAAAACATCATTGGCAAATAACTGAAAAACTCTTTGATTACCAAGGGCCATATCGCAAAGCCAATGACCTTACCTAAGAACCATAATGCTTAAGGTTTTTTCAGAGCATTTTTATAAGAAGCATCAAAAGGCAAATTGAGTTTAGCAAGGTGGTCAATGGCTGCTTGCCCTAGAACACCACTAGGAATCCCACCTAGCAATACCATCCAGTAGTTTGCCGCCATATTTTCTGCAAAAATCGAAGCGGTTTTCTCATCGACGCCGACTTGTTTAAAGCGCTTAGTTACGCCCTCGATAATCACTTGTATTTGTTTAGTATGAAAACCGCCGTGTGCAAGACTATCGAACAGCACAAGCCGCGCAAACTCAGCGTATTTATCATAAAAAGAAAACAGCACATCGGCCATTTGAAGAAGATAGTCGGATGGAGAAAGGCACGATGTCTGGGCATTAGCAGCATTTCTAAGCGCTACATCCATCTCATCGAAGAAAATATCTTTTACAAGAGACAATTTATCAGGAAAGTGTACAAAGAGAGTACCTACAGCAATTCCAGCTTGATTACTCAAGAAACGCGTACTCGTTGCCTCTATGCCTTTTGTTAAAAAAGCATCTTTTGCAATCTCTTTAATTTTCGAACGAGTATTGGCTTTTTGTGTTTGGCGCACGCTCACGAACTTTCCTCAGTACAAAAAAGATCGTTCGAGTCTATCGCGTCATAATTTTGAAAACGAGCGCTATTTTAAAATTACTAATTTAAAAAGCGCATTTGATCAAAAGGCATTCCATTGAGACGACTATTTAAATCGTCCATAAAACTTATTATGCGTTTTGCATTCATACCAAAATCGCCTTTCCCAACACGAGAACAAGATCGCATATCAACACGCACCTTATCGCCTTCTGTCATCACCCTGAGAACAACATCATCTCTAAAACCAAAAATAGGGGTTCTTGCCGTCGCTTCAATCAGACCTACTTCAGGATAAGTTGCATCTAACTGCCACCCCCTCTCCACAACAAGAGCCAGTGCTTTTTGATAGGCCATCTGAGCACTTTTCTTAGTCATCACCGGTTTTACATTTGGGTAGTTGGCAATCTGTATAGCCGCCCATTTAGGGTCATAGACCAAACCATTTTCATTAGACTTACGTAGAAAGTTAACATTAATAAATTCTGGTGGCATTTTGGTGTCTGTCGTAATGTCATGGATATTTGGAAGATTAATGCGCTGCGCATAAAAAACAATCCACATCAAACTATAAACAAGCGAAACGACCAATACCAAACCAAAAAAACGTTGACTAGAAACATTGCACTCTTTGCGGCAAACAAAAATAGAAAGAGCGGCTAAGGTTGATAAGATCAAAGCAGCACAAACACTTTGTTTTAATAGTGAAAAACCGATCAAGGGCTCGAACAGCCCGATCCTCACACCTGCAATTGAAATAAACGCTGCACATCCAACTAACATTAATAGGATATAAAGCACAGGAGAGATATAACGACTCATAGATTACTCATGCCATATTGGTATACGCACCTTAGCGTGCAACGATGCCAACGAACAGAAGGTAAATAACGCTTTAGCTTTGATTCCTTGATATTTGCATATTTTCAGTAAATGATTCAAAAAGACACGATAAATACGGCTCTTTTTGCCTTTTATAGGCTTTTAAATAAGAAGGACTAAGGTATGATACGCGCCCAATATTTAGCAACAACCAAACAAGCAGACATATCAATTCAAATACGTAATCCATAGGTTAAATTACAAGCGACATCATGTCCCCAAAACACCCTCTCCATAGCGTTGACAGTTTACGCTTAGAATGCCAAAAGCGCGCTCGGCGACCTTTTATCGCGAGAGGTTCAAAAGCCAATCGCTGCCCTTCTTGCCTAATGGCGACATTTGCTTGCTTCTGCACAGAGAGAAAAACCGCCCACGCTTCCATTAATTTTATTTTGCTTTTTCATCGCGATGAAATCCACAAGCCCACCAATAGCGGTCGTCTTATTGCCGATTGCTATCCAGCTGATACACTGGCATTTCTATGGGATAGAACGCAGCCGGATGATGCGCTAAAAGCACTTTTAGAGGAAAGAAAAGGCGCATGCACGTTATTATACCCGCACACAGAAACCGCTAAGAGGCAAAAAAGACACGTTCGGACTCTCCCGCTTCCGAACGTAGAGAGCAATACAAAGCACACCTTTATTATTCTTGATGGAACCTGGAAACAGGCCAGTAAGATGTTCCATCAAAGCGAGTGGTTAAAAGACATTCCGCACTTTGAGATAAACAGCCAAGCACAACGGTCTTTCTTAGTAAGACATTCAGGCCATGACATGCAATTTGCAACCGCCGAAGTTATTGCCCTGCTACTAGACAACCTTGGATATGAGGCACAGTCCAGAGACTTGCTTCACTACTATCAAGTTTTTAACCAAAAATGCCTTGCCAGCAGAAAGCGAGGCGACATAAAAGAATGGCAAGATTAAGCTCGAAAAAGTAAAGACGCCATACCGCTAGAATGAAACTGCACTGCCTGCTTCTTTTTCTTAGCCACTAAAATAGGTCCGTTATCGAGAAACAAGAAAGCCTTCCAGCTTCGCTTAAAGACAGCCCAAGGCAGCTCAAAAACCAACTCATTGTTACAACAAAAAAACACTAACGTGTCATCACCCCAAGCAGCTACATGTTCCAAAATATCCTCTGGAAGACATGCGCTCTCAGACTCCCAAACATTCTCCCACTTAACTTGCACGGCACTTTGACCCTTTATCCAATCATTATCGGTGAAATGGTCTGGGTGAATTTGAGAGTCGCTAATATAATCACGCCAAATATTGCTTGCTCTCGCTTCATCTAATAAGCGAATTTGAGCTAAATCCGCTGCTTCAACCTTGGGGTCTTCGCGTTTAAAAATCCAATTTTTTGAAAAACTATCTAATAATTGATACGCCATAATTCACTATACAAATCCAAAAGGTGAAAAAAAATAACCTAAATCATGAAAAACGATCGTTTGTTTGAATGATTAAGCTCATTTAATATTTAAAATGTTGTAATAAAACAACATTTAACTTAATTAGTACTTATCTTTAATTTTAGTATTTTACATACTAAGGAGCATAAAATGGACTCTCAAGAACAATACGAAGCACTTCTAAAAGACTGGGGCTTTGAAGATCGCAGTGCAATACGCCGTGCACGTCGTGAGAAACGCGCTCAAAACGTAAAGACAACAACTTCTTTCTTTAAGAAAATGTTTTCTTTTTCAGGCTCAGACACATCAAGCACGCAATCTTCACTTGAAAACAACAAAACACAAGCTTCGCTTTTAATGGCCGCTAGCGTATCTTAACGGATTTTTTTAAGGAGAGAAAAACAATAACAACCTCTCTTCCACTCCCCCCGCTAAATTCGTTATTATCACAGCTTATTCATAACGAAGCACCCTCTCTATGGCTTACCTCTATAAAGCAGTGATCTTTGATTGCGATGGCGTTATTGTCGATACAGAAAATATTTCAAACGAAATAATGAAGTCTATGCTGCTACAACATGGCCTCATACTTGATGACAAGCTATTACATGAAAGATTTACAGGCTTCACTAACCAAGAAAACCTAAAAGCCGCCGAAGAATTACTGGGCAAAGCCTTGCCAGAAAGTTTCGATGATGATTATAGAAAGGCATTTCACGCGACCATTGATAAGCACCTAGAACCCATTAATGGTGTTCTTGATTTATTAAGTAAAATTACAGCTCCTATTGCAATGGCGACCAACGCACGACGCAAAGAAATGGAATTTAAGCTTAATAAAATCAAACTTACAGAAAGATTTTCAACACGCTTTTGCGTAGATGATGTCGAAAACGGCAAACCCAAACCTGACCTGTATTTAAAAGCCGCAGCAGCACTTAATGTTACGCCCGCAGACTGCATTGTCATTGAAGATTCTATCGCAGGGATTACCGCTGCTCGGGCTGCCGGCATGCGTGTACTCGCCTTTAGCGAAACACTTGATGCAAAACTACAAGCCAAGGCTGGCGCAACACAGAGCTTTGCCACCATGAAAGAGCTGGAAACGTTACTTGGCCTGTAATTAACACTCATAGACGACACACGCCAAGCAACACGATTCCATTTCTGCACTAAAGTGATTGCAATTGCTTAAGCAAACTCTTTGGCAGCTCATGAATCGTCAATGTTCCAGTGTCTGCATTGAAAGAAATCGATTCGCCAAGCAACTCACTGTCGAAACTCAGAGTCAGTGCGCGAGAACTTCCAGAAAGGCGAGTCAGTTTTTTCAATGCGGCTTTTTCAACAAAGATTTCTTTCTCCATCTGAAAGGTTTCAGAACTAGCGATTTCCAAGAATTTATTGGCTTGCTCAATAGAAAAACGAGATTCAACTTCGTTGGCTATTTGCTGTATGGCCAACGGCTCTCGCTCTTCCGCTTTCGATTGACAATGTTCAGATACCACTCGTTTAAAATCGTTCGCTTGCTTGGTCGGCAATCCCTCAGATTGACAAAAAGCAGACGTTAAGTCGACAAGCTTACGCGTTTCTTTCGCCGCAACTTTAGGCTCATCACAACCAATAAACTGCGTGAAATACTCACTTTCGTGCTTTGGCGCACGACCAAAACGAAACGCAATATAACGACCTTCATCACCAGCGCGCCAAGCATTGAGGTTGATACGTAACGCCATATGTAACTTTTCCATCTCAATCTGTTCTACTTGAGAAAGACTAAGATCCGCGCCTAGGCCAATGCCTTGCTTACGCTTCAACATAACTATGTATAAAAAATGAGTATCGTGAAGCTCATAATGATTGAACCACAACAATCCCCCTTCCGCTTCTTCGACTGGCTCTAGATATTTAAGATACTCAGCCGCACAATTTTTTGAAAAGCCCTCAAAATCTTCGAAGACATTTTCTTTAAAATGCTTATTCAATAATGCTGGTAATTGCGACCCCTCTTCACTCCCTTCAGGGTTTGAAAAACGACCTGTATTCATACCAGATCGATTGAACAAATTAGTGACCTGCTCTGAAAGCGCTTCAGCCTGTGCATCAACAGGATTCTCATTTGGGCGCGCAATTAATATCGCTTTACGCTCTCCGTCATGTTTTTGAATTTCATGTACAATCAAGTTGGTAATAGACACCAGCAACCTCTTACGTTTAGTATGAATAAATTGTGACCACCTCTGAAGAGGCAAACTTAACACCAATAGCTAAGCCATGACCCAACCAAAAACCACGAAAAAAGACACTCGAAACGAAATTGATTCTTTAGTAGAGGAATTTATTAAGGCTAACGGAAAGATCCAGCAAGTTGATATGGGTGAATCCGGTCTTGTTGACGGCAAGTATAACACGTCACACATGGGCTTTAGCGAGCCAAGAAAAGAGCGCACGCCACTTAATCATGTTGTCGCCGCCATTCAACAACGCAAAGGCAGCAAAACCCCACCACAAGCCCCGCTTAAAATGAATAGAAAACCAAAAAAGAAAATCATTTACGATGACTTTGGTGAACCTTTACGCTGGATTTGGGAAGAATAAGGTAAACTATCACGTTCGATATACCCCTAACCATATCGTCTTAAAAAGGCGTAAAATACTGTAACGCTATTTATTAAAGGGAGTTTTCATGTCAATTCGCTACCTGCATGCCATGATAAGAACAGATAAGCCAGAAGAGAGCCATACATTTTACACCGAAGGGCTAGGCCTTATTCAAACGCGCCGCTTCGACAGTGAAGCCGGAAAGTTTTCGCTCATTTATTACGCTGTCGCAAAAGGTGAACCAGAAGTTGAACTTACTCATAATTGGGACGATCGTAACTACACGAATGGAGATCAATTTGGTCATTTAGCCTATGAAGTAGATGATATCTACCAGACATGCGAAAAGCTGCAATCTATTGGCGTCACCATACTTCGTCCACCTCGTGATGGGCACATGGCTTTTATCAAAGACCCAAATAACATCTCCATTGAACTACTACAAAAAGGTCAATCACTAGAAAAGGCCGAACCATGGCTATCTATGGAGAACACGGGGAGTTGGTAAATTACAAAAAATTACAGTTTGCCTATAACGCTACAAAAATCCTATAGCCTCCGGGAAGAGGCATCGTTATATTAGGTCAATATACAGAAGTACAGGGAATTTAAGATAATGAAGATAGCATTCAAAACACTTTACACTATTAGCTTGCTACTAATGCTTAGCAGCACGAGCCATGCCGAAAATCTTTTTAACAGCAATGTTCGTCAAGGACTAAACGACCAAGATAAAGATGGTGTAATAGACATACGCGATCGCTGCCCTAACACTCCCCTAGGCGATGCAGTTGATACTAATGGCTGCCCTACTGCCACATCAAAAATGATGACTCTTGATATTGATATTCTGTTTGACTCAGGAAAAGCCATCGTCAAACCAAAGTTCTACCCTAAAATCAAAAAGCTTGCTGACTTCTTAAAAGAACACAAAGACAGTCATGTTGTTATTGAAGGTCACACCGATAATGTAGGGTCTGAAAAAGCAAACCAAGAGCTATCTCAGAAGCGTGCTTCCGCCATAGCAGATGTACTCATCGACAGCTTTAGAATATCTCCAAAGCGTGTA
Source organism: Marinomonas flavescens (assembly GCF_004352835.1). GTDB lineage: Bacteria > Pseudomonadota > Gammaproteobacteria > Pseudomonadales > Marinomonadaceae > Marinomonas > Marinomonas flavescens. The sequence goes on along the minus strand of NZ_SJSB01000008.1, from coordinate 65,475 downwards.
AAAGCAATTGGTTATGGCGAAAGCCGTCCAATCGACAAAAACGACACTCCTGAAGGGCGCGCTCGTAACCGTCGCGTTATTGCTGACATCTATGCAGAATCAAAAGCAGATGTCGAACGCTGGACAATCTACAGTGTTGATAAAAACACTCATACAGCGCCACACAAGCAATAATAAGTAAAAGTCGTTGACTTGATTAAACAAGTCGGCGGCTTTTACTTTAAATACCTGCATAAAAAATCACGACGACTCCTGTAATCACACCAACCTCCCCACCCTTAACAAATAATAATACTTATCAGAAAATACGAGAGCAATACTCTGCCTTCTTGAACAATACCAATCAGGTATTTCCTAACAGATAAGATTATAGAAAGTGAAGCGCAACATTATAATTTATTATTTTTTATAGCCTGAATAATCGACCCTAACATTCCCCAATAAAGAAACGCAGAGTATATATATTCGATTTGAAAGATTTAGAAAGAACTATAGAAGGGAATTATATTCTTAACAGGAAGGTAATCAAAAAAAAACAGCCTATTGACTAAAGTGTTAATAGGCTGTTTTTTTATTTTTTTACATATTACTACAGACTGCGGTTAAAGCATCATCAATCGCTTTCACAACAATATCAATTTCATCACGAGTAATGATCAATGATGGAGCAAGGCAAACTGTGTTGTTGTGTTCTTTAAACGAACGGTTAGTACGACCAATAATAACACCATTCGCCATACAGTGACCCGCAACAGCAATCACAACACTCTCATCAACTGGTTCTTTCGTTACGCGATCTTTTACTAACTCGAAACCTGCAAACAAACCTTTACCACGAACATCACCAATAATTGGATGCTTATCCATCAGCTCTTTCAGTTTCTTAAGAAGGTATTCGCCTTGTACTGTCGTGTTTTCAAGCAAATTCTCATCTTCTATGATTTGCATGTTAACTAAAGCGGCAGCAGGTCCAGCAGTACATCCACCAAAAGTAGAGATATCGCGGAAGTACCCCATGCGAGGATCTTCATCTTCTTTAAACGCTTCAAAAACGGCTTCTGTAGTGACTGTACAAGAGATTGCGGCATAACCAGAAGCCACACCTTTAGCCATAGTAACGATGTCTGGCTGGATATTATAATGCTGATAACCAAACCATTTGCCTGTTCTACCTAGACCACATACAACTTCATCGATATGTAGCAAGATATCATATTGACGACATATTTCTTGAACTCTAGCCCAATAACCTTCTGGCGCTTCAATCACACCACCACCGGCTGTAATAGGCTCAAGACAAAGGGCACCCACTGTTTCAGGCCCTTCAGCTAGAATTACTTTTTCGATTTCATTAGCGGCCCACACACCATACTCTTCACCGCTAGCATCAATCTGTGCGCGATATTCGCAACAATGAGGCACTTCAACAAAATCAGGAACAAAAGGACCATACTGATTTTTTCGTTCGAACTGACCAGTCGCACTCAATGTCGCAATAGTAGTACCGTGATAATCTCGATCACGATAAAGAATTTTTGTTTTTTTACCGCCATATTTTTTATGAGCAATTTGACGAACAAGCTTGAAGGCTTTTTCATTCGCTTCTGAACCTGAGTTTGAATAGTAAACTCGGCTCATGCCTGGCATTTTATCAATCAATTTTTTAGCGAAAAGAGCGCCAGGAATATTACCTGCAGTTTGGGCAAAGTAGTTCATTTTAACCAATTGATCGCGAACGGCATCTGCAATTTCAGTACGTCCATAACCAACGTTTACTGTCCATACAGCACCAGAAACCGCATCAAGGTATTCATTTCCTTTAATGTCCCAAACACGTAATCCTTTACCGTGAACAATAACCATAGGATCATTTTTTTCATATGGCTTATGCTGACTCAAATGGTGCCAGACATGATTTTTGTCATTATCAATTACATCTAAAGAATCAAAATTTTCAGTATCGTACTTCATACAAACCTCATTAATATTCAACAAAGATCAAGCTAACTGTTTCTAGCACCTGACATTTCACTTTAATTATTCAAAATTACGCCTTTATATCAATAACCCATAGAACCAGATCAAATGATTTATTGAGACCAGAGAATGCTATTCAAAAGATATCAATTTAATATAAAAGCGGAGTGTTTTTTTAAAAAAGTATTAGAGGGAGAATCAATGACCCTCCCTCTAAAAATAATTATCTTTTATAGGTGCCCACGTAAGGCAAAAAATAATTGAATTGCAGCATTAGACTTTAGATAACCAAAGTTTTGGTGTAACTCATTTCGCGAATCGCATATTTGATGCCTTCACGACCAATACCACTTTCTTTTACACCACCAAAAGGGAAATGTTCAGTTCGGAAGCCTGGACCTTCATTAACAGCTAAGGTACCAACATCTAATGCTTCAAATAAGAAACGAATAACGGATAGGTTATTACTAAACACACCGCCCTGAAGGCCATATGCCGTATTGTTGATAATTGGAATAATGTCTTCAATATTATCAAATTTAAACAATGGCATTACAGGACCAAATGTCTCTTCTATCATAACGTCACTGTCAGCTTGGACATTTTCAAGAATAGTCGGGTGTACAAAGCTACCTTCATACTTATTACCCAAGGCAACGGTTGCGCCATCTTCAATGGCTTTTTCGATACGCTGGCGAATTTCTGTTGCCGCACCGATATTAATAACGGGACCAACAAATGTCTTATCATCCATAGGATCGCCAATAACGAGCGCAGAACTTTTTTCAACCAACAAATCACGGAACTTATCGTAAACAGATTCATGAATGAACAAGCGCTTAGCCGCAGTACAACGCTGACCCGCTGTCGCAAAGCGGTGATTGATCGCTGAATTAACAGCCGCTTCAATATTGGCATCATCCATAATAATCAATGGATCATTACCACCAAGCTCAAGCAACAATTTTTTATAGCCAGCAGCAGCAGCGATCGCATTGGCCGCCGCGGTTCCGCCAGTGAAATTGATTGCATTGACGTCTGAATGACCATTTAGTCGATCTAAGTCTGACACCTGTGGCATACAGAATTGCAATACACTTTCAGGCATTCCAGCTTCATAGCAAAGCTCAACTAAAAGCTGAGAAGATGCCGTGTTTTGTGGGCCAGGTTTGAACAATATACTATTACCGGCGGCGTAAGCTGGACCAATTTTATGAATCGCAATATTAATTGGAAAGTTAAACGGTGTAATACAAAAAATGGTGCCTAGCGGGCGCCAGCAAACGACACCAATCTTACCACCAGCAGAAGCATAAGCATCTGAATCAAGTGTTTCACCACTAATCTGACGAGCTTCTTCACTGCTTGCGATACATGCATTGACCGCACGCGTCATTTCAACTCGTGAGTCTGAAATTGTTTTTCCAGTTTCACGAGTAACAAGCGCGGCCATTTTTTCCGCATTTTCTTTAAGAAGAACAGCTAATTTACCCAAAACATTTGCACGCTCAAAAGCCGCTGTTTTTGCTTGGACTTTTTGACCTTGCTTAAGCAAGGCAAGTTTCTCTTCAATCTGTGCCCAGCTAGTGAATTCATATTCACCGATTTTTTCATTGCTATAAGGGTTTTCTAACGTATAAGTTTGGCTCATAACGATTACACTCCTAGTTGGATTAATTGATAAACAATACGACCGGCAGCAATAAGCAACGCCAGCTTCATTAGTAAAAAGAAAACATTTGTACTGACAAACCGTAAAACAATAACACCAAGTTTCGCACCAATAACGGCGGCTAAACTCAGCACAATAATAAGATAAGCATTATCAATAAATGAAAAGCCTAAGAATATATAAGCAGGAATTTTGGTTAGATGAGTAAACATTTGCATAACAGATTTGTTACAAACAACTTCTTCTTTACTCATATCATCCCGCATGAAAAACACGGCTAACAAAGGGTCTATTGCCCCAACCACAATCCCCATACAACCGGTCGCCATTCCAACCCAGAAAAAGTTACCGTTGCTAACTTTAAAATGCGGCATTCGCTTCGGTTTGAACAGCGTATAAAAAATTAACAAAACTAGAATTAATAAAGGGAAAAACTGCCCGACATATTGAACAATGAAAAAGGTGGTAATTGCCGCACCTATCGCCGTTCCAAAAGCAAATGGAAGGCACATAGCCCAACGAATATGCGACCGAAGAAACCAACTGCGGGCGGCATTATTAAAAACTTGCACCACACCGTGAATAGCAATAAGAGGCTTGACCGGCATAAACACACTCATTGCGGAAAACATAAGAACGCCACCCGCCATCCCTGTAATCGATGTAATCGCAGAAGCTAAAGCAATCGCCAATGAAAGCCATACCAGACTTTCATTTGATAAAGACACTACATCCATCTGTTACCCTTAATACCATTCAGTTGTGTTTAGGCTTTACAGTGTAGGAAGAAGCAAAAATGCTTCATAGGTCCAGTTTAGAATTAGTATAAGTCCACTCTAATTTATTGATTAATTTGATTTTTTTAGATTTCCATAAAAGAAAACCACTTTAGAAAAGTGGTTTCACGGCCGATCAGAAAGCTAGAGCATTAAATCATGTCGATACTTTAACCAAATCGCTCCGCCAAAAATGGCTTAAGATTATCTGTATTTTCTGGGTTCTGAATGCAATGACTAATAAGTTTTCCAGTAATGGCACCAAAAGTAAGCCCTAAGTGACCATGCCCAAAAGCCACCTTAACTCTTGGGTATCCCTTTAAGGGGCCAATAACAGGTAATGAATCCGGTGTCGACGGCCTACTTCCAACCCAAGTCGAATTGACTTGTAAGTCATTACCTAGCATCACATTAGCGTGTTGAAGCAGCGTATCTAAACGCGGCTCAACTATTGGAGCGTTTTCAAATGCAAACTCAGCCATACCAGCTAAACGAATACTGTCTTCCATTGGCGTCATAAAGATTGCTTTGTCTAGCCAACCAACAGGACGAGTCAATTTTTTAGGCCCTGCATTTAACGCCAAATGGTAACCGCGTTCGCTCACCATCGGAATGTTCACACCCAAACGAGACAAGATAGTTTTTGAGGCTAGCCCGGCACATACCACGACTTCATCAAAGCTCATCGTTGTATCGCTTAAATGGACAGACACATCACTTTCTCTAGGCGACAAAGCAATCACTTCATCTTGCTGAATACTGCCACCATTACTTATAAAGTAATTTGCATACTGACGACTTAATTCGATAGGACTGATAGTAAATCGCGTGTCTGGATAAAAGACTCCACCAGAGTGAAATCGAGCAAGATCAGGTTCCATTTCTTGTGCTTCATCAGCACTAACAAAGCTCATGTTTACACCTTGATCTTCACGTTCTTTTAGATCACCTTTTTGAGCTTTGACAAAGTTTTCAGTCGTTGAAAAAAGCCCCAAACATCCCTCAGATCGTATCAAGTCTTGCGCACCAGTAAGCCCTATAAGCTCTTGATCCGCTTCAACGCTTCGCTCCTGAAGAAACCTCATGGCAGCTTTGCCTTGAGTATATTTCCCCTTAAAGCAAGCTTTGGTAAATTCGTATCCATAGGACATTATATGTGGAAGGTAGCTCCCTTGAATGGACAAGGAGCCATTTTTATCCATTAGCATTCCAGGGACTTTTCGCATCATTGAAAACTTAGCAAATGGCAGGCGTGCATAATCAGCAAATAAGCCAGCATTACCAAAAGACGTTCCCATCCCAGGTGCCTGTTTATCAATTATTGTCACTCTATACCCGGCTTTTTGTAGATAAAGCGCCGTTGAAAGCCCTACAATACCAGCGCCCAATATTCCAATGTGTTTATCTTGCATACTCACTTTGCGATGAATATCACCGCCCCCTAAAAATTAAACGCCATCGATACCAATTTAGTTATTCTAAAAATAGAGCGTTCGCTATTATTTGCTCTGATAATCATCATTACAAATCGCAAATATTTAACAGTTGATTAGATTTTCTTATGTTTAAAGCATTAGATGGAGTATAAACGGATTGTTAAGGTGACCTTTGACCTTAGAAAGTGGCTTTAGAAACTTAAAGCCACTTATTACGACAGCGAAGACATTGTTGGTGAAGGGTATCGTGAATGCATTTTTACTGATTTCGCTTACTAACATAAGGCTTGAAATCACCCTATCTTGTATAATTATACCGTTCATCTCAAATAGTAAGCATAAATAGGCCCTCCAATTGTTTCATCCCTGCGTCACTCTCATCTCACAAGAAATTCAAAACGTCTCATTAGTTATCCAGCAACGGGATAGAAAAGTAAGGAAGCAATATTGCAACGCCACCCAAAAAACATAAGAAAAACTTATATAATCAAACATTTTTCCGAATTGTATCTAAATTCCGTTTATGTAGACTCGATACTAAGAAAAAAATAAGTAATTTGGCATCACTGCCCAGCCAAAACAATGCAGAGTGACAATAAAGCTCTTCAAAACAAAAAAACATGATGTATTAAGGTCGAAAAATGGACAGAAGAAAAATTGATATATATCTATCAACCTTTTTGATTATTATTTCAGCAATAATCTTAACGGATAATAATTTGGTAGAAGGCGGCGCTGAAAGCAATTTAAGCTCTATGTTTTTACCTAGATTTGCCGCGTGTTTAATTATTATTTTTTCACTAACGATTGCCATTCAATCCTTGATGAAATTAACCAAACACACTGAAATAACAGCCAACGAGATCATCCCGACTGAAGGGTTATCGGGTGTTTTCATTTATATCGGAATATTAATTACCTACTGGATAGCAATGCTTTACTTGGGATTTTTGATATCAACTCCCTTTATCATGATCGCCGTTGCAGTGCTTCTTGGAGGTCGAAGATGGGGTTCTATTATTACCATGTCTATCGCCACCTCTTTATTAATATTTTACGGCTCTAAAATATTTCTACGAGTCTACCTCCCCACTTGGACTCTATAAAGGAAACGTCAAGATGTTTGATAATATTATTAGCGGCTTTGGCCTAGTTTTCGCAGTAGGTCCGATTTTAGGCATTATTGCTGGTGTTATTGTTGGTATAATTTTTGGTGCGATACCTGGTATTTCTGCCATTATGGCGATCGCTATGATTCTCCCAATGACTTTTTACTTAGGTCCTATTGTGGGTATCACCATATTGCTGGCGGTCTATAAGGCAGGTATCTATGGTGGCTCCATTTCTGCCATATTACTGAACACTCCAGGTGCAGCGGCTTCATTTTTGACCGCGCAAGATGGGCACGCACTAACCAAAGCGGGTAAAGCGGGTAAAGCACTGGACATGTCGCTTTTTGCCTCGGTTTCTGGTGAAATGCTAGCCACTATTGTTCTGATCCTGATTGCCGCCCCCTTCTCTTTGATCTCCCTTCAAGCGGGCCCGATCGAGAAAGTATTTTTACTACTCTTTGCATTCACGATTATTGGCACTATGGCCGGTGAATCGATTCCTCGCGGACTACTCTCTTGCTGTTTAGGCATGCTATTTTCCATGGTAGGAATGTCCTCCATTACTGGCGCTTCACGCTTCACATTTGGCTATACAGAATTGATGGGGGGATTCACCTTTACACCAATGTTAATCGGCATTTTAGTTATGCCTGAGGTGTTTAATGTCATCCGTAGGCGTAAAGACCCTCAAAACAAATTAACGATCACACGCTCCCCAAATCCTGAAGATAATCGACTTAGTTTTAAAGAGTTTAGAGCTGTTTTTAAGACTATTCTAAAATCTTCAGCGATAGGAACCTTTGTTGGCGCATTGCCTGGGTTAGGATCAAGCCCTGCGGCTTTTCTGGCTTACAGTGAAGCAAAACGTACGGCTAAAAAACCTGAAGAATATGGTAAAGGGTCCGTCGAAGGTATAGCCGCTGCAGAGTCAGCAAACAATGCAGTCTGTGGGTCTAGTATGATTCCGATGCTGACATTAAGCATACCTGGGGATGATGTAGCCGCCCTTCTGATGGGGGCTTTTTTGATCCATGGCCTAACACCTGGACCGATGATTTTCTTTGAGCACACTCAAACAATCTACGCGATCTTTGCAGGTTTTCTGCTTACTGACCTATTCCTATTGGTAATTGCTCGTGCCGGCTTTAAGTTTTTCATTAAAGTTGCCTCATTACGCCAATACTATATTTTCCCTTGTGTCACCGCATTTGCTTTTACTGGCGCTTATACCACCGGTCAAAATATGGACGATATTATAGTCCTAATTGCCTTCACCATTATAGGTTACGGCATGAGATTAGTTGGTTTAAACCCTGCTGTTTTCATCATCGGATTTATTTTAACACCATTTTTTGAACAGAATTTAGATCAGGCGATGTCCATTGTTGGAACGGATTATTGGCAATTATTCACATCACCTTTTTCATGGGTCTTTATCATACTTTCCATACTCTCTGTTATTTCCAGTGTTCGTATGCGCAAGAAACCAGTGGGACTACCTAAAGGGAAGACAGCTTAATAAGAGCAAGTCTATCAGGCATTAAAAAGAGCTATTTATAGCCAGAGTTAATCACAAAAACTATAAACACAACGATAAACAAAAGGAAAACTGTATGAAAAACTTTAAAAAAGCATTAACCGTTATTTCTACAACCTTAGCAGTATCATTAGCGTCTAGCGCGGTAATGGCAGCTTACCCAAACAAGCCAATCAACGTGATTGTGCCTTGGGGTGCTGGTGGCGATTCAGATTTAACCACTCGAATCTGGGCTAAAGCGGTAGAAAAAGACTTAGGTGTTCCTGTGGTAGTCATTAATAAATCTGGCGGCGGTGGCATTATTGGTACATCGTATGTTGCTCGCGCAAGAAAAGATGGGTACACACTAATAAATGCAGGGTTAAGCAACATGCTAGTAACCCCTAATTTTAGTAAGGCTCCATACAGTTTTGATAGCTTCACACCTATTGTTAAAATGACGTCTGTTCCACTAGGTGTCATCGTTGCTGCAGACAGCCCATATAAAACCTTTCCTGAATTCGTAGCAAATGCAAAAAACAATACGATTACTCAAGGATCTTGGGGCGCCTCTTCTTCAGGCACGATTCTAGCTGAAATTATTGCTAAAGAATCCGGCTACAAACCAAGATATGTGAATGCAAAAAGTTCTGCTGAATCTATGGTTTCTCTTGTTGGTGGCCATATAGATTCAGCCGTAGCCTTCCCTCCAGCGTTTGGCCCTCACGTTGCCGCAGGTCGCGCTCGTGTCCTTGTGATGAACAAAGAAATGGCTGAATACCCAAATGTTCCTACGTTTGCAGACTATGGAATCAAAGGAAGCTTTGAAGGTTGGTCAGGTATATTTGCACCTAAAGGCGTGCCTCAAGAAGTTATTGACCGATTGACTGCTGCAACCGCTAAAGCAATGAAAGACCCTGAAGTCATAGCACAATATAAAAACATTGGTGCGACAATGGACTTCCGTCACGGTCCTGAATGGATTGCTGATATGAAAACGACTTACGGCATTATGAAAACAGCCGCTGCTGAAGCGAAGAAATAACACTTAAAAATACCCTATAGCAGTGTCTAATCATTAGGCACTGCTACCCACCTTCTCAAACGTTTTGCCAATTCTACTAACCATAAAAAACCAACTCAATTTTCACTATAAAAAACACGATTTTCTCCAGCTTATGGCATAAATACTGCTAATATATCCCGCAACGTAATGCATTTTTGAGAACCTATAACAAACATAAAGCCTCGTTTTAGGTTATATTTTTACGTAAGCCACTATTTACAAAGCTTTTTACATCTACCCAAACTTATACTCAAAGGCAATGAAATGAACCTTAAACAGATGGAAGTCTTTCGTGCAGTCATGTTGAGTGGTTCCATTTCTCAGGCCGCTAAACAATTATTCAGAACCCAGCCCGCTGTCAGTATGATGATCAGCTCATTGGAAGAGGATATTGGGTTCCAGCTATTCGAACGCCATAAGAAACGACTCTATCCAACACCCGAAGCTCATTATTTATACAAAGAAGTTGAGTCGATATTCTCACGCATACAAGATGTAAATTTAACCGTTAAAGATATCCAAAATAAACAATATGGCTTTCTTCGAATTGGCTGCATGCCCGGCCCATCGAGCTTTTTTATTCCAGATATTTTGGCTGATTTTCTAGAAGAGCACCCCAAAATACAAGTGTCTCTACAAACCAGAACATCAGAAGCCATTGCCACTTGGGTCGCTTCCAACCAATACGATTTAGGCTTTGCAGAGGTTTCTACACACCAACCTAAAATTGAGAAAAATCGCATATTTGATCTACCTTGTGTGTGCGCTTTACCTGCAGAACATCCGTTAGCAATACATGACGTTATCACATTAGAAATGCTCGATGCAGAACCTATGATTACACTGTATCCAGACCACATGATTTTTCGAGACCTCATACAACTCTTCGATCAAGGTGGTTATCAAATGAATGTAAGGCTACAAACCCGATTCTTTACCCCTGCCCTAAAATTCGTTGAGCGTGGGTTAGGTGTTTCTATCGTGGATCCTATTTCAGCCATTAGTTACACCAGCTATGCCGCACCAGGAAAAGTCGTCTTTCGACGTTTCAAACCTGATGTAGCCCTTCGGATCGGCCTTATACTCCCTTCAGAAACACCATCGTCTATGATCACAATGGAATTTGCTAAATTACTACAACAGCGAGTGGAAAATATACTTGAACAACCAGAACAGTTTTTAAGCTGGGGAAAGTGAAACTGAGATTATTATGGGTCAGAGATTTAGCACAGAAATCACACAAGGTAGCATTACCTTGTGCGATTATTAAAACTCATTAATTTCTATTTCATTGAGTGAGCACTAGATTGGCTTAGTAACCAACTCTAATTTTTTATACTGTTGCTGGGCTTTATATACTTTTTTCAAATAGGTTCTGGTTTCTTGATAAGGAAGCTTGGTAATCAGTTTTTGATACACTTCATCTGGAGAAAGCTGATTAATCTCTTCGACAGCACCAGCTAATGAGCGTTTATTCTGAGGATGAAAAACACTTGCTACATTACCTGCGCCAGTATTGTACGCCGCGATAGTACAGTAAAGACGACTTCTATCATCTTTAATATTTTTAAGGTATCGGCTATTCAATATATGCAGATATCCTGCACCAAAACGAATGTTTTTATCTGGCTGAAACAACGTATCGACGTTAGGGCTACTGCTCTTATTATTAAGCTGAACGTTAACGTCTTTCCCTGCTGAATCGGGAACAATTTGCATCAACCCAAAAGCAGGAATTGGCGATTGAGCTAAAGGATTAAAACTAGATTCTGTTTGCGCAATAGCTAAAATTAAGCTTCGATCGATATTAAACTTTTGAGACATCTCGGTAGCAACGGGAAAAAATGGTTCCGCCCGCTTTACTACCATCTGTGCAGGTAAACTGATTTTTATCTGGTCTACGCTTTTACTGTTTGACCCACCAGTAGCTATCGTTTCCCTCTTAATGGATGCTTTTTTTATTAATGTCCCAATATCATTTACGCCAGCTATGCTCTGAAGCAAACTATCTGTCTCTGTATTCCCATTTAACGCTGGCAATACGGGATCTGTGGCCAACGCCTTACCCACAGAAGTGTTTGCTAATTGCGACAATGCTTTGTGTATATCAAGTCCACTACCATCTAATGATTCAAGGATTATTTGGTTATTTTCATAATCCAATACTACTCTTTGATCAAAATCTTTTTTGTACAAAATATAATCATGAGGACTTGATAGTTTTGTATAATCACCCCATTTTTTAGTCACTTCTTGCTTATAGGCACTGTATCTAGCTAAATAACTTTGCTTATAATTTTTATAACTTTCCTGTTGGCTCAGTTTCCATTCGTTATAGCTCTGAGCATTAACCGGAAAAATTATAAGAGCAAGTAAAATTACATAAATTTTTTTCATTTTTCACACCTAAAAAAAGGAGGCCGAAGCCTCCTTTTAACCGAGTATCAATTTATTTTCTTTTGGACATCATCAAGCGAACTATCCGCTTCTTTAGCCAAAAATTTCTGGTACAACTCAGGCGAATCCTGACCAATCGCTGTTTTTGCGACACTATCAACATTGGCTTTATAAGCTTCTTTATTTAGACCAACAAGCACATACAAATTACCTTCAGGACTAAATTGTGTACGATAAACACGTGCTCTCTGCAGTGTCATCGTTGCTAGCGTTTTTTGAACACGCTCAGTCACATCAGAGTTAGTATTTTTACTATCTACTGTACTGTCCTTTGTAACACGGGACAATCGACTGTTCACATCACTTGAGAAAGCAGACACAAGTCGGCTACGAGCTTCAGAGCCAGCAACATCTCTCATCACACCAGGCCCTGATGCCATTTTTTTCGAAAAACCAACCGCTTGCAACTCAAGACCTTCAAAAGGTTGGCTACAAATCCAAGCAGGAGCTGCCGTACCTGGGCTATCTGGGTATGAGCAGTTAGCAAAAGTACTTGGTGTAGAACTACAACCAGCTAAAACAGCAACTGAAGCAGCAACAAATGCAATGTTAATTAATTTCATTTAATAATACTCACTTATAAACCTGGAACTTTCACACAAGAACCGAGAACTTCGTATTCACCAGCCTCACACTTACCATGATCTAATTTTGCAACATCACCAATCATAATTTTGTTAATAACAGCTTCATCAGAGACATGCACATAGGAACCTACAGCTGCTTTATCCTTAATCACTTTCCCCTCACCTACTAATATATTTTGAATTCGAACTTCATTAGTAATGGGAGTTACTTCTTTCTCTTTGTGATAAAACTTAACTGTAGCGCCATCAACAGCGCCTTGTCGTTTTCCTATCGTCACTTGGAATAAAGAATTTGTTCCATGTGGCTTACCAATTTCATCGCGTCGCTCTATAACATAAGATTCTGGCGCCAAATCGTTTATTGTTTTGAAAGACCCAGATTTAACAGCATCCGCTAACGCTTTACTGTCTAAACTACGCATTTGCGCATTAGAAATAGGGCATCGAGAGTCACGAGTATCGCTATTGAAACTTTCTGAACCATCATATTCATAAGTATTAATTAGCTCCATAGATGGCATTTGATAGGCACGTACAAACAATTTTGCTTCTGAAGAAAACTTACAGAAAGCATCCGTAGTTTGACGCTTACCTTTGCTATCAGTCCAAGTTCGTGACTTGTAAAATGTACTAGTGGTATTCAGACCGACAATTTTTGTCAGCAAGGCAATATCAGCAACAGAAGGACCATTGGTACGGAATTTACCAGATTTCTCTGCTGCGATAAGTTCATCTTTAAGCTTTAATGCTAACTTACGATCAACAACAGTATTTTCAGACTTCATTACTCTCTGAGTTAAGTCATCATAAACTTCATCAACAAAGTATTTACCTGCAGCAGCACTGTACTCAACAGGAACAATAATGACTTTATTGCCATGCCCTTTCATTTGAGCTGTCAATTGTGCTTTTGACGGACTAAATTCAGAAACAGGTGCAGAAACGTGCTCTGTGTGAGCAACATCTAATGATGAACAACCTGTAAGTGTTAATACACCAATGATACTTACAGCAGCTAAAAGTTTTCTCTTGAACATAGTTAAAGACTCTACCTAGTTAGTTTCCATACCGAAGGCCTTCCATAGGCCTTCACTTTTGACCTTCTGAACAGCCATTATCAGTGTGGCTTTTTTCCCCACTGATGCACCTGAAGCAGAAGAAGCTCTTAAGTTCCAGCGAGCTGAAGACACCTCGCCGTCACGATCCGTTAGCGTTCCCGCAAAAATCATATTCACCACACTCTGCCCAAACAAAGTGTCAGTATTAAAATGAGTAGAATATTTTATCGTGATATCACAAGTTCGACATCGGCCTATACGAAGCCCTTCATCCAATAAACTAGATTGAATAGCTTGGTTGATAGTTGTTTGAGAACCAATAAGCTGAACACTTGGTTTTCTTTTGGCTATTGCAAAATTAATCTCATCTTCAAGATGACTATTTTTTGTCTGATTCATTAGACCCGACCAAAATACCGCTAGTTGATCCCCGGTTCGTGCTACTGGGATAAGAGCTTTGGCTTTTAGCCACCACTGAAAAGGATTATCTTGCTTATCTGATAATAATCCACGGACATCACCGCTTATGGAGTCATACTGACGTGACCACTCCTTTGCTAAAGCAGCACGATCTACCCTGATAAGAGTAAGGGTATTATTTCCCGAAACAGCCGTTTTAAGTGTTTCATAATGACTAAGAGAAACCGTCGCGACAGACGATTTAAGCTGTCGGTCAACGTAGTCATCCATCGCTACATTTGTTTCTTGGGTTCTTCTCGAAAGAGAGGCACTAATTTCTGTCTTCAATTTTCCCGCTATATTTGCTAAAGCTTGCTGGGTAGCTTGGCTTAAGTTGTAACCTTCACCCGCCCCATATATCCATTGCTCGCTGTCTGCCTGCGGTGACGTCCACCAGTCAGGCGCCGACTCTTTCATACTTTGACATGCAGTAAGCAATAAACTAAGTGCCAAAAATAAAAAAAACCTCATAGTTGGTCCTTAAAATAAACGGCATATTCATAACGGGTAAGCAACATATCAGCTGCGGTAGGTGCATCTATATCACCAATAACAAAGACATTTGGTCGAATGTCATTTCGTAATTTTTTCAGTAATATTTTGATGTTGGTTTTATTAGATTCAAGAAGTGCTTTATCTAGGTCACCTATTGTCTGTTTATTAACCGATATAGATTTTTTGGACTCGGAGTACTCAGCACCATAACCTACATAAGCTAGATATTCATTCAAGAACAACCCCGCTCGGCCTAATGAATGAGACTCCATGTAATAAGTAATATTAGCGCTGTCTAGGCGAAATTCATCAAAGTTGTCTGCGTACTTAGAGTAAGAAAACGAACCCAATTTGAGTGTTGAAAATGGCAAGGACGGATCAAAAGCACTATTCAAACTAACTACTTGATATGCAATAATGCGTTTTTTTTGAGTAGCAACAGCTAGAATGTATTTACGGTCTGTATAGTATCGATATTCAAGATTAGGTGCCGTCGTAGAATGCTTTATGACTTTAGCAATGCCAAAAGTTTGTTCCATAAAATCTAGGTTGCCACCAAACTTCACATTATCCAGGTGAGAAAATTCAACATTATTTGTGAAGTTACTAATACCACTATCGTAGACTTCAGTTAATAGCTCTTTTGTATCGTTCCATGATCCAAAAGAGATCATTACAGAGGCAATTAAAACAGTAATAGCCTGTGCACGCTTATAAAAAGAAGTTTTTTGAGTAGAAGGCTGATACATTTTTGTGTAAACATTCCGTGTTAATTTGTAAGTATTCCGAATTAAACTACATTTACGTTTCACAAATCAACACAAAACTAGGGTTTAATTGACTAAATTGTCATTTTTTTACTTAAAAAATAGCAATTAAAACAATTAGTTTTGATCAGACTCAATTTATTAGGAATTTTGATTGATGAGCTATAGCACTACAACACTAGAATGTTGACTTGAAAAAATAACGTACTAAGCGTTTACAAAGATTGGCAAAGACAACACAACTTAGAGTTATAAATTTAGCTAAATAACCAAATTCATATGACATTTTTAAAAAAAATGTTGTTATTTAAATCACAAAAAAACCTCGAACTGGTCGTTAATTGAGCTAAAAAATGACATCAAAGATCATATATTACTTAAATATGCACTTTGATCCCTATAACCTACATGCAATGCACTCACATTAAGTAGATCCACTTTTTAGTCTGTATCTATGGTTATAGCATGTTTAGTAAAACGTAAAAGTACCGTTACTTTTTTCCATTTTTATGAGATGAATAATATTAAATTATGTATTCAAAAAAATTTACTGGTTCCTCTTATCACACGT
This sequence comes from Marinomonas flavescens, assembly GCF_004352835.1. Taxonomy (GTDB): domain Bacteria; phylum Pseudomonadota; class Gammaproteobacteria; order Pseudomonadales; family Marinomonadaceae; genus Marinomonas; species Marinomonas flavescens. Next base: position 49,526 of record NZ_SJSB01000008.1, on the reverse strand, counting down.
ATCCTCAATAGCACCTCATACCCTTCTTAAATAACCTCGAAATATCCATAAATTCTTCAAACATCTTTCTGCACATTAAGTTCTTATTTTACTTATTGACAGTCGAAACCTAGATTGCGATGATTTAATTGCCTATGCATTAGTTGCATAGACAAGTAAATTTAATTTTAGTCACAAGGTTAGTCATGCTGCCAAAAAATCACTCAATAGATGAAACGCTGTTGACCAATCTTGGCTTTTTGTTAGGTAAAAGCGCTCAAATAAAAGATCGCTTTCTCGACCAATATTTAGCCGTAGAAGAAATAACGTCAAGCCAAGTCAAAGTTCTGTTTACTCTTTTTTTTAATAAAAATCAGCGATCCTCTGACATAGGCAAAGCGCTCAATGTCGACAGCAGTGCAATCACTCGCATGCTCGATCGTTTAGAGAAAAAAGACCTCATTAAAAGAATGGCTGACCCAAACGATCGTCGATCGACATTAATAGAGTTAACAGACAAAGGTAAGACAGTGGCATCTCGAGCCATTCCTTTAGCTAATAATGCGATTGATAAATTAACAGAATGCTTAAGTGCTAAAGAAAAACAAAACTTACAACATTGCTTAAGCAAAATTGTAGATGCTTTTCTATCCGATGAATTTCCTATATGTAATAAAGAGGACGCTAAATGTTAAAGCTGGCAAAAGTCACAACCTATGTGTCGCTGTGTCTCCTCTATGGTTGCGCGCCACCTTCCAGTATTAAAACGCACAATACGCTGGCAGATAAATCAATCGCCGCTCACGCAAGTAACTTAGAAACAAAAAGACTGTATTCTGCGAATTGGCCAACACAATCTTGGTGGCTATCGCTAGAAGATACTCAACTTAATGAGCTCATTGCACAAGCACTAAAACACAGCCCTGATATTCAATTAGCTAATGCAAAGTTAGAAAAAGCCTCTGCTTTTGTAATGGCGGCAGACAGTAAGTTTGATCCTGCCATTTCAGCTAATGCGGGCGCCACTCGTTCTCGCCTATCAAGATCCGAAGATTACACCTATCAAGGAAGCCAATATGGCACCCTTTATAATCTTGGTCTAAACATGAGCTACTCTTTTGATTTATGGGGAGGCAATAAAGCCGCCTGGATCGCAAGTGTGAACGGTCAAAAAGCAGCGGTGATAGATCATCAATCTGCAAAAATCAATTTGTCATCCGCGATTATTCGCACCTATATTAAGTTAGCAAACGCCTATTCACTTGAAGATCTTGCAAAAGAAGACCTTAAACGAACCCAGCGCATTGTTGGGATCACTCAAAAACTATTATCAAGCGGTTTGACGTCAGATGACCGCCTCTATACAGCACAAAGCAATGAAGCATCGTCAAAACAAAAATTGAAACAACGAATTTTGACGGTTCAGCTATTAAAAAATGCTTTAGCAACATTAATTGGACAAGGCCCTGATATCGCCCAAAAGATTCATCGTCCAAGCATCCATATGGGGTCAAAGCTAAACCTACCTCAACAGCTTCCTGCTAATTTAATGTCACACAGGCCTGATATTGTTGCCGCAAAATGGCGTATTGAAGCGGCGAGCAAAAACATTAAAGTTGCCAAAACCCGTTTTTATCCTAATGTGAACTTAAATGCCAGTGCTGGCTTTAAAGCGGTATTAGGAGATTCAATGTTTGGTGAGCCAAGTCGTTCTTGGAGTGTTGGCCCAGCAATTTCTTTGCCTTTATTCTCTAAAGGACTAAAAGCAAATTTGATTGATCAAACCGCCTCTTATGATGCCGCTGTCGCACAATACAACAAGACGATATCAAAAGCATTTGGTGACATAACAGACAGTGTTTTAACCATTAAGTCGGTCAAAAGACAATTAAAAGACGCACAGCAAAGCGTTCTATTAGCGTCTAAAAGCTATGATATCACTGAAAAGCGCTACCAATCCGGAGTCGGCAGCCAACTAGAGGTTTTGCTCATTGAAAACCAATTATTGCAAGCAGAATCAGCACTAACTCTTTTGAAAAATCAACAGCAAGAACAACAAGTTGCTCTTATTGAAGCCCTAGGTGGCGGTTTTTGGGATGGTCAAACGGCCACAGTCTCTAAAAATTAATGGTGAATAATACTATGCAAAACAACGACGAAAACACAGTGGTACCAAATACAAGCAAACGTAAGAAAAGCCTAATAATCCTTCTCGTCATTATCGTATTAGGCGCAATTGGAATAAGTGGATATTACGAAACATATGTTGTTGGCAATCAAACAACAGAAGATGCTTATGTTAAAGGCAATATCGTTTCTATCACACCAGAGACTACCGGTACCGTAACGCACATCACGGTTGATGATGGAGATTTTGTAAAAAAAGGTCAGGTATTGGTTCGTTTTGATGAAGCAGATGCCGACATTGCTTACGAGGATACCAAAGCAAAATTGGCTCAAGCGGTACGCCAAGTAAGAGCCATGTTTAATCATGTCGCTCAAGCAGAAGCTGTGGTAGATGCACAAAAAATCACCTTGCATAAAGTTCAAAAAGACTATGATCGTCGTAAAACCATGGTCAAATCTGGGGGCTTATCTCGTGAAGAACTAAGTCATGCAAAAGATATGGTCGATTCTGCCAAAAAACAGCTTGCGGTATCCATTGAGCAATTAAGAGCACAACAATCAATGATATTTGGCACAACCGTTGAGACCCACCCTATCGTTAAATCGGCGATTGCTAATGTAAAACAAGCGTATCTAACTCGACAACGCACAAGAATCGTTGCGCCTGTCACCGGTTATGTGGCTCGTAGACAAGTACAACTGGGACAGCGCGTTTCACCAAACTCTACACTAATGGCGGTTGTTCCTCTTAATGAAGTATGGGTTGATGCGAATTTCAAAGAAACACAGCTAAATGACATGCGTCTAGGTCAACCAGTATCGTTAATCAGTGACCTATATGGCGATGACGTTGTCTTTCACGGCACCATCGAAAGCTTAGGCATTGGTACTGGCAGTGCATTTTCTATCCTACCCGCACAAAATGCGACGGGAAACTGGATCAAAATTGTTCAACGCCTTCCTGTGCGCATTAAGTTAGATGTTAATGATCTTGCTGCACACCCTTTGCGTGTTGGTTTATCGATGAATGTTGACGTAGACACAAGCAGCACCACGGGCAAATTATTATCGACAACTAGCCCTAAAAAACCTCGCTTTGAAACCGACGTTTACCAAAAAACAATGCAGGGCGTGGAACAGGTTATTAGTCAAATAATTAATGATAATGATGCTCAAAACCATGCCTCTACGAACAAGTAATAAGGGCTTTCTATGAGTCAACAAGAAGGGTTTCGCCCCGCTAATATGGCTCTGTGTGTATTCGCCATCGCACTGGGCGTGTTTATGCAAGTGCTGGATACCACCATAGCAAATGTATCTTTGCCTACAATTTCAGGCAATATGGGCGTAAGTTTTAACCAAGGAACATGGGTGATTACCTCTTTCACCGTTTGTAACGCAATAGGCTTACCTATCACCTCTTGGTTAAGTCGGCGCTTCGGTGAAGTACAGCTTTATACTGCGGCCTTATTAAGCTTTATTACTACCTCATTCTTATGTGGTATCTCACAGAATATGGCTGAGTTAGTTATATTTCGTGCTTTGCAAGGTTTATCGGCCGCACCACTTTTCCCAATGAGCCAAGTACTCTTAATGTCTATTTTTCCGAGAGCAAAACGCGGGATGGCATTAGCGTTAATTGGCATGGTTGCCGTTGTTGGACCCATCGTTGGACCAATATTGGGCGGCTGGCTAACCTATAATTACAGCTGGCCATGGATTTTCTTCATTAACATTCCTGTAGGGATTTTCTCGATTGTTGTCATTTTAGCGCAACTAAAAGAGCGCCCTCATCAGAAAACCAAACCTAAACTAGACATTATAGGGCTTAGTGCCATGGCTCTCGGTGTCGGTGCATTGCAGATTGTATTAGACAAAGGCAATGATTTGGATTGGTTTTCCAATGTGTGGATCATCGCTGGTGCTATTTTTGCTGCCATCATGTTGATATTTATGATTATTTGGGAGTTAACTGACGAGCATCCTGCGATCAATTTACGTTTATTTGCTAATCGTAATTTTTGCATTGGTACTATTTTGCTGACCTTAGGCTACGCCGGTTTTTTCAGCATAAATCTCATTCTTCCTCAATGGATGCAAGCTCAATTAGGCTATACCGCCTTATGGGCTGGTTTAGCGGCAGCACCAATGGGTATTTTGCCGCTTGTTATGTCTCCGCTACTGGGTAAGTTTGGGCACCGATTAGACATGCGTTGGCTCGCAGCCGGTTCATTTGTAGTGATTGGCATAAGTTGCTATTTACGAGTCCAGTTTAATTTGAACATAGACTTTGCCACTATTGCTCTAATTCAATTATTCATGGGGATAGGCATTGCACTGTTCTTCATGCCAATGACAACCATTCTAATGTCTGACCTTAATGGTCCAGATATAGCAGACGGAGCATCGCTTTCTACCTTTGTGCGTACATTAGGTGCTAGCTTCGCGTCCTCCCTTACTGCATGGATGTGGACTCGTAACTCAAGTATTCACCACTCAGTCTTGAGTGAGCAAATATCACCTTACAACCCACTTGTCTCTCAACAACTACAACACCCAACGACAGAAAGCCTAATGAGCTTTAACCAGACAGTTACGGAGCAAGGCTTAATGATGTCGACCATTGACCTATTTACCATACTGATGGTTATGTTCTTACTACTAACGCCTTTTATTTTCATAACGAAAAAAGCCATCGGGGGACATTAGACAGAGAGATACGTCGGCTAAGCCTCACACAACCACCTTCTTGAAATCAATTAAGCCTTTTGCTCATTAATCGGAGCAAAGGGCTTATACCGCACCCTTTTTAATAACCTTTCTTAATGTATGTAACTTACTGATATTGTTATTTAAAATACAAAAAAATGCCTATTTTATTAAAGCAGAAGATTATAGAAAGAACAATTTAAACCGATCACTAGAGGCTAGTGGCACAAAGGCGGTCTATTTTATCACTGTCTTTGTGCCTGTATTGAGCTCATTAGAACGATAGCGGTTTCATCAGTTTGACGCTTATCGCACTTTCTTCTATAAGTTCAAAAACTTTAGGGCGAACATCGTTCGTCCACCAGTCATTGTATGTTTCTTTATATACTGCTTGGCGATCTTCTTCACTGTCGAATTCACGCATCCAAACAAAAAAATCAACGCCATTATCATCTTGATAATGACTAGTATTAAGAATCCTCATTCCTTTAGACCGTTGGTATGGCAAAAGCTCATCTCGCATCCAATTCAGCCATTGCTCTGTTTTTCCTGGTTTGATTTGATATTCACGCAGTTCTACAATTTTCAAAATTCAACCTTATATGTCAAAATTCAGTTTTATGCTTAAGAAAAAACTTTATCAAAATCAATACTATTTTATTAGTGCGCCACTATCATTTCCTAACTAGCTGCAACATACAGCGCACTAATATGACTGATTCTTATTGAGCTTTGCTGTTCAAATTCCAGTCGTAATTTAAAAAATCAATTTTTAAAGATTTACTTTTCAGCTTGTCTATTTCACTTTGAGCCAACGATAAATCACTTGCATGAGCGATTAAAAAATCTTCTAAAGAGTGATAACCATGCCAGCCTTTTTCGAAGTCTTCTCGATACCATTTAAAAATAGAGGACAACTCAAGAGTACCGCCATTAATATGATTCCTACTACGATCTTCCAAGAAAAGGCGTGTTTGTTGATTTAACAGACTATCAACATTGTCACCCTGATAAGCTTGGTTCGCTAATGCAGGACAACCAATGCTGGCACAGTTAACCGCAAAATGAATACGCGGATCATCATAGCGACCAGACCCTCGAATAAGCTTATGCTCAATATTATCCAATGAACGCTTTTCACCTAATAGAGGAATAAACTTCTTACTCCATGGCGAACTAAACAAGCTGCCTAGATCTTTAATGGACTCAAGATCAGGCCATTTGGTTAAAATCAGAGAAACAGTCCACGCGTTATAAGCATTGATAAGAAACGCTAATTGATCATTTTTAGGCCAAGCATCGAACTGCTCTCGCTTAACCTTTGATAGCTGTGCCAAGTAATCATTCAGCTGAGCCTTATTATCAGAAAAACCTTGATAATCTACCTCGCTAGCCTGGCCACCATCAATTAAATACACATTTTGCTGTAATAGGTTATTCCACTCTTTATGATCAAATTCAGCCGCGTTAGCAATAGCACTTTGCCACCCTAATAAAACAAACAGTAAGAATAGTATTTTTTTCATGATCTTAGCCTCGAAACCTTGCGAATAAGCTCTATTAAGGAACTCGTAAATGGTAGTGATTAGACGTCATACACCATTCATTTATTACAAATTAATTTTGAGGGCCTTAATTTTTATCGTCACATAGCGGATGTCACCCTTAAAAATCAGACACTCAATCCAGCCGATGATTATCGTAATAATTGACGAGCTTTATCTAGGTAGTCGAGTATTTCTTGCTTATGGTCTCCCAATTCAATTTTCAAAGACGTGCTTGAACGGACAATCAACTGCGTAGGTAAAATCAACTGTCGATAACCCTCGCCTTCTACTGTCTCTTGGGGTTCAAGCAATAATTTTACAGCCTGCTGCCCTAACTCGACGAAACTTTGCCCTATTGTGCTTAAAGGGGGTGTAAAAAAAGCACTGTCATTAATGTTATCAAAACCGACAACTGACACTTGCTCAGGCACACGAATACCAAATTCATTCAAAGCACATAAGACACCAAGCGCCATTTGATCATTCGCAACAAGGACGGCATCAAACTCTCGTTTTTTCGCAATTTGCTCTCGAATCGATAAATAACCACTTTGTGCATCCCAATCACCCTCGTAGGTTGCAACCACCTCTTTCTGACTCTTGCTTAACTCATCTACCCAACCTGCATATCTCAATGTTGAGCCGGTAGATTCTTTAGGCCCTGTTATCAATACAAACTGTGACCGCTTGCAGGCCAGCAAATGTCTGACCGCACTTTTAGCCCCTTCTGTGTGCTCAGCGCACACATAATTGACCTTGGTATTTTCAGGGACATCAATAAACATAAAGTTAAGTTGCTGAAATTGGTGCACCAACTCTTCAGCCATAAATTGGGTTAAAGGAACATTGACAACGATATAGTCAACCTGCTGCGAAAGCAGCTCTCTGATTTCATCTTTAATACGTTCAAAATTATCACTGTCAACAATGGAAAGGACTGTTCCGTAGCCATTATCGTGAGCTTGTTGACGCACCCCATTTACAATTAAGGCAACGCCATGCAGCGCGATATCAAGAGAGACAATACCCAATGTTTTAGATTTACCTCGGCTAAGCATTTGCGCGCTTTTATTGGGTATATACCCTAACTCTTTAATGGCTTTATTGACTTTTTCTCGAGTCAAATCAGTAACATTATCGGCCCCATTTGTTACTCGCGAAACCGTTTGTGTCGAAACTCCAGCTAACGTTGCGACGTCTTTAAATGTCACCGCCATTTCAATGATCCCTTTATCAGTTAAAACTCAAACTTGATTCTTGAAAGATACCATAACACAAAAAATGTTATCGAAAACATAGCGTAAACATTTTAAAACATCTTATAAAAAACAAAATATGTCTAATATCGAACAATTTATATCAATAAATATTAGTAATTGATCATTTATTTTCGTTTTGCTACTCTCCCCCATCAATTTTGACAAGACCTTATAAATATAAATATTTACGCAAACATAGAGAGCAAAACTATGGATCAATTTATTCATTTAACCAGTCTCAATGATAGCTGCATCATCAAAGTGGATCGCGTACCCGAGATAATTCATTGGGGCGCACGTATCTCTCAGATTGATGCTGATCTATTGCTTTCTACTGAACGACCTATTTCCCAGGCCCGCCTTGACGTCGATATTCCCTTGTCTTTATGTCCAGAATTGGGCAGTGGTCATTTCAATGCACCCGGAATTGAGGGTCATCGCGTTGGTGCTGACTGGGCTCCGGTATTTCATACAACACACATTGACTCAGACCAGCACAAAGCCATTTTTACCCTACAAGACGACATTGCTAAACTTGAAATGGTCATTGAAGTTTTGCTAGACAATGATTCCGACGTACTCCAAAAGCGTATTACGGTTCGCAACATTTCTGCTGATAGCTACACATTGAATAAACTCGCCCTGACACTGGCGCTTCCAAGCCACGCAAACGAGCTACTTACCTTTCGAGGACGCTGGTGCCAAGAATTTCAAACGCAGCGCCAAGCATTTGATCATGGCGGCTTTATGCAAGAAAACCGTCGCGGTAGAACATCTCACGAAAACTTCCCAGGTATATTTGTTGGCGCTCAAGGCTTTAGCGAACAACAAGGCATGGTATGGGGCTTTCATTTAGGCTGGAGTGGTAACCACCAACTCCGTGCTGATGTGAAAAGCGATGGTCGTCGCTTTGTACAAGCCGGCGAACTATTGCTTGCTGGAGAAGTACAATTAGACAAGAACGAAACGTACCAAACACCTTGGCTATATGGCGTATACAGTAACCAAGGCCTTAACGGCATTTCAGAACGTTTTCATAAATTCATACGAAATAATATTTTATCCTTCCCGACCAAAAAACCTAGACCTGTGCACTTGAATACCTGGGAAGGCATTTACTTTGACCATGACCCTGACTACATCATGAAGATGGCAAGCGAAGCCGCTCAAATGGGTGTAGAGCGCTTTATCATTGACGATGGCTGGTTCATCGGCCGAGATCACGAGCGCGCGGCGCTGGGAGATTGGTACTTAGACGAAAAGAAATACCCTAAAGGTTTAGAACCTGTCATTGACCATGTTAATGCACTGGGCATGGAATTCGGTTTATGGGTTGAACCAGAAATGGTCAGCCAAGATTCTAACTTATTCCGCAACCATCCAGATTGGGTACTTGGGCTGCAAGGCTATCAGCAACCGTCAGGTCGTTGGCAATATGTTTTGGATTTGCAAAATCCAGAGTGCTTCCAATACCTTTATGACAGACTCAATGATTTACTAACTCGTTATAACATCAGCTATCTAAAATGGGATATGAACCGTGAGCTTGTTCAGCCAGGCCATCAAGGTAAAGCTGCGGTTCGTGGCCAAACACTGGCCTTGTATAAACTAATTGATGATTTGACTGCCACGCACCCTACGGTGGAGATCGAGTCTTGCTCATCTGGCGGCGGTCGAATTGACTTTGAAATTTTAAAGCGAACTCATCGTTTCTGGGCATCAGATTGCAACGATGCTCTAGAGCGTCAAACCATCCAACGTGGCATGAGTTACTTTTTTCCACCAGAAGTAATGGGGGCACACATTGGCCCAGGCGAATGTCACTCCACTAATCGTCGTCACAGCATCAATATGCGCGGTGTGACAGCGTTAGGCGGTCACATGGGCGTCGAGCTAGACCCAGTAAAAGAGACAGCAGAAGAAAAACAAGCTTTTGCTCATTACATTCAACTGCACAAAGAATATCGCCACTTACTTCATTCTGGCCGTGCTTTTCGGATCGATTCGCCCAATAAAAATCAATATATCCATGGCGTAGTTGGAGCAAACGAACAAGACAAAGAGGAACTTCTGATCACAGTCTGTCAATTAGCCATGCCTGAACATGCATTGCCTTCACCACTGAGAATCAGTTACGTAGACCCTAATGCGCGCTATCAATTAAAAATAGTGGAGATGCCAAAAACCAGCTTCCAGCTCATGAAACAAGCCCCAAAATGGCTCGATAGAACGCTAGAGCTTAGTGGCGACAATTTAAGAGAGATCGGCATTACGTTACCTATTTTGGACCCAGAGTCAGCTCTGATTGTTCACCTAAAAAAAATATAAAAAATCACGGTCAATAAAATTAGACCCTACCTAAAAAACACATCAGCGAAGCACTAGGAATTAAACTCACATTACTAGTGCTTCGCTGATGTGAATAAAGAAAGGAAAAGACTATGTCCATAACGGTATTTTTATCGTTTTTATTATTTACTGGCTTTGTAGTGATATTCACTTACAGCAAGGTAAAACGAGATAAGCATCACTCTGGAGAAGGATTCTTTTTAGGCGGCAGGAGCCTTACTGGTGGATTGATCGCCAGTTCACTCATTCTAACCAATCTCAGCGCCACAAGTTTTGTCGGTATGAGTGCGCAAGCTTATTCGAGTAATATGAGTGTTATGGGTTGGGAAGTTGCCTCAGGTGTAACCTTAGTAATTATTGCTCTACTACTGATCCCGCGCTACTTAAAGCAAGGCATCACCACAATTCCCGACTTTTTAGAAAGTCGCTATGACATGTCAGTCAAAAAGTTTGTAACGCTATTATTTCTTTGCCAATACGTTATTAATATTTTGCCTACCACGCTTTATGCTGGCGCTGTCGTCATCACCCAAATTTTTGACGTTAAAGGCTTACTGGGAATAACACAGTTCCAATCAATTGCCTTAATTTCTGCCGCCATTGGTCTATTAGGGTTCTTTTACGCCATCTACGGTGGTTTAAAAGCCGTGGTCATTGCCGATACCATCAATGGTATTGGCCTTGTCATTGGTGGCTTCATGATCCCTATTTTTGGCTTAATTGTATTAGGTCACGGTAGTTTCAGCGCTGGTTTAGACACACTTCTCACGTCAGCGCCTGAGAAACTTCAATCAGTAGGCACAGACAAAGACCCTCTTCCATTCTCCACATTGTTTACTGGCTTATTGTTAGTGAATCTATATTACTGGGGAACAGACCAATCGATAGTTCAACGTGTATTAGGGGCTAAAAACCTAAAAGAAGCACAAAAAGGCGTTATCGGGGCAGGTTTGATAAAGGTTATTACACCACTCATTCTTATTGTGCCTGGCATTATTGCGTACCATATCTTTGGAGCAAATGCAGGTAATCCAGACGCCATGTACACTCGACTGGTAAACGAAGTGCTGCCTAAACCACTGGTAGGATTCTTTGTGGCCGTTATGTTTGGTGCCATACTGAGTACTTTTAATGGCGTATTAAACAGTTCAACCACCTTGTTTGCCCTAAATGTATATAAACCTTTATTTGGTAAAGGGAAAACAGACTTAGAACTAATAGGCAAAGGCCGTATCTTCGGCGTTTTCATTGCCATTATTTCAATTTGTATCGCCCCTTTCATCATGTTTGCGCCAGAAGGTCTATTTCAGTATTTACAAATGGTGGCCGGCTTCTTTAGTGTGCCTATTTTCACCATTGTTTTTGTTGGTTATATTTCAAAACGAGTGCCAGCCATTGCCGCTAAAGTCGCGTTGGTTGTCTTTGTAACGTCTTATGCCTCTATGCAACTTATATTCAAAGTGCACCTTCACTTCTTACACCAACTCGCCATTTTATTCGTCGTTTGTACGGCGTTGATGTTTATTATTGGTTACTTTTATCCACGAAAAACCGACTATGTTATGCCCATTAACGAGTCCATTAATATAACCCCATGGGCCTTCAGGTTTGAAGCCTCTGCTGTTGTTATCTATATGGTATTAGGTGCTTACATTATGTTCTCTAATATTGGCTTTATGTCTGATGATCCTACCTACATGCAAACTTACGGTGTGTGTGGATTAGTGATGCTTGCCGGAATCGTCTTTCGTATCGTTAGACAGAGACAGCACCGAATAAACCAACCTCAGTAACGCTTTTTCTTGCTCTCCTAACGATTCACTTATACTCAAACGAAATATAAGTGAATCGTTACTCCCCTCCCCCGAACAAAAACAACCGCAAGCTGGATCATACCCTTAAGCAGATAAGCACACCGCAAGGGCTAAACGATAAGTTTAAAAAAGTATAAGCAAACCTTAAACTTACCTATGGTAAAGTACTATAAAAATGGTTCTGACTAATACAAAGAAGCTAAGGCAAAAAGCATATGGCTACTGTTAAAGATGTTGCGAAAGAGGCCAATGTTTCTATCGCTACAGTATCACGCGTCATCAATCACTCCCCTAAAGCGAGCAAAGCTGCTATTCAGGCGGTCACTGCCGCGATGAAAAAACTCGGGTATCGACCCAATGCTGCCGCCCGCGCACTAGTGAGCCAATCCACACAGACTATGGGCATCTTGGTGGGCGATGTATCTGACCCCTTTTTTGGCTCCATGGTAAAAGCAATCGATACGGTTGCCACCAAGCAAGGCAAGCACCTCTTGATTGGCAACGGTTACCATTCAGCAAAAAAAGAGCGCGAAACAATTGAATTATTAATAAATCAAGGCTGCGAAGCGCTGGTCATTCACAGTAAAAGCTTAACGGGACAAGAGCTAATTGCGTTTGCGGAAGAAATACCTGGGCTCGTACTGATCAATCGGTTTATTCCTGAAATTGCCAATCGATGTGTCGCTTTAGACAATCTAAAAGGCTCCTATCTCGCTACCGAATATTTGATTAAAAATGGCCACAAACAAATAGGTTATATCTGCTCTAATCATGACATTGAAGACACGGAGCAGCGCAAAGCAGGTTATTTACAAGCCTTAAAAGACAACAACCTGCCCCATTCAGAAAGCCACATTGAGTATGGTGCCCCGGATGAAGAAGGCGGCGAGCTAGCGATGACAAATTTGCTGGCCAAAGGATTACCTTTAACGGCCATTGCAACCTATAACGATTACATGGCTGCTGGCGCTCTATCTGCTTTAGAAGATAACAACATTGCCGTACCAGCACACATGTCTATTATTGGTTTTGATAACGGCCTCATTGCCAAATACCTACACCCGAAGCTGACAACAGTTCGCTACCCTATTCAGATGATGGCTGAAAAAGCCGCGATGCTTTCTCTAACACTAGCCAATAAAGAAGAGCAAAAAGCCGCTACCATGATATTCGTACCCACTCTGGTTAAACGCTTATCTGTGATCCCTTTTTCAGCAAATTAACCTCTGCATTTTGGTTTCAGCTTGGCACACAAAGCAAAGTTACCGTCTTTAAAAATAAAAAAGCCCTTTTTTAAAAAGGGCTTTTTACTAAACAAACTTACCGATTTACAATAAAAAAGAAACGTTAGAATTTCATTTTTTTATCTTCAATTTTCACACCTTGGGTTGGCATGCCGGTATCGTAATCTCTTACGACAGGAGAGTAACCATCATTTGGTCGAGGTCTAAAAGACCCCATCCAACGAGGCTTAGCGTCTTTACGCCACGCTCTCATAGACCATTGATAAGACCTAAATGGATCTCGAATCTCATCCATATAATCCATCAACTCGTCGTGCATTTGATTACGAATAGACGCATATTCTGGATGATCAATGAGGTTGTTCATTTCATTTTTATCATTGACTCGATCATAAAGCTCATCACTGGTGAATAAATTAATCACCAATTTGAAGCGTGGAGTGATCCAACAACGCACAGGGATAAAGCCACCAAAACTATCATGCTCAACTTCGTAACGATTAAATTCAACCATTACGTTACGATCATTATCTTGTTCAATAACGCTGATTAACTCACCACCCGGCAGCATATCAGGCTGCTCGATGTTAGCCAGATGCATCATAGTCGGAAGAATATCAATATGACTAACCGGTGTGTTTACTTGGGTTCCCGCAGAACCAAATACGCCAGCCTGTCTTGGCGGACGAACAATCAAAGGAATGTTAGTAATGTCGTCATACATAGCAGCGCCTTTACTAACTAGCTTATGCGCGCCCATCATTTCGCCGTGATCTGAGGTATAAACCACCCAGGTATTTTCAATTTCACTTTGATCTAAATGATCAATTACTCGACCAATTTCATCATCAACGAAGTCGTTACAAGCAAAATACAGCGGGTGATGATAAAGACCTTTGTCATCGACTGGAGATCGCATAGCCTCTGACCATAGTTTGTGATGTTCTGGTTTATTCTCTAGATCATCAAACGCTTTAGGGCCAAGATCATAGTAGAAATCTTGGTATTTTTTCAAATATTTAGGCGGACAAGTAAAAGGATGATGAGGCTCATCATAAGACAACACCATCAAAAATGGTTGTTCAGATTCAGCTGACTTTTCATCAAGGTAATTTATTGCTCGATCGCTGATTCGATGCGCCCAAGTAAAGCTTTCATCAATATGGTTAGCTTCTAAATCTTCAACTGAATTTAAGCCGTTACGCCACAACGCGATCTGTTTGTCACTTAAATCTGCTAAATAATTGGCGCCATCGTACCAATAATTTTCATTCCACTCTGGAGGACATATACCTGTCCCATAATAATCATGACCATCAAGATGCCACTTTCCGACATAGCAAGTTTGATAACCGGCGTCTTTAAAATAACGCCCCATTGTAGAAATATTTTTACCTGGTGCAATATTATTTGACCAAGGTCCAGATTGATTGGAATAGATCCCTGTAAACAAGCCGGCTCTTGCAGGAGTACAGACAGGAGAACAGGTATAAGCGGAATTAAAACGCACACCCTGCGCCGCTAAAGCATCAATATTATTAGTGTTAAGTGGTTTGCCACTATAACATCCAACCATATTGGTCGCCTGAGTATCTGTCATAATTAGAATAATATTAGGTTTTTTCATTGTCACTCCTGAGTGCATTTAACTGAGAAAACAAGAGATTGACCCATTAAAAGCCATAATAGCTGCGACTTTTAATGGGCAATAAAAACAATCTCTTACAGTGTAAAGTAACGATTACTTTTCTGAGATAGTCAGCTTTTTATATACTTTGTAAATAACATACATAAATCCTAAGCCAACAGCGGTTACCAAAATAACCTTAAAGATAGAACCAGTAGGCGATGTTAATCCAAGAGGGGAAAACGCAGCATAAAGAAGAATAAAGGCAAAAACCAATACCCAGCCTGCCAATTTACCATGCTTCCAAGGAGTCACATTGACCATTTGCGCATCTTTTTGAACATAAGGCTTATCTAATGGTTTGATATAACGAACAACCGTCATAATAAGCAGCATAAGAACTAGATTTAAACCAACCAAATTTAGCCAATGCAGCTTTATAAAACCTAAATCATCATGAAATACGAAATGCGCTGTATAAAAGAAAACCATACCGAACACTAAGCCAATATAACCAGCAATAGCAGGGGCTCTTTTCGATAACACACCCATAAGGATAACAGCAAAAATAGGTACATTAATGACCGCCATTATCGTTCTCATCAAGGTATACAAACTATCAGATGTCGCGATAAACGGTGCAATAATGATACAGATAATGATGGTCGCAATACCAAACAGACGACCAATTCGCACTGTCTGTGCATCGGTAGCATCAGGTCTAATTAGTTGTTTATAGATATCTAAACTAATGATTGTCGAAAGACTGTTTACACCACTATTAAACGAACTCAATACCGCACCAAATAATGCAGCACCAAAGAATCCAGTCAACCAAGTAGGAAGTACTTCACGTACCAAAATTGGGTATGACATATCGCTATTCAGGATGTTCGTGGTGACGCCATCAACAACTTTGAAAGGAATGTCAATCATACCGCGTTGAAACATATGCCACGCAATAATTCCAGGTAACACAAGCATGACAACGCCAATGATTTTTAGCGCCCCGGCGGCCAATACACCCTTTTGGCCTTCTGCTAAATTTTTAGCGGCAAAAGCACGCTGAACAATGGCTTGGTTGGTACACCAATAAAACAAGTTAATGATGATCACACCAGAAATCAGACCGTGCCACGGAACATTAGCACTATCAGTTAAGCCTACCGCATCCATACGCTGTGGAGCATCTGCTAGAAGAATTGAAAAACCATCTCCAATACTGCCTGAACCCAATTGATACAAACCAATAGCAGGCACTAACATACCAGCAAGAAGCAAGCCGATACCATTAACCGTATCCGAGACTGCAACGGCTTTTAGACCACCAAACACAGCATAAATACCGCCAATCACACCGATTAATATCACCATAATCCAAGTGGTGGCATAATCTGACGTACCGAACAATTGACTAACATTGAAAAGCTTTCCGAGCGTAATCGCGCCGGCATAAAGCACAAATGGCAAAAAGCCAATGACGATGGCATAGATAAAAATCGCAGAAGATACGACCCTCATACGCTTGCCATAACGCAACTCTAAAAATTGAGGAACCGTCGTAATCCCAGACTTGAGATAACGAGGCAGAAAAACGAAAGCAAGAATGATTAAGGTTAATGCTGAAGTGGTTTCCCACGCCATGACGTTAGCACCGTTAGCAAACGCGTTTGCATTCAAACCTGTTAATTGCTCAGCTGAGATATTAGTAAGGAACAAAGACCCTGCTATCACATACCAAGGTAAGCTCCGCCCTGCAAGGAAGTAACCATTTTCAGTATTTAGGTTGTCTTTCCTTGTTTTTATATACGAAATTACTGCAACCAGTGCAGTAAAAAAGACAAAAGACATTAAAGTAAACATCTTGATCTCCACCTTCTTATTATTGGATTTATATGAGGTGCATAAAATAAATAACGACTCTATTTATGCTAAGCAGATTGCGCAGACAATTTTAAGTTAAAAATCATCGTTAATAGCTGCTATCATCGAATTTTACTTAAGTAACAACATAAATGAATGGAATGAATGATCATTTGCATGTAAAAAACGAAACAACATTTAACATCCCTATCGTCATAAATAACACGGTAGCTTCCAGTGGCATCACCCTATTGGCCTTATGGAACACCTTGGCAGACAAAAACTATCAGGTTGAATGGCCTAAGGATCGTCTACGCCCTCTGCTTGAAGGCAGCGTCATTGCGCTGTACACAAAACAAGGTCACGGTGAAATAGAGCTGTCTACTGGGGAAGTGATACAGCTAGAGGGAAGTACTGTCATTTTTCTGCACCCTACTACAATCCGTAGTTACCGTTGCAAAGGCCTGATCTGGGAAGTCTTCCTGATGGAGTTCATTCCTAATGGCGCAATCAACCTAATCTACGACCACCTAATAACACTGACAAACAATGAATTCTTTCATAGGGAAATGACAGATATTGTTGAGCTATTTCAGAAAACGGAATCAACCTATCGACATCTGGCGACTGCCAGTTTAACCAAAACCATTTATCACTGGCTCGCATTAAGCAAAGTCAGCGAGCAAGATAAGAACCTAAAAAAAGTCCAGGAAGTCATTACTCAAATACATCTGAATATGACAAAAAAATGGACGGTAAAAGAAATGGCTGAAATTGCAGAATGTACAGAACAACACTTAAGAAAAATGTTTTTAAAGTATACTCAACAGTCCCCTAAAGAATATTATTTAAATACTCGACTTACCGCATCAAAATCACTTATAAAATATAAAAACTATACTGTTAATCAAGTGGCTTCAGAATTTAATTTCTACGATGCATTCCATTTCAGTAAAGCCTTTAAAAATAAATTTGGCTTCCCCCCATCGAAAACAAAAAAATAATATCAATTAGATTAAAACAAAATACTTTTTCAAAAATATTTTATTTAATATTAATCAACAAAACCTTAAAAATAAAAACTTCAATCTATTTTTATTATAACCTCAGTCATAACTTTTAGATCTACCTACAAGACAAATAACTTATATCCAAGAGAAAAATAAAACCAATCTTATAAAACAAGGTGTACAAATATAAAATGCTGCTGCATAATTAATTTTTATTTAATAATAAAACAGCTATAAGTTTAAATTTAATAGGATCTACCTATGCAAAAAACACCTAATATATTGGTATTTATGACAGATCAACAACGCGGAGATTCACTAACTAACCCGTTGATAAAAATGCCAAATATGCGCGCTCTTATGAAAGATGGCTTACATTTTGAAAATACACATTGCCCATCCCCACATTGCTGCCCATCACGAGCCACCTTCTTTACAGGCCAGTACCCAACTGAACATGGCGTCTGGAACAATGTTTGCGTACAAAACACTTTATCCGATCGATTGAACCCTGGAACAACCTTATTCTCAGAGTCTTTTGCAAAGCAGAACTACTACTTAGGGTATTCTGGCAAATGGCATGTCAGCTTCAAAACAGGCCCTGAAGATCATGGTTTTGAAGAAAACTATGTCACTTCAAATAAAAACACCAAGCCAGACGAAGCAACAGCACATATGAGTGCAGGCTGGGAAGTCTATAAAAAACTAGCAGAAACCCTAGACGAAAATACAAATGCTCCCAGAGCAATGGGGCAGATAAAACGTCCGGGATATCCAACCTACAATCACTACGGCATGAAAGAAAATCCGTTCAATGACCTTGATGTCGTAAATGCTGCAATCGAAAAATTAAAAGAAATTCCAGAAGACGGACAACCATGGATGTACTATATAGGGACTCTAGGTCCACACGACCCCTATTTTGTACCGCAACGCTTTTTAGATATGTATAAAGACGTCGATATTGAACTTAGCGACATTCATTTTGATGATCTGCAGGATAAGCCTCATTTATATCAACGAACTCAGAAAGCGTTTAACCAATTAACAGTAGCAGAGAAAAAAGACGCCATTCTTCACTATATGGCCTTTTGCACCTACGAAGATTATTTATTCGGTTTGGTAATAGAAACGATTAAAAAACGAAATGACTTCGATGACACTCTAATTTTACTCACCAGTGATCATGGTGATTACAATGGAGAGCACGGCCTATGGTGTAAGGGATTGCCCGCCTTTAAAGGTGCATATCATATTCCTGCGATTATTAGCTGGAAGAATGGCATTAAAAATCCTAATCGAACAATTTCTGAGCCAGTTTCTCTTGCTGATTTTGCTCCTACATTTTTAGAACTTATTGGTGAAGACACCCCAACCCTGACAGGTAAGAGCCTAGTGCCTTTCATTAATGACGAACAACCAGAAAAATGGCGAGAGTATTCATTTACTCAAACCAATGGTAATGAAATATATGGCATTCAAAGAGCGGTATTCAGTGATAAATGGAAGCTTGTTTACAACTCGTTTGATCATGATGAGCTTTATAACCTAGAAGATGATCCTGACGAATTGGTAAATCTAGCTAGCAATGACAAGTATGATTCTATTAAAAAAACACTGTACATAGAATTATGGTCTTTTGCTGAGTCTGTTAATGATAAGTGCTTAAACCCTTATATCATGGTTGGACTCGCTGCATATGGCCCCGCCTATGCTTATAAATAATACGAAGCGATCATAAACAACACTGTAGGTTCAAGAACTTAACTTGCTAAGTTCTTGAACCTTACACATCACTATGATTATTTATCTGTATTTTTTGATAAATGTGCTCACAATCAAACATCTGATACAAACAATCGACACAAAGCCCTTTCATACATAAACAGCACTCGTTTATTCTAAATTGATAACATAAAGCAGGATTACTTAATGAATCTAAATGATATAAAACAAAAAAATATAGATGTATCCTCTCATGGAATATTACCCAATACAGACATAACTTTAAAATTAAGCGAAATATTAACATCAATCGAAGGCATGGATAATGCAACCTTAGACTTTCCCAAAGGGATCTATAAGATATCAAGAAAGTATGCATTCGAAAGCTATAAAAATATTGCAAACCATGATGACGGCCTAAAACGAATTGCTTTTTATATAAAAAACCTGAATGGCCTAACTATCAACGGAAATGGTTCATCATTCATTTTTTATGATGAGGTCATCCCATTTGCAATTGAAGACTCTAGCAATGTAACGCTTAAAAACTTTAGCGTTGATTTCATCATGCCATTTCATTCTGAGTTAGAAGTTGTATCATCTGATTTGGATAAAAAAAGCTTTACGGCAAAAATAAACGCAGAACTTTACCCTTATAAAATTGAAAACAACCAAATTCTATTCAAACGTTTTGAACAATGGGTTCAAGTTGGACAAAACATTGTGTTTGATAAGAAAACCACAGCCCCTATTTTAAACGCACACCTTTACGAGACGAAAAACTACCCACATGCCATTGACCTTGGTAATGATCTGGTAGAATTTTCACAACTTGGAGACAATGCACTGCCTATCCCTGTCGGTGGAATTTGGATCACTTATGGCGAAAGGTCATTGAACAGGAATATTCCTGGGATACATATTATTGATTGCAAAAATATTATTTTAGAAAATATTACCATCCATACCGCTGGCGGCATGTCTCTCATTGTCGAACGGACAGAAAATATTAAAGTTTCTCACTATAGCGTCACCCCTTCCCATGATCGCATTGTATCTACACGAGCAGATGCAACTCATTTCATGAACTGTAAGGGCGATATTATTGTTGAAAACTGTCAACTAGATCATATGCTTGATGATGGAATTAATGTCCATGGCGCTTATGTAAATATTGATTCTTATATTGGTAATAATACGTTTTTAGCATCCATAAGCCATTTTCAACAAGAAGGGATAGTGTTTGCAGATCCTGGAGACAAGGTAGCCTTCACCAAAAAAGAGACCATCTCTTCTTTTTTTGAAACGACAGTCAAAGAAGTAAAAGCGATTAATAGCAAGGTCTTTTTGATAAGCTTTACTGAAATACCAGAAGAGTTGCCATCATTCGAGATGACATTAGAAAATTTAACCTGGCAGCCTAATGTTATCTTCAAAAACAACACCATTGAAAAAAATAGAGCCCGTGGCGCTTTAACAACAACCAAAGGGAAGGTTGAAATCACAGATAACTATTTTAATAATCAAATGCACAGTGTTCTTTTAGTTGGAGATAATGACTTTTGGTATGAATCAAGCGGTACTCAAGATGTCACTATCCGTAACAATGTATTTGATCAAGTAGGATTTTCAGACATAAACGCATATCCTTTGTATGCATTAGTGAAGTTAACAGAAAATCAGAAACACGGTATCAAACCATATCATGGACACATCTCATTTATAGATAACAAAATTAATAGCCTTAATGGACTGCTTGCGTACTCAAGCTCCGTGGGCAGCTTAACAATTGAAAATAATAGCATCACATCGACCTCAACCACTTCAGAGACTATCAGCGAATCCCCTACGATAAATCTGATTTCTGTTAACAGCGCCTCTATTAAAAACAACCAATCGGTTAACTTTATAACGCCACGATTAATTAAAAGAGAAAAAGTTAACAACTTGATCAACGAAAGCAATATTGGTTTTAATTTAATTTAATCAACTCATCACCAAACAGTATAAAATAGAGACATACAGTTACCATCTCTATTTTATACTGTTTAATAATATTCAGGCCTCATCACACTCTCTTCCTAAAAACCTACCCTTAAAAAATAAAAAAAATCTGTAATAGATATTTTTTTCCCATGAAAAATAAATCAATAAAGACTCAAACTCTGAATAAAACAATCCCATTACCTATTATAAAAACTAACCATCATTGAAAAAAACAATAGGCATAACTTTTAGTTCTATCCACGCAACTAATACCTTATATCCATAAAAATTTTACGGAATATTATTAAAAACATGGTATACAAATATAAAACACTACTGCATAATTAATTTTTCAAGATAATATAATTAAAAAAATAGATTTAATCTTTATAGGGAAATCACATGCTGAAGAAACCTAACATATTTGTCTTTATGACAGATCAGCAAAGAGGCGATACACTGACCAACCCTCTTATTAGCATGCCTAACATTCGCTCCTTGATGAAAGATGGCTTACATTTTGCCAACACTCATTGCCCATCTCCTCACTGTTGCCCATCACGAGCCACCTTTTTCACAGGCAAATATCCTTCTGAACATGGAGTATGGAACAATGTGTGGGTGCAAAATACATTGTCCGATAGACTAACCGCAGGAACTAAGCTGTTTTCTGAAAGTTTTGCAAAACAAGGTTACGAAATGTGGTTTTCAGGAAAATGGCATGTCAGCCGTGAAACAGGTCCTGAAGATCATGGATTTAAAGAAGCATTTGTTACCTCAAATAAATACTCAAAACCAAGTAAAGCAACAGCTCATATGAGCGCTGGTTGGGATGTTTATAAAGAACTTGCAAAAACAAGAGATGAAAATGAACGTACTCCTCGAAATACAGGACAAATAAAAAGAGCGGGATACCCTAATTTTAATCATTATGGAATTAAAGAAGATCCATTTAATGATCTTAAGGTAGTGAATACGACAATAGATAAATTGAGTGAGATCCCAGATAGTGGAGAGCCATGGGCTTACTACGTTGGAACACTTGGCCCACATGATCCTTACTTTGTACCCCAAAGATTTCTAGATATGTATGAAGATCTAGACATAGAGCTTACAGATATTCATTTCGATAACCTTCTCGATAAACCAAATTTGTATCAGAGAACTCAAAAAGCATTCAACCAATTAACAATAGATGAAAAGAAAGAGGCCATACGCCATTACATGGCATTTTGTACTTATGAAGACTATTTGTTTGGCTTAGCCTTGGATGAACTTAAAAAACGAAATGATTTTGATGACACACTCATTTTATTTACCAGTGACCATGGCGATTATAATGGTGAACATGGCCTTTGGTGTAAAGGCTTACCGGCATTTAAAGGCGCCTATCATATTCCAGCGGTTATCAGTTGGAAAAATGGCATTAAAAATCCAAACCGCACAGTTGATGAACCAGTGTCTCTAGCAGATTTTGCCCCCACTTTCTTAGACCTTATTGGTGAAGAATCATCAAACCTTACTGGAAAAAGTTTGTTGCCGTTCCTAGATGATAAAACTCCAGATAATTGGCGAAAATATTCATTCACCCAAACCAATGGTAATGAAATATATGGAATCCAAAGAGCCGTATTCAATGACAAATGGAAACTTGTTTACAACTCGTTTGATCATGATGAACTTTATAATTTGGAAACAGATCCCAATGAATTAATTAACCTTGCAAGAAATTTAAAATATGATGACGTTAAAAAATCCTTATATACGGAACTCTGGACTTTTGCAGAATCCGTTAAGGACAAATGCTTAAATCCATACATTATGGTAGGGCTAGCTGAATATGGCCCCGCATACGCATACAAATAAAAATAAATTTCAATCTAATATCATTAAACTATTTTTAGCAAAATTTTATTAGTAAGAATAAGATAGGAAAATAATAACATGAATTCTTGGGCAATATTTTCATTTATAGCATGTACCGCACTGGTTGCTTTTATTTCTTGGAAAATTACAAAAGAAGGAGATTTAACAACATCTAAAGGCTACTTCTTAGGAGGCCGTGGTTTAACAGGCATACAAATTGGTACGTCGATATTATTAACCAATTGGTCTGCAGAACAGTTAATTGGGCTTAATGGTCAAGGGTTTGCTGTTGGCCTATCAAGTATGGGATGGGCGGTAACAAGCGGCGTTGGCTTGATTATCATGGCCACTATTTTTCTACCTTATTTTTTGAGTCGCGGAATAACAACACTACCAGAACTAGTTGAAGAAAGGTTCGGCAGTGGCGCGCGTAATTTCATGGCTTTTTGTATCCTACTAGGCCTAGTTCTAATGTTACTACCAGCTGTTCTCTACACTGGTGCGCTAGCCTTGACTAAGCTGTTCAATATAACTGAACTTTTTGACGTCTCTTATAATGTTGCATTAACCGGAGCGATTGTTTTCATTGTAATAATAGGCAGCACCTATGCTATTTTTGGTGGCTTAAAGGCCGTTGTTATCTCTGACACCATTAATGGGATTGGGTTTTTCTTTGGTAGTATCTTAGTTCTCGTTTTAGGTTTGAACGCACTAGGTGATGGTCATATTTTATCAGGCGTACACAAGTTAATAACCGTTCACCCTCAAATGTTTAACGCAGTCACACCTGAGAAGGCGACCATTCCCTTTTCTACCCTATTCACAGGTATGATTCTAATAAATATTTATTTTGCTTGCGCAAACCAGCTAATAATACAACGTGCATTAGGAGCAAAAAATTTAGCAGAAGGCCAAAAAGGTGTTCTTATGGCCGCTGTCATAAAAATCCTAAGTGTCGGCATTTTATTGGTACCTGGAATAATTGCTTTTCATCTTTATGGGGATCAAGGTATACATCCTGATCAGGCTTACCCTCTTTTAATTCATAATGTTATGCCTGATTACATGGTAGGTATTTTTGGTGCTGTTTTGTTTGGCGCAGTAATTTCGACATTCAATTCAATAATCAATACATGCTCAACTATTTTCGCTCTAAACGTATATAAGCCATTGAAAGGTAATTATGTTGAAGACATCCAATGCATTACTGCTGGTAAGAAATTTGGTTTTGCCATTGCTGTCTTTGCTGCCTGCGCAGCACCATTTATTCAATACCTAGATCATTCAGGTGTATACATTTTTGTTCAGAAGTTTAACGTTGCACTCCACTTACCTGTGTTATTTATAGTTTTGATTGGCATGGTATCCAAACGAGCAACAGCAAAAGCGACAATTACTGGAGCCGCTTTTTATGTTATCTGCTCACTATATTTCACTTACTTCACCGAGTGGAAATTAAACTTCCTCCATCAAGCTGCGATTATGTTTACACTTAGCCTTATAATCACTTGGCTGATGACATTAAAAAATCCAGATTTATCAAACAAAAAGCTACTAGTTAAACTTGACACAGTAGACATTACCCATTGGAAACACATACGCCTTGGTTGTGTCGTCGTTTCGGTAATGATGGTTGCTGCGTATGCACTTGCATCATCTATTGGTGTTGTTACTGACCCTGACAAGATAACTAGAAATGTACTCATCATTCTAGCCTCTTCAATCCTCGCTATTTTTATTCTAAATATAATTGTTAAAGTATTTATGGATAAAATAAAAGAACAAAAAAGTGTAAAAAATTATACTGAAAAACAGATAAATACTTAATCACATCCATTTCAAGCTAACTATTCAATAATTGGTAGTTAGCTTGACAGTAAGGTTCATTGATTAATACTCTTTAGCTACAACAGGTTACTACACAATATTTTGCTAAACTCATAAAGTTTTGGCAGGGATAAAATCATCAAAAATTCATTACATTAAAATCAAGACAGCATGGAGCAATTATTATAAAAACAAAAAACCTTAAGCTTTATTTAAATTCGACAAAAAACACATTAGAAAAATCAAAATAAAAAAAAGAGCTTCAATAAAATGAAAAACATTAAAAAAACAAATATAATTAAACACTCACACACTGTATCGGACAAAACAAACCACAAGAAAACCTTTTATTTTAAATCAAAGACAACATCGAAAATATATTTTTTTATAGACCATTAATAATTGTGAAGACTAAAACGTCAATTTAATTGATTTCAATAATCTTTTAATTTTAGAACTTTATTTTATGAAGATAATATAAATCTTTATAACCAATTATTAATAGGACATACAATTATGAAAAAATCTATTTTCACACCAAGCATCCTTGCTCTTTTCATAGCATCAACAGCGCATGCTGGAGCAAAATTTACTACAGACTCTGGTACGTTAACAGTAGGTGCAGACATAAGATATAGCGTTGGTAGTGAGACAAATCGTAACACATTAGCTGATAGTGGGAATGCAGTCTCTGATGGGCGAGTAATACTTAAAATAAATGGAGAAAAAGTTCTAGAAAATAATAACTTCGTTGCTTTTTCGCTTAATCCTGCATGGAAACAATACGGTGAACCTAAGCCATATGACATGTATCTTCAATTTGGCGTGAAAAAAGATTGGAATATTAAGGTTGGCCGTCAAAAAGCGATTAACCTTTCACCAAATGATACAAGCAGTTCAGATCAAGATTCATATGTTTATATACCAATATCAAAAACGATGGTATATCGTGCAGATATAGCTCGTGGGCGCTTATCTTCAACTGGTGATGACGGACAATATACTTTTACAAAAGTAGTTAACAAAACAACTCAATTTCAATTGGCTGTCCAGTCATTAGATAAAGGGGCAACAATAATAGCCCGCCCTGTCGTGACCCATAATTTTGAAAAAGGTAGCATTGCAGTTGGTTTAGAGGCTCCTATCATGTCTTCTGACGAAGTGGGAACAGAAACCTTTATGACTGCTAATGACAACTTTTATAATGATATAACAAAAAATCAAATTGTTGATGATGGTAGCGCTTGGATTGGTACCGGTATTACAGGTACCTATAAAATGACAAATGACTTACAAATAGTTGCTCGAGCAGCTTATTTGATTGATGACCGAATAAAGAGTAATAAAGCAACATCGTATGCAGCAGGTCTTGGTGCTCGTTATAAGAATTTTTATCTCGGTGCAATACATGGCGTAAGAAACACTGAAATAGACGCAAATGATACTGAAGAATGGGACGTATATTCCTATTATGAATTTCCAAACATTTTAACAATTGAAAACTTTAATATTTTTCTAGGAGCTGGTTACTCTTCCTCTAAAGTCAATAAAGTTAGTCAGAGTGATATAATCGGAAGTAAAGTTACATTAAAATATACATTTTAATTAAAAAATTCGAACAAAAGATAAACTTGAGGACATAATTACATGTTGAGAAAAATAAAAATAGCATCACTTTCTTTGTTTGCTTTATCGATACCATTTCATGCTTATGCAGATACTGGTTATTATAAAAATTTCATAACAAAAACAGTCAAAAACTTAGTTACTGATTATTCAGTAAATAATTATGACAACAAAGATGATACGCAAAAACTACAATCTGCAATTAATGAACTATCAAAGAATGGTGGAGGTGAAATCATCATTCCGGCTGGCGTTTATTATTTTATGAATGTTGAATTAAAATCAAATATTAAGTTATTAATAGATAAAGACGCCAGCATCAGACCTTATTTACAAGCGATGTATGATAATGGTGGTGATTCGATATTTAATGTCGGTGAATATAATGCTGATGTAGTTAAAAACATTGCAATTACTAGCTTACAAAAAGATCAACGATTTACTGTACAACTACCTGCTATCACTAAGGTCTCAGGCGCCAACCCTAACAAACCGTTTAACAATGTATATGGCATAAAAGTCTTTCATTTTTTTAATGTGAAGAATTTCTTGACATCAAATATGAATATTTACGATAGCAATACAAAATACTCTGCGATGAGTTTAAATGCGGTTTTATCTGATAAGAATATTAAGAACAGAGGGAAATTTCCAACCTATGGGGATGTTAAAAATATAACTATTTATAACGCTGCCTATGGATATGGCGCTGTGCAAGCACAAGCTGCGAGTAAAATTTATTTTGAGAATATAGAATCCCAAGGTGGTGCAGCATTAAGATTAGAAACTGGCTACGCACCGATGAATGATATGAGATTAGGTGGCGTAAGTGATATTAAAGCAGACAACATAAGATGCCTTAATGGTAGCGCGGCATTAACACTGTCACCACACACTATCCAGACAAATGCAAACATTGATGCCCATAACATCATAGCAGATGATTGTAATTTTGCCGTTAGGATAGCTACTGGTTTTATTTCAAAGAAAAACAAAACAGTTGGCCTCACACCTGGCATATTTAAAAATGTAAATATAGACGGTATTGATGCCACTTTTGGATTCAGATCACAAATCTTGCATAAAGACTTCTCTTTATTATCCAAAGATCTACAAAGATACATATACAGAACAGATACTCATTTGGAAGCTCTAGTTGGCCCTTCAATTTCAGCTGTCGGTTATGTTGGTGGGCCCGGTGAGAAAATAAATTATGAAGCATCTTTGAAAAACATCAAAATGCATGGATTTAAACCAGGAACCAAAGAGATAACGTTCCCTTCAGATAAGGGTAAAGTGTACACAACTGAGGAGTAATCAATATCAGTTAATGTAGTGTTATTTCAAAATTTATTTTGAAGTAACACTACATCCAGTACTCATTTATCTTTAAACTATATATTTATATAAGGCATATAAGATATGAAAATCAACATGATACTTTCTTTATTAACTGTCTTTATCTTACTATCAAGTCAAAACGCCAGTGCTAACTATTTTAAAGATTTTCCGACGACGATTTCAAAAAATTTAGTCACCGACTATGGTGCTAATAATTACGATATACAAGATGATACCCCACAGCTACAAAAAGCAATTGATCAACTTTCTCAAGAAGGTGGTGGTCAGATTATCATACCAAAAGGCGTTTATTACTTTTTTAATGTACAGCTAAAATCAAATATTAAAATATTAATTGATCAACACGCAACTATAAGACCTTATAAAAATAAAATGTTTAAGCACGGATCTAATAGTATATTCAGTGTTAGTGAAAATAATACTAATTTGGTTCAAAATGTAGAAGTTACTTGTTTACAAAAAGGTAAACGATTTACTGTTCAATTCCCTGTTATCAGAGCAATTTCAGGCGATAATCCATCAAAATCGTTTAATAACGTCTATGGTATACGTGTATTCAACTTCTTTAACGTGAAAAACTTCTCAATCTCAAATTTCAATGTCTATGATAGTAAAACTAAATATTCTTCAGTAGAGATGGGAGCGATAACAACACCGTCGAACATTAAAAACCGAGGTCAAGACCCAACTACAGGTGACGTTAAAAACATAACTGTTTTCAATGCAGCTTATGGGTACGGAGCAGTTCAAGTTCAAGCTGCGAATAATATTTTTTTCAAAAATATAGAGTCCGACGGTGGGGCTGCTTTAAGATTAGAAACTGGCTTTTATAAGACTAATAATCTGCAAATAGGTGGAGTACAGGATATTAAAGCGAATAACATAAGATGTATCAATGGTAGTGCTGCGTTAACACTGTCTCCACACGCTTTACACACAGATAAAAATATTGAAGCACAAAATATAAAATCAAATGGTTGTGGTTTTGCAGTTCGAATTGCCGGAGGATTTGTTTCACAAAAATATACAACAAAAGGATTAACAAAAGGCTCCTTTAAAAATGTTTCTATACATGGAGTAGATGCTACATTTGGCATGCATTCGCAAATTTTAGATAAAGACTTCACCTTCTTACCTAAAGAGTTGCAACGTTATATCTACAGAACAAACACTAGATTAGAAGCCTTAAGTGGCCCTTCTATTGCTGCAGTTGGGTATGTTGCAGGGCCGGGAGAAAAAGTGAATTATGATGTATCCATCACCGGAATAAAGACACACGGATTTAAAAATAAAGCGATCATTACTAACAATGACCGTTATAAGCTCTACACCACCGAACATTAGATTTAGAAAACGAATAGGAAAAACTATAATCCGTACGATTTTCAAACAATATTATTATAAGAAATTATTCATCAGCAACTTTATATACAAAAAAATTTAATATTTACTGAGAAAATATTAAATTTCACTAAAACAGTTTTGAATTAATTTCATTATAAAATAAAAATAAAATAGGTAAATACATGAACTCTTGGGCAATACTTTCATTTATAGCATGTACCGCACTGGTCGCTTTTATTTCTTGGAAAATCACAAAGGAAGGAGATTTAACAACATCTCGTGGTTATTTTCTAGGCGGACGTGGCTTAACAGGCATACAAATTGGTACGTCAATATTATTAACAAATTGGTCTGCAGAACAGTTAATTGGACTTAATGGTCAAGGGTTTGCTGTTGGTCTTTCAAGCATGGGATGGGCGGTAACAAGCGGCGTTGGCTTGATTATCATGGCCACTATTTTTCTACCTTATTTTTTGAGTCGCGGAATAACAACACTACCAGAACTAGTTGAAGAAAGGTTCGGCAGTACTGCACGTAACTTCATGGCTTTTTGCATTCTTGTCGGCCTAGTATTGATGCTACTTCCAGCTGTTCTATACACTGGCGCTCTGGCGCTGACTAAACTTTTTAATATAACTGGTCTCCTAGATATTTCATACAATGTTGCATTAACAGGAACTATTGTCTTCATTGTAATAATAGGCAGTACCTATGCTATATTTGGCGGCCTCAAAGCCGTTGTTATTTCTGACACAATCAATGGAATTGGCTTTTTCTTTGGCAGTATTTTAGTTCTTATTTTAGGTTTAAATGCATTAGGTGATGGTCACATTCTTTCTGGTATACACAAACTCTTAACAGTTCATCCTCAGATGCTTAATGCAGTTACGCCAGTTAAAGCTACTGTTCCTTTTTCTACCTTATTCACAGGTATGATTTTGATGAATGTTTATTTTGCTTGTGCTAACCAGCTGATAATACAGCGCGCATTAGGGGCAAAGAATTTGGCTGAAGGACAAAAAGGTGTCCTCATGGCTGCGGTAATCAAGATCCTAAGTGTTGGTATATTATTAATACCAGGAGTGATTGCTTTCCATCTTTACGGTAATGAAGGGATCAATCCTGATCAGGCTTACCCTATATTGATTCATCGTTTAATGCCTAACTACATGGTTGGAATTTTTGGCGCAGTTTTGTTTGGTGCTGTAATTTCAACGTTTAATTCTATCATCAATACATGCTCCACAATCTTTGCTCTAAATATTTACAAGCCATTACTCGGGAATTATGTTGAAGATATTAAATGCATCAATGCAGGGAAAAAATTTGGTTTTGTAATAGCGATTTTTGCAGCTTGTGCGGCACCATTTATTCAATATTTAGATCATTCTGGTGTGTATATATTTGTACATAAATTTAACGCCGCACTGCACCTACCTGTACTATTTATTGTATTAGTTGGCATGGTTTCCAAACGAGCAACAGCTAAATCTACCATCACTGGGGCAAGTGTTTATATTATATTGTCGTTATACTTTACTTATTTTACTCA
Source organism: Marinomonas flavescens (assembly GCF_004352835.1). Lineage (GTDB taxonomy): Bacteria > Pseudomonadota > Gammaproteobacteria > Pseudomonadales > Marinomonadaceae > Marinomonas > Marinomonas flavescens. The sequence goes on along the minus strand of NZ_SJSB01000008.1, from coordinate 18,710 downwards.
CTGGAAATTAAACTTCCTACACCAAGCTGCAATTATGTTTTCTATTAGTCTTATTATTACTTGGCTGATGACATTGAAAAATCCAGATTTATCAAACAAAAAGTTACTGCCAAAACTAGACACAGTAGACATCACACATTGGAAGCACATACGTCTAGGATGCGTCATTGTGTCTGTGATGATGGTTGCCGCTTATGCTCTTGCATCATCGATTGGTGTTGTAACAGATCCTGATGATATAACTCGTAATGTATTCATCATTCTAGCCACCGCTATAATATCTATTTTCATTATAAATATAATTGTCAAAACTTTTATGAATAAAATAAAAACTAAAAACGAAAAAAACATCCAGTTAGACTCATTGAATCGATCTTAATTTTTATTAAACGATTTTTAACATATTTATTGTATGCAATTTTAATAAATTAGAGTGATTTAGAAAATTATAATGCTGTTAATTTTATTGAAACCATGATTAGGATTATTTAATAATGAATAAGAAAATTCTTACAACATTGACTTTATTCGTATCAATTCATGCTTATGCTGATACCGGATACTATAAAGACTTTCAAGTTTCGACAACAAAAAATTTAGTTAGTGATTATTCTGTTAATAACTATGATAGTAAAAATGACACACCAGAGCTTCAAAAAGCGATTGATGAACTATCAAAAAACGGAGGGGGGGAAATCATCATTCCAGCTGGCGTCTATTATTTTATGAACGTTGAATTAAAATCAAACATCAAATTACTAATTGATAAAAATGCTAGTATTAGGCCGTATTTACAAGCTATGTATGATAAAGGTGGAGATGCAATATTTAATGTCGGTGAATTTAATAAAGATGTGGTTAAAAATATTGCAGTCACAAGCTTACAAAAAGACCAACGATTTACTGTACAGTTGCCAACTATAACAAAGATATCTGGTGTTAATCCAAAAAATCGATTCAGAAATGTATATGGAATAAAAGTTTTTCATTTTTTTAATGTTGAAAATTTTTTAACGTCAAACATTAATATTTATGATAGACACACAAAGTATTCTGCAATGAGCTTAAATGCGGTTTTATCTGACAAAAATAAAAAAAATAGAGGGAAATTTCCGACTAATGGTGATGTTAAAAATATCACCATTTTTAATAGCGCTTATGGATATGGTGCAGTTCAAGCCCAAGCGGCAAGTAATATTTTTTTCGATAACATAGAATCTCAAGGTGGCTCTGCCTTAAGATTAGAAACAGGTTACGCTCCTATGAACAATATGAAACTAGGCGGTGTGAGTAATATTAAAGCAAATGATATAAGGTGCCTTAATGGTAGTGCTGCATTGACCCTATCACCACACACTATCCAAACGAATTCAAATATTGATGCGCATAACATCACAGCAGATAATTGTAATTTTGCAGTTAGAATAGCTTCTGGCTATGTTTCATCAAATGACACAACAAAAGGTTTGAAACCTGGGATATTCAAAAACGTAAAAATAAATGGTATTAATGTTTTTTTTGGTTATAGATCACAAATTTTACATAAAGATTTTTCTCTATTATCTAAAAAATTACAAGGTTATATATACAGAACAGACAATAACCTTGTATCTCTAGCGGGTCCATCGATTGCCGCTGTCGGTTACGTTAGTGGACCAGGTAAGCCGATAAATTATAACGTTTCTTTGAAAAATATAAAAATGCATGGTTTTAAATCAGAATCTAAAGAGATAGTTTCACCTAAAGATAAAGGTCAAGTATACACACTAGAAAAATAGACACTTAATAAAATCTATTATTTTCATTTAATAAAAGGTATAAACATGAAAAAAAATATTTCAATTAGCTTACTTTCTGTATTCATTACATTATCAAGCCAAGCTGCTAATGCCGCTTATTTTAAAGACTTTTCAACACAAGTAACAAAAAACCTGGTCACTGATTACGGCGTTGATAATTACGATAATAAAGATGACAGCCCTTTACTACAAAAAGCCATTGATAAACTATCTAAACACGGCGGTGGTGAAATAATAATCCCTAAGGGTGTCTATTATTTTACTAATATACAACTGAAATCAAATATCAAAATACTCATAGATCCACAAGCATCAATAAGACCGTATATTAATAACATTGCTAAAAATGGTTTGAAGTCAATCTTTTCTTTAGGTTTAAAATCAGCGCCTGTCGAAAATGTTGTCATAACAAGTTCAGATAAAGATAAAAGATTTACCGTACAGTTGCCTACCATTAGAGAAAAAACAGGGAAAAGCCCTAAAAAACCTTTTAATAATGTTTATGGTGTCAGGGTTTTTCAATTAGTGAACGTGAAAAACTTCAAGATTTCTAACATGAACGTTTTCGATAGTAAGACTAAATTCTCAGCAATCACTATGGGTCCTATCGTACGAGGAAAGTATAAAGGGGCTCAGCCGGCAGATGGAGAAGTTTCAAACATAAGTGCATTTAATAGCGCTTATGGTTATGGAGCAATTCAAGTACAAGCTGGAGATAACATTTCTTTTGAAAATATAATATCAGAAGGTGGAGCGACATTACGATTAGAAACAGGTTACTCTGTTATGAATGACTTACAAATTGGAAGTGTAAGTAATATTAAAGCTGACAATATTAGCTGTATCGATGGTAGTGCTGCACTAACATTATCACCCCACTCTATGCAAGAAAATAAAAATATTGACGCACAAAATATAAAATCTAATGATTGTAATTTTGCGGTTAGAATTGCAGCTGGCTACATTTCAACAAAACAAAAGAATAAATCGTTGACTCCTGGTGTATTTACAAATGTAAAAATACATGACGTTGATGCCACTTTCGGATTTCGATCTCAGATTCTACATAAAGACTTCACCTTGTTACCAAAAGACCTACAACGCTATATCTACCGCACAGACACTGAATTGGAAGCGTTAAGAGGGCCTTCTATAGCTGCAGTTGGTTATGTTGCTGGACCTGGAGAGAAACAAAATTATGATGTCTCTGTAACTGGAATAAAAGCACATGGGTTTAATACTAAAGCGATTACTACGAGTAATGATCGTTATAAACTGTACACCAAAGAACATTAGAAAATATTTGATGGTGCTTTAATTTATTTTTAGGGCGGATCCTGATGTGTCATTAAACCGACACATCAGGACACCCCACAAATCCAATAAATTTATACCCCCTCTCTACCATAGAAACATTTTTCAACAGATCAAATATCATTATAAATATTATAAATATTATAAATATTATAAATATTATAAATATTATAAATATTATAAATTAATTCTATTGTTGAATTACATAAATACTATAAAAATTATTTTATCAAAAAATCAACTTCTAAACTTAAAAACCTTTAACACATAACTTTATGTAATACCTAAAAGGCTATTATGTTATATCAATAGAAATTAATAAAACTTAACAAAATAAACATTGGTTTTTTGATATACAAATATAAACCCTCAATGCATAATCTCTTAATAACTATTAACAATAATTATAGTAAATAGGTTTAATCATGCAAAAAAATCCTAATGTTTTAGTTTTTATGACAGATCAGCAGCGAGGAGACTCTGTTTATGATGCTAGAATATTAATGCCTAACACACGCAAATTAATGCAAGATGGATTGGCTTTTACCGAAAGCTATTGCCCTGCCCCTCACTGTTGCCCCTCACGAGCCTCTTTCTTTACAGGTCAATATCCAACTCAACACGGTGTTTGGAACAATGTGTGTGTTCAAAACGCGTTATCAAGACGCCTTAACCCTGAAACCGAATTATTTAGTCATCAACTAAAAAAACAGGGCTATCAACAATTTTTTGCAGGGAAATGGCACGTTTGTTATGACACTGGACCTGAGGATCATGGTTTTGAAGAGCTTTATGTCACCTGTAATAAAGAATCTAAAAATGATCCAACGAATAGATCAATGTCTCCAAGCTGGGAAATATATAAAAATATTCCTACCGAGTCTCGCGACAGGTATGAAGGTGAAATCCTAAGACCTGGTTACCCTAACTACATTCATTATGGCGTAACGGAAAATCCTTTTAATGATGAAGATGTTGTCGATTCTGCTTTGGTAAAACTTAAGACGTTACGCGAATCTGACACGCCTTGGATGATGTACATAGGGACACTTGGCCCTCATGATCCATACTTTGTTCCACAAGCGTTTTTAGATCTGTACGAGAATGTTGAAGTAGAGCTTTCTGATATTCATTATGATTCTATGGATAAAAAGCCTGTTTATAATAAAAAAATTAAAACACTTTTCGACCAACTTTCCATTGATGAAAAGAAACAAGCCATTAAACACTATTGGGCCTTTTGTACTTATGAAGATCACTTGATTGGCTTGGTAATAGATGAACTTAAATGTCATGACAATTTCGATGACACACTTATTTTATTGGTAAGTGATCATGGGGATTACAATGGTGAACACGGTTTATGGTGTAAAGGGCTACCTGCTTATAAAGGGGCTTACCACATCCCAACTATCGCACACTGGCCAAATGGGATCAGTGATCCAGGAAGAACCATATCCGATCTCATTTCTTTAGCTGATATCGCACCAACACTTCTCGACATTGTTGACTGCAAAATGACTCAACCAATTGTTGGAAAAAGCTTACTTCCCTATTTTTATAATCAACAGAAGCAGCCTTTACACCCATTCTTACACACACAAACGAATGGTAATGAAATTTATGGCATCCAGCGGTCTGTTTTTAATAAAGAATGGAAGCTTGTATTTAACACCTTTGATAATGATGAATTGTACGATTTAAAGAATGACCCTAATGAATTGAATAACTTAATAGATGAAGAATCCTCTTTACCTATTATTGAGACACTTTATAAGGAACTATGGAAGTTCGCAAAGGATACAAATGACACTATTATTAATCCATACATATTAGTTGGATTAGCTAAATTTGGCCCAGCAATACTATAAAAATAAAGAGGTTTTATTATGAATACTTGGACTTTATTAAGCTTTATTGGCTTTACCTTACTCGTTGCTATTATTTCGTATATTGCAACGAAAAAAGAAGATCTAAACAGCAGCGATGGTTATTTCTTAGGTGGACGAAGCCTAACCGGAATATCGATTGGTTTCTCAATTCTTTTAACTAACTGGTCTGCTGAGCAGTTAATTGGCTTAAACGGTCAAGGTTACAGCGTTGGTCTATCTAATATGGGGTGGGCTGTGACATCCGCTCTAGGCTTTGTTTTACTTGCCTGTGTCTTCCTTCCTTTTTTCCTTAAAAAGGGTATTACTACAATACCTGACTATATCGAACAAAGGTTTGGACCTGTCGCGCGAAACTTCATTGCTTGGGTTATCCTCATCAATATGGCCGCGGTTGCACTACCAACAGTTTTATATGCTGGTGCGTTAGGGTTAAGTCGAATCTTTGATGTGGCCTCTCTGTTTAATATTTCTGAAAACTCAGCACTCATTGTCTCAATTATATTCATTGCTGTTGTTGGTAGCATCTATGCCATCTTCGGTGGTCTTAAAGCCGTTGTTATCTCAGATACTGTAAATGGTATTGGTTTCTTTATCGGTAGTATTCTCATTCTATTCCTAGGTTTGCACGCACTAGGTGATGGTGACAGCTTTGCCGGTGTAAAAACCTTAATCACAAAAGACCCACAAATGCTTAATGCGGTAAGCTCTCCTAAGGTTAACGTACCGTTCGCAGCTATTTTCACCGGCATGCTACTGATTAATATCTACTTCTCCTGTACCAACCAGGTCATTATTCAACGAGCTTTTGGTGCCAAAAGTGTTGCTGAAGGGCAAAAAGGCGTACTGTTTGCTGGCGTGATCAAAATTGTCAGTATTTTAATATTGATCGTCCCTGGCATTATTGCTTACCACCTTTATGGTAGTGAAGGAATCAAGGCTGATGAAGCCTATCCTTTATTGGTTAATCGATTATTGCCTGCTTCGCTTGTTGGTTTTTTCGGTGCCATATTGTTCGGAGCAATAATTTCCACGTTTAATTCGACCATTAACTCATGCTCAACAATCTTTGCTGTCAATATTTACAAACCACTTAAAGGTGGAAATATTTCTAGCATTCAAGACATTAAAGCTGGGAAGATATTTGGTACTGGATTAGCCATTTTTGCGGCTATCTGCGCACCTTATATTAAAAATGCGCCTCAAGGGCTTTACATGTTTATGCAGGAATTTAACGCCTTATTTACCGTTCCTATTTTGTTAATGGTCGTTGTGGGCATGTTCTGGAAAAAAGCATCGGCGAAATCGACGATTCCAGGTATGGTTACTTATATGGTTCTCTATCTGTTCTTTAAATTTGGCTATACTGGTTGGGATTTGAACTTCCTACATAAAACAGCTATTTACTTTGCTGCTGGTTTAGCTGTTTCAATTGTACTTACTCACATGTACCCAGCTGAAGATAAAGTAAAAGAAGTGGAACACTCCCCTGTTAATATTGAGAACTGGAAATATTTGCGCTTAGGGAGTATCGTAACTATCGTGCTTATGGTTGTCACCTATGCTATAGCATCACCAATAGGCATAGTAGCACCTTGGGAAGAAATTCCAGGCAATCTTACTAAGATTTTAATAGCTGGGTTAGTTGCTATCTTTGCATTGAACTTTATAGTCAAGAAAGTTTCAAATTCATTTGATAAGAAAATACAATCTCTTTAATCAAGTAAAGAAGTTAGTTTAGAAAGATATATTCTATCTAGACAGAGTAAGTAATATAATAATGTCGAATACATACGTGTTCGACATTATTTTTATTGCATACTAAGATATGATAAAGATATTTAATCCTACTATTTACTGAATTCTTCAAAAGGCAATGTCATGAATAAAACCCTAATACACTTCACTAAAGCGGCAGACTATATGTCAATTAGTCAAGCTAGTATTGAATTAGGCATCAGTCAGCCAGCCCTTAGTAAGAGCATACGTTCTCTAGAAAACAAATTAGGGGTTACTCTCGTAAAAAGACATCCTAGGGGCATTAGATTAACTCCTGAAGGTGAAATCGTTTACATGAGGGCTCAAAAAATAGAATTTGAAATGCAGGCGATTGAGCGCGATATCCAAACCCTGCAAACCAACCATCAAACTCTCAAAATTGGTGCAGGTCCAGCTTGGCAAAAACCCATTACCGCAATACTTCCTGACTTTTTAACACGCTTCCCTAATGTTAACGTATCTATTCAATCAGCTCCTATCAGTGAACTGATGTCTCCATTAATTGATGATAATCTTGATTTGGCTTTCGGTGGAGAAAACGGTCAAGATTTATCAAAAAATAATGGTCTAGCATTCACTCCTATTATTGACAGCCACTTAACCGTTATTGCTCGCAGCAAGCACCCGTTAAATATCAACAAAGTTCACCACATTAGCTCTTTATCTAGTTTTCCTTGGATTGCATTTCAAGCATCATCTGAAATATTAGGTCATGTTAATAACCTATTAGAACGCGAAGGAGGAAACCGAGTAAGGTATATTCTAGAAACTGAATTTCTCGATATGGCATTAGAAATGGTAAAAAACACCGATGCCTTATTATGTATTTCTGATCAGTTATTTAAACAGTTAGATGACAATTCACTTGTATCAATTGATTTGTCTGAGCCTATTTGGCACTTCCATTTAGGCGCTTGGACTAAACCTAAACACACTAGGAGTATATTAGTGAATGAATTTTTAACTATGTTAAACAAAAAACTACGTCCACTATAAGAGATAGTTTTGGATTAAATTTGTCAAACTAGATAGAAAAATCAACAACGCTGCAATACATAAAATTGCGCTAAGAAGTCGCTTAACCCAGATTGCACTTTTAGTCGTTAACTCACCTTCAAACTCAAATCCTGCAGTACGATAGACATAGACAATATAAAAAATAAACGTTAATACTGCCAAGGTTATACCCGCATATAAAACCGCAGCATTCTGATTGCTATACCCTACCCTAATAACCACTAGAACATTAATTAATAATACAAAAATGGTTCTAGACCAAGATAAGGATGTTCTTTGCGGCTGCAAACCACCGTCAGAGGCACGCTTTACTGTCATCACTATGTCCTATAGTAAAGCATCAAATATACGATAAAAATAATCACGGCAATCATCACAAAGCTAATAACAGCCAAAACGCGTGTATATTTTAGCTCAGCATCCTGTCGCATGGCCTTTTCATTGTCAGACCAGCGACGATAGGCATAAAACGACAGAACCGCTGAAAACAAGCTTAATACAAGGACTAAAATTTCTCGATATAATTCAGGCGCAATATTTGGGGCTAACTGATCAATACCAATTGATGCCGCTAAAAAAGCCAAAGCCGTACGAATCCACGCTAAGAAAGTTCGCTCGTTTGCAAGTGTAAATCGATAGTCAGGAGCTTTTCCTGTTTTACGCCACATATTATATTTCCTTCATATAACTTATTATCTAATTTCTGAATTAGTCAGCAAAACAACAGCGCTTAAATTTTTCACCGCTACCACAAGGGCACTGGCTATTTTTTGACACCTTAAACATAGAATAAAGTAGCTTAGGCTGTTGTTGAATAATCGCCATTATATTAGCTGGAGACTGCTTATTATCTATCAAAGCTGCCATTAATCTCATATAAGGCTCAGTATGTTTGAAAAAGTTGGTATAACCTGAGCAAAAATAATTATGGTTTAAGAAACCACTTCGGGACACGGAAAATCTGTGTTTGGGACATCCACCATGACAAGCAAATTTATATTCACACTTTAAACAGTCATCATTAAGCGTTTTGGCTTTGTCTTGACCAAATTTCTTAGCGGCCGGACTATTGTTCATTTCCTTGATGCTAATCTCATGAATGTTACCTAATAAATGTTCAGGGTAGACAAAATGATCGCACTGATATAAATCGCCATTTGATTCTAAGGCAAAAGCATGACCACAGGTTTCTGAGGTAATACAAGAACCTGAAGAATGTCCGCACCACGTGGCTAATGTTGAGTCGAACATATTCACAAAAATACGTCCTACATCGGCTTTCACCCAAACATCAAAAACACCGTTTAAAAAATCACCATAACGCTTAGAAGGCACTGACCATGAAGTTACATTTGCTTCAATTTCATCAGGGAGCACCAAGGTCAATGCTTGAGTGTCTTCAGTGGTATTCACCGCTTCCCTTTCTACTAAAGGAATAAACTGGAGATATGTGGAGCCAATTTGCTTTAAGAACTCATACACTCGTTCAGGGTGTTGTGCATTAAGGTCATGAATGACCGTTAATGTATTGAACTCTATACGATGTTTTTTAAGGTACTCAATGCCTTTCATTACCTTGGCATGTGTAGATTTATTCGTCCGTGTCACACGGTAAGCATCATGCAAGTCTTGAGGCCCATCGATGGAAACACCAATCAAGAAATTATTTGCCTTAAATAACTCACACCACTCATCGTTTAACAAGATAGCATTAGTTTGAAATGCATGACTAATCCGTTTATTGCCGGCATATTTCGCGCACAAGGCAACCACTTTTCGGTAAAAGTCGACACCCATTAAAGTGGGCTCACCACCTTGCCAAGCAAATTGCACTTCTAAGCCCATTTGAGCTTCAATATGTTGTTGAATGTACCGCTCTAGAGTGTCTTCCGTCATTCTCCAGTTTTTATTCTGCTCTGGGTACAGTTTTTCTTTCTCTAGATAAAAGCAATAAGTGCAATCTAGATTGCAAATAGAGCTACTTGGTTTTGCCATTACATGGCAGCCAGCTACAGTAGATTGAGTCATACAAACACCTTAGGTACATTCAATTTATTCAGCCAATTATCGCAACAGTGACATTGTCACGACGCAACAACTGGCTACAACACATTTATTATATTTATTAATCGATAAGTCAGCTTAGTTCAAACTGATATGTCGTCTGATGGCGATAGTCATCGCCGGCTTTTAAAATACTATCGCTCATGGACCATTCTGGATGATTTGGAGAGTCCGGCAGAAATTGCGTTTCAAACGCAAAGCCCGCGTAGTTAGTATAATGTTTACCACCACGTTTCGGACAATCCTTTAGAAAATTTCCAGTATACAACTGCCCTGCAGGCATCGTTGTCATTACTTTCATCTTTACTTTTTCATCAGGTGACTGGACGATACTAACAAGTGACGCACCACCAGCATGCTCAGGAAATAGATATGAGTGATCATAACCTCCTACACTTTTCTGATGATCGTCTTTTAAAAAGTCTTGGCGAATGGTTTTCTTTGTTTGGAAATCAAAACCTGTACCATCGACAGAGACAGCATCTGAAATAGGCACCCCTGAATCATTCGTTGGTAAATATTTATCTGCGTTGATAACCAACAAATGATCTCGACAATCCATTAAGTCACTCTCACCTTGTAGATTAAAGTAAGCATGGTTAGTCAGATTGACAGGACAATCTTGATCACAGTGAGCATGATAAGAAATTTCAACGCCATTAACCTGCGATAAACGGTAGCAAACAGTCACATCCAGTTTGCCAGGAAAACCTTGATCGCCATCCGGAGAACACAGCCCATACACTACATGCTGGTCAGAAAGCTCAAGCACTTCCCAACGACGAGAATTGAAGCCCTCGACACCGCCATGTAAACAGTGATCGCCCTGATTTTTTGAGATCGAAAAGTTTTTACCATTCAATACAAACTGTGCGTTCTTAATACGGTTCGCAAAGCGCCCTACCGTCGCACCTAAATAACCTGTTTGCTGATAAAAACCTTCCATTGTATCAATACCAAGCAACACTTCTCTATGCTCATTTACTAATGGCAAGGTGCAACTTAACCAAGTTGCACCTATGTCCATAAACGTCGCCGTCATTCCTGCACTGTTTTTTAGGGTCACCAGCTTAGCTGGCTTCCCATCTTTAGCAACATCATTCATATTGCTGTGTAACAATTGAACGCTTGCAGGGTATAAACTCATTACGCCAACTCCACAGAGCCTGCACCGTCAGTAGCATTACAAATATAAATGGTTTCTTTTAAGCCACTTATTGCTTGATACTGCTCTTCAACAGCGCTCTTAACCGCATCAACTAGAACGGGCGGAACAAGCGCGACAACACACCCGCCAAAACCACCACCAGTCATACGCACGCCACCTTTTGTGCCAATAACGCCTTTCACAATATCCACAAGAGCATCCACTTCTGGGCATGTGATTTCAAAATCATCTCGCATTGAGGTATGCGATTGCTCCATTAATACTGCTAAACGCGCCATATTCTCATCTCTTAGGGCATGGGCAGCTTCAACAGTACGCGCATTCTCTGTAATGACATGTCGAGCTCGTTTCGCAACGACTTCTTCTAACCCAGCTTTGCGGTTGTTAAACATATCGATATCAACATCTCGCAATGCTTTCACGCCAAAAAATTCTGCAGCAGTTTCACACTGAACACGACGGGTATTGTATTCGCTACCCACCAAGCCACGCTGTTTATTCGAGTTAATGATCACAATCGCCATGCTTTCAGGCATAGAAACTTCTTCTGTTTCTAACGATCTGCAATCAATCAAAAGAGAATGGTTACGCTTCCCTTTTGCTGAAATCAACTGATCCATAATGCCGCAATTACAACCGACAAACTGGTTCTCTGCCTGCTGTCCATTTAATGCAATATCTTGCTGAGAGATATCCAAGTTATACAGTGTTTTGAAGGTTTGCCCAATGACCACTTCTAATGCCGCTGACGAACTCAAGCCTGCACCTTGTGGAACGTTCCCGCTTACTACAATATCCGCGCCATTGAACTCATAACCACGTTTCTGAAGGCAATCAATTACGCCACGAATGTAATTAACCCACATAGTATCGTTATCAAACTCAAGCGGCTTTGAGATATCAAACTCATTCACTTGATTATCATAATCAACCGCTATAACGCGTACAATCGAGTCGTCACGAACGGTAGCTGCTACTGCTGCTTGATAATCAATAGCGCAAGGTAAAACGAAGCCATCATTATAATCTGTATGCTCACCAATCAAATTAACTCGACCTGGTGCTTGAATAATATGATCTGCAGCCTGACCAAAAATAGACTTAAATGTGTCGGATACTACTTGGATTGGCTGGTTTGAAGAATCAGTCATAATTTTTTTCCTATTTATTTTTATCTTCTAGCGCTCCCTACAGAAAAGGCTAGGTATAGAGTGTTAATCAAGAAAATCGTATTTTATGCTTTGTAATGCACATCACTTAAGACACGAAGACGTTCAGCGGCTTGCTCTGCCGTTAAGTCGCGCTGACTTTCAGCCAACATTTCGTAACCGACCATGAATTTCTTAACCGTAGCGGAGCGAAGCAATGGCGGATAAAACAACGCATGTAATTGCCAATGTTCTGTCCCTTTGTCTTCTATAGCGTCGTCATTTTCGAAGAATGGCGCATAATGCCAACCCATAGAGTAAGGAAAAGAACATTGAAACAAGTTGTCGTAACGGCTAGTAAGCTTTTTCATTGCTAACGCCAAATCATCACGCTGTGCATCCGTTAGTTCACTCATTCGACGAACATGAACTTTAGGCAACAACATAGTTTCAAATGGCCAAGCCGCCCAATAAGGAACAACGGCAATCCAATGTTCAGTTTCTACTACCGTACGAGAACCGTCTTTTAATTCTGCTTGTACGTAATCAACCAACAAGTTAGAACCATGTTCCTGATAATAATCACGTAGGTTTTTATCTTTACGTTCAATTTCATTTGGCAGAAAACTGTTCGCCCAAACTTGCCCATGAGGATGAGGTTGAGAGCACCCCATCGCCTCACCTTTGTTCTCAAACACTTGCACCCACAGGTAATCTTTACCTAGCTCTTCTACCTGATCATTCCAAGTGTCTACCACATTGCGAATTTGTGAAACAGGAAGCTCTGGTAGCGTTTTACTATGATCGGGAGAGAAGCAAATGACTCGACTTAACCCACGAACACCTTGAGTTTTAAACAATGGATTGTCTGACTTAGGCGCATCAGGAGAGTCAGGCATTAACGCAGCAAAGTCATTCTGAAAAACATAAGTACCTTTGTAGTCAGGGTTAACATCGCCTGATACTCGAGTATTTGTTGGACAAAGAAAACACGAAGCCTCATAAGAGCTTACATTGGCTGGGGCCGCTTTCTCGTCTTGGCCACTCCACGGGCGCTTAGCACGATGTGGAGAAACCAAAATCCACTGACCGGTCAATGGGTTGTAACGACGATGTGGATGATCAACAGGATTAAATGTTATTTCTGACATTGTTTTCTACTCTCTAGTTCTGACGCTAAATCTAAACACCTCCAGAATCATTATGTACATTATTCTAGAGGCGATCATTAAACAGTGGATTTTACCGCTTACTCTGACGACTAATCTTGGTAGCCTTGAGGATTTTTCGACTGCCAGCGCCACGTATCTGCGGTCATAGCAGCAACATCTCGATGCGCTTTCCAGCCTAGGTCTTTCTCAGCTTTGGCAGTGCTTGCCCAACATTCTGCAATATCACCAGGACGGCGTGGTTGCACTTCATAAGCGATATCATGACCACAAGCCGTAGAAAAGGCGTTTACCATATCTAATACACTACTGCCTTTACCCGTACCCAAGTTATAAATATGCAGTCCAGGTTTGTTAGTCAGCGCATTTAAAGCGGCCAAATGACCATCGGCTAAATCTACCACATGGACATAGTCACGAACCCCAGTACCATCTGGCGTTGGGTAATCATCACCAAACACGGCCAATTTTTCACGACGACCGACTGCTACTTGAGCAATAAAAGGCATTAAATTATTCGGAATTCCTTGTGGATCTTCGCCCATGGTGCCAGATGAATGGGCACCTACTGGATTGAAGTAACGTAGCAAGGTAATGCTCCAATCATCTTCTGCGGCAAATAAATCACGAAAGCATTCTTCAACAATATACTTACTACGGCCGTAAGGGTTAGTTGTTGCCCCCGTTGGTGAATCTTCTGTGATAGGCACTTCTTGTGGGTCGCCATACACAGTAGCTGAAGAACTAAATATGATGTTTTTCACACCCGCATGACGCATTGCACGAGCCAAAACCAATGACCCATTTACGTTGTTATCATAATACTCAAGCGGTTTAGCAACCGATTCGCCTACCGATTTTAAACCAGCAAAATGAATAACCGCCTGAACATCATGTTCGACTAATACAGAATTAAGAAACGCTTCGTCGCGAACATCACCAAGATGAAAAACAGGTCGCGACCCTGCTAATGCCTCAATACGATTCAGTACCTCTTCTTTACTGTTAGATAGATTATCAATGACAATTGGCTGATGGCCCGCAGCAATCAATTGCACACATGTATGGCTTCCGATATAACCCAAACCGCCTGTCACTAATACCTTCATAATCACCTCTAAACTTTATAAAGCATGTAAACGATTACACGCCGTTAATTGAAGTATTAAACTAGATTTATCGATAAAAATCGATAAAAAAAGAAATTTAATGTTCTTTTATTGTAAACGATACCATTACAGATAAAAACACTCAAAAAGCGCCTTTCACATTTCATATGATACTTTTACGATCTGAGCGATCCTAGTGAAAGTTATAAGGTTGTTAGCCTGCCCAAAAATAACCCCATTCTCCCCTCTCATTTCTGTAATACCGGCGGCTCTGAATAAAGAAAAGAAGCTGATCTTAAAAGCTAAACCTGCGGTGACTCTTGAAAACCCAACCTATTAACTTATCGTGAGTACACTGTATCCGCTTGTCAGAATGTAATAATTTTCAGGCACAATGAGCAGCAGATAATTAAGCGAGAAATAAGATAAAAATTGTCAGAAACAAACATCATATGTTATAAACATACTATCTTTTAATTGACTGAATTTACTTCTTAGTATTTGTGAGATGGCAGCAGTATTGGCAACTACTAAAACCTTAATAATTCGCTCAGTCAGCTCTTTAGTTGAAAATAACTTTTATGAAAATTATTGATGTGCTTCCTCAAAAAGTGAGTCAGGCAACGAGGTCAAGACAAACACTCCCTCTTTCAATCAATATAAGGTGTATTAAATGAAAAATATTGATTGGTTAATTATCGACTGGGGGACTACCAACTTCCGTGCATTTGCGATGAATAAAAATGGGACTCTTGTCAAAAAAACAGAGCGTCGGCTTGGTTTGCTACAAATTGACAATAATGAGTTTGCATTAGCATTACAGACAGTGCTTGACGACTGGCTAGGTGAGTATAAAAGCTTACCCATTTATATGGCTGGCATGGTCGGTTCTGCTCAAGGCTGGGTTAACGCTCCTTATGCAGAAGCACCAGTATCAATCAGCCATCTAGCCCAAAAGAGTGTTCAATTCACACTCCCATGGGGAGCTCAAGCAACAATAGTGCCTGGTGTTAGTTATGAATCAACACCAAAACATTACGATGTAATGCGCGGAGAAGAAGTTCAGCTATTTGGCTTACAATCACTAGAAAATAAAGAGAGCTTCGTTGCCGTCTTCCCCGGCACTCATAGTAAACATATGTATATCAATGAAAGCGCACTATCCAGTTTCACCACATTCATGACTGGAGAAATGTTTTCTATCTTATCAAAGCACTCTATTTTAGGCATGGGTCTTCCTGATCAACATGCCTCTATTACAGCCTTTGAAAAGGGCATCAATGAGAGCGGCCAAAAGCCGTTAACCAGCCAATTATTCGCGACTCGAACCCATCGATTGTTCGGTAATTTAAAAGAGTGTGACGTTTTAGATTACCTCTCTGGCTTATTAATAGGCGAAGAACTAAAAGCATTAACAAGCAATCGCGTTTATTTAGTCGGTGGTGAAGCTCTTTGCTGCCGCTATAAAACAGCGTGTGAACTCCTTGGCATTGAAGCCACTATCGCCAATGGCGATGATGCATTTCTGAACGGTATGTTACAAATTAAAAAGGCGCTAAACGATGACAAATAAAGATTTTAAATTAAGCGAACACCTTCCTCTTGTTGCTATTATCCGAGGAATTGAGACAAAAGACGTAGTCCGTGTTACTCAGATCTTAATTGATGAAGGCTTTTCAATGATTGAAGTGCCATTAAATAGCCCTGACGCACTTACCAGCATCAAACTTTTAGTCGATACTTTCGGTAACAATTACTTA
This sequence comes from Marinomonas flavescens, assembly GCF_004352835.1. Classification (GTDB taxonomy): domain Bacteria; phylum Pseudomonadota; class Gammaproteobacteria; order Pseudomonadales; family Marinomonadaceae; genus Marinomonas; species Marinomonas flavescens. Next base: position 2,494 of record NZ_SJSB01000008.1, on the reverse strand, counting down.
ATTGGGGCAGGTACTGTCACTACGCCTGCACTAGCAAAAGCCGTTATTGCCACGGGCGCTAATTTGGTTGTTACCCCCAACTACAACGCCGAAGTAATCAAATTATCTGCTGCCGCTGGCTGCGTAACTTTCCCAGGCGTCATCACACCGACAGAAGCCTTTGATGCTCTTGAAGCAGGCGCAACAGGGCTGAAACTATTTCCTGTATCGGTTCTTGGCTTAGATGGATTCAAAGCATTAAAATCTGTTCTTCCTCCAGAAGTCGATTGTTTTCCTGTGGGCGGAATAAACCCAACGGTTGAGAGCATGAAACCTTATACAGATCTAGGCGCAACAGGATTTGGTTTAGGCGCTTCTCTCTATAAACCAGGATTGACCGACGATGAAATCCGAACAAATGCAAAAGCATTCGCTGCCACATACACAAGCTTAAAAAAGTAAATAACGCAGCGGAAGAGAGGGATGATATGAAAATTCCCTTCTCATGAGACTATTGGCTTTAAACTTTGATCCTAACCATGCTACATCAACCTACCTTTGCAGGCAGCGAATCAAAAAACGAACATCGTAAAGCTCGCAATGAATTTTCCTTGACTCAATGGTTGGATTGATTCCTTTGGGTCAGCTTGAAGGTAAGCAATGGGATAGACTCATCCTCACCTCCAATGTACTACTCTTAGTAGAGTTAAAAACAATGTATTTAATGAGGTTTAACTGATGACTATTATTCGCGTTGGTGTTGATATCGCTAAATCTGTTTTTCACGTACATGGCGTTGATCGTCAGGGTAAATGTTGCTGGTCTGGTAAATACTCTCGTGCTAAATGGGTCGACCAAATTAGGAAAAAAGTCCCTAACGAGGCCGAGATAGCAATGGAAGCTTGCGCGTCTGCTCATTATTGGTCAAGAGTCCTTATGAGGCACGGATACACGGTCAAATTGATTGCCCCTCAATTTGTCAAACCTTATGTTAAAAGTAATAAAACGATGCAGTAGATGCGGCGACTATCGCGGAAGCGATGAGCCGCCCTCACATGAGGTATGTGGCTGTTAAAAGCGTAGACCAACAAGACATACAAGCGCTTCATCGTATCCGAGAAGAGCTTATCAAGCAAAGAACAACAAAAGCCAACCAGATTCGTGGATTGGTGGGCGAATACGGAATCGTTGCACCCATAGGGATTCACACACTAAGAAAAGCACTACCTTGTTGGTTAGAGGGTCGTCTCCATCACGACTGAGATAGAGCAGCATGCAGCCAGTGATCCTGTTGCCAATAAATTATTAGTGCTAAGAGGAATCGGCCCACTATCTGCCAGTGCATTGGCGGGAATAATTGGCGATGGCAAACAATTCCGTCGTGGTCGTGATTTTGCCGCTTCGTTAGGCTTAACTCCAAGTCAGCACAGTACGGGAGGTAAAGACCGATTATTAGGGATTTCTAAACGTGGTGATAGCTATATGAGAAAATTATTGGTTCATGGTGCCCGATCTGTGATTCGTCACACACAAAACAAAGAAGATAATCTAAGTAACTGGATTAACGAATTGAGAAAGCGAAAACACGTTAATATTGCAACGGTAGCATTAGCTAATAAAACGGCTAGGATCGCTTGGGCAATTATTGCGGGGGATGGTCATTACGACAACAAGCGAGTGGCTGCATAAAAAATACTGAATTGATTAGAAAAACAGGTTTAAAGTGGTAGCAAGAGGAAAGTCTCAAAACTATTGCGAAGTAATTTGAGTGATGGCATAAGGTTGAACCGATGCTGCAATACCCCTGCCTGACGTAGAGCCTAATGAGCTCGTGTAAGCGATTGGGAGGCAGCATGCGAATAGCCCATCAAGGTCAGACATAATATTGTCATTGAAAGACCGAATACACGTAGGCAGTTGTACCTTCATGTGATCAAAAAAATTACTTGCAAACGAGGATGAGTCCATACACGTCAGGCCATCACCACCTAGACAGGCTTAAATTAACTCACTTTTTTAAATTTGTTATTGGCGTAAAACAAGAAGCTGGTCTAGGGTTATGTGTAGACAGAGAACAAGGGATTGTTCAAGCCTTCAGGATGAAGGCTCTGTCTTTTTCAGGATGATCTCCGCGCGGCAAGGATGCTGTAAAGAGTCCTTTCAGTTGTCTCTATTTGATGTTCCATGGCAGTAAGCTGTCTATTTCTTTCTGGTCACTTTCATCGGCCAATAACGGCAGTTTTTCAAACAGCATAACCAGATAGTCGTATGGGATCAGCCCATTCGCTTTGGCTGTCTCGATAATGCTGCAAAGCATCGCGCTGGATCGGGCGCCATTGCCGGTGTTTGAGAACAACCAATTTTTACGGCCAATCACGAAGGGCTTGATCGCACGTTCTGCTCGGTTATTGTCGATATTAATATCACCGTCTTGGAGATAAGTGGTGAGTTTGTCCCATTGATTCAGGTTGTATTGGATCGCTTTTCCAAGCAAAGAGGTCGGCAGGACCTGTTG
>NZ_SJSB01000007.1 GCF_004352835.1 Marinomonas flavescens | reverse complement strand
GGCTTTACGCATGTCCGTGGGACCACAGATCAAAGTGACATGGTGCTGAGAGGAGGATGTAAACATAAGCCTTATGTTCCTGTTGAGAAAACAAAAGACTTTATGGTTTTTGGAAGGAATTACTATGTGGGGTTTAACCGACGCTTACTAAAGATTGCCCTGATGACCTTCGTCGCTGCCCAACACCTGGCTCAGCAGACGCCGCAGGGTATCCAACTACGATGAAAGTTGATTGGGTACGAGTATACAAACGTAAATCTTGATCGAAAGGGTTAAATGTATGTTCTTGTCAGAGTGCAAAACTTTGATCTGAACATACATTGTTTTGCTTGTTGACCGTATATTTGAAGAAGTCCGACAGTTCAGAGGAAAGTAACATTGTCGTCAATTCGACATGTTTCTGATAAAGATGAATGTTGTTGTTTTATTGAACAATAAGTCTGTTTTTATTAATGAATGTTCTACGTGTCGTCATTCTTGGTTAGCTCATCATGAAAGCCCCTCAAAATTGACGTATTCAATCATTGTGGGGCTTCATGTCTTACTGTTTTCAGAGTGTTAAATTAGTTTTTATCTAGCAAATTAGCCAACTACTTTTGCAATGCTTTCACATAGATAATCAATATTGTTATCGCTAACTCCAGATATGCTCATGCGCCCAGAATCTGCAATATAAATAGAGTAGTCGTTACGCAATGTATGAACTTGCTCAAGAGTTAGACCTGAATACGAGAACATACCACGCTGATTTTTGATGAAGCTAAAGTCTTTGCTAACACCAGAAGCGGCTAGTTTAGTAACAAGTTTGTCGCGTAACCCATTAATTCGATTACGCATTCCAGCGACTTCTATTTCCCATTCTGCTTTTAGTTCAGGGCTACTCATAATGGTGTAAACAACCGCTGCGCCATGCGCTGGTGGCATTGAGTAGTTAGCGCGAATTGCTTGACCAATAATAGAGAAGGCGGCATTTGCTTCTTCTTTAGTTTCTGCAAGAATACTTAAGCCGCCACAGCGTTCGCGATAAATACCAAAGTTTTTAGAGAAAGAGTTTGCAACTAGCATGCTTTTTACATTGGCTGCCATATGGCGTAGGCCAGCTAAGTCGGCATCTAAGCCGTCTCCAAACCCTTGATAAGCAGCATCTACTAGCGGCAATAAACCACGTTCGTTAATAAAGTCAGTAATGATGTTCCAATGTTCAGGCTGTAAATCGATACCTGTTGGGTTGTGACAACAAGCGTGGACAAGTAGGACATCACCTTCTTTTGCTTCAGCTCTTAATGTTGCCATCATTTCTTCAAAGCGAAGACCATTCGTTTCAGGGTTATAATAAGGGTATGACTTTACTTCGACTCCAGCGGAATTAAAAATAGATTCATGATTCCCCCACGTTGGATCACTAACCCATAGACGAGCGTTTTTTAAGTTCGCACTGATAAAGTCAGCGGCTACTTTAAGTGCGCCGGTACCACCTGGAGTTTGTGTTGAGCGAATACGACCTGATGTAATTAGAGGGTTGCCTTCACCAAAGACTAAATTTTGAATAACCGTTTCAAATTCAGCAGCACCGTAAATGCCTAAATAGCTTTTAGACTCTTCTTGTTCAAGTAAGATAGCTTCGGCTTTCTTTACGCTATTTAAAATAGGGGTATCACCATGGTCGTTTTTATAGACGCCAACACCCAAGTCTATTTTTTTTGGATTCAAATCTTGCTTATGAGCAACGATAAGAGCTAAAAGAGGGTCGCCAGAAACGGCTTTTAAATGCTTAAACATGATAGTTACGGGGTCCTTTTAGAATGCCTCAAAGCGTTACTGCGATGAAGCAAAATAGCATGATTTACTTGATTAAGTTTCCAAACCATTTTGCCGCATTTATTGCAAAATACAATGGAATAACGAGGTAAATTATTTAAAAGCTGTAAAGAAAACAGGACACTTTATTATCCGCTATTAAAGGCGCTTTCTTGGCTCCTTCTACATTTCTTACTGCTGTTGCGTCGTGTATCACCACTAGATTCATGTTTTTTGAATAAAATAGCGCGATATAAGTGACAATGGAGCGTATAAAAGTAGAAAAAGCCAGCCAAAAAGGGCGTTAGTAAACCAATCACTATAGCGTTTTTTGCCTATTTTCTTCGAGTTATACTAAGTCAAAAATTAATGCTCTGACTTGCGTAGTGCCTGTGTTTTTAAGCGTAATAGCCACTTCATCCGATACCTTTACACCATCTCCAGGGGTGAGAATAGTGCCATCATTCAAGGTTAATTCACCTTCTACCTGGTGCACATAAACATTACGTTTATTATTAACGGTGACTTTTTCCTGCTTGCCTGCATCTAAGATAAGTTCTGACAATTGAGCATCTTGCTTAATGCTTAGCGTACCATTGCGACCATCAGGAGTAATGATGGTGGTTAAACCATGATTTTGTCCAAAATCTTTTTGTTGATAGCCTGGATTACCTCCAGTGACATTAGGCTCAATCCAAATTTGTAAAAACTTTAACGGTTCAGTATCTGATGCATTGAATTCACTGTGCGTTACGCCTTTACCAGCAGACATTAGCTGAAATTCACCTGCAGGAAGTTCTTTTATATTACCTGCGCTGTCTTTATGAGCGATGCGCCCTTGTAGCACATAGCTGATTATTTCCATATCACGATGGCCGTGAGTATCGAAACCTGCTCCAGGAGTGACCCTGTCGTCGTTGATAACACGTAAGTGAGAAAACCCCATATGTTTTGAATCGTAATAATGACCAAAAGAGAAAGTGTGATGACTATTTAGCCAACCAAAGTCAGCTTGTCCACGGTCGTTTGCTTTACGGATAGTGATCATAATTTAACACCTTCAGGTTGATTTTATAGGACGGACTGAATAATTTCAGTTCGCATTGCTTCGGTATGGAGTTAGTGTAAGAGAGAAGGATTTGAAAGAAAATTAGAAGGTTTTGAGCTAGTATTTCAAAATATTTGAACAAAGGAATCGGCCTATGAATAACGCCATCACAATAGAAGCTTTGCGCGTATTAGAAGCGATTCATCAGCAAGGTAGTTTTTCTGCTGCCGCTGATGTGCTCTTCAAGGTGCCATCTGCCTTAACTTATACGGTTAAGAAACTTGAGGAAGACTTGGGTGTTGCGTTATTCGATCGGTCGCGCCAAAAGGCCGTATTGACGTCTGCGGGTCAACTTGTTTTGGAGAGAGGGCAATGTATTTTAGAGGCCGCTCGCCATTTGGAAGATTCGGTTAAAGAGCTAGAATCCGGATGGGAGCCAAGGTTAAGAATTGCCCGTGATACAGTGCTAGAGGAAGAGCCTTTAATGTTGGTGGTGGGTATGTTTTTATCGCAAAACCGTCCAGTTGAAATCAGCTTATCAGAAGAAGCGGTTGGTGGTGCTTGGGACGCGCTACAGGATGATCGAGTAGATTTAGTGATAGGTGCGACTGGAGAACTCCCTAAAGGAAGTTTTCATACTCAACTATTAGGGGAGATCGAATTTGTGTTTGCTGTGTCGCCAAAGCATCCGCTAGCTTCATCGCAAGGCCCAGTTACTGCTCTGCAGTTGCGTGATTATCCTGCGATTGTTGTCGCTGATACGTCAAAAATCTTGCCAGTCCGAAATAGCGGTATTTTTGAAAGTAGGCAAGTGCTAAGAGTCGATACGATGCGCAGTAAAATACAGGCTCAATGCTTGGGGCTAGGAGTAGGGTATTTACCTAAACACCGCATTAGTGAGGAACTAAAAAGAGGAGATTTGGTTATTCGGGAATGTAGTATACCAAGACCAAATCAAATGGCGTATTTGGCATGGCGGAAAGAAGAAGTGGGGCGAGGGCTTCACTGGTTCATTACTGAATTAGTAAAGCAGAACTGGCATTTAATGAAGCGTTAACGTTTACATCATAATAAGGACTTAGTGTGTTTTCACTTTCAATGGATATTATTCCTGTTTTTTTACTACTGATGGCTGGCGCACTCTGTCAGCGCTTGAGTTTTCCTATGTCGGGATTTTGGCCAGGTGTAGATAAGTTGACTTATTGGCTCCTTTTCCCTGCCTTACTTTTCTATAAAACATCCCAAATCGATTTCTCAAACCCACTATTACCGCAATATGCTTTAGTGCTACTTAGTGCTTTAGTAATGACGGCTATTTTTACTTTTGCGAGCGTTTGGCTTATTGGTGCAAAAGCGCCAACAGCATCCAGCATGCTACAAGCGGGCGTCCGATTTAATACTTTTATTGTTTTAGCGTTAGCGGGGAGTTTGTACGGTAATGATGGATTGACTTATGCGGCTCTAGGCGCCTCGGTATTAATTCCTGCTATTAATGTATTTTTGGTGATCAGTATGGTGCTGATGCACGGAAAACCATCGTCTGATAATGTTGCTGTTTGCCCATCATTACCTAAGCTGTTGAGCGGCGCCTTGGTGCGTAATCCATTAATTATCTCAATTGTACTAGGATGTGGCCTGAATTTATTAGGACTTACCCCCATTCCAGTAGTGACAGATATGGCTGAGCTAATTTCTAAAGCCGCGTTGCCAATGGTTTTATTAGCGGTAGGGGCAAGCGTGCGTTTGGAGGTAATCCGTTCGGTAGGTATGACCTTTGTTTTTTCTACTATAGCTCGGTTTATTATTTTCCCTTTATCCATTGGTTTGATGTGCTGGTGGCTGGGGATAAGTGGTTTGCCTGCTTTGGTCGCCATTTTATTTGGTGTAGTGCCTACTGCCACTTCAGCGTATGCATTGGCACGTCAGTTAGGGGGAGATGCGGAGCGAATGGCAGCGTTTATTACCTTACAGACTATCTTATGTGTCGTCACACTTCCCGTCAGTGTATGGTTCAGCCAGCTGATATTTAGCTAAGTTAAATGTACTCAATATAGAGTACATTAGCGTTGTGAAATGGATAAAGACCATGTCTATGAGCGGGTCCTCAATAGCATGGTCTTAAGAGACAGAATTAGTGTTTGTGGTGGTGATGTTCATGGTGATGATCGTGAATGTCCTCTTCATGATCATCATGCTCAGCTTCACCTGGGTAACTTAATCCGATGTCTTGACGTATTTCATCTAGCGTGGCGATCAATTCAAGGCTGTCCTGTCTGCTATGGTTGGGACTTTCTTGTAATCCTTCTATTAAGCATCGATTTACTTCGTCAACCTCAAATTGGTAGCCTTCTCCAGGAAAATCAAACTCAATTACTCGTTCTTGTTGTTCACTGCTTACCATACGGCACGATTTGGCTTTAAACCATTCTGAGTCGATTTCAATATACCCTTTGGACCCAGAAAAAGTGGCTCTATTTGGGTTGCAAGAAATGAGCGATGCTTCCAAAGAAGCAAGCTGACCGTTTTCCCAGCCTAGGAGTATTTGCTCAAAAATATCGACCTCTGTATCACCAATAACGGCTTGGTTTTGAATAAAGTCTGGTTTACCAAAAAACAATTGAGCAAGGAAAACAGGGTAAATACCAATATCAAGTAAGGCACCACCCCCTAATTTTGGATCCAATAAGCGATGATTTGGATCTGTTGGGGCTACGAAATTAAAACTTGCTTGGATACTGTGTAGTTCGCCAATTTCGCCTTCTTCAACCCATTCAATAACCTGTTCAATGACAGGGTTAAAGCGTGTCCACATAGCTTCCATCAAGAAAATATTTTTCTCGGCTGCTAAATCATAAAGCTCTTTTGATTGGATTGCATTGAGGGTCAAAGGTTTTTCACATAATACGGCTTTGCCGGCTAAGAGACAGGCCTTGGTTAAATCATAGTGAGAAGTATGAGGTGTGGCGATATAGACAACATCAACTTCGTGACTATTGATCAGTGAAAAGTAATCTACAAAGGCAAGTTCGATGTCGAAATCAGCAGAGAATGCATCCGCTGAGGATTTATCCCGTGAAGCGATAGCGCGCAATTCGCCTGATTTTGCATAACAAAAGTCGCTTGCAAAACGGCGGGCAATATTCCCTGTGCCGATTATTCCCCAGCGTACCTGTTTCATGGGATTCTCCTCTTGTAAGTAATAAATGGTCCGAGATTAACGGCATTTTAATTGATAATTCGTATTATTAAAAAGCGATTAAGTCTGCCGTTAATTTTGACTACAGTCCACTGGCATTTTCTATCTTTTCTAGCCGTTCAGACAAGCTTAATACCAATTCTTCTAGCTCTTCTACTCTGTTTTTTAGTGAGTCGTCAGTTGAATTAGAGGTGCTAATAGCAATGTCTTCAATGCCTATATTGTTTTCTGTACAAAAGCATTCTTGATAACGAGACTCTCGTTTTCCTGGTTCTCTTGCTAGTTGTTTCACAAAAGGGCCACCGTTTTTTTCTTGCAAAGATTTTAGCGTGTCTTCAACTTCTTCTCTATCTTGAAAATTATGTAAGCGACCACTTCTTGAGCGCAATTCTCCGGGAGTTTGAGGGCCTCGGACGAAAAGTAAGCAAATCACAGCAAGCTCTGCAGTGGATAATTGAAGGTCTGAAAATTCGGTGTTACAAAAACGGTGCTGATATTTGCTTACGCGCCCATTGGAACCTGAAGCATTGGTAACTAAACCTCTTTTGGTAAGAGCATCTAACGCATCTTGAATTTCAACTTCTGTGTAACTGGTAACAGGGTCGCGACTGGATTTTTGATTGCAAGCGCTAACAAGTGAGTTGATGCTAAGCGGATAGAGGTCAGGCGTAGCAATTTCTTTTTCAATGAGGCAACCGATAATCCGCATTTCAATCTGATTAATTTCGTGATAACTCATAGTCTTTCCTAAAGTGTTTATTTTGAATAGAACCTAGTTAACAATAATGTTTTTTGAAAGGGTATTAGCAACAAGAACTTTAATAAGGTTTGGCCATTTTTTTTAGAATTATCCAGAGTGGCTTTATTTTTGCCACCACTGTTTTGATTTGTGTGGATAACAGCGATCAGGGAGGTGAGTGAGGTTTGGGTGAGTCTAAGGCGTAATGAGCTTAACAACAGCAAGCTATTGTTATGGGAAGATTGTCTTGGTACTTGATGGTGTAGTGTCTTATGTATTTTCCATTGCCAAAGTATAAGTGAGCAAGGTAAAGACATCCAAATACCAATTTGTAAGGAAAAATCGCTCATTAAGCTAGGTTGCCTATTGGGTTAATGTAAAAGTGAGATGACTTTTTAACCCTCTTATTTGTAATGTTTTTATAATAAAGCACTTTGGTAGCCAATGACATGACTATTTCGTCATTGATTACACAAAGTGTGACTATTAAATATCATGTGTTTAATGGGCTCCCAGAGAAGTTTTTTAATGTAATAAATGGGCTGTACGGTCACGGCCTTGTTTTATTGAATGAACTTTTATCTGGCTTAGAAGTTCAGCGAATACATTAATATTGATGTCGTGAAGACGATGGAAACTGAGACAATTCTCACCGAATTGAGCATGATTTAAGCGTTCTGCAAAAGAATAAAATTGGGTTGTATCATCAAAGTAAATACACAGGTGATCTTCTCTAGCCGCAACACCGAATAGCAGGTCAGAATCTTGCTGGAAGTAGGGAATGCCAAGATCAAAAGAAAGCTCCGCCTCGGGAGCTATCAGTCTCATTATTGCGAGAATTTCATGCAAGTCAGCACGCATGCTTGCAGAGGCGTGCTCAATATAGTGATCGACAAAGGGATTAGTGGGTAGCGTCATCATAATAACCTCCAAGGGGCTCGATTATGCGTACCTAATTCCTTTTTAATAAAGAGAACTATAAATAATTATGCTTTTTTAGAGCATCATTTATTCGCTTAATCGCATCTTCGAGTCGTGATTTAGGACACCCAAAGTTTAGGCGAATATAGTTAGGATTGCCAAAATCTTTTCCATCAGAAATTCCTACACCAGCATCCAAAAAGAATTGATGAACGCTATTAAGTTGTAACGCAGAGACATCAATCCAAGCCAAATAAGTGGCTTCCAAATGAACCATTTTTAGGGGAGTGCTTGGTAGCCAGCGCTCAATAATATCGCGATTTTCTTTTAGGTAAGTGAGTAGCGATTCGTGCCAATCTTGACCTTCTCCAAATGCTGCGTTTGCCGCTATTAAACCGAGTAAATTAGGGTAAGGAACCAGCCCAGCTTTTGCATTGTTAAAGGTCGCCCTCAGTGCTGGGTTAGCAATCACTGCGAAAGCATAGCCTAAGCCAGCAACATTAAAGGTTTTGCTAGGCGCCATTAATGTGATGGTACGGTTGGTCGCGTCTTCATTAACACTGGCGAAAGGTACATGAGGCACATCATCGAGAATCAGGTCACAGTGAATTTCATCGCTAACGACCAATAAATCATAGCGCTGTGCAAGCTGATGAATTGCTTCAAGTTCTGCTCTGGTGTAAACCGTACCGCCTGGGTTATGCGGGTTACACAATAGAATCATTTTACTATTGGGTTGGGCACAGGCGATTTCAAACGCTTGCATATCAAGTACCCAACGGCCGTCTTCTATCTGCATCTCAACATGCGATAACTCACGATTCGCATGAAGTACAGCCTTGTTGAAATTAGGATAGATAGGGCTAGGAACAATAATAGTATCGCCTTCGCTAGAGAAAGCTCTCACGGCCAAATGCAAAGCGCAGACTAATCCTGGTAAGTGAACAATCTGTGCGCTTGAAATACCCCAGTCATAACGACGCTTTGCATACTCTACGATCGTATTTTCTAGTTCGTTGGAAGCGTGTGTATAACCAAAAACGCCGTGCTCAATTCGCTCATTGAGGGCTGTTTTGATGCAATCTGGCGACTCAAAATCCATATCGGCGACCCACAATGGGATCACATCTTGAGGATATTTGGTCCATTTATCGCTATTGCTGTTTGTTCGGTCTATCTCTTTATCAAAACAAGATGCGTTGCTATCCATTACCTTTTTCCTATTAGTATTTTGAACTCTATTCTTAATGTGAGTTGGGTGATCTTCACTATATCTTGTGATTGACTATATTTTAAACAAAAAAAGTGTGATGCAGTGATATTTCGATTGGCGACCTTAGGATTGTTTAAAAAACATCCTTAATGTTTATATTCACGACAATAGCAGTTTATTAATAAAAGTTAATATTTATTTTATTTACCATTTTACTCTTTTAAATCATAAGCTTAAGTTGTTTAGAGTACTAAGTTTTTGATTTGTCAAGGGTTGACCATTATTGTAAAAGCAGCCTACTATAGTTTTCATTAAACGGCTGTTTAATAAAAAAGGATTTGTAATGCCAAAATTGGGAATGCAAGAAATACGAAAGCCTCAGTTAATCGAAGCCGCGATTAATGCCATTGATGAATATGGCTTCGCAGGCGCTACCGTTAGTATTATCGGTAAAAATGCTGGAGTGTCACCAGCCATCATAAATCATTATTTTGGCGGAAAAAACGGTCTTCTTGAAGAAACGATGAAGAGTTTAATTCATGAGTTTTTTGAAGGATTAAGCAAAGAAGTTTTGCAGGCTAAAGATAAGTCCTCTAAAGAAAAAGTAATGGCCTTGGTTCAAGCTAGCTTGAACCAATCGCAAACTCATCCTCAAGTAGTAAAGGCATGGATGGGGTTTTGGGCATCGGCCATGCATACACCATCATTGTTCAGATTGCAGAATGTGTATTACCACCGTTTACATACTGCATTGGTTGTGGTGCTAAAAGAAGCGTTTGATATCGAGAAAGCACGAGAAATAGCACAAACCGTGGCAGCATTAATCGATGGTATGTGGTTAAGAGGGTGTTTGTCGGGTGGTATTGATAGTGTGCGTTCAACTCGGCAGATAGGAACGTATTTAGAGCTAGTATTTAAACCTTAGTCGCTTGGGTCTAAGGCAAGCTGTTATTAACAGCTGAAGTGATTTATCCAAGCAATTCTGATGTATTTAAGTGAACAAAGTCTTTGTTCGCAATAGTTTTCCATAAAAGAGGATGAGTTATGTTAAATAAGGCAAGCAAAGGCGTAATCGCGATCGGTATCGCCAGTATTTCTGGCTTAACAATGGCAGCGAATTGTTCAACAGTACGCTTTTCAGATGTTGGTTGGACTGACATCACTTCTACCACGGCTGTGGCAACAGAAATATTGCAAGGCCTTGGTTACGATACAAAAATACAGCTATTGTCTGTGCCTGTGACTTATACGTCTATGGCGAACAAAGATATAGACGTTTTCCTAGGTAACTGGATGCCTTCCATGAAGGCCGATGTAGCACCTTATTTGAAAACAGGTACGGTTCAGGATTTAGGGCCTAATCTGAAAGGCGCTAAATACACACTTGCAGTCAGCAAAGAAGCTTATGATGCTGGTGTAACGGATTTCTCTGATCTTGCTAAACATCGCAAAGAGTTTGCTGGACGTATCTATGGCATCGAACCTGGTAACGATGGCAACCGTCTTATTCAAGATATGATCGATAAAAATGCCTTTAATCTAGGTAATTTCCAATTAGTTGAATCAAGTGAAGCAGGTATGCTTTCTCAAGTTAAGCGTAACATCCGTCGTCATAAATGGATTGCGTTTTTAGGTTGGGCTCCGCATCCAATGAATTCAAATTTTGATATGGATTACTTGTCTGGCGGTGATGAATATTTTGGTCCTAATTACGGCGGTGCGAACGTACATACTAACGTTCGTAAAGGTTACATCCAGTCATGCCCTAATGTAGGTAAATTGATTACTAATCTGAAGTTTACTATGCCAATGGAAAACCAAATCATGGGTTACATTCTTGATGATGGCAAAAAACCAGCGGCAGCAGCACAAGAGTGGCTAAAAGCACATCCCGATGCTCTTACTGCTTGGCTTGATGGCGTTAATACAAAATCAGGTGGTAATGGTCTAGCGGCAGTTAAAGCGCACTTAGGTCTATAAAAAACGTTATTTTTTAATGTATAGCGCACCAGTGGTGATATACCTCTGGTGCCTGTTTTTACAAATCGGGAGATAAAATATGGATTGGCTAACGGATAATAAAATCCCTCTTGGCGCCTGGATGGAAAGCTTTATAGACTGGCTTGTGGGCTCGGCTTCTGGCTTTTTTGATCTGATTTCTTTTGTATTAGAAACCATGATCACATCTATGGTTGACTCAATTATGTGGGCTCCTCCGCTGGCTGTCATTGCAATTGTTTTGGTTGGTGTTTGGTTTTTACATCACAGTATTGGGTTGTTAGTGTTCATTACCGCGTCTTTACTGTTAATTATTAACATGGGCTACTGGGAAGAGACGGTACAAACATTGGTGTTGGTAATATCGGCGACGGCCTTTAGTGTGCTAATCGGTATTCCCATTGGAATTGCGGCCGCACATCGTTCTTGGCTATACACGATATTGCGACCTATTTTAGATTTGATGCAAACTATTCCTACGTTTGTGTATTTGATACCCACTCTTATTTTATTTGGTCTAGGCTATGTACCTGGTCTGATTTCAACCGTTATTTTTGCCATAGCTGCGCCGATACGATTGACCTATTTAGGGGTCAGTAAAGTGCCTAGCGAATTGCTCGAAGCGGGTTTGGCGTTTGGTTGTACGAAATCAAAATTACTTTACAAAGTAGAATTACCTGCAGCAATGCCGAGCATCATGGCCGGTATTACACAATGTATTATGCTGTCTTTATCTATGGTGGTTGTCGCGGCATTGGTTGGTGCGGATGGCTTGGGCAAACCTGTAATCCGAGCATTGAATACGGTAAATATCTCTCAAGGTTTTGAGGCGGGTATCGCTATTGTTTTAGTCGCCATTATGTTGGACCGTATTTGTAAAACACCATCGATGAGAAAAGAAGGGTAAATATGGCTGTTGTAAAAATAGAACACCTAGATATTGTTTTTGGCAACAATTTGGCTAAGACGCTTCCTCTAATGGACAAAGGTCACTCTCGAGATGAAATTCTTGGTATGAGTGGAGATGTTGTTGGTGTGCAAGATGCGAACATCGAAGTAAACGAAGGTGAGATCTGCGTGTTAATGGGGCTTTCGGGTTCTGGTAAATCGACGCTATTGCGAGCAGTAAATGGCTTAAATAAAGTTGCTCGCGGACGCTGCCTAGTGAAAGATGGTAGCGACATGGTTGATATGGCGACCTGTGATGAAAAAACATTACGTCATATGCGTACTAACCGAGTGTCTATGGTGTTTCAGAGTTTTGCATTAATGCCTTGGTTGACTGTGCTTGAAAACGTGGCATTTGGTCTTGAAATGCAAGGAATGGCTCTGAAAGACCGCCTTGCTAAAGCAAAAGAACAATTAGATATGGTTGGCTTAACTCAATGGGCTGATAAAAAACCAGATGAATTGTCTGGTGGGATGCGACAACGTGTTGGCTTGGCGCGAGCTTTTGCGATGGATACTGATGTTTTATTGATGGATGAGCCTTTCTCTGCGCTCGATCCTTTAATTCGTTCTCAGTTACAAGACGAATTGATCGAGCTACAAAAGCGTTTAAACAAAACCATTATTTTTGTTAGCCATGACTTAGATGAAGCGCTAAAAATTGGCACTAAAATCGCCATTATGGAATCAGCTCGTATCATTCAACAAGGAGCACCAGAGCAAATTGTCTTAAACCCAGCCACTGAATACGTTGAGAAATTTGTTGCCCATACTAATCCCCTTAATGTGTTGTGTGGTAGTGCGTTAATGACTCCGCTTGCAGAGCTGCCGAAAAAAGAAGCACGCTTTAACGTGGGTGAAAATCTTTGGCTTGCGTTGGATGCAGGTCAATTTCAAGGCGTGTACAACAGCGAAGAAGAGGTTGCGAGTGCTCAATGGGCGCCCGGTATGCGAATTGAAGACATGCCAGCTAATACCGTTGTCCGAGTGGATGAAACGATTAACATGCGTGATGCAGTAGAGATTCGTTACCACACGAATCGTCCCATTGTGCTGGAAAATGACGGTCAATGTGTTGGTATTCTAAGTGATCATAACTTCTACCACGCACTATTAGGTAAGCATTTTAGCCGTACTGAGACACAGTAGAGAGAGTCCCTTGAGTCTTATACTTTAGTGAAGCTCTGAGCACTTTCTTAAGTGACGTTCTTAATTAGCAACAGCAATGAGTTCATTTTAATTCAAAGCGAAGACAAGCCAATTGTCTTCGTTTTTTTTTATCTCGCATTTCTTCTGATGAATACAAAAGGTAAATGAATGCGGGTGGTGCAGTATTAGGCGTGAACTAATGTACCTGTGAGCTTAGTGCCGGGGCGATAGTATTAAATACAGTACTTAACTTACGTATATTATCTTGTAGCAGAGGCGCTGTTTTTTTACTTTAATCGGTTTGAATACTTTACACTGAATAGTTAAATTACGATCATGAAAGTAAAATTTTTAACCTGATGATTAGTTATTGCATTCATAAATTGTGTCGGTATAGTCTGCCGAAATTATAACCACCTATTTTGTTAAAACTGCACGTTAGTACGAAGGATATTCATGTTTAAAACTCTACTGCTTCCTATTTGGAGCCTGCTTTTCGGTATTGCCATTCTCTCTATGGCGAGCGCCTTGCAAAGCTCCTTAATTGGTATTCGTGCATCGTTAGAGTCTTTTGATACGACGGCGACAGGTTTGATCATGTCATCGTACTATTTTGGTTTTATCGTCGGATCTATTTTAGTACCTATTTGGGTTAAAAATGTCGGTCATATTCGAGTCTTCGCCGCGGTGGCGTCATTGGCGTCGGTGACGATATTGATGCAATCTGTGGTGGTAAATCCTTGGTTTTGGATGCTCATGAGAATGGGCACGGGCTTGTGTTACGCGGGTTTGTATATTGTCACGGAAAGTTGGTTAAACGACATTGCGACGAACCAAACTCGAGGCCGATTATTTTCTATTTATACCATTGAGATATGGGCAAGTCAGACATTAGGTCAGGTCTTGTTGAATTTTTCTTCTCCTAGTGGATATGGTCTGTTTATTTTAACGTCCGTTTTGATTTCTATGGCGTTGGTCCCCTTGTTATTGGTACGGACTCCTTCGCCAACGATTAATGTGCCAGAAAAACTCAATATAATGGGGTTGATTAAGACCGCGCCACTCGGGGTGACGGGCGTAACCGCCGCTGGAGTCACCGCGGGGGCTTTGCTGGGGCTTGGTGCTCTGTATGCCCAAAGCATTGGTATGAGTATTGGTCAGATTTCATTATTTATTGGTGCAAGTTATGTCGGCGGTATGTTGTTGCAGTGGCCGATAGGAAAGCTGTCGGACCGCCAGGATCGCCGAGTGACTATGTTGTGGGTGGGCTTGGTCGGCGGGCTTGCGGCTTTTATTGTACCGCTGGGCAATATGGGCAACAGTCAGATATTGATGATGGTAGGCATGTTCTGTGTTGGGGCATTTACCTTCCCTATGTACTCGTTAGCTTCTTCCCATATGAATGACCAGTTACGACCTGAGCAAATATTATCCGCGAGTAGTGGCATGATCCTACTTAATGGCGTTGGTGGTATGATTGGGCCGCTATTGGCAGCGTCTTTGATGGATTTGATTCGTATTGATGCCTTATTTTGGTTTGTTGCTGCGATTAACTTTTCGGTCGCTCTTATGGCTCTATACCGTATTAATTATCAGCCACCTATGGTCATTGAAGATCAAAGTGATCCTATTCAGGTTGCGCTTTCAGTGAGTCCAATTGCGACGGCAGAAATGTGGGTAGAGGCGGATTCGTCCTCAACCCCAGATGAAAGTCATGAGGTTGAGATCAAGTTATAAGCGTTTATTACTACATTCAATCGATATTGTAGAAACATTGTGTTTTAGCTGCCACCATTGGCGCTTAGCCCGCTAATGGCTGAGTGGCAATTTTAAACGCAATACTCCATATCAATAGGGCGTTGGCACGATTAAACCAGCGCCAGAATATGGCCGAGCTAAGCCATTTTGCACACGCATGACCGATGAGCGCCAGTAGTAAAAACCAGACAATGGATGAGGTGGCACCGCCGAGTACAAACATCCATTTATCATGTAAAAACTGATTGGATAAGCTGCCCATTAAAATCATGGTATCAATGTAAAAATGTGGGTTTAACCAGGTTACTGCAAGGGCCATCATTAGTAACGGCCAACCCGCTAAGCGCGTATTTAAATGTTTGAGAACAAGGTGCTCATCGAGAAAAGAGGAGCGCCATTTTTGAAAAGCAAACCAGGTTAAAAAAGCCACCCCGCCCCACCGAAATAGCATTAATAACCAATCACTACTTTGAATGAGTAAGCCAAAGCCAAACGCCCCGAGAGCAATCGCAACAATGTCGCTGATGATAAATAAAAAGGCGATAGGGAAGGCGAGGTGTCGTTTTAGGGCTTGTTCTAGTAGAAAACTGTTTTGCGCGCCAACGGCTACAATAAGCCCACCGCCAGTAATTGCCCCACTCAAAAATGCAATCATATCTTTTCCGTCTTATCTGAGTCTGTTGAATGGTCTTGATACTAAGTGTATTTACAATTAAATTTAAATTAATTTAGCTTAAATTACATAAGAAAATATTATGATGGATTATAAGGCGTTAAATTGCTTTGTGGCGGTATTGCGTTTTCAGAGTTTTGAGCGCGCTGCAGATCACCTTAGCTTGACTCAGTCTGCGGTTTCTCAGCGCATTAAGCGTTTAGAGCAAGCGTGTGGTGGTCCTTTATTAATAAGGGCTCGTCCTGTTTCGGCAACACCCCTAGGTGAGCAGTTACTGGCGCATGCGAATAAAGTAACCATGCTGGAAGATGGCTTATTTGAGTTGTTACACGAAGGATACAGCCATCAACCGCTTTCTATTGCGGTTAATAATGATGTGTTAGCAACTTGGTTTGCTCAAGTATTAAGTGTGTTCTCGGGCGTTGATCAAGCGAGGTTGCATATTAAAGCCGCAGATCAAGGTAAAACGAGAGAGCTTCTGCAGACAGGTGAGGTTGTTGCTTGTATTAGTCAAATTGGTACACCTGTGTCTGGAGGAGAGTCTGTTTTTCTGGGTAATATGACCTATGAGCTGGTGGCTTCTCCTGAGTTCATTAAAACGCAATTAAAAAATGATATTTGTATCGAAACTGTCGTAGGAGCGCCTTCGCTTATCTATGATGAATTTGATGATCTGTGGCGTCGTTATCAGCATGAGTGTCTACAAGTAAAAGCGGACATTCGTAATAGTCACTGGTATCCTTCATCGCATGGTTTTGTAAAGATGATTATGGCTGGCACAGTCTGTGCTTTGGTTCCTACTGTGCAAGTAGTGGAAGAGATAAGAGACGGGAGATTGATCTCATTATTTCCCAAGGCAAAATTAAATGTGCCGTTATATTGGCATTGGTATAAGTTGAAATCCCCAGTTTTGGATCGTTTAACGGGTGTTGTTTTATCAACAGCACGGAATACGTTAAGCTAATTTATAGGTTGTCATATTTTTTTTTGGCGACCATTCTTTAATGCTATTTTAAGGATAGAGTATGATTCGTAAATGTTTGTTCCCAGTGGCAGGTTATGGAACACGTTTTTTGCCAGCCACTAAGTCGATGCCGAAGGAAATGCTTCCTATCGTTAACAAGCCTTTGGTTCAGTATGGTGTAGAAGAAGCTGTACAAGCGGGTTTGAAAAATGTGACCTTCGTAACAGGCCGTGGTAAACGCGCGATTGCTGATCATTTTGATATTAGCTACGAGCTTGAACATCAAATTTCTGGTACCAGCAAAGAGCAATATTTGGAAGGCATTCGCCACTTAATTGCGAATGCGGTTTTTTCTTTTATTCCTCAAAATCAAATGTTAGGTCTTGGTCATGCCATTTTGACGGGTGAGCCATTGATTGGTGAAGAAGCGTTTGGTGTTGTTTTGGCCGATGACCTTTGTTTTGGTGAAGAAGGAGGCGATGGTGTAATGGCGCAAATGGTGAAATTGTACAATCAATTTCGGTGCACCATTGTAGCCATTGAGGAAGTGCCTGAAGATGAAGTGCATAAATATGGTGTGATCAAAGGCGATGACATGATGGAAGGTCTTTATCGCGTAACTGACATGGTTGAGAAACCTTCTAAAGAAGAAGCGCCTTCTAACCTTGCTATTATCGGTCGTTATATATTGACGCCAGATATCTTTGATAAAATTCGCAACACTCCTCCAGGTCGTAATGGTGAAGTTCAAATCACAGACGCTATTTTACAACAAGCTAAAGAAGGTTGTGTGCTGGCGTATAAATTCAAAGGTCGACGCTTTGATTGCGGTAGTGTAGATGGCTTTGTAGAAGCGACTAATTATTGCTATGAGAATATTTATAAAGCGTAAGATGCGCTTTATAAAAAACAAAAAAGCCCGCTTCACAGAAGCGGGCTTTTTTATACATAAGAATTAGCTTAAGTGCTTGTTTAAAATAGGTAATAATACTTTGAATAAACGCGCATTAGCACAAAGTACATCACCATTTTCGATATTTGGTGAGCCATCAAAGTTAGCAAATAGGCAGCCGGCTTCTTTTGCGATGAATAGCGAGGCTTGCATTTCCCATTCTTGTAGTTTGATTCCCCAAGCAGCGTCTAAACGACCTGCTGCAGCATTCGCTAGCATCAATGCTGGTGCATCTTGCATGACAACGCGAGCGCCTTTTTCAGCTATTTCAGAGAATATAGCAAGTTGGCCTGATAGGTAGGGTGCTGTGCGATCTGTCACTGGAAATTGAGCAGCAACAGTTGCTTTTTCTAGGGTGCGAGCAGTACTGGTTCGAATTCGAGTGTTGTTTAAGTAAGCGCCACGGCCTTTACTTGCATAGAATTCGTCTTTGGTATGAGGGTTTAGCACTAGTGCGTGCTCCACTTTACCGGCAACAACATAGCTCATTGTAATTACGTGGCCTGTTAAACCGCGTGTAAATAGAGGCTGACCTTGAATAGCATCAATAATCCATTCACCTTCTTCGCCTTTTTGGACGCTGCCTTGAAGACGAGTGGTAATGGTATCGCCAGGGTAGGCTTTTTCTAAGTGGTATACGATAGCGCGTTCAGCGCCAGAGCAAACGACTTGGTAAACCTGATCTGCATCTTGTCCTTGCTCTTTATCGAAAAGTAGTTTTTCTTGGGAGTGAACGATGTATTCTGCCGCAGCGCGAGCGGCTTTGATTGCGATATTGATTCTAGGTTGCATGGGGTACCGTCAATATTTTAAATGAGAGTTCGTGCATTGTCTTTTAGTGAAAGACAATGCCGTTGCCATTAAAGTGTTAAAGAGCAAGCGTTTCCCCTAATAATAGAGACTTATTGGACAGTCGATTAGGGAAACCGCAAAATATGAGCGCGGATTCTAACGTAAAAGGACTTTTTTGGCTAGTAAAGATCTGGTTAAAAACTGAGCGCCTAGCTAATTTTAAAGAAAAATCTGTTAACATCCTCAACATCATTCGTTCGCTAGAAATTGGTAGTTCATAACATGCAGAGTAAAGTAAGAATTGTTCTTGTAAATACCTCCCATCCAGGAAATATTGGTGGTGCAGCAAGGGCTATGAAAAATATGGGGCTGGTGGATTTATATTTAGTTGCCCCAAAACATTATCCAAGTGATGAAGCAGTCAGTCGAGCATCTGGGGCGACTGATGTATTAGATAATGCCGTTGTTGTAGATACACTAGAAGAAGCGATTGCTGATTGTCAGCTCGTTATCGGAACAAGTGCTCGAGAGCGTCATATTCCTTGCCCTTTAGTAGACCCAAGGCAAGCCGCTGATTTGGTATTTGAAGAGCAATTAGAAACCGCTTTTGTCTTTGGTCGTGAAGATCGAGGGTTAACAAACGAAGAGCTACAGCGTTGCCATTATCATGTTCATATTCCTTCAGTTGAAAGTTTCAGTTCGCTAAACCTAGGTGCGGCGGTACAAGTAATTGCCTACGAATTACGTATGAAAGGGCTATTAATGGCCGATGCGCCGATAGTAGAACCTAAATGGGATGTGCCAGCAGCCAGCGTCGAGCAATTAGATCTCCTCTTGGAGCATTTAGAGCGAGTATTGGTAGATACCGAATTTTTAGATCCTAAGGCTCCGCGTAAAGTCATGACGCGTTTTCGTCGACTTTATCAGCGAGCTCAACTCGATCAACAAGAATTAGGAATGTTGCGTGGTATGCTCTCAGCGGTTGAGAAGTCTACAAAAGTTGGTTAATAATTAACAAGTAATGCATTTGAAAATGTATTGATCGTATAACGCTCTTAAAAGCTGTGCATTTATGTGCGGCTTTTTCGTTTCTTAGTTATACCGTCTCTAGTCGAACTTCCTTTCATGATGTAATCTTTGTTTATGTATATTGATAGCCATTGCCACTTAGATTTTGATGTTTTCGATGACACGCGAGATGCTTTAATGGCGTCATGTCGTGCTGCCAAAGTAGAAGGCTTTTTAGTGCCTTCAACAACTAAAAATAGTTGGGTTCGAATTGCTGAATTGGCTAATGTTTATTCTCAATGGCGGGTCGCTTATGGGCTTCATCCATATTTTTTGGAAGGTGCAAAGCTTGATGACATTGAATTATTAGCAGAGCAGTGTCAAACCAGGGGCGCTATTGCTGTTGGCGAAATAGGGCTTGATTGCTGGCCTGGTGCAGTAGAGCTTAAGCGGCAACAGGCTTTTTTTTCAAGACAGTTAATAGTAGCTCGTGATTTGGGTCTTCCTGTTATTCTGCATGCTCGGAAAAGTTATGACTTAGTGCTCAAGGCGCTTCGTGAGACACAATTTACTTTTGGTGGTGTTGTGCATGCTTTTAATGGCAGTATTGAGCAAGCGGAGCGTTTTCGGGCATTAGGGTTTGTTCTAGGAATTGGTGGTACGATTACTTATCCTAGGGCGAAAAAAGCGCAGCGTGTGTTAGCACAGCTCGATGCGTTCTCTTTCGTGTTAGAGACAGATTCACCTGATATGCCTTTGTGTGGTTTCCAAGGGGAGTTAAATACCCCTCTTTCTATTCCAGGTATTGCCCATTGTGTTGCGGTAATACGAAACAGTAGTGCTGAAGAAATTGCACTGCAAACAAACCAGAACCTTCTTAGTATTTTCCCTAAGTGGTATGAGGATTCGCTTTGACTAGTAAACAAGAGATTAATGCTCCCATTAACATATTGCTGTTGGGGGCTGAATCTGAAGTAGGTGCCGCATTACTATCATTTTCAAAAGATCAGATTGACGTTAACTGGATATTTCCTCAAGAAGGCGTTCTGCTAGGAGATGATGCGGCAAATGAATTGGCGTCTATGGAATATGATGTTGTCATCGACGCATTGAGTTTACGCTATGCTTTGCAAGATGATTACAGCAAATTCCAAAAAATACTCACCGTGTTGAGTGAACACAAAGCTCCTCTTATTATGTTGAGTAGCGCCAGAGTATTCTCTGGTGAAAATAATGTTCCTTATCTTGAAACTGATAAACCTGATAGCGATGATCCTTATGCTCGCATGCTAATTCAATCAGAATCTATAGTGTTAAATAACCCTGAAAATATAGTATTAAGAACTGGTTGGTTGTTTAGTGGTAATGGTGATGATTTTGTTTGTCGAACATTAGGTTTGATTCAAGATGGTATTAATCTTGCTTACAAAGATAACCTTATTGGCAGTCCTACACCGGTGTCTGATTTAGCTCGAGTGATTTTATCTTTAGTAAAACAGCGCTATTATGGTGCGAGTAATACAGGTATTTATCACTACTGTTGTGCAGAAGAAATTAGTTGGGTTCGCCTTGTTGAGGCTATTTTGGCTACGTCTGGTCAATTTGATCCTAAAGCTCAATTAGAAGTAGAGTCTTTAGAAGGGGCTTTTGCTGAAGAAGATGGGATGGTTGTACAGATAAAAAGACAGTCTTTGTCATGTCGAAAAATATTTAATCATTACGGTGTTAAGCAACGACCATGGCGCTCGGTATTGCGAAATATGGTTAAAGAGCTTTATAAGGCGTAATGAAAAGGGGGATTAAGATTTAACGTGAATAAAATTAATCATAAAGCAGTGGTGCTAGTCTTCTTATTGCAGATTCTTTTGGGTTTTGCATGGTATTCTGGTGCACCTATATCCTTGGTCAATGATAGCGATAGCGTGTCTAGATTCCCCTCGATTAATCATATCCTATTGTTCTGTTTAGCATCGTTTGTGTATTTGTATTTTACAGCTTGGCTACTTGTGAAGCTAAAGCCACTGTCTAGTGTATCGATGATGATATTTACCCTAGGCGTGTGGGTCTGTACTGTTTTACCTAATTATATTTTCATGAGTGCCTTTCTTCATCTCGAATTTTTTAACGCATTATATTTATTGTCTTATGGTGCGCTTAGCTGTTTATTGGCGGCAATTGTTCTTCCTTTATGGCGATCGTCGCGCTCTATATTTAAAGGCTGAGCCGATTTAAACATGTCTGGTCAAAAATTGTATGCTGTATGAAAAGAGGGTAGAGATAGAGCGAAGGCTTATAGATTGGTAACTAGATTGGAAAAGAAGCAGCTAATACCTCAGGTGGTACTAGCTGCTTTTTTATTTAGCAAATATCGTCAAATTCGTTTTTAACATCAAAAACAACAGGCATTTCATAGCCAGGAAGATGAATATCTGTATCGCTAATGGCTAAGTCTTCGCCGCCAAGAACGTTAAAGCCAAATTTATAAACAGGAAGTACTTGCCCATGAATAGCAGCTTGATTATAAGCTTCGGCAGTGTTTTTCACTTTTATATTTTTGACTTTATACGCTTCTAACTCTTCTTTTGAATAGCGTTTGCTTAGCATTTCCATGACCTTATGAGGTGCCAATAAAATTGCCGTTGCGTTATTGCCACCAAAACCTTTTGAGTTAAGAAGAGCCGCATCGAAATGCGTTTTCCCGTAAGATTCATGTTTAAGTTGGAAGCGAAGACCTTCCTGGTAGACGTCATTAGCAAGCTCTGACGAGGTTGTGATGCCGGGTAGAATGCCATCTTTCCAAACACCTAAAGAAAGGTGTAATTGGTCTCCGCCAGCCGTTCCTTGAGAATGACCAAGAAATGCTTTTAACGCTGTAACAGGCATACCCGTTGCACCAAAGCTTGTCGCAACCTTACTAAGTACGTGTGATTCTGTCACTCGGTTCTGAGGCGTACTAGTACCATGAGCTTGGATGAAGGTTCGCTCAGTTAAGCCTTCCTTTCCTATCACATTCTGTAAATAGGCCATGGCTTTACTCATAGTAAGGTAATTGCCAATCCCTGGTGCAGAAATAGATTTTTTATGCCCATCGGCATTAGAAAATACAGCAGGAATAGCGCCATAGATTTCAGCGCCTAGTTCCATTGCTAACGCATCATCCATTAGCAAAGTCCATTGGCTTGACTCGGCAATGGTAAAGCCGCAGTTTTGAGCAAATGGACGACAGCTGCGAGTATGGTCCGGTTCTTCTTGGTTGTTTATTTGGTCAAGAGCAAGAAGTGCGGTGTCTTCCGCTAAAGCCCCCATAGTTCGGAAGCCTTCAATTATTTCTGGTGTAATCGGTGCATCACTGCCACCGACCATAGCAACTCGCAATTTACCAGACTTAATCCCTTCAACGGCTTTTTCTAGGTTAAAAAAGTACGTTGCACAAGCACCAATAGAAGTACCGACACTGCCGACGCTGCCTAAAATATAGGCGTTAACAAAGTCCGCTGGCATTTGGGCGTAGCCAAGAGGCAAGTGTTTAGAGGTCGTTCGTTTGCCTATCAGCGCAGATTTCAGCATTCCGCCAAAACCAAGGTCGTCCATTTGGCCTATAGAATTGGCCGCATAAACCGCCATTTGATCAGGTGCTACCTTACTACGAATAAGCTCCCAATCAATGCCGCTACTTTGAACCGCATCAGAGGCTCCATATACAGTCATTTGTAGACCGCGAGGGTGGTTTCTACTCTGATAAAGCTTGGAAGGGTCAAATCCAGTTGGTAATTGACCTGCAGATTTTACTGATAAAGCTTTAGAATCCTTGATAAAGGCTTCCAAGTTACCATCAATAGTCACTCTAGATAGGTGATCTGAAATCTCAGTTACTTGCCAATTTGTAGGGCGGTCAGAAGGTAGAGAACGGGTTTTAATCGTAAAACTCAGCTTTTCGTCTTGGCCAGTTGGCGTTAATACGGCAGATTTATGTCGAGTGACGTGATCAACGTCGAACAAGCTAGGGTGTATTCTACGAATCAATGTTCTTGCAAGTAATGATTCGCCAATGCTGTCAATAAGAGAAGCTGCGTCTAGCTCTTCTCCACTTTCCGTATGCCAAAGACCATTCTTATATTCTGCGGCATTTGTGAGTGTGGCAAGATCGAGTAATACATCCTGCTGAATTGAGCTTGGGAGAAGATCTAATACAATCCGTCGATAGGCTTGATGAGAAGATGAACGACCAGCTGAATTGATTCCGCCAAAGCCAATAATAACAGGTAAACGGGCCAATTGAATTTCCTCGTTCTTAATTGAGTGGGTAAATAATCAGGCTATTGTAATGAAGGTCGGATTGCTTAGCCACCCTGTGGCGAAAAATTCACTTCAAATATATAGGTCTAAGTTACAAAATTATGCACAGATAGCTGTGACGTTTTATTCAGTGCTCTTTTGCTTGCTACGATTGAGTGTGTTGAATCGCCAAAGCTTGTTGTATTGGATCAGTCCTTCTATTTCGTCTACATAATCCTGTCCACGTTGTGAATAATGATCTAAGCCATGTACGAGAGCAAGTCCAGTAATAGGTGCTTCGTTTTCTCGTAAGTCAGCGCGTATGCCTCTTAATTCTTTGTAAGCCGCATTGCTATTTAAATTATCAATATAGGAAAATACAGATTCTCGAGCATTAGAAAACTTACGTACTTCATGGTCTGCATCGTCATCTCTTGACTCTGGAATAAGACCACAACCTTTTCTAAAGCACCATTGACCAAAAAAGTTATTTCCCTCTGTTGCAAACCGAGATGTTCCCCATGCTGATTCATTAGCCGCTTGGGCGAGAACCAACGAGGTGGGTACGATATCAATGTGAGCTAACAGCTCGTCAATATCATCCGCAGTAATAGTATCTACTTTATTGAGCTTATAGTTAGACATTAACTCAATAACCCATTTTTTATCCTTTTTTGACAAACTCTTGGCTTTTTTTCTTAAGCTGATAAGCCGATCTCTTTCAGCAAGTAATAAAGTGTTTTTTTGATTTACAAAAGGTGTTAAAAAATTAAAAAAAGTTGTTTTTCGCAACTTGATATTTTTAATAGCATTGAAGTCAGGTGTCTTGGTTTGAATGGGATGTGTTTTGAAGTAATTTTTTTCGTCACGTGTTGCTTCATCTGACTCGTTAATAGTGCCGTCATTCGTGGTTTCTGATACTTGGCTTTTAGGCGTATTACTTTGCACATCTTTCACTGGCTCAATTTTGAGCCAAAGAATAAATATTAAAGCAAAGGATATAAGCCAGAGAATTTTTCTTTCCATAAATGACCACAAATCTCAATATTTTTGTGAATTTAAGCGCATGACGTAAGTAAAACGCGTATTCACATGTTTGTATTTTAGTAGAAAAAGTACTTTTATTATCTCGAAAAAACACAGACTTTAATAGCTTTATCCTTTAACTCCTCTAATTTTACCTTATTTGTCTATTTTTGCGAAAAAGTGCTAATTAAAAAGAAAGGCTTGTCTTATTTTACAGAACACTGGCCTCTGTGTTGCTGTAAAGTGGGTGAATCGCTTTTCTTAATATTCTGTAAATAATGTCCAGATTGGCAGTGGGTCTTTATAAACTCATGGAATGAATGCTACACCTCTATTTCTACTCAATTAATAAGCCAATTTTAGTGTGCTTACTATTTATTTACTTATTGTTAATGAAAGTTACGTGCTTTCGAGGCAAAATGTCGATTGTATTTAATCGAATGATTCAATGATTCAATGATTTAAGGCGTTTTATGGTTGAGCGTTTACAGTCTCTCTTATTTCCATGTCTAATTTTGCTTGCCAGTGTGTATGCCAGCTTATATGTAGGTTTTCTTCCTCCTCTGTGGGTTGATCTGCTTCCATTATTGCCTTTTATATTGTTTGCCATCGGGATTCTTTTGGCTTGGCATTTCAATAAAGGTCGTGTGCTAATTTTAGTATGTTTACTTCTTATTCCTAAAGTACACAGTGCGGACAGTGATGCCTCGGTAACGGCTTATTTGGTCGTGTCTTGTCTTTGTATTGCCCTTTTGACTTTTGTAAAAGAGCGTGGCTTTTTTAATCGATTTGTCATTAATCGTTTTTTGTTTTTGGCTATGTTGTTGTGTTGGTCTTACTCCGTTGAAGCTCACTGGATTTCCTTTGGTTTTTTAGACCACCCCATTTTCAATCTTCAGGTTACTTGGTCTACTTTCTTGCTTTGGACCATCTTATTGTTGAGTATTTCTCTCATTTTTACGTCATGGTGGGTGAGTAACGATAACTTTAGTGCCTGTGGCTTGGTCAGTATTGTTAGCTTGATCCTATTGAGTCACTTTTCTGTTTCTCAAAGTCAATTTGATGCTTTGTTGTCTGCACAATTCTTGTTGTGGATTTGGTTTTTATTAATGGAAAGTCATCGTATGGCATATTTAGACGATTTGACTAAATTGCCCGGGCGTCGAGCACTTAATGAAAAATTAGTGGGTCTACCTAAGAAATATGCTTTAGCGATGGTGGATATAGATCATTTCAAGAAATTTAACGATACCTATGGGCATGACATGGGCGATAGGGTTCTGAAAAATGTAGCGACCCAATTAAAGCGTTTTTCTCATCCTGGACAAGCATTTCGTTATGGAGGAGAAGAGTTCACCATAGTGTTTCGCCATAAACATCTTGAAGAAGTGAGCGACATTCTAGAGGACATTCGTGACCAAATTGAGCATGCAAGTGTTTCTGTATTCGATCCTAAGAAAAAACAAGATATTTTTGTTAACGTTACTGCCAGTTTAGGTGTGGCTTTTGCCAGTCAAGGAGAGTTCCCTGATGCTGTATTAAAGCGAGCTGATGAGGCGCTTTACCAGGCAAAGCGTAAAGGACGCAATCAAATTGTGCAGGCGAATTCATCGAAAACGCGCAAAACATAAAAAAACTTGTACAAATGGTCAGATATTTTCTTTCAATCTATTGCGCTTATAAAATAGCTGTTTATAATTCTTAAAACGACTTCATAGATACCTTTTTGAAAGGCATCTATTACAAGTGAATTACGTATAGTGCGTGATTGCTTTGATAAAGAACATTGTTAGGAAAAGTCAAAGAGACCGATTTTAACAATAACTGAGCCAACGTGGTGCAGCAGTTAGCGTAACGATGAATGCCTATAGTCGTTTAACGTCTCTGCTGTGAGGGGAAATGGGGAGCTTCGGCTCCCTTTTTTTTATGCAAATTTTTATCTTTCCTTTCTGTTGCTTCTTACTCCTATTAAAGAATGTTATCTTTACTATTAATATTGTCGGTCACAGAAAGCAATGTTTCCTCCTTTAGTTAATATCCGTCTATCCGTCAGTCAATGAGGCATTATTTTGTCTGAAGTAAAGAGAGCAAAAGATCAGTTAAAAACGCACATTCGTGCGCAAAATCAAGCACTTATTCTTGAAACGGCAGAGCGTGTTTTTGCTCGTCAAGGCTTAGCAAAAACAACGACACAAATGATTGCGAATGAAGCCAATTTACCTAAGGCGAATATCCATTATTACTACCGTTCTAAGAAAGATTTATTAGAAGCAGTATTGGAGCGTATTTTGTCGATGTGGCTAGCATCGGTTAGTCAATTCAAATTAGAAGATGGGCCGCAAAAAAACTTAACGCGTTATATTTCTGAGAAAATTGATCAATCTCGTTTCAATGTTAGTGCATCTAAAGTGTTTTCCATGGCGCTTATCGGCGAGGATGAGTTTGTATTAAGTTATCTTCGTGAGCATTTTGTAACGGAATTAAGTCGCGAAAAAAATACGATTCAGACCTGGATAGACCAAGGCCTAATGGCGCCTATTTCTACAGAGCATCTTTTTATTAGTATGTGGGCAATGACGCAAACCTATGCTGACTTTGATGCACAGGTGAAAGTGCTGCTCAACAAAGAAATGTTGGAAGAAAACGATTATGAAGAAGCCAAGCAGTTTATCACACGAATGGTATTAGCCGGCTGTGGTGTGAAAGAGGTTTCGATATGACCTTCCAAAGTGCAATTACTTTTTTTATTGCTATCTTTGTTTTTAGTATTACCCCAGGGCCTGGGGTATTCGCAATCATTGGTCGTAGCATGGTACGTGGCGCGAAAAACTCAATCATGCTGTGTGTCGGCATGGCATTAAGCGACATTGTTTATCTCATTATGGCTTGCTACGGATTGGCTGCAATTGCGGCACAATGGGAAACGGTATTTTTAGTGATACGCTACTTTGGAGCGGCCTATCTGATCTATCTTGGTTGGAAAATGTGGACAGCCTCTGTCTCTGAATCCGATGGAGTATCCTCATCGAAGAATGCTAAGAATGGCTTTGCTAGTTTTCTTCAGGGTTTTATGATCTCAGCATCAAATCCTAAGGTTATCGTCTTTTATATCGCATTTTTACCCAGTTTTCTGGATGTAACTGCACTGCATGGAATGGACATCATATTGGCCGCAGTGATTGCATTTTCTGCTTTGCTACTTGGTCTGTCTATTGTTTCTGTAGGCGCTTCACAAGCGCGTCGTTATATGAAATCTGAAAAAGCGATGAAAGGATTAAATCGATCCGCAGGCAGTATTATGGCGCTGGCAGGTTGTTATTTGGGATTAAAGGGTTAGATTATTAAATAATTGCGTTCTAAAAGAATTTTTAAAACGCTGAGAAGGCCATCAATCGCTAGGTTGATGGCCTTTTTTACTTAGCGAGTTCCGTAAATACGGTCACCTGCATCACCAACACCTGGGCGAATGTAAGCATGTTCATCTAGTTCACGATCAATAGAACCTATGTACATTGATACATCTGGATGCACTTTTTTAAACGCTTCAATGCCTTCAGGTGCTGCGAACAAGCAGATGAAGCGAATGTCTTTTGCACCCATTGATTTCACTTTATCAATTGCAGCAATGGCTGAGTTGCCAGTGGCTAACATAGGGTCGACAACAATGATGGTTCTTTCATCCACTGAATGTGGCATTTTTGAGTAGTATTCAACAGGCTGTTTAGTTTCCGGATCGCGATACATACCAACATGACCAACGCGAGCGGAAGGAGATAATTTAAGTACGCCTTCTGCTAAACCATTACCAGCTCGCATGATGGTGACGATGCATAGTTTTTTCCCCTTCAAAACAGGGCTCATTGTTGTTTCTAGAGGTGTCTCTATCTCGGTATCAACCGTTTCCAAATCGTGAGTTGCTTCATAACCTATTAAGGTTCCTAGCTCTTCTACTAGCATGCGAAATTCACGAGTGCTGGTGTTTTTATCTCGTAGACTCGTTAGTTTATGTTTAACAAAAGGGTGGTTGATCACGAAAATATCAGAGTAAGTATCAAGAAGTTGGTCGCGAGTCATAGTGTGGGTTCCTTTCAATTCAAAGTGGGCGCGGCGCTTTATCACCTTGTTTAGGTAGCGGCTTGCGGAAGTAATTTCAGGAATGATACCACAATGGTTTTATCGGTTAATAATCAATCCTGTCTTTTTAGTTAATGGATGCTGGAATTAACAAAGAATGGGAAAGTTTTTTTAGGGATTGTTTTCATACGGATTGGCATTACATAAATACATAACTTAATTAGATTCTGATGCAATTTTTCGAATCTCAATATTGATAATGAAAAATGGATTCATTGAGACATAAATTATGAGTAATGATGAGCAGTACACAGATGAGCAATTAGAAGATATTGAAGCTGATGATGTCGCTATCAGCGATCCTAGGGCATTAGCACTTCCGGACGATGTCCTTCCCGATACTCTTTATATTTTACCTATTTCTAGTCGTCCTTTTTTTCCTGCACAAGTGCAGCCAGTGATGGTGGATGCTGATCCATGGGAAAACACATTAGATCTTATTGCAGAAAATCCACAAATGGCTGTGGGTTTAGTTTATGCCGATAAAGTAAAGGGCGCGCCTCCAGTGGAAGCGTTTCGTACAATCGGTTGCGTTGCAAGAGTGCATAAAGCAGAAAAACAAAATGATAAAATTACCTTCTTAGCACAAGGTGTTAAACGATTTGAGGTTGTTGAATGGTTGAGCGAAACCGCGCCATACCTTGCAAGGGTTCGTTATATCAACGATTCAAAAGTAAACAATGACGAATCAAAAGCATATTCGATTGCTATTTTAGATTCGATCAAAGAGCTGATTCGTTTAAACCCGCTATTCAGCGAAGACCTTCGCCAGTATCTTGGTCGCTTTTCGTTTAATGAGCCCGGTTTGTTGGCTGACTTTGCGGCTTCAATTACGTCGGGTGATGCTAAAGAATTATATGAAGTTCTAGAAACAATATCTGTTCCCGCTAGAATGCATTTGTCACTGACATTGCTTAAGAAAGAGCTTGAAATTGCTCGTCTGCAGAATGAAATTAGTGCGGAAGTAAATGAGAAAATTAGTCATCATCAGCGTGAGTTCTTCTTAAAAGAACAGCTCAAAGTCATTCAAAAAGAGCTGGGTATATCCAAAGACGATCGGACATCTGATGTAGAATCTTTTGAAGCTCGTCTCGAAGGGAAAACGGTTCCTGATTCGGTGAACGAGAAGATTCAAGAAGAGCTTCATAAGTTAAGTATTCTTGAAACTGGCTCGCCAGAATATGGAGTGACACGTAATTACTTAGATTGGGCTACTTCGATTCCATGGGGAGTTCATTCAAAGGATAATCTTGATATTAAGATCGCGCGTGATGTATTGGAATCTCATCATGCAGGTTTAGGTGATATCAAAGATCACATTGTTGAGTTTCTAGCGCTTGGTGCTCATCGTGGCGAAATGGGAGGTTCGATTTTGTTACTGGTGGGGCCGCCAGGGGTTGGTAAAACCTCGATTGGTAAATCCATCGCCGAATCCTTAAATCGTAAGTTTTACCGTTTTAGTTTGGGTGGCATGCGTGACGAAGCAGAAATAAAAGGCCATCGTCGTACTTATGTAGGGGCATTGCCTGGTAAGTTTGTTCAAGCGCTAAAAGACGTAGAGGTGGAAAATCCGGTCATTATGCTGGATGAAGTAGATAAAATTGGCTCTTCTTTCCAAGGCGATCCCGCGTCTTCTCTATTAGAAGCATTGGACCCAGAACAAAACAGTGAATTTTTAGATCATTATTTAGACATGCGAGTAGATTTGTCTAAGACCTTGTTTATCTGTACGGCAAACCAGTTGGATACTATTCCCGCACCATTATTAGACCGTATGGATGTGATTCGCTTGTCTGGTTATATTGGTGACGAAAAACTGGCGATTGCCAAACAGCATTTATGGCCTAAATTGCTCAAGAAAAATAAGCTGCTGAAAAAACAGTTAAATATCACTGATGCCGCGTTACGTCATATTATTGAACATTATGCTCGTGAAGCTGGGGTTCGAGGCTTGGATAAACTGTTACAAAAGATTTTGCGGAAGTCAGTAGTAAGCTTGATGACAGGTGAAAAGGACGGCATCAGTGTTGGTGTGAAAGACGTAGAAACATTGCTTGGCATGCCGTATTTCCGCCCAGAAAAAACCTTACAAGGTGTTGGCGTGGTTACTGGTTTGGCTTGGACGTCTATGGGTGGAGCGACCTTACCGATTGAAGCTAATAAAGTACATGAACTAACACGTGGCTTAAAACTCACTGGTAAGCTGGGTGATGTGATGAAAGAATCAGCCGAAATCGCTTATTCCTATGTCTTCTCCCATGCCAAGAGTTATCAAAAGGCTCCTGAGTTTTTTGATAAGAGTTTGATTCATTTGCATGTGCCGGAAGGCGCTACTCCCAAAGATGGTCCAAGTGCTGGAGTTACCATGGCAACGGCTTTGATGTCATTGGCAAGAAATGAGCCTATACGTCGAGGGTTAGCGATGACAGGTGAACTTACATTAACAGGCCAAGTGTTAGCGGTTGGCGGTATTCGTGAAAAACTTATTGCGGCAAAGCGCAGTAGAATAAGTGAAGTGATTTTACCAGAGCCTAATCGTCGAGATTTCGAGGAATTACCCGATTCGGTCAAGGAAGGAATGACCATTCATTTCGCAGAACGTTTTACAGATGTGGAAAAAATTGTCTTTAATCGAGGCAGTAACGATATTCACTGATCATATCCACAAAGAATGCATTCTCACTGGTAAAGATACGTGAGAAAATAATTAAGCCGGACGAGTGAAACCTCATCCGGCTTTTTCATATGAGTCGATATCAGGGGAAATGAATGCCGCATCAGGCAAAACTAACACAAGGTTCAACGTTAAAGCATGTGGTGATGATGTCATTTACCAGTGCTCTTGGTTTGATGTGTATGTTTTTGGTTGATCTAGTCGACATGCTTTTTCTTTCTATGTTGGGTGAAAAAGAAGCGGTGGCGGCGGTGGGTTTTGCTGGCACTATTATGTTCTTTACGATCTCTTTGAGCATTGCTGTCTCTATTGCTGCTACCGCTCTGGTTGCTAGGGCAATAGGTGAGGGGAATGTGGCGCTTGCGAAGCGCCGAGCTGTGAATGTGTTGGCTTTCGGTATTGTCTTTTCTACCGGAATCGTATTGTTTTTGTGGCCTCATATTTCTGAAGTTTTATCCTTTATTGGTGCGAGTGGGCGGACACTTGAGCTAGCCAGTGGCTATTTACATATTCTGGTCTTAGGCATGCCTGCGGTGATGATTGGTATGATAGGATCTGGCATTATGCGCGCGTTGGGCGATGCACGGCGTGCCATGTATGCCACTTTAATTGGTGGGATAGTCAATGCGATACTAGACCCTATTTTTATTTTTGCTTTGGGGATGGGGGTTCAAGGTGCGGCGTTAGCGTCTTTAATTGCCCGTTTTTCTATGGTGATAGTGTCTTATTATGGAGTAGTGCATGTCCATAAGATGCTGGGTAAGTTTGATATCATGGAGTTTTTTGCTGATATCAAACCAATTTCTAAAATAGCCTTGCCAGCTATGTTGACAAGCTTGTCCTCGCCATTAGCTAACACCATAGTGATGAGTCATACCGCGACCTTTGGGGATGATGCTGTTGCTGCCATTGCTATCATTGGTCGTATCATACCTGTGGTATTTGGCGGCTTATTTGCCTTGTCTGGTGCGGTAGGTCCGATTTTAGCTCAGAATTATGGTGCCCGACATTTTGATCGTATGCATAGGGCTATTTATAGTGCGGTGACCTATGCTTTTGGCTACTGTCTTGTCTTGTGTTTTTCTTTGTACTTTATGCAAGATTGGCTGGTTTCTGTATTTAATGCAACGCAAAGAGCCGCAGACCTTATTCGTTTTTTTGCAACGTATGTGTCTTTTAGTTTCTTCTTTCAAAGCTTATTGTTTATTGCTATTGCCGTGTTTAACAACCTAGGTAAACCATTCAATAGTACCTTGCTCAACTTTGGCCGAGCAACGCTAGGTACTTGGCCTTTAATCTTTATTTTTGGCTCATTTATGGGGGCTGAAGGAGTCTTGTTTGGGCAAGCGGTTGGTTCGGTAATTTTTGGTTGCTTGGGTTTTTATATGGCCTGTAAATACCTTAAGAGCCTCGAAGAAAAAGAAGAGAGGTTTTTTTCTACTAGGCAATCTGTAGGCTACGACGACATATTGTAATCATCGTTTATCACTCTTTTTTGTGGCCCAAAGAAGAAATTCTTGATTGCCATCACCGCCTTTTATTGGGCTTTCAATGTAACATTTGACAACCATGCCGATGCTTTTTATAAATTGTTGGATGTCTTCTTCAAGCTGCTTGACTCGTTGTTTGTTTTTTACCAAGCCCCCTTTTCCAATGAATTCCTTACCTACCTCAAATTGCGGTTTAACAAGTGTGATTAAATCACCGCATGGTTTTAGTAAAGCTGGTAACTGTGGCAGTATTTTTGTTTGAGAAATAAAAGAAACATCCATTACAACAAGGTCAAAGCCGCCACTAGGAAAATGATGGGTAAGATCATCAGCGGTGAGGTGTCTGGCATTAATACCTTCCAAACACGTTACCCTAGAATCCTCGCGCAAGCGCTTGTCTAGTTGATCATGTCCTACTTCCACGCCGACAACATGCTCTGCACCGTGTTGAATAGCGCAATCGCTAAAGCCGCCGGTGGACTGGCCTACATCCAAGACTTTAAATCCAGAAATGTCGATTTTTGTGTATTTGAGGGCGCCTTCTAACTTTAACGCGCCTCGAGAGACGTAGCGATCAGCATGATCTGCAACAATCTTCAATTCGCATTCAGGTTCAAGCTTGAGGCTAGGTTTGGTGACGGTGACCCATTTTTCCTCTTGCTTGAAGGAGACGCGGCCCTCACTGATAAAAGTTTGTGCTTGAGATCGAGATTTAGCCAAGCCTTGCTCAGTAAGTAATAGGTCAATACGAATCATTCGGTGCTCATTGAAGTAGTAAAGTTAATATGGAATATTAGCAAAAAGTGATCAATCAAAGTAGATTTATGAGATTAACGCGATACATTTTCGTTGCAAAACATTAAGTAAGGAATAGATATGTTGTTACAGACCTTGATTAGCGCACAGGCTTTGAATGAAATAATTAAGCAAGATAATGTCATCCTTTTAGATTGTCGGTTTTATTTAACGGATCATGAAAAAGGGAGAAAAGAGTACGAGAAAGAACATATCCCTAAGGCCATTTTTGTTGATGTTCATCATGAGTTGGCTGGTGTAGAAACGGAATACTCAGGCCGCCACCCTTTACCAGAAACGGCTGTGTTTGCGGATCAACTTCAGCATTGGGGGATAAATCAGAAATCCCAAGTCGTGGTCTATGATGACATGGGTGGTGCCATTGCTGCTCGTGCTTGGTGGATGCTTTCTCAGCAAGGTATTAATGTACTTGTCTTGGACGGAGGCATTGCTGCGTGGAGAGAACAAGGGTTGCCAATATCAACAGAGAGTGCGGATTTATTGCCCTCAGATCATCGGTTTGAAGTCTCTTTCCCCTGGGAAGTGACAGAGAATAAGATCGTGGAAAATTTTGAATTAAATCTTTTCCAACTTATTGATGCGCGTTCTTCTGATCGTTTTAATGGTGAAAATGAAACGATTGATCTTGTTGCAGGCCATATTCCAGGGGCAATTAATCGTCCTTTCTCTGAAAATTTAAATGCTAAAGGGCTTTTTAAAACAGAAGATGAGCTAAAAACGGGGTGGGGTACTTTGTTATCGGATAATGAAGAATATGTACATTATTGTGGTTCAGGGATTACCTCTTGCCATAATGTATTAGCATTGAATCATGCAGGTATTGAAGCTAAGCGTATTTATGTCGGCTCTTGGAGTCAGTGGTCTAAGCGTATGTTGCGAGCGGCAAATGTACAGGTCTAAATAACACTCAAAAGAGTGAAAAATAAAGAAAACCGTCTCTTTTTATTAATTTGAAGTGACGGTTTTTTTAGTTTGTATGCCCCGCTCTGAAATAGCTCTACATAGGAGTCACACCAGCAAGGAAAATTTGAACTTGCTGATTAGAGTCTCCCCATATGTGAGATTTAACCGCAAGTATAAATTTCTCAGCTTCCTTCAGCGAAACAATACCATCTAGTAATCGAACACCGATGCCTTCTTGAGTAAAGAAAAAATGCCAAATATGGTTATCGATGGATACTTCGCCTTCGCCGTTATCATAGGATACTTGTTTAAAAGGATAGCCAGCAGGAACAAAGCACGCTAATTCTTGGCCTGCTTCACCATAGTTAAGATCAGGAATATAGCCTTGACGATCAACCAGTTCAAACTTCATAGAGAACTCCTCGTGTTGTTTTCTTTTAGAGTAGTTTTAAATGACGCGTTTGACTACTTTTTTCGTTGAAAGCTGCTAAAAACCTACCTAGAATAGACGTTATCCTAGCATCTGCTTACCTTTTTATTACTTTATGCATGATGTAATTAATACGTGCGTTAAGGAAAATTTTAATGCCCAAGATAAGCAAAATATTAGTCGTTCGTAATGATAAAATTGGCGATTTTGTATTAGCATTGCCTGCAATACAAGCCATAAAAAAAGCATTCCCTTTAGTAAAAATTACTGCGCTTGTACCTAATTATACTAAGGAGATTGCTTCTGCTTTTTCATGGATTGATGAGGTCATCATTGATTCAAAAAAGGAAGACAGTAAAAAAGCACTCGTTCAGTTAATTAAAGAGCAATCATTTGATGCTGTAATTTGCTTCTTTTCTGATCGTTATAACGCTACTTTAGTACGACAGGCTCAGATTCCAATAAGAGTGGCGCCAGCGACTAAGTGGGTGCAGATTTTGTACACTCATACATTACGCCAGCGCCGTTCTCAATCGCTTAAACCGGAGTTTGAGTACAATTTGGATTTAGCTAATTATTTTATTGATATTTTAGGTGGCCAAATCCGAGGTGATTTAGAGCCTATGTTTCATTATAGTGATGAGGATCTGTCGAACCAGTTAACGAAGCTAGCTGGATTGGGCATAGCGAAAGAGAATAAGTTCTGTTTTATTCATCCCGTTACAGGTGGTTCCTCAAGCACATTGATGGTAGATCAATGGGCTGCTTTGATTGTTTTTTTAGATAGCATAGATGACTTTTATTTTGTGATTACAGCGGGCCCTAATGAAGCGCCAATATCTCAAGCTGTAGTTGATGCTGTAAAAAATAAAGTTTCTAGTGTCAGGTTGTACGATAAAAATGACGGCGTAGCCGATTTTATGTGTTCTATAGCGACCGCGGATTTATTTATTGCTGGCTCTACAGGTCCATTACATATTGCTGGAGCGCTTGATATTCCTACCATCGGTTTTTACCCTAAGAAGCGTTCCGCTACGCCACTTCGTTGGAAAACATTAAATACAGAGGGGCGTTGGTTGTCTCTATCACCCAATGAGGATGAGTCATTGTTAGTTAATATGGATGTGGCACGAAATTTTCCTGTGGTTGAGTCTTGGTACCGAAATTTAACAAGGAAAGGTTGATTTATGTCTACAAAGTTAAATGTTATGCATATGTGTTTGTCGACTGGCTTTGGTGGGTTGGAAATGTATCCAATTCGAGCGGGTAAGACCATGATGGCGCAAGGGCATAATGTATTTGGCGTTGCTCAACTTAACACTCCTACCAATGAGGGGATGGTTGCTACTTTTCAGGATACTTATTCATTATTAAGTCGAGGAGCTGGTTACCGTTCCTTTTTTAAATTAGCAAAATGGATTAAGAAGCATAATATAGGTTATGTGCACTGTCATAAATCCAGTGATTTACTATTGGCTGTATTGCTTAAAAAACGATGTGGTTTTGTGCTGATTTATACGGATCATATGGGAGTAAAGCGCCCTAAGAAGGATTTCTACCATAAATTCATATATCGCCATGTCGATTTACTGCTTTCTATTAGCCACTTTACTCGACAAGGTAATATTAAGGCGCTCCCAGTTCCCCCTGAAAAAATCAAGACTCTATGGTTAGGTACGGACATCCTTCAAGAAGGGCTCACAGAGTTTGACTTAAAAAAAGAGTTATCATTATCAGACGATGTGATGTTGATTGGAATTGTTGGTCGAATAACTCAAGGCAAGGGGCATAAGGAGCTGTTGCAAGCTTTTAATCAACTGTTGTCATCTCAGACGCATCTAATAATTGTAGGTGGATTAGAGTTAAAAACTGGTGGTGACCAGAGTTATGCGGATGATTTAAAACGCTATGTGGTTGACCATAGACTTGAAGATAAAGTTACCTTTTATGGCTTTAGTGATCAGCCAGATTGTTTATTACGTTGTATGGATGTCGTCGTTATCCCTTCGCATTTAGAAGCTTTTGGTCTCACGGTCATAGAAGCGATGGCTATGGGAAAGGCCATTATTGGCTCAAAATATGGAGCAATACCTGAAATTTTGGCAGATTCAGGCATTCAAGTAGATCCATTCGATACTGTAGCCTTTGCTAAAGCAATTGACTTTCTTTGTCAGAACAGTGGAGAGAGGGAGAGGCTATCTGCCCTTTCTAAACTGCGAGCTCAAGAATTCTTTGATCAGCAAAAACATGTTCAGTCTTTGCTCGCTTTATATCAAGAATGTTAATAATTAATTATGTGGCTTAGGTTGAGATCGTATCCATAAATCTGCGTATTTTACAAAAGTGGAATGCGCAGAAAGTATGGCGAGTAAAAAACCTTGTTTACCATCTAAAAAGCCTCGTTTTATTAAATACATTTTAACGAAGCAGGCAAAAGCATGCAGAGATGCTTTGCTTAATGAGGAAGTTTTACCTTGTTGTTCTTTTTGATCTGCTGAAAGTTTTGCATAGGATGCTGATTTAACCAGATAGTGTTGTAAGTCATCGTAAGTATAGTGAATTAGATCGCCTTCGAGAGGTAGTAGTCTGACATCATTGTTGAGTAGTACTTTTTCATGTACTAGATCATCTGAATAGTTTGCCTCATCAGCTCTGTAAAGTCTTGTGACTCTATCTGGATACCAGCCAGAATGTTCAATAAAACGACCGAATACCCAACTTTTTCGATTGATACTATAAGCTGTTTTTTTCTGATTTTGTTTAAGCGCAGTTAAGATGCTGTTTTTTAATGTTTCTGTCACGACTTCATCTGCATCTATCCACAGAATATAGTCAGTTTTTATTAATTTTTGCGCGGCTTGCCTTTGTAAGCCGAAGCCTTGCCAGTCTAATTTTTGATGGAACTGTTGGGTGTATTTACTGGCGATTTTCTGAGTGTCATCGGTGCTCCCAGAATCAAGGATTACAATTTCGTCCACCCATCCATTAAGGCTGTTAAGGCACATGTCTAAATTTTTAGATTCATTTTTTACAATTAAAACCGCGCTTATAGTATTTTTTTGTAATTTTTCAGTCATGTATTAATATCCAAAGTGGAGAAATTCAAGGCTTTGATAAGCTTACTAGGAAGTAACTGATTCTGACAGTTTGTATGACCAAGAGGGCAAGTGCGTTTGAAGCAAGGAGAACACTCTAAATGCAAGTTGTGAATGGTTTTATTCTCCGTCAACGGCGGTGTAAATAACTCGCTTGTTGAACCATAAATACCGTGCACTTCTGTGCCCACCGAAGCCGCGACATGCATTAAGCCTGAATCATTACTGACGGCTTTCTCTGCTGCAGAAAGTAGGTCGATTGCGTCTACTAACTTGGTTTTTCCACATAGGTTAAAGGCAAACTCGCCAAGCCCTTTGGTAATATTGTCCCCATCTTCTGCGTCTTTAGGGCCGCCTAGAACCCATATCTGATAGCCTGCTTTAATCGCTTGCTTAGCAAGTTCATGAAAGTAGGCAATAGGCCACTGTTTGGATGGGCCAAATTCTGCGCCTGCCATTAAAGCAATGGCGGGACGATCCGCTAGCTGATAAGTATTAAACAAGGCTTTTTGATTATCAAGATCAACCCGTAATGCAGGATGAGGCAGGGTTTCAGGTGGGTAAGCGTCTGCCGCAGGTAGACCAAGAGAGGTAAAACGCTTAACCGTTTGATTCAATACGCTTTTATCAAGCTTGCGTCTTTCATTGAGTAAGACATAGCGTTGTTCGCCAGTAAATCCTACTCTGTGCTTAACGTTGGCAAAAAAGGGAACTAGCGCCGACTTCCAAGAGCGAGGCATAACGATAGCGTGATCATAATGTTCACTACGTAATGATTTGCCCAGCTTTCTTCGGGTGCTAATGCCCCATTCGCCATGGCCTGTTGGTAGCGTGATCGCATTACGTACTTGTGGCATTCTCGCTAAAATAGGCGATGACCAATTTGGGCCAATGACATCAATAATCGCCTCTTTATCACGCTCTTTTAGCGTAATAAAGAGGCTTTGAGCCATTACCATGTCGCCGACCCAAGAAGGGCCGACAATTAAGTATTTAGCCATTAGAATCAAGCCATGTCAGGTAGTTTTGTACGCCTTGCGCAAGACCGCGGAAAGCGCCTTCGTAGCCAGCCTCTCGCAGTTTAGTAATATCGGCTTGAGTAAAACTTTGGTATGCGCCTTTGAGGTGTTCTGGGAAAGGAATGTATTCGATTTCGCCTTTACCATAGTGCTCAATGACTGTTTCTGCGATGGTTCGGAACGGTTCTGCGTTGCCGGTACCCAGATTGAAAATGCCAGATTTATCACCATTCTCCATAAACCAGAGTTTAGTATTCACTAGGTCTTCTACGTAAATAAAGTCGCGGCTTTGGCCACCGGCTTCATAGCCGTCGTAAGCACCAAACAATTTAGGGTTTTCGCCTTCCAGTACTTGATTGCGCAAATGAAACGCTACGCTTGCCATGCTGCCTTTATGCTGTTCACGAGGGCCGTAAACATTAAAGTAACGAAAGCCGACAATTTGGCTTTTTGCCGTTGGTAAAACAGCACGAATGTATTGGTCGAACTGAAACTTAGAGTAAGCGTACATGTTCAACGGTTTTTCGTTTTCACGAGACTCTTCAAAAACAGGGCCAGATCCGTAAACTGATGCCGAAGACGCATAGGAAAACGCCGCTCCATATTTTAGGCAAAAATCCAACACTGCTTTCGAGTATTGGTAATTGACGTCCATAACATATTTGCCATTCCACTCAGTGGTGGCAGAGCAAGCACCTTCGTGGAAAACCGCTGTTGGTTTAATGTTTAGCGTGTCATTTTTAATGGCGTCTAAAAAGTCGTACATATCCATGTAATCCGCAATATCTAGATCGGATAGGTTCAGACACTTCTTGCCGTCAGTTAGGTCATCGACTAATAGTATGTTGCGGATGCCCTTGTTATTTAGAGCTTTAATGATATTGCTGCCGATAAAGCCAGCGCCGCCAGTTACGATATACATAAATTATTCTTCCTCAGAGGGTAAAGTTGGAATGAGATTGCTGCCATCTTATCACTTCGGCGAGGCCGAGAAAAATGTGATAGCTGCTGGTGCCGGGCAGAGGGAAGTCTTTAGGCTGGTTGTCAGCGTCAAGGTACTCATTCCAACGACCGTTTTCTATAAAATAATGATCTTGAAGAAAATTTAGAGCTTCGGTCAGTCGTAGCTCTTTTTCTTCCTTGCCAATCGGCATGACGGTAATCGCTTTTAGGTATTCTGTGATCGGCCAGATGCGCTTTTCTTTGTCTAAGGGGTGGTAATCGTTACCATCTATTTGGTTATAGATGCCGCCGTTATTTGCTAAGCCATAGCGCGATGCTGTGCGCCAAAGATGTTGTGCCAATTCAGTGTAGTCTGAATTTGGAAGGATTTTATTGGCTTGGAATAGTAACCATACCCATTCAAAGTGATGTCCTGGCTCGACTTGATGGCCCGTTTCTGGGTGAGTTTGCCAATCAAGGGTGAAAAACTCTCGTAAAGTCTTTGTTTTCTTATCGTAAAAGTGTTCAAGGGCTAGTGTGAGTAGGACGCTGACTTGTTCTTTATAAATGTCGTCTTGGGTCGCTTTATAGGCGGCGATATAACCTTCAAGCAAGTGCATATGAGGGTTTTGGCGACGCAATTGTGCCGGATCAACAGGGAAGGCCTCGTAAAAGCCACCTGAAGCGGCTTGCATGTGCGTCATCAAAAAGAGATGGGTTTTCTTCATCAGATCTAGGGCGCGTTGGTCTTTTGTGATGGTGTAATAATGACTAAAAGAAAGCAACACGAAGGCTAATGCGTAGGCATCGGATTGCGTGTCTTTTACTGACAGGTCGTCATTGAGTGAGAATATCCAACGTTCGTCTTGGAAATAATGCTCAACAATAAAATTGAATAAAGGCGATAACTTGGCGCGCCATTCTTCATTGTTACTCATGCTAACCGCATGGCTAAAGGTATAGAGTTGACGACATTGTGTTAATAAGCGCACACGACCTACTTGTTTTCTACTCCAATCGTGATTCATGCTCTCATAGCTAAAGCCCAAATCTTGGTCAATACCATACTTCGCCCAGTTAGCGAGCAGCTGATCAAAAAGGAAACTTTTACAGGAAGTTAGGGGGGAATTCAGCATGAGTAAATTAGCCTTATTACTTGTGATGTCGGTGTGTCCAACTTATTGAGTGAGTATGATAAGATGAGCGCTCTCAAAAATCGATTATTATGTGACTATGAACTCTTCATATTTGAATTTTAAGGATAAACACATCCTCGTTGTGGGTGATGTGATGTTAGATCGCTACTGGCATGGTGGCACATCTCGTATTTCGCCCGAAGCCCCAGTGCAAGTAGTAAAGGTCTCTACTATTGAAGATCGACCTGGTGGTGCGGCGAACGTCGCTCTTGGACTCGCTAAACTTGGCGTGGCTGTTACCTTGGTTGGTGTTGTCGGAAAAGACGAAAACGCAGAAGTATTGACCCGCTGTTTAGAAGCAGAAGGTGTCCGCTGCCAGTTTGTTTATTCTGAGACATTGCCTACGATTACAAAATTGCGCGTGATGAGTCGTCATCAGCAGTTGATTCGTTTGGACTTTGAAGAACGAGAAGACAGTCTATCCCAAAATGATGCTGTAGCTACCATGGTAAAAGACTGCCTGCCCAATATGGATGCCGTTATCTACTCGGATTACGCGAAAGGTTGCTTAGCCGATGTGCAAACGCTGATTCAGCTGTCGAATACTGTTAATGTGCCAAGTTTTATTGATCCGAAAGGCGACGACTTTTCTATCTATAAAGGGGCGACTTTAGTTAAACCTAATTTACTTGAGTTTGAAAATATTGTTGGCAAATGCAGCTCAGTAAAAGAGTTGGAAGAAAAAGCCAAAACACTTCGTGAACAATTTGGTTGGGAGGCGTTACTCGTCACTCGTGGCGAAGATGGCTTAATACTGCTGAGCGATGACAAACCGCCATTCTCTCTAGCGACCGCCGCTAAAGAAGTGTTCGATGTGACTGGTGCTGGTGATACGGTTGTCGCCGTGTTAACC
Organism: Marinomonas flavescens; assembly: GCF_004352835.1. Classification (GTDB taxonomy): domain Bacteria; phylum Pseudomonadota; class Gammaproteobacteria; order Pseudomonadales; family Marinomonadaceae; genus Marinomonas; species Marinomonas flavescens. Next base: position 171,292 of record NZ_SJSB01000007.1, on the reverse strand, counting down.
GCTGTCTATGTGACCAGTAAGCGCTTTATTGATGCGGTAGAATACGCAAACCAAGCCGCAGGTTACGTGGTAGGTAAACTAGGAACCGCGTCTATCAATGCAGCGCAACTTGATTCCATCATGTATCAGCGCAACCGTACGACTAATTTCGGTGTGTTATCACCTGTCGATGTACTGGAACAAATCAAATTAGCTCAGGTGAGCGGCGAAAAAGTGGTTTTCACCAATGGTTGTTTTGATATTCTTCATCCTGGTCATGTCGCGTATATGAAACAGGCCAAAGCCTTGGGCGATAGATTAATCGTTGCGGTTAATACCGATGCGTCTGTAAAACGGCTTAAGGGTGAGAAACGACCGATTAATAATTTAGAGCATCGTATGGCTGTGTTAGAAGGAATCGGGGCGATCGATTGGGTGACCTGGTTCGATGAAGATACACCGAAAGAAATAATCGAAGCACTCAGTCCGAATGTTTTAGTAAAAGGCGGCGATTACACCATAGAAAGTATTGTTGGCGCTGAACACGTGTTGTCCCATGGTGGTGAAGTAAAAGTATTGACCTTTGTTGATGGTTATTCCACAACCTCCATTATTGAAAAGGCAAATTTGTAAATGCAAGACGAAGCGACATTGAATGTGAAAAAACAACAAGAAACCGTAACTGGAATGTCACTGTATTTCAGGTTATTAGGCTATGTTAAGCCATCACTGGGGTATTTTATCTTAAGTGTGTTTGGGTATATTTTATATTCTTCTATGCAACCAGCTTTGGCCGCTTTGCTTAAACATATAGTGGATGTTGTTTCTAATGATAAAGTAGTTGAAGGGCGATCTTTGATCCCATTGGCTATTTTAGGCGTATTTTTCATTCGCGGTATTGGTACTTTTCTCGGCAGTTATTGCATGGCAAAAGTGGCTAACAATGTCGTTTTTGACCTTCGAACTAGCATGTTTAATAAAATGGTAACCTTACCATCGAGTTACTTTAATAGTATGCCAAGTGGTCGTTTACTGGCCAAATTAACGTATGACACAGAGCAAGTTGTGGATTCAGTCACCCAAGCCGTTCAGGTTATTTTGCGAGAAGGGTTAAGTGTTATTGGTCTACTAGGGTATATGCTCTTTATTAACTGGCGTCTTTCTCTATTATTTCTTTTTGTCATTCCCTTTATTGGGCTTGTTGTTCGCTACGCTTCAAAGCGCTTTCGTAAGCTAAGTTTGAAAATACAAAATGCCATGGGAAGCGTGACAGATGTTGCCTCTGAGGCGATTAAAGGGCACGAAGTCATTAAGATCTTTGGCGGCAATGAATATGAAACTAAACGCTTTCATAAGACGGCTCAAGAAAATCGTCATTCACAATTAAAAATGGAATTAACCAAGGCGCTGAACGTGCCTATTATTCAGTTTATTATTGCCTTGTCTTTGGCATTGTTAATTTGGTTAGCATTAGATCCTGCTATTTCAGCAAGTATGTCTGCCGGTGATTTTGTTGCCTTCATCGGTGCTGCAGGTATGTTGAGCAAACCTATGAGACAGTTAACGTCTGTAAATAGTATTTTGCAAAAAGGGATAGCCGCAGCGCAAAGTATTTTTGCATTTTTGGATCTAGACAGCGAAAAAGACACTGGTAGCAAAACAGCAGATCGCTTGAAGGGCGATATTAGCTGGAAAGGGTTAACCTTCCGTTATCCAAAAATGGAAAAAAATGCACTAAGCGACGTAACCTTGACTCTGCCGGCTGGCAAAAAATTGGCATTGGTAGGGCGTTCCGGTAGTGGTAAATCGACCTTAGCTAATTTGATTCCGCGCTTCTACGATGTGGATGATGGCTGTCTGTTTATAGATAATGAAAATATTAATGACTACACCTTGCGTGACCTCCGTAAAAATATTGCTCTAGTGAATCAACAGGTGGTTCTTTTTAATGGAACGATTCAGGACAATATTGCTTATGGTGGCTTGAGAGATGTGTCCAGAGAAGAGGTTGTAGAGGCGGCAAAAGCGGCCAATGCTTGGGACTTTATTCAAGAACTAGAGCTAGGTTTAGACACATTGGTTGGCGAGAATGGAGTATTGCTTTCTGGTGGACAACGTCAGCGACTTGCGATTGCTAGGGCCATCCTAAAAAACTCTCCTATTCTTATCTTAGATGAAGCAACGTCTGCGCTAGATACTGAGTCCGAACGGGCTATTCAGCAAGCGTTGGACAAACTGATGGAAAATCGAACTACCATTGCGATTGCTCATCGACTTTCTACTATTGAAAACGCTGATATCATTGCGGTTGTGGATCATGGAGAAATAGTTGAACAAGGCTCTCATCGTGAATTATTGGCTCTTAATGGCGCTTATGCCAAGCTCCATAACCAACAATTTAGCGATGTTGCTGAATAACGATGTGGCTTTATCGTCTTTTGTTGTTGGTATTAACCCCGCTTATACTGGTTAAAATTCGACGGTTTAGAAAAACCTATCCTGCGTATCGAGCTCGGGAAGCTTTTGGTTTTTGGCAGCCAGTTAAAGCAGATATTTGGATTCATTGTTCGTCAGTGGGAGAGGTGCTGGCAGTGCGTCCTTTGGTAGCTCAATGGGTAGAGAAATACCCTGAGCGATCAATGCTTATTACAACGATGACACCGACAGGTGCTGAGCAAGTTGAAAAGACATTTCCTTTTGTTATCCATCGTTATTTGCCTATGGATTGGCGATGTTCTGTAAAACGTGCTCTAAAGCAGCTTGATTGTAGTCATCTACTGATTGTAGAAACAGAGCTTTGGCCTAATCTTCTGCAACAAGCAAAACGCAAAGGGCTGCGTATCAATATTGTTAATGCCCGCTTAAGCGAGCGTTCTTTTAAGCAATACCAGCGCTTTCCCCGTTTGTCGAAGCGATTGATGGCATTACCAACGAGTTTCTTGGCACATGCTCAGGCAGATGCCGACCGCTTCAGCGCATTGGGGGCTAACAATGTGTTGGTTACCGGCAGTATTAAGTTTGACCTAAGTGTGCCGGCCTCGGTTGCAGAGCAAAACTGGCATCGGCAAATGTCGAGTTCGTTTGTCTGGACTGCGGGTAGTACGCATAACGGCGAAGATGAACCTTTGCTAAAAATCCATCAAGCGTTAGTGGAAAAATACCCTGACGCCTTACTGATTTTGGTTCCTCGACATCCTGAGCGCTTTCAGAGCGTGTATGAACTGGCTTGCGAATATTTTGATCATGTCGCGTTGCGCAGCGAGATCGAACCTGCAAACTGGGCCGGGTTGAATGTGGTTATCGGAGACTCTATGGGTGAGCTGATGCAGTATTATCAAGCAGCTGATTTGGCTTTTGTCGGTGGTAGTCTTATTAAGCGGGGTGGTCATAATCCTATTGAACCTGCTTTGTTAGCTCGAGCTACACTGGTTGGGCCTTTTACCTTTAACTTTGCAGATATTACCGAGCAGCTTATCCAGCATCGTGGTGCTATTCGCTGTCAAAACGCAGAACAGCTACAAGAAGTGGTGATCTCATTGGCAGGAAAGCACAGTCAGTGTCATCGTCTTGGGCAAGCAGCCTTGCGGTTTGCTCAGCAAAATCAAGGTGCAGTGACGCGAGTTTTATCTGAAATAGACTTCCGCTAGACGACTGATTACAATAGCAACACAATTATCTCATGGGGTGTTTTGGTTGAATTTTAGCCATCACTGAGAAGCGGATACGCTAACCCATTGAACCTGATCCAGATCATGCTGGCGTAGGAATCGAGATAGCAAGCCCTTCTTGCCATTTCCCCTGTACGCCGCTCACTTTTAGGAGCGACACAATGAATAAATTTTTACTAAGCGCTGGCGCCATCACGGGGGTATTATTGTCTTTCTCGAGCGCTTCTTTTGCCGAAACCTTAAATGTTTATACCTATGATTCCTTTGCTTCTGATTGGGGGCCTGGGCCAAAAATTAAAGCCAACTTTGAAAAAGAGTGTGGTTGTGAATTGAAGTTTGTCACCGTCGATTCTTCTGTTGGCCTTTTATCACGAGTGCAGCTTGAAGGTAAAAATTCAGCGGCAGACGTTGTGCTAGGCCTCGATCTTAACCTAATGAAAAAAGCAGAAAAGACGGGGTTGTTAGCGGATTCTGGTGTTAATACGAGCCATGTTGTTACTCCTAATACTTGGACGAGTCCTATTTTTGTGCCATTTGACCAAGGTTATTTTGCCTTTATCTATAATGCAAACAAGCTAAAAACACCGCCGACCAGCCTGAAATCTATTGTTGAAAATCAAAATCTACGAGTTATTTATCAAGATCCGAGAACCAGTACGCCTGGGTTAGGTTTGTTGCTTTGGATTAAAGCGGTTTATGGCGATAAAGCGGCTGACGCATGGGCCACGCTAGCAAAGCACACGGTAACAGTGACAAAAAGCTGGTCTGACGCGTATGGTCTTTTCTTAAAAGGCGAGTCGGATGTGGTATTAAGTTATACAACTTCACCTGCTTACCATGTGATTGAAGAAGGCAAAACACAATATAAAGCGGCCTCCGCGAGTGAAGGGTTTTATCCACAAGTAGAAGTGGCAGCGATGTTAAAAAATGCGCCACATCCTGCTTTGGCTAAGAAATTTATGCAGTTTATTCTAACGCCAGGTTTTCAGTCTACTATTGCGACGGGGAACTGGATGTTCCCTGTTGTTAAGCAGGCCAAGCCATTGCCAGCGGTTTTCAGTACTTTGCCTAAACCAGTGAAGGTGCTAACACTGTCAGCTGATGAGGTTGCTAAGCATCGTCAAGCTTGGATAAATGAATGGCTTGAAGCAACGACACGCTAATGGGGCAATGTCGTTCATCTGTTCGTCTTTTTATGCGGCTGTTACCTGCATTAATCGGTGTTTTACTCTTTGTATTTATTGGAGCCGCCAGTTTGGCGGCTCTATTGCATCATATGGATATCTCACAGTGGTGGGGATATTTACAAAATGCGTATTTGTGGCGAATTATTCGATTTTCATTATGGCAAGCGTTATTAAGTAGTGTACTTAGTTTGCTTATTGCGATTCCGGTTGCTTCTTGTTTGAGTCATCGAAAATTTAAAGGTAAAAATTTACTGCTACAGTTATTTGCTGTGTCTATGGTGGTGCCAACGATTGTTGCCATTTTAGGTATTGTTGTGGTCTATGGTCGATCTGGTTGGTTAGCGACAGGGTTAGGGATCAATGTTCCTCTTTATGGGTTACTAGGTATTTTGTTGGCGCATGTGTTTTTTAACATGCCGTTGGCAGTACGGCTGTTACTCCAGGGGTACAGTCTTGTGCCTTCTGGGCAATGGCGGCTCGCTTCTCAATTAGGATTTTCAAGAGGAACATCGTTTTCGCTTATTGAATGGCCTTATATCAAAAAAGTTCTACCAGGTGCTTTTGTTCTGGTGTTTATGCTGTGTTTTTCAAGCTTTTCTGTTGTGTTGAGTTTGGGAGGTGGACCTAAATCGAGCACCTTGGAAGTAGCAATTTATCAGGCGTTACGCTTTGATTTCGATTTAGATAAAGCCAGCTTTTTATCACTACTTCAAGTGGCCATTTGTACGGTAGTTGCAATGGTTATTTATAAAGTGGTGCCTAAAAATCAACAAGATGCCAGCTTGTTGAAAGTGCAATCTTATTCCGTACGAGACAGTAGGGTGGCGCGCGGCTTTGATATGTTCATCATGATTATTGCTTTGTTATTAGTCTTGCCACCGTTTTTGGCTATTTTTGACCCTATATTTTCAGATAAATTTTTACCTACACTGCTATCAAGGGCGACATGGCATGCTGTCTGGGTTTCTTTAAAAATTGCGATACCTGCAGCACTGTTAAGTTTGTTGCTTGCTGGCTGCTTTGGTGGCCTTGCTCGTAAGGCGATGGACCAAGGTTGGTGGTCGTTCCTACCAAGTAAATTAGAGCATCTAGGAAATATGATTCTTATGGTGCCGGGACTGGTGTTGGCGACAGGGCTATTTCTATGGCTTCGTGAGTTTGGCTTTAGTTTGCAATCCAGTTATTGGGTCGTTGTCTGGGTCAATGCGGTAATGGCGTTACCCTTCGTACTGAGAGTATTGATGCCGGTAGTGTATCAGCAAGAAAAACGTTTTCGTAATGTGTATTTGAGTTTAGGTGTTTATGGCTGGTGTCGTTTTAAAATTGAGTGGCCTCTGATCCGTAAAAGTGTTGCTCAGGCTGTTGGTTATGCGCTGTTACTCTCATTAGGAGACATGGGCGTTATTGCGTTGTTTGGTAGTCAGGGATTAGTGTCCTTACCGTTATATCTTTTCCAATTGGTTGGATCGTACCGCTTAGAAGAGGGGGCGTGTATTGCCGTAATACTAATCTCTTTATGTCTTATTTTATTTTATCTATCAACGCGACTCATCGGAGGAAGATCAGGTGTTAGAGATTAATCTCCAGTACAATTGGGAAAACTTCCGAGCCGATTATCAGGTATCAATCGAGCCAGGAATGACGACGCTATTGGGCGCTAGTGGAGAAGGTAAAAGTACTTTACTTCAACTGGTTGGAGGTTACTTAAACGGACGTGGAACGCTTTCTTATTTGGGTGAAGATTTTTCCAGTCTTGCGCCTTATGAAAGGCCTGTTACTACTTTGTTTCAAAGTGATAACCTTTTTCCTCAGTTAACCGTTTGGCAGAATGTTGCTATAGGCCTTGAGCCTTCATTGAAGTTAACGGATCAGCAGCAAGAGAAGGTAAGTTGGGCACTAGAGCAAACTCAGCTAATTAACAAACGAGATCAAATACCACAAGCCTTGTCCGGTGGGCAGGCTCAGCGGGTGGCAATAGCAAGAGTGTTAGTGCGCAATAAACCGATTTTATTATTGGATGAGCCATTTAGTGCGCTCGATCCAATGTTACGAGAAGAGATGTTAGCGCTGGTGCATAATGTTACCGAGCAGTTTCAGCTGACTACCGTGTTGGTGTCTCATATGCCAAGTGAAGCCTTGCTGGTGGGTGGGCGTGTTATGTTGATTGCAGGCGGCCGTGTTGTTGCTCACGAATCGGCCGATGTTCTTGCTTCTAAATCTCTTCCAGATGCTTTTTCGAATTATCTAGGGTTGTTTAACTCCTCGACAAAAGAGCATTAGTGGTTTACAAAACACACTGATTTTTGCTTGATAAGCTAAAGGGAGGGGATGCGTGGCTTTATTAGTTGATGAGCGTCAAATGCTAAAAAAAGGGATCATATTAACGGTTGCCTATGCTTTTATTATGTCGGTTACTGGACTTGCAGCTAAGCAGGTTCAGGAAACGATTGCCGTTCCTGTTCTGGTTTTTTGGCAGAGCTTATTTTGTGTCATAGTACTTTATCCTCAGCTTCATGGGCGTTGGCAACGACGCCCCTTATCAATATGGAAAATTCACTTTTTACGAAGTTTGGGCGGCTTTACTGGTTTCTTATTTTATTATTTAGCGTTGAATCACGTGCCCTTGGTTGAAGCAACATTACTACGCTATTGCGCGCCGCTCTGTGTTCCGCTCGTGGTATTTATTATGCATCGAGTAGCGGTTCCAAAAACAAGATGGATCCCTCTTGTAATTGGTTTTATTGGCGTTGCTTGTATTATTCAGCCAACCCCAACACATCTAAATCCTTGGTATTTAGTGGGTTTTCTATCGGCTATTGGCTTGGCTTTTTCTATGGTGACGACTCGTATGTTGTCCCATCAAGTGAGCGGTCAAGAAACCATGATAGTGTATTTTCTAATATCGGCTTTCTTGTCTTTATTCCTTGTATTAGTGCAAGGTGATAGCTTGTTACTGCCTATGGCGAGCTGGCCATTTGTTGCGGTTGTCTGTGTGACTTTATACCTTGGCATGTTTTTATACACAAAAGCGTACTCCTACGCGCCAGCCAGTATTGTGTCTCCTGTTAGCTACGCTGGCGTGGTTTTTAGTGGTTTTTGGGGATGGGTCGTTTGGGGGCATGTGCCAGATGCGTTTGCCTATACGGGTATTTCATTGATCTTTTTGAGTATTATTATCAGTACCCGCATGGCAAGAAATCGCGATAAATGATGACTATCTAGCCGCTTTTAATGTCATCAGTTTCTTATTCAGTAATGTAGCGATAAAAATCCCTGAGAAAATTAATAGCATTCCAATATAGTGAAAGCTAGAAAGGTGTTCGCCTAAGAATAATACAGAAAGCGAAATACTAAACACGGGTAATAAGTGTATAAATTGTCCTGCTGTGGCCGCGCCTAGTTTTTGTATGCCTAAGTTCCAACAAAGAAAAGCGGCGAGAGAGGCAAACAGCCCCATATACAAAAGTGTCCCCCAGTTCGTTGCTGATAAGTCGCTGATTTGAGTGCTTCCAAAGAGGAAAAAAAGCGGTGCTTGAATGGCTGTACCAATTAAAGCGGTGGTTGTAAAAAAGCCGATAAGAGACATTTCCTTCGGGCGTTTTGCAATTAGGACAGAATACACAGCCCAACTAATCGCAGCGACAATAATCCATAAATCACCTTGCGACATTTTCAAATGAAGCAGTGTTTCTAAGCTACCGCGGCTGATAATTTCAATCGCCCCAATAGTTGATAGAAATATCCCCGTATTTTGCACCCAGCTGGTTTTGTTCCCGAGCAGCACTCTTGCTGTGATGAGGATGATGACGGGCACAATAGCATTAAGTAATACTGCGTTAGTCACGCTGGTAGAGGTTAAGCCTATGTATAAAAATAGATTGTAGTTGCAAATGCCTAACCAGCTAAAAAGTAATAGTAAAGGCCAGTTTTTGGCAATTATGTGCCGTTCTGCCCATATTTTTTTATACGCTAAAGGGAGGATTATTAGGCAAGCAATGCTCCAGCGTAAAAATGAAATGGTATAAGGATCTATTCCCTCGGATACAGTCATTCGTCCAAGTACATAATTACCAGACCAGAAAAGTACTGGTAGCAATAGGTAGGCAAAAGAGGGCATATAACATCCTTATTTAGAGCGTTACTTTTTTATGATTTATTTTATCAAGAGACTCTAACGCTATAGAAGATAAGATAAAAGCTAAGTCGAATGCTTTTTTTAGTTTACGTCTTTTGACATTAAATCGCGTCGAAGAATAATTGGCTAACGGGTAAGCTAAAAAGCTTTTCTTGAGATATATGCATTTAGCAGCAAGAATACTCGCTCAATGTGATCTAGTCGTTTATTTATTGTTCTGTATGCTATACAATTCGCGTCCCTGTAAATCTATACTCCTTGTCTCAAGGCTTCATAACAGGGGGGGCGTAGAGACTAGAATCCATAAGGAGAGCTTAAATGCGTCATTATGAAATCGTCTTTCTGGTTCACCCAGATCAAAGCGAACAAGTACCAGCAATGGTTGAGCGTTACACCAACCTAATCACTGAAGATGGTGGACAAGTTCACCGTTTAGAAGATTGGGGCCGTCGTCAACTAGCTTACCCAATCAACAAAATTCACAAAGCACACTATGTTCTTATGAACATTGAGTGTTCTGACAGTGTTTTAGCTGAATTGAACGATACTTTCCGTTATAACGATGCAATCATCCGTAACTTGGTGATTCGTTGTAAAGATGCGGTTACAGATGTATCTCCTATTAAAGCTTCTGAAGGTCGTGAAGATCGTCGTTCTGCTCCTCAACGTGAAGAGCGTAACAACGAAACAACTGAAGAAGTTGTTGCTGAAGAATCTGAAGATTAATCAATATTTTTATTAGGAGACACGTATGGCTCGTTTTTTTCGTCGTCGTAAATTCTGCCGTTTTACAGCAGAAGGCGTTAAACAGATCGATTATAAAGATCTAGAAACACTGAAAGGTTATGTTACTGAAACTGGTAAAATCGTACCTAGCCGTATTACTGGCACTAAGGCACGTTACCAGCGTCAACTAGCGACTGCGATCAAACGCGCTCGCTACATTGCTTTGCTTCCTTACACTGATAGCCACTTTAATTAATAGGTGGAACGAAGTACCAAAATGAGCGCTTTAGCGAAATGGGTTATGACACGTCCGCGCAATGCCGTTATTGGCGTTGCTGTTTTCAGTATCATCCCCTTACTGTTTTGGGTATCTGCCGCCATTATTGGTTTGGTAGTGCTTCGTAAAGGTGTAAAAGAAGGAATACCTGTATTAGCTTGGGGCTGTTTACCTGCAATAGTATTGTGGGCACTCCAAGGTGATGCGACAACATTAATGGTGTTGATTAACGTGACATTGTTAGCCTGTTTACTTAGGGTGACAACGTCGTGGAGTTGGGTGTTATTGGCTGGTAGTTTTATTGCCGTCATTAGCTCTTTCCTGCTGCCTTTACTTATGTCGGACATGTTGAACTTAGTGACTTCACTTATTCAGCGAGTCATGACATCAGAAGGGGTGAAGATGCCTGATAAAGGTGTCATCTTTCATCAAGCGGTAGTGGCTTTGTCCATTATTCAGGCGATGATAGCCGTAACTTCGTTATTCTTAGCGAGAAAATGGCAAGCAGGGCTCTATAATCCAGGTGGGTTACGTGATGAGTTTCATCATTTAAGACTGCCTTTAGCGTTTAGCTTGGTGTTAGGTGCAATGGTGTTGCTAGGTGAAAGTCTAGGCGGGCCGTACCTTGTTTTATCTCAAGCAGCTATTCCAGCATTAGTGTTGCCAGGCATTGCATTAGTACATGGTATTCTAGCAAAAAAAAGAATTGGGATTGTTGGGCTAATTGCGTTTTATCTTGTAGGATTTTTTGTTCTAAATGTGTATTTCGTAAACATATTAATCATACTGAGTGTGGTTGATAGTTTTGTAAATATACGAGAACGGATCCAAGATAAATCATCCAGCATCAAGTGATAGTGATTGATTAATTAGAGGTGATCGAGATGGAAGTTATTCTACTCGACAAAGTAAACAAGCTAGGCGGTATTGGTGACGTTGCAGTCGTTAAACCAGGTTATGCTCGTAACTTTTTGATTCCGAACAGAAAAGCCGTAATGGCAACTAAAGCTAACTTGGCTAGCTTTGAAGAGCGTCGTGCTGAACTTGAAGCGCAAGCTGCTGAGCGTACAACCGCTGCTGAAGCTCGAGCTTTAACTTTGGCTGGCAAAACTTTCAAAATCGAAGCAAATGCTGGTGATGAAGGTAAGCTTTTTGGTTCTATCGGTACTCGCGATATTGCTGAAGTGATTTCTGCTGAAGTTGCAGTAGCCAAAGCGGAGATTCGTCTTCCTGAAGGTGCTATTCGCCACACAGGCTCTTTCGAAGTTGATATTCAAGTGCATCCAGAAGTGGTTGTTACTGTTACTTTGGAAGTTGTTGCTCAGTAATTCGTTTCGACGAAAACTGATCAATAAAAAAGGGTGTCTTGCTTAATGCAAGATGCCCTTTTTTTATTAGCATGATAAGCTAATCTCCCTGTTATTTTACTATTCCGCTTTGGGTGTTTTACGTGCAATTAAACGATTCTGAAATAGCTTCTATCAAACTACCTCCTTATTCAATCGAAGCCGAACGCTCTGTCGTTGGTGGTTTGATGCTAGACCCACAAGCATGGGAAAAAGTGTCTGAGCTGGTTATTGCCGACGACTTTTATCGACCAGAGCATAAACTTATCTTTACTGTGATTGCGCGCTTAGCGGATGAATCAGAGCCTATTGATGTAGTGACCATCGGTGAACGCCTAGATAAGCGTGGGGACTTAGAATCCATTGGAGGTATGGCTTACCTGATCGAAGTGGCAGAAGCGACCCCGAGTGCATCCAATATCGGTTCTTATGCTGATATTGTTCGAGAGCGTTCGATCCTACGCCGCCTTATTTCTACCACCAACGAGATTTCAGCCAGAGCTTTTCACCCTGAAGGGATGACGGCTGCCGAAGTATTAGATGAAGCCGAGCGCCGAATCTTTCAAATTGCCGAAGGCGGTGAGAAAAAAGGTGGCCCTCGTATTGTCTCTGATATTTTGAGTGCGACTGTGGATAAGATTGATGAGCTTTATCATCAAGAAGGGGCTATTACTGGCCTGAGCACAGGATTTACCGACTTAGATGGCATGACAGCGGGCATGCAAAAGTCTGACTTGATTATTGTCGCAGGTCGTCCATCTATGGGTAAAACGACATTTGCGATGAACTTGGTGGAAAATGCCACCATGATCACGGATAAACCAGTGGTTGTTTTCAGTCTTGAGATGCCTTCCGAGCAGCTCATGATGCGTATGTTGTCTTCTTTAGGGCGGATTGACCAAACGCGCATGCGTTCCGGTCAGTTGGTACAAGAGGATTGGGATAAATTAATGTCAGCGGTCAAAATGCTGAAAGACCGCAAATTGTTCATTGATGATACGGCAGGTATTAGCCCAACCGAGATGCGCTCTCGTGTTCGTCGAATTGCTCGTGAGCATGGTGACGGTACTGTTGCTATGATCATGATCGATTACCTTCAACTGATGCAAATACCAGGTTATACAGAAGGTCGTACTAACGAAATTTCTGAAATATCTCGTTCCTTGAAAGCGCTTGCTAAAGAAATGGAGTGCCCAGTTGTGGCGCTTTCTCAGCTTAACCGTAGCTTGGAGAACCGACCTAATAAGCGTCCGGTTAACTCGGATTTGCGTGAGTCTGGTGCGATAGAGCAGGATGCGGATGTGATTTCATTCGTTTATCGTGATGAAGTTTATCATGAAGATTCGCCTCATAAGGGCATCGCTGAAATCATTATAGGTAAGCAGCGTAATGGCCCGATAGGAACTTGCCGTTTGGCTTTTGTAGGCAAATACACTCGATTTGAAGATCTTGCTCCGGATGCTTACCGTGATTTTGATGACGATTAAGTGTCATTAGCTAAGTATCTCGTTTATGTGAATTCTCCATAAAGTTGACAATGAAGCCACAAGAATAGTGGCCAATAATATGATAAAGAGACCAGGAACTATTTATGAAAAAAATGCCTGTTACGAACAAAGAATATGATTTCCCTGCGGATTATCAGATTGTCTCAAGTACGGATACAAAAGGGCGTATTACCTTTGTTAATGATCACTTTTGTGATGTGGCCGGCTATGAGCGTGAATTATTAATTGGTAAAGCGCACAACGTTATTCGTCATCCAGATGTTCCGCCAGCGGTGTTTGCTGATATGTGGAGTCACTTGAAAAAAGGCAATAGCTGGATGGGGCTAGTGAAAAACCGTTGCACAAACGGTGATCATTATTGGGTAAGTGCCCATGTTAGTCCTTTGCTAGATAACGGAAAAATCATTGGTTATGAATCAGTGCGTCGTAAAGCAACGCGCGAAGAAATTAATCACGCACAAATGTTTTATGATCGACTGAATGCAGGGAAAAATGCGATATCTACAGGCACTAAGGTAGCGTCATTTTTTGCTAATAGTGTGTGGCCTTTGATGTTTGTCGTGGTGCTGATGGCAGCGATTGCTTTATTGTCAGCAAGCTTGTCATTGCAGGTTATAGGAGGAGTAGCTGGCGTTCTTGGTGTGTGGTTCTTACTAATCCAAAAACAATCATTAGGCGTCATATTGCAGCACCTACCAGTCGAAGCTCAGAACCCAATCGGTCAGTATTTATATTGTAAAACCATTGGTAATAAAGCCGCAGTGCGTTTCGCTCATATCCATCAAGATGCTGCGGGCAACACATTTCGTTATCGCTTACTTGAAGGGTCTGAGCAGTTACGTAAGCGTGCTTCTAGCGTTAAAGTTAGTGTGGCGACGAACTTGGATAACTTTACGAAACAGCGGGATACATTTAGAAGCGTAGTAGCCGCAAGCTCACAGCTTTTACAAAGTGTGAACGATGTTGCAGAGCACGTCGGTCGCGCGGCAGAAGCAACTGAATCGGTCGCTATTGCTGCTCGTGAAAGTCAAACTTTAGCGCTGGATACTGGCGATACGATGAGACAGGTTTATGCTGAAATATCAGCGGCGAAGGCGGTTGTTGACATTTTGACAGAGCGTAGCGATAACATTAATAACGTAGTGAATTCGATCAGTGATATTGCTGATCAGACCAACTTACTTGCTTTGAACGCGGCGATCGAGTCAGCGCGAGCGGGTGAAGCGGGTCGTGGTTTTGCCGTTGTTGCAGACGAAGTTCGAGCGCTTGCGATCCGAACTCAAACGGCTACCCAAAGCATTAACGAAATGACTGAAGAACTGAAGAAAAACACCTCTGATGTGACTCGAGCGATTGATAAAGGCAGCGTGGTTGCACAAGAAGGCGTAAGCCGAGTGGAGCAAGTGGCTGAGAAGATGCGGACAATAGAGTCGGCTATTAAGCACATTGTTGAAATGACCGCGCAAATTAATGTTTCGTCAGAAGAGCAGGCAAGTGTCGCGCGAGATCTGAATGATCAGATGCAAGAAGTGGATGCCCTAAGTTTGGCCAGTATTGAGCGTGCGGAAAATACCGTGACGAATATTGCACACATTGAAGAAGAGGCTTACGAGCAAGGAAATTTAGCTGAGCGTATGAAGTCTTAAATAAGAAGCGGAAAGTGCTTTAGATAAAAGCCTAGAAGACTGGCTTAGCGTTTATCGTTAAGTGAGCTTCTGGGCTTTTTTAATGGCATTAGTAGCTGAGAAACTTGTCAGTATTTGTTATGGTTTGCGCAATCTATTGTTAAGGGTGAAAGAAGATGCGAATAGCAGTTATCGGTGCGTCTGGGCGCATGGGAAAGAATTTAATTATTGCAGCCAATGAAGCAGAAGGCGTTTCTCTTGGTGCGGCGATTGTGAAATCAGGCAGCTCACTTGTTGGTGCGGATGCCGGTGAAATTGCAGGAATTGGTAAGCTAGGGGTGGCTGCAGTGTCATCGTTAGATGCTTGTGTTGCGGATTTTGATGTGCTGATCGATTTTACAACGCCTGCGCTTACGTTAGAGAACGCCGCATTTTGCGCGCAGCATAATAAAGCCATAGTAGTCGGAACTACGGGCCTAAATGATGAAGAGAAGGCAGCATTAACGTCCTTTTCCAAACAAGCTCCCGTTGTTTTTGCGCCTAATATGAGCATCGGCGTGAATTTGACGCTGAAATTGTTAGCCACGGCCGCTGAAATCCTAGGTGATGACTACGATGTTGAAATTGTAGAAGCACATCATAGACACAAGGTGGATTCACCGTCAGGCACGGCGCTACGTATGGGTGAGGTAGTGGCCGAGGCCTTGGGGCGCGATCTGAAAGAGTGTGCAGTGTATGGTCGAGAAGGTCAGACTGGTGCACGGACACAAAAAGAAATCGGTTTTGAAACGATTCGTGCTGGTGATGTTGTTGGTGAGCATAGTGTTTGGTTTGCAACAGAAGGTGAGCGTATTGAGATCGTTCATAAAGCCAGTAGTCGTATGACCTTTGCTAAAGGTGCAGTACGTGCAGCTAAATGGCTGTCAGGTAAATCGGCGGCTATGTATGACATGCAAGATGTATTGAATTTAAAATAACGTACTGTTATTCGATACAAAAAATGGCCGCGATTTGCGGCCATTTTTATTTGTCATTGTTATGAATATTTCGCTGCTAATATAATAATGCGATAGTCATTACTTAGGAGATAATACATCGGCTAATTTAGATGCCTCTAATCTGCCTTTTAATTCACCTGACTTATTAATAACAGGTAAATCAAAGCGAGAGTTAAGAGAAAGCGGAATAACTTTCTGTAGCAAATCAGTTGGACGTACGGATTCAATATGATGCAAAGCGCCTTTCAAGGGGGCTTCATCTTCTAGGCTCTCAAGTTTCTCTCTAGTCAGCACGCCTTGGTAGCCATCGTTATCAAATACAAAAGCATATTCTTTATTTTTAGGAAAATTAGCCTTGGCTTCTGCCGCTGTGTTAGCGACGAGCTTCTCTGTATTTGGTGTCATGATGGTTTGCACGCTTAGTGCCCTTGCTCGGTTAACATCTTTAGCAAAGGCTTGTACGTAGTCATCAGCTGGGTGGAGCATGATATCGACAGGTGTGCCAATTTGCACAAGTTTGCCATCTTTTAATACCGCAATTCTATCGCCTAAGCGTAATGCTTCATCTAGGTCATGGGTAATAAAGATAATCGTCTTTTGTAGGTTTTCCTGTAGCTCTATTAGCTGTTCTTGCATGTCGCTTCGGATTAAAGGATCAAGTGCTGAAAAGGCTTCATCCATTAATAGGATTTCGGCGTCAGTACAAAGGGCGCGGGCAAGGCCTACGCGCTGTTGTTGTCCACCTGAAAGCTGTGATGGGTATTGATCTTCATAGCCTGACAAGCCGACAGCGTCTAACCAAGAAACCGCTTTTGGTTTCCACTCAGCTCTTTTTTCACCTTTAATGAGCAAGCCATAGCCCACATTATCAAGCACGCAGCGGTGTGGCATAAGGCCAAAATGCTGGAAAACCATCGCCATTTTATGTCGGCGGAAGGTGATTAAGTCTTTTGGCGACAATTCCATGATATTTTCGCCACTTACTTTAATCTTACCGGCAGTAGGATCAATAAGGCGGTTAAAGTGGCGAATTAGCGTGGATTTTCCCGATCCGGAAAGTCCCATGATGACAAAAATTTCACCGCGTTTTACGGTTAAGTTAATATCTTGAAGACCAACCGTGTGACCGGTTTCAGCCAGTATATCTTCTTTACTTGCGCCCGCTTTTACTTTAGGTAGCACGTTATTAGGCGTTGGACCGAATATTTGATAAAGGCCTTCAATTTCTATTAATGTTTCTCGGTTATTATCCATTCTCAGTTCCTTCCATATGTCTTTGCGCGCGTTTTGCATAGGTCTGAGAAACACGATCGAAAATAATGGCCAGTGCTACAATCGCAAGGCCGTTTAGTAGCCCGAGAGTGAAGTACTGGTTAGTGATAGATTTCAATACAGGTTGTCCTAAGCCTTTAACACCGATCATGGAAGCAACCACAACCATTGCTAGTGCCATCATGATAGTTTGGTTTATTCCTGCCATGATAGTTGGCATTGCTAAAGGAATTTGAACGCCAAACAGTCGTTGAGTTGCTGTAGCGCCATAAGCCGTTGCCGCTTCTAACGTATCTTTGTTTACTAGGCGTATGCCTAAATTTGTTAAGCGAATCACAGGAGGGATCGCATAAATGATGACTGCGATAACGCCAGGGATTTTACCAATCCCCAGTAGCATAACCACAGGAATTAGATACACAAACGCCGGCATGGTTTGCATTATGTCGAGGAGAGGGGTAATGATTGACCTCGCTCTATCCGATCGCGCCATCAAAATACCAATAGGTATGCCAATGCAAATAGAAAGAATCGTACAGACAGTAATGATGCTTAGGGTTCGCATCGTATTTTCCCACATACCAAAATAGCCGATGGCGAGAAACGAGGCGAGAACGCCGGCACATAATTTCCATGATCTTGTTGCAGCAAAAACTAACCCAACAATAACCGCTAATACAATCCACCAAGGTGTTTGTATTAAAAGGTGTTCGAACCACACGAGGAAATGTAAAAGTGGGTTAAAAAAGTCTTCGATTGACTGACCGTAGGCGCGGGAAAAGGATCGGTAGGCGCCATCGAGAGTTTGTCGTATTGCCAGAAGGTCTCGTCGGCTCATGTCTGGAAATTCTGTTAACCAGGAGCTGTCTATCATAATGAATTCTCAAAGAGTAAAACAAAAGAATGGGCTACACACTTGTATAGCCCATTCAATCTCAACCAGTTATAGCTTGTCGAGCGCTTTTTCAAGTTTTGCTTGAACGTCCTTATTTACCCATTTAGACCAAATGTCTTTATGGTTCAACATGAAGTTTTCAGCTGCGTATTGACCGTCTGCTTGGTTGTCTTCCATCCATGCTAACAATTTGTTCATTTGCGCATTTGTGAAAGAGCGCTTAGCAATATAGGCATAAGCCTTAGGATCTTTTTTAGCAAACTCCGTCGTTGTTACACTGTAAACAGGAGAGGGTGGAAACATGGTTACTTTTGGATCTAGGCAGTCATCTTTGGTAATACAATTAATGTATTCTTTAGGGTGAACACCTGAGCCAAAGTCTACTTTCACCATTTTGTATTTACCTAGTACGGCTGTTGGTGCCCAGTAATAACCAAACCAAGGTTCTTTACGTTCATAGGCGCGACTCAAAGAGCCAGATAAACCGGCAGAAGAGCCTGGGTTAATCAATTCGAAGCCAGCGTCTTTTAGCTTAAGAGCTTTAAATAGATTACCTGAAGATATTTGGCAGCCCCATCCTGGCGGGCAACCATAAAATGCCGATACAGAACTGTCTTCTGGGTTAGGGAATTCTTTCGCGTGCTTGATAATGCCTTGAATAGTTGCCAGTGACGGGTCTTTATCTACCATGTATTTAGGAACCCAAAAACCTTCTTCACCGCCATCAGATAAAGAGGCGCCGGCAATGCTAAGACGTTTCTCTTTAACTCCGCGATCAATCAGTTCTTGAACGGCGTTAGTCCACATTTCAGGCGCTATATCTGGTTGGCCTTTTTCAATCATGGATGTACTGGTTGGCATGGTGTCACCGGGAATTAAGTCCGCGTTACAATCAAAGCCATTATTCAAAATAAATTTATCAACATTCGCCATTAACGACGCTGAGTTCCAGTTCATTTCTGCAATTTGAACCTTGCCGCATTTGTCTGCTGCTGCAAATGAGGAGGTAGCGGCAAGCGTTAAAATTCCCGCAATAATACTTTTGGTATACATGATTAGGTTCCTGTTGTGATTTTTAATTATTAGTCATCAAACTAAAATTAGTTTACACGTCTAATGGATTTTATCAAATATTTGTCATATTTATGGAGAAAAAGGATTCTTTATGCGGGAAAAATGGGATGAATAAGAACTGTTTTCAGTTAGGTTGTTCTTTTTTTGAGCAAAAAAAGCTCACCATCTTGCGTTGGTGAGCTTTCTATTAGCTAAATAGAGCTATAAATTTGGGGAGTTTATGTCCAATAGTGGGGCTGCATCAAGGCCTTCTGCATCCATCATAATCGCAATTCTTTGCAATGAAGAAAGTACTTGAGTTTGCTCCCATCCTTGTAAAGATTCAAATTCACCGATGAATTTTTCATGGAGCAAAGGAGGGGTGGTTTTTAAAATTGATCGACCAGCCTCTGTGAGCCTTGCATTAACAATGCGTTTATCTTTTTGTACACGAACACGCTCTACTACTTTCCTATCCTCTAGGCGGTTTAGGATGGTGGTAACTGTCGCTTGGCTCAGTGAAACGCTGTCTGAAATTTTGCGGACAGTGACATCCCCCAGTTCTTCTATTGAACGAAGAACCATAATTTGAGGGATCGTAAGACCGCACGCCTTTACAACTCGTTTCGATTGTAAGTCTGTGGCGCGGATGATTCGTCTTAAGTGAACCAGCACATCGTGTAAGTGTTGAGGGTCTGACATCTTGCTTGTATTTCCATTAAAATTTTTGCAGATTATATGCTTTCAAAGGCATCTATTAAACTCTTTATAATTAATAACTTTAGCCAAGTAATGCTTTTATAAGATAAATAATTTATAGCTCTAATGATAGTGGTTATTTTATAAATAGGAAAGTTAATCGCTTCTTAGTGCTTAATGGAAAAAATGAAAATCTAAATGCCGTTATCTCATGTTTTTTAACTCTGAGAATGCGGCAATAGCGGCTATACGCGTTGTTTTATAATCAATGATAGGCAGCGAATAACCGCACTCTAATCTTTGAGAATGAGATGGATTATGAATGGATTTTGCATCCAAATCTTTTAGCTCGGGAACAAATCGACGGATAAAATCACCATTTGAATCATAGGTTTCTGATTGACGAGTTGGGTTAAATACTCTGAAATAAGGGGCCGCATCACATCCAGTTGATGCGCTCCATTGCCAGCCGCCATTGTTGGATGAAAATTCGCCATCAATAAGGTGTTCCATAAAATACTTTTCGCCTTTTCTCCAATCAGCAAATATTAATTTACTTAAAAAGCTTGCTGCAATCATACGCAGACGATTGTGCATCCAGCCAGTTTGATTCAGCTGCCTCATGGCTGCATCTACAATCGGAAAACCTGTATTTCCTTGGGTCCATGCGAGAAATAATGATTCATCTTGGTTCCACCGAATAAAATCAGTTTCTGGCTTGAAAGGTTTGCCCATGGCAAGAAATGGGAAGTTCCCCATTAACTGGCGATAAAAATCACGCCAAGCGAGCTCTTTTAACCAAATGCTGTCTTTCCAATTACCGCCTTTATTGTCACAAGCGTACTGAATAGCAAATAAACACTCCCTTGGCCCCAGCGCCCCTAAAGCAAGATAAGGTGATAGCGAACTTGTGCCAGGAGTAGCAGGGTAGTTACGTTGCTCTTGATAGCGCTCTTCTTTTGTATAACAAAAATGCCATAATTTTTGTTGGGCTTCCTCTTGATCTGGCGCCCAAATGTCTTCTCTGTATGTTGTTGCCCAGCGAATATCTGGTTCGACATATTCAATAGCTGTATTTTGGATTTTAGGTTTTGGCAGTGGCTGCCAGTCTTGAGCAGACAGCAGTGTCAACCAGCGTTTAAAGAACGGTGTAAAGATTTTGAATGGTGTTCCTTGTTGGCTTAAAACGGGATTTGGTACCATTAAATCGGTATTTTGTGGGTGCGTTTTAATACCTTGGGTGCCTAGTTGTATACTAACTTTCTGATCTCTTTGTTGCTCATGAATCGGAATGTCCTGATTAAACCAAACGTGTTTGATTTCATGAGTTAAGCAATAAGATTCAAGAGCGCCTGGTATGTCATGAAAGCTTGCCACCGTGATTAAGTCAGCGGGAATCCCAAAGCTGGCTAGTTTTCTAAAAAGCGTACGAATTAAACCTGCACGTAAACTGGTTTTAGCGCTGGATTCATTGTGTATTTTCCACTGTTCTGGTGTGGCGGTTACCACAACGCGAATGTTGCCTTCTAACGCCGCATAATACAGCGCTGGATTATCTAACCAGCGCAGGTCATTACGTAGCCATACTAATTGTTTGATGTCCATTTTAACGTCCTCAGATAGCATTTCGAATTCCTAGCGCGCTCGGATAAGGGGCAAAGTATCGTTGCTCTTTGACGTACTGACTGCCGTAGTGACTCAAGTAGTGATTAAGCAAAGTAATAGGTGTTGCTAGATTCACTTCACCGCGACGGTATTGCTCGATCACACCGAGAATGTCTTTGCGAATTGAAACATCCACAGAACGCTTTAAATAACCGACCAAATGCATCAATGCATTGCAGTGATTTTTACGTTTTGCAGGCTTTGATAACGTGGTCATAAAAGCGCGAAAATAAGCGTCTTTTAGCTCCATAAGTGACCTAGGGTCATTCCCCGAAAGCATTTTTCCTAGCATCTTGTAGGCTGGTTGCGAGTGAGCCATGACAAGGTATTTATAGCGGCTGTGAAACTCAATCAAGGATTTCATGCTTGGTGCGATTTCTACGCAATGGCGAAATTCGTGATGGGCAAAAACACGCATCAAAAAGTTTTCTTTTAGTAACGGGTCATTCAGTCGACCATCTTCTTCTACTGGCAATAGTGGATAGCGCTCTCTCAAAGCTTTCGTAAATAAACCAGAGGTGCGCTGCATGTGAGGATGGCCATTCTCTTGATACACTTTAATACGTTCTAGGCCGCAGCTTGGTGAGTTTTTCATCAGTATATAGCCATCTAAATGAGCAAGCTTATCAATGTAAGGAAGGCTTGCTTCCATAAAAGTGTGGGTAATGTCTCCGCCTTTTTGGTTTGAGTAAGTCATGCGAGGGTCTTGTGGATTGCCTTCTAAGCGTAGTGTCGGTCTTGGCGTTCCAAACCCAGCGGCCACTTCAGGGCAAAACTTCTGATAGTCAAAATAATCACTTAAAGTGGCGTCACAATAATCTGATCGGCTGTGACCACCATTGAAACGCACATTGTCACCAAGTAAGCAGGCACTTATTCCTACCGGAATTTTGTGCTGTAACTTATCTGCAGAGAAAAAGTCTTCTGAAATGTGTTTTGTTGTTGTCATGTTGTTCTCCAAACCGAATTATTAGTGACACTCACGCTTAGATGGTGCGTGGCGCAATTAATCGCAAATTTCGTTTATTTTCTTGTACATCTTCATTTTTTGTATCACTTCTTGTTGTACAATATAGTCTTCTGTATAATAAATGCAATATTATTGTACAAAAAAATAAATGTACAATATTTTTATCTTAATTGAAGAATCTCAAATGGCTGAATTATTTTTATTGAGATGAAGTAGTGACAGCCCCTTAACCGAAGAAGGAAGTAAGAGAGTGAGCCAAGATGAAAGAGAATGGGGTATGGAAGAGAAGCAAGCGTATTTTCCGATCCGTATACTATCTACCAAAACTGGCGTGAACTCCGTTACCTTAAGGGCATGGGAGCGGCGTTATGGCTTACTTAAGCCTAAGCGCACAGAGAAAGGTCATCGTCTTTATAGTGAGGAGGATGTGACTCGAGTTGACGATATTGTTCGTTGGATTAACCAAGGGGTAGCGGTCAGTAAAGTAAGAGCGTTACTTGATCAAAATGAGAATATTGAAAATGTAATACCAGCTGACGAATGGCTTGAGTGGCAAGCCGCGCTAGTTCATATGTCTCTGCATTTTGAAGAAGATAAAATAGAACACCTTTATCAGCAGATTTTTTCTCAATATCCTCCTTTAATTGCTATTCAAAACTGGATACTACCAAGCTTAAAGCAGTTAGGTGTAAGTGTTCATGGACGTTTTTGTGAGGCGGTTCTTACTCGTAGCTTAACGAATAGGCTGTCATCGCTTAAAAATCAACACACGGCTGCTCCGATACTACTGATAACAGGGCTGTCAGGTCAGCAGGCACTATGGTGTTACATGACATCCGCTATTTTGAGTGATCATGGCTATTCTTGCCGAGTGCTGCCTAATATGTCGTCAGATCAAGATTGGCAGGATTTAATAAAGGGAATTAATCCAACGGGTGTTGTGGCTTTTTGTGAGAGTGAGTTAGCCTCAAGATCGGCTGAGTTAATGGCGTCTTTGGCAGAGTGGGGGAAACCTATTTCACTTATTGGTGCCAGTTTTTGGTTGGCGGTGAATAGCAAAAAAATGACAAGTTTCAAGCAGGTGAGTGTCCATTCAGAGGCTTTAGAGGGAGTGGCTGCTATCCTTGATAAAGCAGCCTTGATTAAATAAAAAAACTATCAGACTGATATTTATAATATATTTTTTATATTAAAGGGTTTCCAGTAATCTTAGTGAATAAATTACTAGGAGACTTACATGACTAAGACTTTAACCTTTGCGGCTATGCATTTCAGTATTGCTTTTACGGTTGCTTACTTAATAACAGGCAGTTTTGTGGTGGGTGGAATACTTGCCATTGTCGAGCCAGCCGTTAATACCGTTGCGTTTTATTTCCATGAGAAAATCTGGACTAAATATACAGAATCACCTGCTAAGCGATCGTTCAATAACGCTTGGCAAGCAACAAGTGAAAGTTATGCATTAAGAGCAATGTAGCTTTTCTTAAAATGTACAAGGTCAATGATGAGTTTTCAAAAAAAATCCCAACTAACCTATGCTAGTTGGGATTTTTACGTTTATTAAGTCTAATTATAGATTCAAGTAAAATACAACCGCGATAGCGATCGGTGCAATGAAGCGAATCGCAAAACGCCAAAAGGCATAAAAAACCTCGGAAATGCTAAGCTCTTCTTTAGAAAATTGACTCTTCACTAACCAACCTGCAAAGATCGCTGTCAAAATGCCGCCAAGAGGCATCATGATATTCGCAGTCACATAGTCTAAGAAGTCGAATGTGTTTTTACCGAAGATAGTGAAACCACTCATAAAACTGAAAGAACCAAGACACGCAATGCCCAATGCCCAAACAACGACGCCTAGAGCAATAGATGCTTTCCAACGTGCCATTTTAAAGCGCTCGACTAGGTAAGCAACAGTCGGTTCCATTAGAGAAATTGCAGAAGTCCAAGCAGCAACACCCACTAGAATAAAGAATAGGAAGCCAAAGAATTGGCCGCCTGGCATTTGCCCAAAGGCAACAGGCAAGGAAATAAACATCAGACCTGGGCCTGCTGCTGGATCCATTCCGTTAGCAAAAATAATAGGGAAAATACATAGGCCAGCGACTAATGCTACTAAGGTGTCTAATGCACCAATGGCTAGTACTGTTCTGCCGATTGAACCCTGCTTTGGCATATAAGAGCCATAAGCCATGATAGTGCCCATACCAAGTGATAGGGTAAAGAAGGAGTGCCCAAGAGCAACCAATACAGAATCCCAAGTTAACTTGCTAAAGTCAAAATCAAACATGAAGTGCCAACCAGCGGAGAAACCATCGGTTGTTATTGCGTAGCAAAATAGTACGAATAATAGGATGAATAATGCAGGCATCATAATGCGGGTGGCTAATTCAAGGCCTTTGTTTACGCCTCGGGCAACCACGATAATTGTCATAATGGTGAACAATGTATGCCAGCCAAGTAAGGTCATTGGGTCTGCTAGCAGGGCATTGAAGGCGGCGCCGGCTTGATCGGAATTAACGCCAGCTAATTCACCAGTTGCCATCGCTTTTATATAGTGAAGTACCCAGCCAGCTACAACTGAGTAAAAGGAAAAGATAAGTGCGCCAGAAAGCATCCCCATCATGCCAATTAATCCCCAAGCGCGAGACTTTCCAGATTCTTCTGCAACATCTTCCAACGCATGAACGGGGTTTTTGCGAGCTCGACGACCAATGAAGACTTCTGTCATCATGATTGGAATACCTACTAGCAAAATACAGATAAGGTAAACGAGTACAAAAGCTCCCCCGCCATTTTCACCTGTAATGTAAGGAAATTTCCAAATATTGCCTAAACCAACAGCAGACCCTGTTGCGGCCATAATAAAAATCCAGCGACTCGCCCACGAGCCTTGGATGGATGTTTTTTCTTGCATAAAAAATCTCTAAATAGTTGAAAATAAAATAAATAAACAGCGAATAAAGTTTCTTCTTGTTAAGACCTTTCAATAATTCCCACTTTATTTAAGAGGTCTATTTTGAGGGGATACTTTATTTAGGGGCGAGATTTTCCGAATTTTGAACGCATCATGCAACAAAAAATGACATTTTTTTACCCAAAAATGAAGAATCTTGATATTTCGTGCTAAGCGAGTGATAGCAAGGTATAGAGATGTATTACGTTAAAATTCATTCCACGACAAAACATTAGTGCTGTAAATAAGTTCTGGACATAAAGTTTTAAATCGCTAGAATGCTTAGACATCAAATCAATTGATTGCTTTTAAATTCTAATTTTACAGACGTATTCGCTTTATTTAAGGCGATTTTTTGTATTTTGAGCTGCTTCATATTGATTTATTGTTTTGTTGTCTAATGGGTAAAGGTATGACAGTAGAAAAGTTAGAGCTAAAAAAACCGAGTGCACTAGATGGAATGTTCGTTAATCAATTGGTTGCCGATTGTTCCCCACTAGATACTAATTCGGTTTATTGCAACTTACTTCAATGTGATCATTTTAGTGACACAAGTATTGCGGCACGTGCAGATAACGTGCTGGTGGGATTTATTTCCGGCTACTTAGTCCCCTTGAAAACAGACACATTATTTGTGTGGCAGGTTGCTGTGGGCGAATCTGCTCGCGGAAAAGGGCTTGCGAAGAAGATGTTGACCTCTATTTTAGAGCGCTCGATCTGCGCTGAGGTCCACTACATTGAAACCACAATCACGAAATCAAATGCAGGTTCATGGGCGCTTTTTAGAAGCTTAGCAAAACAGCTAAATGCTCCATTAGAAGAATCGGTTAAGTTTGATGAAAACACGCATTTCCAAGGTAAGCATGACACAGAATATTTGGTTCGTATCGGTCCTTTTTAAATAAGGCGTCCTGATCCCTGTTTTGTATTGATTACCGTAATTTAACGTTAAGAGAAGCCATAGTATGAAAATTTTTGAAGAACTTGAGTCAGAAGTACAATCCTACGCACGAGCATTTCCACGTATTTTTCATCGTGCACAAGGCGCGCATTTATTTGATGAAGATGGCAATAAATATATCGATTTTCTGGCGGGTGCTGGCACTCTAAACTATGGCCATAATAATCCAATATTCAAAGAAAAATTGATTGAATACATTATGGAAGACGGTATTACCCATGGTCTAGATTTACACACCAAGGCCAAAGCGGCATTCATGGAAAGCTTTAATGAAAACATTCTGAAGCCACGAAAACTCCAGTACATGATGCAATTTACTGGGCCAACAGGTACCAATGCAGTAGAAGCTGCTCTGAAGTTAGCGCGTAATGTTACTGGCCGTGAAAACATCGTTAGTTTCACTAATGGTTTCCATGGTTGTAGTTTGGGGGCGCTGTCAGTAACAGGTAACTCTCATCACCGTGGTGCAGCAGGGACGAGTCTTGGCGCTGGTGTTTCTACCGTACCTTTTGATGGCTATCTAGGTGATGGTATCGAAACCACAGAATATTTAGATAAGGTGCTAACCGATTCCAGTAGTGGTGTTGATCTTCCAGCTGCTGTCATTGTTGAAACGGTACAAGGCGAGGGTGGCATCAATGCGGCTAGCTTTGGTTGGTTACAAAACTTAGAAGCCGTTTGTAAAAAACACGATGTGTTGATGATTGTTGATGATATTCAAGCGGGCTGTGGCCGAACTGGTACTTTCTTTAGTTTTGAAGACGCTGGCATTACCCCAGACATTGTTACCATGTCTAAATCCTTGAGTGGTTATGGTTTGCCATTTGCCGTGGTTCTTATGAAGCCTGAGCTGGATGAATGGAAACCTGGTGAGCACAACGGTACTTTCCGTGGTAATAACTTAGCGTTTGTTACCGCGAAAGCGGCCATTGATACCTTCTGGAAAGACGATGCGTTCGAAAAAGACATTAAGCGCAAAGGCGATTACATTCATACCCGCACTCAGGCCATCGTTGATCAATATGGTGAAGGCAACTTCATTCTACAAGGACGCGGAATGATGCGTGGTATTAACTGTGTGAGTGGTGAATTAGCCAGTAAAATTACTAAAAAATGCTTCCAGAATGGTCTGATGATAGAAACATCAGGCGCAGATGATCAGGTGGTGAAGTTTTTATGTCCGCTGATTATTAGTGATGATGTTCTTAAAGAGGGTATCGATATTCTTGAAAATGCCATTCGTGAAATCTGTGCTAAAGAAGACGATATGCCAGAAGCGAAAAGCTACTTTGATGAGAACTATGACATCGCCGTCTAGTTTCTTTTCTTAAGACATCGGTGACATAACGCCTAACGCCGGTGTCTTCCCTCTTGAGTGAAACAGATAGTAAGCTCGAAACCTCAAGTTTCTTTCGGTAGTTATTTATCTACCTGCATTTAATTGATCTAACGATCATAAGGAGAACAGAATGTTTGCACGTGATTTAGCAGAATGCGAAAAGACCGATCGCCGTGTTGTATCCCCAGATGGTAATTGGGAGAGTACTCGACTTTTATTGAAAGAAGACAACATGGGCTTTTCTTTTCATATTACGACGATTTATGAAGGTAAAGATTTTGATATGCATTACCAGAATCATCTTGAGTCTGTGTACTGTATTTCAGGTGAAGGTGAAGTAGAAAGTCGTGAAACGGGTCAAAAACACCAGATTAAACCGGGTGTGGTTTATGTGCTAGATAAAAACGATGCGCATACTTTGCGAGCGTTTAAAGAACTTAAATTGGCGTGCGTTTTTAATCCGCCGATTACTGGTGATGAAGTACACAACTCTGAAGGCGCCTACGAACTTCTTGATTAAAATGCCTATCAAAAACGTCTCAAGTGGGGCGTTTTCCATTCTTGTTCTATGAACATTATGCCCCTGCACTAAGTGTTGACCATGTCGCTATTATTGCCCTCCATTAATCTGAATTATGTACTGATGACCTCGTTCCTCAAATACTTATTCCATAAAATCTACAGATTATCGAATCAGTAATTACAGGCCGTAGCTTGATGCAAAGGGGGAAGCGTTAAAAAGTATCTTTTGTACTTAATTTTTGACATGCCTTGTGACACTATTAGCGTCAGATTTTGAACATGGCTGGAGTCACTTTTCAGCCCTTTAATTTATTAGGTTAAATAATGGGACTACATACAGTTGAAAAAATCGGTGGTACGTCCATGAGTGACTACCAATCGGTTCGAGACAATATAATTTTTAAACCCGTTCAAACGGACGATTTATATAAGCGCATTTTTGTTGTATCGGCCTATGGCGGTATGACAGATAAGCTACTTGAGCATAAGAAAACCGGTGAACCTGGCGTTTATGCATTATTTGCTCAAGACAGAAAGCAGGACTCATGGTCTGCTGCATTGCAAGACGTTTACGATTCGATGCTAGCAATCAATGCCTCTTTATTCGAAGGTGAGTTGTTGCACAAAGCCAATGACTTTATACATCATCGATTACAAGACGCTCGCGAATGCTTAGATGATCTGCATCGCTTATGTCAGCATGGCCATTTTTCGATTAGTAAGCATTTATCGACAGTACGTGAAATGTTAGCCAGTATTGGTGAAGCACACAGTGCTTGGAATACCGCTACCTTGCTACAGCGTGATGGTGTAAATGCGGTGTTTGTTGATCTAACGGGCTGGAATAATACTCAGCATGTAATGTTAGATGAGCGTATATCAGAGACTTTTAAAAGTATCGATTTAGATACCCAGCTACCCATTGCAACCGGTTACGCTCATAGTGAAACAGGCTTAATGTCGACCTTCGATCGTGGTTACAGCGAAATGATCTTTAGCCGTATCGCGGTATTAACAGAAGCGCGTGAAGCAGTTATTCATAAAGAATTTCACTTAAGTAGTGCGGACCCTCGTTTGGTTGGTGAAAATAAAGCCGTTCCTATTGGCCGCACTAACTACGATGTGGCTGATCAGTTGGCAAATTTAGGCATGGAAGCTATCCATCCAAAAGCGGCAAAAGGCCTTCGCCAAAACAATATCGCATTGCGTGTAAAAAACACTTTTGAACCAGAGCACACAGGCACATTGATTACTGGCGATTATGTTAGTGATGAGCCATGTGTTGAAATTATTGCGGGTTCTCGTGGTGTGTTTGCTGTCGAGTTATTTGATCAAGATATGTCTGGCGAAATTGATCTGTTTGACGTGTCTATTCTGAAAGTACTACGCCAGTTTAATATTCATATTATCGCCAAGGATATTAACGCCAATACGATCACTCACTACTTAGCCATTAACTTGAAGATTCTAAAGCGGTTGATGAGAGTGCTTCATGAGCAATTTCCTGATGCGGAAATCACTCAACGTAAAGTGGCCATTGTTTCAGCGATTGGCAGTGATATGAAAACGACCGGTATGTTGGCAAAAGCAGTAAAAGCCATTGCTGATCAAGGCGTTAACGTCATCGCTATGCACCAATCAATGCGTCAAGTAGATATGCAATTTGTTGTTGATGAAGAAGATTACGAAAGAGCCATTTGTAGTCTTCATAAAGAGCTTGTTGAAGTCTACGAACATGGTCGTGCTATTTGCCTTGCTTCTTAATTTGATTACTCAATAGTCGCAAGCGCTACTATATGGTTATTCATGGTTATTCATGGTTATTCGTACAAAAACCGATCATTAAATGATCGGTTTTTTTATGCGGTGTATTATTGTTTTATCTAAACTGACGCTAAGTGGATCAAGTAGATTTTATTAGCAAAGCTTAGATGTTTTTGACGATAAGATCCGCTTGATCAAAATCTTTTTCCGTCATTGGTTTGCTTACATAATAGCCTTGTCCAAATTCGCATTGAAAAGATTCCAATATTGCCCATTGCTCTTTGGTTTCTATTCCTTCGGCTAATACTTTAATACCCAGTTTATGAGCCATCGCAACAATCGCTTCCACAATTTGTCTATTGGCTTGGTCTTTTTCTAGATCTACCACAAAACTACGATCAATTTTAAGCAGGGTGATAGGGAGATTCTTCAGCTGTCCTAATGAAGAGTAGCCGGTGCCAAAATCATCAATGGCAATGCATATCCCCATGTCCTTGAATGCTTGGAGTGTGGTTTTGGCTAAAGCAACATCTTTTAATAAGGCCGTTTCCGTTATTTCTACGCCAAGCCATTGTGCAGGGACTTGGTGTTTATCAAGTAGCGTTTTTACGACAGAAACAAAATTCGGATCAGCGAGTTGCAAAGAAGACAGGTTCACATGCAGTAAAATGTACGGAAGCCCTTTTTCTCTTCGTCTTGCTAAATAAGAAATTCCATTCTCTAGTACCCATTGGCCAATTTTAATAATGTGTCCAGTACTTTCGGCAAGCGCCATGAAATGATCTGGAAGGGTTAATCCATTTTTAGGATGGTTCCAACGAATGAGTGCTTCAGCACCAAAAACTTGTTTTGTTTTTAAATCAAACTGTGACTGATAATAGAGTTCGAATTCATTGTTTTGTAATGCTTTCGATAGATCTGCTTCTGCTTCTGCTAGGTTTTGTGCTTTAGTTCTCATTTCGTGATTGTAGAAGCTATATCGATTTTTACCGTTCTGCTTTGCTTGGTAAAGCGCAATATCTGCATTTTGCATGATAGTAATAAGGCTATCACCGTGTTCAGGTATCATCGCAATGCCTAAAGACGTACTGAGGATAAACTCTCGGGAAGCAATTTCTAGAGGAGTGTGAATATGAGCTAAAATTCGTTCAGCGTGCTTTTTTGCCTCTTGTTTGTTTTTGATATTACATAATAAGATACCAAATTCATCACCGCCTAAGCGCACTACTTTGTCGGTTTCACGACACAGATTATGTAGTCTTTGCGCAACAATCTCGAGAACCTTATCGCCTACATCATGGCCAATTGTGTCATTAATTCGCTTAAAGTTATCTAAGTCAAAGTAAATGAAAGCCGCATTTTCTTGCCGCTTTTGGCTGTCGCTCAAAAGTGATGGAAGATAGTCATTAAGATAGCGGCGATTAGGTAAATTCGTTAGTGGGTCTTTGTAAGCGAGACTTTGTAGTTCGGTTGTTTTCTCTTTGACCAATTTTCTAAGGCGGAAAGGTTGTATCAAAATTCCATAGAGGGCTAAAGCAATAAAAAAGCCGGAAAGAACACTTAAAAAATAACCTGAAACCGAATTGTCTTTTAGACGATCGTTTAGATCACGGCTGATTTTAAGATCCCATACACCGACAGGTAAGTGGATTTTCGTTGTTGCGACGATGTTAGTAAGAGGCTTTTTTGAGTGCGAAAAAACAATCGTTTTTTTGCTGTCGGGGTGTACACGTGAGAGAGAATATCGATACCCATCTTTCTCAAGGTCTTTAAGACGAGTGGATTCCAAAAGGTCATCAAGGCTAATGACCGCAGAAATAAAGCCCCAAAACAACTCTCTTTGAGTCCCTTTAAATAAATAGGCTGGTGAGCGGCTTATTATCGCTATACCGCCTTGTACAAGAGAAATTGGGCCGATAGCGATAATTTTGTGTTCTTCTATAGCAATAAGCGCGGCTTCACGATATTTGGGGTCTGCAAAAATGTCTAATCCGATCGCGGACTCATTTCCTTTCAAAGGATATATTTGCTCAATAATGCCATTTGGTGCGAGTTGGAGACTGGATATACCCCCAATAGAATTTATAAGATTTTTAGCATAACTGTGAAAATCGTTAAATGTGCCATTATGTTGCTCTACTTCAATGGCTAATATTTGCGTAGAGGTAAACGCCGTAGTTAAGCGTCGTTCCAATGCCGATGCTTGCGTTCGAGAAATGCCGTTCAAAAGCAACTTTTGCTCTTTTACAATCGCCTTATTAGAAGATTGGGTCCAATAAATGCCAGCGAGTGCAATAGCCAAGAATACAATGCAGGATATAAAGGCAGCGATGGGCTGTTTGAACTCGGCTCTTATCAAAAAAACATCCTTATATACACTATGAGCCAGGCCCACAAAATTTTATGTTAGGTCATTATAAAGTACCTATTCTTTAATAATAGACGGCTGAGCTCAAAGTTGTCTATTAATAAGAAAAACTATTAATAATGAAACACTTGAGAATGGAAGAGCCTTCTCGTAGAGGGTAATAGCGAGGGAGTATTCGATAGGCTAGGGATGAGGGAGAATGAGTAACCACACTATCTAATATAAACGCTGTAACATGACACGTTAGACCCTTTTATTTCGGGTTTTAGCGTCTCAGGTTACAGCGGTTAAAAGGCTTATTAAGCGATGGCCATCATCACGCCAGCGGCGGCGATAACACCACCAGTGATGCGCGTGACTATAGGTGCTTCGATACGAGATATTACTTTACCGAATCCCATGCCAACGACATGCAATAATGCTGTAGCACAGGCAAAACCAATAGCGTATTCCGCACCATGAGCGCTCAATGGCATTTCCATACCGTGTGCAGCACCGTGGAAGAATGCGAATACGCCAGCAATCGCGGCACAAGTACCAACAGAGAAGCGAACAGATCCCACAAGCAATACGCCCATTAGGATGACAGAAAGTGCAATACCTTGCTCAACGAAAGGGACTTGCAAGCCGGCCATGCCAAATGCGCCACCAATAATCATGGTGCCAACAAAAGCAGTAGGTACTGCCCACAATGCTTTGCCTCCGATACTTACTGCCCAAAGGCCAATAGCAATCATGGCTAACAGGTGATCAAGGCCGCTCATAGGGTGCATAAACCCAGTTGAAAAGCTGGTAATGTGATCATGACCAGGATGAGCAAGCGCTAAGGTTGGTAGTGCAGCAATAAGAGTGGCTAATCCCACTTTTAGCGTATTAAAACGCATAGATAAATCTCCTAAATAAAGTAATGAATTAAACCACCGCTCTTGCGGCTGGAATAGTTTTGGATTCTAACATACCTTCGGTAATGATAAATTGAATGATTTCGTCTAAGCCTTGGGCTTTTTTCAGGTTGGAGAAGACGAAAGGGCGCTCACCACGCATCATTTTAGCGTCTCGAGCCATTACCTCTAAAGAGGCGCCGACCAAGGGGGCTAAATCGGTTTTATTAATGATTAATAGGTCCGATTTCGTGATACCTGGGCCGCCTTTGCGTGGAATTTTATCCCCAGCGGACACATCAATTACATAAATTGTATAGTCTGATAATTCCGGGCTAAAGGTCGCGCTTAAATTGTCGCCACCACTTTCGACAAACACCACATCTAGTTCACCGTGACGCTCTAGTAATTGATCTATTGCGGCTAAGTTCATCGACGCATCTTCCCGAATGGCGGTGTGTGGGCAGCCGCCTGTTTCTACCCCCACAATACGATCAGCATCGAGAGCTTCGTGCTCAGTGAGGAATTTGGCGTCTTCTTGAGTATAAATATCGTTCGTCACAACGGCGATATTATAATGATCGCGAAGAGCAGAACACAAAGATCGCAGTAATGCGGTTTTACCAGAGCCGACAGGGCCACCGACGCCGATACGTAATGTTTGTTTTGGTTTACTCATAACATGTCCTCTTAAAATTGAAGGCTATTCCTAATAAAAATCAAGAACGAAATAGCCGTGAATATTGTGTTTCGTGCTGAGCGCTGGCAATTGCAATAGCAGGCAGTCCCGCGCCAATACGCTCTTCATCAATGGTTAACGAAGCACTAATGGCCTCGGTGATAATAGGCTGTAATTCGCCGAGCAATTCTTGTGCCTGTGTTTGACCAAGAGGCACCAACTTAGTGGCCGCGGCGATTTGATTTTCTAACCAAGACCAGCTAAAGCCAAGAGCCGCTACATCAAAACGGATCGACCAATGGGTCGCCGTGATAGCAAACAAGGTGACAAAACTAATGTCGTCTAAGCGCTTAAAAGGCGATTCTATGCCTAAGCTGCGCATGAGGCGTGCTAAGGCTTCGCCCATTGCTGTATCGTTTAGCCTTAATTCTTTGGTTTCTCGACAGGCGAGTGATAAGTCGTTTAGTTCTAATAAGCGCGCTGTGTTTTGCTGAGCGGCCGCCATCATACATAAACGCAATACAGGCAAATCGACACGGGCCACGGACTGTTGCATCTGCAGGCTGATCCAGTCAGATACGTCGCGTTTATTGGTTACCCAGCCTTGGTCAATGGCGTATTCCATACCTTGAGAAAAGGCATAGCCACCGACCGGTAAACTGACGCTGCTTAATTGTAATAAGCGTAAGAAGCTACTATCCGTGGTGGTGATGACCATGGCTATACGCTCCAGACTCAGGGACAAACACCGCATTTTCATGCGTCACAACGAGACCCAACAAATGCAGCATTTCTTCTAATACGTGATCAGGTTTAATGCGTAACCAGCGATCGCCTATTTGGATTTTTGTGTGACGATTACCTAAGTGATAGCAAGCTTTAGAAAATGCTTCCCAATTATCGCAACTTGCGTGAGCAATTTCTTCAATTGCACCTTTAACTTGCACTATTTTGTTGCACTCGCTACGTAAAAACTCCCCAACTTGGAGCGGTTTTCCACGATCAAGGAAAACGCGCACCTCTTCATTGTTTTCGCCAACCAGTTTAAGGCGACCACGATCGCGCTGCTCATGAGTTAAAGTGACTGTGGTGTAAACGGTTTCGTGGCAATGTGTGCCTAAGCGTTGATATATATCTAGCATCTTATTTTCCTTAAGGACTTACGCTTAAACACCAAGTCTTATAGGGCTTGGTGTTTTATTTGTTTAAACAGTGCGCTTTTAAAATTAGGTATCTTTAAAATAAGGTATAAAGCTGAGCTAATGGCAATGTTTCTGCAGGTTCACAGGTGAGCAGCTCGCCGTCTGCACGCACTTCATAGGTTTGTGGGTCTACGGTAATATCTGGCAGCCAGCTG
Source organism: Marinomonas flavescens (assembly GCF_004352835.1). Taxonomy (GTDB): domain Bacteria; phylum Pseudomonadota; class Gammaproteobacteria; order Pseudomonadales; family Marinomonadaceae; genus Marinomonas; species Marinomonas flavescens. The sequence goes on along the minus strand of NZ_SJSB01000007.1, from coordinate 136,462 downwards.
TTATGAATCATGTCGAGCTTCGAAAGGTTACGAGTGTTACAACACGCGACCAGCTTACGATCCAAGCCAAATTTCTCAGCAAGGCCATTATGAAGCGCGGCTTTTGATACGAAGGTCACCGAGGTTGCGGCGGCGGCTTTACCAAAAGCACCAAACATAGGGCGATAATGCACTGGCTGAGGCGTTGGGATAGATGCGTTTGGGTCACCCATAGGTGCACTGGCAATCATTCCACCTTTAATAATCATCGACGGTTTAACGCCAAAAAATGCCGGTTTCCAAAGTACTAAGTCGGCTAGCTTTCCTGGCTCAATTGAGCCCACTTCATGGCTAATACCGTGAGTAATCGCTGGGTTAATCGTGTATTTAGCAATATAACGACGGGCCCGAAAGTTGTCAGCGCCGAGCTCACGATCTTCTGGCAATAAGCCAAATTGCTGTTTCATTTTATGGGCAGTTTGCCAAGTACGAGTGATAACTTCACCGACTCGTCCCATGGCTTGAGAGTCCGATGAAATCATGCTGAACGCGCCACGGTCATGAAAAATGTCTTCTGCGGCGATGGTTTCTTTGCGAATCCGAGAATCCGCGAACGCCACATCTTCTGGAATGTTGCTGTCCAAATGGTGACAGACCATCAACATGTCCAAATGCTCATCGACGGTGTTGTGAGTATACGGACGAGTAGGGTTTGTCGAAGAGGGCAACACATTGAGTTTTCCGGCCGCACGAATAATATCGGGAGCGTGACCGCCACCCGCGCCTTCTGTGTGATAGGTGTGAATCACTCGATCTTTAAACGCCGCCAATGTGCTGTCGACAAAACCGGATTCATTCAGTGTGTCCGTATGGATCGCGACTTGCACATCGTACTTGTCTGCGACACTTAAACAGCAATCGATCGATGCTGGTGTGGTTCCCCAATCTTCATGCAGCTTCAACCCACAGGCGCCAGCTTCCAACTGCTCTTCAAGGGCTTCTGGTTGGCTGGCGTTGCCTTTGCCTAGAAAGCCTAAGTTCATTGGCATGCTGTCGGTTGCTTGTAGCATCTTACCTAAGTACCACGGTCCAGGCGTACAGGTCGTGGCTTTGGTGCCCGTCGCAGGCCCAGTACCGCCGCCAATCATGGTGGTGACACCAGAGGTGAGTGCTTCTTCAATTTGTTGCGGACAAATAAAGTGAATGTGCGCATCGATGCCACCTGCGGTAAGGATAGAGCCTTCTCCCGCGATGACTTCGGTACCCGGTCCAATCACAATGTCGACCTTGTCTTGGATGTCTGGATTGCCGGCTTTACCGACTTTAAAAATACGCCCTTCTTTGACGCCAACGTCGCATTTTACGATGCCCCAATGGTCGAGTACTAAGGCATTGGTAATCACTAAATCGACCGCTACTTCATTGGTAACTTGGCTTTGCCCCATGCCATCACGGATCACTTTACCGCCGCCAAATTTTACTTCGTCGCCGTAGGTAGTGAAGTCTTTCTCCACTTGGATCCAAATGTCTGTATCGCCTAGGCGTACACGGTCTCCAGTGGTTGGTCCAAACATTTGTGCGTAGCTTTGTCTGTCCATCTTAGTCTTGTCTTTTTTAGTCATATTGAATGCTCCGTATCGCCAAGTGGCCCCATCACTTCACCACGAAAGCCATAAATGGTTTTCGTGCCAGCGTATTCGACGAGTTCAATTTCGCGACCTTGGCCTGGTTCAAAGCGAACCGCCGTGCCAGATGCGATATGTAAACGAAAGCCCTTAGTGGGTTCTCGATCAAAAGACAATGCAGGGTTTACTTCATAAAAATGATAATGTGAGCCGATTTGAACAGGTCGATCCCCTGTGTTTTCAACACGAATTTTTAAGGTTTTACGGCCTACATTGAGCTCAATATCGCCTGCGGCTACCTGAATTTCACCTGGAATCATGGTGGGTCTCCATGTTAGTTAATAGGATTATGAACCGTGACCAATTTAGTACCGTCAGGGAAGGTGGCTTCCACTTGTACTTCGTGGATCAAATCCACCACGCCGTCCATCACTTGTTCTGCACTAAGCAAGGTTTTACCGAAGCTCATTAGTTCAGCCACCGTTTTGCCATCGCGAGCGCCTTCAATAATTTCCATGGTGATGTAAGCCATGGCTTCTGGATAATTCAGTTTTAAACCGCGATTTAAGCGACGTTCTGCTAATAATGCCGCGGTAAAGACGAGTAATTTGTCTTTTTCTCTTGGTAGTAATTCCATTCTTCAACCCTTTTGTCGTTATTCTATGGCGCTTTTAATGTCTTAATCGTGAGAATTAAGTCGCCCAAATTCTAGGTTCGCACGCTATTTTGTTAATCAGCGCAGGGCGAATCGCTTGCCAGCACTGAGTAAACAGTTGTTTCATTTGCTCGGAATCATCGTGAATGCTGCGCACAATAAGGTATTCGTCTACCAGTGTCGCGCCGCTAAGTGAATTGTGTTCTGTGCAATGGGCACGCAGCGTGTCCATTAGCTCATCATGATTGTCCGATCGGTCAAAAGGTCCTGCAATCATCAGGCCATTTATTGGATTGTTTGCTAAACCGGCTTTCGCTTGAAAAATAGCGCGGCTTTGGTCGTCAATCACCAGTCGCTCACGGACTTTTAGACGGCCATCCTGACGAATTTCAAAACCTTGTTCAGCGTGGCCGTTGGCGAAACTTTCATTGCTTGCAGGTAAGCCAAAGCAAGTGACTTCCCAACCGATAAATTTGGCATTACCCGTCAGATTGATTTGATTCTCAAGGCGCGTGTGGGCGTTGGGATAGAGAATAGCTTCTTGTGGCAGCCATTCCATCACGCTGTCTTGCGGGACATTCAGTTGGGTAATCTGATGCTGCAGAGTTTTGTCATCGCGTGCGCGATAGACTCGACCAGCGCCGGGTGTGGTGATTAATACATGAGTGTTTTCGGCTAGATTCGCGGTGATGGTTAAGCGATCTCCAGAGACGAGTCCACCAGGTGGATGAAGGAGATAGACATGAGCGATATCAGGGCCTTCTGGATAAAAGGGCTTTTGTACGTAAAGAGGCCCTTTATGTTCGCAAGTTTTGAGCACAGTGCCGCGAGCGGTTTTTTGAAAGCCTAAGGTTAGGAATGCATGCCAGTGAGAAGGTGCGCCAGAAGAGGGCGGCGCGTTTTCTTGTTGTGTCACTGGCTGCGTTACCAAGGCAAGATTATGATTATTATCCATTTCTTCCTTTTTAAAAAATCAGCTTGCTCAGCGTGCTAGGGCTATACCGCTAGATACTGCTTGATCAAGGTATCGTTGAGTTTGTCCATTCGGTCTGAAGCTACAATACGACCTTTTTCCATTAAACGGAATTCTTTACCGACGCGTCTCGCAAAACCAAGCTTCTGTTCAATCAAGATCACCGTCATGCCTTCTTCCGCGTTTAACTTCAAAATCACATCGCCGATTTGCTTGACGATGTTGGGTTGTATGCCTTCATTTGGCTCGTCTAAAATAAGCACTTTTGGGTCTAATACTAGAGCGCGTCCAATGGCTAATTGCTGTTGCTGTCCGCCGGAAAGATCGCCGCCACGACGATGCAGCATGTCTTTTAACACCGGAAATAAATCAAAGATTTTCTCCGGTATCTCGTTGCTTTTATGCTTACTTTTCTTGTTCAGCACTGGCAAGCCAATGCGTAAGTTTTCTTCTACCGTTAACATTGGGAAAATATCTCGGCCTTGCGGTACATAGCCAATGCCTGCGTAGGCGCGTTTTTCAGCGCTTTGTTTATTGAGTATTTCGCCATTCATAGTGATCTCGCCGCTTTGAATCGGCAGTAATCCCATAATGGCTTTCAGTAAGGTTGTTTTACCGACGCCATTACGGCCCATAATGCAGGTTATTGAGCCGGGTTCTATGTCTAAATCTAAGCCCCAAAGAATTTGTGTGCCACCATAGAGTTGATCAACATTTTTTATGGAAATCATGAGGTTGCTCCTTCTTCTTGTTCTCCTAAATAGACTTCAATAACATCTTTGTTACTTTGAATCTGGTCCATAGTACCTTCAGCAAGAACAGAGCCTTGGTGCAACACTGTGACGGTTCGTGCAATGCTACGAACAAATTCCATATCGTGCTCGACGACGATCACCGTTCGATCCCCCGCCAGAGAGGTGAGTAGCTCAGCGGTGCGCTCGGTTTCATCTGGGGTCATTCCAGCGACTGGCTCATCAATCAACAAAAGTCTAGGATCTGATACAAGTAACATGCCAATTTCGAGCCATTGTTTTTGGCCATGAGAAAGGGCACCTGCCAGCATAAAGCGGTGCTTAGCCAGACCAATAATCTTTAGCACGTCGTCAATGCGATCTATTTGCGTCGGTGTCAGTCTAGAAAAGAGGGTTGCCAACACGCCTTTATCGGTTTTTAACGATAGTTCCAAATTGTCAAACACGGTTTGTTCTTCAAATACGGTTGGCTTTTGGAATTTTCGACCAATGCCTAGTTGTGCTATTTCAGCTTCGTCTTTATTGAGTAAGTTTTGGTTCTGGCCAAAAAAAACACTGCCAGAATCGCATTGAGTTTTACCGGTAATAACGTCCATTAAGGTGGTTTTCCCCGCACCATTGGCGCCGATCAGGCAACGTAACTCGCCATCATTAATATAGAGATTCAAATTATTCAGGGCTTTAAAACCATCAAAACTTAAATTCAAACCTTCCACATACAAAATGATGTCTTTATCGACGTTGACCTTAGCGTTTTCAGGGGCAAGAAAAGGCCATACCTGATCAGGGCGAAACGTGTGGCGTAAGCTTTCTACGGTATGTTGAATCGCATTCATGCTTCAGACTCCTTAACGGATTGAGTACGGCGTTTTTCCAGTAGTTGGGTGTATAAGCCGACAATGCCTTTGGGTAAATACAGAGTGACTAATACAAACAGACCGCCCAGCGCAAATAACCAAGCTTCCGGTAAAATCGCGGTAAATCGCGTTTTTGCATAATTCACTAACAGCGCCCCAATGACCGCGCCGATCAAGGTGCCCCGTCCACCAACCGCCACCCAGATCACCATTTCGATCGAGTTAATAGGGGAGAACTCGCCAGGGTTGATAATGCCGACCTGTGGTACATACAAGGCTCCTGCAATGCCCGCGATCACCGCTGAGAAAACAAATAACCAAATCTTATAGCGATCGGTTCGATAGCCAATAAAACGTGCGCGTGACTCTGAATCACGAACGGCCAATATCACCTTGCCAAAGCGTGACGAGAGAATGTTATGACTGATGACAAACACCACCGCCAACATGAGCGCCGTAATAGCGAACAAACTCACCCGTGTGGTATCGGACTGTAAGCTGAAGCCGACAATGTCTTTAAAATCTGTTAGGCCATTATTGCCACCAAAGCCCATCTCATTACGAAAGAATGCAAGCAAGAGCGCGTAAGTGAGTGCTTGCGTCATGATGGACAAATACACCCCAGTCACTCGCGAGCGAAACGCTAACCAACCAAATACAAAAGCCAATAATCCCGGAATCAATACTGCCATGATCATCGCAAACCAGAATTGATCCATACCGTGCCAAAACCATGGCAACTCTTTCCAGCCTAAAAACACCATGAAATCAGGCAGATCTGGGTTGCCATAAGCGCCGCGATCGCCAATTTGACGCATCAAATACATGCCCATGGCGTAACCGCCTAAAGCGAAAAAGGCACCGTGTCCTAAACTCAAAATACCGCAATAGCCCCAAATAATATCCACCGCTAACGCCAGCATGGCATAGCACAAATACTTGCCCAATAAGGTAATAGAGTAAGTGCTCACATGCAGTGCGGAATCGGCGGGCAAATAGAGATTCGACAAACACGCCATTGCCGTCACGGCTAACAGGATAATGACAAATGGCATAGTGTGTTTGCCCGATGTGCGTCCTTCTGAAAAATACTGAGTAATCACGCTCATTCTGCGGCCCTGCCTTTTTGAGGAAAGAGTCCTTTAGGACGTTTTTGGATAAACAAAATAATGAACACCAGCACTAAAATGGTGGATAAAACCGCGCCTGTCATCGGCTCAAGAAACTTGGTCGCAATGCCCAAACTGAACGCCGCTACTAAAGTACCGAGCAAGTTACCCACACCACCAAAGACCACCACCATAAAAGAATTAATGATGTAATCTTGGCCAAGATTTGGTCCAACATTAGTGAGTTGACTCAGTGCCACACCAGCAATGCCTGCTATACCGGACCCTAAGCCAAACGTCATAGCGTCTATCCAATTCGTTTTTACACCCATGGCTTTGGCCATATTGCGGTTTTGGGACACCGCTCGGACGTTTAATCCCAGAGAGGTCTTTTTAAGCACCATAACCAAGGCAAAAAATACTAGCAGCGAAAATGCCAGAATATACAAACGGTTTAAAGTGAGTGAGAACACTGGGTTAATTTCCCAAGAGCCACTCATCCAACTTGGTGTAGACACTTGACGGTTTAATGGTGAAAAAATGGTTCGCACCAGTTGTTGTAAAATCAGGCTAATACCAAAGGTAGCTAGCAAGGTTTCTAGTGGACGACCATGTAAGTGACGAATCACTAACCGCTCAATCAGTACACCGACGATACCAGAGACAAGAAAAGCCGCTGGAATAGCAACCCAAATAGAATAGTCGATGTAATTCGGCATCATTAGTTGAACAACATAAGTGGTATAGGCACCGAGCATAATCATCTCGCCATGGGCCATATTGATGACACCCATCACACCGAAGGTAATAGCCAGACCAATAGATGCCAGTAACAGCACAGAGCCAAGGCTCAAACCAAAAAATAACTGGTTCAAAAAACCGAAGCGCTCAACCCGCTGAGTGATCTTTTTCAGCGCGTGCTCTGCCGCGGCTTTAATCGCGGGGTTGTCTTGATTCGTCAGCTGTGTGAGTACATTGCGAGCCGTATTTTCTAAACTGCCAGATAAGCGCTCAATAGCAGCAATGCGTGTGGAATTCGGTAAGCTGGCTTGTCGCGCGGTATTAATCGCCAAGGCTAAGCCCATTTCTGTTTTGACTGTCTGATTAGTCTCACTTGAATAGAGCCGTTCTAAGGTGGTTACTGTCTCTTCATCAAGGCTAGACAGCAACTCTCGAACCGCATTTTTACGTACCTCAGCAGAGGAAGACGTTAACTGAATACGGGCAATGGCATTACGTAAATAACTGCGTAAGTGGTTATTGACCTTGATTTTAGACACGTCTCGTTTGCTAAGATCTGCGACTAATTGCTGACTAAAAATCCCTTGGTAAGTCTTTTGATTCGCATCCTCAATAAGTTGAACAAGTTGCTTATTGGTTTTGATGAAGTACAAATTCCCATTCATCATAGTGCGAAATAGCGGCAACATAGACTCGTCGCTGTTGGCTTCGATTTTCTTTAAAACAGGTAAGAGTTTGCTGTATTTTGCTTTGGTCAGTTCCAGCATTAAAGGCGCAAGTTCGGCGGGTGGCTGATTAGCGGACGGACTTGTCGAGGTAGAAGATTCTGCGCTGTAAGCCTGTGAAGATAAGAGGCCAAAAAGACAGCAGCAAAGTGCTATAAAATGTCTCAAGGTCATACTCCGTGGAGTGAATAGTGGCAAGATGTCTTGCTGGTGGATTCGTTCGTTGCTCTTGGACAGTTGAAACAAGAGGAGACGAGCAGAAAAAGGGACTCTCTGCTCTGTGTGACAGAGAGTCCATACAAACCTGAGAGGTTCGCTATTAAGCATTTCTAACGATATTGACGCTTAGTTTTCGCCTGAACATTTTTTCGTTACAGTGTTGTAATGACCGCAATTGATTGGCGAAGTCCAGTCTGCAATCACGTTCTTAGAGCTTGGTAAATAGTCAGACCAAGAATCCCCAGGAACCGTACTGTCGGTTTCCCAAACCGTTTCAAACTGGCCGTCGTCTTGGATTTCGCCGATCAAAACAGGCTTGCTTAGATAATGGTTTTTATTCATTACTGCCATGCCACCGGTCAAGTTTGGAAACTTCTGCCCGATCATGGCTTTTTCAACCGCATCGACATCTGTTGTACCGGCTTTTTTGACGGCATCAACCCACATATTGAAACCAATATAAGTGGCTTCCATCGGATCGTTCGTAACCGCTTTAGGGTCTTTTTTGAAGGTTTTCCATGCTTTGATGAATTTCTCATTTTCTGGCGTATCGACGCTTTCAAAATAGTTCCAAGCCGCCAAATGGCCAACCAAAGGCTTAGTATCTAACCCCGATAATTCTTGCTCGCCAACCGAGAAAGCCACCACAGGGATGTCTTCAGAAGAAATACCTTGGTTTGCTAACTCCTTGTAAAAAGGCACGTTAGCATCGCCATTAATGGTAGATACCACGGCGGTTTTTATACCTTGGCTACCGAACTTCTTGATTTGCGAGACAATAGACTGCCAATCGGACTGACCAAATGGCGTGTAATTCACCATGATGTCTTTTGCTGGAACGCCTTTTGATTGTAAATACGCTTCCAGAATTTTATTAGTAGTACGAGGATAAACATAATCCGTACCCGCAAGGACGAAACGTTTTACGCCTAGGTCGTTCATCAAGTAATTGACCGCAGGAATGGCCTGCTGGTTTGGCGCTGCTCCGGTGTAAAAAATATTTTTAGAGGACTCTTCCCCTTCAAATTGCACTGGGTAAAACATCAAACCATTCAACTCTTGGAGAACAGGAAGCACCGACTTACGAGACACAGACGTCCAGCTACCGAAAATGACATCTACCTTGTCTTTGCTGATCAACTCACGTGCTTTTTCCGCAAACAACGGCCAATTAGAAGCAGGATCAACTACCACAGGCTCAATCTGCTTGCCCAGCAAACCGCCTTTCGCGTTTTGCTCCTTGATCAGCATCAGCACAGTGTCTTTCAGCGCGCTTTCAGAAATCGCCATGGTGCCGGAAAGAGAATGCAACACGCCCACTTTAATTGTATCCGCCGCCCATGAAGGCACAGCAACCAACGTGGCACCGGTTAATGCAATAGCAGAAACTAACGTCTTAATCTTCATTGTTGAGTCTTCCTATTCGTTATCGTATTTAACAAGAATCCAGATCACAGAATGAGAGGTGAGTTAAACACCGCCTGATTCCGTTGAGTAAGCGAAACCAGTATCTATAGAAACCGTAAAGAAAAGTATTCGCTGAATGACCCAGAGGGGTACGTCATTTGACGTATAGGCGAGGTACTTAAGTTCTATTCCAACACGTAGGATTCCCAGCCTTTATTCTGCTTTTTAATCCAGTAAAGGCCGAGTGTGTAACTTCTGACAATCGATGCAAAACTTTACGTTAAAAGAAAAACCAAAAATCTTTTTAAGCTCTTTGGTTTATGACTTTCGTGGCACATTAAAACGTCTGTTTATCGATTATTTGAGGAAGGTATTTAGTCATTTTTAGATTAGATAAATATAATTAAGTCGCACTATTTAATTGTATCGAAGCAGATGTTTTATAGTTTCAACGCTTTATAAATACCACGACTGGTAGCCACCAAGCCGTATAGTTACTGGTTTTATTACCTTTAGCCAATGACTCATGCCTATATGAATACTAAAATCGGATAAAGTCGAAATGAAAGATGACGTTATGAATAGCTTATCCAAGACAGGAATACATTAAAACCAGTAACCACAGTCCTTAAGGTCCCTTTCGGTTTATTTTTCAGTCTTCTTTTATACTTAATACTTTTTCTCAAGGAAGATGAGCCGAATTATGCCAATGCCGAAAAGACAGCAAGTATGTTTAGGCGATACCCCTTATTAATATAACGTAGCTCTATGTGTTTGTAGAGTATTTTTATGGGGTGAAGGTCCATTTACAGGTACCAGCTACGAATATCGACGTAGCATGGATTTAGATACATTGAGTAAAATAGTCGGTGATGATAGATCGTTAAAAAGCCAGCATGGGTAACCATACTGGCTTATAAGGTGTCTTTTGCCTGTTTAGACAGAAAGAAAGCTAATTTTCTGAAAACTTAGTTAATTTGATTTTGTAAAAACTCAGCACGGTGTGCATTGTCTTCAGAAGCTTTAATAGTTGGTGCGAAAGCAGCATTATTATTAAGGTCTACATTAAAGTTTTGTGTCTGAGATTCTAAACCTAAAGAGCTGATCTGAGAGCGTACAGATTTACCGTATGTTGCATCGCCTGGTGCTGCAAAAGCCATAGTAGCAATAGAAGATGCGGCAAGAAGAGTCAGTGCGCTTTTAGTAAAAGTATTCATAATGTATCACCTTAAATATAATTCGTTTAATAGACATATTGTCTGTGTTGTTTCTATGTTTAAAATAATACCAGTTAACTGAAAAATAAAAAGGCTATGCAGTGTAGTGTCACGTTACATTCTATTATTCAAATTAATGATCTTATTCTCTTAAAATAAGCACATTGTGTATACTTCTGTTAAGTTGGATTTTTTGTAGATCTTTATTGCTATTGATATATGGGATTGAGTGGTTGTGAAGTGCATCTTAGATATATTGAGCAATATAGGCAGTGATGATAGAAAACTAAAAAGCAACTTTTCACGATGTGCATGGGGAAAAGAAATTAAGCATAGTACTTCCAGTTTTTCAGCTTGTTTTTAGCTCTTCAAGTCTTATTTCTATGTTATGTTTAGTTGATTTTCTCTCATCCTGAATTTTGATAAACACTTTTATGACGAACAATATGAAAAAATCTTTTTCTCCATCCTGTGATAGAAACCAGCAGCCGATTCTTGAACAACTTTCTGTGTATTTTAAAGAGTGCCAACAAGTACTTGAGATAGGATCTGGTACAGGTCAACATGCGGTGTTTTTCGCTAAATATTTGCCCCATTTGCTTTGGAATACCAGTGATATGCTCGATTATCATGGCAGTATTCAGGCTTGGATGGAGGACGCTAATTTGAGCAATCTGGTTGCTCCTATTGTGTTTCATTTTGGAAAGAATGACTGGCCAGAGTTAGATATAGATGCGGTCTTCACGGCTAATACGACGCACATTATGCAGCGCGATGAGGCAAAGTTGATGATGGAAACCATCGCTTCTCATCTAAAATCAGGTGGTGTGTTTTGCCAATATGGGCCTATGAATGCAAATGGAAAATACACCAGCGAAGGCAACCGAGATTTCGATCATCATTTGCAACAAAGTGGTTGTGGCGGTATTCGTGATATAGAAGAGTTAGTTGAATGGGCCGCTGGTATGACATTAATAGAACAAATATCAATGCCTGCCAATAACTTTTTGTTAGTCTGGAAAGTACTTTAAATTCCCCTGTTATTTTCTGATTTAACAAGGGTGATCAGGGTATATAAATAAGCTTCAAACAGTGGATAAATTCCCTGTTTGAAGCTTCGACGATAATACGTTACATCAGAAATAAGTTGTAACGTATTTTATTATGGTCCTTAAAATAGACTCAGCACACAACAACATTCTCTTGTGTTATTTATGTATTTACTTCAACGGTTTTAATTGTTCAATTTTTGGAATAAGAACCCAAACAGCAACGATTGCGATAATAGCTAAAGCCGCACCGATAAGGAATGCAGGGGTGTAGTTCCCGCCAGCGGTTAGCATCGGGACAAGTGCGGTAAGCCCGAGTGCACCAAGTTTAGCCGCCATGCCGGAGTATCCTGATAGTGTACCTACTGACTTTTTACCATAAAGGTCACTTGGAAGAGTTTGAAGGTTACTAATAACGGTTTGGAAGCCAAATAAAATAACCGCCATAATGATCACTGCCGTAGTCGGCCCACCAGGTTTTGCCATTGCTAATAGCGCGGGTAGCATAATTAAACACCCTAGAGTAATTATTATTTTGCGTGTTTTGTCTATACTCCAGCCAGCTTTTAAACGATTTTGTGCAAGAAGGCCGCCAAACCAAGCGCCAAACATCGCCCCCACATAAGGTACCCAACCGTAAATACCAATGGATTTAACATCCATACCATATACTTGATTAAGATAAATGGGAATCCAGAAGACAAACAACCACCAGATGGGCTCAACCACAGTTGAGGCAATGATTACTCCCCAGCTCTCTTTACGAGAGAGGAGTTCGCTTGTTGTCGGGTTGTATTCTTCTTCGTTAGGTGAGTCGTTTTCATCAGTGTTTTTTTGACCTGATAAAATATATGCACGCTCCTTGTCAGTAATCCAAGGATGGGATTTAGGAGGGGCTTTGACTAATATCATCCATGGAACAAGCCACAATAAACCGAGTAAGCCTATTGTCACAAAAACCATTTGCCAATTAAAATAAACAGTCATGTATGCGACTAACGGAGTGGCGATAATACCTCCAATGGCAGCTCCCGAATTGAAAATACCTTGGGCTAAAGCGCGCTCTTTAGTAGGGAACCAGTCAGCGTTACTTTTAGCTGCGCCGGGCCAGTTACCAGCTTCTGCAACCCCTAATATTGAGCGAACAAGGCTAAAACTAAGAATGCCTTGGGCAAATGCGTGAGCGGCAGTGGCTAGTGACCAAACGCCAATAGACAGTAAGAAACCAAATCGCGTTCCTATCCAGTCAAAAATTTTACCAAATATGGCCTGACCAAAAGCATAAGATAAGATGAAAACCATGGAGATGGTTGCGTATATTTGCTTACCCTCAAATGTACTCTGGTTAGGAAATAAGTCTTTTACAATATCTGGCCAGAGTACCGAGATCGCTGAACGGTCAATATAATTTATTATAGTAGCTAAGGCGATTAAGGTGACAACCCACCAACGTAAGTTAATGATTTTCATTGTTATTTCCTCTCAAGAAATCTTCACGTGGAGGACTAAATGTATCGATTAAAATTCCGCCCATTGGGCAGGTTGCACCATGGTCTGCATGAGGTGGTATTAAGCAGCTATCGCCAGCGCTTAAAACCTTGGTGACACCATCTATATTAAAGTAAAATTCACCTTCTACTATATAGGTGATTTGAGAATGTCGGTGAGCGTGATTGTAACCAATGGCACCTTTATCAAACCAAATTTTCACCATCATTAATTCATCATTATAGCCTAGAATTTGGCGTTTAAGCCCACCTCCTATGTCTTCGATTTCTGTTGTATTTGCATATGAAAAAACGTCGCTTTGATTCATTTTTGACCTCTTATTGTTATGTAATGTCAGCCTATATTAATGATGTTTTCTGGATTAATTTCATCGTATAAATAGCCACAATATGGCACTAATAATATAGTAAATATCAATCACAATATGATTTATGTTGATTGTTTTGTATTACCAATGTTTTTTAAATCATTTATAAACACCCTAATATATAGGATATTAATAGAAATCATAATAAATCGCCAGTTAATTTGTAATACAAATAAAGAATAACTGTTCGATTTCAGTATCAATTGTGTATTAAAAATGAAAGTCAATTTTGGTCAGATGAGACCTGTGATCTTATGCTGTTTTCTACTTTTACGGAGCTATTTCTCAGTGAGTTATTTCAGTAAGTGATGAGGTGTTTTCTATTACTTAACCAAGGTATTATTGGGGGGCTAAAAAACCTAGAGTACAACTCAAAAGAGCTGAGAAAAAGAAGAGTTTATCTACATCTATAGTTTCGTTATTAGGTTTTATCATGGTTGCTGATTCAGGTATTGAGCCGGTAAAAGATGAGCCGGTTGCGCACAGTAGACTGATGTTAAAATAGGAAGGGAGTTAGTATTCTCAGTTTCGCCCGATAAGTCGAATGCCAATAAATTTATCGTTTATGAATCATTTGTAAATTAAGCTGTTTTTGGCCGCCATCAAGTAAGAACGAAAGCGTCTAAATGAATTTAGGTGACTAAGAACGTTGAAGGCATTATCAAATATTTTATGGATCAGATTAAGCTTAGCTATTAGGAGAAGGGTAAATTATGAAGTATAAATATTGGTTAAGTATTTTTGTTGTCATTCTTAGTGGTTGTACGACGAACACTCAAGAAGTAAAAGCGCTACAAGGCAAGGTTGAGCAATTACAAACTAAATTGGCTGAATCAGAAAATAGCCAGCGCCAAGAAGTGAATGCGAAAGGATTGTCTTATGGTGGTGTGGTGCGTAGTGCTGCGACGATAGATTCTCCTCGGTTATTATCTTTAAAAGCAGGCGATAAGTTAGAGATTTTAGAGCGTGTAAAGGAGTTTAGAAATGGTTATCACTGGTTCAAAATTCGTACTCAAACGGGTGTAGTGGGTTATCAATGGGGTGGGCTTTTGTGTTCTTTTAGCCCAAATAATGTAGGTACTTTTCGTAGTTGTGTGAATTTTTAAATAGAGCAGTGTAAAACGCTTTTTACTGCGTTATTTGATATAAAGGACTAATCATGTTTTCTAAAACCGCGGTCTCTTTTGCGCTAATTTGTATGATGTCTTCTTCGGTTCAGGCTGAAGATTTACTTCAGCGTAAAACCTCAGAGTTAACAAGGATTGAAGCGACTCTGATTGCGGAAATTCATCAACGAACTTGTCAGACTATTTTGCCATCAGATATCTCTTACATGGCGTTCACGAAAGGAAAGAGAGACGCTGATAAGAAGAAGCTCGCGGCGAATATTTATAAACTGATTGCGATGAAAATGGCTTTATTAGAGAGAATGAAGGTGCGTGAAACCACAAAAACGCATGATGCTTTTGCGAGTGTTGATCTAAGTGATATCAATGTTGCTGATGACGATGATTTAACGTATGAAAATCCATACATCGCTCCTGTGACTATATCTCTAGGTGGCGTTTCGCGATTAATGTTAACGAATAGTGGTTCTACTGGGTCAGAGGTGCCAAGCCTGCCTTTCAATATAACTTACTGTGAGAAAGGAGACCTGTTTATTAATGGCCACCAGGTTGATCCTATGAGTAAGCGCGTCAACTTTAAAATCTTCTTCGATCACTCTACTTTTAATGTTTCTGCGCACATGACTGCCACTAAAAGCGGTTGGGAATAGTCGCTATTTAATCGGACAAAAAAGACCTTGTAGACATTATTCTACAAGGTCTTTTTATTGTCTAATTTTCGTTGTATAGCGCGATTACTTAATTGTGGTTTTAAAGATTTTTCCTTCTACGTTACTAAACTGCAAGGTAATAGGTTGAGCAGCGTTTAGACTGCTGTCTTTAGGTAGTGTGAATGACCATGTTGCTTTTGAACCTAGCTGGCAGCGGACTGCATATGGCATGGCTTTACAGGTAGACCAAGGAGCAAATTGGTTGTTAATAGTGACGGCGGTAGGGTCTTTTAATGACGTCGCAGGGTAGGTCGCTATGGCTTGGTTGTTTTGCATCACAGTAACTTGAGTAATGTAAGCCCCTTGAGTGTCTGGACCCGCATTGATGTAGCTGTTTACGTCTATCTTATTGCCATCTATTTTAGCTTGAGAAAGCGCGACGTAATGATTTGCGTTGTCGATTCGTTTGCCTAATGGGGTAACGAGTGCGCCAAAGTTGTAGCCATAAAAAGCGACGGTAAAGAGGATGGATAAGCCGCCCATGATGACCGAAAATTTTACTAATTGAGGCATGGATAATGGTAACGGACCACTGGTTAACCAGCGTGCCCAATTCATGTTGTTTTTCTCAAATTTGCTTTGAAATAACTGATCGACGGAGTACTTTCCGCCGCCAGTAATTAAAGTGACTGATGCGGTTGCAAACCCAAAGGCGGCCATTGTCCATTCGTCTAAGCAGGTGGTTCCCATCCAACCGAAAATGACCATTAAGGTACAGGCCAATCCAATGCTGATAAGCGACATAAGGCGTGTTGCAAAACCAATGATTAAGCCGACACCGACAACAAGTTCAACTAAGGTGAAAAAGATAATAGAAACGTACAATAGCGTGCCATGAGCCAATAACCAGTACATAACACCGGACAGGTCAAAGGCCATTCCAGGTGCTGCGTGTACTAATTTATTTGCTAGATAAGCATGGGATGTTGGATCGAGTTTCAACGGTGCGTAGATAAGTCGACGGCTAGCGCCACCCCAATAAATCCAACCAGTGATTAGGCGTACTGCTAGGGCCATTAATCCTGCCATTTGCCAAAATGCAGGGGATAGTAATAGGTTTCCATCGGTTTTTTTCTGATCTACATATTCCATACCGAAGCCTTCAAAGTGAGTTGATTTAGACGTATTAGACATAACCTTAGAACTATTTATATTGATCGTTATCAAGAATAATGAGGTTCATAAATGAGAATAATAATTTATGCTATATCTTTGCATTTCTCTGATTTTTGTTGAATAAGTCAATTAATGTTGCGTTTATATTGAATGTCATTTTTGATCTATAAATCACCTAATTAAACTCTTTGAATTAGCGGTTGTTGATACTGAACACTTGATCTATATTGCATAGATCAAGTGTTGTTTTTATGTGTTTTTTTCTTCTCTTTATTCGGCACGTTCTGTGCTGTTACTTGTTCTGATCTAAGGACGAATATGACTTTTGATTCAACGGGTTCGGTGGCTAAATTTGGCACTTTATTAGGAATGGCGCCAGGCAATGTCCCTGTCTATTCTTCAGATTATGATTCTGCCGACGAAACGGAATTGCCCAATCGAAATGCGTATCGTCATTATGTTGATGGCGTATACATGGGGCATAAGTGGCAATGCGTAGAATTCGTACGGCGTTGGTGGTATCTGAATCGCGGTTACATTTTTGATGATGTGGCGATGGCGTATGATATTTTTCGTTTAACGTCTGTGCGTGTTTTAGCCGATGGAAGTCGTTTGCCGTTGAAGTCGTTTCGTAATGGTTCTTTACGTCATCCTGAAGTAGGGGCGTTATTGATTTGGAGCGAGGGTGGAGAGTTTGAAGTCACTGGGCATGTGGCGATTGTTACTGAAGTATACCCAGATAAACTGCGCTTGGTAGAGCAGAATGTGGGTCATCAGATATGGCCTAAAGGTCAGAATTATTCTCGAGAATTGCCTGCGCGAATTAGTGATGATGGTGGCTATTGGCTTCGTTGCTCTTATGGTGATGCGTCTATTTTAGGTTGGGTTATTCAAACCGATGACGATACGTATGCCGAACGAATTGAACCAGACGACCCTGCGCTCTTTGATTTGACATTACGGCATGTTCTGAATAAAGGGCAAGCGTCTAGAGCTTGGTTAAACGTAGCGAACCCAGATGAAGAGGCATTTGTCGATATGATGGGCGGGCATAAGTTAGCCAGTTGTCCAGAAGACGATTATCGCTATATGGTGATGTCGGAAACAGCAGAGCGGGAGCTGAAACGGGCAACGAATGAGCTGCATGCGTTGTTTATGCACGCAACGAATCATGTGTTGCAAAACGATGAGCTGTTGGCAAATTTTAATATTCCACAGGCCTTGTGGCCGAAGATTCATCAATCTTGGGATAATCGTCGGAATCAAATGATCACTGGGCGCTTTGATTTTAGTATGTCGGCGCGCGGTATTAAGGTGTACGAATACAATTGTGATTCGGCGTCTTGTTATATGGAAGCTGGTTTGGTTCAAGATAAATGGGCCAAGCATTATGGCTGTCATGATGGTAAAAGCTCGGCGACGGCATTAGTAGAAAATTTGATTGATGCGTGGCAACACAGCGACGTGGACAGTGTGCTTCATATTATGCAAGACACTGATTTGGAAGAGAATTATCATGCGTTGTTTATGAAAAAAGCGATAGAGCGAGCTGGCATCGTTTGTAAAGTAATTAAAGGAGTGGCGGGTTTAACCTGGGACACTGATGGTGATGTGGTTGACCCTGAGGGAAACAAGATTCGTTGGGTATGGAAAACGTGGGCGTGGGAAACCGCATTGGATCAGATTCGTTCTGAATGCGACGATGATGAGCAACGTTTACGTGAGTACAAAACGGATGTTCCTCGCAGTGTCGCTCCGCGTTTGGTGGATGTGTTATTGCGCGAAGGGGTGATGGTGTATGAACCACTTTGGACTTTAATCCCCAGTAATAAAGCCATTTTACCCGTGCTGTGGAGTTTGTTTCCTAACCATCCTTACTTGTTGAATTCTTCGTTCGAACTCACCGAAGAACTACAAGAAACAGGTTATGTAAGTAAACCAATCGCTGGTCGATGTGGATTTAACATCAGCCTATATGATGGCAGTGAAACCTTAATGGAAGAAACTGAAGGGCGGTTTTCGCACCAAGATCAAATATATCAAGCGCTTTGGAAGCTACCAGACATTGAAGGGTATAAATCACAGATCTGTACTTTTTCCGTAGGTGGACATTTTGCCGGCAGTTGTATTCGTGTGGATCCGTCGTTAGTGATCACCAAAGACAGCGACTTAATGCCGCTGCGAGTCGTGGAATATAATAATTTATTAGGGGGCGAGCCCAACGACAATTCTTAGTTCGCTGTTGTTTTTTGATAATCACTTTGATGCAAAAATGTTGTTATTGAGCGATAAACTGAATTGCATTCTTCAGGAACGAGATTTTCCATATTGAGAAAAGTATGGATCATGTCACTAAAATGAATGTGTTCGGCATACCCTCCGTTGTCTAACACCTTTTGGACATATTGCATTCCTTCGTCTCTAAGTGGACAGAATTCGGCAGTAAATACTAAGGTGTTAGGTAAGTTACAGGTAAAGTTACAGTGTAAGGGGGAGGCTTTTTTACGATTATCCACTTTATGAAAATAGTGATCAAAATACCAAGCGATCTTATCTTTTTGTAGTAAATAGCCTTCCGCATTCTGCTCTATTGATGGGCAAGACATAGTGTAATCTAGACTAGGGTAGATCAGAATTTGCTTGTTAATAGACACTAGGTCATCAAATTGTGCTTTGGCCGCCACGGTTGCTACCATTGCGCCGCCGCCAGAATCGCCGATTAGAGATAATGTTGAAATGTATTGAATACCAGCATTGTCTAAGGTGTCATAAATATTTTTAGTGACGGCATAGGCGTCGTTTATGCCTGCTGGGTAACGGCATTCTGGAGCCAGTCTATATTCTATTGATACAACAATGTGCTGGGTGGCATTGGCGAGCTTTCGACAAATAGGGTCATAAACGGTGACTGACCCTGACATATGACCACCACCATGACAAAAAATAAGAATGGGTAGGGGGTGCTCCGGAACAGGGTTATAGATTCGTATTGGTACGTCATACTCATCATTTTTTACTATATCATCTGTGATGCGAGCGACATTTTGAACATCAGTGATAAAAGCTTTAGTTAAGTTGGCTAATCCCTCTCTGGCGTTGATAGGCGTTGGCTTAAAGCCATTTTCAAGCAGAGTAGGTATGGTGATATTGTTTAAATTATTGAGCCAAGATTGTAATTTTGGACTTACTCTACGCATAATGAATCACTCCAAATGAAAACCCAACAATACCTGGGGCTATCCTTTGCTTTAATTAGTTTGCTTGTTGTTAGTTTCTTTTAGGAAGAAGCTAGATAAGAAAATAGTACTCGACATACCCACGGCGATAAATGCAGCGACTAATGAATTGTTCATTGAATCTGCAATACTGGTTGCTATCGTCATATAGATCATTTCAAGCACATAGGCTGCAGACCAAAAAATACCAGCAGCGATGGCTACTCGAGCAGGGAAAGTGTCCGATTGTTCTTGCATCATGGTAAGCAAAGAACTCATTGGTGAGAACATGCACACGCCACACATTAATCCAGCCGCCATCGCTAAACTAGGAATACTGGTTGTTACCGCTATTGCAGCAAAAACAGTAATACCTAGGCCAAACCAACGTAAAGCTTTAACACGCTGAGGGATAAATTTTGGGACGACAAATACGCCAACCGTGGTTCCAATCATTCCACCCGCAATCATGATAGAGCTGAGGTATTTAGATTCAATAGCAAAACCTGGAATATTAGGAAATAGAGTAAATACTGATATGTAGCAGAAAAGGAGGCCAGAATAGCCGATTGCGATTGTCCAATTAAACTTTTCTTTAAGGCCTTCTTTCATCGTATAGCCACGAGCAGATGTACCATCGTCTTTTTTTGTTATGTCGAAATTGGTGCCAACAAATAACCATACAAGCATTGCTATCGCACTTAAACCAGCCATTGTTAGCATAGTGGTTTGCCAACTACCCGCGAGAGTCATAAGTGCGCCAACACCTAAAACGGCGATTAAATTCCCAGTATTAAATGCATCTGCGTTTAACGCATTTGCAACCATACGGCTTTTGGGCTCTTTAAAAGTGTTCATTACGATTGGTGCGGTAACAACTAAGACCAATGCGCCACCAAAACCAAGTATTAAGCGAGAAAGTAAGTACAGATTGTAGCTGGAGGCAAACGCCCCCATACCGCCAAGAATGACTAAAATAGAAGCCATCGTAAATACGTTTTTAGGCCCTAGTTTTACAAGAAACCAAGCGGCGAAAATATTGCCCACAATTTTAGCAATAGCAATCATGTTGGTCGCCATTGCAATCATTGTTAGGCCTCCAGTATCAAACGTTTTCATGATTTCTGGGCTCATCATGCTTGAGCCTGCCCATGCAAATGCAAACAGCACGTAAGTAAGGAATAAGATTCCCTCGATTAAATACTTTTTCATGTGAATGACCTTGTTGAATTGCAATAGAGATTTATGGTCTCTAAGAAGCTAATGAGAAAAAACACTAGCTAGGCTGGTTAATTTTTGTACTTATTAGAGTGTTATTTAATTATGCCTTAATGTTGTCAAAGTCAATTATATTTGCTTGATATGAATTCCTATTAACGTTTTTTATTTCAAAATAATCAATAGGGAGTGAGTCCCGATGCTCTATATGTAAATGAAAGTGGCCGTTATTGACAGTTGCTATCAATGTGATTTGTATCAAGGCTATTGATGAGTTTGATCCTTATTAGTTGTGGATTTTTCACTGCTCAAATTTCTTCAGTGTGTTAAGGTTTCGGCTACCTAAAGCGTGCTGGCGAACTAAGTCGCGTGCTGACATTATTGAAAGTATTTAGAAGGAAAAGGTTGTGTCCGACGCTCAATCTGTACAGGTTAATAAACTAGAAAAATTAAGAACCGCTTGGTTGCCAGCGGTTGAGTTTTTATTTGGCGAGGCAGCACCAGAAGCGGAGTTTGTTGGTTTTGAAATGAACGCAGACTCAGCAAAGCCTATGGCCTTGTTTGAGAATGATAAAGCACCATACCAATACAAGATCCAGATGCCTGTGCGCAGCTTTACCAATGACGTAATGTTGTTGGCGGATGTGATCCAAGAAATGGTACGAGGCTTATTTCCAGCGAGCGAAAAAGGTCATAAAAGTACATCATTGTGCGAAGGTACTGTGGTTTATGGCGCTATCATGGCGATCAAGCAAGTGTTTGGTGAAGAGTCTGTTGATTCATACCTAAATGCGTTGCGTAAAAATGCGCCTACTTATTATGATGCTTTTTCCTATGTGGCAGTGTTGTTAACAGAAGACCCACAGGCGATTAAGAAATTGCGAGCCATTCAGCCACTTTTGTATAAGGTGACAAAAGAAGATTTTGATACGGCAAATATCGATATTAATCGCAAGGTAAAGGATATTCTGCTGCTGACTTTTCGCTCTTAACGCTACCTACGCTGATTTTTCTTAAAACGTGTAATAAATTGATCTTATGCTGTTGGAAGCTAGCATTGAGTATTATTTTATTGCACGTTTTTTGTCTGCTATTTTTTATTTTAAACTGTTTGGTTACATTTTAGAGTATGTTGAACCGATATAAAGCTCTGATGTTACGTCAAGAATTTTCTGATCTTTATCCTGCATTCTACGTTGTTATCCCCCAATCTTAAAAAACATTCAAAGCGACTTCTATAAATATTCAACTTTTTGTTTATAAAGGATTATTTTCTTTAAACCTTTGCTTTCTCCTTTTCCTATTGAAGATCTTTTTTTAGCTTCCGCATAGTGTTTTTTGAACAAAAAACAAACCTTTTTAAGGAGATTAAACAAGAGTTAAATAAATTAACAAAATTAAATAGCTTGCTAATAATTAGTGTGCAAACTAATATCTGGTTTCAATCAACTAACCAGAGCACCCAAGATGAAAACCCCCTTCATGTTATTAACTAGTCTATTTGCTATTGTCCTAGCATTTTCTTCTCCTCAAGCATTAGCAGAAATGCAAAAAGCGAAAACCGTTGTGTTGGTACATGGTGCGTTTGCTGATGGATCTTCATGGAATAAAGTGATTCCATTATTACGAGCAGAAGGTTTGCAGGTTATTTCTGTACAGAATCCTTTGACTTCATTGGATGATGATGTTGCTTTTACTAAACGCGCTATTGCACAAGCAGAAGGGCCTGTTGTTTTAGTCGGGCACTCTTGGGGAGGCGTTGTTATTACAGAAGCGGGCGTAGATGAGAAAGTACAATCGCTGGTTTATGTTTCTGCATTTGCGCCTTCTACCGCGCAAAACTTGCACGATATTTTACATGAAGCACATGCAGTTCAAAAAATACCTACGGTACCTGGCTTTTCTCATCCTCAAGTAGATAAAGAAGGATTTTTAGAGTTATCAGAAGAGACTGTAATCAATTACTTTGCATCTGATTTACCAGTGGAAGAAGCTCGCCTGATTGCCATTGGTCAAGGTAAGTTACATAAAAGAACGCTAGATCAGCGTATTACAAAAGCTGCGTGGGAAACCAAACCAAGTTGGTTTATCGTATCAAGTAACGATCAGATGATTGCACCTGATGTGCTACGAGGACAGGCTAAAAAGATACAGGCGACTACGGTTGAACTACCAACAAGCCATGTTTCTATGCTCGTAAAACCGCGAGAAGTGGCAGATGTTATCTTAAGCGCTGCTCACATTAAATAGCGTACAAGCAATAATAAACGCATAAAAAAAGGTAAAAACGACAGGTTCGTTTTTACCTTTTTTTGCTTTCAACAGACAGGTTATCTTGATCCATCGATAAAGCTTTTAATGCTTTTCATTTCATTAATCAACAGAGTGGCTCTCTCTTCATTTAAGCCTGTTGCGCAGCCTAGTGCATGAGGAATCTCTAATGCTTTTTGATGCTGTTGACGTCCTTTGTCGGTTAAAAAAATATGAACACGCCTTTCATCTTCCGCGCTTCTTTGTCTCTTAACTAACTCAAGTTTTTCTAGCCTTTGTACCAATGGGGTTGTCGTCGCAGATTCTAGCTCAAGAGCACTGGCAAGTTCTTGAATCAAAATGCCATCCTTTTGCCATAACACCATAAGCGCTAGATATTGAGGGTAGGTGACGCCTATTTCTTTCAATAAGACTTTGTATTGCTTCGTAATGGCCCTTGAGGCTGAGTACAGAGCAAAACAAAGCTGATCTTCAAGCTTGAGGAGACCTTCTTTATCTGTGACGTACGAATCCATAAAAAAACCTTAAGTAATAACCACTCTGCGAAGGGAAGGTAGCAGAGTGGTAAAACTGATCTATTTTGGTTTTAGTTCAGTCAGTTCTTCACTGAACCAAATTTTGCGTTTGAAACGAGGGTTTTTAGACGACATATCTATTTTATAGGGGTTTGCTTCTGGCGCTTGAGGTAAGTCAAGAATACTGCACAACTCTTGTGCGAGCCATTTTTCCACTTTTAGCACGACCATTTTTTTGCGCAAACGACCTTGCTCGTCACGGTTCAAAATAGTGGGTAGCGTATTTAGCGTTAGAATTTCACCTAACGCAGGATGCGCCATGCGCTCACGGCCTTCATCGCTGGCATAAAAATGCGAAACAGCGAATACCATACGTTGTGGATTAATTTGTTGTAAAAACTGACAAGATTTAACGACAGTAGAGCCAGTGCGAACCATGTCATCAAACAAGATAATGCTGGCGCCATCTAGTCCATCAAAGGTGTGCTCACTTTCTTTGTGCAGTGTTATTTCTACTTTGCGTTCATCAGTGCGCTCTTTGTCGAGCATGATGAATTTTGCTTTACTCAAACCAAGCGTGTTGTACATTTCTTTAACAAAATCGCGAGCACCTTTGTCTGGCGCACATAGCACTAAACCTTCGCCGTCTTTGCCATAGTGCAAAATGTCTGAGTTCAATAAGTAATGTGCGTAAATTTCATAAGGAATTAGATTATGAAAATCGCCTTCAAATACTTCGTTGAAGATTTTTTGAACTGAATCAGAGTGATTATGGATCGTCATGACGGTATCGACGCCAGACAATTTGAGCATTTGTGCGTAAAGTTTGGCGGTAAAAGGTTGGCCATCAAACTTCTTAATGTCTTTTACATCACGATCAAAACTGGTTTCGCCTAAGCTTTTGTGAGGACCACGATCTTGTGCACTGTAGAAAAGATCAGGTTCCACTAAGATGACACGGGCTGCGCCATTTTCTTTAGCGGCTCTGGCGATAATGAAATTAGACATAGCCAGTTCTTGGCGAGTTTTCACATGGCTGCCAGTACTAACTATAATGACAGACTTGTCTTTCAGTTTACGGCCAATATTTTCGAAATCTGCTTCGTCGGAAATAAATCGCGGGCAAAACTCAGAGTTCATGAATTGTTTCATGCTAATTAAATCAGCAATGTCATCGTATTGACCCATTGCGTAAGCAATATCAATAGCGAAAGGATTATCGGAAGAGTTACTAACAACAACAACGTTAGCGGGCTGACCGGTAGACAACGTCATGAAAGATCCTTAACTAGGGAAGAGGGGATTCACGGCAATTTTAATACTTGTAGGTTTATTTCGATAGAGCTTATGAAGGATAAATGACATTTTAGTATCGAGGTGAGAATAAAATAGATACTTATCTGTAAAAAAGTCTTTAACCATCTCAATTTTTAAGTTGAATACTCATTATTTTACTTTTTGATAGTTTGTCTAAATTACTTTGCTGTCAAAAAAACGCATTGAGTACGGGTCAGTCTTCCTCTTTAGGATTGGTTAATTTGTGCAAGGTATTGGCGTTCACAAAAAAACAAAATGGATGTTGGTAGAATTATTCTGTTTTTAGAGCGTAGATACCTATAAATAACAGAGGTTAGACGGTATCGTTCTAAAAAATAGAATTGAGTTGAGCCTTTATGTTGTTGCTGTGTGTGATTTATTTGGCGTTTATTAGTCTGGGATTACCAGACGCTGTATTGGGTGCTTCGTGGCCTGTGATGGGCAAAGCGCTCAATTCGTCCCCCGAATTTGCGGGTGTTGTTGCATTGGTTATCAGCACTGGCACGGTAATATCGAGCTTGCTGGTGACGCGAATGATTCATTTCGTTGGCGTTGGAAAACTCGTCGCGATCAGCGTGTTACTGACGGCTGTTGCATTATTGGGCTTTAGCTTTGCTGAGCGCTCTTGGGTTCTAGTGCTGCTGGCTATGCCGTTGGGGATCGGTGCTGGGGCGGTGGATGCGGCGTTAAATAATTTTGTCGCGATGCATTTTAAAGCAAAACATATGAACTACTTGCATTCGTTTTGGGGCGTGGGGGCGATGACTGGGCCACTAATTATGGCGCACTATTTAACCTTTCAAAATGGCTGGCGAGATGGCTATGAAGTCATTGCAATAACGCAATTTGCTTTGGTTATTGTGCTGTTTAGCGCCTTACCCTTGTGGAAAAAAATGCTTTTCAACGCTGCGAGTGAAGCCGACGAGAGCGCGCCTTTTGTGGGTAATATAGCGGTGCTAAAAATGAACGGCGTGCCGCTCCAATTGATGATGTTTTTTTGTTATTGCGCAATAGAATCCGGTACTGGATTGTGGGCTGCTAGCTTTTTAACCACGCAACGAAGTATCTCTGCGGGCGACGCGGCATTTTGGGTGGCCATGTATTACATGGGCATTACTTTAGGGCGGTTTGTGTGTGGTGCGATAACGGAAAAAATGCCAGAAGAAACCTTGGTTCGCTTGGGGGGGATTGGGATCTTATTGGGCTGCATCATGCTGGTGTTGCCCTTATCAGCAATGTGGGCGAAGCTCGGCTTGATTTTCATTGGTTTGGGCTGTGCCCCTATTTATCCAAATACTATACATATGACGCCTAAGCGCTTTGGTTCAGCGGCATCGCAAGCCATTATTAGCTTATCAATGGCGGTGGCGTACATGGGGATTATGGCGGTTCCTCCTTTGTTAGGCGTGGTCGCCAATTTGGTTAGTTTTGCCTCTTTCCCCATTATTTTACTGCTTCTAGGTGCAGTTATCTTGTTTACCACAGAACGTTTGAGAGCGTATCGAATCGTGCCTAGGGTAACGTAAAGCAGTGTGATAAATAGAGTGGATGAAGACACGTAACTGGCAAATAGCCTGTCTATTTGCCAGTTACGTAAAGTTGAAGCTAAGCCAAGGTTTATCGCCAAACAGGGTATGAAACAGCCTAGCCACCACAGGGTTGGTAGCAGCTTGGGGTTCTTGGGCAAACTGAACCGCGAGGGCAAATAAGCCTAGCGTCATTGTCTATGCCGCGTTCTACCCAGTTGATGTTGAGTATTTTTGCCACGCTCATGAGGTCTTTTTTCATCGCGTTAGGGATAGCCGATGTACCGCCACCACTGAAACAAGCGTGTTTTAGTTCTTGAGCAATCGCAATGGCGTCTTTGCCTTGGGCTTCAATTGCAGGGTTTAAATCAATACCAGAACACAACACATGGCTACTGCCCGTCAGGTCTTCTACCTTAATGGATTCGCAGGCATAGATGCGAGGTTCGTCGCCGACATTTAGGATAGAAATCTGCGCCGATGTGCCCGTAGTTGGCGCAGTAATCATGCGAAATACCGCCCAATTCTGGCAAGGGTCTTCTACCAAGCTCATGTTCCCCCAGGGCAAGGGAATGCCATTACCACGGTATACGGCTTTGAGTTTTCCCGGAGCGAAGGCGTCAAAATAATGCCAGTGTGGGTAAGGTGATACCGCAGTCATACGACGCATGGCAACAGACTCTGAGACACCAGCCAGTTTTGCTGTGTTAATTTCGTAACCATTTCGATCAAGCAGTTGCCGGAAAGGCACTTTTGGGCACAGTAGTGCACCCGCAAAAAAACTGCATTCAAAATCCCGCCAAGCGTAGAGAATATCTTGCGCGTCCATACCCGAAGTTTGCGCTCGTGAATGCGGTGCTTGCAATGGGGAAATCTCATTACGCCCAGTGACCAGTACGTTTCTCATGCCATCTTTGTCGTGCAGTACCGCATGACCAATGTGCACAGCAAGATTGTACTTTAGCCGCTGGGGTTGTGATTTCATGATCTGATTAATGTAGATCTGATTGGGTGGCTCAAAGAACGAGGTCACCACATGTTGTTCGTTGATCCCCATGCTTTCTAGTACTGACAATGGTGTCTTACGGAACCATTTGATTTGTAAGCCCATCTGCTTGGTAATAGCGACTATTTCATCAAGACTAAGAGGTAGGCGTTTTTGGCCAACTTCTTCTGCAGCGCGTTCTAAATCAGGAAAATGATTTTGATGGTGTTCTTGGTGAGCGCGGATCAAAAGGTGAGCGAATTGACGACCACTGGTACCGGTTTGGGAAAGCATTTCAGGAATGGCAATTTGTAGAATTTCTTTTGAAAATAAGAAATTCGGTTCAAGGGCCATACCATTAAGGCCGCCACCGGAGCCTTTTTGCGGCACAATCGCGTCTTCTTCTGGAATGTCGTCTAGAAACCATTCAATGTTTTTCTGGAAAACACTGGCAATAATCTCCAGCACGTCTTCACTGGGAACGCGTTTCCCCCTCTCTATCATAGACAAATAAGAGACAGACGGCGCGTATTCCGCGTTCACTTTTACGCATCTGGCAGACAGGTCTTCCATCGTCAAACGGTTGCGTTTTCTGAGGTTGCGGATCTTGGTACCCAAAAAATGGGCTTTACGGATAAGGCTATTTTTATTTTTCATTTTTGTAAAATTTACACTGTGTAATTCTTATTGTGAAATTCTAATTTAGTTTGTCGTAGACTAAAAATCAAGCAATTGGAACTCGTTAGCAATATCCCGATAAGACAGGTAGATGAGAAAAGGAAAGTAAGATGAAGCAATCACAAAATAAAAACAATGAGATGCAACATGGGCTAAGCCTGTTGGTAAATGATGATTTTCGTCGCTTTCTTGATAACGATGTCCTGCCGCTTCGTGGCTTAGATGCTGAGACATTTTGGCATGAATTGACTTTGTTGATCGACGATCTAGCGCCCGTAAATCGCCAATTGTTAGCAACGCGAGCTCGCCTGCAGCAACAAATTGACCAATGGCATAAAGAGCAACAAGGTCAGCCAATGGATGTGGCTGAGTATGAATCTTTTCTTAGAGATATTGGTTACTTGGTGAAAGCGGGTGGGGACGTCACCGTCAGCACAGACAATGTGGATGATGAGATCGCGCGCTTGGCAGGTCCTCAATTGGTTGTGCCGCTGAAAAATGCTCGTTTCGCGTTGAACGCAGTCAATGCTCGTTGGGGCAGTGTGTACGACGCCTTTTACGGTACTGATGTGATTGCCCATAGTGAGCAAGATTTGGCTGGTGGTCATAATACCCAACGAGGTCAACAGGTTATCGCCAAGGCGAAAGATTTTCTAGATAACACTTTCCCTCTTGATGAAGGTTCTCATCATGATGTAACAAGCTATGTTGTGTACTACCACCATATCTTGGCGTTCTTTGCTGATGGTCATCAAACCGGCTTAAAAACGCCATGTCAGTTTGTTGCGCTGAATGGTCAAAAAGCCGAGCCAGAGTCGATTTTGCTAAAAAACAACGGCCTGCATGTAGAGATCAAATTCGATCGTAATGGCAAAAATGGCATACACGATAAAGCTAATATCGATGACATCATCATCGAGTCTGCACTGACCACCATTATGGATTGTGAAGATTCTGTGGCCGCAGTAGACGCCGAAGATAAATTAGAAATTTATCAAAACTGGTTAGGTTTGATGCAAGGCACATTGGAGACTCGCTTTGAGAAAGACGGTGAAACTCATACTCGTCGGATGAATCCAGATCGTATTTTTACCGATTTAGAAGGTGAAACATATTGTGTATCTGCTCGCTCCTTAATGCTGATCCGCAATGTTGGTCACTTGATGGAATCGGATTTGATCCAAGACTCAAACGGCGATTTTGTACCTGAAGGCATCATAGATGCGGTGGTTACCGCCTTGATCGGTGCATTGGATTTAGAGCGAGAAAAGGGCCTTAGTAATAGCCGTACAGGCAGTATTTATATCGTAAAACCGAAGATGCATGGACCAGAAGAAGTGGCGTTTAGCTGTGAGCTATTCTCTCGTGTTGAGCAGCTATTGGGCTTGGCGAAGAACACGCTAAAGATCGGCATTATGGATGAAGAGCGTCGCACCACACTGAATTTAAAAGAATGCATACGCATGGCGCAAGAACGGGTGGTGTTCATTAATACCGGGTTCTTGGACCGTACCGGCGATGAGATCCATACCAGCATGCAGGCGGGAGCATTTTTACCCAAAGATCAGATTAAAGCCCAAGCGTGGATTGGTGCTTATGAAGATCGTAATGTCGACATGGGGTTGCAATGTGGTTTGCAAGGTCGAGCGCAGATAGGCAAAGGCATGTGGGCAATGCCAGATGAGATGTCCGCGATGATGAAAACCAAAATCGCGCACCCGAAAGCCGGAGCCAATACCGCTTGGGTACCTTCACCAACGGCGGCGACTTTACATGCTTTGCATTATCACCAAGTGGATGTGTTTGCAGAGCAAGAGAAGATCAAGCAGCGCGCGCCCGTTACGTTTACTGATTTACTGCGGATTCCGGTTATTCAACCTGGTCAAGCTTTATCGGCCGACATCATCGAGCGTGAAATTGAGAACAATGTTCAAGGTCTATTGGGGTATGTGGTGCGCTGGGTAGAAGCGGGTATTGGCTGCTCAAAAGTGCCTGATATTAACAACACGGCCCTAATGGAAGACCGTGCCACCTTGCGTATCTCTAGCCAGCATTTGGCGAATTGGTTACTGCACGGCATTTGCAACAAAAACCATCTGATGGCGGTGATGGAGCGAATGGCAAAAGTGGTCGATGAGCAAAATAAAAATACGCCAGATTATCAGCCAATGGCGCCAGCCGGAATGACGGCCAACGAGCATTCAAGTTTCGCCTTTAATGCGGCGAAGGATTTGATCTTTAAAGGGACCGAGCAGCCAAATGGCTACACCGAGCCTCTCTTGCATACCTACCGAGTACGAGCGAAAGCCGCTGCTCAAGAGTAAAGGTAAGGCAAGCAAGACCATAGAGAGCAAAAGACAACGTATCTGAATTTGATGATTTAACAAATATTGGCTGTTGCCAAAGAAACTAAAAACCTAACCTAAAATAAGAGGGCTTAACCATGCAAACTTACAAAAATAAAACTCAGCAGGCAGCACAGACAATTCAGCAACAAGGCACATGGGGGGCGATTAACCCTGAGAACGTGGCCAGAATGCAATTGCAGAATCGTTTTACCAGTGGTTTAGACATCGCCAAATACACGGCTAAAATTATGCGTGAAGACATGGCAAGCTACGATAACGATGCAGGGAATTACACCCAGTCTTTAGGTTGCTGGCACGGTTTTATCGGCCAACAGAAAATGATTTCTATTAAAAAGCATTTTGGTACCACACGCAGCCGTTACCTGTACCTATCAGGTTGGATGGTGGCGGCAATGCGTTCTGAATTTGGTCCTTTACCAGATCAGTCTATGCATGAGAAAACCTCTGTACCAGCCTTGATCGAAGAACTTTATACCTTCTTAAAACAAGCGGATGCACGTGAGCTTCAGCATCTATTTAAAGACTTGGACGAAGCCCGAGAAGCTGGCGATCAAGTGCGAGAGCAAGCGGCGCAAACGCAAATTGATAACTTTGAAACTCATGTTGTCCCGATCATTGCAGACATTGATGCAGGGTTTGGTAATGAAGAAGCGACTTACCTGTTGGCGAAAAAAATGATCGAAGCGGGCGCTTGTTGTATTCAGATCGAGAACCAAGTATCTGACGCCAAACAATGTGGCCACCAAGACGGTAAGGTGACGGTGCCACATGAAGATTTCTTAGCGAAAATTAACGCGGTACGTTATGCGTTTATGGAGCTGGGAGTGGACGATGGTGTCATCGTGGCGCGTACTGATTCTTTAGGCGCTGGTTTGACGCAAAAAATCCCAGTATCTCGTGAGCCAGGCGATTTAGCAGATCAATACAACGCCTACCTAGATGGCGATGAAGTGACCTCGCTTGCAGACATGCAGTCTGGTGATATGGCCATTAAACAAGGTGATCGTTTAATCAAACCAACCCGTTTAGCAAATGGCTTAGTGCGCTTTAAAGCGGACACTGGCGCAGATCGTGTGGTGTTGGATTGTATTACTTCATTGCAAAATGGCGCAGATTTGTTGTGGATTGAAACAGAGAAGCCGCACATTGGCCAAATCGCAGAACTGGTCAATCGTATTCGTGATGTGGTGCCTAATGCGAAACTGGTTTACAACAACAGTCCTTCGTTTAACTGGACGTTAAACTTCCGTCAGCAAGTATTTGATGCCTGGTTGGAAGAAGGTAAAAACACCGCGGATTACCAGCGTGATCAGTTGATGTCTTCTCAATACGATACGACAGAGCTCGCGATAGAAGCGGATGAACGTATTCGTTGTTTCCAGAAAGACGCGGCGCAGAAAGCGGGTATTTTCCACCATTTAATTACCTTGCCGACTTACCATACTGCGGCATTGTCTACCGACAATTTAGCGAAAGACTACTTTGGCGATCAAGGCATGCTGGGGTATGTGAAAGAAGTGCAGCGTAAAGAGATCCGCCAAGGCTTGGCCTGCGTAAAACATCAGGACATGTCTGGCTCTAATATGGGTGATGACCATAAAGAGTACTTCTCTGGGGCGCAAGCACTGAAAGCGTCAGGTAAAGACAATACGATGAATCAGTTCGCCGTATCTTCTTAAGGTTAGTTTATTCCCTTAGCTATTTTCCTTAAGTGTGTCTTTGTAAGGCCAGCAATATTGTGATTGCTGGCCTTTTTTTATGCGCAAAATAAAGTGTTAAGTAAGGCAGGCTTTGTTTGCCTTTTCTTTTTAAGCTACTTAGCATTAACCTAATAAGGTCAATAGGAGTAAGCCAGTGACACGACTAACGAACAAACTAAAACAGATTGCCATTATGGTTACCATCTTGAGTCTGTCAGGGTGCTCATTATTTTCAAATAATGATTATGAAGGTGGAGATCACCGTGGTGGTGGGCCAACGGGGCCATTAACTGGATCTCTAAGTGCTAAAAAAAGTAATGGACCGATAGACAGCTCAGGTAAGAATGATAGTAAATACAGTGGTGGAGATCATCGCGGCGGTGGGCCAATTAGGCCATAGAGTAATAATCAATCTCTATAGTGATGTTCTTGTTTAGGATGAGAAAAAAGACAAAATTCAGCAAGTTATTAAGCAAAATGAAGATAATACTAAACTCTTTTTGGCTTTATGGTAGATTGATGAAATATAAACGGGTTCGACAGTATTCGAATAACAATATTATTAAAAATAGGCTCGTGATAAAACATAAGCCGTGCCTTTAGGGAGCCAACTATGCGCTTTAAGAACACCACTATTCTAGCTAGCTCAATTCTACTTGGAGCTATCACCACCCATGCTGTTGCTGCGGAATTTAAAGTCCCTGTTTCATACGAAATCATGTATGTTGACCTGAAAGATGGGGGAGATTTTGGTTCAGATTTTAAAGTTGATCTAAAGCCAGGGCATCATCAAATTGTCGTACGTTACCACCAGGGGCTTCGTAATAGTGACAGTTTTAATTTGTTCAAATCTGAACCAATTATTATTGATTTAGATATGAAAAAAGATGTGAATCTTGAGCTTAAAGCACCATATATTCGCACTGATGTAAAAGCTTCTAATTACGCTGATAAACCGACGTTTACCATTGTTAATACGAAAGACGGCAGTAAGGTAGATTACAAAGAGAGAATCTTGCCTTTTAAATCTGGCTTTCAACCTACTCGTGATTATCTAGAAGAGATTAAAACTTTCACTGGTGTCGGTGTTGCCGCTGCGGCTAATTCTGCGGCAACGTATGCGCCTGCTCCTGCGCCAAAATCCGTTACTGAAGCCAATGAATTTCAAATGTTACAATTCTGGTTTAATAAATCAGATGAAGCAACTCGCAAAGACTTCCGTATTTGGATGGTAGATAACATGCATCAGCCGAAAGCTAAAAATACACAATTTGAGATGCTGACCTTCTGGTTCAATAAAGCGACACCAGTAGAGCGTAAAGCCTTCCAAGTTTGGTTAGTTCAATAATATTGTTTATTGATTAAAAACAGAAAGACAAATTTAGAAACAAAAAAACCTGCAAATTTGCAGGTTTTTTTTGTCTATTATTTTTTACTTAAGCGGTTTGAACTTCTGATTTATTGGCCAGTTTTTGATTGAACTTATCATTTACCCAAAGCGCTAATAGGATAATACCACCACCGATCGCAAGTCGAAGTATGTCGGCATCACGATTCCAAAAGAGAACGTTCACTAGTATGCCAGCAGGAATCAATAAATTATTCGCAATAGCAAGTGTTCCTATGTTGACTAACGTCGCTCCTCTATTCCAAGCAAAGTACCCTAAACCTGAAGCAATAATACCAAGGTAGGTCAAAATACCCCATTGCAATGGCGTTGTCGGTAATTTATCTACGTTGCCTAAGGCTAGGAAGCAAGGAATAACAACAATAAGAGCACCGATGAAAAACCAGCCAAATATTGTTCGCTGTGGTATATCAGGGCGCTCTTTTGCCATGATACGTTTATAGCCCACTTGACCGGCAGCAAAACAAAGGTTCGCACCTTGTACAATGAGTAAGCCCTTAATAAAGCCTTCGTTAATACCTTGATAGCGAATGGCAATAGCACCTAGTACGGCTAATAAAGCACTAAAAAGAAAACCAATATTGAAGCGTTTGTCTAACAATCCATTCAGTAATGTAACGTATATTGGTGTCATAACCGTGAATAAAAGCACTTCCGGTACCGATAAATAGAGGAAGGATTGGTAGTAAAATCCGTACATTATGCCGAGTTGCAAGGCTCCACAAATCATTAGTTTAAAGGCAATTCTTGGTTCAATCTGACGGATTTTCAAGAACGGTAAAAAAACCATGGTGGCGAGCGCTACGCGCATTAGCACCGAAAACCAGGGGTCAACTTGTCCAGCGAGATAAACGCCAATTAAGCTGAATGAGAATGCCCATAGAAGGGTGACGGCAATAAGTATTGGCATAAGATTTAATTCCACACAAAAGTTGCGCTAAGTCTAACCAGTTCGATCATTTGGGTAAATCTGTTTACCAAAATAAAATATATGGTTTACTAATCAAGTAATTCACTAACTGAATGTTCGTAAAGTAAATTGACCGAAAATCAAATGCAGAGTGCATTCAAAATAGTGTGCTTTTATTGACATAGATTGGGGTTGTGTCGTGCTTGCTGGCTTGCGCTAGGCAAACCTTGATCTAGATTAACATTTTACTGTATCAGACTTGGTACCTTGCTCGTCATTGATATTTCATTTGACTAAAAAAAGGAATCTGATGATGAAAGCACTTATCCCTGTTGCTCTTGTTTCTGCGCTTTGTTCTTCCGTTGCTCTTGCTCATAATGCAGGCGATTTTTTCGTGCGGGGCGGTGCCGCTATTGTTATGCCGAATGAAAGCAGTGATAACGTGTTAGGAACTGGTGAACTTAATATAAGCAATGATACCCAATTAGCAGCTACCTTGACTTACATGGCGACTGACAATATGGGGGTTGAATTGCTGTTAGCGACGCCATTTACTCATGATGTCTCTACAAAAGGCTTAGGCAAGGTCGCAGAAGTTTCTCAGTTACCTCCTTCTTTGATGGCGCAATATTATTTTGGTAAAGCTGACAGTAAAATTCGCCCTTATGTTGGAGCGGGTGTTAACTACACTTTCTTCTTTGACGAGAAAGGCAAAGGTGCCTTAGCAGATACAGATGTTAGCGTTGATGATTCTTTAGGCTGGGCTGCACAAGCGGGTGTAGATGCTAAAATTGCTAAGAACTGGTTTGCGAATGCGTCTGTTTGGTATATGGACATTGATACTGATGTGCGAACTGCAAAGGGAACATTTCATACAGAAATTGATCCAGTGTCAGTTATGGTAGGTGTTGGTTATACTTTTTAACACCCCAGCATAGGTTCTTTTTTTGAAGCCTTGATGTTGCCGCAGCATCAAGGCTTTTTTATTTCTAGAATCTTATGTAGAACTCATAAGCTCTTAAACTTTGATGATATTATTAGTGTTTTTTATAGTTAAACAGCTACTTTTTGATGACAGTCTAAAAAAACCTTCCATGACGATATCAAAGAATCATTAATTCTAGGGTAATTATGAATAAGACAAGAGCTTCGTTGAGCGCAGCAGGGCTGGCTATTTTAATGGCTGGACAGCTTCTGCCATTGATCGACTTTTCAATAGTAAATGTTGCATTGGGCTCAATTGCCTCAGCATTGAATGCTAGCCATATAGAATTAGAGCTGATGGTTGCAGTTTATGGTGTCAGCTTTGCTGTCTGTTTAGCGATGGGAGGGCGATTAGGTGATAATTATGGTCGCCGTCGGTTGTTTAATACCTTAAAAGATAATTAAGTG
The DNA here is from genome assembly GCF_004352835.1 of Marinomonas flavescens. Classification (GTDB taxonomy): domain Bacteria; phylum Pseudomonadota; class Gammaproteobacteria; order Pseudomonadales; family Marinomonadaceae; genus Marinomonas; species Marinomonas flavescens. Next base: position 100,821 of record NZ_SJSB01000007.1, on the reverse strand, counting down.
CAAAACCCCACGGACAAACATACCAATTAAGCCGCCATATATTGCAACGCGCATCACCTTGTTGATGCGTTTTCCTGCCGCAGCGAAAATAGCAATACCTGCAACATCTAATGGGTTTGTGGCAAATCCAGCCATCCGGTTTAGCTCAGTTACGCTAATAGCGCCCTGTTTTACAAGATCAATTGTGATGCCAACATAAGCGGTGCCGCCAGCAATGAATTTGGTTATTAGTGGCAGAACACTGGCTTCGGGTAAATGAATCAAACTTAAGGCAGGAGCTAATATTGGTGCTAAATAATCGATGACATGCAACGCTTTGAGTACGTTAACAAAAAAGATCGCAATAATTAACATAGGAACCATGCCGAGAGCGAGACGCATGCCTTCTTGCCCGCCATCGGACAGAATTTGTAAAATACTCTTTTTTCCCTCATAACTTGCTGTTGGAGCATCATCTTCATTTGTTATTTCGGAAGTGGACCAATTTTTTGTGAACAGATAATAAGTAACAGATGAAGCGGCTAATCCACCAATAAAAGAAGTACCGATTAATACACCGATATTTAACCCTACAGCCGCTAATGGAAAGGCAGCATTAGCTTGAGACATGGCGAGTACCATGGCTAGTGTGGCAGCTAAATGTCGTTCGTTAGTACCGTTTTTATCCATTAAGGAGAGGGTTGCAATGGGAGCGGCAAAACTGACAAAGGTAATTTTAAGGGCTGCAAAAACACCGAGTCCTGGAATGCCAAATAAACGTGACATTGGCGCCAGTTTATCGCATACCCAGCTTAAAATGCCTTTAGCATCAAGCAGCTTCATGATTGCTAACATGATGACCATCATAGGCATTAAAATATACAGAGCCATATTAAGCCCAGCTTTACCCGATACTAAAATGAGGGAAATAAACTGATCCACCAAATACTCCAGTGATTGGTACAAAACGGTAGGTAAGCGGCAATGTATAGAAAAATTATTGTAATTAGAAGGTTTGCTTTGGTTAATTTGTTATTAAAACCGCTTTTGAATACTTGTATGATACGCGATAGAAACTGTAAAGAGGGCGTTTCATGACGGATTCTTGGCTAATAAAATATGAAACCCAATGTCGCTTGTTTATTGAGCAAGAAAGCATTGCGGATGTGGCTCACGATATTCATCATATTGAACGAGTTGTAAAAGTAGCGAAGCAATTGGCGAGAGATGAGTCTGCTGAGTTGGCAATAGTGGTACCAGCCGCATGGCTACATGACTGTTTTTCATTGCCAAAAAGCCACCCAGATAGAGCCAAAGCATCGTCTATGGCAGGCGATAAGGCGGTCAAATTCTTAACTGAAATTGGCTATCCTGAGCAATATTATGCGCCGATCCATCATGCTATTTGTGCCCATAGTTTTAGTGCAAATATAGATCCTGAAACGCTTGAAGCGAAAATAGTGCAGGATGCGGATCGTCTTGACGCATTAGGTGCGATAGGTATTGCGCGTTGTATGCAAGTTAGCGGGGCGTTAGGGCGTAGTTTATATGCTTTAGAGGACCCTTTTTGTACTCAACGCCAGCCAAATGACGTTGAGTTTACAATAGATCATTTCTTTAAAAAGTTATTTCATATTAGTGCGACACTGAATACTGCAGCGGCTCGCAAAGAAGGGGAGCTTCGTGAAAGTAAGATGCGAGATTTTTTACATCAGCTAGCAAAGGAAATATGATGTAACCATCGCATTCAGGCTTTTGGCTTAGTGTTCAAAGTGGCAATATTGTTTACCATTTTTTCGCCTAGTTTCAAAAATCGCTCTAGTTCCTTATCGCTAATGTCAGATAGTATTTGGTTAATAGCGATATTGTCTGCGGCTTTCAATTCGAGATAATACTGAAGACCTTCCTCAGTTAAGCGCAAATATTGACTGCGCTTGTCTAATGGATTGGCTTCTTTATAAATAACCTTGTGCAGCATTAGTTCTTTAATCAAACGCGCCATTTGTCCCTTGTCTTTATGTGTCATTTCAGAAAGCGCATGAGCCGTGCATTTTTCATTTTCATGAATGCCTTTAAGAATCATGAAGCACAGAGGAGACAAAGGAATCTCTTTTAGGCTCATGGTTTCTTTCATCGTGGTTTTTAAACCATAAATGATATTGATAAGGGTGAGTTGTAAGTCTGATTCGTTGTTAGGCATAATCTCATTCTTTTCATATCGATTAAGTGAGCTTTATTAATGAAAGTAGACTTAATCAATTTGTTTGGTTTTCAATTTAATCGCAATATTACAAAGACTGTTTGTACCAAAGAAAGTTCATAAGGTTTTGAAATCGCTTTATTGATTTAGTTAGAACGAGATTGAAAAAGAACTGAAATTTTGAAGGGGGGAGGCAAAAAAAAAGATAGAGATTATCTTAAAACGGCAGCCGACTTTATTTGAGCGATGACATTTTTTCCCTTTTTAAGGTTAAGTTTATCCGCGGATAACGCCGTGATATTTGCCAGAATTGGTGTATCTCCTGCTAACATTCTCACCATCATCATGCTGGGATCTTGGTCGTCTTTTACTAGATCATCGATCACTACCGCTAAGCGGTTTAAAATACTCGAATTATCTTCGTTTGAAAGTGAAATACTGACATCTCTAGATTTGACTCTTAATCGCATCGTATCGCCTATTTTCTCTTCACTACTTTTTATCATCATATGGTGATGGGAAAAACTCACTTTAGAGAGTCCCCATTCTTTGTGTTTCTCAGTAATGGTTCCTGAAATGAGCACACTAGCGTCTTGGCTTTGTAGAAGAGGTGTGGGTAATTTTCCAAGAATTTTTTGCGTTCTGCCTTGATCTATCACTTTTCCGTTATCTAGGATGACAAGGTAATCAGCGAGGCGAATAATTTCGTCAATAGAGTGGCTGATGTATAAAATAGGGATTTGAACGCGCCGACAGAGCGCTTCTAAATAAGGAAGTATGTCTTGTTTTAGACTTTCATCAAGCGCTGAAAGCGGTTCATCCATGAGTAATACTTTGGGTTGAATTAATAATGCGCGCGCAATGGCAATGCGTTGTCGTTCGCCACCGGATAATTGATTAGGGTATTTTGCTAGTAATGGTTTTATCCCCATTAAAGTGACTATTTCTTCATAGTCAATAATGGTTTGTTTTGTATTGGCTCTTTTTATCGCAAATTCTAGGTTTTCTTTTGCGCTTAAGTGAGGGAATAAACTGGCTTCTTGAAAAACATAACCAATCGGTCTTTTATGAGGAGGCAGCCAAGTCATTGTATTTTGCCAAACGTCCCCATTGAGGCTGACTTCACCAAACTCACTTTTTTCTAGTCCAGCAATGCAGCGTAATAGTGTTGTTTTCCCCGATCCTGAACGGCCAAAAATGGCGGTTACGCCGTGGTTTGGTAGACGTAAGTCGATATTTAAAGAAAAATGAGCTGTGTTGTTTTTGGTTAAGCGTATTTTTAAATCAGTCATTTTAGAAAGCACTTTCGATGACGGTATTTTTTCCGCGTTTTTGCAAAGCATAAAGCAGCGCTAAGACACAGAAAGCAAAGGCGACCATAATTAAAGAAAGAAAATGAGCCTGGCCATATTCCAGCGCTTCAACATGATCGTATATTTGTACCGATAACACGCGCGTTTCACCTTGAATATTCCCCCCTATCATTAATACCACACCGAACTCTCCTACAGTGTGAGCAAACCCTAGTATTGCCGCGCTTAGATAGCCGGGTTTAGCCAGTGGTAAAGCCACATAAACAAACCTATTCCATGGCGAAGCACGTAGTGTGGCCGCCACTTCTAGAGGGCGATTGCCCATGGCGGCAAACGAATTTTGAATGGGCTGCACGACAAAAGGCAAAGAGTAAATCATTGAGGCGACAACAAGTCCTTTAAAGCTAAAAGGTAAAGGGGACATGCCTAATTCATTAAGCAGTGAGCCTAACGTTCCGTCAGGGCCTAAAAAAATGAGTAAGTAAAACCCTAGCACTGTTGGTGGTAATACTAAAGGCATGGCAACAATGGCATTAATAGGCGCTTTTAACCAAGACTGGGTTCTTGCTAACCACCAAGCAATGGGTGTGCTGATAATGAGTAACAAGCAGGTTACTAAAGCAGACAGCTTGAGTGTTAACCAAATTGCCGTTATGTCTCCAGGGCTCAGTGACATATAGGAAAAGCCTTATTTAATGGATGTTTGGTAGCCAAAGCTGGCAATTTTTTTCTGAATATCAGGGCGCATTAAAAACGCTAGAAAAGCAGTAGCCATTTTCTTTTGCTTTGATTTTTTTATGACTACAGCGGACTGCTTAATATCAGCATGAAAAGAGCTGGGTACTGTCCAAAAGCTGCCTTTTATGTCACCAGACAGTACTTGAGATAATGCCACAAAGCCTACATCGGCATTTTTAGTGTAAACGAATTGATAGGTCTGCCCAATGTTTTCACCTTGTACTAATTTATTTTTTAGTGGTGACCAAAGGTTTAATTTTTTAAGTGTTTCTTCTGCCGCCTTGCCGTAAGGCGCTAATTTTGGATTGGCGATGGCTATTTTACGCGCATTTTTTAACACGTTCGTTATAGGCTCTACGGACTTTAGTTTGGCAGACCAGAGCGCAAGCGTACCTTTTGCGTAAACAGTTTGGCTTTCTTTTAATGCTAGGCCCATTTGAATGAGTTTGTTGGGCTTTGCTTGATCCGCAGAAAGAAAGACATCAAATGGAGCTCCGTGTTGAATCTGAGCATAAAACTTGCCGGATGAGCCAAAAGACAGCTGAATTTTTTGCCCTGTTTCTTTTTCAAACAAAGGGGCGAGCTTTTGCATTGGCGACGTGAAGTTGGAGGCGACAGCAATACGTAGAGGCTCTGCAAAAATGATCCCAGAGCAAAACATGAAAAAACTGATAGTGGCTATTTTTATGAATGAATAAAGGGGTATTCTTTCTCGTTTTCTTAAATCAAAAAACATCATAATTCACTCTCAGAATTAAAATAAATATAGGTTGATGTTAAATTGGATATTTCTTTCAAACATATCTTAATCTGTTCTGGAAAGAGTAAACCGAAGATGATAATGAGATGTCTTATTCTTGGCTAAAGAAGAGCATTATCCCTATTGGTAGTGCAGTTGTCGTGTTACTTTACTGGGATATGACTTGAGAATAAGGCGTTTTTACGCATAAACCAAACTGCGGCACGTTTCGTTATCATCGCTCAATAAGTAAGCGTATTTGTGAGCAATGTGTTTGTCATAGGCGAGCCCGTCGACACGAATGCAAAATGGACAATGATGCTATGAATACCGTTTCATTGTGTTTTCTAAGTACAATTATCGCGTGCTGATATTCAGAAGCCACAAGGATAAGTGTTTACTCATTTTCTCAATATGATCATTTGTGTTGTGGCTTTACGTCACCCTAAGCAACCGCGCTATTGGATTCGATATTTTCCGCTATAAGCAAATAAAAATCGCCTTCTTCAAGACCAATTGTGGCACGTTTTAATGTTTTTCCCTGACAAGGTCCAGCGATGCACTGACCATCTGATGGGGTGAAAAGAGCACCATGATGGCGGCATTTTAAATAATCGCCATCGTCATCAAAAAAGCGTTCTGAATCACTGCTTAAAGAGCGTTTTTGGTGAGGGCAGCGATTTTCATAAGCAAGCAAAGTACCTTGCTGTTTCACGATGACAAAATCAGCGTGTTTAGCTTGGAAATGTAACGAGTTGCCTTCGGTCAAATATTTCGCGTTTGGAATAAGATGTTTATAAAACACAGGATCACCACACTTTTTAGACAAAGAATTAACTGGATTTAATGACGCTAACTTTTCCAGTGAGCCAGTTTGAATTTTGTAGATCTTTCAAATGAACACTTCTTCACAGGTAGAGCCATTTAATAGTCTTTTATCACCATTTTTTATTTTCATGTACTCAGTGTTTCTTTCACCCTAGTAATAGGGAAGACTGAAAATGTCAGATTACCATAGGACTTGTCAATATAAAGCCGCCTAATCGCTTGTTTTTTGTCGATCTAAGAGAGAAAAAATATTAGTTTTTGAATGATCGTTGCTAGGTACTGATAAGCTCCTTATACTTGCTTAATGGCTAATAAAACACCTTCTAAATCTCCGCGTAAGTCTATGACTTCAAAAACGAAAAAAACATCAAAAAGCAAACCTAAACGTTCCTTTTTTGGTAAATTTTGGCGCTTTATTTTCAAGTGGGGATTGATCCTCGCTTTGCTAGCAAGCTTACCTTTTGTAGGCTGGGTTTGGTGGCTTGATCAAAAAGTAACTTCTCGCTTTGAAGGGCAGAAATGGCAAGTGCCCTCAGAAGTATACAGTGCGCCTATTTATCTTAAAAATGGCGCACCTTGGAAAAAAGAAGACCTTGAAACCCTGCTTAAAGAAACCGGCTATCGATTCGGTCGTAATAGCCAGAAAGTAGGTTGGGCCGCTCGTAGCCAAACTAAGGTAAGCGCTAACTTACGCTCTTATGTTGATTATTCAGGTTATCACCCTAGTGAACGACGTATTTTTTCCTTTGAAGATGGCAAGCTTGCGATTCACTCTTTGAATGGTGACTCGGTTGAAGAGGCCAGCATTGAGCCGCAACGTATTGGTTTTCTTTATGGCGGTAATACTGAGCGTCGTGAAATCCTTTCCTATGACGATATTCCTAAACCTCTTATTGAGATTTTAACCACAGTCGAAGACAGAGATTTCTATTCTCACTGGGGAATTTCGCCTACCGGTATTGCGCGCGCGGCGTGGGTCAATTTCACCCACGGATCTCGTCGCCAAGGAGGTTCGACGTTAACGCAGCAGCTTGTTAAGAATATGTTTTTGAGCTCGGAACGGACCTATACTCGCAAGTTAACCGAAGTCGTGATGAGTTTACTGTTGGAATACCATTATTCAAAATCGGCCATTATTACCGCTTATATGAATGAGGTGTATCTGGCTCAAGTTGGTAATGAAGGGCTTCATGGTTTTGCGGCAGCGAGTCAGCATTTCTTTGGTCGCCCTTTGAAAGAGCTGAATATTGATGAGTTAGCGCTGTTAGTAGGTATGGTTAAAGGACCGTCCATTTATAATCCAGAGCGCCATCCTAAGCGCGCATTGTCACGCCGTAATACGGTGTTAGCTATTTTGAAGGATCAAGGGCGTCTTACTCAAGGCGATTATAATGTCTTGAAAAAACAGCCCATTCGCCTTGCTGATAAACATAAAGAACGTTCTGTTTATGGTGATTATCTTGACCTAGTTTCCATGCAGCTTTCTCGTGATTTTGATCAAAAGACACTGGCCACTAAAAATTTACGTATTTACACCGGTGTTGATATCAGAGCGCAACAGGCCGCCAGCGAAGCGATGCGCCGTCAAGTATTAGCCATTAGTCGTAGTCGCCACCTAAAAGGGCTTCAAGGTGCTATGGTAGTCACCGATCGAATTAACGGGCAAGTACGAGCAATTGTTGGCTCGAGTGATAAGTATTATTCGGGGTTTAACCGAGCGCTTGGTGCTGTTCGTCCAATTGGTTCTTTGGTTAAACCTCCTCTTTATATGTCTGCTTTGGCTACTGGAAAATATACGTGGTGGTCGAAGATTGATGATAAAGCCCTAAGATTTGATATTGCTGGAAAGATTTGGGCACCAGAAAACTATGATCGTAAAACCCATGGTATGGTCCATCTGTATGAAGCGATGGCGAGGTCTTATAACTTAGCGACCTTAAACCTAGCGCAACAGGTAGGGTTTGACCGAGTGGGAGATACTTTACGTCAATTAGGTGTTAAACGACCTTTTACTATGCATCCTGCGATGGCATTAGGGGCGTTAGAATTGTCTCCTTTTGAAGTCGCTAGAATGTATCAACCTATTGCTTCTCAAGGGAAAAGCAGTGAGTTGGGAGTGGTTCTGGCGGTTATGGATCAAAAAAATAGGCTTCTGAAACGTTTTGATCTATCAACTCGTGTTCCTTTTACTGATGCACTATTAGCCGTCACCTTAGATGGTATGACTAAAGTGCCGGAAATGGGCACCGCAAGAGCGGCTCAGCGTCGTTTTCCAGATCTTAAGTTCGCTGCGAAAACAGGAACGACTAATGACCTACGCGATAGCTGGTTTGAGGGTATTACAGGGGATTATGCGAGTACAGTTTGGCTCGGTTTAGATGACAATAAGCCAATGAATATAACTGGTGCGACGGGGGCTCAGAAGGTGTGGATAGATTTTACCGCGCACACTAATCCTCGTTCGTTACCAGAAGCTTTGCCAACAGGTGCAGCGCGTTATAATGTCTTAAAAGACGAATTTGAAATCGCCGCAGATCGTTGTGACGACAAAGAGTCATTGGCGTTCGTTCTAGGAACGCAACCAACGTCTTCATCGTCTTGTCTATGGCCATTTTAATGTTGATAAATTAATGATGTTTTGTCTTTATAGAAAAAAGCGTTACTTTTACAGGTTAAACTTCGTAGGCGATTGTTTCCTAAAGCGTGTCTTATGTTGTTGTATGTTTTAAGGAGCTCTCGCTTTATGTGGCTACAGAAAACGGTACTTTTTTGTTTAATGAATAGTGTTTTTTTCAGTGGTTTTTCCTTCGCATCTGAAATAAATGAAGAACCGGGTGGTGAATGTTCTTCACTGACCGCCACAGGCAATCCTGAATATCCCCCTTTTCTTTGGCGCGGCAATAACAAAGATGACCAGCTCCTTGGTGCTAATAAAATCATTATTGATGAGTTGAGTCGTCGCATTAATATCCCAATCACTTTGAAAAGCGTAGGGCCTTGGTCTAAGGCCTTATCAGCAGTGAAAAACGGGCGAGTTGATATGATAGCTGGCGCCTTTTACACCAATAGTCGGGCGAGCTATATGGACTATTTTTATCCTGTTATGCTGCATACAACGAGTGTCGTTTGGCAGCGTAAGGGAGAAACCTTTCCTTTTCACTCTAAGAAAGATTTACAAGGGAAATGGGGAGTGACTGTTATAAGTAATAGCTTTGGGCAGGCTTTTGACAGTTATGCACGGCAAGATTTGAATATCTTGTCTGTTGCTAGTTTGTCTAATGCTTTTCAAATGCTGATGGCAGACAGTGTGGATTATGTTCTCTATGAAAAAAATCCAGGCATTGCCTATGTCACTATGCTTGGTTTACAAAAGCAAATCACTTACGAATCCCCTTCAATAAGCAGTGAAGGCTTGTATCTGACTTTGTCAAAAGCATCATCTTGTAATACGGTAGCTGTTAAACAAAAAATCGCTATGGCATTGAGTCAGATGCACAAACAAGGTATCGCCGAAAAAGCATTGTTTGATGGCATTAAAGAATGGCGTGCATTTCAGACGACAGACATAGCTTTACTCAAGAAATAAATATCGAGCTAATGTTCTTTTTCGCTCGATATTTTTTATTTCTTCACTGTTTATTGTATTAAATTTCGGTACAGTTGAGCCCATTCTTCCGTGGTTTTCTCCCAACTAAAATCATAACTCATTGCATTTTTCTGTTTCTGTTGCCATGCATTAATATCATCAAAGCAAGCTAAGCAGCGCTCCATTGCCTCGTAAAGAGAGTTCGCGTCAGCGTGATCAAAAACAAAACCATTATGCAAATCGCCTTGCTCAAATACGGTATCTGCTAAGCCACCTGTTCTTCTTACTAGCGGCAAAGTGCCATATTTAAGAGCGTAAAGTTGAGTTAAACCACAGGGCTCAAATCGAGATGGAATGAGTAGGGAGTCAATGCCTGCTTGTAAGCGATGGGAGTAAGCTTCATCGTACCCGATTCTGATGGCCACTTGATGTGGGTATTGACGTTGGAGTTCGTTATAAGCCTCTTCTAACGCTTTATCTCCGGAGCCTAATACAATTAGCCTAACGCCTTTTTCTAACATGCTTGGAATGGCACTTAGAATCAGGTCCAAACCTTTTTGTTCGGTTAAGCGACTAACAACGCCAAAAACAAGTTTGGTCGGATCTTCTGACAAACCGTTTTCTTTTAGCAGTGCGAGTTTATTATCAAGTTTTTTCTCGATAGAATCGATGGAATAGTTTTGTTTGATTAATGGATCTTTTTCAGGCGACCATAACTCATAATCTACACCATTTAAGATGCCGTGGAGTTTATATCTCATGGCTCTTAGTGTGCCATCTAGCCCGTCACCATACTCACTGGTAAGAATTTCTTTGGCGTAAGTTGGGCTTACTGTCGTAATTGAGTCTGCATATACCAACCCCGCCTTTAATCCAGAAAAGCGGCCATAGAACTCAATGCCATGAATATCAAGCAATTCTCCTGACAATCTCATGTCAGGAAATTGATTCATATCAAAACTGCCGTTATAACGTAAATTATGTACGGTAGTGACAATAGGGATGTGATTCATTTTCCAGCTCTCAAGATAGGCTGCTGCAAAGCCAGTTTGCCAATCATTAAGGTGGAGTACATCGGCTTGCCAGCCTAGTAAGTTCCCGTGTTGAGCGAGCATTGCAATAGCCCAAGAAAAAGCCCCAAATCGTATATGGTTATCGGGGTAGTCGACACCATTTTGGTCTACATAAGGTCCACCATCACGTTCAAACAGTGTTTGACATTGCACTAAGAAAATAGGAATGTCGTCTTCTGTGGTACGTGTTTCGAGCAGGATTAAGTCGCCAACACCAAATGGATCTCCCAAGTTGGTGCTGTTATGAATAGGTTCGACTTTTTCTAATATTCCTTTGTAGGCAGGCATGATAAGTTTTACATCATGTCCTTTTGCTCTCAGAGCGGCGGGCAAAGCACCAGCCACGTCAGCAAGTCCACCTGTTTTGATTAGCGGGTATATTTCGGATGCGGCAAAAAGGATTCTCATCATCTTGTTATCTTATTGATTCAGCATGGTAAGGATAGTATACCTAAAAATAATTCGGTGTAGCGTTAGCAGATAACTAATAAGGGTAAATTATGGATTTAAATACCGCTTGTATGAAAACCCTGTCAATCATCTTGGCTGGCGGAAGGGGCTCAAGATTGAAGCAGTTAACGGACAACCGTTCCAAACCTGCTGTCCCCATTGCTGGGAAGTATAAAATTGTCGACTTTCCTCTCTCTAATTGTATCAACTCAGGCATGCGTCGTATTGCTGTCTTGACTCAGTATCGTTCTCATACTTTAAACCAGCATATCCAACGAGGCTGGAACTTCTTACGTTCTGATTTTAATGAATTTATTGAACTTTGGCCGGCTCAGCAACAAACAGGCGGTAATTGGTATCAAGGTACTGCGGATGCGGTGTATCAAAATTTAACGATGATCGACGGTTTAGAAAGTGAATATGTTCTTGTGTTAGCTGGGGATCATGTTTACAAACAAGATTATAGCATCATGCTTAAAGAGCATATTGAGAGCGGTGCGGACGTCACTGTTGCCTGCATCGAAGTGCCTATTCATGAAGCGGATCAATTTGGCATTATGCATATTGATGAACAGGACAATATTATTGCTTTTGAAGAGAAGCCTTCGGCACCGCCCACCATGCCAGGTAATCCAAACGTTTCTCTTGCTAGTATGGGGATCTACATTTTCAGCACCAAGTTTCTTTGCAAGCATTTAAGGTCTGATGCAATTGATTCCGCATCAAGCCATGATTTTGGGAAGGATCTTATTCCTCTCTTTGTTGGGCATAGCAAGATTAAAGCGCATCATTTTTCAAATAGTGTTGTGCAGAATGTAAGCTATCCAAACAAGCCTTATTGGCGTGATGTAGGAACCTTGACTGCTTATTGGGAATCCAATATGGATTTGACTAAATTGGTCCCTGAGCTGGATCTTTATGATGAAGATTGGCCTATTCGTACAGCCCAATATCAGCGCCCTGCGGCGAAGTTTAATTACAATTATGAAGAGCGTATTGGTACGGCGTTAAACTCAGTTGTATCAGCTGGTTGTATTGTGTCAGGTTCTACTGTCGAACAATCTATTCTATTTAATAATGTGCGAGTAAATTCTTATTCACATGTGAATAAATCGGTTATTTTGCCACGTTGTGATATCGGCCGTCATTGTCGCCTCAATCGTGTCGTGGTTGATTCCGACTGTCAAATTCCTGAAGGAACGGTTATCGGTGAAGATGCGGTAGCAGATGCTTCACGTTTTTATCGTAATTCTGACGGAATCACTTTAGTCACTCAGGATATGATTGAAGCATTATCTAAAGGATAGCGTTTCATTTTACTTGATGAGCTTAATTTAAGCCGCCTTTGAAGCGGCTTTTTTTTGTCAAATGAATGGTTAAATAAGAACAATTAAGTGATCACCTGCGCTTTAGACCTTGAAAATTCGTTTTTTGGTCGCATTTTCTAAAGAGTTCTAGGTTATCCCCGCATGCTGTGGATAACCCTATTAGTGACTGTGTGATAACTTTCGTTAACCTAGTAATGGCGCCACTTTGAGCTAAGGTGTTCATTTCTTCTTCATATGCTCACAAGTTATCCACTTATTGCTATTTTGAGTATAAAAACTTTTAGATTTGATAAAGGAATTTTCATGTTTACTGGCATTGTCCAAGGTGTGGCATCGGTTAAGTCATCTGAAACGGTAGGTCGTAATAAACGTCTCAACATTCTCTTTCCTGTTGGCTCTATGCAGAATCAACAGCTAGGTGCCAGTGTTGCAATCAATGGGGTCTGTCTCACGGTATCTGCATTGGCTCATGATGTACTGACGTTTGATGTTATTGATACTACATTGGCATTAACCAATATTGGCTTATTGGGTGCAGGCGATTCTGTTAATTTTGAGCGTGCTGCAAAAGTGGGTGATGAAATAGGTGGTCATCTTATGTCAGGCCATATAATGACGTCAGTGACAGTATCCCGTATAGAGCAGGTTGCTGAAAGTGTTCACATTCGTTTTACAACGGATCGTCAGCAAGAAGTCGATGCAAGACGTTATTTGTTTGATAAGGGTTATGTTGGTTTAAATGGCTCTAGTTTAACCATTAGCAATGTAGGAGACGATTGGATCGAAGTGTCGTTGATTCCAGAAACATTGCGCTTGACGACGTTTGGTCAACTGTCCGTGGGTGATAAAGTGAATTTGGAAGTTGATACACATACTCAAGCAACCGTTGATACGGTTGAGCGAATTTTAAAGGAACGTGGTGTGGTGTTGCCTTAGTCATGTAACTCATGGGGAATTTAATATACGCGTTAGACTATCTAATATGGGTTGTTTTATCGCGGTAACAGAAAGTAGTCATACTTTTAAATAAATGGAGTAGTTGGTTGATTTTCGGTAGAATGCTCGCCAATTTCTATTCTGAGAATCTGTTGATAAATCATTCGGTATGGGCTTTTAGCGAGCCTGTTGCGAGCATAGCTGGTTATGACCAGTAAAAAAAACTGCTGGAACCGTCGATTATGAACCGTTATCCAACCAAATGTCGCTTTTAAAGTGTGAGTAAATAGTGTCTTCAAATAATCTCAAGCACATACGAAATTTTAGTATTATCGCCCATATCGACCATGGTAAATCGACCTTGGCAGATCGCTTTATTCAAACCTGTGAAGGCTTGAGTGAACGTGAAATGTCAGCTCAAGTTCTTGATTCTATGGATATAGAGCGTGAACGTGGCATCACGATCAAGGCTCAGAGTGTTACCTTGGACTATCATGCGAAAGATGGCAAAACCTACCAGCTTAACTTTATCGATACACCGGGACACGTTGACTTTTCGTATGAAGTGTCACGCTCTTTAGCCGCGTGTGAAGGGGCTTTATTGGTGGTTGATGCGGCACAAGGTGTAGAAGCTCAGTCGGTTGCTAACTGTTATACCGCGATAGAGCAAGGCCTTGAAGTTATGCCTGTGCTTAATAAAATTGATTTGCCTCAAGCCGAGCCAGAACGGGTTTGTGAAGAAATAGAAGAGATTATTGGCATTGATGCGGTTGATGCGGTGACGTGTTCCGCTAAAACAGGTGTTGGTATCGATGACGTTCTTGAGCGTCTTGTCGCCACTATTCCACCACCAGAGGGAGATGTTGACGCGCCTCTTCAAGCGTTGATTATTGACTCTTGGTTCGATAATTACCTCGGTGTTGTTTCCCTTGTTCGTATTAAAGAAGGGACTCTGCGTAAAAAAGACAAAATTTTCATTAAATCTACCAAACAAGCTCACCTTGTTGATATGGCAGGTATTTTTACTCCTAAGCGTAAAGAAACAGGGGTGCTAAAAGCCGGTGAAGTAGGTTATGTCGTAGCAGGCATTAAAGATATTCATGGTGCACCAGTGGGTGACACGATAACGCATTCAACAACCCCCAATGTTCCTCAACTTGCAGGTTTCAAAAAAGTAAAACCGCAAGTTTATGCAGGATTGTTCCCCGTTAGTTCTGATGATTATGAGGATTTTCGAGTCGCGTTGGATAAATTAACGCTAAACGATGCATCATTATTTTTTGAACCTGAAAGCTCCGATGCGTTGGGTTTTGGGTTTCGTTGTGGCTTCCTCGGTATGCTGCACATGGAAATTATCCAAGAGCGTTTAGAGCGTGAGTACGATCTAGATTTGATTACAACGGCACCGACAGTGGTGTTTGAAGTTGAATTGAATAATGGTGAAGTACTCCATGTGGATAGTCCTTCCAAAATGCCTGATCCAGGTACTATTAAGGAAATGCGCGAGCCGATTGTCGAAGCGAATATTCTTGTTCCTCAAGAGTTTTTGGGCAACGTGATTACCTTATGTATTGAAAAACGTGGCATTCAAAAAGACATGTTATATGTAGGTAAGCAAGTTCAATTGCGCTATGAATTGCCAATGAATGAAGTGGTAATGGATTTCTTTGATAAATTGAAATCTTGCAGTCGTGGTTTTGCTTCTCTAGATTATAGTTTTTCCCATTTTAGCCCGGCGCCATTGGTTCGTTTGGATGTCCTTATTAATGGTGAGCGCGTTGATGCATTAGCTCTCATTATGCATAAAGATAACGTCCAATATAAAGGCCGCGCTCTGTGTGAAAAAATGAAAGAACTGATTCCTCGTCAAATGTTTGATGTGGCAATACAAGGGGCTGTTGGTGCGAAAGTTATTTCTCGTACTACGGTCAAAGCATTGCGTAAAAACGTAATTGCTAAGTGTTATGGCGGTGATGTAAGTCGTAAGAAAAAATTGTTACAGAAACAGAAAGACGGTAAAAAACGCATGAAACAGGTTGGTAATGTCGAAGTGCCACAGTCTGCGTTTCTTGCTGTATTACAAATCGATAGCTAATTGTCACGACATTAGACTTGGCGTGTTATGCACGCTTTTATGGAGACAGATGTATGGGTTTTGATTTCGAGTTAATATTAACCATTGCTTTTTTAGTAACTGGCGCCTTTTGGCTGTTTGACCGTATTGTGTTTTTGCCAAAACGTAAGGCAATATTGGCCGAAATGCCACCAGAAGTACGTACTGCTTTGAACAAAAATGATGCGCAATTATTGGCGAATACACCAAAGTATGTGGCTGAGGTTAAATCCTATTTTGTCATTATTGCGGTTATCTTCTTTTTGCGTTCTTTTGTTGTTGAGCCGTTTCAGATTCCATCTGGCTCTATGCTGCCAACGTTAAAAATTGGCGATTTCATTTTGGTGAATAAGTTTGACTACGGCATTCGTTTGCCCGTGCTTAATACAAAAATCATCGAAACGACAGAGCCGAAACGTGGTGATGTAGTGGTATTTAAATACCCTCGTGATCCTAGTCTAAACTATATTAAGCGTTTGGTTGGCCTACCAGGTGATGTGGTGAGCTATCATAATAAAATCTTAACCATTAACGGCAAACAGGTTAGTAAGGATTTACTGGCAGAACTACCAACATCTTTAAATCCAAATCAAGAGCCTGTTCGTGTTTTTAATGAAGATTTAGGTGGTAAAAAGCACGAAATTTATAACAATTATTATCCGAACCCTCTTGAGGGTGATTGGATTGTGCCGAAAGGTCATTATTTTGTTATGGGTGATAATCGAGATAATAGTGCAGACAGCCGAGTATGGGGCTTTGTACCAGAAGCAAATCTAAAAGGTCGTGCTTTTTATGTATGGCTTCATTGGAATAAGTTTTTGAGTATTCCAAGTTTTAAATATAATGGTTTGATTGAATAAGTATTTTGGAGAAATTTTGAGTGCACTGTATCAGAAGTTGTGTCGGCGTATAGGTTACTTTTTCGCTGACCTTGGACTGCTTGAATTAGCGCTAACACACCGCAGTTTTGCGGGTAAAAATAATGAACGTCTAGAATTTCTAGGCGATTCTATTCTTAATTATGTGATCGCGGAAGACTTGTTCCATCGGTTCCCTAAAGCAAAAGAGGGAGAGTTAAGCCGACTTAGGGCGTCTTTAGTAAAGGGCGATACCTTAGCTGAATTGGCACGTGAGTTTCAGTTAGGTGATTACCTTAAACTGGGTGCCGGTGAGTTGAAAAGCGGTGGATTTCGTCGAGACTCTATTTTAGAAGACGCGGTTGAAGGCATCATTGGTGGTATGTATTTGGATGCCGGCATGGATGTTTGTCGTGAACACATATTAGCTTGGTATAAAGAACGTTTAGATGCTACGTCATTAAAAATTGTGACTAAAGATGCAAAAACACGTTTACAAGAGTTTCTTCAGGCTAGAAAACACGCACTTCCTATCTATGATGTTGTGCAAATTGTTGGCGAGCCACATGATCAAACCTTCTTTGTGCATTGTCAGATAGAATTATCTGATAAGCCAATCGAAGGCAAAGGTAATAGTCGTCGAATTGCAGAACAAAATGCGGCGGCTAAAGCCCTTAAACAATTGGAAAAGAAATAATGTCTGATGTTGAAATAACTCACTGTGGCTATGTTGCTATAGTAGGACGCCCAAATGTTGGTAAATCAACATTGTTGAACCATATTTTAGGACAAAAGCTTTCGATTACTTCTCGTAAGCCTCAGACAACGCGTGATCAAATTTTAGGCGTAAAAACAGAAGGGCATCTTCAAGCTATTTATGTTGATACGCCTGGGTTACATATAGGTGAAACAAAAGCGATTAACCGCTTTATGAATAAAACCGCATCAGCCGCTTTGAAAGATGTGGATGTGATTTTATTTGTTGTGGACGCTGATCGCTGGACAGAAGAAGATGAGTCGGTTTTACAAAAAGTAAAACACGCTCGTTGTCCTGTTGTTTTAGTGGCCAACAAGGTTGACCAAATTGAAAATAAAGATGACATCTTGCCGCGTTTAGCGAATTTGTCAGAGCGAATGAATTTTGCGCAAATAGTGCCAATTTCTGCATTACGTAATAAAAATTTAGATCGTCTTGAGCGTTTAGTAGAAAGTTATCTTCCTGAAGGCACCGCGTTCTATCCTGAAGACCAAATTACTAACCGTAGTTCTCGATTTTTAGCCGCTGAAATTGTGCGTGAAAAAATCACCCGTCAATTGGGCCAAGAAGTTCCTTATGAAGTGGCTGTGCAGATTGAAGAATTTGTGTATGAAGAGACGGCTATTCATATAAGCGCGCTGATTTTGGTTGAGCGAAATGGCCAAAAGCGCATCATTATTGGTGAGCGTGGTGATAAAATAAAATTGATAGGTAAAGAAGCGCGTATTGATATGGAGAATTTATTTCAGCATAAAGTTATGTTGAATCTTTGGATCAAAGTGCGTTCTGGCTGGTCTGACGATGAACGTGCATTGGCTAGTTTAGGCTATCAAGAAGAGTAATTTGGTTATCAAAAAAGGCTAAACAGCATGCGTGTTAGTGCCTATGTCATTCATACTCGTCCTTTTCAAGATGGCAAAATCCTTGTGGATTTGCTAACACTTGAGCAAGGATTATTGCGAGGAGTGTGGCGCTTACCTAAAAAAGAGGCTCGGGTAATACCTGGGCCTTTTTTGTGTTTTGAAATTGAGTGTGTGGGCCGTGGTGAGCTGAAAACCATTAAAAGTATGGAGTCTGTTCAAGCTGGCTTTTATCTAGATGGAGTACCTCTTTATGCCGCTTTGTATATTCATGAGATTTTAGAGCGCTTATTGCCGCTTAATTTACCGCTTCCTGAGGTCTATGAACTTTATCAATGGCTAATTAGTAGTTTGCATGCAGGTGTCGCTATTGCCCCTATCTTAAGGCGCTTCGAAGTAGGGTTGTTTGCAGAGCTAGGTGTTTCTATAAACATGGCGTCAACGAGTCGTGGAGAGCCGCTAGATGCAAAGCAAGTGTATCAATTTCATCAGAAATTTGGTCTAAGGCCTTATTTTGGTGAGTTGCCTAAACAGGCACCTCTGCTGTATGTCGAAGGGAAAGTGGCACTTGATTACTACGCAGGGGCGTGGACCAATAAGCATGTGTTGAGTTTGGCTAAAACGTTGCATCGCTCTTGGTTAGATGGCTTGTTAAATGGTAAGCCTGTCAGTGCCAGACGATTACTTCCTAAGCAAGAATTTCAAGGTGAACGGTTGAACGGAGTGCCTATTTTTCGAAGCGTATTTTAGTTTGTCGTCTTTAGTGGTTATTGTTTGAAAATGATAAAGATTATTTATTCTGAGGAGCTATTTTGATTATTGGTATTGGTACGGATTTAGTTGATGTGGCCCGAATTTCTGATTCTATTGCCAAGCTGGGTGAGCGTTTTATTGATCGTATTCTTACATCAAATGAAAAAGAACAATGGGCGAAAATAACGAATGAGCAGAAGCGCAATTCTTTTGTTGCTAAGCGGTTTGCGGCCAAAGAAGCGGCGGTGAAAGCTCTAGGGACAGGTATAGGGAATGGCATTAGCTTTCAACATTTTCAAATTAGTAACCTACCGTCAGGTCAACCAATACTTAGTGTTGATGAAAAAATTGAATCTCGTTTTAATATGCCAATCTCATGGCATTTAAGTCTGACAGATGAAAAGGCCTATGCTCAAGCGTTTGTTATTCTTGAGGCCAAGCAATAAGGTTGCGAATATTGAGTAGCGCATCAATACTTTCTAAGAAGTCTTCTAAAACGCCGTCAGTATCTTCCATTCCTAATTCCTTCAGGTGTGTTTCTAAAAAGCCTGCATGGCGCGTTAATTCCGTAGTGCCTGTGTATTTCGATGCGCCGTTGATTCGATGTACGATATGAATCATTTTTTCGATATCTTGGTTCTCAAAATGGTGTCGAAGGAGTTTCTTTTCGTTTTCTAACGAGTCGGCTAGCATGTCAAACATTTCTTTAGCAATGTCGCTTTTTTGATCTACGATATAAAGTGCTTTTTTTAAGTCAAATGCGCTGAGAATCTGGGCATCTAGGTGCTCTTTAATACCTTCTTTCTTTAGGCACCAGGTTTCGATGGTGTTGAGAAGAATATTTTCATCAACTGGCTTTGTTAAGTAAGCATTCATGCCAGATGCTAGTATTTTATCTTGTTCTGAGCCAAGCGCGTGAGCGGTTAATGCCACTATCGGTATGTCTTTATAGGCTTCAAGTTCGCGTAAATGTTGTGTGGTTTCCAAGCCATCCATTTCGGGCATTTGAATGTCCATTAGGATGAGGTCAAACTGTTCTTCTTGTGCCATCTCAATGGCTTTTTTACCGCTATAAGCTAAGAAAACATCCAGTCCGTTAGGCGTTAACCAATGAGTTAATAGCTGTAAATTAACGGGCGTGTCGTCTACCGCAAGTATTTTTAATCCCGTTAATTTAGTGAGCGCTACCGCTTGTTTCTCAATGGCTAAGGTATCGCTTATCTGCTCAATCGGAACTAACGTATTGGGTGGTTGGATATTTTTAAGAGCATTGAATAAGTGCTTATGGCAGATCGGTTTGAGCAGTACTTCGTTGGCAAATGCTTTAAGTGCTGGGTAATGGTTTATTTGTCCAGGTGGTTGAATCATCAAAATACACGGGATGTTGAATTGCTTAATGGCATATGACGCTAACTCTTGAGCTTCATTGGTACTCTGGTCGTTTGGAATGACATTAATGAGAATAGCATCCACATTGAGATGGTGTTTATTAAGTTTTGAAATGACTTGTTCTACCCCTGAACAGGGGGCGTTTTCTACGCCAATTTCATGAAAGTAGTGACTTAGATAGTTTCGATAAGTGCTGCTAGGCTCTAAAAATAGAATGTGTTTTCCAAGATTTTCTTGTATGGGCTGGGGCTTGGTTGAGCGTTTTAATTTTAAGGTAAAGTAAAAGGTTGAGCCTATATCTGCTGTGCTGCTAATGCCGATATTACCGCCCATTTGCTCTACTAGTTTTTTAGTAATTACAAGCCCTAGTCCTGTGCCAGCAACTCTACGAGTTGTGCTGGTATCAACTTGTGAGAAGGGTTTAAATAATTTGCTTATTTTATCCTCAGGAATACCGATGCCAGTATCAATTACTTGAAAAGATAGGGTGATCTGATCCTCGATTTGATTGGATAATATGACTTTGGTATTGATCGATCCTTTATTGGTAAACTTCAGCGCATTGCTAATTAGGTTGGTGAGTACTTGGCGAATACGGATGCTATCACCCACCATAATTTGTGGCACGTCAGGAGAGAAGTCTGTTACTAGGTCTATCTGTTTGTCGGAGGTTAATAGGTTTGCGCTTAGGGTTTGATAAACATCATCGACTAGCTCCCTAATGTTGACTTGGCTGTGATCAAGGCTAAGTTTTCCCGCTTCAATTTTTGAGAAATCTAAAATATCACCAATAATGGCCAATAGATTGTTAGTGGATTGTTCTATGGTATCCACATAGATTTTGTTCTGGCTGTCTTTGATGTTCTTTTGGAGGATTTTTGTATAGCCCAAGATGGCATTAAGTGGCGTTCTGACTTCATGACTAATGTTCGCGAGAAATTGAGATTTAAGTCGACTGGATTCCATTACTTCTTTGTTTGCAATGTATAGCTGAGCGCTTTTTTCTTCCATGCTATCCATATTTCTGCGCATGTCTTCAGTGGATTGTTCGATACCAGCGGTGAGTTCTTCTTGGTGGTTTTCGAGTCGTTCAGCCAGCTCTAATACGTTTTTTTGTATCTCTGAATAGTGGGTTGGTAGCTTGATGGATTTGGCTGAAGGATACTGGCTTTTTGTGAGTTTTTTGAGTGCCAATGAAAGTTTTTCTATTGGTTGAGTGAAAGATATTGCAACACGCCAAGCAATTAATGCGATTAATGCGTTAAAAATAGCCAACAGAAAAACAAGTAAAAAGAACAGCTGGTATTTTGCAATATCTAATTGATAGGTACTTGTCTCTACTTTGATCCAACCAATAATATGACGCTGAGTTTGTGAGTTAAAGGTATCGGGTTGCGTCGTGAATGTACTGTCTATAGGGGGTGGGGTATGGTAAATCGGTCGTACATTAGCAAGAAAGTCATTTGATTTTTTTATGTAAGCAACGGAGGGAAGCTGTGGTATTGGTATATATGCGGAAGGACCAATTTCTGAAATGATTTTTTTATCGCTGTTGAAAATAGTGATATTGTGGATGTTGTCGTAACTTAACGCATTTTCTAGAAGTTGCGTCATCAGTTTTTTGTTTGAAATTATGATGGCGTATTCACTGGTAACGGCGAGCTGGTTGGTAATGCTAAGGGCTTTTTTATCCATTTGTGTGTTTAAGTCATTCACTCTATAAGCAAATATAAATACACAGGATAATAATGAAATGATAAATATAGGGGCAAACAACATCCAAAAAAGCCGATGGCTAGGTGGGATGTTGGTTGGAAATCTGAGGTGCTTCACTTTATATCGCACCTAAGGTTTGTTTTAGTAACAAGCCAAATTACCCTTGTTTTTACGTCGATCACACTCGCGTTGGTAGTTCTCGCAAGCCAACACTTTGGTTTTGGATGGATTTTTAATGTACTTGCATTCGCGCCATTTACTTCTTAGCTCATTGTCTGGTATGTCGGCCGCAGGGCTTGCGAACATATCGCATCCACCGATGAATATTAGGGAGACTAAGGTGCCTATATATAAGGTGCTGCGCATAGCATTTTCTCCAAAACGTGAATTCTCAACTAAGTTTATAACGAATTCTTATTTTATTCTTTAGTTATAGTGTTTTTAAATATACCTAAATGTTAAGTTTGATTTCCTACGTTATTAATGTCAATGAAGTTTTTATGAGCCAATATCCAACGATAGAGTCCATTATAGGACAAACCCCATTAGTGCGCTTACAGCGTATCAATCCTAATGCCAGCAACACGATTTTGCTGAAGCTAGAAGGGCAGAATCCCGCAGGCTCGGTAAAAGATCGTCCTGCGTTAAACATGATAGTGCAAGCAGAGTTGCGCGGTGAAATCCAGCCAGGAGATAGTCTGATTGAGGCTACCAGTGGCAATACGGGGATTGCATTGGCGATGACTGCAGCCATTAAAGGCTACAAAATGCACCTTATTATGGCAGATAACATGAGCCAAGAGCGTAAGTCAGCAATGACGGCTTATGGTGCAGAACTGCATTTAGTAACCAAAGAAGAGGGCATAGAGCGTGCTCGTGATCTGGCTATGGAAATGCAGGCTCAAGGTCTTGGGAAGGTACTTAATCAATTTGGCAACCAAGACAATCCTAATGCGCATTATGTGAGCACTGGACCTGAAATTTGGCAACAAACTCAAGGCACAGTGACGCACTTTGTGAGCTCAATGGGGACCACAGGTACTATCATGGGCGTGTCGCATTATTTAAAAGAGCAAAATCCAGAGATTGAGATTGTTGGTTTACAGCCACAAGAAGGCTCAAGTATTCCTGGTATACGCCGTTGGCCGAAAGAATATCTCCCTGCTATTTTCGATGAAACGCGTGTCGATACTGTGATGGATGTGGGTCAAGACGATGCAGAAACAACAATGCGCCGTTTGGCGACACAAGAAGGTATTTTTTGTGGTGTGTCTTCGGGTGGCTCGGTTTTTGCCGCGCTAGAGTTGTCAAAAACAGTCAATAATGCGGTAATTGTGGCGATTGTTTGTGATCGAGGTGATCGCTACCTTTCAACTGGTGTGTTTAATCCCGCGTAAATTTGTTGTCTTTGATATGGGGTGATAAATAGTAGGGATCGATAAATAGATGCGCTAGAATAGCAATATTTATTGAATCCCATTCTAAGTAGAGAGTCTCCATTGAGAAGAAGAACACCGTCACGCCGCTCGCCTAAGACGCATTCCCTAGGACCTGTTCAATCATATCAGGTGGATGCTTTAACCAATGAAGCAAAAGGCGTTGCTCGCCTTGCTGGAAAAGTAACATTCATCGACGGTGCTTTGCCTGGTGAAATAGTAGAAGCGCAGGTTTTTAAAGAGGGACGCCGATTCGATGAGGCTAATTTAGTTCAAATTACTCAGCCTAGCCCTTATCGAGTAACTCCCGAATGTGTCCACTTTTCTAAATGTGGCGGATGTAGCTTTCAGCATCTTGCTGAGCCACAACAATTTGAAGCTAAAAAAAATTGGCTAGAAGGGCAATTACGTAATGTAGCGTCAAAGGTGAATATTGAATATTTAGCCGATGCTCCTACGAAATATCGTCGTCGTGCAAGAATTTCCATTCAGTCTCATAAAGAGAGCTTTCAGATGGGATTCAGAGGGAAGGCTTCTAAGAATATTATTCAAATTGATCAATGTATTGTTCTCACTGAAAAGCTCCAGATGGTTTACGCAGAGTTAAAAGTTTCTCTGGCAGGCAGCTCATTAGTCCATCAGCTAGGGCATATCGAGTTGTTAGAAGACGCCAAAGGCGCATCTGTGGTGTTTCGTTTAACTGACGTGATTTCAGATGACCTGAAGGCGCATTGGCAAGTATGGGCTGGCGAACAAGATATTGCGCTTTATTGGCAGCAACCAGGTGAATCTAAAGCCGCGGTTGAAGGTGGCGCATTACGACACTATGAATTGGATGGATTAACCTTTAATTATCATCCTCAAGATTTTATTCAAGTCAACGAGATGATGAATCAGAAAATGGTTGCTCAAGCGATGGCATGGCTAGAGCCTAATGACAATGATGTTGTCTTAGATTTGTTCTGTGGTGTTGGTAATTTCTCTTTGCCGTTAGCAAAGCGAGCTAAGCAGGTTGTAGGGATTGAAGTACAAGAAAATATGGTTGAAGCTGGCCGGAAAAATGCTCAGCTAAATCAATTAGACAATATTACATTCTTAGCCGCAGATTTAACCCAGTCAGATTCGGTGAATTTGTCAAAAATAGATGTCACAAAAGTACTACTTGATCCACCTCGTGCGGGGGCTCTAGAGTTCCTAGATAGCATAGTTAAGATCAAACCAATGCAAATATTGTATGTTTCTTGCAGTGCTTCTACTTTAGCGCGGGATGCTGAGTATTTGGTTGCGAAAGGATATAAAGTATTGCGAGTTAGTTTGATGGAGATGTTTCCTCAAACGTCTCATGTAGAGACAATGATGTTGCTGCAAAAAAAGAAGTAAATTGAAGGGCAAGTAAATGGTAACAGTCAGAAAAGACCATCCTATTTTAGAAGATGGTACAGTTGATATTAACCGTTGGATGGAGCAGTTTGCTGATAAAGTAGATGAAAGCGCCAAAATTCCTTTGCGCATGGCTTGTGAACTTGCTCGACAGGCAGAACTCCAATCCCCTCGACATTCTTATTGGGGGCCGCAAGCGAGTACTTTCCGCGCCGGCCTTGAGATGGTTGAGATATTATCAGGTTTTCGAGCAGATCAAGACTCTCTTTTAGCTGCAGCATTATATCGTGTCGTGCGCGAAGATCAGTTGCCACTTTCTCGTGTTGTCGATATGTTTGGTCGCAAAGTCGCTTCGTTGATCGAAGGGGTTATTCGCATGGGTGAGGTGTCAAAAAACCTCACCGCTGACACCGCCACAGAAGTCTTAGGCAGCAGTGAAAATCAATTAGAATCGCTGCGAAAAATGTTAGTTTCTATCATAGATGATGTGCGAGTTGTCTTGATTAAGCTTGCTGAGCGCGCCTGTGCCATTAAGGAAGCTAAGCACCAAGATGAAGCGAGGCGCGTTGCTGTTGCCCTAGAAGTGCAAAGTGTTTATGCCCCGCTTGCTCATCGCCTAGGCATTGGTCACATTAAATGGGAGCTAGAGGACCTTTCTTTCCGTTACCTTTACCCTTCTGATTACAAGCGCATTGCCACTTGGTTGGATGAAAAACGTTTAGATCGTCAGCAGTATATTGAAGACGTGATTAATATTCTCAGGGCGCGTCTTGAGAATATTAATATTCACGCAGATCTAATGGGCCGAGCCAAGCACATCTACAGTATTTGGCGCAAAATGAAGCGCAAAAATATTGGTTTTGATGAGGTTTACGACGTTCGTGCTGTGCGTATTTTGGTTGATGAAACCATGGAATGTTATGGTGTTCTTGGGGTCGTTCATAACCTATGGCGACCGATTCCTCAAGAATTTGACGACTATATTAGTAACCCTAAAACCAATGGTTATCAGTCTTTACATACGGCCGTGATTGGACCTCAAGGTAGGGCGCTTGAAATACAGATTCGTACTCACAAAATGCATGAGGATGCTGAGTTGGGGGTATGTGCTCACTGGAAATATAAAGGCACAGATCTGAGTTCAAACAGTACTAGTTATGAAGAAAAACTACAGTGGCTGAGAACTATTTTGGACTTCCATGAGGTTCAAGGTGATCTGGAGTCGCTATCAGAGCAAGTCCGTAGCGACATTGAACAAGATCGTATTTATGTGTTTACACCAGATGGTCATGTGGTCGATCTGCCTGTCAATGCGACACCGATCGATTTTGCTTACCGTGTTCATACCGAAATAGGCCACCGTTGTCGCGGCGCTAAAGTGAACGGAAAAATCATCTCTCTTGTAACCCATTTAAAAACGGGAGATAAGGTCGAGATTCTTACTTCGAACGAAGGAAGACCCAGCCGTGATTGGCTACATCCTACTTTTGGTTATGTGCAAACAAACCGAGCCCGTGCAAAAATTCAAAATTGGTTTCGAAAAGAAGATCGTGAGAAAAATTTAGATGCCGGTAAGAGCCTTCTAGATAAGCAATTTAAAAAATTAGGCATTGAAGAAAATAAAGTTGATTTATTAAAGCTCTCGGCGAAGTTTAATTTCTCTACCACGGATGAGGTTTATGTTGCTTTGGGCGCAGGAGATATTCAGTTATCTCGTGTGCTTCACGCAATTGATGATTTATATGGGCTAGATGGAAAAGCGCCAACGCTTCGCCCTATTCGTCTTAAAAAGAGTCGTCATAAATCATCAGATAATGATATTCATATACTCGGAGTAGGCAAACTTCTGACGCAAATGGCGAAATGTTGCTCACCTATTCCCGGCGACAGTATTGTTGGTTACATCACTCAAGGGCGTGGAGTCTCGATTCATAAGGAAGACTGTATCAATGTTGTCCAAATGAGCTTAGATGAGCCTGAACGTATGGTGGAAGTGAGCTGGGGAGAAGAGCTGGATAATCTTTATCCTGTTAATATTCAGGTGGAAGCTTATGACCGGACAGGCTTGCTTAATGACATTACCAGCTTATTAGCCAATGAGAAGGTTAATTTATTGTCGATGAATACTTTATCTACACAAGACAGCCATACTGCGGTCATTCGATTTACGATTGAGGTAGGTGAGTTGGGCGTGTTGAGTAAGTTATTGCATCGTATAGATCAATTGCCAAATGTGTTAAACGTATTTAGAGAAAAAGACTTTTGAAGCCGCCAATCGATCAACTGCTGACCTTGATGGCTTGCCTTAGGGATAGTCAGAAAGGTTGCCCTTGGGATCAACGGCAAACGGTGAACACCATAGCGCCCTATACCTTAGAAGAAACTTATGAGGTGCTCGATGCTATTGAACGAGGCGATCACGAGCACTTAAAAGAAGAGCTTGGAGATCTACTTTTTCAAATTGTTTTTTATGCGCAAATAGAGCGAGAAGAAGGGCGTTTTGACTTTGATGATATTGTTAGCGGGATTGTTGAAAAAATGTTGCGCAGACACCCGCACGTCTTTCCAGATGGTTGTTTAACAAGCTTTGGGCAATCTTCTCCTTTTACTGAGCAGGAGTTAGCGGGTCAGTGGCAAAAAATCAAAGCACAGGAAAAAGCACATCAAAAGCAACAAAGCTTACTGGATGATGTGCCTGTTTCTATGCCTGCTATGATGCAAGCGGATAAATTGCAGAAAAAAGCGGCGAAAGTGGGTTTTGATTGGGATAATACAGCGCCGGTTTTCGATAAGATTCGTGAAGAATTAGACGAATTAGAATCCGCAATGAAAGAGATGGATCAAGATCATATAGAGGCGGAGATGGGTGACATCTTGTTTGCTATGAGTAATTTGGCTCGTCATGTCAAGGTATCGCCAGATATTGCGCTTAATCGAACAAATGTTAAATTCCGCCGTCGGTTTGCTCGTATTGAAGCGTTGCTGTCAGAGCAAAACAAAGAAATATCACACTGTTCCTTAGAGGAACTGGATCAATATTGGGTACAAGCAAAGCGCGAAGGGTTATAGCAATCTCGGTTACTAAAACATAATAATTATAGACGTTTTTTAGGGGTTAAGGAGAGGTTTAAGTGAGCGATAATCAGGCATCATTGCGTGAAAATGTCCGGCTATTAGGCGACTGTCTTGGGGAGGCCATGAGTAATCATTTAGGTGATGATTTCTTAGCGACAGTTGAAAATATTAGGTTGTTGTCAAAAGAGGGTCGTCAAACTGGGGATTCGACAGCCTTGATAGCAGCACTTGAAGCGCTGGATGATAAAGATATCGTTCCGGTTGCTCGTGCTTTTAATCAGTTTCTTAATCTATCCAATATTGCCGAGCAATATCATAGAGTACACCGACGTCGTACTAATGAGAGTTTGGGGGTTTATCAAAACCCGGTTGGTGATCTGCTTTCTCGCCTATCTGCAAAAAACGTTACCGCAGATAAAATGTTAGCCGCGCTGAAAGATCAATCTATCGAGTTGGTTTTAACAGCGCATCCAACCGAAGTCGTGCGTCGTTCATTGATTCGTAAGTACGACAATATTTCAACCGAATTAGAGTCTCTTGATAAAGACAATATACTTCCTCTTGAAGAAACAAAACATGTTCGCCGCCTTCAAGAAATCATTACCCAAGCGTGGCATACAGACGAAATTCGTGAAGAGCGCCCAACGCCTGTAGATGAGGCAAAATGGGGCTTTGCTGTTATTGAACAGTCTTTGTGGGAAGCGGTACCTCGCTTTTTTAGACAATTGGACGATCAATTTGGACAATATTCAAAAGGGGTACATTTACCTCTAGATCTATCTCCTATTCGCTTCGCGACTTGGATGGGTGGAGACAGAGATGGTAATCCAAATGTTACTCATAAAGTCACAAAAGAAGTGACTTTATTGGCTCGATGGATGGCTGCAGATCTTTATATTAAAGATTTGAACGTGTTACGTTCAGAATTTTCTATGACACAGTGCAGCCCAGAGTTACGTGAACGAGTGGGAGAAAGTGCTCAACCTTACCGTGACATATTGCGCAATTTAGAAAATAAAATCATGGCCACCAAAAATTGGGCGAAAGCGCAGTTAGATGGTAAAACTCCTTCTGATGAGGGGGTCATGTTAAACAGTAAAGAGCTATATGATGATCTTGTGCTGTGCTATCAGTCTTTGATTGACTGCGGTATGAAAGTGATCGCGAATGGTTCTTTGTTGGATTTAATTCGACGTACTGCAACGTTTGGCATGACATTGGTGCGCTTAGATGTTCGACAAGATGCCTCTCGTCATATAGATGCCTTATCTGCGATTACACGTTTTTATGGCGTAGGGGATTATTCCGAATGGGATGAAGCATCACGTCAAGCTTTCTTACTGACAGAGTTAAACTCTAAACGTCCGCTTTTACCATCAAGTTGGTCGCCTTCAGAGGAAGTGAAAGAAGTACTAGATACCTTTTTAATGATTGCTAAAGGCGATAAGAGTTCTTTTGGTTCTTATGTTATTTCTATGGCAAGTGCGCCATCTGATGTTCTTGCGGTAGCCTTGCTGCTTAAAGAGTCTGGTGTTGCTTTTCCTATGCGTATTGTTCCGCTTTTTGAAACGTTAGCGGATCTTGATAATGCAGAGCCCATTATTGAACAGTTATTCTCTCTTCCTTGGTATAAGTCTTATATTGATGGACGCCAAGAAGTCATGATTGGCTATTCGGATTCAGCAAAAGACGCAGGCCAAATTGCGGCGACGTGGGGTCAATACAGAGCGCAAGAAGCATTAACTCGTTTGTGTCAGAAACATGGCGTCCACCTGACATTATTTCATGGTCGTGGCGGTACTGTAGGTCGTGGCGGCGGCCCGGCTCATGTTGCTATTCTGTCTCAGCCACCGGGTTCCGTTAACGGCTCTATTCGTGTGACTGAGCAGGGCGAAATGATTCGCTTTAAATTTGGTATTCCTGACATCGCAGTACGCTCTCTCGAGCTGTATTGTTCAGCAGTAATGGAAGCGACGTTAATGCCTGCGGCAGAGCCAAAAGAAGAATGGCGAGCTATCATGGATGAAATGTCGGAAGTCGGCATGAATCAATATCGTTCTATTGTCCTTGGTCATGAAGACTTTGTTCCTTACTTTAGAGCGACGACACCAGAACAGGAGCTGGCCAAGTTACCATTGGGGTCCAGACCAGCGCGTAGACGTTCTGACGGTGGCGTAGAAAGCTTAAGAGCGATTCCTTGGATCTTTGCTTGGATGCAGATTCGATTGATGCTACCAGCTTGGTTGGGTGCGGAAACGGCACTAGAGCAAGCCATCGAATCTGGTAATCTAGAAAAGCTTAGGGAAATGCATAAAAAATGGCCATTTTTTGGTGCTTATCTCGATATGCTTGATATGGTTCTGGCTAAGGCTGAGCCGGAAATTTCAGAGTATTATGAAAAGCGTCTGGTGGGTGAAGAGTTACGGGGCTTAGGTCGATTGTTGCGTAATAAACTGGCTCAAGTGAGTCGTTTAGTCAAAGAGCTCAAGCAGCAAAATCGCCTAATTGAAGATAATAAAACAATTCGCCAATCGATTGATGTACGTAATCCATACATAGATCCGCTGCATTATTTACAGGCTGAATTATTGTATCGTAGTAGAAAAAACACAGAGAATCACGAGGTCAATAAGGCCCTTATGATTACCATGGCAGGTATTGCAAGTGGTATGCAAAATACGGGCTAAATCGAATAACGGTTAAAATATGCTCAATATAGGTGCGGAAATAGCGAAAATAAGACAGTAAATTTGCATCTTAAAGGGTTGCTTGGGTATGCTTGGCGACCATTTATTTTTTACTTTGCAGGCTATCTGTTTCTACGCTGTGTTTCCGCGCCTTTTTTGCGTGTGTTTTAAGTACGGCAGATGGACTTGTTTTTCAGTTTATAGACTGACTTTTGGAGACTTTTTATGCGAGTAATATTATTAGGTGCGCCCGGCGCAGGCAAGGGTACTCAAGCGCAATTTATTACAGAAGAATTTGGTATTCCACAAATTTCTACCGGTGATATGCTTCGAGCTGCTGTGAAAGCGGGTAGCGAAATGGGCTTGAAAGCGAAAGCGGTAATGGATGCGGGACAATTAGTTTCTGATGATATTATTATCGGTTTAGTCAAAGAGCGTCTGACGCAGGAAGACTGTGTTAAAGGTGCTTTGTTTGATGGCTTTCCTCGTACACTTCCTCAGGCTGACGCACTTAAAGATGCTGGTGTGAGCATTGATTATGTTGTTGAAATCGATGTTGCGGATGAAGAAATTGTTAAGCGTATGAGTGGTCGTCGTGTTCATGAAGCTTCTGGGCGTACTTATCATCTTGTTTATAATCCGCCTAAAGTGGAAGGAAAAGATGATGTGACTGGTGAAGAATTAGTGCAACGCGTCGATGATGTGGAAGAAACCGTACGTAAGCGTCTTGGTGTTTATCACGAACAGACTGCGCCACTAATTGGCTACTACCAAGAATGGCTAAAAGCCGACAGCGCTACTGCACCTAAATTTATTAAGGTAAACGGTGTAGGTGATTTGAACGAGATCAAACAAAGTTTACTGGCTTCCTTGAAGGCTTAATTATTAATGACCGCAATATTAGCTTTAGATACTTCAACTCCTGCCTGTTCTGTCGCGTTAAATATTGATGGAGTGGTGCTTGAGGATTTTCGCATGGCACCGCGACAACATAATGATTTGATCTTGCCTATGGTGGAGCAAGTGCTTCAGCAGGCGGGATTAGCATTGTCCGATCTTGATGCGATTGCCTTTGGTCGAGGCCCAGGCTCGTTTACGGGTCTTCGTATTAGTGCGGGAGTGGTTCAGGGGTTAGCGTATGGCGCAGACCTCCCTGTGGTTCCTGTTTCTACCTTAGCTGCTCAGGCACTAGAAGGTTTCCAAAAAACAGGGCATAACTATTGGTTGTCAGCACTTGATGCGCGAATGGGCGAAATTTACGTTGCGGGATATTATGTCAATAAGGTAGAAGGCCATTATCTTGTAAAGAGTCTTTTTGATGAGCGTGTGGTTAAACCGGATGCACTTGTCGAGTTTGAAGAAGAGTATCAAGGCGTTGGCTCTGGTTGGCTGTATGAAGATATCTTGTCTAATTTGCTGCCGAAAAAGCCTGAACATGTGTTTGTCGATATGGCCCCGCGAGCGGCTTGTATCGCGGAATTGTCGCTAGAGTTATTCTCTCAAGGGAAAACAGTCTCCTCATATGAGGCAATGCCAACATATTTGAGAGATGAAATTACCTGGGAGAAACAGGCGCCTAAAGTCGGAAAAAGATAGTTGTTGTGGGTAAAAAGAGTCACTTTGATCATTGAAAAATGTCTCTTTTAACCTTTATCACTCGTCTTTGATTGTCTCTTCTTATTGTGTTTTTCTGTACTCTCTTTGTTGCTCGTCTTATTTATACTCTTATTGGAATAAATCCTTTTGTTAAGTTCTCTTGCTGTTGCCTCAGATAATCCTTTTAATGACATGAGCTCAAAAGCCTTGGCTCAGTCTTTAGGCTTACCTTATTTATCATTGAAGACAGAGCTTAAGTTTGTTAATCAATTTGATTATTTACTGATTAAATATCATGAGCACTTGATGTTAGCAAAAACAGGTAAGGGGGCTCCCAAGCCCGTTTCTGTGGACTTTACCTCAGGTGCGGTTGATCATCGAAGACGTTTTGGCGGCGGCAAGGGGCAAGATATTGCCAAAGCAGTTGGCTTAAATAAGCGCAGTAATTTATCGGTCTTAGATGCAACAGCTGGGCTTGGCCGAGATTCGTTTGTTTTGGCAAGTCTGGGTTGTCATGTAGGGTTGTGTGAGCGAGTGGGTTTTGTTAGAGCAATGTTAGAAGATGGCTTGTATAGGGCTTCTTTGCATTTTGAAGTGAATGATATTGCTGCTCGTATGTCATTAATGAAAGGGGATATTACCACGCTGAGCGATCAACGCTTTGATGTGGTTTTCTTGGACCCTATGTACCCTCATACAGATAAGTCTTCTGCTGCTGCAAAGAAAGAAATGGCATTCTTTCGTGATTTGGTGGGAAAGGATGATGATGCAGATCTTTTATTGCCAAAAGCACTGGATATCGCAGAGTATCGTGTTGTTGTTAAGCGACCTAAAGGGGCTCCCTACTTAAATAGTACGGAGCCAACCTATAAATTAGAAGGTAAATCGGGGCGTTTTGATATTTATGTTCTAAAATCATTAGACGTAAATTGATCGTGATTATATCTGGATTTAGATATTAGTAATGAGGTGGTGCTTCACCTTCAACAATGTTTTGTTGTTGACGGTTTGATTCTAGTTGCTTAGCGAGAATTTTTATTCTTTCTTGCATTAACAATAAGTCTCTTTGCTGCAAAATTAAGGACTGATTTAAGCTATCTATCATGTCTTCTTGAAATTGAAGTTTGTATTCGAGTTCATCTATACGAAGCTCTGTATCTAAGGTATTCATCGATGGCATCAGTATGGTAACCTTAATGTGCTAAGCTCTTAATTTCGGAGCCTTTCTATATGTTGCATGCAGATTCTTTGCACATTAGAATAGGAAATGGCGCGGAACTTGCTCTTGAATAAAAGAGTATTTTACTATGATCTTCTTCCGCTTCACATGGCAATTTCGTAAGAGTGTAGTAAAAAACTTAATTTTTTACATTTGTACTAATTTAACGAAAGTGTTTTTACCTAGGTAATGCATTTTTTCGAATCATAAAATATATTAATTTAACAAGAGACACAGTTATGAATGATCATCAGGACAATGTTACGAGTCACAAGGAATCTTCTGTTGGTTCGCCTTTATTTTCAGTACGCGCACTTGTTGTAAGTTTGGTAATTGCTTTAGTTGTTCCATTACTAATTGCTACTGTATTAGGTGAAGCTCTAGATACTAATTACTTGGTTTATTTTGCGTCTATTTTAGTGTCTGTTTATGTTGGCGCTGTAGTGAGTCAGAAAAATGGTTTCGGTTCTAGTTCTCAATCTGAAGAAGATGAAGACGATGATCGCGAGCAAGGTACGGTTAAGTGGTTTAACTCATCTAAGGGTTTTGGCTTCTTAACAATGGAAAATGGTGATGACGTATTTGTTCATTACCGTGCAATTCGCGGTCGTGGTCGCCGTTTTCTAGTTGAAGGCCAACTTGTTCGCTTCTATGTAACAGAAGGGGAAAAGGGTAAACAGGCTGAGAACGTTTCTATTGTTCGTGGCTAGTATATTTTTATAGATAGTTAAGGGAAAAATCATGTCATCAGTAACACTTAAAGGTAATCAAATCGAAACAGTTGGTGAACTTCCAGCTGTTGGAACACAAGCGCCTGCATTCGAATTGGTGAAAACTGATTTGTCTTTGGTGTCATTAAGCGATTACCAAGGCGCTAAATTAGTTTTAAATATTTTTCCTTCTATTGATACGCCTACATGTGCGACATCAGTACGTAAATTTAATGAGTCTGCAGCGTCTTTAAAAGGTGTTAATGTTCTGTGTGTTTCTGCGGACCTACCATTTGCTGCCGCACGTTTTTGTGGTGCTGAAGGTATCGATCATGTTGATACTGGCTCAAGCTTCCGTTCTTCTTTTGGCGACGACTACGGTTTGACGTTTTCAACAGGGCCTCTTGTGGGTCTGTTGTCTCGTGCGGTTGTTGTGTTGGATGAAAATGGTAAAGTACTTCATACAGAGCAAGTTGCTGAAATTGCAGATGAGCCAAACTATGACGCCGCTTTGGCTGTTTTAGGTTAATTCTGTTCTAAGAAGACTCTAGCTCAAGTACAAAAAAAGCCAGTCAAGCGATGCTTAACTGGCTTTTTATTGTTTTAAAGAAAAGAGTTATCTTGAAAAATAAACGGTTAGTCTTTTTGAACAGGAATTGTGTTGGTGGTGCGCTCAACCGTGTTGTCTTTGTTTAAATAGACTAGTTTAGGTTTGAACTCATCCGCTTCACTTTCTTCGAATTGGCCGTAAGTTGCAATGATGACGCGATCGCCTACTTGAACTTTTCTGGCGGCGGCGCCGTTCATGGAAATAGTGCCGGATCCTGCTTCCGCTAGAATGACGTAAGTGTGAAAGCGTTCTCCGTTGTCGACATTATAAATATCTATTTTTTCAAATTCGCGAAAGCCAGCTAGCTCTACAAGGTCTTTATCAATGGCGCATGAACCGTCATACCAAAGCTCTGCTTGGGAGACGCTTGCCATATGAAGTTTGCCTTTAAGAAGTGTAATTTGCATGGATCGATTCTCTTAATCTAATGTGGTCGTTTTGTTAATGAAAGTGCTAGAGTGTTAGGTCCAAATAAATGGCCCTTCACCGAAGCTGTTAATTTTCCACCATTGGTCTAGGTCTTGTTCTCCCTCTTCTTCCCAGCTTTGATAGTTGCAGCGCACTTCGCAGTTTAGATTGCTGTAAGCGTCTTTGGCGCAGAGGGTGTCGTCTTGCCATGGGGTGTTGCTGGAGTCAAACCAGATTGAAGTAAAGCGTTTGCCTGAGGCTTGCTCTAAAATAGTAACAGGGATGGTGTGACCATCAAATTCAAGTTTTATTTTAGTGCATAAAGATGACGGATGTGTCTGTTCAAGTAGAGTAAACTTCTGACTAAGCCAAGAGATAATATTATCAGTTGGGCAAGATAATACATATATTTCGATATCTGGTTGCATCGTTTAATCCTTTTTATTGATCATGTTATACAGTCTTAATACGCTCATCGATAAATATCCGACCAAGGTCCAGAGAACGCCAATTCCCGCAATAATCAAACCTACTAGAGCAATAAGTTCTTGTGGAATCGAGTCGCTCAGAACCTGGTTGGACACCATGATCATAAGAACGCCAAATGCAAACAGAAGGCCGCCTTGAATCATTTTAATCAATGCAAGTCGCGGGTTATTGCCCAGTTTCATTGCAAGTTTATGTAGGCGACTTTTTGTTTTCATGGATGCTTAGTCTTGGTGAATAAGTTGATTAAAATGCCTTCATAGATGCGACTTAGTTGGTTAAGGCTTTCGGCTTCGACACACTCGTTGATCTGGTGAATGGTTGCGTTAATAGGACCAAGCTCAACAACTTGTGTGCCCATTTTTGCAATAAAACGCCCATCTGAAGTACCGCCAGAGGTTGATAGTTCTGGTGTTATGCCAACAGTGCTTTGTATTGCTGTAGAGATTGCTTCAACAAGTTCACCCGGGCGAGTCAGAAAAGGTAAGCCATTATACGTCCATTCTACATCGTAGCGTAATTCATGTTTATCCAGTATTTCAATAACACGAGCCTTTAATGTGTCGAAGTCGAGTTCAGATGAAAAACGGAAGTTAAATTGCGTATTAAGTTTACCAGGCACAACATTGGTCGCGCCTGTCCCTGAGTTTATGTTCGAAATTTGAAAGCTAGTGGGTGGGAAGAAATCGTTACCGCTATCCCAATGTGTGTTCGTAAGCTCAGCTAAAACGGGCGCAGCAAGATGAATCGGGTTTTGGACTAGGTGCGGGTAGGCTACGTGCCCTTGTTTACCATGTATTGTTAAGTTGCCGCTAAATGAACCTCGACGACCATTTTTGATAATGTCGCCTAGCGTGTTGGTACTAGAAGGTTCGCCCACAATGCACCAGTCTACGGTTTCTTTTCTTTCTATTAGCGTGTCGACAACGCGAGTGGTGCCGTCAACAAAAGGCCCTTCTTCGTCACTGGTGATTAGAAAAGAAATTTGCCCATCGTGATTTGGGTTTTTAGTGATAAAGTTTTCTACGGCTGTAATCATAGCAGCAAGGCTGCCTTTCATGTCCGCAGCACCGCGTCCATAAAGTACGCCATCGATGATTTCTGGAGAAAAAGGTGCTACTTTCCATTCTTCTTCTGGACCTGTTGGTACGACATCTGTGTGTCCTGCGAAGCAAAGATTAGGGCCAGAGGTGCCATGTTTTGCATAGAAGTTTTTTACTTCGCCAAAAGGCATTGTTTCTATTTGAAAACCAAGGTGTTCTAGGCGTTGAATCATTACCTCTTGGCAGCCTGCGTCTTCTGGTGTTACTGAAGGGCGGGAAATGAGATCGATAGCCAGTTCTAGGGTAGGGGATAAATCAGTCATTTTTTACCTTTGTGTTGGTTTTCACCGCTTTATAAATTATCCTGTCTGTATTCAGGGGATTTGATAAAGGTGGGTTATGAAATTAAGTGTCATTATTTTATTGGGAATGTCGTTAAGTGCTTGTAGTTTATGGCAAGAGCCTATTTCTCAAGAAACCTATTTTGTTCCCGTTATACGCTCAGACGTATCAAATTCAGGCTATACCCCTAGTGTGATACCGATCGTCAGAAAGTCGAATAAAGAGTTGCCATTGTCTTATCCATCAACCGTTAATTAAGCAAACTGTCGTGGTATTGTGCAGCGCTAAAACCTAAGAGAATGTCATTGTCTTTAATGAGTAGTGGGCGCTTAATCATTGACGGTTGTTCAATGATTGTTTCTAGCGCCGTTGCATTATTCATTGTTTCTTTTTTATTGTCATCAAGCTTACGCCACGTAGTTCCACGTTTATTGATGATGCTTTCCCAGCCTAATTGATCCAGCCACTGCTCTGCTAATACCTTATCTACGCCGACTTTTTTGTAATCGATAAATTGGTATTCAATGTGATTTTCATCTAGCCAGCGAAACGCTTTTTTCATTGTGTCGCAGTTTTTAATGCCATACAGGGTAATCATATTTACTCCAAAAAAAGGCCATATTATCAATATAGTGACAGTATGACCTATTTGTTAGATCAATTGTGAGCGTGTAATGCTGCGTTTAGTTCGATGGCTGTTTTATTTGTTTTACATTCAATAGCGCCAGTTTCTGAATTGCGGCGGAATAGTAAATCTGATTGGCCGGAAAGGTCGCGCGCTTTTACGACAGACACAACATTATTACTTTCATCAAGCACGGCTACTTTCGATCCTGCTGTGATGTAAAGACCAGATTCTACGGTGCAGCGATCGCCAAGGCCAATACCAATGCCTGAGTTGGCGCCAATCAAGCATTTTTCGCCAACGCCAATGATGATGTTGCCACCACCTGACAGTGTGCCCATGGTTGAGCAGCCACCACCAAGATCAGAACCATTGCCAACTACAACGCCTGCAGAAATTCGACCTTCCACCATGCTTACACCCAATGTACCTGCATTGAAGTTTACAAAGCCTTCATGCATAACGGTGGTGCCTTCGCCTAAATGAGCACCCAGGCGGATGCGAGCAGCATCGCCAACTCGAATTCCAGTAGGAACGATGAAGTTGAGCATTTTAGGGAATTTATCAACGCTGAATACCTCAATCGTGCGGCCTTGCATTCGAGCGTTTAACTGACGGTCTGCTAGCTCACGAACATCAATAGGCCCTTCGCTAGTCCAAGCTGTATTGATGAGCAAACCAAACATGCCATCTAGTACTGTGCTGTGTGGTGTAGCTAGGCGATGTGAGATTAGCTGAAGCTTTAAATACACTTCAGCGGGATTCGTCGGTGCTTCGTCGGTTGCTAGTACGCATAGCACGATTGGTTGAGTCGACGCTTTTAATTTGGATGCCAATTCAGCTTGCTCAATATTGCCAGCTTTTAGAAGGCTCATGTGGAGGCGGTTAAGATCGCCTTCATCCAAGACAAGAGTGCTATTACCACCTTCATAGTTAGTGCTTTCAAGTAAGGCATCTAAGGTGCTTTTTTCTACGTTTTTACTTGGTAGCGAGTAAAAAACTTCTAGCCAGTTTCCTTCTTTGTTTTGGGTGCCGATACCAAGACCGAACGCGAAAATTTGATCACTCATTATGTTCTCCAGTGAGTTTTTAAAAGGGGTTATTTTTTTGTTAATTTGTTGTCTGTTAGAAAGTCGTGAATACGTTTCGCGGCTTCAACGCACTGTGATTCTTCTGCAACGAGTGCCATACGTACATGTTTGCTACCTGGGTTTTTGCCGTTTACGTCACGGCCTAGATAGCTTCCAGGGAGAACCAATACAGAGGCTTGTTCGTAAAGTGCGATACAAAAAGCTTCGTCGTCCATATCCAATTCTGGCCATAGGTAAAACCCTGCTTCTGGCTTAGTTACCTTCATTACAGGTGACAATATGTCTAATACGCGGTCAAATTTACGAGTGTAGATTTCACGGTTCTTAGCAACATGCTCTTCATCATTCCAAGCGGCAATGGAAGCCTCTTGGTGGTGTATGGGCATCGCACAGCCTTGGTAGGTTCTATATAGCAAGAATGGCTTAAGTAAGCTGGCATCGCCGGCGACAAAGCCGGAACGTAAGCCTGGTAGGTTAGAGCGCTTTGATAGAGATTGAAATATCAGGCAGTGATCGTAAGAGGTATTGCCTAATTGTTGGCAAGCTTCTAGTAGGCCTAATGGTGCTTTGTTGTCAAAATAGATTTCTGAGTAGCATTCGTCTGCCACGATGGTGAAATTATACTGTTTTGCTTTTGCGATAAGGTAGGCGTAATCCTCTAGGCTGGTAACGCTGCCACAAGGGTTGTTTGGTGAACACACAAAAAGCAGTTCACAGCGTTGCCATATGTCATCGCTTACATTTTGATAATCGACTCGATACGATGTTTCAGGACTACAAGGCAGAAAGTGGAGTTCCGCGCCAGCCAATATACCGGCCCCTTCGTAAATCTGATAAAAAGGATTAGGGCTAACAACCAGAGTTTTTTCTTTTTCGCCAACAAGGGTTTGTGTAATAGCAAAGAGTGCTTCACGGGTTCCAGTGACAGGAAGGACCTGAGTGTCAGCATCGAGCGTTGCTAAATGAAAGCGTTGCTTTGTCCACTCTGCGATGGCGTTACGAAGTGGTAATTCCCCTTTCGTACTTGGGTATTTGCTTACACCATCAAGCTTGTCTGCTAGTTTTTCCAGAACAAAGCTTGGAGATTGGTGTTGCGGCTCTCCAATCGTTAACCGAATAAGTGTTTTATCCGGATTAGGAGTGTGCCCTTCTAGTAGCTCTGCAAGCTTCTGGAAGGGATATGGGTGCAAAGAATGTATAAAAGGGTTCATCGGGCTGCTTAATCCGTGGCTTTTGAAAAATGATCAATTTTTTCTTTTAATGATATACAAATGGCATCCATACGATCTAGATCCGTAATAAGATCACCATCTTCTTCTGTAATATAGAAAGTATCTTCTATTCGTTCACCCAGCGTTGCAACTTTTGCTTTGTGCAGCATTATTTTGTTTGTTACAAAAAATTGCCCAATAAGTGCTAAAAGACCAGGGCGATCAGGCGCTGTTACTTCAAGAGCGGACCACACTTCTTCTGGTTGGCTAACGAAGTGTGCGGTTGATGGTGAGTTAAATATTTTTAGTATTCGTGGTGTGTAACGTTGTACCAAACTCTCGTATTGTGAGGGGTTGTTTAATTGTTCTGTTAGTGTTTCTTGGATCAGGGTGACCCTTTCTTTGTCTAGGTGTAGATTGGTGTCATTGTCGTTAATGTCCATAACAACAAAGGTATCAAGCGTGTAATTGTCTGTTGTGTTGCTTATTTTTGCATCTAGTATGGTTAAACCAAGCTGTTCAAAGATAGTCGCGGTAACGGCAAATAAATGTCGGCTGTTTAGGGTGTAAATAAATACCTTGCTGGCACCAGAGAAGTTACGGCCACCTAGTGGTGTAATGGCCACAAGCGGCTTAATGCTTGGTCGATGATGCAATATAGCTTCAGTATTCCATGCTATTTCGTCGCCATTGGAGCGAATGAAATATTCTTCTTCTATTTTTTCCCAAATTTCTTCAGCGTCGGTGAAATCGACATTTCTCTCGATGAGAACTTCTAATGCGCGTTGTTTGTGTTCGTCGCTTTGCATGTCGGCGTCGATGGGGTAGTCCAAGCCGCGTCGTAAAGCGCGTTTTGTTTCTAAATAAAGTTGTCTCATCAAGGAGGCGCGCCAGCTATTCCACATTGTGGGGTTGGTGGCGTTGATGTCAGCTACGGTTAATATAAATAAATAATCTAGGTGTTCTTGGTCTTTTACGTAGCTGGCAAATTCCCAGATGATTTCTGGGTCTGATATGTCTTTGCGTTGCGCCGTTACCGACATAAATAAATGGTTTCTAACCAGCCAAACAACCAGTTCGGTGTCTTTTTTGGGTAGTCCGTGACGCTCGCAAAAAGCTTGAGCATCAACGCAACCTAGTTCAGAGTGGTCTCCACCACGGCCTTTTGCTATGTCGTGATACAGTCCCGCTATATAAAGAAGTTCGACTTTAGGTAAGTGTCGTATGGCTTGTGATGAGATGGGAAACTGCTGTTTAAATTCAGGAGACCAAAGGCGGCGTAAATTTTCGACTAAATGTAAGGTGTGTGCATCTACCGTATAAATATGAAAAAGGTCATGTTGCATTTGCCCGATGATAGCACCAAATTCTGGTAAATATCGTCCCAGCAGACCAATGTGTTTCATCGATCGTAGAATGCTAGTTAGGCTATAACGGCTGGCAATGATGTCTAAAAATAAGTCGGTATTTTTTCTGTCATTACGAAAGGTGTCGTCAATAAGATCTAGGCTGTCTCGAAGCTGTCGCATGGTGTTTGCTCGAATGCCTTTGATGTTCTTATTATTGCCAATGAGCACATATATTTCCAGCATGGCTGAGGGGGTGTCTTGGAAGAGAGAGGTGGATCTGGCTTCCAATTGGCCATTGCAGATTTGGAAACGATCATTGATGATTTCAATTGCGTCTTCGGCATCGTTCAATAAAAACGATTCTTCAAAATGCTGCAGTAATAGATCGTTCAATTGCTGGATGGCTGCAACGCTTTGGTAATAACCTTGCATGAAGCGTTCTACGTTTCGCTTGAGATCGTCATCTTCAAATCCAAACACTTTAGTAAGCGTTCTTTGATGGTCAAAAAGAAGTCTGTCCTCTTTTCTACCGGCGATCATGTGAAGAGCCCAGCGAATACGCCAAAGGTTTCCTACCGCTCCTTTTAGTTGAATGTATTCGTCTTCAGATAAAAAGGATTTGTCTATTAGAGCGCTTAGTCTGTGGGTGTGTAAATGCCGTTTGGCTACCCAATCAATCACTTGCATATCGCGTAGTCCGCCAGGGCACTCTTTTAAGTTGGGCTCTAGGTTATAGGCTGTATTTTGATATTTTGCGTGACGTTGTTTTTGCTCTTTTAGTTTTGCTTTGTAGAAGGTGTGGCCATCCCACATGTGAGCAGTGTCAGTATTTAGTTTAACGTTGGCCAATAAATCTTCAGAGCCGAATAGTGTTCTTGACTCAATTAGGTTGGTGATAACCGTAATGTCTTTTTCGGCCATTTCTACGCATTCGCTAATGGTGCGAACACTATGCCCAACATCAAGATTGATATCCCAAAGTAGGGTGATGAAGGCTTCAATTTTGTCTTTTTCTGGAGCGGCATTGTCATCGACAAGAATAAGAAGGTCGATATCAGATTTTGGGTGTAGTTCGCCACGTCCGTATCCACCGACAGCAACTAGGCTGACAGAGGTTTCGGTATCGAGTCCTTTAGCTATCCATGCAGCTTGAAGGGCTTCGTCGTAAACAACAGATAGACCTTTAACCAGCTTCTCTATTGGGTAAAGAGCGTGAAAAAGGTCATCGTAAGCGGTAGTTTTTTCTTCAAGAACGGCTTTGTATCGCTGGATCGGGCAAGATGGTTGCGCTAGTTCGTGTTTTTCATCCGCTGTTAGTAATGGCGGAGCATCTGGAAAAGCAGGGAAGTCCATACGTGTGCCTCGAAGCGTGCGTGATCAAGAAGTTAATAATTAACCCAAAAACATTCAAATGCTGTGAAATAACGCTTCTTATTAGAAGAAGCGTGTTTCCTCAGGTCGTTTAGTGAGTATTTCAACGCCTGTTGCTGTAATTAAAAGGGTGTGCTCATACTGAGCGGATAAGCGACCATCTTTCGTTTTCGCTATCCAGTTGTCAGGGCCAGTATGTTTCACCTGTTTTTTGCCGGCATTAACCATGGGCTCAATGGTTAGTGTCATGCCTTCTTCTAAGATAACGCCAGTGCCAGGGGTGCCGTAGTGAGCAACCTGAGGTTCTCCGTGGAATGTGGTTCCGACACCATGGCCGCAATACTCTTCGACGACTGTGTAGTGGTGTTTGTGTACATAAGCGGAAATGGCCGCGCCTATATCACCAAGGCGTACGCCTGGTTTTACCATATCGATAGCAAGGTATAAGCTTTCTTGGGTAACCTTGCATAGGCGTTCTACGTGTGGGGCGACTTCTCCTGCAAAAAACATGCGGCTAGTATCACCGTAATAACCGTCTTTAATGATGGTAATGTCGATGTTAACTACATCACCTTTTTTTAGTGGTTTGTCATTAGGAATACCGTGACAAATAACATCGTTAACAGAGGTGCAGCAAGACTTAGGAAAGCCGTGGTAATTTAACGGCGCAGGAATAGCACCTTGAACATCAACTGTGTAATTGTGAGAAATAATATCGAGTTGGTCTGTGGTGACGCCAGGAACGACGAATTCCTCCAGCATAATCAGTACGTCAGCGGCTAGTTTTCCAGCTATTCGCATGCCTTCAATATCGCTGATGTCAGTGAAACGTGTGGCGGCTGGTCGAGGTGTCCAGCTAGGGACTTCGCTGCGGCCATTTTTAGTTAACTCTTCTACTCTTTTTAAAATATCGTTGCTCATAATAAAGTGTCTTTCAATATTTGGTGTAGTAAATTTGCTCTTATTCTACATGACTTGTTATGGAGAATCGCCCCTTTGAAGATGAAAAAAACCAGGAGGCTTTATCCTTAAAAACATCACCTAGGTCTTTTGGTTTATACTAGAATATGGTATAAATCGCCGGCTTGTTGGGCTTAGGCTCAAATGAAAGCAAAACCAATATTAAACTAACGAACTTATCACGTTGAGTGAGTGTGTCTGGGGTGCCAATGGTTGCTTTAAACCTTGTCTGGCTGACGCGCTTGGTTGGTAAGCTTAAATAACCCAAATTAAAGGATAGTAAAATGCCTACAGTTTCTATGCGAGACCTTCTACAGGTCGGTTCACACTTTGGTCACCAAACTCGTTACTGGAACCCAAAAATGAAGCCTTTCATTTTTGGCGCTCGTAACAAAATCCATATCATTAACCTTGAGCATACTGTTCCAGCTCTTAACGAAGCTCTAGAGCTTGTTAAGAAAATGGCTGAGAACAAAAACAAGGTTTTGTTTGTGGGTACTAAGCGTGCTGCATCTAAAACAATTAAAGAACAAGCTACTCGTTCTAGTATGCCATACGTAAATCACCGTTGGTTAGGTGGTATGTTGACAAACTACAAAACGATCCGTGCTTCTATCAAGCGCCTTCGTGAACTTGAAAGCCAAATGTCTGATGGTACTTTCGAAAAACTAACTAAGAAAGAAGCCTTGATGCGTACTCGTGAGCTTGAAAAACTTGAGCTTTCTATGGGTGGTATTAAAGACATGGGCGGTCTTCCTGACGTCTTGTTTGTTGTTGATGTTGATCATGAACGTATTGCGATCAAAGAAGCAAACAAACTTGGTATTCCAGTTATCGGTATTGTTGATACAAACAGTAACCCTGATGGTATTGATTACGTTATTCCTGCAAACGACGATGCGATTCGTGCTGTTCAATTGTACGTTTCTGCATTCGCTGATGCTGTTCTAGAAGGTCGTTCTGAGACTGCTGGTACTGCTGATGAGTTTGTTGAAGTAAACGAAGCGGCTACAGAAGCGTAAGCTAACTGTTTAGTTTGTTCCGGTTTCAAAAGGGGGGCTTCTCGCCCCCTTTTTTAAATTTGAATTGTATTGAGAGGATTTTGAAATGGCCGCAGTACCTGTAGCATTGGTTAAAGAATTACGCGAGCGCACTGGCTTGGGTATGATGGAATGTAAGAAAGCACTTGCAGCAGCAAATGCTGATATCGAAGTAGCAATTGAAGAACTACGTAAGTCTAGCGGCATGAAAGCGGCTAAAAAAGCGGGTCGTACTGCTGCTGAAGGCACAATCATTATGCGTGTTGCTGATGATTCTTCTTACGGTGTGTTAGTTGAAATCAACTCTGAAACTGATTTCGCATCACGTGACGAAGGGTTTATCTCTTTCGCTAATAAAGTAGCTGATGTTGTTTTTGCAACGAAAGAAACAGACATGGCTGTCTTGCTTGCTGGCGAAATTGGCCTAGCACGTGAAGCACTAGTTCAAAAAATTGGTGAAAATATCACGCCTCGTCGCGCTGTTATTGTTGAAGGCGGCTTGGTTGGCGGTTATCTACATGGTAATGGTCAAATCGCTGTATTGACTCAGCTTGAAGGCGGCGACGCTGAATTGGCTAAAGACGTTTCAATGCA
This sequence comes from Marinomonas flavescens, assembly GCF_004352835.1. GTDB lineage: Bacteria > Pseudomonadota > Gammaproteobacteria > Pseudomonadales > Marinomonadaceae > Marinomonas > Marinomonas flavescens. Next base: position 55,973 of record NZ_SJSB01000007.1, on the reverse strand, counting down.
TGTTGCTGCTGTTTCTCCTCGCGTTGTGCAAGGTGATGACATGCCAGCTGATGTATTGGCAAAAGAAGAAGAGATTGTTCGTGCTCAGCCTGATATGGCCGGCAAACCTGCTGAAATCGTTGATAAAATGATTGTAGGTCGCATGAAGAAATTCTTGGCTGAAAATAGCCTTCTTGAACAGCCTTTTGTTAAGAACCCAGAAATCAAAGTGGGTCAACTTGTAAAAGACGCTGGCGCAAAAGTATCTTCATTCATTCGTCTAGAAGTAGGTGAAGGTATTGAAGTTGCGGAAGTAGATTTTGCAGCAGAAGTAGCAGCTCAGCTTAAAGGTTAACCTTTGCTGTGATGTCTTTTCATAAAAAGGGGCAGTTTTACTGCCCCTTTTTATGAAAGCTGTATTATAAGAAGGTTATTCAAGTAGAACTTATCTGTTGCCTCAGGCACAACCCTAGTCGGAGATTGAGATGCCAAAAGAAAAGAGTCCAAACTACAAAAGAATTTTGCTTAAGCTAAGTGGTGAAGCCCTAATGGGTGATGAGTCATTTGGAATCGACCCAAAAGTGTTAAATAGAATTGCGCTTGAGATTGGTCAATTACGAGGCATTGGTGTAGAAGTTGGGATTGTTATCGGTGGTGGTAATCTCTTTCGTGGGCAAGCATTAAGTCAAGCCGGTATGGATCGCGTTACGGGTGATCATATGGGTATGTTGGCGACGGTAATGAATGCATTGGCTATGCGCGATGCTCTAGAGCGCGCAAACATTCGGACACGAGTCATGTCTGCCATTACAATGACGGGGATTGTTGAGCCCTATGATCGTCGCCGAGCGATGCGTTTGCTTAAAGAAGGCGATGTGATGATATTCTCAGCGGGTACCGGTAATCCGTTCTTTACAACTGACTCTGCCGCTTGTTTACGTGGTATTGAAATTGATGCTGATGTTGTATTGAAGGCGACAAAAGTAGACGGAGTCTATTCTGCTGACCCAATGAAAGACCCTGATGCGATCAAATATGATACATTGGGTTACGATGAAGTATTAGAAAAGCAGCTAGGAGTCATGGACTTAACGGCAATTTGTCTAGCCCGTGATCATTCAATGCCTGTTCGCGTATTTAATATGAATAAGTCAGGAGCCCTGATTAACATCATGGTTGGTGGCGATGAAGGCACACTGATTAAGTGAGGAAGCTATGATCAACGAAATTCTTAAAGATGCTGAAGACCGCATGGGTAAAGCAGTATCTTCTGTAGAAACTGCGTTTAAAAAAATTCGTACTGGGCGTGCCCATCCGAGTATTTTAGATTCAGTTAAAGTGAATTATTACGGTTCTGAAACACCATTGAGCCAGATTGCGAACATCACAGTTGAAGATGCGCGCACTTTGGGGGTTTCTCCTTGGGAAAGTAATTTGGTTCCTGAAATTGAAAAAGCAATAATGAAGTCTGACCTAGGTCTGAATCCAGCGACCAACGGAAGTTTGATTCGAATTCCAATGCCAATGTTAACGGAAGAAACGCGTCGTAACTATTTCAAGCAAGCTAAAAGCGAAGCTGAAAATGGTCGTATATCGATTCGTAATATCCGTCGTGATGCCAATGGTAATTTAAAAGACTTAGTAAAAGAAAAAGAAATATCTGAAGACGACGAACGTCGTGGACAAGATCAAGTGCAAAAAATTACAGATAAGCACGTTGCTCTAGTTGAAGAACGTCTTGCTGCAAAAGAAAAAGACTTGATGGCAATCTAAATAAAAGGGGCGAGCGCAGTAGCTCGCCTTTTTTGTTCTCTAAGGTAGAAATATGTCAGCATTGACAGAATCAGAGAATAATCCTGATATTATTCCTCGCCACATTGCCATTATTATGGATGGTAATAATCGATGGGCAAAAAAAAGATTCCTTCCTAGTATTGCTGGGCATACTGCAGGGGCTTCTGCTGTTCGTCGAACCGTCGAAATTGCAGCCAAAGCAGGTGTTAAAGTGCTTACGTTATTTGCTTTTTCGAGTGAGAATTGGAAGCGACCACAGCTCGAAGTTGATGCATTAATGGGGTTGTTTATGCGCTCTCTTAAAAAAGAGGTGAAACGTCTCAATGAGCATCAAGTCTGTCTGCGAATTATTGGTGACCTGACGGGATTCGGTAATAAACTTCAGGGACAAATAAAAGAGACAGAACGGCTGACGGCTAAAAATACAGGGATGGTTCTTGTCATAGCCGCAAATTACGGTGGGCGTTGGGACATCACTCAGGCAACTAAAAAGTTAGCCAATGAAGTAGCAATGGGAAATATTTCTGCAGACGATATAGATGAGGAAATGGTTGCTCAACACATGCAGCTCGCTGATCTTCCTGCACCTGATTTATTGATTCGCACTTCTGGAGAAGAACGAATTAGTAACTTTTTATTGTGGCAAACCGCTTATTCTGAGTTTGTCTTTCTTTCGGTATTATGGCCGGATTTTGATCAATTGCATTTTGATGAAGCTATTAATATTTATCAAAAACGCCAACGTCGCTATGGTGGTCGATAATTCATGTTACTCCCTCGTATTCTTAGTGCCATTGTTATGGTCGTTCTGTTTATTTGTGCCGTTTTTGTTTTAGAAGAAACGGGCTTTATGTTGGCCATGGGTGGTGTTGTGCTACTGGCTGGCTGGGAATGGGCTAGATTGTCAGGCGTTAAATCATTCGTTTTACGAATTGTTTTTGCGTTAGTCGTTGGGGTGTTGTGCTACGTCACTTACCAACAAAATTTTCAAAAAACGATTCTGTATATCGCTCCTGTTCTGTGGTTGCTGGCTCTTTATTGGGTGATGAGTTATCCGTCTCTGAAAGGGTGGCGTTATCAGTCCAGCCGTTTGTTATTTGGCTTACTTATTCTCATAACTACTTGGTCTTCTTTGGTTGTTCTAAAGCAATCTACTAACTTTGTTGTTTGGGTCTTGCTATTGATGGGGTTGATTTGGGGCGCAGATTCAGGTGCTTACTTTTCAGGCAAGGCTTTTGGCAAAAATAAATTAGCACCGCATGTTAGTCCCGGAAAATCTTGGGAAGGTGTTGTTGGTGGTTTAATATTTACTCAAATTGGAATAGGCCTTTTTTCTTATATCGTCCAGTTTTCGCTTGTTCAGTGGAGTGTGTTGGCGAGTATTGGTTTGGTGACCGTATTTGTTTCAGTATTGGGCGACCTTACGGAAAGTTTGTTTAAGCGTCATGAATCACTGAAAGATTCTAGCCGCTTGATTCCAGGTCATGGTGGGGTTATGGATCGCGTCGATAGTTTGACCGCGGCTGCCCCGGTATTTGTTCTTTTGCTTAGCGTTTTTGGGTGGTTGTGATGCAAGGTATTTGTTTGCTAGGTGCTACGGGGTCTATCGGACAAAGCACGCTTGATATTATCAAACAACACCCAGAGAAATTTCAGCTAGTCTGCGCTTCGGCCCATTCTAGTGTTGATAAGATGGCGGATATTTGCCGACGTTTTCGTCCTGCAAGAGTTGTGATGGGCTCTGAGAAGGCGCGTGATGAATTAGCAGCAAAATGCCATGGGTTACCTATTTCCTTTGAGTGGGGGAGTGATGCGCTTGATAGTATTGCTGCTGACCCTCAAGTTGATCAGGTGATGGCAGCGATAATGGGTTTTGCAGGCCTTAAACCAACATTGGCAGGTATTCGCGCAAAAAAACGTATCCTTTTAGCAAATAAAGAATCTCTTGTTACCGCAGGCAAGTTATTTATGGATGAGGTCGCGCAGCATGACGTGATGCTGTTACCCATTGATAGCGAACATAATGCCATTTTTCAAAGCTTGCCCCAAAGTGCCTTAGGCGCAACGAAAAAGGATGTCAAAAAAATCCTTCTAACCGCATCAGGTGGACCATTTCGTTCTTGGACTTTAGACGATATGCGTCACGTTTCTCCTGAGCAGGCTTGCAAGCACCCTAATTGGTCAATGGGGCAAAAAATTTCTATCGACTCTGCCTCTTTGATGAATAAAGGTTTAGAGCTTATTGAGGCTTGCTGGTTATTTGGAGTTACTCCTGCAGATATTGACGTTGTAGTGCATCCAGAAAGTATTATTCACTCCATGGTGTCTTATTTGGATGGCTCTGTGATTGCTCAGATGGGCAACCCTGATATGAGAATACCGATTGCCTATGGAATGACATGGCCCGATAGAATTGAAACGTCGGTGCCTTCTTTGGATTTGGTTGGTATTGGTCAATTGAATTTTGAATCACCTGATCTTGAGCGTTTTCCAAACCTAAAATTGGCGTCAGATGCTTGGTATTGTGGCGGTACTGCGATGGCAGCCTTGAATGCTGCAAATGAAGTCGCTGTTGCGGCCTTTCTTCAAAGAAAAATAGGTTTTCTTGATATCGCGACGATTAATGGCGAAGTACTGAATCAACTTGAGAGTCATCCTGTCGCGTCACTTGAGGTCGTTTTTGAAGCGGATGAAAATGCTCGTCGAGTAGCAAAAAACATTATCGAGGCACGAGTTTGGATATGATTCAAAATATCTTATCGATCGTTATTTCACTAGGTGTGTTGATTACTTTTCACGAGTTTGGGCATTATTTTATTGCTCGAAAATGCGGCGTTAAAGTCCTGCGTTTCTCGATTGGTTTTGGAAAGCCTATTTACCGCTTTGTTGCTAAGACAGGGACTGAATTTACCCTCGCGATGATTCCTTTGGGCGGGTATGTTCGCATGCTAGATGAGCGTGAAGGTAATGTACCTGCGCATTTAAAGTCAGAGGCATTCAATAACAAATCTGTATGGCAGCGTTTCGCCATTGTGGCAGCAGGTCCTATTGCTAATTTTATTCTTGCCATTGTTATTTATGCCATTGTGGCTCTTATGGGGATTCAATCTTTAACGCCAAAAGTAGGGCATATTCAGCCTCAATCACCCATTGCTCAAACGAATATTCAGCCTGGAGATGAGCTTTTATCCATCAACAATTCAGTAGTAAGTTCATGGGAAGATGTAAATTTAGTGTTAGCAGACTTGATTGGTGCTAGCGGAACCATTACCGTGCGCTATCAAGATTTATTAAGTAAAGAAAAAGAAACGGATACGTTGACATTAAATCGTTGGATGGCAGGCAAAGATTCTAACAATTTAATTGGTGAGTTTGGGTTAACTCCTTGGCAGCCTAAGGTCGTTCCTGTTATCGCCCAAGTGGTAAAAAACGGAGCGGCAGAAAAGGCAGGTTTTCAGGTCGGCGATAAAATAATAGAGGGTAACGGTAAACCTATTGATGATTGGGGGCAGTTTGTTACTCTTATCCAGAATCATCCTGGAAGTCTTGTTTCTGTTGATGTTATGCGTTCAAGTAAGAATGTTGTTTTAATGTTACTTCCTGGGTCGATAGAGCGAAATGGCGACCTTGTAGGTTATGCCGGATTAGCCGTTGTGCCACCAGTGATGGAGGCGGGCTTATGGAATACTCGTCATTTTGGCCCGATTGAGTCGCTGACTTATGGCGCGCAGCAAACTTGGAAAATGACAGCGCTAACAGTGTCATCTATTGGGAAAATGTTTCAGGGTTTAATTTCTATTGATAATTTGTCAGGCCCTATTACGATTGCCAAGGTTGCTAGTGCATCAGCTGACTCTGGCTTGCAATCGTTTCTGAAGTTTATGGCCTATCTAAGTGTGAGTTTGGGTGTGTTGAATCTATTGCCCATTCCTATGTTAGATGGTGGGCATTTAATGTTTTTTGGCATCGAAGCTATTCGTCGAAAACCTGTCTCTGAAAAAATACAGAGCATGGCTTATCGTGTTGGTGCTTTTTTATTGTTTACGTTGATGGCGATAGCCATTTTTAACGATATTGCCCGTTTGTAGTGAGGTATATGTGAAGGTCGTTTCAGCAGTATTGTTGGCTTTGATAAGCATGCAAAGTGTCGCTAAAAATATAGAAGATGTCCGTATTGATGGCTTAGTTCAAATGCCGTCATCAAGAGCATTTGACATTATTGGTTTTGAACAAGGGCAGTCTTATAATTCTGATAAAGTCTATCAGGCCATTAATTCGCTTTTTGGAACGGGCTATTTTAGTAACATTGATGTCTATGAAGACAAAGATGTCTTAACGTTTAAAGTAGATGAAAGGCCTTCTATCGGTGATTTAACGATCGAAGGTAATGATCTAATTAAAACCGAAGACCTTAAACGAGGCTTGAAGCTATCTGGCCTAGAGGTGGGTGAAATCTATAAACCCGAAACCTTGAATAAAATTCAACAAGAATTACAGCGTCAGTACTATGCGTTGGGTCGATACGGTGCAAAAGTAGATGTTACTACTAAAAAAATGCCGCGTAACAGGATTCGTGTATCGATCAAAATCGACGAAGGTAAGACGGCAAAAATTGTCCACATTAACATTGTTGGTAATAAAGCCTTCACTGATGAAACGCTAACAAAAGACTTTCAGTCAGGTGAAAAAGGTGCCTCTTGGAACCCCTTTAGCTCTGCTGATGAATACAGTAAGGCGAAATTACAGGGCGATTTAGACACTCTAAAAAGTTTTTATCTAGACCGCGGTTATTTAGATTTTAAAGTGGAGTCAAGCCAGGTAAGTCTGTCTCCTGATAAGAAAGACGTCTATGTTGTCATTAATGTGGACGAAGGCAAACCTTACACTATTAACAATGTATCACTAAACGGTAGTCTTCCAATTTCCGAAGATTTAGTTTGGAAGAAAATCGATCAGAAAAAAGGAGATGTTTTCTCTCGTAGTCAAGTGACGACTATTATCGATAACATTTCAGCGGAGCTTGGTGATCACGGTTATCTGTTTGCAAATGTTAACTTGCTTCCAGAGAAACTTGATAATCATACCGTTAATTTGACGTATCAAATTACCCCAGGACCAAAGGTTTATGTTCGTCGTATTACTTTTAGTGGTAATAGCGAAACCCACGATGAAGTGTTGCGTCGTGAGATGACTCAGTTTGAAGGGACGTTAGCGACGCATTCTAAAATCCAAGCATCCAAACGTCGTATTGAACGTCTTGGCTTCTTTAGTAAAGTCGATATAAAAACACGTCGTGTTCCTGGCACAACCGATCAAGTGGATTTGGATGTGACGGTAGAAGAGCAAGCGTCTGGCAGTATTCAAGCAAGCATTGGTTTTTCTGATTCAGATGGTTTGATTCTAGGTTTTGGTATCTCTAAGTCAAACTTCTTAGGGACGGGGAATAAGTTAGCATTTAACGCCACTCGCGCCAGTAGCTATTCAGATTATACAATTAGTTATACTAACCCGTACTTTACGGTAGATGGTGTTAGCCGTGGTGCTAAACTTTATTATCAAAGTAGTAATTATGATGATTCTGATATAGAGGATTATCAACTTGATAAAATTGGTGCTGGGCTCACTTATGGTTACCCAATTTCTGACACACAGCGAATTACTTTTGGTGTGACTGCGCAGGAAACCAATATTAATTTGAGTGATGACCCATCACAGGAAACAAGTGGCTTTGTCTCTACCAATGGCGACTCTTTTGATGATTTACTTGCTTCAATATCGTGGAGTGATAGTGATTTGATCGGTGGTGTGCTGCCAACAAACGGTTATTCAACCAGTGCTAGTTTACAGGTATCTACTCCGGTTAGTGATCAGCAGTATTACAAAGTAGGGTTGAGCTCTCAGAAATACTGGAATATTCAGAACTCTAACCTTTGGCTCTTTCATGTAAAAGGTAGAGTAGGGTATGCGAACGGCTATGGTGATACATCAGAGTTACCTTTCTATGAGAACTATTACGCTGGCGGTACAGGTTCGGTACGAGGTTACAGTTCCTCTTCGTTAGGACCAAAAAACTCATATCCAAGTACTTCGAGCTCTAGCAGTTCGGCTATGGGGGGAAATGCGTTATTAACGGGAACGGCTGAGATTATTTTCCCGATGCCGATGGTTGAAGATCATAAATCAATTCGAACTTCTATCTTCTTAGATGGTGGTAATGTATTTACTGATTCCTGTCTTTCAGGAAATACAGAGTGTACAGAGGGCGTTGATCTTAATGAGTTACGCTATAGTGTTGGTTTTAGTTGGACCTGGATTACGCCAATCGCGCCGTTATCATTTAATATAGCTAAAGCGTTGAATGCTAAAGATGGCGATGATACTGATTTCTTCCAATTCCAGCTAGGAACCACTTTTTAAGCTGGTTTAAGAACGCATAACAAGGAGAACATACATGAAAAACTTATTAGGCGCTCTTGTAGGGCTATTGTTAATCGGCAGCGTGCACGCAAGTGAAGTCGCTGTTGTCGATTTTCGCGCCGCTTTAATGCAAAGCAACGTCGGTCAAAAAGCAGCAGTAGAGCCCAAGAAACAAGTTGCAGCGATGGATGCTAGGCTAAAGAAAGAGCAAGGTGAGTTGAAGCAGATGGCTAATGACCTGAAGCGTGACGAACTTACATTAAGCCCAGAAGATTTAAAAAAGCGTCGTATTGCTTTTGCTCAGCGTGAGGGGCAAGTGCGAAATATGGCGGCTGGTATGCAGCGCCAAGCAAAACAATTAGAGCAAAAATTAATTAACTCGCTAACCCCAAAAGGGGAAGTGGCGTTAAAAGAAATCATTAAAGAGCGTAAGTTAGACTTGGTTTTAAATAGAGAGACCGTTGTTTATGCCAAGGCCGATACAGACATTACAAAAGAATTGATCGATCGTATTAATAAAGGTAAGTAAAACATGGATTATACTCTAGCCCAGTTAGCAAAGAAGGTTGAGGGTAGAGTAAAAGGAGACCCCGACTTAAGAGTTGAAGGGCTAGGGACGCTTGAAAGCGGGACGCCAAACCAAATAGGTTTCTTGGCGAATCCAAAATATCAGAGTCAACTGGCTTCTACGACACTAGGCGCTGTGCTTGTTAAGGACGATGAGCTTTCATTGGCAGTAGAAAATGCCATTATCGTAAAAAATCCTTATTTAGCTTTTGCCGCGTTATCTCATTTATTCGTTCCTACTTTTCAACAGTGGGAAGGGGTAAATGTAAGTTGTGTGATCTCTAAAGACGCTACTATTGCAGAAAATGTTATTATTGCACCCAATGTGGTGATCGATGCTGATGCTGTGATTGAAGATGGCTGTGTGATTGGAGCAGGATGCGTTATTGGCCGTGGTGTTCGAATTGGAAGCAAATGCCATATCTATCCTAATGTAACCCTCTATCATGATGTTTCAATTGGTGCGGATTGTATTATTCATAGTGGTGTAGTAATTGGCGCTGATGGCTTTGGCTTTGCGCCGACGAAAAAGGGATGGGAAAAAATCAATCAACTTGGTTCTGTGGAAATCGGCAATCGAGTAGAAATTGGTGCAAACACCACCATTGACCGTGGTGCTATTGAGAATACAAAAATCGGTGATGGTGTTAAAATCGATAACCAGGTTCAAATTGCTCATAACGTTGTAATTGGGGATAATACCGCAATTGCAGGCTGTGCGGCGATTGCTGGCAGCACTAAAATAGGCTCTTTCTGTACTATTGCAGGAGGCGTTGGCATAGTTGGCCATTTAAAAATAGCAGACTGTGTACATATAACAGCAATGAGTTTGGTAAGTAAGTCAATTCTTAAGGAGGGATCGTATTCCTCTGGAACAGGATTAGAGCCAACGGATAAATGGCGACGTTCGGCGGCAAGACTAAGAAGAATCGATGATATGGCAAAACAAATCTCAAAACTGGAACAGCAAGTTAATAAGCTTTTAACAGAAGGTTGATGCTAAATGATTATGGACGTAAATGAAATCCGTAAATACTTACCCCATAGGTACCCATTTTTACTAGTAGATCGAGTTATTGAGATTAATCTAAATGATTCTATTGTCGCTTATAAAAACGTAACAGTGAATGAACCCTTCTTCACCGGACATTTTCCTAACTATCCAGTTATGCCAGGTGTTCTGATTATTGAAGCAATGGCACAGGCTGCAGGTGTGCTAGGTTTTAAAACCATGGGTAAAACCCCAGAAGATGGTTCTATTTATTACTTTGTTGGTGCCGATAAAGCGCGATTTAAACGTCCCGTTGTGCCTGGTGATAGACTACAATTAGAAGCTAAGATTATCACCGAGAAACGTGGTATCTGGAAATTCGAGTGTAGAGCAAGCGTTGATGGCGAGCTTGCATGTTCAGCAACAATCATGTGTGCAGACAGGAAGGTATAGTGACGATACACCCTACAGCTTTAGTTGACCCAAAAGCAGAACTGGATTCCAGCGTTGAAGTGGGACCTTTTTCTGTTATTGGGCCGAATGTAAAGATTGGCGCGGGTAGCGTTATTAAATCTCATGTGGTTATTAATGGTCATACGACCATTGGTAGCCATAATGAAATTTATCAATTTGCTTCAGTTGGTGAGGCAAATCAAGACAAAAAGTATAAAGGTGAACCAACAAAGCTCATCATAGGGGATTATAATATTATCCGTGAGAATGCGACGATTCATCGTGGCACGATACAAGATAATGGTATAACTCAGATTGGTGATCATAACTTGTTTATGGCAAGTACCCATACCGGTCACGACTGTGTCGTTGGCAATAACAATATCTTCGCAAATTACGCTGCCTTAGCGGGTCATGTAACAGTGGGAGATTTTGTTATATTGGGTGGTTACACCGGAATTCACCAGTTCTGCCAAGTAAACTCATACAGTATGTGTGGTATGGGTTCGATGGTGGCGAAAGATGTTCCACAGTTTATGATGGTCTCTGGTAGTCCAGCTAAAGCGCATGGAATGAATTTCGAAGGAATGCGTCGTAGAGGCGTTCCCTTAGCTGTTATTAAAGCGCTTCGTAAGGCATACAAAACGGTATATCTAAAGGGAATGACTTTAGAATATGCGTTAAAGGAGCTTGAAAATGATGCTATCTATGACATTCCAGAAGTAATTGACTTTGTTTTGTCTATCCGGCGCTCTAAGCGCGGCATTGTTCGTTAAACATTGCTTGCTAGATATTGTGAAAGAAAACCCCGGATTCATTCGGGGTTTTTATTATTTATATGGAAGAAATTGAATGGCGTTGACACGGTATGTAATAGTAGCGGGAGAGGCATCAGGCGACATTCTTGGTGCTAGTCTGATTGCGCATCTTAAAATTTTGCAACCAGAAGCGACCTTTGAAGGTATTGGTGGGCCATTGATGCAAGCTCAAGGCTTGAAAAGTATTGTGCCTATGGATCGACTTTCTGTGATGGGATTGGTTGAGGTGTTGGGGCGGCTGCGTGAGCTTTTAGGAATACGTAAACAACTGTATCAGGCTTGCCTTAAAAATCCACCAACAGCATTTATCGGAATAGACTCTCCAGATTTTAATATCCCTCTAGAAAAAAAACTAAAAGAGTCAGGAATCAAAACAGTTCATTACGTTAGTCCTTCTGTTTGGGCTTGGCGTCAAAAACGTATTTTCAAAATTAAAAAATCTGTAGATCTGATGTTGGCGCTGTTCCCATTTGAACTGCCAATTTATCATGAACATAAGATTCCAGTTGTGTGTGTCGGTCATACCTTGGCTGATGACATCCCCCTTGAAAGCAACGCTCAAGAAGCGAGAGTTCAGTTACATCTTCCTGAATTGAATGGGCCAGTGTTTGCTATATTGCCAGGCTCAAGGGCTGGTGAAGTGGGTAAGTTAGCCCCATTATTTATTGAAACAATGAAACTCATAAAGCAACAACAGCCTAATGCTACTTTTTTAATACCGGCGGCGAATCAAGAGCGTAGGCAGCAGATTGAGACCTTGCTTCATGAAGCCAATACCGAGGCTGTTGTGGTTGATGGTCAGTCACGTATCGTCATGGCGGCAAGTGATGCTATTTTATTGGCGTCTGGAACCGCCGCTCTAGAGGCGATGCTGGTTAAGCGCCCGATGGTAGTGGCTTATCGATTTAGTGCGTTAACTTACGCCATTATGTCAAGAATGCTAAAAGTTCCCTATGTATCACTGCCCAATTTGTTAGCCAATGATGCGTTAGTGCCAGAGCTTATTCAGGATCAAGCCACCCCCGATAATTTAAGTCGTCGTTTACTGCAAACTTGGCAGTCATTCCTCGGCGACCAGAATATTCAAAAGCACTATAAAGAGCTGCATCTGATGCTGCGTAAAAATGCGGGTGAAACGGCCGCTCAAGCAGTGGTAGATCTTGTCGAAGGGAAATTGAATTGATGGAACCCTTTGTAAGTACTCTCTACTTTGGTGATCTTATTGCTGGGGCAGATGAAGCAGGACGAGGCCCGTTAGCTGGCAGTGTGGTTGCTGCTGCGGTTATTTTAGATCCTAAGCAGCCTATTAAAGGCTTGGCAGATTCTAAAAAATTATCGGAAAAGAAGCGTGAAGCACTATTTATTGAAATTAAAGAAAAAGCCCTTGCTTACGCCATCGCCAGTGCCAGCGTAGAAGAAATTGAGCAGTTAAATATTCTCCATGCCAGTATGTTGGCGATGAGTCGCGCCGTGAATCAATTGTCAGTACCGGCTGAGCATGCATTGATTGATGGAAATCGCGTGCCTAAAGATTTGATTTGTCCTGCTGAAGCGGTTGTAAAAGGCGATGCTCGTCATGCCGCGATCTCAGCCGCGTCTATTTTGGCAAAAGTGACGAGAGATCATGAAATTGTAAAAATGGCTGCAATCTATCCAGGTTATGGCCTTGAAAAGCATAAAGGCTATCCTACGGTGCAGCATCTTGCCGCGCTAAAAGAGCTTGGCGTTACCCCTATCCACAGGCGCAGTTTCGGCCCTGTGAAGAAAATTTTAGAAGGATAATATTTTGTCTACATCGTTTATCCATTTACGGGTTCATACAGAATTTTCTTTAGTCGATGGATTAGTGAAAGTTAAAGGCTTATTAAATACAACCGAAAGCCTCTCGATGCCTGCTGTAGCCATGACCGACGAAAATAATTTGTGTGGTTTTGTGCGTTTTTATAAAGGCGCAATGGATAAAGGGATTAAGCCTATTTGTGGCGCTGATGTGATGCTAGAAGCAAACGAGGTTGTTGAAGAACGTTCTCGTTTGACTTTGTTGGCTATGTCAAATGAAGGCTATAAAAATATCATTAAGGTGATTTCTAAAGGTTATCAACTGGGGCAAGTTGATGGTCGTCCAATTATTAAGCGTCAATGGGTTGAAGAACACAGTGAAGATGTTATTGCGCTTTCAGGTGCTCGGCAAGGTGATGTCGGCCTCTTGCTAGAAAAAGGCCATCCAGATGAAGCGAAACAGCAATTAGCTTATTGGATGTCGGTTTTTCCTAATCGTTTTTATGTTGAACTTCAGAGAACAAGCCGACCAGGGGAAGAACGTTTTATTCATGGCGTTATTCCAATTGCTTCCGAACTAGGGTGTCCTGTTGTAGCGACCAATGATGTGCGTTTTCTAAAGCGTGGGGACTTTGAAGCTCATGAAGCGCGAGTCTGTATTCATGATGGCGTTACCTTAGATGACCCGCGTCGTAAGCGTCGGTATTCTGAAGAGCAATATTTTAAAACCGCAGAAGAAATGGAAGCCTTGTTTGAGGACATTCCAGAGGCGCTAGAGAATACCGTAGAAATTGCCAAACGTTGCAGTGTCGATGTATTGCTTGGTAAGTACTTCTTACCGGACTTTCCTGTTCCTGATGGTCTAACGATGGATGAGTTCTTCAAAAATCTCTCCTATGACGGGCTTAAAGATCGCTTTAACTTTTTGGTTAATAAGTACGGTGAGCGTATTGAAAAACGCCGACAAGAATACTGGGATCGACTTGATTTTGAGCTGAACATCATTAATCAAATGGGATTTCCCGGTTACTTTTTGATCGTAATGGACTTTATCCAATGGGCGAAAGATAACGATATTCCAGTCGGCCCAGGACGAGGTTCCGGTGCGGGTTCCTTAGTCGCTTATGCGCTTAAAATTACCGATTTGGACCCTCTTGAATACGACTTACTATTTGAACGTTTCTTGAACCCTGAACGTGTTTCTATGCCGGATTTCGATATCGACTTTTGTATGGAAAACCGAGATAAGGTAATCGATTATGTGTCTCGAACCTATGGGCGTGATGCAGTTTCTCAGATTATTACGTTTGGTGCGATGGCGGCCAAAGCGGTGGTGCGTGATGTCGCACGGGTGCAAGGTAAGCCTTATAGTTTAGGTGATAAACTCTCTAAACTGATTCCTTTTGAAATTGGCATGACGCTTAAAAAAGCGTTAGAGGAAGAACCTGCTTTACCTGAATTTTTAGCCGCAGACGAGGATGCTGCCGAAATTATGGAAATGGCGTTTTCTCTTGAAGGCGTCGTGCGTAACTTTGGTAAGCACGCTGGTGGTGTAGTAATCGCGCCAACTAAACTAACCGATTTTTCACCCTTGTATTGTGAAGAAGATGGCTCAGGTTTGGTGACTCAATACGATAAAAACGATGTAGAAGAAGCGGGCTTGGTTAAGTTCGACTTTTTAGGGTTGAAAACGCTGACGGTAGTGGATTGGGCGGTTAAGAACATTAACCAGATCCATGAGTTGGCAGGCAAGCCGCCACTTGATATTGCCTTGATCGATTTGGAAGAAAAATCCGTTTACGACATGTTGCAGCGAGCGGAAACGACAGCGGTATTCCAGCTGGAATCCCGTGGTATGAAAGAGTTGATCAAGAAGTTATTGCCCTCACGTTTTGAGGATATTATCGCCTTAGTGGCCTTGTTCCGTCCGGGGCCTTTGGGTTCTGGCATGGTGGACGATTTCATTAACCGTAAGCATGGTCGAGCCGAATTGGCTTTCCCGCATCCTGATTACCAACATGAAGATCTGATTCCTGTTCTGGAACCAACGTACGGTATTATTTTGTACCAAGAGCAGGTTATGCAAATTGCTCAGGTGCTGGCGAAATTCTCGTTAGGTGGCGCCGATTTATTGCGTCGAGCGATGGGTAAGAAGAAAGCCGAAGTTATGGCTGAGCAGCGCTTAATCTTTATGGAAGGCGCGTTCAAAAACAATGTTAGCAAAGAATTATCCGGTAACATCTTTGACTTGATGGAAAAATTTGCCGGCTATGGATTTAACAAATCTCACTCGGCAGCGTATGCCTTGGTGTCTTATCAAACAGCTTGGTTAAAAAGACATTATCCAGCCCCATTTATGGCGGCTGTATTATCGGCGGATATGCAGAATACCGATAAGATCGTTATTTTTATCGAAGAATGTCGCTCGATGAAACTACCGTTAGAATTGCCTAACGTAAATATGTCTGTTTATAAGTTTACCGTGACACCTGCCGGTGAAATTGTTTACGGTCTAGGCGCTATAAAAGGCGTTGGCGAAGGTCCAATTGAAGCGATTGTTGAAGCGCGAAAAGAGGGACCGTTTGAGCATATTTTTGACTTCTGTCAGCGAGTGGGGCGCAAAGTTAATAAGCGTGTAATGGAGGCGCTAGTGCGTTCCGGAGCATTTGATACCATAGGACCAAATCGAGCAACCTTGTTTGCATCGATTGATGGGGCCTTGAAAAGGGCAGATCAATCCGCAAAAAGTAAAGATGCGGGTATGATGGATTTGTTTGGTATCGCGGTTGATGAACCAACAGAGAATGCTTACGATGAAATTGGTATTCAACATGAGTGGTCTGGGCGTCAGCGTCTGGATGGTGAAAAAGACACATTAGGTCTTTATGTTACGGGTCATCCGATCGATGAATATGAAAAAGAAATTCGTCGTTTCGCGCGTTCTCGTATCGTTGATTTGCAGCCAAAACGTGGTGACACTCAGGTGATGGCAGGGTTGATCGTGGATTTACGAATTACCAAAAGTAAAAAAGGTGGCAATATCGCCTTTGTGACGTTGGATGATCGTTCGGCACGAATAGAAGTGACTGTGTTTCCCGATAGCTACGAAGCCTTAAAAGGCGTCATTGTAAAAGATGAAGTCGTGGTGGTTGAAGGGGAGATAAATATTGATGAGTTCCGAGGTGGCCAAAAAGTCATCGCTCGGAATATTTTCGATATACCACAAGCACGAGTTCGATATGTTGAAGCATTGCGTATAACATGGAGTGAAGAAACGGTGACTGCCAAGGCCATCCAGCAATTGGCAAAATACATGGAACCATTTCGAGGGAACGGATGTGATGTAGTTATTGGGTTTGATACAGACCAAGCTCATGGTGATATTCGACTAGGGTCAAATTGGAAAATTTTACCTAATGACGAATTAATTCATGAACTTCAGAAACAATACGGTAAACAAAATGTTCAGCTAGTGTATACTTAGCCTCATTTTATAGTTTGTACAAAATAGCGTTGCGAGAAGCGGCGTCGACAGAGCAGATGGCAAAATGTATTTTGCCTTGTATTTGATGGCAACCAAATAGCAGTGTAATTAAACATGAATTTAGATTATCTACCATTCGAACAGCCGATTGCTGTACTCGAACAAAAAATAGAAGAATTGCGTCTAGTAGGCAACGACAATGAACTCAACATTAGCGATGAGATCAGTCGTCTAGAAGACAAGAAATTAGCGCTTATAAAAAGTCTTTTTAGTAATCTAGGTGCTTGGGAGGTGTCACAATTAGCACGCCACCCAAAACGTCCATATACCCTTGATTATATCAAGCACGCCTTTACAGATTTCGAAGAGATGCACGGTGACCGTCATTATTCAGATGATCGCGCCATTGTTGGCGGGATAGCTCGATTAGAAGGTCGTCCAGTGATGATTATTGGTCATCAAAAAGGCCGTGAAGTAAAAGAAAAAGTACTTCGTAATTTTGGTATGCCGCGTCCAGAGGGTTACCGTAAGGCATTACGCCTGATGGAAACCGCTGAGCGTTTTAAATTACCAATTATTACTCTAATCGACACACCTGGGGCTTATCCAGGCATTGGCGCAGAAGAGCGTGGACAGAGTGAAGCAATTGCCTTTAACCTTGCCGCTATGTCTCGTCTTAAAACGCCAATCATCTCTACCGTTATTGGTGAAGGTGGTTCTGGTGGTGCGTTAGCCATTGGTGTATGCGATGAATTAATGATGCTTCAATATGGAACTTATTCTGTTATTTCTCCAGAAGGCTGTGCTTCTATACTATGGAAGAGTGCTGAGCGCGCGTCAGATGCCGCTAAAGCAATGGGGATTACTGCTCAACGACTTAAAGAACTTGGTCTTGTTGATACCATTATTGAAGAGCCAATGGGTGGTGCGCATATTGCTCATGAACAAATTGCACACAGTCTAAAAGAAAATTTACTGGCTGCATTGAGTCGTATGGATGATTTAACCGAAGAAGAGCTTTTGGCTCGTCGTTATAATCGTCTGATGTCTTACGGTTTGTAGTTTCACTAGCGTTTCTGAAAGCCTCCTAATATTAGGGGGCTTTTTTCGTTTATAGAGAGAGTTAGTGCTGTATATTATTAGCTTATATATTGACGAGAGTAGCTTTTAACTTTAATCATGAGCCTTTATTTTTCTGTATCTCCTTTAGTATCCAGTAACTCGCTGAGCTTTAATCCAGAGTGGATTGAACGACTGTTTAGTCGTGCTGGTGTCGTTTGGATTGGTTTTAGCGGAGGGGTTGACTCTCATGTTTTACTCCACGCCTTGACGCGTGTTTTATCTCCTGAACAAAAAAGTAGATTGGCAGCCATTCATGTTCATCATGGATTGAGCATGAATGCAGACGATTGGCTAACCCATTGTGACTCTGTTTGTCAGGATTTAGGTGTTCGCTTTGTCGCTCGCAGAGTCTTATTAGCATCTCAAGCCTCGATTGAAGATGCGGCGCGCAAGGCTCGCTATCGTGCTTTTGAAGAGGTATTAGCTCCGCAAGATGTTTTGCTTATGGCTCATCATTCTGGTGATCAAGCCGAAACGGTTTTATTTCGTTTATTACGGGGCACTGGCGGAAAAGGATTGGCGGGTATTCCTCAAGAGCGTGATTTAGGGTCGGCTCTACTTATCCGCCCTTTGTTAGATACATCCAAAGATGCTATTACCGCGTATGCAAAAAAGCATGGACTTCATTGGATAGAAGATGAGTCTAATGGAAATGAAAAGTTCACTCGAAACTTTTTGCGTCATCGGATAATACCTACGTTGGAAACGCGGTTCCCTCAGATGGAACATAGTATTGCTTCTACGGCGCAACGTCTTGCCACAGATTACTCTATGCTAGCTGATTTTGCGGCTAAGCAATTATTGGATTGGTGTAGTCCAGCCGGTGGCTTAATTTTGTCGAATTTTCGTACTCTTTCCTCGGATAAACGCTTGTTCTGGCTCCGCCATTTCTTACAAGAAAGAGGTGTCTCGTTATCCCATGCTCAATTGGAAAGTTTGGATTTCATGGTGTTTAGTGACCTAGATAAGCAACCTGAATTTAAATTTTCTTCTGGACGTATTATGCGCCATCAAGGCGCTATTTATGTGCTGCCAAAAGATAAAGAAGTGACATTGGGGTTACTAGCTTTAGGGCAAATTTTTGAGCGTGATTTTGATCAGGTGTTGGTTGAAAGTGACGGCCATTTCTCTTTGCGAGAGCGGCCTCAAGGTGTGTCTATTTTGATGCAAAATGGACACACTCGTAAGCTGAAGAAGTGGTTCAATGACCAGAAAGTACCTAGCTGGTGGCGAGAGCATTTACCGTATCTTTATTTGGAGGACGAATTAGTTGCGATAGGCTCATTATGGCGCCATCCTAACTATCAAAGCATCAAATTTAGCTGGTTTTTAAATGAAACATTGCCTTTCCCCTTATGTGATTAATAAGTCTAGCGGTGAGATAAATATGAAAATTGCGATATTAGATGATTATCAAAATGTCATAAAAAATCTTGAGTGCATGTCTTTATTGAAGGCACATGACGTCACGATTATTAGTGACATATTAACGCCAGAAGAAAAGTGTAATGCATTACAGAATATGGATGCTGTGGTTCTTATTCGTGAAAGAACGACAGTAGATGAAGCGTTTCTAAGCGCCTTGCCACAATTGAAAGTGATTAGCCAAACGGGAAAGATAAGCAATCACCTTGATGCCAAAGCTTGTCAGCGTCATGGTGTTACTGTGCTTGAAGGCATTGGCTCCCCAGTGGCGCCTTCTGAGCTTTGCTGGGCATTAATTATGGCAGCTTCTCGTCATATTGTTCCTTATGCCAGCCATCTGAAATCGGGCCAATGGCAATCATCCGATTCGCTAGGATTAGGGCGTACATTGGATGGATTGGTCTTCGGTGTTTGGGGCTTTGGTAAGATAGGCCAGCGAGTGGCTAAATACGCAACCGCTTTTGGGATGAAGGTTTTAGTGTGGGGTAGCGTCTCATCTCGTCAAAAAGCGTTAGAAGCGGGCTATATGGCGGCAGAATCTAAGGCAGTATTTTTCTCACAGAGTGATGTTCTATCTTTGCATTTAAGACTAAATGACAGTACCAAAGGGGCTGTTACACGAGAAGACCTTAGCAGAATGAAAAGTGATGCTCTGCTGGTTAATATTAGTCGGGCAGAGCTGGTGGAGCAGAATGCTCTGGTAAGTGCTTTGCGCTCTGGGCATCCTGGTTTTGCTGCAATTGATGTTTTTGAGCAAGAGCCAATTGTTACTGAGTCAGACCCTTTGCTTTTATTACCTAATGTTTTGGCAACACCTCATATCGGCTATGTTGAGAAAAATAGTTATGAGCTTTACTGTCGAGTTGCTTTTGAGAACTTGATCGCATTCGCTGGGTAAACAACGCCAACTTGGTGTTGTATTAATTTCTCTTTTTTGTTTAGCACTTAGCTGCACAATCATTTGGTTTAATGGTCATTAACGCTCTAATATTGATATCACGTTTTATCGCACAATCCCATTAGGCAACATAAGACTAGAATTATTATGCTTCAAGCCGTCTCTTTTGGTGGGTTAGAGTTTAGCCCGCTTGTTATTTTGTTTCCAATCGCCTTTTTGATGGTGGCGGGTACTCGTTTTGTTTTGCATAAGCTTCATTTGCGTGAGCGAATATGGAAAGTGGCATGGTTTGAAGTGTCATTATTTTTTTGTTATCTAGCAGCAACTGTCTATTTATTTGGTGGAAGATAAATCTTATGGTGAAGTTTTTACGTATTCTTGTGACTTTGTTGTTTGTGCTTGCGGCTGTATTGGCAGGGACTTGGGTGTGGAATGATTATATGAATTCGCCATGGACTCAAGATGGACGTGTTCGTGCTGATGTTATTACCATTGCGCCAGATGTATCTGGTTGGGCAACGGAGCTTAATGTTAATAATGATCAACCGGTCAAAAAAGGTCAGTTGCTATTTAGAGTCGATCAAAAGCGTTATCAAGCTGCTTTAGCTGAAAGTGAGGCCAGCGCTGAGAATGAAAAGTATATGTGGGAGCTTGCAAAGCATAAATACGAACGACGTCGACAATTAACCGAGAATAACGCCATTAGCCAAGAAGACTTAGAAACCGCTCGAATCAATACCAAAGTTGCAGAGGCAAATTATAAGTTGGCTCAAGCTGAACTTGAGACAGCCAAAATCAATTTACAGAGAACTGAAGTCTATGCGCCAGAGGCGGGCGATATTATTAATTTGAATTTACGCCAAGGCAATTATGTTAGCCGAGGTTCTTCCGTGTTGGCGATAGTGAAAGCGGACTCATTTTATGTGACAGGGTATTTCGAAGAAACCAAAATACCCTTGATTCACCTTGGGCAGAAAGCGAAGATCACTCTAATGAGTGGTGGTAAGGCCATTACAGGGCATGTGGTGAGTATTGGGCGCGCCATTGCTAATACCAATACGCAAAGTAATAATCAGTTGCTTCCTCAAGTTCAACAGACCTTTAACTGGGTTCGTTTGGCACAACGCATTCCAGTTGATATAAAACTCGATCCACTCCCTAGTGGTGTTCGACTTAGCGCCGGTATGACCGCTTCTATTCATCTTACTGAACGATAGGAGAGAGGCGTGGGTATTGTTTTTCAAACCCTGCTTATGCCTGAACGGCGCTCTGTCATTTTTGCGCTAAAAGGCGTTATTGCTATGTCCATGGCATTAACCTTATCTATGTTCTTAAACCTTGATCGGCCTTATTGGGCGTTGATTTCTGCTGTATTTTTACAAATGCGCCCTGAAAGCGGTTTGGTTATTGAAAAAGCTATTTTTCAAATTACTGGTACGCTCGTGGGTGGTTTAGTGGGTATTTTGATATTAAGTCAATTTATCTATTACCCTTATTTGGCCGTTGGTATTGTGACTTTGTGGCTTGGTTTAAATTCTGCTTTGTCAGCGATGGTGAGACAAACAAACTTTATCTATGGCTTTGCTATGGCGGGTGTGACCGCTGAAATTATTGTTTTACTTGTCATGGTATCCCCTTCGACGGCAGACAGCCAAGCCGTGTTTGCAGTGGCGCAAGCTAGGGTAAGTGAAATGATTATTGGCGCCATTTGTGCCGGTATTGTCAGCCATCTTTTTTGGCCAGTGAAGGTTAAAGATGGACTACAAATTCAATCTCGCTCAGTTATCAATCAAACGTTGAATTACCTTGTTGCCGAATTAGACCCATCAGGCTCTCATGAAAATCGTCATCAGCACATAGATGCTATTATGCAAACACTCAGTTTGGTTAGCGATGACTCAAGTGCAGTGGCATACGAAGGGCCAGAAGGGCCTGGGCGATCTCGTGCTGCCAATCAAATATGTCATAAAGTATTGTCTCTTTTGGCTGTGATTCAGATTTTTGGTCGTCTGCAACGGCGTCATACAGAAATGATGACGCCTGCGATTACGGAGCTTTTAGATCAATTCAGAAAGGCTTTTTCGAAAATTGCAGAAGCAGATGATTTTAATGACAGCTATGAGCAAGTAAGGATTCTGAGAAAAAATATTTCAGAGGTGCGACCACCTGAAGGTAGCAATCATCCCTTCGAAATAAGAATGCTAAAAACAGGCTTAGAGTTAACGGCGGATTTGGCGATTCTGTTGCGCGCATTTCGTGCGCTTGAAGAGCGTGATAGTACTTTGTTAAAAGCACCGAGTATGCACTCACATCGTGATCCGCTTGTGGGTTTGGTAACGGGCCTTAGAACCAGTTTGTATTTTTTAATAGGGGCCTTTTTATGGCTTAATACTGGTTCACCTGCCGCTTTAATGATTATGATTTTACCTGTTATCTTTTCAATTATGCTGGCTCGTTTGCCTCTGATGATTTTGAGCGTTGTACTGCGTCGTATGCTAATTGGTGTGTTGGTTGCTGTTCCTGTGGCTATTTTTTACGCACTTAATTTGCTAGCACAAAGTTCGGGACAGCTAGTGTTATTGTTATTGGTGCTTGCGGGTCCTTATTTTATAGGTTTGCTAGCCTTATCAAAACGAGAAACACTTCCTTACGGATTAGGTTTTTGTATTCCCTTTACGATTCTAGTTCGGCCTAGCATGGATATGTCTCTGGCTTTTTCTGTGGATTACACATTAAGTGCAGCCATGGCGATTTTTGTTGGTGTGATTATTTTGTATTGGTTGTTTCAGCTTATAGAAGGGCCGAGTAATCAGTTGCTGATTCGTCGCCTTTTTAAAGCGACAACAGAAGACTTAGCTGGACTTAAAAATAGAGAGAACGCAGAAGCTTGGTTTAACCGAAGAATGGAAGACCGCTTACTGCGTTTGATTAATTACGATCAGCGCTCAAAGACTCGAGTAGTAACCGATTTAGGTTTGACTGGGCTAAATTTGGGGCATGTTTCTATTCGCTTGCATTCACTTTGTGAAAGCATTGTGGGGGCTGATTTAAGGGCTGTTGACGAGTGGCAAAGCGCACTAGCAAAGGCTTTTATGATGGCAACAAAAGGTCAATTTGATGAAGGCTTTAACAATGCCTGTGTAATATTGAATCATGAACTGATTAGAAAAGTAGGTAAAACCTCTCAAACTGATATGATTCAGGGGATGTTTCAAAGAGTGAACTTGTCTTTACAGCGAAGTGCGGAAGTAATGGCAGAAGAGCCAAACTGATTTTGGCTTGTCTGCTTTAATTCTCTTCCCTAAATTCATTGGTTATATAGTCAAATGCCAATCAGCGTTAGATTTGCAGGCAAAAACAGTTTTGGCGTTGATGCAGTCGCTGTTTTGGATTCTGCTCATGGCTTGATCTCGAGTGCAGCCAAATGCCTGCATATGTCTTTGAGCAAGTCGTTCGAAAGCAAGCTCTAATGGCGTATCAAGAAACCAATGTTGATCCATCAAACCGGCAGATTCTTGCCAGCCATCGTCTTTGTGAAGAAGATAAAGCCCTTCAATTAGTATTATTTTAGTGTCTTTCGAGATGATAATATCATTCTCAATTGGGTCACCTAAACGATGATCAAAGCTTGGCCAAAGTACGTCTTGTTGAAGATAGATGTCTTTTAAGCTTCTTGTTTTTTGAATGAACCTCTCGGTATCAAACGTCCATGGTGCACCACGCCTTGAAAAAGCCTCCTCTGCATTAGGTAGTTCCGCAAGGGCTTGTTTGGTTAGGTGAAAGCCATCCATGGAAAGGCAAGCTACTTGGTTGGGATATAGTTCTTTCATTCTTGTGTAGAGGTATCTAGCAAGAGTGCTTTTTCCTGATCCTGGTCCGCCACTTAAACCAATTATTGAGCGATTAGGTTTAACTAACATGCTTTCCATTTTTTTTATTGCTTGCTCTACATCGCTAGAGTACGCATATAAGTTATGTAGTTTATCTGGGATCATGTTGTGCTCCTATAAAATATCATTGCTCTTTCTTAAGGTCGCTGTATATCGCTACCTTAAGTGTAGACTGAACGACGTTTTATGTTCGTCTTCATTGCGTAG
The DNA here is from genome assembly GCF_004352835.1 of Marinomonas flavescens. Taxonomy (GTDB): domain Bacteria; phylum Pseudomonadota; class Gammaproteobacteria; order Pseudomonadales; family Marinomonadaceae; genus Marinomonas; species Marinomonas flavescens. Next base: position 32,149 of record NZ_SJSB01000007.1, on the reverse strand, counting down.
GTAATTTTTAACAAGAAAGCAAGAAAATGACATTGTCATAGCTCAAGCAGTTAGCCATCTCTTATTTGATTGCACACAGAATCAATTTTTCCAGTCGTTTTAAGTAGAGGGTATGCGTCTCTATTGGATGAAATGATTATTAGACCTTTGATTGGCACCTTTTTTAGACGAGAAACGAAGAGCGTTATCCCGAGGTTACTGGTGTTGTATAAAACATCGACTGTAAGAAGAGATCCCTACATTCTTTTTTTTGCTATGTCTTTTCAATTATTAGAGCGGCCTTTTACTTACTTTGATGCAAAACAGGGTGTTTTACATTGAGTGAAACGTCTTCCAATGTTATTATTTTCTCCCGTCCTGAAGGTGTATTTATCTGCACCATCAAATCTAATTTTCTCATTTTTTAAGGCGGGTTAAACACTCATGGCGACACGATATATTTTCGTCACAGGCGGCGTAGTTTCATCACTTGGTAAAGGTCTGACTGCTGCTTCTTTAGCCGCGATACTCGAATCACGTGGGCTAAAAGTCACCATGCTAAAATTGGATCCATACATCAATGTGGATCCTGGTACCATGAGTCCTTTCCAGCACGGTGAAGTTTACGTTACCGAAGATGGTGCGGAAACGGATCTAGATCTAGGTCACTATGAACGTTTTATCTCCACTAAAATGGGCAAGCGTAATAACTTTACGACAGGGCGTGTTTATCAACACGTTTTGAAGAAAGAGCGCCGTGGCGAGTACCTTGGTGGTACTGTTCAAGTTATTCCCCACATCACAGATGAAATCAAACGACGTGTTATTGCCGGTGCACAAGGTGCCGATATCGCTTTAGTAGAAATTGGCGGTACCGTTGGTGATATTGAGTCACAGCCTTTCCTAGAAGCCGTTCGTCAGATGAAAGTTGAAGTTGGTTCTCATCGCGCTTTGTTTATGCATTTGACCTTGGTCCCTTACATCCGTACAGCGGGTGAAACAAAAACCAAACCGACACAGCATTCAGTCAAAGAATTGCGTTCCATTGGCATTCAGCCAGATATTCTTGTTTGTCGCTCTGAAGTTCCTATTGAAGCGCCTGAACGTAAGAAAATTTCTTTGTTTACTAACGTGGAAGAACGCGCAGTTATTTCTCTTCCAGATGCAGACACTATTTACCGTATTCCTCAAATGTTAAATGATCAGGGTCTGGATAACTTGATTGTAGAGCGTTTTGGTCTTGATTGTGATATCCCAGATTTGAGTATTTGGAACAAAGTAACTCAGGCAAAACTTAACCCTGAGAAGCAAGTTAATATTGCCATGGTCGGTAAGTACATGGAATTATTGGATGCTTATAAATCACTCATCGAAGCCATGGATCATGCGGGTATTCATGCTCGAACAAAAGTGAAATTGCATTATATTGACTCTGAGAGTATTGAAGAGAACGGAACAGACCAGCTTAAAGGAATGGATGCTATTCTTGTTCCTGGTGGTTTTGGTGAACGTGGTGTAGAGGGCAAAATTACCACTGCTCAATATGCTCGTGAAAACAAGGTGCCATACTTGGGTATCTGTTTAGGTATGCAAGTAGCAGTTATTGAATTTGCTCGAAATGTAGCAAACTTATCTGGTGCACACAGTACAGAATTTAATCTTAAAGCAGAGAACCCAGTCGTTGGTCTGATTACTGAATGGACTAATGCAGAGGGTTCCAAAGAAATCCGGTCAGAGGAATCCGATCTAGGTGGAACAATGCGTTTAGGCGCCCAAGACTGTAATTTAACGCAAGGCACAAAAGCATTTGAGGCCTACGGGAAAGACGTCATTGAAGAGCGCCATCGTCATCGTTACGAAGTAAATAATTTCTATGTGTCAGCGCTTGAAAAAGCGGGTTTGACCATTTCAGGTCGCTCGGCAGATAACTCCTTGGTTGAGATGGTTGAAATTGCGGATCATCCTTGGTTTGTTGCTTGTCAGTTCCATCCTGAATTTACTTCTACGCCTAGATATGGACATGGGCTATTTAGTGCCTTTGTCCATGCGGCATTGAAATATGCTGGCAAAGAAAAATAACGGTTAGCAAACAGATTGTTTGTAATTTTTTATTTATTTTAAGAGGTTTTTTATGAGTCAGATCGTTGATATTAAAGCCAGAGAAGTTTTAGATTCTCGTGGTAATCCTACTGTTGAAGCTGATGTTATTTTGGCTGATGGTGCAGTGGGTTCAGCGTGTGCACCTTCTGGTGCCTCTACCGGTTCTCGAGAAGCTTTAGAATTACGTGATGGCGATAAAAGTCGTTATTTAGGTAAGGGTGTTCTAAAAGCAGTTGCAGCGGTAAATGGTCCAATTCGTGATGCCTTGATAGGGAAAAGCGCACTAGATCAAAAAGAGCTTGATCAGGTGATGATCGACTTAGATGGTACTGAGAATAAATCTACTTTTGGGGCGAATGCCATTTTAGCGGTTTCTTTGGCAGCGGCGAAAGCAGCGGCAATTTCTAAAAAGGTACCTCTTTACCAACACATTGCTGATTTGAATGGTACACCAGGTGTTTATTCTATGCCTGTGCCTATGATGAACATCATCAATGGTGGTGAGCACGCTGATAACAACGTTGATATCCAAGAGTTTATGATTCAGCCAGTTGGTGCACCAAATTTCCGTGAAGCATTACGTTACGGCGCTGAAATCTTCCATGCTCTGAAAAAAGTATTGAGTGATCGTGGTCTAAGTACAGCAGTGGGTGATGAAGGTGGTTTTGCGCCAAACCTTTCGTCTAACGCTGAAGCATTGGCTGTAATTAAAGAAGCTGTTGCAGCGGCGGGCTATGATCTAGGTAAAGATATTACGTTAGCAATGGATTGTGCAGCCTCTGAGTTTTATGATAAAGAAGCCAATATCTATGACCTTAAAGGTGAAGGTAAAAAATTCACTTCTGAAGAGTTTAACGTTTTCCTACAAGATCTTACTAAGCAATATCCAATCGTTTCGATTGAAGATGGTCTTGATGAGTCTGATTGGGATGGCTTTGCACATCAAACTAAATTGATGGGTGATAAAATCCAATTAGTTGGTGATGATCTGTTTGTAACCAATACTAAGATTCTTAAGCGTGGTATCGACAACGGTATCGCTAACTCGATCTTAATCAAGTTTAACCAAATTGGTTCTTTAACTGAAACATTAGCGGCCATTAAAATGGCTAAAGATGCTGGTTTTACCGTTGTTATTTCTCATCGCTCTGGCGAAACAGAAGACGCAACAATTGCAGATCTTGCGGTTGGTACAGCGGCTGGACAAATTAAAACTGGTTCATTATGTCGTTCTGACCGTGTAGCTAAGTACAACCAATTGCTACGTATTGAAGAGCAATTAGGTGGAAAAGCACCATACAAAGGTCTTTCTGAGATCAAAGGTCAGGCATAATTTGCCCTGATCTAAAAAGGGAGAACATTGTTCTCCCTTTTTTTATACTTTTTTAGTCGATTTCCTTTAATAATAGGGAGTCGTTAATAGATAGAGGGCGTTATGCTGCGATCGATGTTTTTTCTGTTTGCTTGTGTCATTTGTTATCAGGGATATCATCTATATTATGGTGATCAAGGGATAAAGCGCCAAGAGGAATTAGCTAAACAGATTGAATATCAAGAAAGTGTGAACCTTCGACTTAAACACCGTAATCAAGCATTAAGGGCTCAGGTTGATGATCTCCGGCAGGGTGAAGAGGCTGTTGAAGAGCATATTCGAACCGAGCTTCAATATATTAAAGATGGTGAAGTATTTTATCGGATAGTTGGAAAATGACAGAACCACATTGGATTATTATTCCTGCTGCAGGGGTTGGCCAGCGTATGAAGGCGGGCTTTCCTAAGCAATACCTCCCTTTGGCTGGACAGTCTATTCTAGATCGTACTATTTCCATTTTTGTAAACCATCCTATGGTTGCCGGTATTCTTGTTGGTTTAGGCTTAAATGATGCTTACTGGCAAGAATCAAAATGGATAAATCATCCCCAAGTCTCTACTTATATCGGGGGTGAAACGCGCAGCGAAACCGTTCAGTTAGGGTTGGCCTTTCTCAATGAATGTCATGGAATAGATCAACAGTCAGTGTTAGTTCATGACGCCGCTCGGCCTCTTCTAACGCAAGATGCATTAGACCGTATTATTGCGAACGTTAGTAAGCATGGCGCTATTTTAGCGATTCCCGCACGCGATACGATTAAACGTCAGTCTCCATCAGGTAATGTTCAGAATACGTTAGACCGCAAGGATATTTGGCTGGCGCAAACGCCACAAAAATTCCCCGCACATGATTTACTTGAAGCGCTGAAAAAAGCTCACTTGCACGGTGTTGAGATCACAGATGAGTGTTCTGCTATGGAATTTATAGGTTGGCACCCTGATCTTGTTGTCGGCGAAAGTAGCAATATAAAAGTCACCTTACCGGAAGACTTATTAATCGCAGAAGCATTATTTTCACAACTTAATTAATTACAAAATGGGAGGCTTCTTATGATGCCGTTTCGTATCGGTCATGGTTTTGATGTACATAAATTCGGTGAAGGTGACCATATTGTTTTAGGTGGTGAAAAGATCCCTTACTCCCAAGGTTTAATTGCCCATTCTGATGGCGATGTCGCTTTACATGCATTAACTGATGCCCTATTAGGCGCCGCAGCATTAGGTGATATAGGCAAACATTTCCCTGATACCGATGCGGCTTTCTCAGGTGCTGACAGCCGAGAACTTCTTAAGCGAGCTTATCAAGAAATTCGAATTTTGGGTTTTTTGGTTGGCAATGTGGATATCACTATTATTGCTCAAGCACCGACAATGCGGCCTTATATCGATTCGATGCGTCAAAATATCGCTGAAGATTTATCAATCGATATTGATGCGGTTAATGTAAAAGCAACGACAACAGAAAAGTTAGGTTTTACTGGGCGAAAAGAGGGTATCGCTGTTGAAGCGGTAGCACTAATTTATAAAGTGAGTAACGAATGAACACCGATTGGCGCTATGCCTGGTCAAAACCAACGATTACTGGAGACTTAAAAACCACAGTACAGGACTTTTATGTTGAAGAAGTTTTGGGTTTTGAGCCAGATGAACAAGGTGAGTTTTGTTTTGTTTTTATTGAAAAACAAGGAATTAATACAGATTTCCTTGCTAAGCGTTTGGCTCAAATTGCAGGGGTTGCACCCAACAAGGTAACTTATAGTGGCGTTAAAGATCGCCATGCTTGTACAAGACAGTGGTTTTGCCTTCATGTACTTAACCAAACGCCTGACTTTTCTACTATTCAGGAAGCATTTCGTGAGCCTGAAAGTGTTCGCGTGATACAACAATCTCGTCACTCTAAAAAACTGCGCACCGGTAGCCATGTAGCAAACCGTTTTGTATTGCGAATTAGGGAGTTGGAAGGCGATTTAAGTGAACTAGAAGATCGCCTTGAGTTGATTAAAATGGGGGGCGTGCCCAACTACTACGGTCCTCAGCGCTTTGGGATTAACGGCAATAATTTGCATAACGGCAAGAACCTTGTACTAAAAGGAAGGCAAAGTCGTAACAAGCTTTCAAAGACGGAATCTTTTTGGTTATCGGCGATTCGTTCTTGGTGCTTCAATGAAGCTTTGAGTGATCAAGTAGAAACAGGAATGTGGGCTCGACTTTGCGACGCAGATATTGCTCAGCATCAGGGTAAAGATAACCAATTTCGAGTGAAAGACATGACAGCGGCTCTGCATCTTGGTGCGATGAGAGGTAAGTTACACCCAGTGTTACCGTTAGTTTGTGAGGGTTGGGAGGCTGGAACGGGTCCGCAGCGAGAACAAGCAATAAAAAATAGTTTGTCGCAAAGTAATGAGCTTGTTGAGGCTTTGGTTAATTTTGGTTTGTCTCGAGAGAGTCGCTTGGCGCGACTAATGCCAATGGATATGGCCTGGGAATTGCTTCAAATACCAAATGAGAAAGCTCAACTTATAGTAGAGTTCTCACTTTCTAAAGGGTGTTTTGCGACCAGTATATTGCGTGAAATGATAGATTTTATTGACAAATCAGCAGAGAAATATCATGAGAATATTGATCGCGAATGATGATGGTATTGATGCTCAGGGAATTAACATACTCGCTCTTCAATTGGCGACCAAATATGACATTTTAGTGGTGGCACCTGATCGAAATCGTAGTGGAGCGAGTAATTCGTTAACGTTAACTAGACCATTACAACCAACTAAAATCTCAGATAATCATTATCGCGTAGATGGTACTCCGACCGATTGCGTTAATCTGGCATTGTCTGGCGTGATAGCTGGTCACGTTGATATGGTGGTTTCAGGCATTAACCATGGTGCTAATTTAGGGGATGACGTGATCTATTCTGGTACGGTCGCGGCGGCTATGGAGGCTCGTCATCTTGGCCGGCCTGCGTTGGCAGTGTCTTTAGTGGGAAGTATTCATTTTGAAACGGCAGCTAAGGTTATATTGCAACTAATCCAAGACTCTCCTTCATTAGTTATAGCCCCTGGAGTGCTGTTAAACATTAATGTACCTGATGTACCTTACGAGTCGTTAAAAGGCATTAAGGTCACGCGTCTTGGTTATCGGCATCGGGCTCAAGAAGCGATTAGTGCGCAGCATCCCAAAGGGCTTCCTAGCTTTTGGATTGGGGCGCTTTCAAAGCCTTACGATGCATCACCTGGAACAGACTTTCATGCGGTGGATGAAGGTTATGTATCTATTACGCCAATTCATACTGATATGACCAGTCATGAAGCCAAGAAACCTTTGGAAGATTGGGTTGTTTCTTTGACATTATGAGCCCATATGATCTGCAATGGTTGGTTAAACATACCGAGCCTAGAGCCGCACAGATGGTTGCTCAACTTAAAGAGCAGGGTATTGATCATCTAGAGTTATTGGCTCTTATGGGAAGTATTGCTCGTCATGAATTTGTTGAGCCTGCTTTTTCTCACCTTGCTTATTCTGCTACCCCTTTGCCTATCGGACGAAATCAAACTATAAGTCAGCCAGTGACTGTTGCGCGGATGACGCAATGGCTATTGAACTATGCGCGCCGTGGTCGGGTATTGGAAGTGGGAACAGGGTCTGGTTATCAAACGGCAATTCTTGCTCATTTTTTTAATAAAGTTCATACCATTGAGCGACAAGAGTCTCTCTATCAATTGTCCAAAGACCGACTTAATAGAATGAATATCAAAAACGTCGAGTTCTATTTTGGTGATGGTCAGATGGGTTGGCCACATAAAATCGACATGGATGCCGTTATCATTACCGCCATGGCGAGTAAAGTCCCGGTTGTGTTAACGGATTGTCTTAAAGAAAATGGCATTCTTATTATGCCAATCGATAGGCCTAGCTCTTGTATAGGGTGTTGGCAAAAAAAAGGTCAACATTGGAAATGTTTAGGAACAACGTCTGCGAACTTTGTTCCATTATTAGAAGGTAAAGAATATGCCTAATTGGCTAAAAGTGTATCTGGGTGGCGTAATGATGGGGGCTGCGGATGTTGTCCCTGGAGTATCTGGTGGTACTATTGCTTTTATCTTAGGTTTGTATGACCGTTTGATTAATGCGTTAAGTGGCGTTAACAAAGACAGCATCAAATTGCTTTTAAAAGGTGATTTTAAGGGGCTTTGGGGGCATTTTGATGGGCGTTTTTTATTACCACTTGGACTGGGCATTTTAACCAGTATTTTTGCAATTGCAGGGCTGATTACCCATTTGTTAGCAACGTATCCTGAGTATTTGTGGAGTTTTTTCTTTGGTTTGATTTTAGCCTCAGCGTATTTTTTAATTAGCCAAATACACGCGTTCTCATCTCGTCATTTTGCTTGTCTTGTGGTCGGAATAGCCGTAGGCGCTGCGATTTCTTTAATTGTGCCAACACAGTTAAACACTTCTTATCCCATGGTGTTTGTATCTGGGATGATTGCTATTTGCGCAATGATATTACCAGGCATTTCAGGCAGTTTTTTATTGCTGATGATGGGGATGTACGGTTTTATTTTAGGGGCTGTTAAAAGCTTTGATCTTTTGATTATAGCTATCTTTGCTTGCGGGGCCTTGATTGGGTTGTTGAGCTTTTCTAAAGTACTTAATTATCTGCTTAAACACGCTAAACAGGTTACACTTTCTGCTTTAACAGGCATCATGCTAGGTGCTTTAGTCAAAGTATGGCCTTGGAAAGTGACGGATAGTTGGGTCATTATTGGCGATAAAAAGCTACCAGTAGAAGAGCATTTGATTCTTCCTTGGCAGTTGATGAGCTATCAAATCAGTACTGATTTATTGCTTCCATTGGTGTTTATCTTGCTAGGTTTTTTTAGTGTTTTTCTTATTTCTTACGTTTCTTTACGAAAAATATACAAATAATGATTTTTACTTTTCAGGTGACTTTTAAGGTTGTAGGTTATCAATAAATTTGCATTTAAAAAGGTATTTCCGCTATCTCCATCATGGCTTTTTATGTTGGTAGCGTCGATGTGCCTTTTTATTTCTGGCTGTTCTTATCAGGTCATTAACTTTCCAGACAAAAATGGTCAGTCCTACAACTCTAATAATGCCAGTGTTTCCTCAGTTCCTTCTTCTGGTTATCATCGAGTTAAAAGAGGTGAGACATTGTTTTCTATCGCATTTAGCTATGGTCTTGATTATCGAGAAGTGGCTAAATTAAATAGAATAAGTTCACCGTATACTATCTATCCGAAGCAAAAAATCTGGTTAAAAAATAAGCGGGAAACTGTTACAAAAAGAGTCAGGTCAGTCGCTTCAAAACCTACGCCTAGAGTAAAAGTTGTTTCAAAAACGGCTTCTGATATACAGCTTCAAAAGAAAAAAAATTCACCAGTTATTGCTTCGAAATCGTCGTCAAATAATTCTGAAAAAGTCTCATCTTGGCACTGGCCAATTGATGGTCCCGTGGTGAAGGGCTTTTCAAACGATGGGGTTAGTAGTAAAGGTATAGACATTAAAGGTCAAAAAGGCAATTTAGTAAAAGCCGCCGCAGATGGAACTGTTGTTTATGCCGGTAGTGGTTTAATTGGTTATGGTAATTTGGTAATAGTGAAACATAACGATGTTTATTTAAGCGCTTACGCATATAACCAAAGGATTTTGGTTAAGGAGCAGCAAAAAGTTCGTGCAGGAGATGCATTGGCTGTAATCGGTGGTAAGGGAAGTGAGAAGTCATTGCTTCATTTTGAAGTACGTCGCGATGGCCAACCAATTGATCCGCTCAAAGTGCTCCCCCGAAAATAATAAAAATAGCTGGGGACAAGGAGGGAATATGAAAGCAATTAATATGAATAATACAGCAAAGCAAATTCCAGATGCGTCAAATTACGATTTGGATATAGTTGATGACAATGAAATTGAAGACTCCATTAATGAAGAGTTCGAGTCTGCTGTTCATGCGAGATACGCCGCAGAAGACAATGGAAAAGTTTTAGATGTTACTCAGTTGTATTTGAGTGAAATTGGTTTTTCTCCTTTGCTCTCAGCCCAGGAAGAAGTGCATTTTGCTAGGCTTGCATTAAAAGGCGATGAAAAAGCGCGTAAACGAATGATTGAAAGCAATCTACGATTGGTGGTGAAGTTTTCACGTCGATATTTGAATCGCGGCTTATCTTTGTTAGACCTTATTGAAGAGGGCAACTTAGGATTAATTCGAGCGGTAGAAAAGTTTGATCCAGAGCGCGGTTTTCGATTCTCAACTTACGCCACATGGTGGATTCGTCAGACTATTGAACGAGCCATTATGAATCAGACTCGAACCATTCGTTTACCGATACACGTCGTTAAAGAACTTAACGTCTACCTTAGAGCGGCACGCGAACTCACTAAGAAACTTGATCATGAACCCAATGCGGAAGAAATTGCAGAGATGCTTGATCGGCCTGTAGCAGATGTCCAAAAAATGCTGGGTTTGAATGAACGAGTTCGCTCGATTGATTCACCTATCGGTGGTGCTGATAGTGACAAAAGTTTGGTGGAAATACTGGCAGACACTCATCAGCAAGGTCCAGAAGAAGATCGTCAAGACGGTGATGTGCTTCAGAGTATTGAAGGCTGGCTATGTGAGCTCAATGAGAAACAATGTGAAGTGATAATACGTCGTTTTGGTTTGCGTGGTCATGAAGCTAGTACATTAGAGGGCGTTGGTGCTGAAATTGGTTTAACTCGTGAGCGTGTTAGGCAAATTCAGGTAGAGGCTTTACGTAAGTTAAGAATGATGATGGATAGACAAGGTCTTTCTTTAGATGATGTGATTCGATTCGATAGTTAGCTCTTTTTTGACCAATAAACAACAAAGCCAGCAATCAGCTGGCTTTGTTGTTTTTGTCTTTGTCTTATTGCTAATTCAGTAACTACTAAATGTCGCCTTTACTCATGTCTAATATTTTTTGATTTACTTTATCTTGATATTTATCCGCAATACCTTTTACTTCGTAGGCAAGTATTTCTTCACCTTCTATTTCGATGACCTCTGGTAGGCTAGTAAAGACGCGGTTTTGTATATCATTCAATGTGAAAATAGCATCACTAATGACTAACTTATTTTGGCTTTGTGATTGGCTAAGATGAGAAGCTTGCTCTAATAGTGCTTGAATTCGTTGTATATCAAATTCGTTGTTGAGCATCATGTCTGTGATTTCAGGACCTCCCTTATGCAGTCCAAGGTGGAAGTTTAATGATGGGGTGTCATGATAAAGCTCATTGTCTAATAACTGCTCTACAAGTCCTAGAAATAGCTGAGCGGCGCTTATGGCATTGATATATAAGTTGTCTTGACTGGTTCGCGCACTAAAAAAGATGACCACAGAGTCGTTATCATATTGATGAACTTGCCCCATGAATGCTTCACTAGATTGAAAAATAGCGCGATAAATTGGTGTTAGTAAGTTAGCAACCTGCAGCGGTGTCATTTCGTCGTGCCAGTTCTCTAGATTCAATATGTCAAAATACAATAAGCAGCTGCGCTTATTGGATTCTTCAAAAATCTTATCAAAATCAATTTCTATTTGAGTTTTTGTTGTAATCTCTGGATTCGTTTTCTCTTCTATTAGTGGTTTTTCTATTTTTGGCCAATCAAGCGCTTGAAGCTCTTGAATAGATTGGCAGAGGCTTCTTCCTTCTTTGAATAGAGGGCTTGGAAGCTGACTGTCTAGGTGTCCTTTGGCTAGGTCTTTTAGAACATCTGTTGCTTGATTTATTGGGGAGAAGAGCCAGCGCGTTAAAAGGACAACGAGCAATAGAGTCACTGCACAAATAAAGATAGAGACGCCAATTAATAGATTATTCAGATGTTTAAGTGTTGATTGTGTCGGTGTTCGATCAAGTGTTATCAATACGTGGCCAACAACATCATCTCGAAAACGAATGCTAGAACTATATACTCGATGCTTATCTGAGGGCCTTAAGTCAACCGTTTTAGATACATCAGAATTGCCGCTATCGGCTTCAGCGAGTAATTCATCTTTCTTGTTATAAACACGAGCACTTAAAATATTATCATCAACCACAAGGCGGTTAAGTAGCACATTAAGGCTTAATAAATCATTAGTTAGAATAGACTGCGTCGCATTGAATGCGGCTTGAGTGGCTAAGCTACTGCCTAATACATCTGTTTGTTGGTTTAAATAGTTGCCCAAGGCTTGTGTCATGGTAAACCAAATAAGGCTGACAGTAAGTATCATCAAGGTCATAAAAACCGTGATAGTTATAATAGATGCCGTGAGCTTTTTCTTTAGAAAAAGCGCTAGTTTGTTGGTTTTAATGTTCGTCTCCATTTACGTCCTTCAGACTCACCCGTAAAATAATCGCTAAAGTATACACATCGTATCGGTGTTTTTCTTAATTCTTTAAAGTACAAGCAATACTTAGTTTCTACAAAGTGATTTGCTATAGTAGCGCGATCAATGTATTAGGAGTTTTTATGTCTGCCAGCATTACTTTAATTGGCTCTTTGAGTGCGCCATACCTTAGTCAGTTTAGGGCGTGGTTGAATGACCATTCTTTAGAAGGTGTTTTTCAAACTTTGACAGATGAGTTAGATGCTAACGATGTTGTTCGGGTGACATTAAGTCAACCATTTTCTGATAAGCAATTAGAGCCGATGAAAAAAGCTCTTTTGGTTCTTTCGGATGAAACAAAAATCGACCATATTTATCAGTCTACATCTCCAAACCTGTATCAAAAAGGAGTCGCTGTATTTGATATGGATTCAACACTTATTAAAGCTGAAGTGATGGATGAATTAGCCGTAGAAGCAGGCATTGGTGAACAAATTTCAGCGGTAACTGCAAGCGCAATGCGCGGAGAAATTGATTTTGTTGAGAGTTTTGTTCAGCGACTTTCTTTATTAGACGGCCTAAGTAGCGATTTAATGGATGGAGTTTACCAGCGTATTGTCCACATGGATGGCATCGAAACTTTGATGAAAGTCTTACATCACTTTGGCTGGCATACGGCTATACTATCTGGTGGTTTTACGTATTTTGCAGATCGTGTACAGGATCAATATGGAATCACGGAAGTGCATGCGAACGTACTTGAAATTGAATCTGGACATTTAACAGGCAAGCATATTGGACCAATTGTGGATGCTGAGCGTAAGCAGCTTTTGTTGTCTGAAATTGTGACTAATACCGGAGTAAGTTGGGGGCAAACAATTGCTTGTGGCGATGGTGCTAATGACCTTCTGATGCTTAATAAAGCAGCACTAGGCGTGGCTTTGCATGCTAAGCCACTAGTAAGAGAGAAGTCGCCATGTCCAATGAATAATTTAGGATTGGATGGTATTTTGTATTTGTTAGGACTTTCTTCTGTACAAATTCGTGACATCGTTGCGTAATCTGTATTACGACGTAATGTCGTTAGATTCACTAGCTGGAGTGGGCATTTGTCTGAGATAAGATTGTCAGATATAGACTTGAACTTATTATATATATTTCGAGTTCTTATTGAAGAATTAAACGTAACAAAAGCCGCGGCCCGGCTTGACGTGTCGCAGCCGGCTGTCAGTCGTTCGCTTTCCAGGCTTAGGGATATTTTTGATGATCCTTTATTTGTTCGTACGTCACATGGTCTATCTCCGACAAAAAAGACACAGTCATTAACGCCGCTATTAATAGATATGCTTAAGGGGTTGGAAAGTTTAATTCAGCCCAGCGAATTTAAACCGCTTACTAGTAAGCGGCGTTTTGTCCTTTCTACAACGGATTTTGGCACCTTAACCGTGTTGCCAAAAATGTTGGATTGTTTTCAGCGAGCCGCGCCAAACGCGATACTGGACGTGAAAGCGTGGGATGAAGAAACTGCCAATGAATTAGATCACATGGATGTGGATTTAGCGGTGGCGGTGTTGTCTAAAGAACCGCCGGGTGGCATTCGGGCAATGCGCCTGAAAAGTGATTATATGGTTTGCTTAGCTCGAAAAGATCACCCTAATATTCAAGGTAAGCTTACATTAGAAAATTATCTACAATCAAATCATGTGCAAGTCGTATTAGGCCGGCGAGCTTATTTTGCGGTAGATAAAGAGCTAGATAAATTGGGTCATAAACGCCATGTTACTGTTCAGTTACCGACGTTTGTGCCAGCAGCAAGGGTCGTGATGGACAGTGATTTGTTACTGACAGTGCCACGATTGTTTGCTGAAGACATGGTGGCGACCGCTTCAGGGCTGGCACTTTATGAGTTGCCTTTCTCTAGTCGTTCCTTTGATTATTCTATGATTTGGCATGAAAGGTTTCAGCATGACCCTGCGCATCAATGGTTTCGAGGGTTATTAAGACACGCTTTTATTGAGGAAGAAAGTGAATAAAAGCGTGTCTAGCTAGACTATATGAAAAGAGTTTCTGCAAAACTAATGGTTAGAAGCCAGTGAAAGGGTAGAAAGGGTAGGAGCAACCGTATTCAATTGTGCTGTGCGCTTTGATACGAAGGTAGCCTTGGCTTTCACAGGCGGCCATAAGAGCCCCAGAGCTTTGCTGAGGATGAGCGTATGCAAGACCATCCGCTCCAAGAGATACTCGCAAAAACTCATCTCGTTTGATTGTTTTAGTGCGGCTAAACCCCGCATCAACGAGATAAGACACATCTAATAACCTAGCTTGGCCCGCACAGCGAGCTAGTAGGCGACGTGCAAACCAGTGAAAAGTCACCAAGGTAGAGCTCGGGTTTCCAGGAAGTCCTAAGAATGGCGTGTTGCCAAGTGATGCATGAACTAAGGGTTTTCCAGGTTTAATCGCAATTTTCCAAAGATGTACTTTGCCAAGTTTTTCCAATATAGCCTTTACATGATCCTCTTCGCCTACGGAAACTCCACCAGAAGACACGATAACATCGCTGCATGTTAAGAGGGTGTTAATAGCATATTCTGTTTCTTCAGGAGTATCTTTTGCATGAAGACATTGCGACACTTGGTAGCCTGCTTGGTTAACTAAAGCTTCAAGCATGGGCCCATTTGAATTGAATATTTGGCCTTCTTCTAATGTGTTCCCAGGGAGGATTAGTTCATCGCCAGTGGTTAGGATTCCAACTTTTAGAAGCTTGAAAACGCTGACTTGCGTATTACCTAAGCTTGAGAGTAATCCAATGTGCATTGGCGTGATCTTTGTGCCTTTTTTAATGATAACGTCCCCATTCGTAATGTCCTGTCCTTTTGGGCGGATATTACTTTTTAATGTGGGGGCTTTTTGAAAAGAAACGCCTTTTTCATGAAGCGTTGCTTCCTCTTGCATAATCACGGTATCGGCGTCATTTGGGATGTTGGCACCTGTGAAAATGCGAGCACAAGTGCCTTTTTGCAAAGGTGCGGGTGAACTGCCTGCAGGAATGCGCTGACTGATCTGAAATACTTTGTCTTTACTCCAATCAGCGAGGCAAAAAGCATAGCCATCCATTGCACTGTTGTCATGTGGAGGGACAAAAGAGCGCGCAATAATGTCTTCTGAGACAATGCGGCCTAATGCATTGTTCACTGCAATTTCTTCTATGCCAACTTGGATGTCCTGAATATTATCAATGGCTTTTAGAGCGTCTTCAAAGGGCAGTAATTCAGACATATTTTATACCTCGTGCAACTTAGGTTCATACGTGCCGAGAAGTAGTTCGACGAAGTTGCAAGGGCGATGAGTGGCATCTAATTGCTCTTTTAATATGCCGTTCCAAGCGGTACGGCAAGCACCTGTTGAGCCAGGAAGGCAAAAAATTAACGTGTTATTCGCTAGTCCAGCTACCGCTCGAGATTGAATGGTGGAGGTGCCGATTTCTTCATAGGATATTTGTCTAAATAGCTCACCAAAACCATCAATTTGCTTATCAAAAAGTGGAATCATCGCTTCAGGAGTACTGTCACGAGAGTAAAAACCTGTTCCTCCTGTGATCAAGACGACATGATTTTCATTGTCCGCTATCCATTTTGACACGACTGCGCGCATGGCATAAACATCATCTTTTACCAACTCTCGCTCATAAAGAAAATGGCCTGCGGTGGTTAATTTGGTGACTAGAGCGTCACCTGATGTGTCTTCTGCGAGTGATCGAGTATCTGATACGGTCAATACGCTAATTTGTAAGGGTCTAAAGGGTGTTGGAATTTTGCTCATTAGTGTTCCTTATTTAGCCCCCAGTCGCGCTCATGAAGCGAAGTATTTGAGGTGCTTCTTCAAGATTAAAGTGGTGCTTAAGAGGTTTTAAAGCCAGTGCTTCAATAATGCCTTCTTCTAGCGATAATGACTGCTGTAATGGCGCTCGTAAAAAAGGTTTAAGATCTTTTGAATGTTCGTTACCTAGACAAAGAAGTAATCGGCCTTCAGCGGTTAATCTCACTCGATTGCAAGTATCGCAAAAATTATGGCTGTGAGGTGAAATGACCCCAATTTTATTTCTATAGCCTTGTGCATCGTAGTAACGAGTTGGGCCGCTAGTAACTTGTTGGCTTTCAGTTAAGAGGAACGTAGATGAAAGGCGTTCAATTACTTCGTCGCTTGAAAGATAAGCAGCGGCTCGATCATGGTCTGTTATTATGCCTAATGGCATTTCTTCAATAAAGCTAATGTCCATCTCGCGATCTAGTGCAAATTGAGCTAGGTGATGTAATTCATCATCGTTGTGATGTTTGAGCATAACACTGTTTATTTTCAGTCTTTTAAAATTTAATGCGACAGCTTTGTCAATGCCATCCATGACTTGTTGGAACTTGTCTCGTCGAGTTAACGCATAGAATCGGTCAGCTTTTAGCGTGTCTAAGCTGATGTTGATTCGAGAGACACCTACGTTTAGAAGGTCGTTTGCCATTTTGTAGAGCTGAGAGCCATTCGTGGTAATAGTCAGCTCTTCGAGCCCTGGTTCGTTTGCAATTTGCTCTAATGCCCATAGCAAATTTTTACGGACTAGTGGTTCACCACCAGTGATTCTAATTCGCTTGGTGCCCATTGAAATGAATGTTTTGGCCACCAGAACGATTTCTTCTAAAGACAGAATTTGATTTTTTGGTAAAAAGGTAACGTCTTCATCCATGCAATAGGTGCAACGAAAGTCACACTTGTCTGTAACAGAAATGCGAAGATAGTCGATTTTACGATCGTATGGATCAATTAAAGATGACATTGCTCAGAAAATTACCTTTTTGAGTGAGTGTCCATCAAAACAAAAAAACGGACGTTTGGCAAAATCTAAACGGGGTTACGAGAGTTTATAAGTCATAGAGTGACTAGGTTCCTAGATAACTGCATAATTATAGCTAAATTCGTCTATCGTTCATTTACATAACTGTCGATATAACATTTAAGAAGGCCTAAAAATGAAGAAAGTAGTACACAACCTAATCGACCTCTTGAGACTTGAGCGTCTATCAAGCACTAAATTTATAGGCCGAAGTCAAGATATTGGCTTCCCTAAAGTATTTGGTGGTCAAGTTGTTGGTCAAAGTTTGAGTGCTGCGACCCAAACGGTTGAGGCAAGACACCCACATTCATTACATTGTTACTTTCTTCGTCCAGGGGATTCTAATCATCCTATTGAATACGATGTAGAGGTGGTTCGTGATGGTGGAAGTTTTAGTGTGCGTCGCGTGACAGCCTCACAATTTGGAAAAAGTATTCTTGTGATGACTATCTCTTTTCAAATAGAAGAGGGCGGTTTTGATCATCAAGAAGTGATGCCGAATGTGCCGGGGCCTGAGTCGTTCAAATCAGAGTTAAGTCTTTACCAAGAGCATGCTGGAGAGATTCCACAAAAAGTCAGAGAGCTATTCGTTGCAGATCGCCCTATAGAATATCGAATTGTTGAAAATCAAAACCCATTCAGACCTCGTCCAGGTATTGCGAAGCGACATATGTGGATCCGAAGTGTTGATGTGCTGCCTGATGAACCTTTGATCCATCAGTCTATGTTAGCTTATACGACAGATTATGGTTTTTTAGAAACGGCATTAATGCCACATGGTATTTCTATTGGTAACCCTTATTTAAATGTTGCTAGCTTAGATCACTCTATCTGGTTTCATCGGGCTTTTCGGTTAGATGAATGGCTTTTGTACGTTGCTGATTCTCCATCAGCAAGCCATTCACGGGGCTTTGTGAGAGGGCAGATATTTAATTTGTCTGGTGAGCTGGTGGCGTCTACTGCGCAAGAAGGATTGCTTCGTTATAACAAAAAAATGTAGTCACATTGTTTCAAATGTAATCGCATCGCTTCGTGCTGCTAGCGCGTTTATGGCGAATCCTAGAGGGGGTTAGAGTGATTATGTTGCTCTAATGCCCAGCGAACATGTTCGTTTACTAGCTCAGAAGTTGAATTTTTAGAACCTTCCAATGCCTTTATAATAGCCTCTTCTGTAGGAGCATTGCCTAGAGCGACGGCGATGTTTCTGCGCCAATTTTCATACCCTGTACGGCGTATAGGTGAGCCTTCGGTATTGCTTAAAAAAGTGGCTTCATCCCACAAAAATAAACTAACGAGATCTTCCGAGTCTAGATTATGTCTTGGTTGAAAGTCTTGTTCCGTGGTGTGTTTAGCAAACTTTGTCCATGGGCAAACCAGCTGGCAATCATCACAGCCAAAAATACGGTTCCCCATTTTAGATCTTAGTTCAACAGGAATGGCACCCTTGTGTTCAATAGTGAGATACGAAATACATTTACCCGCGTCTAACACCCAAGGCTTGACAAACGCATCGGTTGGGCACTGAGTCAGGCAAGCATCACAGCTGCCACAATGACGCGTCGTTGTCGGTGGATCAACGGGAAGAGGTAAGTTGGTGAAAATTTCACCTAATAAAAACCAGCTGCCGGCTTTTGGCGTAAGTAGTAGGGTGTTTTTGCCAATCCAACCCATGCCCGCTTGTTCGGCTACTTGGCGTTCTAATACAGGAGCGCTGTCGACAAAGGCACGGTAGCCATGTTCGCCAACCTGTTCTTCTATCTTTTTTGCCAGTTGGGTTAAGCGTTTACGGATCAGTTTGTGATAGTCACGACCCAGTGCATAACGTGCGATGTACGCTTTGTCTTTGGTTTTAAGGCGCTCGACTGTGGCCACTGACTGCGGCAAATAATGCATGCGCAAAGAAATGACTCGACGGGTGCCAGGGTGAAGTTTTTCAGGCTGAAAGCGGATGTCACCGTGGTTGGCAAGATAATCCATACCCGCATGATAGTCTTTTGCGAGCCAGTTATTGAAGTCGTCGCGATATTGCTCAAGGTCAGGCTCGACGATGCGCGCTTCCGCAAAGCCAAAATCAAGCGCCCATGATTTTATGTCGCTTACCAGCGCTGTTAGGCTCTGAGGATCTGAAAGAGAAGGAGGAAGCAAAAGTATTACCAGAGTGATGGTCTAACTAGATACCTGTAGTAACAGGCACCTAGTTGAAGAATAAATCAGTACAGTTGAGAATCGCCTTTTACGACGTCCATTAGCAGTTTGATAAACATGCGATCTGCTTCTGTATGCTCTTCTTGGATTTTAAGTGTAGTCTGATTAGACACTTCTTCGGCAATGCGTTGATAGGCATTGGGTTCACTGATATTTTCTTTTGCGATGCGAACCAACTCTCCTGCTAGTTCTGGATCCATCAACATTTTACGAAAGCAGCGTAGAAATTCATCAATAATACGCTGTTGGTTGAGCTCATTCGCCATGGGTAAAACTCCTAATCAAATTATCTCGTTATAACACCACGAAGTGTGCATCAGAGCAAGTTTTATCCTACAAAATTGAGAGTTTTGGTTGACAGTTTTTGGTCTGATTGCGAGAATGCTAGATCAGTAATTTTCGGCGCTACCCATGCCGAATACGTCCTTATATGTGGGCCATCAGCCCCACCAGTCAGATTTAATTCTGATAAGCACAGATAGAATACGACTAGATTTTCGTTGTATTGTATTTTCCTCGCGAAAAAACGCGGGCAGTGTTAACACTGCGATTTATTGCGTTTGAGTTTTCCTTTGTTTCAGGTTTCCTCATTAGTTTTGCAAACTTCGTTCTATCAACTTTTATCTGCTTAGCGTATGCGGTTACAATGACTGCACAAAACTAGCAGACAGATAAATACTATAGAGGGTAACAAGGTGGAGTTATTATCCGGTGGTGAAATGATCGCCCGCTTTCTCAAAGATGAGGGGGTTGAGTATATCTATGGTTATCCAGGTGGTGCCGTTCTTCATATTTACGATGCCTTGCATCGTCAATCTGATGTAAAGCATATCTTGGTTAGGCATGAGCAAGCTGCAACACACATGGCCGATGGCTATGCACGTGCAACAGGTAAAGCAGGTACCGTTCTTGTGACTTCTGGTCCAGGTGCGACGAACACGGTAACGGGTATTGCAACGGCGTATATGGACTCTATTCCTATGGTCGTGATTTGCGGTCAGGTGCCGAGCTATCTGATTGGTGAAGATGCGTTCCAAGAAACCGATATGATTGGTGTCTCTCGGCCGATTGTGAAACACAGCTTTACGATTAAGCACCCTTCTGAAATTCCAATGGTTCTCAAAAAGGCCTATTACATTGCCAGTACGGGTCGTCCGGGTCCTGTCGTCGTTGATATTCCAAAAAATATGACGATGCCGAGTGAGAAATTTGAGTATAAGTACCCTGAATCAGTGTCTTTACGTTCTTATACGCCACCAGCAAAAGGGCATAGCGGCCAAATTAAAAAAGCCGTTGATTTAATGCTTGCAGCTAAACGCCCCGTTATATACGCCGGCGGTGGTGTTATCTTAGGTGGTGCGTCCGATTTGCTGACAACACTGGCTAAGTCGCTTAATTTTCCAGTGACTAATACCTTGATGGGGCTGGGTTCTTACCCTGGTACTGATCGTCAATTTGTCGGTATGTTAGGCATGCACGGTGCTTATGAAGCAAACATGACAATGCATCATAGTGATTTGATTTTAGCGATAGGGGCGCGTTTTGATGATCGTGTAACGAATGATCCTGATAAATTTTGTCCAAGTGCAAAAATCGTTCATATTGACATTGATCCAGCCGCTATCTCAAAAACGATTCGATCTGATGTGCCAATTGTTGGGCCTGTTGATCAAGTATTAGAAGAAATGCTGTCGCTTATAGAAGGGGCAAGTTCTAATGTAGAGGCGGTAGGTAATTGGTGGAAACAAATAGAAGAGTGGCGTCTTGTTCATGCAGGGCATTACGACACTTCTAGTGAGAAGATCAAACCGCAAGCGGCTGTTGAAGCGTGCTGGCGTGCAACAAAAGGAGATGCTTATGTCGCCTCCGATGTTGGTCAACATCAAATGTTTACCGCGCAATACTATAAATTTGATAAGCCTAACCGTTGGGTTAACTCCGGTGGTCTTGGCACAATGGGATTTGGTTTGCCAGCGGCGATGGGTGTTAAGTTGAGCTTCCCTGAAGAGACGGTTGTATGTGTCACAGGTGAAGGTAGTATTCAGATGAATATTCAAGAACTTTCGACCTGCTTGCAATACGGTTTGCCCGTTAAGATCTTGTGTTTGAATAACGGTTATCTTGGCATGGTTCGTCAGTGGCAAGACATGAACTACGAAGGTCGTTACTCTAGTTCTTATATGGAATCTTTGCCTGACTTTAAATTGTTGATGGATGCATATCGTCACAAATATGTTGAAATTCGCAGTAAAGATGAGCTTGATGCCAAGATGGAAGAAGCTTTTGCAATGAAAGATCAATTGGTCTTCATTAATTGTCATGTGGATCCAGAAGAGCACGTTTATCCGATGCAAGTGCCTCGTGGCTCTATGCGCGATATGTTCTTGAGTAAAACGGAGCGTACCTAACATGAGACATATTATTTCTGTATTAATGGAAAACGAACCTGGTGCTTTGTCACGTGTTGTAGGTTTGTTTTCACAGCGAAACTTTAACATCGAGTCATTAAACGTAGCGGCAACCGATGATGCAACTTTGTCTCGTTTGACCTTGACTACGTTTGGTTCTGATCAGGTGGTAGAGCAAATTACAAAACAGCTTAACAAGCTGATTGATGTCATTAAGCTGGTTGATTTAACGGAAGGCCAGCACATCGAACGTGAATTGATGCTTGTTAAAGTGCGTGCAACAGGTGCTCAACGTGCAGAAGTGAAGCGTACAGTGGATATTTTCCGTGGAAATATCATTGATATGACGCCTTCTATCTACACAGTGCAGATTGTAGGTGAATCCGATAAGTTAGATGGCTTCCTTCAAGCGTTAGGTGGTGCTCATCTTCTTGAGGTTGTTCGTACTGGTGTTTCTGGTGTTGCTCGAGGCGAGAAGACCTTGTCTTTGTGATGTTAGCCATAGAGTGATAAAAAAAGGCTGCGCTTAGGTGTGGCCTTTTTTGTGGAAGACTGATTAACATATGGTGGCAAGGGGATGGGTTTGGATAAAATTAATTGGAAATTACTTACATTGCTTTCGCAAAACGGCCGTTTGACTTATGCCGAGCTGGCGAAATTAGTGCATCTCTCAGCACCCGCTGTTGCGGAGCGTGTACGAAAGTTAGAAGAGTTGGGGGTGATAACTGGGTATGGTGTACAGGTAAACTTAGAAAAAGCCGGTATTCCAATTACTGCTTTAATAGGTTGTCAGGTTTATCGAACCAAGGAGCGGGAGTTTAAGGCGCTTATTATGGAAGTG
Organism: Marinomonas flavescens; assembly: GCF_004352835.1. Lineage (GTDB taxonomy): Bacteria > Pseudomonadota > Gammaproteobacteria > Pseudomonadales > Marinomonadaceae > Marinomonas > Marinomonas flavescens. The sequence goes on along the minus strand of NZ_SJSB01000007.1, from coordinate 10,015 downwards.
GATGAGGTGATTGAGTGCTATAACGTGACAGGACCATACGCTTTTATGCTAAAAGTCGGAGTGAAGTCTATGTCTAAACTCGATGCTTTACTTGAGCGTTTAATTGATTTGAGCGATACCAATACCATGATGATAATGTCGCAGCCCGTTGACCGAACCATGCCATTGAATATCGCCCAGCAGGATTAACTCGCCACAGGAGTGGCTTTATTTACTGAAGGTTTGCGAGGCCACTGGCTGATGATCATGCCGAAAAAGATAAGCGCACACCCCATTAACTCTCTTTGTGACAAGGTTTCCTCCATAAATAACCATCCACCGAGAGCAGCAAACACAGCCTCTGTGGATAAAATAAGAGCAGCGGAACTTGGGGCGACATTTTTCTGACCAATGGCTTGCAAAGTGTAAGCGATTGCAGAAGAAGCAATGCCAGCATAAAGCAAGGGTAGCCAACTGTTTTCAATCGCTTGCCAGGAGGGTTGTTCGGTCGTTAATGACATTATCCAAGATAATATAGCGACCACGACCAATTGAACGACAGAAAAGCTAACGATAGGAACCTTTCGTGAATAGAAACCTACAATAAGCACGTGTCCCGCCCAGAAAATAGCGCCTAATAACTCTAGAGAGTCGCCATATTGTATGGATAAATTAGGGCCCACCGTTAATGTGTATAAACCCACTAAGGATAATAATATGCCTATCCATGTTTTACGGCTAATGGTGTGTTTTAAAAATAAACCAATAATGGGGACAAATAGCATATACATAGTAGTGATGAATCCAGCGTTGGCTGTTGTCGTATAAAGTAGGCCTATCTGTTGTAATGTAGCCCCACAAAATAAGACTAAGCCTGTCATTGCGCCTGCTTTTAATGTGAGTCTGAGATCCGAAGCTCTGTGCCTGTCAAAAATATAAACCAGTGGTAGCATCGACAGCGCGGCTAGAGTAAAGCGTGCAGCATTAAAGCTATAAGGGCCTAGGTTCTGCATTCCGATGCTTTGAGCGACAAAAGCGAATCCCCAAATTGCTGCAGTGGTCCATAAAAACAGATGAGAAATAGACATAACTATCCTTTAGTATCTTAGTTTGCTGGAGGAATTTTACGGACCTTACGTTTTTATCAACAGCAGGAAAGAATGGTTTTTTTGCCTTTTTACTTTGAATTTTAAAGTAATATCTTGTTTTTACATTGCTTTATTCGATTGCGTAATAAGTGGTCTGTTTCTAAGGTTTTGGGATTCCATTGCTAGGCTTGGGTGTATATAAATCGCGGCAAGGTGTGTGGTGTTAAGCGCCTTTCTGGCAGCAGAATTTCGAATTTAATAGCAGATAGAAATAAAAAAACGGAGCATGATGCTCCGTTTTTATTAGGCTAATAATCCACTTGCTTGAGCAAGTCTGGCATTAGCTGTGTTCTTTTAAGAATTCTTCGCTCAGGTAAAGCTCTTCGTTAGAGTTTACTTTCACATCACGGTCTAGAATCATTTTTGCAATCGCTTGCGCTTCTTCTAAAGAGTGCATTTCATAAGTGCCACATTGGTATTCGTTTAGTTCTGGAATGTCGGCTTTTGCTTTTACTGTTAGCACATCTTCCATTGCTGCTTTCCAGGACGCTGCCACCACTTCTTCAGAAGGTTGACCAACTAGACTCATATAAAAGCCAGTACGACAGCCCATTGGAGAAATGTCGATAACTTCGACAGTATCGCTGTTCAAATGGTTACGCATAAAACCGGCAAATAAATGCTCTAAAGTATGAATGCCTTTTTCAGATAGGATCTCTTCGTTAGGGACGCAGAAACGAAGGTCAAATACGGTGATAGTATCGCCTTTTGGTGTCGCCATGGATTTTGCAACACGAACGGCTGGTGCGTCCATGCGTGTGTGGTCAACTCGAAAACTGTCTAGTAATGGCATCTGTTGTCTCCTTGTACTATAAAAGCGTTAACGTCTTTTATATATGAATTAATCGGCTCATTGTACATGAATTTCATGTTTCGGAATGAGGTTTTTCTTATTCTTGTAGCACTCAAAGCAAAGGGCAATAGTAAAAATACAGAAAGCAAAAAGCATGCTCATGCCAACGAAAATAGTCATTAGTAAGCAGGTTGCAAAGGCGGTAGCTCCTAACCATTTCTGTTGGTTTGGAAGGAGTTTTAGGGAAGTGAAACAGGTGAGTGTATAGATGAGTAAAAAAGCACCGTTAGTCATTTCTATAAACCAATGTAATGACCAGCCAGAGAAGTGGCCGAGTAAAATAGAGCTCAGTGTCAAACTTGTCACTAGGTAGACAGCGCGCACTGGAGTTCCATGCTTTGATAGTCTTGAAAAGGTTTGAGGTAATGCGCCGTGTGAAGACATGGATTGCACCATGCGTGCAAAACCGAGTAGGTACATTCCAGTGTTGGCAAAAGCGAGTATAAAAGCACCCACTGCAAATAGTCTTTTTGAATTTTCGCCAAAAATGATTCCAACTAAAAGAGCTAATGATTGGCTATTAGTGATCTCATCACCATAAGTATGATGTTGAGTAATTAACAGAACGAGTGCGAGATACAGAGCAATTACAATGCTTATGCCGCCCAATAATGCGATGGGGAAATCTCGGGCTGGGTTTTTGAATTCAGCGCCCATATGAGCCATTACTTCAATACCGATGAAGCACCAAAAAATAGTACCAACGGCAAGGAAGGTCGTTTGCCATTCTGTCCATGATGTAGGCATTTCGATATTTTCGGTTGCTCCACCAATGTTGCCCTTCCATGATAAAAGGAGAATGACGACGATTAGCCCAATGACCACAATAAATTGAAAGTGCGAGGAATTTTTTATTCCAGCTAATGCGTAAAAAGCGGTCGCTAAAATTGTGATTATGCTGAGTATAAAAACATAATTTTGCGAAAGGTTAAGCGCAACAGCAAGATAAGCGGCTGCTATTTTTACCGCTACAGCTGGGCCAACCAATAAAATACTAAGAAAGAGCCAGCCAACGGCCTTTTCAGCGCTCTTCCCAAATGCTCTTCCAATGTAATGAGAAGCACCTCCCGCAGAAGGGAAGCGGCTACCTAAAAGTGCAAAGACAAACGCTACTGGGAGTATAATGGCGGTGGTAATGAGCCAGGCATAAATCGCAAAATTACTGGATTGGCTAACAGATAAAGCGGGCAGTAACATTAGCCCAGTGCCGACAAAGGTAGTGACTGTCATTGCTATGCCTTGTATAGGTCCTAATGTACGCTGGTATTCCATTGAGTTAATCCTGATAATGTGGGCCAATTTTGGATAGAATACGATATTCTGTTGTTGTGCATACCTAGCACAATGAGGTTTTAGGCTGTCAAAGTGCTTGTTGTAAGCGCAATCTGTGGCGCTTTTATGTAATTAAGAAGGCAATATGCAACTGGATAAATACGATAAAAAAATAGCCGCATTATTAGTGGAAGATGCACGGCAGTCTGTTTCTGACATCGCACGCAAGGTGAACCTTTCTAGATCTGCTGTAACGGACAGAATAAAACGTATGGAAGAGAAAGGCTATATTACGGGTTACCATGCCCATATTGCTCATAACACTGAGCAGGCAGTAAGTGCGTATTTTGCAGTTACCTTTCGACCGTTATCTTGTGAATTAATACAACCATATATCAACGCTGTTCCAGAGATAAAACTTGCCCATTCAATTAGCGGTGATGTCGATCTACTGTTACTGGTTGATGCGCCTAGTATGTCTAGATTAAGTGAAATTCGTGGTGCTATGGATCAATGGCCAAATCTAGAAAAGATTGTCACTCATATGTGCTTATCCTCTCGACTCGAGCGCTTTTGATAATTATTAATGGATGATAAAACATCTTAAATAGCCTGAAAATTTATTGTTTTGAAAGTGAGGTTCCGCTCTGAGTGAATTAAATCTAAAGGAAAAATGGTTGAAGCAAAGGCGCTCAAATGATGATTTGTTTGTCTTAGCCATACTCGGTGCTGTATGTGGTTTGCTTGCTGCTTTGGTAATGGCTTTGCTGTATTGGTTGATTGTTACATCAAGTCATTTTTTTATGGCTGGTGGTGGTGAAGCATTTGAAAGTTTGGCAGTGTGGCAGCGTGCCACTATCCCTGTGGTCGCCTGCTTTATTCTTGCGACCATTTTTACTGTATTGCCCGCTAAAATAAATAATGTGGGTATTCCTTTTGTTGTTGAGCGTTTGAATTATCACCAAGGCGTGCTGCCTTTTGCAAATGCGGTAACACAATTCTTTACTGCTGCGATTAGCTTGGTTGGCGGTTTGTCTATTGGTAAAGAAGGTCCTGCCGTTCATCTTGGGGCTACTTTCGGAAGTTATCTTGCTCAAAAAGCCCGCTTACCTCAGTACGGTGTTGAAACTTTGTTGGCCTGTGGGGTTTCTGGTGCGATTGCCGCCGCATTTCAAACGCCTTTGGCAGGGGTTTTGTTTGCTTTTGAAGTGATTTTTATTGAATACCGTATGGGGATTGTACTGCCGGTTGTTATGTCTTCTGTTGTTGGCATGCTGGTGAGTGAGTTTTTGTTGGGCCGTATTGAAGTTTTTGATATTGCCAAATTATCAACGGCGCAATTTACACCAGAGTTTTTCTTGGCCTGCCTCGCTTTAGTTCTCTTCATTGTAATGCTTGCTTTTCTTTTTCTGAAAGTACAAAAAGTATTGTGGAGCCTAGGAAGTCTTTCCGTATGGTGGCGCTTTGCTTTGGTTGCGCTGGCTACTTCTATTGCCGCTATTTATGTGCCGGAAGCGTTGGGTGGTGGCTATGACTCGATTGTTTCACTTTTATCAGGACAGGTGCTTGTAAGTTCACTGCTTGTAATCATCGTTGTAAAAACGCTGCTAACATCTGCGTCTATTGGTTTAGGTATTCCCGGAGGCATGATTGGACCTACCTTTGTTATAGGTGGCTTGGCTGGCGCTCAGGTGGCTTTCCTTTTCAATAGCTCTCTGACCTATGAACATGAAATGACGCTGTTTATCTTATTAGGTATGTCAGCGATGATGGCGGTTTGTTTTCAGGCGCCACTGACTGCTCTGATCGCCATTATTGAAATGACGCACACTTCTGAAGTTATTGTTCCTGCGATGTTAGTTATTGTTTTGTCGTGTTTGATTATGAGGTTATTCAAACAAGATTCTGCGTTTGTTCAGCGTTTGCGTTTTTCTGGGTTATCTTCGTCACCAAGTCCTTTTCAGCGTTACTTGCGACATCATACGGTACAATCCGTGGCGGAACCTGTGACCATTGTTCCTGCTCATGCTTCTATGGAGCGACTAAAGGATCTTGGTTCAAGTATGGTAGAATACGTGGCTTTTCAATCTGAGGATCGTTGGTTGTTAGCGCGTCGGGAATCTGTGTTAGACGCACTGCAATCTATTAATTTTGGTCCTCCACCATGGCTAGTTGTCGATGATGATCGGGTATTAATGGATTTGTTGAAAGCATTAGATTGTGAGCAATCCCCTTTTATTTCTGAGCCTGCCTCATTAGAAGATATGTTAGCTTGGTTTCAAATATCGGGCAGTTCGGATGTGTTGGTGGATCTCAAGAGGGCAGGTAAAATATGTTTAGTATCTCGTCGTCGGTTAGATCAATTTTTATTAAAGGATAGTTGATTATGTTGTGGATAAAAGCGTTCCATGTGATTTCTTTAGTGTGTTGGTTTGCAGCACTTTTTTATCTTCCTAGGTTGTTTGTTTATCATGCAAGCAGCACAGACCAAGCGAGTATTGAGCGTTTTAAAATCATGGAGCGCAAATTATATCGGGGTATTATGACCCCCGCAGCGGTTGCGACAATTGTTTTCGGTGTTTGGTTGGTAACTTACAATCCCTCTTATTATATGGGAGCGGCATGGTTTCACGCTAAAATCACCTTAGTTATTATTTTATTAGGTTACCATCATGCCTGTGGGCGTTTGTTGAAAAAGTTCGCCGCAGATCAAAATACACGAGGGCATGTTTTTTATCGTTGGTTTAACGAATTCCCAGTCATCATTCTCATCGCTATTGTTATTTTAGTGATTGTTAAACCTTTTTAACTTTGATTTGTAGAGTCGAGATATATTATGAGTCGTTCAGAAGATTTATACGCAAGAGCACAGCACCGTATTCCTGGTGGCGTTAACTCCCCAGTAAGAGCATTTAATGGTGTCGGTGGAACTCCTGTCTTTTTTCATAAAGGAGAAGGAGCTTACCTTTTTGATGAAGATAAAAAGCGCTATATAGATTATGTCGGATCATGGGGGCCTATGATTTTAGGTCACTCGCATCCAGATGTTCTAGATGCCGTGCGCGCGCAATTAGAGCTAGGTTTAAGCTTTGGTGCGCCAACAGAAGTTGAAATCACCATGGCTGAAAAGGTCTGTGAACTGGTTCCTTCTATGGACATGGTTCGTATGGTGAACTCAGGTACTGAAGCCACCATGAGTGCGATTCGTTTGGCACGTGGTTATACCGGTCGCGATAAAATCGTCAAATTTGAAGGTTGTTATCATGGTCATTCAGACTCTTTGTTGGTAAAAGCTGGCTCAGGCGCATTGACCTTGGGTGTGCCAAATTCACCAGGTGTGCCAGCCGATTTAGCAAAACTTACGCTTACCTTGCAATACAATAATATCGAAGAAGTGAAGCAGTGCTTTGCAGAGTTGGGCGATCAAATTGCTTGTATTATTGTCGAGCCAATTGCCGGCAATATGAACTGTGTTCCACCCGTTGCAGGGTTCTTGGAGGCACTTCGAGAGGTTTGTGATGAATCCGGCGCTGTGCTTATCTTTGATGAGGTAATGACAGGCTTTCGAGTGGCGCTAGGTGGTGCTCAAGAACGCTTTTCCATTACACCAGATTTAACCACATTAGGGAAAATTATTGGTGCAGGCATGCCTGTTGGTGCCTTTGGTGGTAAGCGAGAGATTATGTCGCATATTTCTCCTTTAGGTCCTGTGTATCAAGCGGGAACATTGTCTGGTAATCCGGTAGCTATGGTGGCCGGTCTTGCGGTATTGAATAAAATTAGTGAGCCAGGCTTTCATAAAACGCTAGGGGAAAAAGCCAATCGCTTAGTGACTGGTTTAAAGGCCGCTGCAGATGAAGTCGGTGTTCCTTTTTGTGTGGTAAATGAAGGGGGGATGTTCGGTTTCTTCTTTACGGATGCAGAGAAAGTGACGTGTTTCGCCGATGTGCAAAAGTGTGATATTGAACGTTTTGGTGCTTTTTTCCATCATATGTTGAAAGAAGGGGTGTATTTTGCGCCTGCGGCTTTTGAAGCAGGCTTTGTTTCTCAAGCGCATACAGAAGATGATATCGACTTTACTATTGAGGCTGCGAAACGTTCATTCGCAAAGTTACTATAATGAAGAAAAAGATTGAAAAGGTATTTGATATGCCCGTAGAAGAGACGGAAAAAAGCCCTATAGAAGGGATGGGCGAGGATATGGATGACGCGGTGGATGGTGAGCAAAAACAGCCACATCGAGGCGTATATTTGTTGCCGAACCTGTTTACGACAGCAGCCTTATTTTCTGGTTTCTATTCTATTATCGCTGCAATGAATGATGATTTTACTCATGCTGCGGTAGCGATTTTTATCTCGATGGTGTTTGACGGATTAGATGGACGAGTGGCTCGTTTAACACGAACGCAAAGTGCATTTGGTGCGGAATACGATTCGCTTGCAGACATGGTGTCTTTCGGTATCGCGCCTGCCTTAGTTGCTTTTACTTGGGCCTTGGCACCATTAGGTAAAGTTGGCTGGATTGCTGCTTTCATTTACGCCGTTGGTGCGGCATTACGTTTAGCTCGCTTTAATACCATGATAGGTATTGAAGACAAGCGTTACTTTACTGGGTTACCTAGCCCTGCAGCGGCAGCGATTGTTGCGAGTGTTATTTGGGCGGCCAATGACAGTGGTGTAACAGGAGCAAGTCTTGCTACTGTGATGGCGTTATTGGTTCCTATCACCGGTTTGTTGATGGTGAGTAATGTTAAGTTTCGCAGCTTTAAAGATTTAGACGTAAAAGGCCGGGTACCTTTTGTTGTGTTACTTATTGCTGTGTTAGTTTTAGTCTTCGTTGCTCTAGAGCCAGCCATTGTGCTGATGGGCGTCTTTTGCCTTTATGGACTTTGGGGGTTGCTTGGGATTGTGTCTGAGCGATTCCGTTAGTTACTAGTCGGCGTATCGAAAGGTCCAGTTTGTGCAATAAACTGGGCCTTTTTGCGTTTTTAGGAACTAGTTCACAAGAGGGAAGTCTATTTTTCATTATTAGAGGAGCTTAGCGATGTTGATTAAAAATAAGAAACGATCTGATTGTTCGGAATCAGATGTCACCCCTAAATCTATCTACCTGAACCGCCGCCAATTTATGAAAGTCTCTGGTGGTGTTGCGCTTGGAGTAGGCGCTGGTAATGTATTTGCAGCGCTGCAGAGTGGAAATTCTCTAGTGCCTCCAGCGCCGCTGAAAGAAGCGTTTAGTCAAATTATCCAAACTCCATATGGTAAGAATGAAACTCCAGCGCCTTACGATGTCGCAACAACTTATAATAATTTTTACGAGTTTGGTTACGGAAAAGGAGACCCCGCTGAGCGTGCGGGTAACTTTAAGACTCGACCTTGGACAATTACTGTTGAGGGAGAAGCAGAAAATACCGGAACGTTTGATTTAGACGACATCATTAAAAGCTCTGCACTTGAAGAGCGAATTTATCGACATCGTTGCGTTGAAGCATGGTCGATGGTTATTCCTTGGGTTGGAGTGTCGTTGGGTGATGTGTTAAAGCGCTTTAAGCCAACCTCAAAAGCCAAATATGTATATTTCGAAACTCTTTATGATCCTGCGCAAATGCCAGGACAAAATGGTGGCAGTTTAGATTGGCCTTATCGGGAAGGGTTAAGGATCGATGAGGCGATGAACTCCTTAGCAATGTTTGCTGTAGGTATGTACGGAAGTGTTTTGCCCAATCAAAATGGTGCTCCCGTAAGATTGGTTCTACCATGGAAATACGGTTTTAAAGGTATCAAATCGATTGTCAAAATACGCTTTGTTGAAACTATGCCGCAAACCACGTGGAGTTCGTTGGCGGCCAGTGAGTATGGGTTCTATGCAAATGTGAATCCGAATGTAGATCATCCTCGCTGGTCTCAAGGTCAAGAGCGTCGCTTGCCAGGTGGCTTGCTGTTTCCTAATGTGATCGATACACAAATGTTCAATGGTTATGAAGATGAAGTTGCCAGCTTATATTCTGGGATGGATTTGAAGAGGTTCTTTTAGCGTGACTACTTTTTGGGATCGAAAAGAAAAGCCGATTGTTGCCTTGGTATTTACGTTGCCGTTTGTTTGGATGTTTGTTTCCTTGCTGATGGGGCGATACTTTCCTGATCCTGGAAAATTACTGATGCCATTAAGCGGTTCTTGGGCTGGTGTGTGCGTTGTCTCAGTATTAGCATTGACGCCATTGGTAAAAATCAAAGCGCTAAAGGTATTATCTCGTTATCGTCGTTTTGTAGGGCTAACTGCTTTCTTTTATACGCTGCTACACCTAATTATTTATCTCGTATTATTTGCGGGGCTAAGTTGGTCTTGGATTAGCTCAGATCTCATTGATAAACCTTATATTTATGCTGGTGTGCTGGCGCTTTTGATCTTCTTCTTATTGGCTATTACCAGTACTAAAAAAATGATGCGTCGGTTAGGGCGTAATTGGAAAAAACTACATCGCTTTATTTATCTGGCTGCGCTAGCCGTGATAGCTCATCTATGGTGGCAAGTAAAAAGTGATGCATCAACAGCGCTTTGGTTCACGGTATTTTTGGTTCCTTTGCTGGCTGTTCGATGGGATCAATTTCCACTGATAAAGCGTCTTTTCAAAAAAAGCTAAGAAACTTTAAAAAAGCCCTTGCGCTAGAATTTTTACGATGTATTATACGCACCCACTGACACGGACAACGACGCAAACAACAGTTTGCAACTTAGCTTGCTAAGTAAGTCGACCGACACGTC
>NZ_SJSB01000006.1 GCF_004352835.1 Marinomonas flavescens | reverse complement strand
TCCCCTGAAGAGCCGTTCGAGACTAGGACGTTGATAGGTTGGGTGTGTAAGTGCTGTGAGGCATTGAGCTAACCAATACTAATTGCTCGTGAGGCTTGACCATATAACACCAAAGTGGTTTTTGGATGAGAAAGCTCATCAAAGATGACAGAGACACATTACGATAGAAACTGGTTTAACCTTGATTTACGTTATTTCAAAACGAATTGTTAAAGATCCAAGCATGTCTTCGCGTGTTTTGGTTAGCTAGCTGAAAAGTTAGAGCCAGAACGAACGCAGCAGAATTGCTTGACGATCATAGAGACGTTGAACCACCTGATCCCATCCCGAACTCAGAAGTGAAAAGCGTCATCGCCGATGGTAGTGTGGGGGATCCCATGTGAGAGTAGGTCGTCGTCAAGCTTATAATTAAGAGAAGCCCCATCCTGCTACGCAGGGTGGGGTTTTTTCGTTCCCGTGCATATTAACCTCACACCCGTGTGGGGCTCTTATGAAGGAACGCATGTGAGAGTAGGTCGTCGTCAAGCTTATAATTAAGAAAGCCCTGATAGCTAACGCTGTCAGGGTTTTTTTTTGTCTGAAATAAGTCGGAAAAAATACAGAAGGGGCCTAACCCTCCTACGAAAAGTCACCTCTTAGGTTTGTAGTAAGAGTCGTTTCTTGTTCTTCCATTTGCTTGCGCCTGTCTCGTACCTCGACGCGTCAGCACAAATGCAAAACAAGAACCTTTAGTATCTATTGCACAAGGTCAGACCCCTTAAACTTAAACGTTCGCGCAGAATCTAACCAACCACATTACTCGCGGTTTAAGGGCTCTGACCCTCGTCGTAACCGACAAGTTTGCTAGCATCTCTATGTTCTTGATAATAGGTCTAGGCGTTCTTTTATTCAAGACAGGCACCTATAAAAACCAGTAATCACAAGGCTTCAGGTCTTATTCGGTTTATTCCCCCGTATCTCTTCTATACTTAGTGTTTGTTTTCTCAAGGAAGAGGAACGGATTATGCCAATGCCTAGAAGTCAGCAAGTTTGCTTAGACGATACCCCTTATTATCATTGCGTTGCCCGATGTGTTCGTCGGGCCTTTTTATGTGGTGAAGATCCATTCACAGGAACAAGTTATGAGCATCGGCGCAGCTGGGTAGAGAGCCGCTTGTTGTTTCTAGCCAGTGTTTTTTCAATCGATATTTGTGCCTATGCGGTGATGAGTAACCACCTTCATGTGGTGCTGCATATCGATTCAGAAAAAGCGAAGCATTGGTCTGTGTTTGAAGTGTTAGAGCGTTGGCATAGGATTCATAAAGGCACAACGTTTACTCAGCAATATCTGGCCGGTGGTACGCTTCCAGCCTATGTGATTGCTTTAGCAGAAGCTGCGGCAGAAACCTATCGAGAACGCTTAACAGACTTAAGCTGGTTCATGAAAGAGCTTAATGAGCCGATTGCACGGCGAGCTAATCTGGAGGATGAATGCACAGGACATTTCTGGGAAGGGCGCTTTAAGTCTCAGGCTTTACTTGATGAAGCGGCACTCATGGCTTGCATGGCCTACGTCGATTTAAATCCCGTAAGATCAGGTATCAGCGACACTCCAGAAGGCTCTGATTTCACCAGTATTAAGAAACGAGTAGCGGCGACGAAAGGAAAGTATCAAGCTAAGGCGCTTTATCCATTTGTCGGTAATCCACAAAAAGACATGCCAAGTGGTTTGCCTTTTAAACTAGTGGATTACTTAGAGCTCATCGACATGACGGGGCGAATAGTGAAAGAAGGTAAAAAAGGCTCTATTAATGCATCGTTGCTTCCCATTCTGCAAAGACTGAATATTTCATCCGACAATTGGCTGTGTATTGCCACTGAATTTGAAGCCAGAACGGGTAGTGTTGTTGGGCAAGAGTTATCGATTGATCATTACTGTGTATTGCACAACCGGCAGTGTAATAGGAAAAGTACTCAACTACTCGCCTGAGTGATTGTTATTTAGTCTCGCTTGCTTATTACTATCCTGTATATTTGATTTACGAGTAATAAATATGTTTCGGCATGGCGTCTAATTCTCTGTTTTTATTGGATTTATTAGGTGCCTGTCTTTAATGTTTTTTAATGAGGTTTCTTATATGTTGATTAAGTTTTACAGTGAAGAGTCGGCGAGTTTTGTCATGCTTGATGGCGTGGCTAATCAATTACTTACGATTATGGGTCACGGTAGCAGCACGGAAGGGTCGGTCAGTGGTGAGGCATTGAGCTCTGCCTTAGATTGTTTGACTTTGGCGACTAAGAACAACAAGGATGAAGCTGTTAGTGGTAACCCTGATGAGCCAGAAGAAGTTACGTTATCAGCTCGCGCCGCACCTTTGATCGCAATGTTACGTCGAGCCAGCGATGCTGATGGTTACGTGATGTGGCGTCCGAACTAACGCTAATGCTATGAAATAGTTAAGACTAAAATAGTTAAGACAGGCATGATTGAAAATCAGTAAACATATGTCCTCTGGCTCTTTATGGGTTAATTCACCGTAGCTTTTATAAACTTTACTTTTGTTTTCTTAAGGCAGAGGCGCTGGGTTATGTCTGCTGCCAGATGTTAGTCGTTATTCTAATAACAGTGTCTGTCTGTTGTGTTCCTTTCCTTTCTGTGACCTGTGTGATGCTTGGCTACGCAATATTTAATCAGAGGTGGTAAAATTTCATATCGATATTTTTAAGTCAATGTAGCCAGTCTGCTGTTATGGAGTATGTATGTCGGATAAAGGTCTTCTTGGGTCTGTGTATGAAAAAATCGCTAATGAAGAAGATGCAAGGGCGTGTGAGAAGATTGATAGCTCGGTGTGTAAGCAGGTGCCTGGTAATTTTATCAAGCTGATCATTGCGCAGTTTTTTACCAATTTAGGCGATGCGTTGATCAATCCAAAAGTGACTTTGCCTTGGGTGTTGCAAAGTGTAGGAGCGCCGGCGTATTTATTGGGTTGGTTGGTGCCGATCCGTGAGTCTGGGTCTTTACTTCCGCAGTTGGCGATTGCGAGTGTTATTCGTAAGTTACCCATTCGAAAATGGGTGTGGATTGTTGGTAGTGTGCTCCAGTCTCTGAGTATTATTGCTATTGGCGTTGTTGCCGCTACTTTTGATGGAGCATTAGCTGGCTGGTTAATTATTTTATGTCTGATTGTATTTAGTTTAGCGCGAGGCTTGAGTTCCGTTGCTTCGAAAGATGTCTTAGGTAAAACAGTTCCTAAGAGTCAGCGAGGTCAGGTCACTGGTTGGTCTGCGAGTTTGGCAGGCTTGGTTACGGTTGGCATTGCGGTGATGATGATGCTCAGCGCTTTTACGGCCTTTGAGGCCAGTCCTATTGTCTATGGCGCTTGTTTGGTGATGGCGTCTATGGTTTGGTTGATCGGTGCGGCGGTGTATTCTCGGGTGGTGGAATTTCCTGGTGAAGTTGATGGCGGTCGCAATGGTTTGATGGAAGCATTGAAACAGTTGACCTTGTTGAAAACAGATCGAGCGTTTCGTCTGTTTGTTATTACGCGCTCTTTGTTTCTTTGTTCCGCATTGAGTGCGCCTTATTATGTGGTTTTAGCTCATCAAAAACTGGGCAATGGTGTCTGGGTGTTGGCGATGTTTCTCTTTGCTAGCGGCCTTGCTTCTTTAGTGTCAGCGCCTTTTTGGGGGCGTTATTCGGATCGATCTAGTAAGAAAGTGATGGTGGTTGCATGCCTTCTCAGTTCTACTGTTGGTTTTGTTCTTTTTGCTATTTCTTACTTTAAACCCTCTCTCTTTAATCAGGTTATTATATTGCCTGCGTTATATTTTCTGTTAACGATTGCTCATCAAGGTGTGCGTGTAGGGCGTAAAACGTATCTAGTGGATTTGGCTGATGGCAATAAGCGTACAAGTTATGTGGCAGTGAGTAATACGGTGATTGGTTTTATGCTGTTATTGATGAGTCTTATAGGGACGCTGACTCAAGTCATCTCAATAGAGGGGCTTGTGCTTGTGTTTGCGATTATTGCTTTGATTGGCGTGCTAATGGCTATGCGTTTACCGGAAGCATAATGGAAGATTGATAAAACAAGGTTAGTAAAAAGCCGCTTAACAGTGATGTTAAAGCGGCTTTTTATTCGACATAGAATCTTAAGCAGGTAGGTTGGCTTTAAGCCATGTGATTGCTTCAGGATAAGGCGCAGGCATAGCAAGGCTGTTAAGCGCTGAATGTAACACTTCTAGATTGCCAGTACAGAAGTTCAGATGGCCGACTTTACGACCAGGTCTGACGTCTTTTTTGTACCAATACAATTCCAAGCTTTTGATATTTAGCCATTGGTAGTCTAAATCGACACCAATCAGGTTGACCATCATGCTTTGGTTTTTGATTTCAGCTTCGACAAGAGGTAAACCTGTTACTGCGCGGACATGGTTTTCAAACTGGCAAACATTACTGCCGGCTTGGGTCCAATGGCCGCTATTATGAACGCGAGGAGCCAGTTCATTGATGAGTAGCTCATCTCCCACGCGGAAGCATTCCATCGCCATAACACCAACGTAATCTAATGCATCCATCAGTTTGCTGAGCATTACTTCTGCTGTGCTTTGGTATTGATCAAGGCGTTTTAGCGGTGAAATAGACGCGTACAAGATGCCATTGATGTGAAGGTTAAGTGTGAGTGGGTAAAAATATTTTTTACCGTCTTTACCACGCACACCCACCAAGGATACTTCTTCATCAAAGTTAATTGCTTGTTCGGCAATGGCTTGGCCTTTCCAATCATCTGGGATCTCTGACTTTTCTGCTTGTTTAAGCCAATATTGGCCTTTGCCATCGTAACCGCCACGACGGCGTTTCATAAGTACACGCTCGCCTAAGGTTTGGTACGCGTAATCAGCAGTCGAGTCTTGCTCTACTGGAAACCAAGGCGCTGTCGCAAGCTCAAGGCGGTCTAGCCATTGTTTTTGCGTCAGGCGGTCTGCCAGTTGAGGGAAGGTCGCTAAGTTAACAAAGTTCTTATGTGTGGCAAGTTGTTTTGTTGCCACCGTTTCCGGCCACTCTTCACGTTCAGCCGTAACGATGTCATCGGCTTGCAAAGGCAGCGCTTCAGTGGCTTCTATGTCGACAGGGCGAACATCAAGACCAAGTGGTGTGCCTGCTTGTTTTAGCATGGCGCCAAGTTGTCCGGCGCCTAATACCCATAAAGTTGACATTTACACCTCTCGAGGGTCAGGGTGAGCAAGAACGGTTTCCGTTTGTTGAGTGCGGAATGCTTCAATTTTCTTAGCCAGCTCTGGATCAGAGTTGGCAAGAATCTGACAAGCCAGTAGGCCGGCATTAAAGGCGCCTGCCGTACCAATGGCAAGCGTGCCAACCGCAACGCCTTTTGGCATTTGTGCGATCGACAGTAAGCTGTCCATGCCGTTTAGGGCTTTGCTTTGTACTGGCACACCGAGTACAGGCAAGCGTGTGTGTGCGGCAACCATGCCAGGTAAATGTGCTGCGCCGCCAGCGCCGCCAATAATAACTTGGAAGCCTTTTTCAACGGCTTGTTCTGCAAACTGAGTTAATTTAACGGGCGTTCTGTGAGCAGAAACTACTTCTACGTGATAACTCACGCCAAGTATGTCCATTATTTCAGCGGCACTTTCCATGGTGGCCCAGTCACTTTTAGATCCCATAATAAGGGCTACTTTTGCTTGCAAAACAATTCTCCTGATGGCGGTTGTCAACGTGGTGTGCTGAGGGGCAAAGTTACGTTGACGTATGAAATAGAGTCGCTTGATATGACGTGGCCTATCACGTGAATGAAGCGATATTAATTGGGCGATAATATAGCCGATTTTGACAAAAACAGCGAGGGGTTGCAGGGATTGCTTGTTATAGATAGAACGTTAGAGGCAAAAAAAAGAGCGACTTAGAGTCGCTCTTTTAGATATTGTTCGTAATCTGGTATTTTTCGTTCGAATTCGCTATCAAATAATGGCGAAGAAACTAAAAAGTTTGCAGACGATACGCTACAGGCAATGGGGATGTTCCACACTGCCGCAACGCGCAGCAAAGCCTTTATATCAGGATCGTGAGGCATAGGTTCAAACGGGTCCCAGAAAAATATTAGGACATCAATTTTACCTTCTGCTATCAGGCCACCTAATTGCTGATCACCACCAAGTGGGCCACTGATAAGGGACTGAACAGGAACATTTAATTGCTTTTGCATTAAGTTCCCAGTCGTTCCTGTTGCTAATAAGTTGTGCTTGATAAGCTTTTCTTTATGCTTTTCAGCCCACTCTATTAGCTCTGGCTTCATGTTGTCATGTGCCACCAGAGCGACGTTTTTACGCTCTGGTGTTGTAATGAGTTTTTTCAGCAAGACTTTACTCGTCACTGTTGGTTATTCCTTTGCTTCGCCAACTTTCACGACTTTCATCATGTTAGTTGTACCATGACTGACTAGGTGATCACCTTTAGTAACAATAACAATATCGCCGTCATTGATTAAGCCAAGAGACTTAACGTGATCAACAAGACCTGAAACTATAGTCTCAATATTGAACTCTTTTGATGAGAATGCAACAGGGGTTACACCACGATAAAGCGTTACTTTATTCAATGTTGCTTGGTTTGGCGACAAGGCATAAATCGGTAACCCAGAGCTGATACGAGACATTAACAATGGTGTCGTACCTGATTCAGTCAAGCTGATGATCGCTTTTACGCCTTCCAAATGGTTGGCTGCGTACATTGCAGACATCGCAATAGTTTCATCAACATTTGTGAAAGTCACATCAACACGGTGTTTAGAGCGATTGATTGCAGGTTGTTTCTCTGCACCCAAGCAAACACGGTTCATTGTTTGAATAACTTCTTCAGGGTAGGCGCCTGCTGCTGTTTCTGCAGACAACATAACCGCATCGGTACCATCTAGTACGGCGTTAGCAACATCAAATACTTCAGCACGAGTAGGCATAGCGCTGGTGATCATAGTTTCCATCATTTGAGTCGCCGTAATGACTGGGCGATTCAATTGACGGCAGCGTTTGATCATGTGTTTTTGTACACCGATTAGCTCAGCATCACCGATTTCTACACCAAGATCACCACGAGCTACCATGACAGCATCCGACGCTAAAATAATAGCATCTAATGTTTCATTATCAGCGACGGCTTCAGCACGTTCCACTTTAGAAACAATGCCTGCTTTTAGGCCGGCTGCTTCAGCAAGTGCACGAGCTTCATGAAGGTCAGCTGCACTGCGTGGGAAAGAAACAGCTAGGTAATCTGCGTTTAGCAGCGCGGCTGTTTTGATGTCTTCTTTATCTTTAGGTGTTAGAGCGGCAGCCGATAAGCCACCACCTTGGCGGTTGATTCCTTTATTGTTTGATAATGGACCACCAACAATAACTTTAGTAATAACTTCTTGGCCTTTGACTTCAAGCACTTCAAGTACGACACGACCGTCGTCAAGAAGAAGAATGTTGCCTGGTTGAGAGTCTTTCGCTAATTGTGGGTAGTCGATACCAACACGAGACTCGTCACCATTATTTTTATCAAAACCAACATCAAGAACGAAAGTTGCGCCGTCTTTTAGTTGAACTTTTGTGTCTTTAAAGCGAGCGATACGAATTTTAGGACCTTGAAGATCTCCAAGGATCGCAACGTGGCGATTGTTCTTTTTCGCCATTTCGCGAACAATATTTGCACGATCAATATGGTCTTCTGGCTGACCATGAGAAAAGTTAAGACGGAAAACATTGGCACCTGCAAGAATCAATTTCTCAATCATTTCAGGGGAGCTAGAAGCTGGGCCAAGTGTTGCAACAATTTTAGTTCTGCGAGTCATTATAAATTACCAAACATTAGGAAGCGTGTTTCGGAGTATCAAATAGCATAAAGGCTGCATTAGCAGCCTTTATAGGTAGATATTATTTAGCGTTCATCAACGCGATGGTGTTATCTAACATACGGTTAGAGAAGCCCCATTCGTTATCATACCAAGCCATTACTTTAACTAATTTACCTTGGACGCGAGTTTGAGTCGCATCAAAGTTAGAGGTAAAAGCATTGTGGTTGAAATCGCTAGATACAAGTGGATCATGATTTACATGAAGAACTTGAGCCAAAATTGGATCGGCTTTTACTGCATCTTCAATAATTTTATTAACTTCTTCAGTCGTTGTTTCACGAGGTGCTAAGAAGGTTAAATCTACTAATGAAACATTGATTGTTGGAACGCGAACCGCCATACCATCAAATTTGCCTGCAAGTTCAGGAATAACTAAACCAACAGCAGCAGCAGCCCCTGTTTTACTTGGAATCATATTCATTGCCGCAGCACGAGCGCGGTAAAGGTCTTCATGATAAACATCAGATAGACGCTGATCATTAGTGTAAGAGTGGATGGTAGTCATCAAACCGCTTTCAATACCAAGCTTGTCGCTTAATGGCTTAGCTATTGGTGCTAGGCAGTTTGTTGTGCAAGATGCGTTAGAAATAACCGTCATGTCAGATGTTAGGACATCTTGGTTTACACCGTAAACAACCGTAGCGTCTACTTCTTTACCTGGTGCAGAAATAATAACTTTTTTAGCGCCGGCTTTAATGTGTGCACTGGCTTTTTCTTTTGTAGTAAAGAAACCAGTACATTCATAAACAACATCAACGTCTAATTCAGCCCAAGGAAGATCAGCAGGGTTGCGCTCAGAGAAAGTGCGGATTTTATCTGAATTGACATACAGAGCTTCGTGGTCAAATGTTACTTCTTCGCCGAAACGTCCATGCACAGTGTCATATTTAGTTAAGTGAGCATTGGTTTTAGAGTCACCAAGATCATTGATTGCTACAACTTGAATTTGATCACGTTTACCAGATTCGTATAGCGCTCTAAGTGTGTTGCGTCCAATACGTCCGTATCCGTTAATTGCTACTTTAATAGTCATACTCACCTCTAAATATAGTGGAACTCCATTTCGCCTTTGTCTGTAGTGCAACACCAGCAAAATGGGTAAATGTGCTCTTTGACGTAAAAATACTACATAACATGATTTTCAAGCAAGGGAAGAGGGTAAATCTTCCTTATATTGCTCGATAAATAGTCGTTCATTACGTTGTTTAAGATAATACAATAAATTATGTTACTGCTGGACGCTATTTTAAAGGAAAAATAGAGTTTTTTAACGCTTTATGTAAAAAAATTACAGTTTTTTATGATTTATAGCGCTATGCACAGTTTTATAGCGTGATTTTTATGAAAAATGTAGTAATATTACAAAAAAATGATTACACATCAGTCGGGCAGAGACTGCTGTTTAACAAAACGGAGTAAAGTATGAATACTATCGTTACGAAAGTAACTGAAGCCATCATTGAACGCAGCCAGTCTTTGCGCGCTCAATACTTATCCGATATGAAAAAAGCACAAGAGCAAGGCCCACACCGCGGTAAATTATCTTGTGGTAATTTGGCTCATGGTTTTGCCGCTTGTCAGCCGACCGATAAGCAAAAGCTGACATTAATGGAAGAAGCCAACATCGGCATAATTTCTTCTTACAACGATATGTTATCTGCACATCAGCCTTACAATAACTATCCTGACCAAATTCGCCAAGCGGTAGCAGAAATGGGCAGTGTTGCTCAATTTGCTGGCGGTGTTCCTGCAATGTGTGACGGAATAACTCAAGGCCAAGATGGCATGGAGTTAAGCTTATTTAGTCGCGATAACATAGCTCAAGGTGCTGCGATTGCGCTGTCTCATAACATGTTCGATGCCGCTTTGTATTTAGGTATTTGTGACAAAATTGTACCTGGTCTATTGATTGCGGCACTTCGATTCGGTCATCTTCCGGCTTTATTTGTACCTGCTGGGCCGATGCATTCCGGTATTACTAATGCTGAAAAATCGGCAGTACGCCAGCGTTATGCAGAAGGCAAAGCGAGTCGAGAAGAATTGCTTAAAGCAGAATCAGCCTCTTACCACAGTGCTGGTACTTGTACTTTTTACGGAACAGCAAACTCTAACCAATTGTTAGTAGAAATGATGGGGCTGCAATTACCAGGCTCATCGTTTGTTAATCCAGATGATCCATTGCGTGCGGCATTAACAAAACATACAGCACAACTAGCAACTAAGATTACGTCATTGGGTCGTGATTTCCGCCCATTATACGAAGTCATTGATGAGCGAAGCATCGTGAATGCGATCGTTGGCCTATTGGCTACTGGCGGTTCGACTAACCATACAATGCACATTGTCGCTTTTGCGCGTGCAGCTGGCATTATCATCACTTGGGATGACTTCTCAGCCTTGTCTAAAGTCGTTCCATTATTGACTCGAATTTATCCAAATGGCCAAGCAGACATTAACCATTTTCATGCTGCAGGTGGTATGGCGTATCTTGTTAAACAGCTGCTTAAAGGTGGTTTGCTTCATGAAGATGTGATGACCATTGTTGGCAAAGGCTTAACTCATTACACCAAAGAGCCTTTCTTGGAAGGTGACAATGTTGTTTGGCGCGATGGTACAGAACAAAGTTTGGATCTAGGCGTTGTTCGACCAATTGAAGACCCATTCAGCAAAGAAGGTGGTTTATCACTTCTTAAGGGTAATTTAGGTCGTGCGGTGATAAAAGTTTCTGCAGTAGCAGAAGAAAATCGCATCGTTGAAGCGCCAGCCATGGTATTTCACAATCAAAACGACCTAGCTGATGCAATTATTAATGGTGAATTAGAGCACGATTGTGTTGCTGTAGTTCGCTTTCAAGGGCCAAAAGCGATTGGTATGCCAGAGTTGCATAAACTCACCCCTTATTTAGTTAACTTGCAAGACAAGGGTTATAAAGTGGCCCTAGTAACAGATGGCCGTATGTCTGGCGCATCAGGTAAAGTGCCTGCCGCCATTCATTTGACGCCTGAAGCACTAGCTGGCGGCTTAATCGCAAAAATTCAGAATGGCGACTTGGTCCGTTTGGATGCAATATCAGGTACTTTATCAGTACTTGTTTCTGACGAAGAATTAGCCTCTAGAGCAGCAGCGCACCAAGATTTGACGGATTCTCATCAGGGTATGGGTCGCGAACTATTCAGTGCTCAGCGAGCGCTAGTAAACGGTGCTGAGCAAGGTGCTTGTAGCTTGTTTAACGATTAATTTAAGTGTTCCTCTGACTACTAACGTTTGTTAGTAATGGTGTTTAGGGCTTGCTTTGCAAGCCCTTTTTTTTATGCTCTAAATAATGAGTAGTAGCAGAGTAGCAGAGTAGCAGAGTAGCAGAGTAGCAGAGTAGCAGAGTAGCAGAGTAGCAGAGTAGCAGAGTAGCAGAGTAGCAGAGTAGCAGAGTAGCAGAGTAGCAGAGTAGCAGAGTAGCAGAGGCCGTTCAGTTACTGGTATGAGGAGTAAGAGTGATAAAAAAAGCCCAGTTCAATTTACTTGGACTGGGCTTTTTAATGGAATGCTTGTGCTTATTCCATCGTATCTAACGATTTAGTGTACTCGTCGAAAGTATCCGTCACTTTCTTCTCAGGAGCGCCGCTCATCAAACTAAATATGATGATAGCAAGTGTTGAGAAGATGAAGCCTGGAACAATCTCGTATAGGTCGAATATGCCGCCATGTAACTGCTTCCAAACAACGATAGTTACGCCACCAACAATAATGCCGGCAAGAGCGCCGTTGCGGTGCATGTTACGCCAGAAGAGACTCAAAAGAATGGCTGGGCCAAATGCAGCACCAAAGCCAGCCCAAGCATAAGACACTAAGCCCAATACTGAACTGTTTGGGTTCAATGCTAGTACTAGAGCTATGACAGCAATAGCAACAACACCAAGGCGTCCAACGTTTACGATTTCTTTTTGAGTTGCATTTTTATTGATGAGTTGTTTGTAGAAATCTTCAGCTAGAGCAGAAGAGGAAACCAACAGTTGAGAGTCAGCGGTACTCATGATAGCCGCTAATATAGCGGCAAGAAGAATAC
Organism: Marinomonas flavescens; assembly: GCF_004352835.1. Taxonomy (GTDB): domain Bacteria; phylum Pseudomonadota; class Gammaproteobacteria; order Pseudomonadales; family Marinomonadaceae; genus Marinomonas; species Marinomonas flavescens. Next base: position 201,559 of record NZ_SJSB01000006.1, on the reverse strand, counting down.
CCGCTACGACAGGATGGAAAATTGCATTAACCATGATCATGAAAATTTTCTCAGGATCTGCAAGCGTTCCGCCTAGATGATTATCAACAAATACAATCCCTGATAAACCAATAGCAAGAGCACCAGCCATACATATAATTGTCCAGCTAACGGCAATGCGACGTGCAACTTTGATATCTTTGTTAGAGCGAGAGGCTTTGAATCGTGCCAAAATATGCGGCTGACCAAAGTAACCTAATCCCCAAGCAACCAAAGAAACAATGCCAATGAAAGACAGAGGTTGACCTTTTACGTTGGTCCAAATGTCTAGCAATTCAGGATTTTTTGCTGCCAATGTACTTGGAAGCTCAGACCAGCTACCGTCAAGGGCAACTAAAGGAACGACAACCAATGCCGCGGCCATCATTAGGCCTTGCACAAGATCTGTCCATGCAACCGCTAAGAAACCACCAAATAGTGTGTAAGACACAACACAAACTGTACCGATAATAACCGCGTAGGTGTAATCGATGTGGAAAACAGTTTCAAAGAGTTTGCCGCCAGCAACAAGGCCAGAACTTGTGTAAAACAAGAAGAACAACAGGATAAATGCTGCAGAAATGGTTTGAATAAGTTTGGATTTATCTTGAAAGCGAGTCGCAAGAAAATGCGGGATCGTCAAAGAGTTGTCCGCTGTAATACTGTAGGTACGTAAGCGTTTCGCACACAATAGCCAGTTCAACCAAGTGCCCACTAGCAAGCCGCCACCTAACCAGATGGATTCCATGCCAGAGACAAACGCATACCCTGGTAGCCCTAGAAGTAGCCAACCACTCATATCAGATGCACCAGCAGAAATGGCTGTTGGCCAAGGTCCTAGTGAGCGTCCGCCTAAGAAGTAGTCTTCTGAGCTTGATGTGAGCTTATAAGCGTAAAGCCCAATGCCAAGCATGACTATTAGATAAGCTAAAAAAGTAAAGCTTATCGCAAAGCTTGAGTTTTCAATCATTTTAATCCCCGATTCGGTAAAATCATGCTGATACGATGGCTCTTTAAGTGAGAGCCTCAGTACTGTTGATAAAGTATCTACCAAGTTTTGGTAAATGGCCTAAACAGTATGTTGATAGAAGATTCTTCCACCAATTCGTATCGAATAATTATAATTTTTAAATGTTTTTAACGTATAAAGCCGGTGAAATATAGTGCAAGCGTGATGGTCAAACATTGTATATGTTGACCATTTTTAGCACACTTCATGACTAGATTGTGCATTCTAGGTGGGTATAGACGGATTATCTTTCAAAAAACTCTGGCAAAGTTACAAAATCATCTGGAAAGTAAATGAATGCCTGAAAATAAATGTCAAAATTTTGTCAGATCGTAAAAAGACATCCGATGGATGCCTTTTATATTTTCTCGCTTACGGCCGAGCCTATTTCTTTTCAACTTTAGGCAAGCGAGTGTCTTGAACGCTTAATTTAAGCTTTCTAAGGTGTGCATTAAACTCAGGCCCACGTTTCAATAAAACGCCGGTAGCTAATGCATCAATCAAGGTTAAGTAGACGATACGAGAACTCATAGGAGTATAAATATCTGTGTCTTCTGTTTCTTCAATTGGCAGTACAATAGAGCAGTGCTCAGTTAAAGGAGAGTCTGGGTTAGTTATACCGATGACGGTCGCTCCAGCTTCTCTTGCTACACGGGCAGTCTCAATGAGTGGTAGCGTTCTTCCTGTATAAGAAATAACAACAACTGCATCGCCTGGATGTGTTCCTGCCGCAGCCATACGCTGAACTAAAATATCAGTGTAAGCAACAACCGGCATGTTTAAACGAAAGAATTTATGATGAGCGTCTTTCGCAACAGGGCCTGATGCGCCTAAGCCGTAAAACTCAATGCGACGAGCTTGGGCAAGTACATCAACAGCTCGACTAATTAATGCTTCGGGTAAAATTTCTTGCGCGCGAGTTAAGTTGTTCTTAGCCGCTTCGAAGATTTTAGCTGTGACAGCACCAGGAGCATCGTCAGGTTCTACGTTAAGATTAACGTAAGGTGTTCCCGTCGCTAAACTTTGAGCCAAAGATACTTTGAAGTCAGGAAAGCCGCTGCCAATTAAGCTACGACAGAATCGGTTTACCGTAGGTTCACTTACTTCAGCTCGAGCAGCCAGTTTAGCGATGCTAGAGTGAATCGTCGTTTTAGGGTCGGCAAGAATTGCTTCAGCAACTTTGCGTTCTGATTTACTGAGAGTACCTAGACTCTCTTGTATTTTACGAATAATGTCTTCGTGTTTATTCATTGATTTGCTTCAAAATTGTCTATTGACTCGGATAGTTGTATTCGACATTCTGACAGTGACTTACAATTCTGGCAACAAAATGATTAATTTATCTGAGTATTTTGAAAGAATGGTGGTGATTTTACCCCAATTTGATCGAATAACAGCGATCCCTTTCGAAGAAGGTTTTTCAAATCAGGTTTACCGTCTTGATTGGGATGGTTTCCCGCAGTTGGTATTGAGAGTCCCAGCGCTGGATGAGTCTGCTTTTTACATTAATCGCCAGAGTGAAATGCAGATTCTATCGATGGCGGCGCAGGCGGGATTATCCCCAGAGCTGCTTTGGCATGATGAAGTTGGGGCTTTTGTTTGTCGGTATGTGTCTCAGCCTTCTTTTGATTGGAGTGTGACGCATACTTCAGAGAATATTGATCGCATTGCGAGAGCCTTGAAAGTAACACATCAACTCCCCGTCGTTGATCACACGTTCTGTATTTATAAGGTGATTAGTCATTACCTTAATGGTATTCAGCGTTTTCTTTCTGCTAGGCCAGAACTCAAAAAAGAGCATGCGTATTTGGAAGAAAAGTTAGGATCGCTTGAGCGAGTTTCCTTTAAAGGTTCTCCTGTTGTTTGTCATAATGATTTAAATCCTAAAAACCTGTTAATGGATGAGCAAAATTTTTGGTTGATCGATTGGGAGTATGCGGGAATGGGTGATCCTATATTTGATCTTGCGGTAGTCGCGCGATCGCATAATTTAAACCAGACTCAACGGCAAGCCCTTATATTCGCCTATGAACCTTTGCTGGATGAGAAAGATACTTTATGGCGTTTAGAGCAGTACTGTTTGGCGTATTCTCTCAGAGAAATGACATGGTTATTATTGAAACACCTGACAACGCCCGATGATCCTGAAGCACTGGGCTTTTATCATGATTTCAAAACAATGCCGTCTTTGAATCCTTTTTTACTATCAGAACCGACAATTTAGGGTTGTAATATGACACTACCTTCAAGTTGGCAAACACGATTAGCCAGCGAATTTGACAAAGATTACATGCACTCTTTAATGCAGTTTTTATCGCTTGAGAGGCAGGAAAAGAACATCTATCCAGAAGCCAATGATTGTTTTAATGCCTTAGTAGAAACGCCCTTTGAACAAGTAAAAGTAGTGATATTAGGACAAGACCCTTATCACGGCCCAGGTCAAGCTCATGGTTTGTCTTTTTCCGTTAAGCCGGGGGTAAAAGTCCCGCCGTCGTTAGTGAATATTTATAAAGAATTGACCCGTGATTTAGGGGTTCCTCCCGCCGAGCATGGCTTTTTAAATCAATGGGCAGAACAAGGTGTGTTGTTACTGAACAGTGTGCTGACGGTAGAAGCCAGTAAAGCAGGATCTCATCAAAAGAAAGGTTGGGAAACCTTTACCGATAAAATTATTGAGCGGATAAACCAAGAACAAGAAGGTGTAGTGTTTTTATTGTGGGGAGCGTATGCCCAGAAAAAAGGCCGCTATATTGATCGCCAAAAACACTGCGTGTTAGAAAGTGTTCATCCATCGCCTTTATCTGCTTATCGTGGTTTTTTAGGGTGTGGCCACTTTTCTCAAACCAATGCGTATTTACAGAGTATTGGAAAAACACCGATCAAGTGGGCATTAGATCCGATTTGAACGAATAATAAGTCTAAAAAAAGGAGCTCATTGAAGCTCCTTTTTTTGTGGATTATTTAGTGTTTTCAAGTCGATAGGGCAGAGGCTGCAAGGTGACCGCTTGTCCACCTAGGAAAAAATTATCTACATCGGTTGGTTCTATATTGAGGATGATTTGAGCAACATTCAGGTCATTAAAACGCGCGCTTTTAAATACGCTGCCAATGCTTTTACCTTCACTGTCTAATAAAGTGGGGCTAACGTCGTGGTCGCCTTCCCAGCTAAAGAGTGCTAGCTGCTTTTTCGATTTTCCACGGTATTGCATTCGCGCGACGATTTCTTGTCCAGTGTAACAACCTTTTGTGAAGCTGATGCCGCCAGTACGTTGCATATTAAGCCATTGGGGGAGTACTTCTTCACTTTGTTCTACATCGATTAATGGTCGTGCAGTGAGCAAAGACAATAGCTCGGCTTGTGACGGCGCAGGCATGTGTTCATTTACCTGTTCAACGGCTGCATCACGTTTGCGTTGTAAGCAAAGTGTTGCTCGGGTTGGGCTGTCACTGATGGTCAGCGTGATTGATTCATGGCTGATCTCTACTGGCAATTGTTCAGACAATGCGTCTGGAATAGCGCTGCTGGTGGATGCGCTAAAATGCGATTCAATGGCAAACTCTTCGCTTGCATCGCTCAGGGTCACTTTGAAAAACACCGCGTATTTTTTTAAGTGGTTGAGAGCAATTTCAACCAGAGGCTCGTTCATAATCAATAAGGTATCTTCTTGTTCTTGAATAACAAAAAAGTTACTGATAATTCTGCCTTTGACGCTACATATCGCACCGTACAGACCCGTTGATTCAGACAGTTTTGTCATATCGCAAGACGCTTGGCCTTGAAGAAATTTGCTTGCATCGCTGCCATTTATTCGCAATATGCCAAGTTGAGTATTCTGTGTACTGACACCTTGACCAAGTAATGAGGCCACCAAGTGAGAGAAGGTATTCATAGAATAAGACCTATGGTTGTTAATATAAACAACATGATTGAGGTAATTAGAAATCTGGCAAGGGATAAGTAAACGTCTTTGTATTAATTCACTCCCCCTTAGCCTTTGCTAACTAAAATGGCGCTTTTTTTGCGGTTTTCAATTGCCTCTGCGTTAATTTGCAGGCATCTCTTCAGAAAATTGTTGTTTTATCTCTAATAGCTTAGGCAATTCTTGTATCAGTAGCATGACCAGATAAGGGTCAAAGTGTTTGCCACTTTGGTCTTGGATGAAATCGATAGCTTCTTCTATAGACCACGCTTTTTTATAAGGTCGCTCGGAGGTTAAAGCGTCGAAAACATCGACGAGAGCAACGATACGTCCCTCGATCGGAATATCTTCACCAGACAGACCGTATGGATAGCCGCTGCCATCCCACTTTTCATGGTGAGTAATCGCCACTGAGCGAGCAAGTGCAATCAGATGGGATTTCGGGTTGGCTAATATTTCCGCGCCAATATGAGTGTGGTTCTTCATGATCTCATATTCTTCTGCGGTTAGCTTTCCAGGTTTAAGTAGGATGCTATCAGCAATGCCTATCTTACCTAGGTCATGCATAGGTGCTGCCATCATTAATTCATCAGCAACGAATTCATTATAACCGCAGGCCATGGCCATGATTTTAGCAAAATGGCTGACGCGCTGAACGTGCATGCCTGTTTCATTGTCTTTGTATTCAGCAGCTCGGCCTAGGCGTTGGATTAAATCAATGTGCGTCGCTTTAAGTACATTCGCTTGGATCAAGGACAGATGTGTTTTTACTCGAGCAAATACAATAGTTGGCGTAATGGGCTTGGTAATATAGTCGACAGCGCCGATCTCAAAGCCTTTCGCCTCATCGACTGTGTCACGTAATGCAGTAACGAAAATCACTGGAATATGAGCGGTGTCTGGGTTTTGTTTGAGCTTTTCACACACTTCGAAGCCTGTCATTTCAGGCATCATTACATCCAGTAAGATAAGATCGACGCTCTCTTTTTTGACTATGTTTAACGCGTCTTCTCCAGAGCGTGCAAAAGAAAGACGGTATTTGTCTTCTAGTACCTTTTTTAGCACTCTAAGATTGGTAGGTTCATCGTCGACCAATAAAATTCTAGGGGATTTAATCGCGCCGAGTATCATAGAGCTTCCCCTTCAGTGAATATGCTTTTGAGCTGTGCAAGTTCTATTACGCCTTGTTCAAAATCAAAGTTGGATAAATGATCAACGGCTTGTGTAATCGCTGTTTTTGACGAAACGGGGGCGCTGTTAATTAATTGCGTCATTTTGTTGTCATCCAGTTCGCCACTGTTGGCAAGCTCGATGAGCTCGTCGATCAAAGAAAGGCAGATTGCTAGATTGTCTGTTTGTTCTGGGTCGCTTTCTGTTTTGAGTGAGGAATCTTCAGTATTTGGTGTGCTAAATCGTGATAGTTCAGCTAAGAAATGAGAGAAAGCTCGGTCTAGTTTAATAATGTTTTCATCGCAATCTAGATGAGTCTTAGTGCGAGCTGTATTTTCTACGCTGCTGGCTTGCTGGGATAAGTTAACCAAGGCCAAATTTGCCGCTACGCCTTTTATGGCATGTGCTGATTGGCTGAGCTCTTGATACAGCTCTTCATTTAGCAAACGTTTAAATTCCTGGCTAAGGGTCATGTTTTTCTTGGCAAATTTTTCTAATTCTCCAATGTAGAGTTTGCGCTCGCCCCACAAGTCTAAGCCTTTCTCAAAATGAATTTCTTTGCGCTTATGTGGTGAAAGTTCTGCCTTGTTACTCGCGCTTAATAGCGGTAGATCGGTCATGTTTAGTACACGCGCCATTTCATTATTTAATGCCAACCGATCAATAGGTTTAGTAGCGAAGCCATTCATTCCCGCTTTTTTCGCATCAAGGCGGTCTTCCATCAAGACACTGGCGGTTAAGGCAATGACAGGGATATTGTCTAGACCATGACTGCTTTCGTAAGTGCGGATAATCTGAGTGGCTGTTACACCATCCATTTTGGGCATTTGTAGATCCATTAGTATTAAATTTGGCTGCAAGGATTTGTACGCTTCAACTGCTTCCAGTCCATCTCGAGCGGTAAATACCGTGTGTCCTTGGCGAGAAAGAAGGTGTGATAGCAAGGTAATGTTTTGAGGTATATCGTCTACTACCAAAATATCTTGAGGAGGAATGCAAACTAATGCACTGTTTTCCGTTTCAGTCGGCGGCGCTGATATTTCAAGAGGAATGTCAAAATAAAAGGTACTGCCAACATTTATTGTGCTTTTAGCGTGAATGGTACCGCCCATTAAGGCAACCAGTTGTTTAGATATGCTGGTACCCAGTCCAGTACCACCAAAGCGTCGGCTCATAGAGGCATCCGCTTGGGTGAACGGGTCAAAAATATTTTCTAATCTATCTGCCTCAATGCCTATGCCGGTGTCGGTTATTTCAAAACGAATAAAAGGAGGGGCCATCGGGAAAACTCTCAACTCGACTTGCCCAGACTCTGTGAATTTAATCGCATTGCCGATTAAGTTGATAAGAATCTGTCGAATGCGTTCACCAGCCCCTATGTAAGCGATAGCAAGGGAGTCATCTATATCGAACTGCAATGAAATACCCTTGTTCTTAGCTTGTAGCCAGAGAGTAGAAATAGATGAATCCACTAGGTCAGAAAGAATAAAAGGGCGAAGATCGAGCTCCAGTTTATTCTTTTCTAATTTGGCGCTGTCTAGAATATCGTTGAGTAAGTACAGTAAAGAGCGCGCGGACTGGCAAATGGTGTCTAGGTATTTTTGCTGCTCTGGTTCGTTCCCCATTTCGAGTAATAGCTCTGAAAAGCCAATGATGGAGTTCATTGGTGTTCGTATTTCATGGCTCATATTGGCAAGGAAAGCCGCTTTACTTTCGGCGGCCACTTCAGCTTCTTCTTTTGCTTGACGCAGAGCGCTTTCCATTTCAACTCGCTCGGTAATATCAAGCATGACACCGTCTATCCATTCAGGAATGCCGTCTTCATTAAAGACAATATTCGCGTTTTCCAGCACCCAAATGGTGCTGCCTTCTTTGTGTTGTAGCCTATATTCTAGAGAGTAGGAACGATGTTCAGCTATAGCGGTGTTTACTGTCTGTTTGAGTCGGTCTATATCATCGGGGTGAATGGTTTTCGAGACAGTAACTTTACCTTGGTAAAAGTCATCCGCTTGCCAACCAATTAGCTGTTTTACCGCCTTGCTAATAAAAATAGGAGGCATATCTTGATTGAATAAACTTCGAAAAGAGACACCAGGAATGTTCCTAATAAGAGAGCGATATTGTTCTTCACTTTTCTTTATTTTTTCTTCCATCTCTTTGCGGACAGAAATATCCGTAACGAAGCCGACAAACATAGGTTTTTTCCCAACAACGTCGACTCGTCCAATAGCCAGTCGGATAGGGATAATATGGCCATTTTTATGAAGAACTGTAATTTCGTTATCTAAACCGACATGCTGTTTTATCGCGTTTTTTAAATAGGTTATGAGGGCTTTTCGGCTGTGTAAGTTATTCGATTTTGGCAATAAAACGGAAATACGCTTGCCGATTAGCTCTGATTCTGTCCAGCCAAAAATCTGTTCTGCCGCTTTATTAAACGCGAGAATAATACCTTTGGCATCCATCGAAATAATGCCATCTATAGCGGTATCAAGAGTAGTTTGCAGGCGTAACTCATTGTCTGCTTTTTCTTTAAATAGCTGGCGATAGCGTATTTGAGATGTGATATTAGTGGCCAATATGGACAATAAAATGGTAATCGTCGCAATGGTTATAGATAGGCCGTCGTGGTTATTTTCTGTCGCGATCATTGTATGTTGACCAGCCGGCATAATAAAACGTGCGCCTTCCATGCCAGCATAATGCATACCCGAAATCGCCGCCCCCATAATCGAGGCGCTAATGACATTGATAATCTGTAGGTTCCAGGAAGGCCAGGTTTTACTGATGTAATAACGTGCAGACAAAGCAATGATGGCCAGCGCAACCGCAATAGCAATCGATAAAAAGAACCAAAAAGGTTCATAAAGCAAAGTCGCATGCATATTCATCCCAGCCATCCCCATGTAGTGCATGGTACCTATGCCTGCGCCTACCGTAATGCCGCCGATAATTAAGCGTAGAGGAGTGAGGGTTTGCGTGTCTGCCAGCATTCTTAATGCGACATAGGACGCAATCAAACTAGGGAGTATAGAAATAAGTGTTAGAAAAAAATCGTATTCTATGTTGCCATTCATTTGGAAGGCGAGCATGCCTATAAAGTGCATGCTCCAGATACCACCGGCCATGATAAGAGAGCCTGAAATAAGTGCTATTTTTTTGTAAGCAGATGAGGTGATGTGTTGCGCCGCCGTTGCAAAATGCAATGCGAAAAATGAGGCGGCGGCAGCAACGATAATAGAAAGCGCGACTAACGGGTAATCGTAATGCCCTATCATCAACTGATTTTGAGGTATGGTCTGAGTTGTAAAAAATGTATTTAGCCAAAGCATACTTTATAAATTACCTGCATTTTATCGGCTCAATTAGCCTTTAGGGATAATATTGAATGTGACTTTCATCATTAGGCGTTATGTTAAAATCCAAGGTATCTACTTATTACACCCTGTATTCACAACTAAAATTGCAATGTTAAAAATTAAACATTTAATAAAGAAAAATGTTTAATCGCTTAAAAAATGTCAAAAGAAAGTCTGCGTACTATAACTGTTTTGGACTTTGTTAGGTGTGCAAACTTGATGTATTTTGTGGTCTTTTAGTACGAAAGGTGCAAGTTCATAAATTACGTTTGACTGATTGGTAAAATATTTTCAATATGAGCTTAAAGCGCGTAAAAATAAACAACAAAAACATACGATCAACATGAGAATAATGAGCTATGTATTTAGGCCTTGACCTTGGAACCTCTGGACTGAAAGGTGTTGTCATTGATGATAATGGCAATTTAATGGCTCAAGAGTCGGCAGAGCTCAGTGTTAGTTCACCTTACCCTATGTGGTCTGAACAAGACCCCCTGTCTTGGTGGCAAGCTTGTCTGGATGTTGTTGATCAGCTTCAACAAAGGTTAGACCTAAGTAAGTTAAAGGCGATTGGCTTATCAGGGCAAATGCATGGTGCAACGCTGTTAGATGCCCAAGGCGATATTTTACGACCTTGTATTTTGTGGAATGATGGCCGTAGTCAGCAACAATGCCAAACCTTGATGGAACAATGCCCCGAATTTGTTGAGCGTTCTGGAAACTTGGTGATGCCAGGATTCACTGCGCCTAAAGTGCAATGGGTGAGAGAAAATGAACCTGAGATATTTTCCCGCTTGAGCCATGTCTTGTTGCCTAAAGATTACCTTGCTTATCGTCTGACTGGTGTTTTCTCAACCGACTGTTCTGATGCGGCCGGTACCTTGTGGTTAAATCCCGCGACCCGTCAGTGGGACGATGTTCTGTTGGCGGCAACCGGTTTGACGCAAAAAAATATGCCGACCGTGCATGAAGGTTGTGATGTGGTGGGTACTTTGTCTGAAGACGTGGCAGCGTTGTTAAAAATCCCGGTAATTTCTGTGGTGGCTGGTGGTGGTGACAACGCAGTTGGTGCGGTCGGTATGGGTATTACACGACCAGGGCAAGGACTGCTGTCTTTAGGAACATCTGGTGTGTATTTTGCGGTGAGCGAGTCCCATAAAGCCAACCCGAACAATACTGTCCATGCTTTTTGCCATGCGCTCCCCAATCGTTGGCATCAAATGGGGGTAACTTTAAGCGCTGCTAACTCTTTGTCATGGTGGGCAAAAACAGTCAATCTTTCTGTACAAGCATTATTAGAGGCGCTTGAGCACTCCGAAAAGACACAAACTACCGTCATCTTTTTACCTTATCTTAATGGTGAGCGCACTCCGCATAATGACCCTTATGCGCAAGGACAATTCGTTGGTTTGAACAATTCGACAACGCTTGATGATATGACACTCGCTATATTAGAAGGCGTGGCTTTTTCATTATTGGATTGTCAAAATGCATTAGCGACAGCAGGTACTATTGTGTCGGATTTATCATTAATCGGAGGTGGTGCGCGTTCGGCTTTTTGGCGTCAAATCTTATCGAACATCTTAAACAAACGTCTTATTTACCGTGATGGTGGTGAAGTTGGACCGGGATTAGGTGCCGCTCGTTTGGCATTGATTGGTGATAAGCACAAAACAGAAGGCTCTATTGAAACATTGATTGAGCAATATTGCTTTTTGCCTGATGAGCTAGATTCCCATGAGCCTGAGAAAGAGTTTGAAGGCTATTATCAAAGGAAGTACAAATTATACCAAGACTTTTTCACATCAACTCAACATTTAAATAAATCGCTTTCAAACTTATTAAACCCAGAATAATAAAAAGCGGTTATGTTATTAGACATGACCGCTAATTTTTCGTCTTTATATTTTAATATGTTTGACGTTATTCAATACGTTTAGAGCTTTGTGAACGGAAGTCGCGTGGTGTGACGCCTTTGAGTTCATGAAAACGTCGGTTAAAGTTAGCGACATTATTAAACCCAACTTGAAAGCAGATATTTGCAATCTGTTGATCTGTTTCTGTTAATAAATTGCAGGCTCGGCTAATTCGCACTCGATTGACAAATTCGATAAAACGGTTGCCTGTGGCTTTCCTAAAGAATCTAGAAAAGTGACTGTCAGACATATTGATCAAACTGGCCGCGTTCGACAAGCTGATATCTTGGCTGTAATTCTGTGACACATAATCGACAACCGTATTGACTTTACTCTGCAAGGCTTCATTTGATTTTAAGTCAATTTGAACCGTTGAAAGAAGACGATAATTTTGACTTTGAGCCAGTCTTTTAAGAAGAGGAAGTGACTTAATGACTCGCTGTAATCCCGTGCTGTCGCGAACAGATCCAAAGGTTTCTTTTAAGTCATCCAGTTCGATGTCGAAGAACTCGATGCCAGATTTGGCTCTGAGTAACATAGGTAATATCTCTGCCAGCTCAGGAATAATCTTCATTCCGTTGGAAAACGATTCATGATCAAAGCGAATCACCATGTCTCTAACTTGAACGGGGTCTTGATTGTTTTGGCAAATCCAGTTGTGAGGCAGCCTTGGGCCAGTCAAAATGAGTTGGCCAGGATCGTAATTGCCAATATAGTCACCGACAAATACCTTTCCAGACGTTGCTACCATGAAATGTAATTCATAGTCATCATGGGCATGCCAGCGAATGAGGTCGCTAGGATATCCGTGTTCTAGATAGCGGATAGTTTCAATACCGTTATCGACCAGTTCATATTCTGGTGTATTGCGTTTTTTTGTTGTGGACATAAAATTCACCTAAAACAAAAATCAGAGTCTTGCTTTAATAACGCGTAGAGAGGCTTGTAACAAATGTAGATTTGTATAGAGCGACTTTTTGACTCAGGTGTTAATAGTGAGGCCATTATTCCCTAGCAATTACCATATAGCAAAAACCGAGTTTAAAAAATTATTACTTACTCGGCTGCTTCGTTATTAATTGTATTTTTTCTGTTCTTCATGAATCGATTTTGCTAGATCCGTCGCGAAACTTGGATAATCTGTTGCTAAACTTCCCCATAAATAAGGGTCTGTCGCGAAAGCTTGAATGCCCTTTTTGTCGTTTGTAAACGAAGACATAGAAGACAGGTTAGGCTCATGATACTCGATTGCTAATTGCCCCGCTGCGGCTTTATGGATAAACACAAACCAGCAAGCAATGCCTTGGATCGTTTTTGTTGGCGTACCACCGATACGATATACACCTTCTAAAGAAGGGTAAACAAAGATAGGGAACTTTGCGTAGCCATCGGTACAAATTCGTTCTACGGTGTCGCCGATGTTTGTATTGCTAAAGCGTGCCGCAATAATATTAAAATACGCGGGTAAATCGACGATAGAATTGCCTATCGCAGGGATAGAATCTTGCTTAATGAAGTCTGTAAAATACTGCTTTAGTTCATCATCACGCATTGCTTCATCGAAATAGGTGAGTCCCTTCAAGGCCGCTTGATATGTTACGCAAGTATGGCCAGCATTAAGAATACGAATTTTCGCCTCTTCGTAGGGATCAACCTTGTCAACAAATTGTACGCCGACAAGGTCCAGCGCAGGCTTTTCTCCTGCAAAATCATCCTCGATGACCCACTGGGCAAAGTCTTCACCCATGACTGTCATTTCATCGTCAATGCCAAATCGATCTTGCACGTCTTTGACATGAATAAGGCTTGGTTTCGGTGTGATCCTATCTACCATGGCACAAGGGAAAGAAACATTTTCTTTCACCCAGTTAACAAGTGTTGTATCGCCTTTAGCGGATAAAAATTGCATTAGCCCTGTTTCTAATAGCTCGCCATTGTGGCGTAAATTGTCACAACACAGTAAGGTTATTTTAGCGTTAGATGTCTCGCTACGTTTCTTCAGACCTGCGTGTAAAAAAGCGTACAGCGTATTTCTGGCACCTTCAATATCTGCTTTTATAGCAGGATGAGAGGTCATGAGTACACGTTTTTCATCTAGGTAATAACCGCCTTCCGTTACTGTGGAGGTGACTAATTGTGTGCTGGCATCAGCCATGGCATCATCAACATCATTCGGTTTTTGAGCGCCGTCAATTTGGCGAATAATGGAGCGAATATGTTCATACTCTGTCGCACCATTTGGCGCCATTGTTTTAAGAACATACTCTCCTTGTTGAGCCATGAGGCGGGCAAAAGATTGACTGTCTTGAGGCCGAACGTTTACGCCGATCAACCCCCATTTTTTGCCTTCAGGAAGCGCCAAGAACCGATCAAAATACATTGCCTGATGGGCTCGATGAAAAGCACCAACACCAAGATGAATAACGCCTGGGATAATATCCTCTTTTGCATATGGCTGAACTGACAATTGATCACAGTGCTGAGTTGCGGTAAGTGTATTAGGCATTACTTGCACCCTCAGCAATGATGGAAATAACTTGGTCATCTTGGTTAAACAAGATGGCTTCACTTGAATCGATATTGATGTGAACGACATCATCATCTTTTAGAACACTGCGCGCTGAAGCTTTTAAGATGATCATTTGATCATTACTTAATTGGATATGCGCATAAGATTCAGAACCAAGGTGCTCAACAAGTTCTACGCGTCCAGTGATATCGCCATTGTCTTCTACTAAGGATAAATGCTCTGGACGTATGCCTAGGGTAATCGCTTTAGGCAATGAGCCTTTAATGCGGTTGGCAGGGAAAGTGACGCTACTGTTGAGTAGATTCAATGTTAAAGTTTCATCTTTTTCAGCAAAGCTATCAACGTCAATAAGATTCATTTTCGGCGTGCCAATAAATTCTGCAACGAAACGGTTGTTCGGTTGGCGATACAGTTCTAAAGGCGTACCTACTTGTTCAATTTGACCTGCATTGAGTATGACGACACGATCTGCCAATGTCATGGCTTCTATCTGGTCGTGTGTTACATAGATCATTGTCGTGCCCAGTTTTTTGTGTAAACGGGCTAATTCAAGGCGCATTTGTACGCGCAAGGCTGCGTCCAAATTTGATAAGGGTTCGTCAAACAAGAAAACCTTAGGTTGACGAACGATGGCGCGACCAATAGCAACACGTTGACGCTGACCACCAGACAATTCTTTTGGCTTGCGATCTAGTAGTGGGTCAAGCTGTAAGGATGCCGATACAGAGCGAACCTTCTCTTGAATTTCATTATCCGGCACTTTAGCAAGGCGTAAAGCAAATGACAGATTATCTGCTACTGTCATGTGCGGATAAAGTGCATAGGATTGAAACACCATTGCTAAGTCACGTTTGGAAGAGGCGACTTCCGTAATGTCTTTTCCATCTAATTCAATCGATCCACCTGAGGATAATTCTAGACCGGCAATGGTGCGTAATAAGGTCGATTTACCACACCCAGATGGTCCTACGAAGACAAGAAACTCACCCTCGGTAACGTTAAGGTTTATGCCTCTTAACGCATGATAGCTATCGTAATGTTTTTGCAATTCTGAAATAACTAAATAACTCATGGCTAATATTCCTAATAATTATTTTACGGCACCAAATGTAAGGCCTTGGACGAGTTGTTTTTGGCAGAACCAACCAAACACGACGATCGGAGCGCACGCCATCGTTGATGCAGCAGACAGCTTGGCCCAAAATAAGCCTTCAGGGCTTGAGTAAGATGCAATCATTGCCGTCAATGGGGCGGCATTAGAAGCGGTTAAATTGAGTGACCAAAAGGCTTCATTCCAGCATAAAATGATGGATAACAATCCTGTAGAGGCAATGCCACCGATGGACAAAGGAAGCACGACTTTAACCATTTCGTCCCATGGCGTAGCGCCATCCATTCTGGCGGCTTCAAGAATCTCTTTGGGTAGATCTTTAAAGTAAGAGAACAGCATCCAAATAATGATGGGCAAGTTCATTAACGTGAAGATAATGATCAAACCTGTACGACTGTCTAATAGGCCGTTATTACGAAACAGGATGTAAATAGGTACTAATACACCCACGGCTGGCAGCATTTTCGTCGACAACATCCACAACAAAATATCTTTGGTGCGTTTGCTTGGGAAAAATGCCATTGAGTAGGCAGCCGGAATCGCGATGATCAAAGCAATAAAGGTGGAGCCAAATGAGGTGACCACAGAGTTCATTGCGTGCAATAAATAGTCACTGCGTTCCTGTACTATTTTGTAGTTGTCTAGTGTTGGCTCAAAGAACAGAGTGGGCGGCACAGAAATAGCCTGTAGCTCTGTTTTGAAAGACGTCAAAAACATCCAGAAAATAGGAAAGAACAAAAGTAATGCGACAAACCAAGCCAATAGGCCAGTTATGAGTGTTTTAAGTTTTCGTTGCTGATTAAGAGTCATCTTGTTACCTCACACCGTTAGGTTTTTGCCGACGGCACGAATTAGGAAGAAAGCGACGATATTGGCAAGCAACACCGCGAATAAACCACCGGCAGACGCCACGCCTACGTCATATTGAAGCAGTGCTTGGTTGTAGATTAAGTAAGCTAAGTTAGTGCTGGCATAGCCAGGACCACCCCCAGTGGTTACAAAAATCTCAGCAAATACGGCCAATAAGAAAATAGTTTCAATCATCACTACCACGGCAATGGGTCGTGCTAAGTGAGGAATGGTTAAGTAACGAAAAATATGCCAGCCCGTTGCACCGTCCATTTGAGCCGCTTCTTTTTGCTCCGTGTCTTGAGACTGTAACGCCGTTACAAAAACAAGAATCGCAAAAGGTAACCACTGCCAGCTAACCATGATAATCACTGACATCAGCGGATAAGTGCCTAGCCAGTCGATAGGTTGCAAGCCGAGTGATTCAGAAATCCAAGCAAAAATGCCATAGACAGGATTCATCATCATGTTTTTCCAAATCAAGGCGTTGACCGTAGGCATAATGAAGAAAGGTGAGATCAATAAGACGCGAACAATGCTGCGCCCAAAAAATGGTTTATCGATAAGAGCGGATAGCATCACGCCCAAAACGACAGTAATGACCAAGGCAGACAAAAGTAGAATTAATGTGTTTGCAACCGCGGTAATAAAACCAGGATCCGTGACAAAAAACTCATAGTTCATTAAGCCAACAAAGCGATTTTGGCCCGGATACAAAAGATTGTAACGAATGGTCGAGAAGTAGATGGTCATCGATAACGGCACGATCATCCACACTAAAAGCATGATGACGGATGGCGCCATTAATAAGCGAGTGATTGAGCGCTTCATGGTGAGTATCTCTTATTATAATGAATAGGGCGTCGTGCGACAGGTCACAATAAGTAAATAAGGTAGCGGTCGTCCGCTACCTTATTTCTAGTGAAGGCTAGTAATAGCCTGCTTGACGCATCTGACGCTCTGCTGCTTTTTGAGCATTGTTTAATGCTTGATCAACAGTCATTGCGCCAGCAAGTGCTCCAGAAATCATTTGCCCTGTTGTCGTACCAATTGCTTGGAACTCAGGGATAGAGGCAAATTGGACACCTACGTAGGGGGAAGGTTTTAGTGTGCTGTCTTCAGGGTCGGCTGATTTAATGGCTTTCAGCTCCGCACTGGCAAACACCGCTGCTTTTTGGAAGTTAGGGTTTTCATAGGTGCTTTCACGAGTGCCTGTAGGGACAGAGGCCCAGCCTTCGTTTTTTGCAACCAATTTTATGTAGTCTTTAGAGGTCGCCCAGCGCACAAATTTTTGCGCGGCCGCTTCATGTTTGGTCGCAACCGGTACCGCTAGAGCCCAAGCCCATAACCAGTTAGAACCTTTTTTAGTCACTTCATATGGCGTTTGTGCAAAGGCTACTTTATCAGCGACTTTACTTTGCTTAGGATCTGTTACGAAGGACGCAGCAATGGTTGCATCAATCCAGATACCACATTTGCCTTCGTTGAAAAGGGCTAAGTTTTCATTGAAACTGTTTGAACTGGCACCTGGAGGGCCATATTTTCCAAGTAAATCAACGTAGAAGCTAACTGCTTTTTTCCATTCAGGAGAGTTGATTTCTGGTTTCCATTTTTCGTCAAACCAGCGGCCGCCAAATGAGTTTGCCATGGTCGTAACAAGCGCCATGTTATCTCCCCAGCCAGCTTTACCGCGTAAGCAGATACCATAAATACCTTTTTTAGGGTCGTTAATGGCTTTTGCTACATCGCGGATATGGTCCCAGCTATCATGATCGCTGATTTTCATACCGGCTGCTTTTACTAGGTCTTTACGGTACATAACCATGGAGCTTTCGCCATAGAATGGTGCTGCGTAAAGTGTTCCTTTATAAGACAATCCGCTACGAATAGAAGGAAGAATGTCTTTTTCATCATAACTACCACTGGCGTCAATGGGTTGTAACCAACCACGTTGACCCCAAATAGGCGCTTCGTACATACCAATGGTCATCACATCGTATAGACCGCTTTTATTGGCGATGTCTTGTGTGACATTTTGGCGTAATACACTTTCTTCTAAAGTAACCCATTTTACTTTTATACCAGGGTTGGCTTTTTCAAAGTCTGGGGTGAGTTTCTGCATCTCAATCATGTGGCCGTTGTTTACGGTAGCCACTGTAATTTGAGTGTCGGCGAAGGCATTTGCTGTTGTTATCGCTGTCGCTAAAGACACGGCGCAAGCAATGGTATTTTTAGAAAGGCTTTTCATTAGGTTTTCCCTATTTTGGGGCTTTTGTTTTTATATTCATACCTAGTCTTGGAAATTGACTACCAAGTGACTATTAATATAGGTAGATGTGAATTGACTCGCTAGTACGGAAAAGGCTAATAAATGTACTATTTTGTTTCTTTTTAATTAAATTGTTAAAAAATGAGTCAAAATAATACTCTTTTGTTGGTGTTGTTCTTTTCGTGGAGTATTTAAGTAACGGCATTTTAGTGATTAATATCAGGGAATCTTGATAAGCAGTTTTCCGTCCAGTGGCAAATAGATATAATCAAGATATTCTTATAGAGGGTAATTTAATGAGTGATACAGCGGACTCCATCGCCTTTAGGCGTCTTAAAATGCAGTGTCGACGAGGTATGTTGGAGTTAGATGTACTTCTTGAACCATTTTTGGAAGATGTGTTTTTAACACTAGATGAGGAAGATAAGCAGCGTTTCAATACCTTGCTAGCCTGTGAAGACCAAGAGTTATTCGAATGGTTTATGCAAAGAGAAGTACCAGAAGATCCAGACTTTGCTCGTATTGTTGATATTATTCTGACCCGTGTTCAGCCTGCAAACTACCGCACTTAAACCTTCTTTAATTGGCATAACACTCTGGTTATTATTTTCAGGGTGTTGTGCTCTTTTAATGAGGCTATTTTGGTTTCCCCCTTTCTTGTGGATTACCATTTTTTTGCTTGTCTTCTTTTTGTTTGTGTACTTTATTGCTCGAAGACTCAAATTAGGTATGCCACGCGTAGGCATTGATGAAAAGGGTGTTTATTGGCAAGAGGGTGACCAGTCTTATCGATTAGATTTTGTGCGAGTAAATGGGGTTCAGTTGATTGCCAAAGTGAGAGGGAGTTCTCGTTGGCAAGACGGTATTTGGCCTTCTTATCGTGTGATTTATCGAGACAGTTTGTCTTATCACGATTATCGAGTGCTGCGTTCCTTCGCTGCGCAACAAAAGATTCTGAAGCGTAGCGAAGTTACCGCTAAAAAGTAGTTAAGCCGTGGTGTCTGGGCTTAGGATAGTAGGTTTGCTGTTTTCCATTTTGTTTGGGTAGTCCAAGGTAAAATGTAAACCACGACTTTCTTTTCGAGACATCGCAGAGCGAATAATCAAATCAGCAACAACCGCTAAGTTACGCAGTTCCAGTAAATCACTGGACACTTTGTAGTTACTGTAAAACTCTTGAATTTCTGAACGCAGAAGGTCAACTCGATGTTTTGCTCTGAGTAGTCGCTTGTCTGTTCTCACAATACCGACATAATCCCACATGAAACGTCTCAGTTCTTGCCAGTTATGTGTAATGACAACGTCTTCATCTGAATCGGTTACTTTTGTTTCGTCCCAATCAGGAATATAAATGTCTTCATAGTGTGTTTTGGTATTAAGAATATGTTGCGCCGCAGAACGCGCGTAAACAATACATTCAAGTAGCGAATTACTTGCCAAACGGTTAGCGCCATGGAGGCCTGTATAGGCGGTTTCTCCAATGGCATAAAGATTGTTTATATCGGTTGCTCCGTGTTGATCAACTACGACCCCTCCGCAAGTGTAATGGGCAGCGGGTACAACGGGTATAGGGTCCTTCGTCATATCATGGCCATAGGTTAAGCAGCGCTTATATATAGTAGGAAAGTGTTCTTTAATGAAGCTTTCGTCTTTATGGGAAATATCCAATAAAACGTGGTCTATTCCCAAGCGTTTCATTTCATGGTCAATGGCACGAGCGACAATGTCTCGAGGCGCTAATTCGGCTCTTTCATCAAACTCTGGCATAAACCGTGAACCATCAGGAAGCAACAACTTCCCACCTTCACCGCGCACGGCTTCCGAGATAAGAAATGTTTTAGCCTTGGCATCATATAGGCAAGTAGGGTGGAATTGATTGAACTCCATATTGCCAACGCGACAGCCCGCACGCCAAGCCATGGCTATGCCATCTCCTGATGCCGTGTCAGGATTACTAGTATAAAGATAAACTTTACTGCTTCCTCCACAGGCTAAGGAAACGGATTGCCCTTGGAACACCTCAATAACATCATCGTCCAGATTAAGGGCGTAAACGCCAACGACTCTGTTGTCACCTGCTAAGCCAAGTTTTTGAGTCGTAACAAGGTCTATTGCCACTCGGTCTGGAAAAAAGGTGATGTTAGGGTGATTGATGGCATTTTTAATCATCGTCTTAGAGATGGCTAAACCTGTTGCATCAGCGCTATGAATAATTCGACGATGACTATGACCACCTTCTTTTGTTAAGTGGTAATTTTCGCTTTCTCCATAGCGGGTAAAAGGCACACCTTGCTCAATGAGCCAATTAATACTTTCTTTAGAGTGCTCTACCGTAAACCGAATGGCATCGGGATCACCTAGTTCGACACCTGCATCTATGGTGTCTTCAATGTGAGATTCGATCGTATCTTCGTCTGAAAGCACCGCCGCCACACCACCCTGGGCATAAAGTGTCGAGCCTTCTCGAATGTCTGCTTTTGTTAAAATAGCGACACTGTGAGTGTTGGCAAGTTCTAGTGCTAAGGTCAGCCCAGCAGCACCGGCCCCAATGATGACGATATCGTGTTTAAAGTGACGGCTCATAATATTGATCTGATTCATGTCTAAAGTATTAATGTTACTATTGTTATTGTGAAATAGTGAACAATTTTTGAAGATACATTTTTTTCTCAAAAATCTGTACCCTGTGAAAATATAAAGTCTCTATAACATTTATGGGAACTCGCTTTGTGTCTCGTTGTCTTCTTAGTGAATAAGCAGCACAGGCGCGTCAATGAGGTTTATTAAGAGGTGCCTATGCAGCCCGAAACGTCTTCAGATCAGGCGTTAGTTAAAAAAGTCCAACAAGGCGATAAAAAAGCCTTTGATTTGTTGGTTCTAAAATATCAATACAAGGTCATTGGGCTGATTGGTCGTTATGTTCAAGATAAACATGAAGTTCTGGATGTCGCTCAAGACAGCTTTATAAAAGCGTATCGTGCCATCCACTCCTTTCGAGGAGACAGTGCTTTTTATACTTGGCTTTATCGTATTGCGGTTAACACAGCAAAAAATTATTTGGTGAGTCGCTCTCGTCGTCCGCCAGGGTCAGATGTTGAATTGGATAACGATGAAGCCTTTAGTGTTCATGATGCGTTACTAGATTCTACTACGCCTGATGCCATTTTAAACAGAGATCGTCTCGAAAGCGCGATCCATGAAGCCATTCGTGCACTTCCTGAAGAGCTTCGTGGTGCGTTGAGTTTAAGAGAATTTGATGGACTTAGTTACGAAGATATTTCACAGATAATGGATTGTCCCGTTGGGACCGTTCGATCAAGGATTTTCCGCGCACGTGAAGCCGTGGAAAAACAAATACGTCCATTTATGGATGGAGGAAATGACCTATGACAACCTCTAATGATAGTAAACAAGCGGTTTTAGAAAGCCTATCTGCGATGTTTGATGATGAGGCAAATGAACAAGATCTTCATGATTTGTTGAAACAGGATTCTGCTGAGCTAAATAAGCAAATGGAAGCCTTTCATCTAATTCAGCAATCGTTACGTAAAGACTCAGGTTCTGAAGCTGAAATTGATCATGGTTTTAATTTTGCCGAACGAGTGAGTCTTCAATTAGACGAAGAGGTGCATCAATCACCTGCTAATAACGTAGTGGCATTGATGCCCATGTTAGAAGAAAAGATAATACCGAAGAAGCGTCCGTTGTGGGCTGGCTTCGCGATTGCGGCAAGTGTGGCTTTTGTTGTTGTATTAGGTGGTGATCTTATCTTAGATACCGGCTCGACTAGTACTACGGCTTTAGCTGCAAAAACGACACCTAACAACTTACACACTCATGTAGCGTCGTTATCTGATTTGAAAAAACAACCAATGGACGCTGATAATCTACGGTTGAAAAATTATTTACGTCAGCATGCCGAGCAAGCAACGATGACAGCGGGTCAGGGTATGATTCCGATGGCGCGTATTGCTAGCTATCCGACAAAAAAAGAGTAAAGACATGAAGTTGTCCGTGTTGTTACGAGTTTACTTACTGATGTTGGGGATACTGCTGTCACCTTTTGGTCATTCGGCAGAAATCAAGCCTGATGCAGTTCAGTTGCTAAGAGAAATGTCTCAATCTTTTTCTCAACTGGATTATGACGGTGTTTTTATACATTCTGAAGATACTCGAATAAATAGCATGCGAGTGAAGCATGAACTTAGAGATGGCAAGGAATACGAAAGCCTTGTTGATCTAGATGGCAATAAAATACAAGTTATTCGAGTCGATAATACGGTTATCTGTGTTTACCCTAATGAAGCCATCGCTGATAAGCATATTGTATCCAGTACACCATTTAAGCGCTTTATAGGGCTGGATAGTGAGCGCTTAAAATTAGGTTATAACTTTGTTATAAGACCAGAGATGGGACGCATCGCTGGCCGTGAAGCGTTTAATATTCGTCTAATTCCTAAAGATCAGTACCGTTATTCTCACGAAATTTGGCTTGATAAACAAAATAGCTTTTTATTAAAACACGATGTGATTGATCAAAGTGGCACCTTGCTCGACAGAATACAATTTACCTCGGTAAACTTTACACCAGACTTGAAAGAGGGAGATTTTATCCCCAAGAAAGAGTCGTACTTGAAGAAAATGGTCGAGCCTAAACCGAGGCGCATTAAGAGTCATTGGAAATTTGATTGGTTGCCTGATGGCTTCTCTTTGGTTTGGCCAGAGGCAAGAGCATTGAATCATGGTACGAGCATGTTGCTATTATCCGATGGCATGGCGACTATTTCTATTTTCGTCGAGCCAGTTAAGAAGGAAAAAGCGACGTCTTATTTATCTATGAATGCGACAGTTGCGGGTGAAAAAACGATTAAAGTTGGTAAGCAACTGTACTTGGTTACTATGGTTGGAGAGGTTCCTGAAGTGACCATAGAAAAACTTATGTCCGTATTTATGCCAAAGGCAGAATTATGATTGAAGAATCCGGTACCGTACTTTCGACTGAGAAAGGTTTTGCCGACGTAGAAACCATACGAACCAGTAGTTGCACCTCTTGTCGTGCAAGACACGGTTGCGGGCATCATGCTATTGCTCAAGTGTCTGCTAGTAATCGTATGCGAATGAAAGCAATTGACACCTTCGATGTTGAAGTCGGCCAAAAAGTAATCATTGGTATCCCTGAAGATACCTTGCTGCAAGCTTCTTTGTGGGTGTATCTCGTTCCTTTATTAGGCTTGGTAGGAGGTGCAACACTTCCTTCTCTTTGGCACGCTAGTAACGGCGAATCTGTTGTTTTATCGTTAGTTGGTCTTCTTTCAGGACTCTGGTTAGCAAAGAAAAAATCACAGAAAGAAGAGAATAACCCCGATTTTTATCCCAAAATTTTACGAATTTCACCCACTCAGGGAAACCAAATTCCTTTAGTCTTTACTCCCTGAACCTTAAAAACCTTCATTTAGTACAATACAAAGCTTGATACGTCTTAAGGAGACTAGTCAATGAACAGATTGCTTAAGCAAATAAACATAGGGGCCGTCAGTGTTTTTATGATGTTTTCTATGTTCGCCAACGCTGCTGAACTTCCTGATTTTACTAAGTTGGTGGAAAAGGCATCGCCTGCTGTCGTCAATATCAGTACTGAGCAAATGGTAAAAACCAAAGCCGTAGCAGAAGACGGTAATCCGCAGATTGGACAAAATAGCAAAGAATTAAATGAGTTTTTCCGTCACTTTTTTGGCCAACAGCCTTTTAATGGTGGAAATTCACAAGCACCAGAAGAAAGTGAAAGAAGCTCTTTAGGGTCGGGTTTCATTATATCTTCAGATGGTTACATTTTAACCAACAACCATGTTGTTAAGGGTGCTGATGTTATTCACGTTAGTTTAAATGACCGTCGTGAGTACACGGCTAAAGTCGTTGGTACTGACAGCCGTACCGATTTGGCTTTACTTAAAATTGATGCGAAAGACCTTCCTACCGTGAAAATGGGGGATTCAGATAAGCTGAAAGCGGGTCAGTGGGTGCTAGCAATAGGCTCGCCATTTGGTTTTGACCATACGGTAACCGCAGGTATTGTCAGTGCAACAGGACGTAACTTACCTTCTGATAATTATGTGCCATTTATTCAAACAGATGTAGCGATTAATCCTGGTAACTCAGGTGGTCCTTTATTTGATTTGAATGGTGAAGTTGTTGGTATTAACTCACAAATTTACACTCGCTCTGGTGGTTTTATGGGGGTTTCTTTTGCGATCCCAACAAACGTTGCCATGTCTGTTGTTAAGCAATTAAAAGCGAGCGGTAAAGTGTCTCGTGCTTGGTTAGGTGTGTTGATTCAAGATGTGAATAATGACTTAGCTGAATCATTTGGCCTAAAACGTCCGCATGGTGCTTTAATTAGCCGTGTTATGCCGAAATCTCCAGCAGAGAAAGCAGGGTTGAAATCAGGCGATATTATCTTGGCATTTAATGGTAAGGATATTAATCACTCAGGTGAGCTTCCTTACATTGTTGGTCAAATGAAAGCCGGTGATAAAGTTGATGTAGAAGTCTTCCGAGATGGAAAAGACAAAACGATTCCTTTGACGCTAGAAACTCGTCCTAACAATCAAAAGTCTTTGGCCCAGAAGAAAGAAGATCAAAGCCGTTTAGGTATGATCGTCGGTAATTTGCCTGCTGATTTAGCAAAACAACTGGATATCAAAGGTGGTGTTGTTGTTGAGCGTGTAATTGGTGGTGTCGCTTCTCGAAATGGTCTTGCAAAAGGTGATGTGATTACCATGCTAAATGGTCAGCATATTAAGGGCGCGGCAAACTTCTCAGAAATTGCGAAGAAAGTGCCTAATGATCGTTCTGTACCAATGCGTGTTATTCGCGATGGCTACCCAATGTTTATTCCATTCAAGATTACTAAATAATTTGTAGTGTCTTGCCTAAATGCTAAAAAGCCTCTGTTTGTTAATGCGAACAGAGGCTTTTTTATAGATTAAAAAAACGGCCTTGTTAAGGCCGCTTATGGTTATATTTTACTTCTTTGCTACCGCTTTTAATTAGAGCTGTTTAGAGAAGATTTTTGAATTACGTTGGTAGTTGTAAAGTGCTTGCTTCTTAGCGGGCAAACTAGACAGAGATGTTTCACTAAATCCGCGTTCTATAAACCAATGGGCTGTTCGAGTCGTTAATAAAAAGACGGTTTCTAAATGAAGATTTTTAGCAGCCTGTTCGATGCCTTTTAACAAACGATCACCTCTATTAGAGCCACGGTAGTCTGGTGAAACCGCTAAGCAAGCTAGCTCTCCTGAATGCTCTTGTTCGAAAGGATAAATCGCGGCACAGGCAACGATAGCACCGTCTCGTTCAATAACAATAAAGCGATCGACTTCATTTTCCAGCAGCTCTCGTGAGCGACGTACTAAAACACCTTTTTCTTCCAATGGTGCCAATAGCGCCATCATACCGCCGACGTCATCAATATGGGCAGGGCGAAGCTGCTCGTAGCTGTCTTCGTCAATCATGGTGCCAGCACCCTCGCGACTGAATAGCTCTTGTATTAGTCCACCATTTTCATTAAAAGAAATGATATGAGCACGGGGCACATGCTGACGAACGGCTGAAACACAAGCTTCCAATGCGGCATGAGTGATTTTATTCAGTGTTTTACCGTTTAAAATAATGTCAGCATCGTGCGTTAGTAATTCTGAATAAAGTTCGCCAGATTGATCGAAAATACCTTCTTCTTCAGTAAAAATGATCAGTTTATCGGCTTTTAGTTGTACTGCCGCTTGAATGGCAACTTCTTCTCCTTTCAAGTTAAAGACTTCACCAGTGGGTGAAAACCCTAAGTGGGGTAACAGCACCATGTTGTCATCTTCGAGCAGTCTAAAAATCGCATCAGAATCGATACGGCGAACTTCTCCAGAGTGCCCATAATCAATGCCATTGACCACACCGAGTGGACGAGCAATAACATAATTACCACTGCACACTTTTAGTCGAGCGCCTGCCATAGGGGTATTAGAAAGGCCCATGGATAGCTGAGCTTCAAGTTGGACTCTTACCGCCGCAGATGCTTGTATTATGTCCATCAATTGATCTTGAGGCGTTATGCGATAACCTGCTTCGAAAGTACTAGGGTGTTCTCTACTTGCTAGCATTTTATCAATTTGTGGGCGAGCGCCTTGAACTAATACAAGCTGAATGCCCAGTGAATCTAGCAGTGTGAGGTCGTGTATGATGCCTGAAAAATAAGCGCTTTCTAGCGCTTCGCCAGGAATCAAAATGACAAAAGTTTTTCCCCTATGGGCATTAATATAAGGAGATGAGTGGCGAAACCAGTCCACATATTTTAGTTGGTCAGACACGCTGTTCCTCATTTTCTGGATGATTAGATTGATTGTTTTGCAAACAATAGCGTTCGATTAAGCCACGCAGTACTTGTTGCATTGGTTTGATCTGGTTTAATGCCATAAACTCGTTTGGTTGATGGGCTTGATCAATTGAACCTGGGCCTAATATTAATGTTTCAATACCTAACTGATTGAAAAACGGACCTTCTGTGGCAAAACCCACGCTTGTCGCGGTATTTTTAGTTAACTTTTCACAGGTTTTAATTATGTCTGATTCTATAGGGGTGAAGAAAGAGGGAATGTTGGTAAATAAACTATCCATTTCTATTTTCGTGCCTGTTTTGCTTTCAATACTTGGCAGTAATCTAGAGATTTCATCAACCAAAGATTGATTGCTCATACCGGGTAATGCGCGCAAGTCAAAATCTATCTCACAACGTCCACAAATACGGTTTGCACTGTCGCCACCATGGATACAACCAAAATTCATGGTTGGATAATCTATGACGAAAGAAGCATCGCGGTATTTTTGCTTCAAATTATCGCGAAAAGCCATTAGCTCAGTCATAACAGAATGCATGGCGTCCATGGCACTGTTGCCAAGATCTGGGTTAGATGAATGACCAGATTGTCCCGTAACGCGAATGCGCTCCATTAAAATCCCCTTGTGAGCATGCACAGGGGTGAGGGAGGTAGGCTCTCCAATTAAAGCATAACGGGCTTTTATTTTATTCTGAGATACTAAGGCGCGAGCGCCAGCCATCGAGGTTTCTTCATCTGCAGTAGCAAGGACAATCAGAGGCTGTTTAAGATTCTTCAAATCCATTTGGCGAACAGTATCTATAACAATAGCAAAGAAGCCTTTCATATCGCATGAGCCAAGGCCGTAAAGTTTGTTGTCTCGTTCTTCCAGTAAGAAGGGATCAGATTGCCAACGACCTTGATCATAAGGCACGGTGTCGGTATGACCTGAAAGCACCAAACCACCATCGCCTTTGCCCAGCGTCGCAATCAAGTTTACCTTGTTTGGGTATCCTGGAATTGGCATGACTTCACATTGAAACCCTTGTGAAGAAAGCCACCCTTCCAATAATTCAATGACGTCTTTATTTGACTGATCCCAGTTTGATTGACTAGAACTTATAGATGGCGATGCAATAAGCTGTGACATCATATTAATAAGCGATGGTAGTGCGGCCATGACGGCTCCTCCCGCAGAGTAGTTATCTAATATTACTATTGTCGGCTAGGCATCTGATACAATTAAAACGAAGATTATGCGGTCTCTGATGTTAGTCAAACATCAGAAGTAAAAGAGGTTTTTATATTTATGGCTACCGAGCTAGAGCTTAAGTTAATGGTTCAGTCCGAGTATCTCAAGTCCACAAGTGAGTTTCTGGATGAAATTTGTGCGCTTTCGCAATCAAAGACAACATCGCGCCAAGCAACCTTGTCCTTGATGAACGGTTATTTTGATACTGAAAATGCCACTTTAATGCAAGCCGGGATAGCTTTGCGTATACGTGCTGTGAATCAACAATTTATCCAAACAGTAAAAACCCGTGGTAGCAATAGAGTGGGAATGCACGCGCGTGGTGAATGGGAATGGACGATTCCGAGTGATCAGCTAGACCTGTCTCTCCTTGATGAAGTGCCATTGCCAGAAACACTCAAAGATATGGCGTGGAGTCGAGATCTTGTTGAAGTCTTTCGTACCGACTTTGAGCGTCAAGTTTGGCTGATACAAGAGCAAGATACCTTAATGGAAGTTGTGTGTGATTTGGGCAAGGTCACATCACCTTATGGTGAGGACGCCATTAAAGAGCTAGAGCTTGAGCTTAAAGCAGGCGATGAAACTGGTTTGTATCGTTTTGCATTAACTTTAGCAAAACAACTGCCGTTGCAAGTTAGCACTGTCTCGAAAGCACAAAGAGGTGTGCGCCTGAAACAAAGCACTATTGAGTTTCCTAATAAGCCTCATAGCTCTGCAACGGCATTGGAGTTAGCCACGTATTGGTATGAAGTCTGGCTTGTATACTGGGAAGCAATGTTCTTTATGAAAGACGACGTGTTAATACAACCCATTCGCCATTCAATGACGCAACTGAGCCGTTGCTTACCAAAGGAATTTGCTAAACGCTTAGAGCTTCTAGACGAGGCTTATCAAGCAGTGCTGTATACTGATGGTGATTTGATTTCTGGATTTGCTAGCTTGAAAGAAACAGGTATTGTGATGTTAGAAGTTGGTCAGTGGTTAAATAATGCCTCGCATGATACGACTCACTGATACCAATATTGTGCTTGCATGAAAAGTTAAAGTGCTTATAAAAGCCGAGCAGTAATATACCGTTAATAACAAAATTGCTAATAAGGATCTCGTTTTGATTTCTCCTGTTTCAAATCCAGCTTACGCATCTTTTTGTGAACAACAAGAAAATCGCAGTTTATTAGCCGAAGCGATTCAAGACGCCCGACAACGGCATGGATTGTCTAAATTAACGGATCAACAAGTGGCTATTGTAGAGCCGCTTTGGTTATTAAGTGACTATCTTCATCAGCAGTGTGAACGATTTCCTCATTGGTTAGATGACTTGCTAGGCTTAGAGGCGCTTCCTGACTTGCCTTCGATTGATGACTTAATCACTGGAGACTTTTTTGTTTCAGCGTCGTCAGGCGCTAGTTTAGCGTTTGTCGATCTTGATGAAGCCGCTTTAATGAAGCGGCTCAGGTCGTATCGACAGTGGTGGATGGTGCGACTGATAGCGTTAGATATTCAGCAAAAAATCACACTAACAGACCTGACGTTAAGATTGAGTGTGTTGGCTGACGTGTGTGTGAATGCGAGTTTGAATTGGACAGAGAGTCATTACCAAGCACTGTACGGGCAAGCGCTGGATGAGAGTGGTGAGCGCCAGTCTCTGATCGTTATTGGGATGGGGAAATTGGGTGGTAATGAGCTTAATTTGTCATCGGACATTGATCTGATTTTTGCTTTTCGTGAGCACGGTGAGACACAAGGTGGCAAAAAAAGTCTGACTCACCAAGAATATTTTACAAAGCTTGGGCAAAAGCTTATTCAACATCTAGATCAACTGACTGCGGACGGTTTTGTCTTTCGCGTCGATATGCGACTACGTCCATTTGGGCAGTCCGGTACGTTAGTCTTAAATATGGATTCATTGGAAAACTACTACCAAGATCAAGGTCGAGATTGGGAACGTTATGCAATGATCAAAGCACGTGTAATGTCTGGAAATGAAAAAGACATTACTGCATTTGAAATGCTAAGAAAACCGTTTGTATACCGAAAATATTTAGACTTCGGTGCCATTGGCGCTTTGCGAGATCTGAAAAAGATGATCGCTAAAGAAGTACGCCGTAAAGATATAGAGCACAACATTAAGTTGGGTGAAGGTGGGATTCGTGAGGTTGAGTTTATCGCCCAAGCCTTGCAAATTCTTCATGGCGGACGGGACAGCAGACTGCAATGTCCTGCGTTATTAAAGGTTTTACCTTATCTTAATGAACAAGAGTATTTGACCACCACTGAGGTGGAACAACTCACCGATGCATATCAACTGTTAAGACGCACAGAGCATGCTTTGCAAGCGGTAAAAGATGAACAAACCCAGTTGCTGCCAGACGATGAGTATGAACGCTTGCGCATTGCTCTGATGGTCGGATTTTCTTCATGGCAGGCTCTAGATGAGGCTCTTTGGAAAGTACGCCATAACGTACACAGTGTGTTTCAAGAGCTCATCGATGACGGTGAAGAAACCAGTGAAGAAATTAAAACCCAAGACACATGGCGATTATTGCTAAAACACGCCGACAATAACGATAAAGAAGCCATTAGCGACGCATTGGATGGCATCGTTTGGCAAGATAAAGACGCCATTGTTCAGCGTATTGCTATTTTTCTATCGTCTAAAAGCATCGCCTTTATGCAACCTATCGGGCAAGAGCGCCTTGCGATCTTCTTAGCCATGTTTGCCACTCAATTAACCCATGAAAGTAAGCCTGATTTAGTAACAAACAGAGTGTTGCCGATTTTAGAAGCCGTATTGCGTCGCACCGCTTATCTTGTACTGCTCTGTGAGAACCCAACCGCGATCACGCATCTTATCCGCTTGTGTCGAGAGAGTGCTTGGTTCAGTGACGCTATTTCAGCGACACCGTCACTGCTGGATGAGTTACTCGATGCCTCTACCTTGTTTTCGCCCCCTACTAAAAGCATGTTAGAGGATGAGTTACAGCAGATATTATTACGCCTACCAGAAGAAGATGAAGAAGCGCAAATGGATGCGATGCGACGTTTTAAATTGTCGATTATTTTGCGCATTGCAGCCTGTGATATAACAAACATATTGCCAATAATGAAAGTGAGTGATCACTTAACATGGCTGGCCGAGGTGTTGTTAGAGCAGGTGCTTCATCAAGCTTGGCGCTACTTAACTCACAAACATGGCTTTCCTGTTAGCGATGGCGTCGAGGCTGAACATCCACAATTCGCGATTATTGGTTACGGAAAATCTGGTGGTTGGGAGTTAGGTTATGACTCAGATTTAGACCTTGTTTTTATTCATGGCGCAAAAGCCAGCGGGTATACAAATGGTGCGCGAAGTATTGATAACTTAACTTTTTATACTCGTTTAGGTCAGCGTTTGATTCATATTATTACCAGCTTTACAGCGGCAGGTCGCTTATATGAAGTAGATATGCGTTTACGTCCTTCGGGTAATTCTGGTCTGTTAGTCACCAGTTTAGAGTCATTTCAAGATTATCAACAGAACAAAGCCTGGACATGGGAGCACCAAGCGTTGACCCGTGCACGAGCGTTGGCTGGAGAGCCTTTGTTAAGAGGTAAGTTTGAAGACAGCCGTAGAGCCTTGATTAGCTCGCAACGCAATCGAGAAGACTTAAAAGCTGAAGTCGTGAAAATGCGTGAAAAAATGCGTGTTCATCTTGATACTGGTGGCAAGGAAAAGGGTTTTGATCTTAAGCAAGGTGCTGGTGGTATTATAGACATTGAGTTTATTGTCCAATACTTTGTTCTGGCTTGGTCTTGTCGTTACCCAGAACTTATGGAGTATTCAGACAATGTACGTCAGATAGAAGCGGCGTCTAAAGTGGGTTTGATTTGTTCTGAAACCGCAGAAAAAATGATCGATACCTACACGCTTTATCGCTCCCATACCCATAGATTAACCTTGCAGAAGCAAGGTCGAGTTATTCAGGGGGATGCATTGATAGCGAATCAAGAGTGGGTTAGTCGTTACTGGGATGAATTCGTAAACTCACCAGACCTTTAATGAGCAGGTCTTATTGCGAAGTAAATCTACCGATACAAAGATGGTAGTCTAGAATAAAAGTTGGTCGTAAAGTGATCAACTTTTCGTTATAGTGACTTAATAGGTTTATTTTTGATCAGTGATAGCTGTGCTTTATCTATTGCAGCTACATGAATAGATTGGGAGTGGTTGATTATGTCAAGTATTAGCGATTCAAGCTCGGCAGTGTCTTATGCAAAAGAAGCGTATGGCGCCAGTTTGGCTAAAGTGGCTCAAGTCGATAAAGGTCAGCAAGCTTTAGATTTGCTAGAAAGCGCTAAAGTGGTGAATCCTACTACTCCGGCTGCGAGCAGTGGTAGTCATATGACAACAGATAATCTTGGCCAAAGTGTGAATATTCACGTTTAATGCCGCGTATCTTTTTTATAGGTTCATAACCAGTTCAGTGAGATGATTTTTGACCAAACTGTCGATGTAAAAAAGCCCGTATGTTTAATTTCATACGGGCTTTTTTAATGTCTATGAGAGGGATTAAGTGGTGTTATTTACCAATAAACTCTTTATCAATCTCAGGTAAAGGCTGGTCGTTAATCGCTGCTTCAAAAGCTTTTAGGCGCTTATGAATAGACAGTAATTCCACAATGGTTGTCCAAGAATTTACTAAGAACTGGAAAGAGCTTTCAACTTGACCAAAAGCATTGGAAATTCGCTGCATTATACCTAGAGTAAAGGCACCTGCGACGATAGAAGGACCTAAAGCGATCAGTGGAATTAACACCCCAGCTTGTAGATAGCCATAACGAACAACGTTGAAATATAGGTAGTTAAAATAGAGACGAAAATAGTTTTTTCGTACATTGGCGAACAGCTCTGATAACTTAGCCGGTTCTGCACGGTCTTCGAAATCTTCCCCATAAACCAATTCTTTTCGATAAGCGGCTTCAACTCGTTGGTTTTTGAATTCCAGACCAGGTAAGCGAATACCTGCAACCGCTAATAAAGTGGTACCAATAATAGCCCAAAGAATAGCGACAAATACCAAAGCCTGAGGTACTTCTCCTATTAGAGGTAGGGAAGTCACGTAAGAAGAAAGTCCCCATAATACAGGCAAGAAAGCCAGTAAAGTCATGATGGAGTCTAAAAAGCGAACGCCAAGACTTTCTACAATACTGGCAAAGCGCATAGTATCTTCTTGGATACGTTGTGACGCCCCTTCTATTTGACGTACCTGCTGCCATTTTGACGTGTAGTAGTTATTCATCGCGGTGCGCCAGCGGAAAACATAATGGCTGACAAAAAAGTTGTTTAGAACAGAGACCGTAATGGCAACAAGTGCGATGGTTGCGAAGGTCGATAGCTCTGAATAAAATTCGGTTAACGTGATGCTGTTAGGTGCGCTTAAGGCTTTCTGGATAAGGTCGTAAAAACTACCATACCACTCGTTAATCATGACGCTAATTTGTACTTGGAACCACGTTATAAAGACGATTAAACCGGACCCTATAACAGACCATTTAGCCCATTTTTGGCCGCCGTAAGCAACCCACGCCCCGATAAAAATGGCATAACAAACAATCATGTATTGGTATAACCAGACGTCGAGTGCGACCTCTTGATTATGAGAAAAAGCCGCTTTTTCGGCGGCACTAGCACCTTGTGCTAAGGCTTCAGGAAAGTGCACATTAAACAATGAACCTAAACTTAGCGTATCGCCTAAATTTTGTACCGCAAGATACCAGCCGATAACACAGACAAGTGCCCATAAGGCAAAGCTCAAAAAGAATAACTTGGGTTTCGGGAAAAAGGATAAAAACACGGATAGTTCTCTCTTTGGCTAATTTAAAATCGAAGGGTAGGCTAAGCGATTGATCTAACAAATACTTGCCTAATAATGCTTATTTGAAGCTTAAACTAGTACCGAGTGAAGAACAATAAAACTCCCATTAAGGAAGCTGTAAACAAAGAATAAAAATGCGTGAGTTATTGGAATTGGTAAATAAGCAGCTCGAAATCGAGCATAACGTTAGCGGCGACTTAACGGTTCTATATTTCATGATTTAAAGGTAAAAAAAACGGGCCTTAGATAAAATCTAAGTCCCGATTTTTAATGTTGATTAAGTCTAATAACGCTCTCTAAGTGTTGTTACCTGAGAGTAAGAAGCGTTAGATTAATCTTATTTAGTCAGATTATGCTCTGCAGCAACTTGTGCAACAGCACGCTCTAAACGAACGAAACCTTCTGCAATATCGGCTTCAGGGATGATAAGAGATGGCGCAAAACGAACCACATCGGCACCCGCTACCAAGATAAATAAGCCTTCTTTCGTCGCAGCGTTAAGAATCGCTTTCGCTTGGCCTTTCAAACTATCAACCACTTCAGCGCCAATCAACAATCCCATACCACGAATATCTTTAAAGACATGATATTTTTTATTAATAGCCGTTAAGCCAGCAACAAAAAGATCGTGGCGTTTGTTTACTCCACTTAGTACGTCAGGCGTGTCGATAATATCAACCACGGCTTCTGCAATAGCACACGCCATTGGATTGCCGCCGTAAGTACTACCATGAGTACCAATCGCTAAGCTTTTAGCCACGTCCGCAGTTGCCAGCATGGCACCAACAGGGAAACCATTGCCCAGAGCTTTTGCTGTTGTAAGTACATCAGGTTTAACGTCTAGTTGCTCATAAGCATAGAAGGTACCTGTACGGCCAACGCCTGATTGCACTTCATCGAACACAAGCAGTGCATTATATTGATCACATAATTCACGAACTTGTTTAGCAAATTCTTTATCTGCTGGAATAATACCGCCTTCGCCTTGGATGGGTTCCATGACAACCGCGCAGGTCTTATCAGATATTAAGGCTTTTAGCTGATCAATGTTGTTGTAGTCACAGTGGCTAATGCCTGCAGGTGTTGGCTCGAAACCTTCTTTATATTTAGGTTGTCCGCCAACAGAAACTGTAAACAAGGTGCGTCCGTGGAATGATTTATTAAACGCGATAATTTCGTTTTTTTCTGGACCGTAATGATCAAACGCGTAACGGCGAGCAAGTTTAAACGCAGCTTCATTCGCTTCGCCACCGCTGTTACAGAAAAATACACGATCAGCAAATGTTTTTTCAGTCAGCTTTTTAGCTAAGCGTAACGCTGGCTCATTTGTCATAACATTTGATAAATGCCAAAGTTGGTCAGCTTGCTCGCGCATGACGTTGACTAGCGTTGGGTGTGAATGACCTAATGCCGTTACCGCGATGCCGCCAGCAAAATCAATATACTCTTTACCTTCCTTGTCCCATACGTGAGAACCTTCACCACGTACTGGAATAATCGCAGAAGGTGCGTAATTAGGAACCATTACTTCGTCAAATGTTGCTCTCGTTACTTGTTCAGTCACTTGTATACACCTCTTAAAATGGGCGGCTGTAGTGCCAGCCGCCATTTGCTTTATATCAGATTTCTCAACTCGCGAATAGCGACAGTTACCATAGCAAGTGTGAGTTCACCTCCAGATTTAATTTCTTTGAAAGTGGTTCTGTAATGCTTGATATTGTCACTATTTTGTTCGCTCCAGTAGGCCAACCTTTTGTCGAGTTCTTTGATGTCAGAACTCGACTGAATGACTTCCTGAGTGAGGGTTCTTAAACTGTTATCGACTTCGTCTCCAAGACCTGCTTTTGCACGGCGCTGCCACATATCATCCGCAGACAATTCTTGAACACTGTGGCGTAACCAATGCAGTTCTAGGTCCATCTCCAAAGCAAAGTACGTTTGTGCGACATCTAATACTTCTTTTTCAGTATTAGAGGCGACACGAATAATGTCTAATCCGTAGAAAAGGTAATGCAGAGCCGATAGCTTTTCAGCAACGTCAGCGGTAATACCTTGTGCAATGAGATCAGCATTAATTTCTGCTAAATGCGCTTGGCTAGGTTCTGTTAGAATCGCCTGCATATTGGCACGAATAATTTCAACACCCGGTTTGTAAGTGTCTTTCAAGCGTTGAATAGACAGACTTTCACGAGTATTGCGTAGCAACCAAAGCGTAGCTCGTTCTAATAACGCCTGAATGCGGATTAACAAACCATTTAAGACAGTATTAGGTACTTGGAAATCCAAGCTATTAATTCCGTCCCATAGCGATGAAATATCAAAAATATCTTCCGCAGCCATATAAGCGCGAACAAGATTCAGAGCCGATGCGCTGGTTTCTTCTTGCACATAAGTACTGAATGTTGGCCCCATTCGATTGCCAAGGTTATTCGTTACATGGCCGGCAATGATTTCTTGTGCCAATGGGTGCGACGCCATTTGATCGCCAAAGCGTTTGCTTAGTTCTTTCGGGAAGTACTGATGGATTTGGTTTATCAAATCTTCATCTTCGCCAATATTATTTTCAACCAACTGCTCTGATAACTTAATTTTGGAATAAGCCAATAATACAGAAATCTCAGGGCGGGTTAAGCCTTGATGTTTGTTCAAGCGTTTTTTGATTTGTGCATCGCTTGGTAAAAACTCAATGTCACGATTGAGTCGACCTTCTCGAACCAGCGATTGGATTAAGCGCCAGTGATCAGCCAAACGTTCGGGTGCTTGAGCATTGGCTAAGGACAATACATGGCTTTGTCCTAAGTTATGATGCAGAACAAGATGACCAACTTCGTCTGTCATTTGAGCAAGCAAAGTATTACGTTGCTTCTCTGTCATATCGCCATTTTCGACAACACGGTTAAGTAATATCTTGATGTTTACTTCATGGTCAGAGCTGTCTACGCCTGCGGAGTTATCGATGGCGTCTGTGCTGATTAAGCCGCCACTTTGCGCAAACTCAATACGGCCAAGTTGTGTTAAGCCAAGATTACCGCCTTCGCCAACTATTTTACAGCGCAGTTCTTTACCATTAACGCGCAGTGAGTTATTACCGCTGTCTCCAACGTCCGCGTGTGTTTCGCTTTCTGCTTTGACGTAAGTACCGATACCACCGTTCCAAAGCAGATCTACTTCCGCTTTTAGAATGGCATTAATCAAGTCTGTTGGTGCCATAGACTTGGTATTGCCTTCGATGCCCAGTGCTTTACGAATATCTGCATTAATCGGAATAGATTTCGCAGAACGGTTAAATATGCCGCCGCCTTTTGATATCAACTCTTTGTTGTAATCTTCCCATGATGAGCGCGGTAATTTAAACATACGCTGGCGTTCTTCAAAGGAACTAGCAACATCCGGTGTAGGGTCAATGAAAATGTGCATATGGTTAAATGCAGCGATGAGACGGATATGTTTAGACAACAGCATGCCGTTGCCAAATACATCACCGGCCATATCGCCCACACCAACCGCCGTAAAGTCAGTGGTTTGGCAATCTATGCCAATTTCTTTGAACTGACGTTTAACCGATTCCCAAGCGCCGCGAGCGGTGATACCCATTTTCTTATGGTCATAACCGTTGGAACCACCAGAAGCAAAAGCGTCGCCTAACCAGAAACCATATTGTTCAGAAATGCTGTTAGCGAGATCTGAGAAGGTGGCGGTGCCTTTGTCAGCAGCAACAACTAAGTATGGGTCGTCTTCGTCGTAACGTTCAACAGACAGAGGTGCAACCACTTCGTTTTGTACTAGGTTATCGGTGATGTCTAACAAGCCACTGATAAAGGTGGTGTAACAACGAACGACTTCCGCTTGAACTTCTTCGCGAGAGGCATTTTTCTTAAGCTGTTTGGCAACAAAGCCACCTTTTGCACCGGATGGCACAATGACGGCGTTTTTCACCATTTGCGCTTTTACAAGACCAAGGACCTCAGTACGGAAATCTTCCATACGATCTGACCAACGCAAGCCACCACGTGCGACTTTACCGCCACGCATGTGAACACCTTCAACCCAAGGAGCGTAAACGAAGATCTCAAATTTAGGGCGAGGCAGTGGCACCGCAGGAATCAAAGAAGGGTCTAATTTGAAAGACACGTAATCTTTAATTTCGCCATTGACATCAGGTTGGTAGAAGTTAGTACGAATCATCGCCTGAATGACAGACAAGTAATGTTTCAGAATGCGATCTTCGTCCAAGTTCGCCACTTGATCCAATTCTAGATCAATTTTCTCAAGCAGTTTCTGTACTTTTTCATCGCGTTTAGCCGTTAGGCTAGGATCGAAACGTTGTTCAAATAATTGCACTAATAAACGCGCAATGCTGGCGTTCTTTTCTAGCGTTTGTTGCATGTACTGTACTGAGAAGGGTACTTGTAACTGCATTAAGTATTTGGTCAATGCGCGCAGCATAGTGACTTGGCGCCACGTCAAAGAGGCATCCAATACTAGGGCGTTAAAGCGGTCATTCTCAATACGACGGCTAAAGACTTGGTTGAATGCATCTTGGAAAGCCAAACGTTGTGCACTTTTCTCAAGATTTACGTCGGCATCCACACTAATGGCAAATTCTACAATCCAAGTGTTTTTGATGTTTTCTTCGTGATTGTCTAATTCGTAAGGGCGCGCTTCAAGAACGCGTAATCCCATACATTCAAGGATCGGCAATACATCAGACAGTACTAAAGACGTACCAGAGCCGTAGACTTTAAAGAAGTAGTTGTTTTTGTTTTGACCCACTTGGCGGTATAGGTGAGTACTAATGTCGCCTTCACCGGCTAAAGAGTTAAGACGCTCAATATCTAAAACAGCCGTGTTTGGAGAAAAATCTTCACGGTAAGCCGCCGGTAAGTAATGGGCGTATTGAGAAAAGAGGGTGTTGCCCGTCTCTTCACCATTGCTGGTTTGTAATGCGGCTAGGAGCTTGTCTTCCCATGAACTCATCGCCTCTTGCATCTTACGTTGGATGTCTTCCACGTCGATAGAAGGGCTGTTCTGTGGATCAGCGATTTGAATAGTGAAGTTGACCCGGGCCAATACCAGCTGAGAAAACTGAACATTAAACTCAGAGCTTGTCCCATTGCAGGCATTCATCAAGATGCCTTGCATATGAACACGCAATTCAGTGTTGTAACGGTCACGAGGTACATATACCAAGGCGTTTAAGAAGCGGCCGTAAATATCTTTGCGCAAGAATACACGTAATTGACGGCGTTCTTGAATTGCCAAGATGCTTTCGATTGTATCGTACAATTCCGCCACTGGAGCTTGCAGCATTTCATCGCGCGGGTAGCTATTTAGAATGTGCTTAAGGTTCTTGCCTTTATGGCTATTCGGATCCACATTTGCACGCTCAATAATATGATCGAGCTTTTTACGCAATAAAGGAATATCTTGTAGACGAGCAACATACGCGGCAGAAGAATACAAACCGAAGAAGCGCCATTCACCAATAACCTTGCCTTGTTTATCGAAACGTTTCACCCCTAAATAATCTAGGTGAACAGGGCGGTGAACGGTGGATATCGCGGTTGATTTTGTCAAAATAAGCACGTTTGTGCTGTCTATTGCCAATTCGGCTAGGCGATTATTAAGAATAATATCGCGCTTGACCTTTTTGTCATTCACATCGCGGAACGTGCCAAGACCTGATCCGTTAACTAATTTAAGATGCGTTTCTTCTTTTTCGACAACGAGGTCATAGGCGCGAAAACCAATAAATGTAAAATGGTTGTTGGACACCCAGCGTAAAAAATCAAGGTTCTCCTGGTGTTCTGCATTGCCTTTTAAATGAACAATTTTTTCAGATTCACTGATGATTTCATTTAGATTTGTGCGCATCGTAGGCCAGTCAGTAACGGCTTTTTTGACATCGATTAAGCTTAAAAGTAGTTCGTCTTTTATTTCATCTAATAAATTGGTATCAGACAAGTGATCAATCTCAAAGCGCATTAGGGCTTCATGAGATTCGACAGGACCATCTACATTGATAGATTGCAGATCGCCTTTTTTATTACGAGTAGTAGAAATTACCGGATGAGCGGTTAAATGAATGGTATGACCCAAACGTACCAATGCCATATTGAAAGAGGAGACGAGGAAAGGCATATCATCGGTTAAAATTTCGATAACAGTGTGTGTTGAATGCCAGCTATGCTCTTCATAGTTTGGGTTATAAACACGAACCTTAGGCTCGGAACCGGATCGTTGTTGTAAAAAATCCCATAGGCATACAATGGTGCCATATAAGTTTTCGATGGATTCGTTCACCATGTCTTCCGTTAATGAATCTTGGAAGTATGAATGGGTCAGATGAACGAGATTTTTAGCTTCGTTAGCACTAAAGTTATCTCGGATTTCAGCTTCAATTCGGTCGATTAATTCGCATTTTTTATTATCAGTCATTAGAACTCATCCTCATGAGTGGTGTTCTTTATAAAACGAGTTGTCATAGCAAGATCACAAAAGTACTGTATTAGGACTGCAAAGTGATTATTATGAAAACTAGTCTCCTTTGAAAGGGGTTAATTTTTGTAATAGCGACATTTAGTTCTCTTATTTGAATGTTTTTAATAAATAGAGCTTGATTCAAACAGGAAAACCCTTTGTTATCCATTTTAAACGAAATAAACTTCTTTTTTACTCACTGATCGCAGGATAATAATTTGTACAAGAGTGAATTTGCATCGAGAGAAATCATGCAGGCGAGTAAAAAACCACAAAAATACGGTTTTTTGCTGCTACCCAACTATTCAATGCTAGGTTTTTCTTCCGCTATAGAAACTTTGCATATGGCAAATTGGGTAACAGGAAAAGACTTATATCGTTTCTGTACGATTGGTCATGGAGGGAGTGAAATCCTCTCAAATACAGGCGTTACAACGCATACTGACTACCTAACAGTGGACACACCTAAGGATCTGGATGCTATTTTTGTGTGTGGTGCCTCACCTGTGACACAAAACGAAAGTCAAACTTTAGAAAATTGGTTGAAAAAACAAGCGCAAAAGCAGATTCATCTTGGTGGACTTTGCACTGGAAGCTACTTATTGGCCAAAGCTGGGCTGTTAAATGGTTACCGCGCGACCATACATTGGTGGAATATTGCCAATTTACGCGATGAGTTTCCCGATACGATTGTATCGAGCCATCTTTTTGAAGTTGATCGTGACCGGTTTACTTGCAGTGGCGGAACGGCAGCGATGGATATGATGCTGTTTCTAATTGGCAAACAGCATGGCATGACGTTGGCAAGTACGATATCTGAGCAGTTTGTTTGCGAGCGAATTCGGACTCACGATGACCCTCAGCGAATTCCATTGCAGGCTCGTATTGGGACAGGCCAGCCAAAATTGGTTGAAGCCGTGCAATTAATGGAAGCGAATATTCGAGAGCCTTTATCTTCTGATGATATTGCTTATCATGTGGGTGTCTCTCGACGTCATTTAGAACGGTTATTTAAACAGAATTTGAGTGCAGTGCCCTCTCGATACTATTTAGAGCTACGACTACAGCATGCAAAACAAATGCTAGTGCAGACGGATAAGTCGATTACAGAGATTGGATCAGAGTGCGGATTCACCACCGCGCCCCATTTTAGTACAACGTATAAAAGCTTTTTTGGGTTGTCTCCAAGGGCTGAAAGAAAGAATTTGCAAATTAAGGTGAGTCAACCTGATCAAACCGACAGGAAAAAAAGACAATTGTGGAAAAAATAATTTAAAATACGTTCAATGGGTTGTTTTGAGCTACGAATGATTTTTTTTCGTGCTCATCGGAAAACTGGAACAGTATTTGAATGTGCTATTTTCGTACTTGAAAATAAAAACGATATATAAAAAGGTAATAAACATGTCGAAAGTCCCAGCTCTAGAGCTAATAGACATTCATAAGACGTTTGGTGATGTAGAAGTGCTTAAGGGTATTTCACTTAAAGCCTATGACGGTGATGTTATTTCTATTCTTGGATCAAGTGGCTCAGGAAAAAGTACATTTTTGCGTTGCATCAATATGCTGGAAAATCCAACCCAAGGAGAGATCATTTTTAATGGCGAATCCTTGAAGTTGACTCCTGGTGGAACCGACTTGGTTCCTGGGGATATGAAGCAACTGACGAAAATGCGTCAACAAATTGGTTTTGTTTTCCAAAGTTTTAACTTGTGGCCACACATGACTATTTTGCAAAATGTCATGGAAGGTCCAGCTCATGTGCTTAAGCGTCCACGACGTGAAGTGATTGAATACGCAGAGCATCTACTGGATAAAGTGGGCATCGCAGATAAAAAAGACATGTATCCAAACCAATTGTCTGGTGGTCAGCAGCAGCGTGTTGCGATTGCTAGAACCTTGGCGATGGACCCGCAAGTCATTTTGTTTGATGAACCTACTTCGGCGCTTGATCCAGAATTAGTGGGCGAGGTGTTAGGTGTCATGCGTAAATTAGCTGATGAAGGCAGAACCATGCTAATCGTAACTCACGAGATGAATTTTGCTCGAGAGGTATCCAGCGAGGTGGTGTTTCTTCATCAGGGTGTGGTTGAAGAAAAAGGCACACCAAGTAAAGTCTTTGGATCTCCAGATTCAGAGCGATGCAAAGCGTTCATATCAAGTGTGTTTTAGAAAAAAGACTAAGCAGCTGTTTGGTCGCAGAAATGAAAAAAATAATTATTCACTAAGGAATCTTTCATGAAATTAAAAACTATTATAATCGGGTCGGCTCTTTTTGTTGGTGCTGCACTAACAGGTGTTTCTGCTCAAGCAGCAGAAAAAATTCGTTTTGCTACAGAAGGTGCTTGGGCACCTTTCAACTACATTGATTCCGCTGGCAAGCCACAAGGTTTTGATGTCGATATTGCTCACGCACTGTGTAAGCAAATGAAAGCAGATTGTGAAGTGGTTACTCAGGATTGGGATGGTCTTATTCCTGGTCTGAAAGTACGTAAATTCGATGCTATTATCGCGTCTATGTCCATCACGCCTGATCGTGAGAAAGTCGTTGATTTCACAAACAAATACTACTCTGGCGGTTTGCGTTTCTTAGGTCGCACTGGAGAAAAATTTGATCTTAAGAATTTAGACGGCAAAACGATTGGTGCACAGCGTGCAACACTTGCCGCGCAATATTTGGAAGATCACTACACAGGCAAAGCAAAACTTAAGTTTTATGACAACCAAGACAATGTTTACCTAGATCTAGTATCTGGCCGTCTTGATATCGTATTGTCTGACGAACTGCCTACTTACAACTGGTTGAAAACATCAGGCAACGGCAAAAAATTCGATTT
Organism: Marinomonas flavescens; assembly: GCF_004352835.1. Classification (GTDB taxonomy): domain Bacteria; phylum Pseudomonadota; class Gammaproteobacteria; order Pseudomonadales; family Marinomonadaceae; genus Marinomonas; species Marinomonas flavescens. The sequence continues at coordinate 158,621 of NZ_SJSB01000006.1, read as the reverse complement.
TAAAGGCGCTGCCTTCATGAAAAATGACAAAATCGGTATTGCTGTTCGTAAAGGCGATAAGTTAAAAGATAAATTAAATGAAGCACTAAAAGAAATTTTAGCGAACGGTACTTACCAAAAAATCAACGCTAAATACTTCCCATTTTCTATCTACTAAACAATAGAAAATCGACATACCCTTTGGCTCTGTTACTGAGTCAAAGGGATTGTTTTCTGCTTAATTCTGAGAAAAAAATATGATTGATCTTCATGGATTCGGTCATCAGCTGTTACAAGGCGCATTGGTCACGGTAGAGCTTGCTCTTGCTTCTTTAGTTGTTGGTCTTGTGCTTGGTTTATTAGGCGCCGCCGCTAAGTTATCGTCAATAAAACCGCTACAGTGGATTGCGAATATCTATACGACCTTGATTCGGGGTATTCCGGAATTATTGACAGTATTGATTATTTATTTTGGTGCTACGTCCGTGTTAATGGCGATTGCCAGTGTGTTTGGTTACGACAAATATATTGAAATAGGTCCGTTTGCTGCCGGTGTAACGGCGCTAGGATTGACGTTTGGTGCTTACGCGACAGAAGTGTTTCGTGGTGCTTTACAGTCTATTCCTAAAGGACAGGATGAAGCAGCCGTCGCATTAGGGATGGGGCCAGCTCGTAAGTTTTATCGAATAATTTTACCGCAGGTTTGGCGGATTGCTTTACCAGGTTTAGGTAATTTATTTTTAGTATTGCTAAAAGATACAGCATTGGTGTCTATCGTTGGTCTAGAAGACATTATGCGTAAGGCTAATATTGCAGTGAGTAGCACTAAACAGGCTTTCTTGTTCTATCTAGTGGCTGCTTTTATGTATCTGGCATTGACCGTAGTTTCTATGGTTGTGGTTTCTTATTTGGAAAAGCGCGCACGTCGTGGCTTAACAAGAGGGTAGACGATGGATTTCTCAGTAATCGTAGAATACTTCCCTCGTTTATTAGAAGGGGCTTGGGTTAGTTTACAATTGGTTATCTTGTCGATTGTACTAGGCGGAGCTTTAGCATTACCGGTAGCGTTAGCACGCATTTCTCCTGTGCTATGGATACGCGCGGTACCATTTGCTTATATCTTCTTTTTTCGCGGTACGCCGTTGTTGGTACAGATTTTCTTAGTTTATTATGGCGCGTCACAATTTGATGCCGTTCGCGATAGTTTTCTATGGCCAATTTTGCGAGAGCCATTTTGGTGTGCAATTATTGCCTTTACCTTAAATACTTCTGCTTACACGGCAGAGATATTTCGTGGCGCTATTCAGGCGATTCCACAGGGTGAAGTGGAAGCCTGTAAAGTGGTTGGTATGAGCAAAGCACAAATGTATCGTCGTGTACTGTTACCACGTGCATTTGGTATAGTGTTGCCTGCTTACGGTAATGAAATTATCTTGATGTTAAAAGGCAGTGCCTTGGCCAGTACCATCACGATTTTGGATTTGACCGGTATGGCGCGAACCATTATTGCTAGAACGTATACGCCAATGGAAATATTCCTAGCAGCGGGTGTTATTTATCTAGCGATTAGCATTGTTATTATTGCTATTTTCCGTCAGATAGAAAAACGTCAAAATCGCTATTTGGGAACAGTATCCATTAAGGTGCCAAATAAAGGTTAATCCACTACGTGGACGGATCAGTATAAAAATGGTGGTGTGAGGTGTTTTACCAAACGCCACCATAAAAAAAAGAGGCTCAGCCTCTTTTTTTTATGGTGATTTGCATTGTGCTTTTTTGTTCAGACAATACCTTTAGGGCTAAACAGCGAGACGCTTAGATCGCATCGGCACCTGTTTCACCGGTACGGATACGGATAATCTGTTCGAGATCGGTAACAAAGATCTTACCATCGCCAATTTTTCCTGAGTTTGCGCTGTGTTGGATTGCTTCAATAGCACGTTCCATTTGATCAAGATCAACAGCAAGTTCGAGTTTCACTTTTGGAAGAAAGTCGACAACATACTCTGCACCTCGGTATAGCTCAGTGTGACCGCGTTGGCGACCAAACCCTTTTACTTCAGTGACGGTAATACCACTAATACCTATCTCAGATAACGCTTCGCGTACCTCATCTAATTTAAAAGGCTTAATAATGGCGGTGATTAACTTCATTGTTTTTTCTCCATACAAGTAAATATGCATTGTTTAAGTAAAAGTAACACTCTCGTGTAAAACTCGCTACTGACGAATCCGTTATGGTCTATATTAGTTATCCCACTGATGGATCGTTGAGGTGTAATATGCAAAATAATGACTCTTTTCTTGTCTTCAAGTCTGAAGTAGAAGGATTTATGGCACGCTTAATCCAGAGTTTACAGAAAGTGGCCAAGATGCATTTTACCAGAACCTCAGCGCCGCAGAATTTAATGAGTTTTTCTGTTCAAAACAGCAGCATGGATCTTCAACTTAGATTTGTTGTGATCGGCCAAGGAAACGACATGACACTAGGTCGATTGTCTTGGTTAGACCAAAGAGGCTATGACCACGTTTGTTGTTATGTAAATGATGACTTTAAATGTATGAAACGTACAGGAAATGGCGTTTGGTGTGAGCAAAATAAACGCGTAGACGAAGCCTGTACCCATCGTTTATTAGCCATCAAAGCCGCTTAACGCAAGATTGTAGAATAAAAAAAGCGCCTGCTTTAATCGCTATTAAAGCAGGCGCCTTTTTTTGTGCTAGCAAAATCACATCGTCAAATTGACGTTATGAATCCAAGTCATTTAATGAGTCTAGGTCATCGAATTTTTGTTCGTGGTATTTTGCGCTAAGTTCGTGAACCGCGTCGATCATGTATTTCGGTTGATCAGGGTCTACAAATTGATGAATACCATGGCCCAGATTGAAGACATGCCCGGTGCCATGACCAAACCCTTCTAATACCGTTGCCACTTCTCTTTCGATAATGGCTTTATCCGCATAAAGCACACATGGGTCCATATTGCCTTGAAGTGCGACCTTATCACCAATGCGTGCACGAGCTTCAGCTATGTCGGTTGTCCAGTCCAGGCCGATAGCATCAGGCCCAGTAGCGGCGATGTTTTCTAGCCATTGTCCGCCGTTCTTGGTGAATACAATGACTGGAATTTGTTGACCTTCATGATTGCGGATCAAACCATCCATAATTTGTTTCATATACATCAGTGAAAATTGTTGGTACATAGGGCCGCTTAGTACGCCGCCCCAAGTGTCAAAAATTTGAACCGCTTGAGCGCCAGCAAGAATCTGGCCGTTAAGATACGCCGTAACAGATTGAGCAAGCTTATCTAATAATGCGTGAAGGACTTCTGGAGACTGGTACATCATCGCTTTGATATGGCGGAAATCTTTACTTGAACCGCCTTCAATCATATAGGTTGCGAGAGTCCATGGGCTGCCAGAGAAGCCAATTAACGGTACGCGACCATTTAGGGCATGACGAATCGTCGTGACGGCTTTCATCACGTAATCTAAATCGTTAGCCGTGGTGATAGGCAGGGCGTCAACGTCTGCTTTTGAGCGAATGGTATGCTTGAATTTTGGACCTTCACCGGTTTCAAAGTACAGACCTAAGCCCATAGCATCAGGAATGGTTAGAATGTCTGAAAATAGAATGGCAGCATCTAGCTCATAACGTTCAAGTGGTTGAAGTGTTACTTCGCAGGCGAAAGCATCATTTTTACATAGGCTCAAAAAATCGCCAGCGTGTGCACGACTTGCTCGATACTCTGGTAAATAGCGACCTGCTTGACGCATCATCCATACTGGCGTTACATCAACAGGCTGCTTGAGTAGGGCACGCAAGAAGCGATCATTTTTGAGCTCAGGAAACATTCAGACTCTCCGATTAGTTCTTTGGTGAGGGTATTTTACCTAACTTGCTTAGTAAAAGTAGATTCAATAAATACAATTTATGGGAAGTTATGTAAAAAAGACTGAGAAGTTGATTTATCTCATACTTTCTTACGATGATCTAAAGTCCGATTAGTCTCCTACATAGCTCCGTAAACTGTCAATTTGTACGCGACTGGCTGCATTTTCAATATCGCCGGAAGCATGTAAGTCTTTGAGTACCTTGGGAAAGGCGGCTTTGGTTTGTTTTACTGTCATCCCAGGTCTGAGGTGAGGCGAATAAAGTGCCTTTAGTAAAATATAATCTAATGGGCTTAAATAAGTATCGATACTGACGTCATTAAACACAGAAGGAAATACATCGTTTGAATCGTTAGGTAAGCCCAGTGTTTGGGTTATTTCTTCAACGACGCAATCAAGCAAACGTGCTTTTTCTCTTGCGAAATCTACAGGAATGATAATAACCGCCCGAGTTATTTCGGAGCGCTTATTGGTACGAAAGTTACCCAAACAAACGGCTTCATTTAGTGCTTTACGGATTTTCTCTGGATCACCAATATAGGTTCGAACCTTATCTTCTATGGTGTTATAAGAGGTAAATATTATTAAAATCCCAGCGTCTTTTGCGTAGGGTGTAAAGCTGATAGGCATACCTGAAATATGGGCAAGATGCTGCATCTGTATGGTGAGTAGGTTGCGTTGAAGTTGAGCATCGCCCATATCGCTTTTGAAAAATACCTTAATGGGCTTTTCCCAGCGAATGAGTTTGGGGTGTTTGGACTCTTTATACTCGCGCTCCAGTGCTATTTTGATAAAGCTCTGTTGTATATAAGCGTCTGTCTGCCAACGTTCTTGAGCAACCGCTTTGCCGGATAAAAGCAAAGCGACAAGCATAATGTTAGGCAGGATCGCTTGGCAGCGGTTGAGTAAGTTTGTTTGCATAGTGTCGTAAGGCATCCAAAGAGTCTGGTGTGAAAAGCAAATTATCTGGGTTTTCTAGTATGTTATTTATACTCATTTCGTGGATAGATGCCACTTCTTTAGCTTGAAGTTTGAGTTCACCATCACGCTTCTCATCATAGCAACAGGTATAAATTTTCCCCCAAATTCTAAAGCTTTCTCCTTCAGTAAAAAAAATACCTTGAGAAGTAAGTGGCAAGTCTATACCGAGCTCTTCTTCCAGTTCTCGGTGAGCAGAGTCAATATAAGATTCTCCACTATCGACAACGCCCCCCGTCGAGACGCCATAGTAACCGGGGCAAAAAGCCTTGTTGTCAGTGCGTTTTTGGACGATTAAATGACCACTTTTATTAAACACTAAAATGTAGGTGACTCGGTGATAATCTTCTCCAAAATTCATCAAACGGCGAGGAATTTCTCCAATGACAGTATTGTGTTTATCCACTAAAGTGATGATTTCGTCGGTGGTGGGCATAAGGGTCTCGGAATGTAAAAGGATGTGTCAGAACAAAGGGTATCGGCATTTTTAATGAAAGAAAAGGATTGCTGCTAGAGTCTGCTGTCTAAAAGTCGACCTTAACTTTTCTTTCAGGTCTTTTGGGTATCTGAGAAAGGGATACTAACGAGTAAAAAAGGTATGATAGAGCAGCCTAATTTGTTTTTTTATTTAGATATTTAAGACTCTTCAATAAGCCGTTTTAATGGAAACTATGATGATCCCTGATAATGATTTTCTTGCTCTGACCCTAAAAAATCCTACTGCTCTTACTCCTTTTGAGGTGGCTTTTTCCAGCGGCGTTGGTTTTATTGAGGAAACAGGGATTTTAAGATTGGAGCCTAAGCAAAAGTCCGACATTAATCTCGTGTTATCCGTGGGCATTCATGGCAACGAAACAGGCCCTATTGAACTGGTTAATCAATTGGTGAAAGCCATTTTGGAAGATCGTCTTGTTTTGAACGTTCGTCTTTTAGTGATTATTGGCAACCCTGTTTCAGCCAACATTGCTGAGCGTTTCTGTGATGTTAACTTAAATCGATTGTTTAGCGGAGCATGGCGCAACCATGAGGGTATTGAAGTGCCCAGAGCTCAGCGATTGGAGCAAGCGGTAACGAGTTTTTTCAATGAAAGCCCTAAAGGAAGCCAGCGTCTTCATTATGATCTGCATACCGCCATTCGCGGCTCTGAGTACGAAAAATTTGTCGTATATCCTTTTATTGGTGACGCGGCATACGATAAAGAGCAGTTGGCGTTTTTGGCGGCATCAGGCATTGATGCGGTGCTGTTATCTCATCAGCCTACGACCACATTTTCGTATTACTCTTCAGCTGTACATGGTGCTCATGGGTTCACGGTTGAACTAGGCAAAGTATATCCTTTTGGTGAAAACGATTTATCTCGTTTTGATAGTATTAAACACACTCTGACATCACTTATCAGCGATGGCTTTTTTCAATCAGACGCGGTTCAGTTAGACAATCACCCAATGAAATTGTTTGTCGTACAGGACGCCCTGTTGAAAGACCATGAAGATTATCAACTGACTATTTCTGACGACGTTAAAAATTTTACCGAGTTTGAACAAGGTTATGAATTGGCGCATTCTTCTAAAAGTCAGTATTTAGTTAAAGCGACGGGTGATGCGATCATTTTCCCTAATACCAATGTGCCGATTGGCCAGCGTGCCGGTTTGGTAGTGCGCCCAATTACCTTAAATTCTTTGCAACTTAAGTAGAGTGAGTAGGTTTAATCTTTAGATAACTTTGTTAAACCTACTTGAAACTAGCTCGTTAATTTTGTAATGTTACGTTATAACATTTATTTAAGAGTGATTTAACAACAATGAATAAGCTTCTGGTTGCCTTGAGTGTGTCTGTATTGTCTCCGGTTTTGTTTGCTAAACCTACGATAGTTACCAGTATTAAACCGGTATCTATGGTGGTTGCTGCTATTGCTGGTGATCGTGCGAATATAGAGCAAATTGTTTCTAGTACTGCTTCTCCCCATGACTTTGCGTTACGTCCTTCTGACCTTAGAAAAATCAACCAAGCTGATACTGTCGTTTGGGTGGGTGAATCTTTGGAACGTTTCTTAGAGAAACCATTAGAAAATGCGGGGAAAGAAAAATCGTCGATTGAATGGTTGGCGTTAAAAGGCATGACCTTACAAGAATTTGATAAAGGTCATGAAGAAGAACATCACGAAGAGCACGTAGGTCATGATGAACATGCAGACCATGATGATCATGCAGATCACGAAGAGCATCATGACGGAGATATGGACCATGATGAACATGCCAGTCACGAAGAAGGGCATCATCATGAAGGCGTCAATCCTCATGTTTGGTTATCACCAAACAATGCCAAAGTTCTTGCTGAAGCAGTAACAAAACGATTAGTCGCTCTAGACTCAGCAAACGCTAGCTATTATCAACAAAACCTCGTTACCTTTGAAAAAGGGTTAGCGAAAAAAGATGCAGAAATTAAAGCCTCTTTAGCGTCTGTTAAAAATGTACCTTATATCGTATTCCATGATGGTTATGGCTACTTTGAGCAGCACTATGGCTTAGACCATGTTGGGGAAGTGACAGTGAGCCCAGAGCGTAAACCTGGTGCGAAAAAAGTGGCCGAACTGCGTGACATGATTAATGATCACAAGGTGCAATGTGTTTTTAGTGAGCCGCAATTTAGTCCTGCTATCGTCAAAACATTGTTAGAAGGCACTAAGGTTAAATCGGTTCCTCTAGACCCATTAGGAACAGACATAGTGATGAATCGTGGTGCTTATCTGGCCTTTTTGACAGAAATTAGCGGCCAGTTCATGAGCTGCCTTCGTTAAGCGGTTACGACATCATAACGCAGCCTTAATACACCAATAGCGTAATCATGCGCTAAGTCACCACAGAGTGAGCGGGAAAGTTCGCTCTGTGGTAGGCGACCTGCTTCGACCTCTGTATAATCATTTAACTTAATTATTCAGAGATGTCTTATGAGCGATCCATCTTCTACTAGTCCATCTTTTATCAAAGCTTCTTTAGAGCCTAAAAGTATTCACTCTGATACCCTTATCGAGAGTGCTCATCGGACCTTATCAATACAAGCTCAAGCCCTAGCCAGCCTAGCGAATCAAGTGACGGAAGAGTTTGCTAAAGCCGTTCGCATGATCTTGTCTAGTAAAGGTCGAACGGTCATTTGTGGAATGGGTAAGTCTGGTTTAATCGGCAAGAAGATCGCCGCCACCTTAGCTTCTACAGGCACTCCAAGTTTTTTTCTTCATCCCGGTGAAGCGTTTCATGGCGACCTTGGCATGATTCAGCCACAAGACACCTTGGTATTAATTAGCTATTCAGGTGAAACCGAAGAGTTGATGCGTTTATTGCCATCATTAAAAAGCTTCGGTAATCCCAGTATTGCGATTGTAGGTAATATCCATTCTACCTTGGCGAAGCATTGTGATTGTGTCTTGGATATTTCCATCGACCGTGAAGTTTGTCCCAATAATTTAGCACCTACCACCTCAACCACAATGACCACCGCCATGGGCGATGCGTTGGCGGTTGCGTTAATGGAATGTCGAGATTTTCAGCCACAAGATTTTGCGCGTTTTCACCCCGGTGGCAGCTTAGGTCGTAAGTTATTGACCCGAGTTAAAGACCTTATGCACAGTGATAATCTACCTGTGTGTGAACCTGACGCTACGTTAAAAGAGGCGATTTCAGTAATGACCCATGGTCGTATGGGGGTGGTGTTGATACAGGAAAAAGGTCATCTTCTGGGTATTTTTACCGATGGCGATTTACGTCGCGCCATGCTCAAAGACAGCGCGGGTATGATCGATAAAAAAATGTCTGAATTGATGACGCCGAATCCCAAAACGATCAATGAAAACATCATGATCGTACAAGCTGAAGAGCAAATGTTGCGCGATAAAATCACCTTGCTGGTGGTCACGAACGACGAAAATGCTCTGACCGGTATTCTAGAAATTTACGATCGATAAAAGCTATTTTATTTGTTGCTCCCGTTTAAAGAGGAGCGCATGAACCAAACTATAAACTGGAGCGACTAATGTCACACGGAAATAAAATTATTAAAATTGGCGCGAATATCGAAGTCGCAAACCACCTTCCTTTTGTGCTTTTTAGTGGTGTGAACGTATTAGAGTCCCGTGACTTGGCAATGAAAGTGGCGGAAGAGCACGTTAAAGTGACCGAAGCATTGGGCATTCCTTATGTGTTTAAAGGCTCTTTTGATAAAGCGAATCGCTCTTCTATCAACTCTTTTCGTGGCCCAGGCCTAGAAGAAGGGTTGAAGATCCTACAAGAAATCAAAGACACCTTTGGTGTGCCAGTGATTACCGATGTTCATGAAGAACACCAATGTGCCGCTGTGGCAGAAGTAGCTGACGTAATCCAATTACCCGCCTTTCTTTCTCGTCAAACTGATCTTGTAGTGGCGATGGCCAAAACGGGTGCGGTTATTAACATCAAGAAAGCACAATTTCTTGCGCCACACGAAATGAAACATATTTTGACCAAGTGTGAAGAAGCCGGTAACAGCAATCTTATGCTGTGTGAGCGTGGCACCATGATGGGTTACAACAACTTGGTGGTGGACATGTTGGGCTTTGGTGAAATGAAGAAATTCGAATACCCAGTGATGTTTGACGTAACGCATTCTTTGCAGCGCCCTGGTGGCCGTTCTGATTCGGCCGATGGTCGTCGTGCGCAAGTGACTGAATTGGCACGAGCAGGCATGTCTCTTGGTTTATCCAGTTTATTCTTAGAAACGCATCCTGATCCTGATAACGCAAAATGCGATGGTCCATGTGCCTTGCCATTAGGCAAATTAGCGCCGTTCTTAAAGCAAATGAAACAGCTTGATGAATTGGTTAAAACATTTGAAACGCTAGATACGAGCGCCTAACCAATGGATGTGGATTTTCTTGCGTCTTACCCATCGTTATTAGAAGCAAAAGCCCTTAAAGAAAAGCTATCAGCCTTGAAGCTAGTTGTGTTTGATGTGGATGGCGTTTTAACGGATGGCGGTCTGCTTTACTCCGCTCAAGGGGAAGAAATTAAGCGCTTTAATGTCAAAGACGGGGTAGCGATGAAGTTGCTACCCAAGTGGGGCGTTACCGTGGCGGTGATTACCGCCAAAGATTCTGCGCCTTTGCGCAAACGCATGGAAGATTTGGGGGTAGAGCATTTTTATCCGGGTTGTCATGATAAAGCCGCCGCCTTTGATGAGCTGGTTGAAACGCTTCAATTAACCCCAGAGCAAAGCGCGTATGTGGGTGATGATGTGATAGACCTACAAGTGATGCCCAAAGTTGGGGTGTCTTTTTGTCCAAGCGATGCCCATGTTTTAGTACAGCGTCACTGTCACTTTATATTAAATAAAGCCGCAGGGCAGGGCGTTGCTCGTGAGGTCGCTGATGTGATTTTAGCCTTTCGTATGGCATTAGAAGACGCTTATGCACTGGCACAAAAACCGGAGTTCGAGAAAAAATGAGTGTATCCTTGCCTGATTTCCACATCGTTATTCCTGCTCGCTATGCGTCTCAGCGTTTTCCGCAGAAGCTCATGGCAGATTTAGGTGGTAAGCCTGTTTTGCAGTGGGTTTATGAGCTGGCGTTAAAAGCCGGTGCAAAATCTGTCACTGTCGCGACCGATCATGAGGTAATTGCACAAGCCGCAAAAGCCTTTGGAGCGCCCGTCGTAATGACCCGTGATGACCATGAAAATGGCACTGAGCGCCTAGCGGAAGTCGCATCTATTATGGGTTGGCAGCAAGATGAAATCATCGTGAATGTACAAGGTGATGAACCGTTTCTGCCAGTTGCCCTTATCCATGCTACGGTCGCAGCCCTAGCAGATGATGCTGACTCTGAAATGGCGACCATAGCTTGTTTGATTGATGACGTAGAGGAATTGTTTAATCCTAACGTCGTCAAAGTAGTGTGTGATGAAAAGCAGCGAGCGCTGTATTTCAGTCGCGCGGCAATACCATGGGATCGCACTGGTTTCATGGACAAAACGCAACCGCAGTCGCTTCCTGCTGACTTCCCAGCGCTACGCCATATTGGCTTGTATGTTTACCGTGCGAGTCTGTTGGCAAAATATGCTACCTTGCCAATGTCGCCATTGGAAAAGTGGGAAAAGCTAGAGCAGCTTAGGTTTCTACACCAAGGCATTAACGTTCAGGTTGCGAAAGCAGATGGATTGCCGCCGCACGGTGTGGATACAGAAGAAGATCTAGAGGCATTGCGTCGCCTGCTTTGATTCTTGCTTAACAGTTGTCATCTAATGTAATGACTTAAAAGCCGTTTAACGTACCCGTTACACGGCTTTTTTTGTGGAAAATTATCACTGTCAGTTTTTAGTCAGTTGATGTTCGTCTTTTCTTCTATATTATGAGGTGATGGTGATCTACTTTTACCTCTTTTGTACACTCCCTAAAGGAAGAAAGGCGTGGTTGAAAACATGAAGAAGTCTCTTACTTTGACAGCAATGTGCCTGCTGAGCAGTGCTGCCATGGCTGCCATGCCAGTGTATTTACCGGTTGGTTCCAGTTACACATTAAGTGGCGCAGTGAATCCTCGGGCCTTATCCACATCGCTTTCTAACCCAGCAGCACCCTATGTTATGGCCAGTACATCGGCGGGTAAAAGCTGGCGAGCGGGGTTTTTAGGGCCCATTGGTTTGTCTTACGAAGTGGGTAAAGTGAGTCATTTCACCGATCGAGTGGATGATTTAGAGAATATTCTAGATCGCACTAATTATTCGTCAGTGGCAGAAGCGAACGCAGCCATAGGCGATGCCAATTCTATTATTAGTGATATTGCCGATAGTGCTTATGTCAAAGTGTCTGGCAGTACTCAAGTGCCTTTTATGCCTTTCATTTATAAAACCCGTACGCGCGGTGCGTTTATACTGGATGCCAGTGGCTCTTTTGTTGGTAAGGCAAATGTCTTATCAGACGACATTACTTCCACAGCATCAGGTTCAGATTATAAGCTGAGTTCAAATACCTCTTTGTATGTGAAAGCCGCCACAGACATTCGTGTTGGCCTTGGTTACAGTCAATTAATGCTAAGAACACCGGTTGGCGAATTGGTCGGCGGCGTGAAAGCCAATTTTCATAGAATCTCGTTAGGTCGTTCTTTAGCAGTATTAACAGACGAGAATGACGATGCGAGCGATGTCTTCATGGATTCGTTAACCGACGGAAAAAAGGCCTCGTCGGGCGTGGGCATTGATCTAGGGGCGATTTGGGTAAGCAATCATTATCAGCTTGGTGCGACCCTTGCCAATATAAATCAGCCCACGTTTGATTTTGGTGATTTGGGCGATTGCTCAGGATTATCGGGCTCTTCATTGACCAGCTGTCAAGCCGCCAATGCGTTGGCTGGTGATGGCAAATTATCACTTTCAGACACCTATAAAATGGAAGTGCAAGGCACCATTGATGGGGCGATTACTTCACGAAATAGACAATGGATCTTATCTGCATCTTACGATGTTAATGGCGTAAAAGACCCAGTAGGCGATGATTACCAATGGGGCGTTGTCTCGCTGGCGTACTTTAGTGATTCGGTGTTTGCACCAGGCTTAAGAGTTGGTTATCGCGAGAACTTTGCTGGTACGCAACTGAGTTATGTGACCGCAGGTTTGACCTTGTTCCGTCGCCTTAACGTCGATGTCGCTTATGGTTTGCAAAAAATAGAAGGTGGTAGCGTGCTGCCAAGAAGCATGGCTCTTTCTATTGGTTATGATATGGCGTTTTAATCCATGCGCTGGTTGAGACGTCAACGCTAGCTACGTGACGCATAAAAAGACCGATAAGATTGCCTCATATCGGTCTTTTTGTATTTGATCTTGTTCGTTGTCACCACTAGGCGCTAAGTGTTCTAAGTATTGGGCGCTAGGGATTAAGTTGAATCAAAGAAGAAGGCGTCAGTATGATATCAAGAGGCACATCCCAGCTTTCCACTGGCAGTTTAGCCACTTCTTGGCAATCATGAGCCAATCCGATTAAAACAGGAGTAGAGTGGGCTTGTTTATGCTCAAAGGTGCGATCATAAAAACCACCGCCCATGCCTAAACGACCGCCTTCAACATCAAAGCCGACCAAAGGCAAAAATACCGCGTCCAGTTCTAATCCATCAATGGGGTCTGAATCAATGGGTTCTTTAATGCCAAAACGATTTTCAGTCCATTCGGATGTCGAAGTATAACGTGCAAATTTTAGTGCGTTGTCATGGATGACTGGCAAATAAACGTCAATGTTGTGTTGCCAAAAATATTGGCATAAGGAATCTGGGGAGATTTCACCATCGTTGCTCAGGTAAAGTGCAATACGAGTACCTTGAGAAAGAGTGTCAGATAAAGGGCTGGTAACGAATTGAGCAATAAGTTGCTCAGCAGCAAGTGCTTGTGCTTCGTTGGACAAGTGTCGTCTGGCTTGACGCAGTTGGCGTCTGAGTATTTCTCTAGAATTAGAAGGTGAAGGCATAAAAGAGTTTCCCAAGTTGCCGTTTCGACTATTGGCCTTGAACCCAGTGGTTCAAGGTGGAGGGATCTGAAGTTTTTTAGGCTTTCCGACGCACGGACATGCACACCAAACTCACAGTCTCCTTCCGGGGTATTACTCATAGGCTCAAGGGCGTTAAGCCGCCTCGAACAACCCAGGAAACAAGAGAAGTATAAAGTAACTTCTAGTAGAAATCACCCATACTCCTCTTATGTTTTCTGAGCTATATGAAGAATATTCGTGTTGTCTAGCTTGCAATGCAAAAAATAGGTTAAAGAATAATCCGTGTGGATTACTCTTTAACCAGCTTTTGTTTTATGCGTTAAAGCCGAATCCAACTGTGAAGTCAGTTCTCGCAGTTGTTGCTCGTTTGAACGGGCGTGTTTTTGCCCTGAAAGCATATCGTGAGTAATATTCAATGCAGCTAATACGGCAATCTTTTCTAAACCGATGATTTTTCCACCGGCTTTGATTCCGCGCATTTGATTGTTGAGATACTCAGCGGCTTCTTTCAAATCTGCTTCATGCCCTTTAGGGCAATTTATCTTAAATGTTTGTCCCAATATATTCACTGAAACGCTTGGCTTGTCCATATAGACTCCAGTCGATAGCAAGGCCCACAAAAAAATGGTCTGTTTTTCCATCATTAGGTAGCAAATGGCATTTTATGCTGCGGGTAAATTCGTTACAATTCTAGATTCACTTTATCCACACTGTTTATAGCAAATTGACGCCAATATGGAAATCAACCCGATACTTTCTAAGATAAAAGACCTGTCTGAACGTGCTTTAACCCTCCGGGGGTATCTTTGACTACGAGTCAAAGAAAGAGCGCCTAGAAGAAGTTAACCGAGAACTTGAAGATCCAGATGTTTGGAATGACCCAGACTATGCTCAAAAACTAGGTAAAGAACGCGCTTCTTTAGAAGCCGTGGTCGATACGTTAGAGAGTATGGAAAGCGGCCTAGTAGATTCCAAAGATTTATTGGACCTTGCTGTTGAAGACGACGATGAAGAATCCGTAGACGCGGTTAGGCTTGAATTGTCCGACCTTGAAGAACTACTGGCCAAACTTGAATTTCGCCGTATGTTTTCCAAGGAGATGGATGCCAGTAGCGCCTTCCTTGATATTCAATCTGGTTCCGGTGGTACCGAAGCTCAGGATTGGGCGAATATCCTATTGCGCATGTATTTGCGTTGGGGTGAAGACAAAGGCTTTAAAGTTGAGCTGATGGAAGTCTCCGCTGGCGATGTAGCAGGTATCAAATCGGCAACGATTCGTTTTGAAGGCGAGTACGCCTTTGGCTGGTTACGTACCGAAACAGGCGTTCATCGCTTGGTTCGTAAATCGCCATTTGACTCTGGTAATCGTCGACATACCTCATTTGCCTCTGTGTTCGTTTCTCCAGAAGTAGACGACAACGTAGACATCGAGATTAATCCGGCGGATATCCGTACTGACACCTACCGTTCATCCGGTGCTGGTGGTCAGCACGTAAACACCACTGACTCGGCTGTTCGTATCACGCACATTCCAACGAACATCGTTGTACAGTGTCAGAATCAGCGCTCGCAGCACGCTAACCGTGATTTCGCCATGAAACAACTTCGTGCCAAATTGTACGAATTTGAAATGATGAAACGCAACGAAGCAGCGCAAGCAGTAGAAGACAGTAAGTCTGACATTGGTTGGGGCAGCCAGATTCGCTCCTACGTGCTAGACGCGTCACGCATTAAAGATTTGCGTACCGGTGTGGAATCATCAAACACAGGCGCGGTGTTGGATGGCAATCTAGATCAATTTATCGTCGCAAGCTTAAAACAAGGCCTGTAAAGCGCCAGAACCCATTTTGAAGAGTAGCTAGCAAATCATGTCTAACGAAAACAGCACAGAGTTAAACACACAATCTGAAGACAATCGCTTAGTAGCGGAACGTCGCAGTAAATTGTCTGCCATCCGTGAGCAGCGCAATGCCTACCCTAATGCGTTTCGTCGCGACGCTTACGCCGCCGACCTACAAGAAGAATTTGGCGACATTGAAAAGCCAGCATTAGAAGAAAAGAATCACGTTGTTAGCATCGCCGGTCGTATCGTGCGTAACCGTGGTGCTTTCATGTTGTTACAAGACATGACAGGTCAGATCCAAGCCTACATCAACCGTAAAGTGTTGAGCCCTGAATTGCTTGCAGAACAGAAAACATGGGATTTGGGCGATATCATTGGTATCTCAGGCCCAGTGCATAAGTCTGGTAAAGGCGATTTGTACATTGACATGCACGAAGCGCAATTGCTAACCAAATCATTACGTCCATTGCCAGATAAGCACCATGGTTTGTCTGACATGGAAATGCGCTATCGCCAGCGTTATGTTGACTTGATCGTTAACGATGAATCTCGTGCTACGTTCCAAATGCGTTCAAAAATCATCTCTACGATTCGTCGCTTCCTAGAAGATCGTCGTTTCATGGAAGTAGAAACGCCAATGCTACAAACCATTCCTGGTGGTGCGACGGCGCGTCCTTTCATTACGCATCACAACGCAATGGACATGAGCATGTACTTGCGCATCGCTCCTGAGCTTTACTTGAAGCGTTTGGTCGTGGGTGGTTTTGAGCGCGTATTCGAGATCAACCGTAACTTCCGTAACGAAGGGACTTCCACTCGTCACAACCCAGAATTCACCATGATCGAATTCTACCAAGCGTACGCTGACTACAAAGATCTAATGGATCTAACAGAAGCGATGTTGCGTGACGTAGCAGATAAAGTATTGGGCACAATGACAGTGACGTACCAAGGGTCTGAATACGACTTCGGCGCGCCGTTTGTTCGCATGACCATGCTTGAGTCTATCCTGCACTACAACCCAACGTTGACCGCAGACGACCTAAGCACATTAGAAAAAGCCACTGCCGTAGCGAAAGGACTTAAAATCGACGTTAAACCGATTTGGGGTCTTGGTAAACTATGGACTGAAATCTTTGAAGAAACGGCTGAGCACAAATTGGATCAGCCGACATTCATCACAGAATACCCAGCAGAAGTGTCACCTCTTGCACGTCGTAACGACGACAACGACTTCATTACTGACCGTTTTGAATTCTTCGTTGGTGGCCGCGAAATCGCCAATGGCTTCTCGGAGCTTAACGACCCTGAAGACCAAGCTGAACGTTTCAAGCGCCAAGTAGCAGAAAAAGACGCGGGTGATGATGAAGCCATGCATTACGATGCAGATTACATCAACGCCCTAGAATACGGCCTACCACCAACCGCTGGTGAAGGTATCGGTATCGACCGCTTGGTGATGTTGTTCACCGATGCGCCATCTATCCGTGACGTATTGTTGTTCCCTCATATGAAGCCTCAGGACTGATCCTAGGCCGGACAGTGACTGACGAATCGTAATGTATTTATAAGGCCTCAATTGAGGCCTTATTTTATGGATACCCAGCAGCAAATACCACAGCGTAAAGGGTCTGACCCCTTTAACAAATGGAGAGTAGAATGAGTCGTTTTTGGACAGATAAAATAGCTTCTCTTGACCCTTATGTGCCAGGCGAACAACCGCAAGACAAAAAGTACATCAAGCTAAACACCAACGAAAGTCCCTACGCGCCATCACCAAAAGCGCTAGTTGCCATGCAAGAGCAAGTAAGTGAACGCTTACGACTTTATCCAGATCCAAATTGCGTGACGCTAAAAAATGCACTCGCAACCAGCTATCATCTCAACGCGGATCAAGTGTTTGTGGGCAACGGTTCAGACGAAGTACTGGCCTTGGCATTTATGGGCTACTTTGCGGGTGGCAAGCCATTAGCGTTTGCCGACATTACCTACAGCTTCTATAAAGTGTACGCGGGTTTATACAGCATCGAACCTAAGCTGATCCCACTGGATGACGACTTCAATATCGTACCAGCAGATTACCAAAACCTAGACGTTTCTGGCGTCGTCGTCACTAACCCGAATGCACCAACGGGCATGGCATTACCGCTGGCAGACATCGAAGTCATCCTAAACGCCAACCCAGAAGTGGTTGTGTTAGTAGACGAAGCCTACGTCGACTTCGGCGCACACAGCGCCGCGACCCTAGTGAACCAATACCCGAACCTACTCGTCGTGCAAACCCTATCAAAATCCCGCGCCTTGGCCGGTATTCGCGTCGGCTATGCACTGGGTCACCCAGACTTGATCGAAGGGCTAGAGCGTTTGAAAAACTCCTTCAACTCCTACCCAATCGACCGCATCGCCTTAGCAGGCGCAACCGCCGCGGTAGAAGACGAAAGCTACCTAAAAGAAATCTGCGACAAAACCATCGCCACACGCGAACAGTCTGTCAACGACCTAAAAGCCCTAGGCTTTAGCGTACTGCCATCGGCAACCAACTTCGTCTTCGTGACACACCCAGAGAAAAACGCCGAAGCCATCTACCTTGCACTCAAAGAACAAGGCATCCTAGTGCGCTTCTTTGGCAGCAACAAACCACGCATCGGCAACTACCTACGCATCACCATAGGCACAGACGCCGAAATGACCGCATTAACTAATGCATTGAAAGCCCTACTTTCATAAGTACTTGAGCTGTGAACAAAGACAAACCGCTGACCTCAGCGGTTTTTTTGTTTAAAGGATTCCGCCACTAGTTCAATCGGTGTTTCTCTTCGAAACTTTCTCTTCAAAACAAGCGCCTACCTCATCGAAAACACCGATTGACCTTACCTGAAGCATTTCTTTTACAAGAATTTACAGCTGCAAAACTGGCTGAATACGATGGCTTGTCCCTTCCCCTTTTTTCTTCCAAGGGGAAGGCTAGGATGGGGTTGTATCTTTGGTTTTACGGATTCCATTTCAACGCTTTGTTTTCCTGACCTTTATTACGCTCTGCTGAACGTGTAACTTTTTGCTAGCGTCCAAAACTCAATGAATGCGATTTTCTTGTAGGTTGGTCTTTAGGCCAATAACTGGAGATTGTCTAAAGCCAATCATCGGTTAAAGTCGAAATAACTGGTGATGTAATGAAGCAAGGGTCGAACCCCTTTTTGCACCATGAGCCTCTCGTAACCAGAAACACGGCTTCAAAAAGGGCTTTGACCTGACCTTCACCTCACCACTCGACCATCACCAGCTCAATCGGTGTTTCTCTTCGAAACTGCCGCCTACCTCATCGAAAACACCGATTGACCTTACCTGAAGCATTTCTTTTACAAGGATTTACCGCCGCGAAACTGAATAGATACGATGGCTTGTCCCTTCCCCTTTTTTCTTCCAAGGGGAAGGCTAGGATGGGGTGCACTGGAACTAGAGCTTGTGGGTTGGAATACCTAAAAAAGAGCAGCCAATAACTGGAGATTGTCTAAAGCCAATAACTGGAGATTGTCTAAAGCCAATCATCGGTTAAAGTCGAAATGATCGGCGACGTTATGAAGCTTCACGTGATTTAAGTTTTTTGAAGTCCTTGCTCCAAAAAGCCAACATACAACCGCTTTCGTTCATAATGTAAGGCTGTATATTATTTCTTTAGTTATCAGAAACTTATGTAATCTGTCTAAAAAATAATCACTATTTTGTGAGGTTGTACTGGTAGATGAATAAAAAGGCTATTAGTATCAATGAATAAGAATTTTCAGCTCAGAGGTGACGCGCTGAGCTTCCCTAATAAATAGATGTGATAGAGCACGCTCGTTTAGCCAGTTTTTGATTTTGTGGATATGTTCATAAACTGATTATAATTCAGTGATTTATAGAGAAATTTGAATAAGTTTGAAAATGTGTAAACGCGCGTGCGAACTATTAAGCTGTTATATTTTTATTGTAGTATGAGTTTTATTCAACTATTCCCTTGTATTCCGTAAGGTTAATCTCTATACCTTTATTGATGCATTTCACAACTTGGAGAGCGCTATGAGCATTAAAGATATAATTCATTCCGCAGGTAAAAACCACCATACAATTATCCTTACGGCTCGAGAAAAGGATGGTTCCGTTGAAACGAGAGAAGCTGAACCATATAGTTACCGAATCACCGCAGGCACAGAGAAATTTTTCTGTTACGATATTCGTAAAGGCGGCACGAGAAACTTATTAGTATCAAACCTAATTTCAGCTGAAGAAACAAATAATACATTTATACCTCGCTGGAACGTAGAGGTTTAAAAATATAACAAGCCGTTTAAGCAGGAAAATTAACAGTTGGCTATTTTCGCTTCGCTCAAAATTTTAGTCAATTTATTAATTTCCCCTTAATGGGGTGTTAACTCGCTATCGTAAACTTTAGTATTTACATCACAAAAAAGGATATATATGGATATTGAATACAACGAAGGACTTGAGGTGCTTCAAAGTGAAGATGCAGACCTTGAGACGCCTCCTGCATCATATGAGGTTATAACTTACCCAGCTGATTTCACATTAGAAGGATTAGTTTCTAAGTTCAAAAAAGGGAGTATGACCGTCCCTGGTTTTCAAAGAAATTTTGTTTGGAATATTAAACAAGCAAGTCGCCTTATTGAATCTTTTTTACTGGGTTTACCTGTTCCAGCAATATTCTTATTCACCGACGATGCTAAAAATGAACAGCTTGTAATTGATGGTCAGCAACGTTTAATGACTGTTGTTTATTTTCTTGATGGTTATTTTGGGGAACCAGATACAAATGGAAGAAGAAAAGTGTTCAAACTGACTGGTTTGAATGAAGATAGCCCATACTTTAATAAGACTTACCAAGATTTAGAGGAAACCAATACACCAGCGTTTAATAAATTAAACGATAGTGTACTAAGAGCATTTGTTATTAAGCAAATTACTCCTAATGGTAATACAAGTGTTTACCATATCTTTGAAAGGTTAAATACTGGCGGGACACAACTTGTTGGGCAAGAAATTAGAAATTGTGTTTATCATGGTGCTTTTAATGACTTGTTGTGTAAATTAAATAGCTACAGAAATTGGAGGAAAATCTTTGGGAATGAGGTTCCTCACAGAAGGCAAAAAGATGTTGAACTAATTCTTAGATTTTTTGCTTTCTATGAAGATGGAGAAAACTACGCAAGACCTATTAAAGACTTTATGTCTAATTTCATGTGCAAAATGCAAGATGTTTCTGAGGAAACATCTATTGAGCTAGAGCTATTATTTACAAGTACTTGCGATAAAGTAATTGAACACCTTGGTGAAAAACCATTCCATATTTGGTCAGGTTTAAATGTAGCTGCATATGACTCAATATTTACAACTTTAGCTATAAATGGTTTTTCATCTAATTTACAAGAAAGATATGCTGAATTGAAACTAGATGAAGACTTTATTAAAGGGGTTCGAGGAGCGACAGCCGATGAAGCTATTGTTGAATTAAGAATGTTATTAGCTAAAAAATATTTGGTGGATTAATGCTTTATCAAAGGATTGAAAACGCAATAGCTATATGCGATGGACACATTAAAAGCCTTGATCCAACAAATATGCAAGACAAAGAATTGGAAACATTCTTGGTCGCAGGTTTAATACTTTTAATTGTCTCGGAATATGAAGAATATCTAGAATCTATTTTTGTGAAAAGAGCTGAGTTATGTGGTGATTTATATGCGACTAATTACATAAAAAAAACTTTGTCACAGAAATTTAGAAGCCCTGATTTAAGCAAAATTAACGAAACGCTAAAGCGTTTCGATACCACATATAAAGAATCGTTTTTAAGTGAAGTTGAAAACTCGCCTAATCATGCCGCATGGGACTCACTCTTAAAAGCTAGACATGCTGTTGTTCATAAAAAAGGGAGTTTAAATTTGACGTTTTTAGAACTGAAGAGCAATTATCCGTTAACGAAAAAAGTTATTGAAAACGTTGAACTTACATTGGGTATAGCTAGTTAATCGGGTAGCCGGAGGTCTCTAACCTCCTGCCCCACAACACCCTGCATGCGGCTCCGCACAGGGTGTTTCACTTAGAGTAGTGAAGCTTGATCCATCCATTACGTAGTGGTAATAATCCGGCTTTCTTTAAATAAGCATTGTTCAATGCCTGATTGATCCCCTGTGTTTTCGAACTGAGCCATGGGCCTTTAATAATTAGGGTCAGATAAAAATTAAGCTTTATTTTTATCTGACCCTAATAATAAATAACTTATGCCTTGATGAAATCTAAAATCGGTTAAAGTCGAAATGATCGGCGACGTTATGAAGCTTCAAGTGATTTAAGTTTTTTGCAGTCTTTATAGTGATTCAAGGGTCGAATCCCTTTTTGCACCATGAGCCTCTCATAACCAGAAACACGGCATCAAAAAGGGCTTTGACCTGACCTTCACCTCACCACTCGACCATCACCAGCTCAATCGGTGTTTCTCTTCGAAACTGCCGCCTACCTCATCGAAAACACCGATTGACCTTGTTCTAGGCACTCGCCTTGCGTCTCTGATCGCTATCTCAACGTAAAAACCGGACTCCAATGGCCTAAATTTACGTAGTCAATTCATGATAGGAAAAACCAATAAGTAGAAAGGTTATTTTTAAATCAGCCTATTACTTGCTCGTTTAGACATTTTAAATGGCTATATTTTGACCGTTTACGCTGGCATAAAATAAAAAATCGCCTTAAGATCAATGATTAA
Organism: Marinomonas flavescens; assembly: GCF_004352835.1. Taxonomy (GTDB): domain Bacteria; phylum Pseudomonadota; class Gammaproteobacteria; order Pseudomonadales; family Marinomonadaceae; genus Marinomonas; species Marinomonas flavescens. Next base: position 136,674 of record NZ_SJSB01000006.1, on the reverse strand, counting down.
GTATTCACAGTGCTGAGATAAGGGGCTGGGGATAAAAGTGATAACGCGCACGCTCGTTTATCCATTTTCTAATTTTGTGAATATGTTTATAAACTGATTATAATTCAGTGGTTTATAGAGATATTTGAATGAGTTTGAAAATGTGTAAACGCGCATGCGCACTATTAAGCTGTTATGCTTCTCAAGGAAGATCATGAGTAAAGTCAGAGTTAAATTGGCAACTATCGGGCATATGCCTTTAAACTTTAGTGCTGCGAAAATAAAAAAATGGAAATCTTCTACCTTTGAGGTAGTGGAAGACATCGATAGCTTCACACTTAATTGCGATTCGGATGGTTACAATTGGGAGTTTTCCGACCAACTTGTAAAAGAACAATTACCTAAGCAATTTAACGCTGATTTCATGATTGCTATTGTTAATGTTCCAATTGAAGATAATTGGTATTCCCGAAGGTTAGGTAATAATCAGGTTGTATTTACGTTTAATGAAATCAAAGAGATCTTAGAACATTCAAATATTCCCCTAGAAAACGTAATTTATCGTGTTTTATACGCTTACACTTTATTGTATCGCCGTGCTGCAAATAAAATACCTGATTTTGGTGAAGTAACTGGCTATACACATGACGAAACTCGTGGGTGTTTATTTGATATGAATGGTATCAAAACAGACCTAATTGCTTCGTGTCATGAACCAATTATCTGTGATGAATGCCAAGTTAAACTAAGTAATGAACGGGTTTCTAAATCTGATATCGATCTATCTAAAAAAGAAATTAAAAAAATAAGAAAAGATCTATATTTTAGAATTTTGGGTGGTGTTAAAAAATACCCCGTGTGGGCTTTAACACTTTCAAGTTTGTTTGCTATTTCTTTAGGTGTAACTAGCTCTTTAATTGCTTCTTATATATTAGCTTGGGTGCAGGCCAAAGCATAACAAGAAATTAAACAAGGACAAAAAATAGTTGGCTTTTTGTTCACTCCGTTCACTTATTTTAGCCAACTACTTTTTGCCTGTTAATTAGGCGTTATGTTCATAGGCTGGCTTGGAGTTAAATGTAATGACTGTGGATTTAGAATTGTTACGAACCATTTTCTCAGGAGCTACTTTAGTTTCTGTTGTTATCGCATATTTCTCATTAAGAGCAACTAAAAAGAAACAACAAGATGATTTTGATGCTAACCATGACAAAGAAATAATAGTCCAAGCAAAATTATCCTTGGGCTGGGCATATGAAACGATTGAAATAAGTTCCGAATCAAATATGCCTAAAGCAGACCGCCTTATGTGGTTAACTTCTGCTCGGCATATATTGAGGTATTATAATTTAAGGGATAGCCTTAAAACTTCGATGTATAAAACAATATGTGCAGAACATGAAGAATATTCTAGGCATAAGTTTTATCGTATGTTTTTCAATTCAAATTTTTTATTCGGTAGCTATTTCAAAAAATCTGATGGTTCGGGTTATTCAGAAAATATAGAAGTACGGTCTGCTATGGTTTTATCAATTTTCTCTCAATGGAACGATAACATTGTTGATCCTATCGATAGTTTTACAAAAGAAGACCTAGAAGCACAGAACCCTTACCGCGGAGATCTTGGGCGTGGTATTCAGCACTATCAAGAAATCCTTGAATGTGAACTAAGTAAAATGAAATAATGAACATACAAGGCAATTAAATCGGACGCGTAGGTTGTCGCGATTTTTGCTAAAAAGAAAAGGCGCAAAAACAGCGCCAACCTACGCGCCAGTTAACGAAGCGTTATGTCATTATGTAATATCAACACTAAGGAATAGATTATGAGCTTAAGTTTAAAAAAAGCATTTTGGATTATTAAGAATTTTGCCGATGAAGTCGGTTATACAATTGAAGAAATAGGTGACTATTCTATACAGTTGCACTTAGAAAAATTTCATGGCGTTGATTTTGAAGTAGTTGGAAACGCTTCTGGTTATATTCAATGTAGTCAGTGGGATGAACACAGAGAGGAATATAATAGAGCGGTATATTCTATTAGAAACGTAACAGATGTAATTCGTTTTTGTTCTATTTTAGAAAATAGTGAAAAGCTTCGAGCTAAGCGAATTGAAGAGTAGAGTTTAGATATAACAAGTGACTATGGTGTCAATTCCTAATGTTCAACCGTTTTAGGGTCACATATGACATCGTTTCTCACTATCGAATTTATGATCACGACGAGCTTTCTGCTATACGCAATGGTGGCTACTGTTTTAAGTTTTCCAGCTGCGACCAGTTGAGGATAAGTCTCTTTGAATTTCGGTTTGCATTGAATGGCTGAGATCATTTCCCTTGATAAACGTCGCTTTCACGATTGATTAAGAGAGGCTTAAGGTGTGGCGCTCTTGGTTTTTACTCGTATCTCGTTATTATAAGCAACTGTTTTAGTCCATTTGACACTGCGTTATTAAGCAGGGAAGGTTTAGCACATGAGAAAATTATTATTTATTTTTGTTAGCTTCATATTATTCCAATGGGCAAGTTTTGCTAACGCTTCAGCTCTTCAAAATGCATATAACCATCATCAAAGTGATGTTCAGGTTCAAGGTGTGGGTACTGTTGTCCGTATATTAAGAGACGATAATAAAGGTATTCGTCATCAGAAATTTATTCTTAAAGTGTCCTCTGGCCAAACTGTCTTAGTCGCTCATAATATTGATATTGCACCAAGGCTTGATTCAATTTCAGTTGGCGACCAAGTCCAATTTTATGGTGAATATGAGTGGAACAAAAAAGGTGGTGTTGTTCATTGGACTCATAAAGACCCAAGAGGTTATCATATTGCTGGTTGGTTAAAGTTTAAAGGCAAAACATACCAATAGCGTTAGGGGTTAAAACTTTTTTAATAATAAGGAAAGATTGAAATGGATTATTTTATAGGTGCGCTGAAGAAATACGCCGACTTTTCAGGTCGAGCACGTAGAAAAGAATATTGGATGTTTATACTTATTTATATAATTATCAACGTAGTGTTGGCGGTGCTGGGTTTAAATGTGATTTCTATGTTGGTAGGCCTTGGATTACTCATACCAAGCATTAGTATTGCGGCAAGAAGGTTACATGATACTGGACGTTCTGGTTGGTGGCAGCTGATAGTGTTACTCCCTCTTATTGGTTTCATAGTGTTGATCGTTTTCTTAGTTCAAGATGGGCAGGAGACAAATGATTACGGTGTTAATCCTAAATTTGTCGAGCCAGCATAAAATCTGACAAGTCGTTTAAACGGAATAAAACTAGATGGCTATCGCTTCGCGATTATCCCACTGTTTTTATTCCGCTTAACGAGGTATTGAGTCTGTGGCGTTTCTTCTAAAAGAACATGTCTATGTTCTTTTTAATTGTCTATTATTTCATCAACTTCACTTCCTGCCTTTGATTCTATTATCGATCAAGTCTCTTGATTTCACGCCTTTTTATTGCTTAACCAGCCAATTAAGAATTAGGGTCGAATCCCTTTTTGCCCCATGACCCTCTCGTAACCAGAAACACGGATTCAAAAAGGGCTTTGACCTGACTTTCATCTCACCACTTTGAACAGCGTAAATATCAACGTCCAACGTTACTTTTTTAGATAGCCGTTTGATCTTGTTCTAGGCACTCGCCTTGCTTCTCTGACCGCTATCTCAATGCAAAAACCGGACTCCAATGGCCTAAATTTACGCAGTCAATTCATGATAGGAAAAACCAATAAGTAGAAAGGTTATTTTTAAACCAGCCTATTACTTGCTCATTTAGATATTTTAAATGACTATATTTTGACCGTTTACACTGGCATAAAATAAAAAATCGCCTTAAGATCAATGATTAAGTATTCACAGTACTGAGATAATAGGCTGGGGATAAAAGTGATAACAGGCACGCTCGTTTAGCCATTTTTTGGTTTTGTGAATATGGTTATAAACTGATTATAATTCAGTGGTTTATAGGGATATTTGAATAAGTTTGAAAATGTGTAAACGCGCATGCGCTAATATTAAGCTGTTAGGGCAAAAAATAGGGGCGTCCAATGGAAATAATAAAAGGTATCGCAACAAAAGTTAGAAACACTTCCGAAATAAGCGGAGGAGGAAGGGATGACCATGTGTCAACATCTCATATCTCAATATTTCTACTAGATAAGCAGCAGGTTAAAATAAAGTCTAGTGAAACGCCTATGATAAATGAAAATGATTTTGTTTCTGTGGCGGGTAAAATTAATAATGGCGTTTTTAAAGGTTACGCATATAAAAACGCCACGACTGGTGCATCTGGAAATGCAGGAATTTTAATTATGTTTTTATTTGGTCTCCTTTTCCCAGGCGCAGGAATTTTTGCTTTTATAACATTCTCTAACCCTTTTTTTGGTTTTTTACCAAAAATAATTAGCTTAATCTTTATAAGCGCGGGGCTGTATATTTTCTATCACGGCATTCAAGTTTTAAAAGCAACAAATTTACTACGATCTGATAATTAGCCCTAACAAGTTGCTGCACTCAGAAAAATTACTCGCTGCGCTCCTAATTTTCCGGTGAGCAAGGCGTTGAGGCTGTAGAATTACTCTTTATTTAGAAAAATAGCCTTTTTTATGGGGTTAAAATGCATTACCTAGTACGCTAAAAGCGCTTAGGGTGGAGCTCAGAGACTCGTTTTTTAATTGAATTTGGCTGTTGGAGTAATTCTACAGCCTCGTTAGGCGTCACTTTGCATCAATCCAATTTTGGAGTATTTTAATGGAATCTAAATTAGTTTTAATCACTGGCGGTAGTCGGGGTATAGGAGCAGAAACAGCAATATTAGCAGCCCAAAAAGGTTGGGATGTTGTTATTACTTATAGAAATGAAATTTCAAAGGCTGAATTAATTGTTAATAAAATTATAAATCTCGGTTGTAGAGCTTTAGCAATTAAAACTGATATTGCCAACGAGCAAGATATATATAATTTATTTAATATTATTGATAAAGAGTTTGGTCGTCTGGATGCACTTGTTAATAATGCAGGAGCTATAACTGTTATATCTTCGTTTGTTGATATGTCACCTGCAAGAATCCGTGATGTTTTTAATATTAACGTAGTAGGATCATTTATTTGTGCTCAAGAAGCTGTGAAGAGAATGTCTCATGAAAGTGGTGGTAAAGGTGGATCTATTATTAATATTTCTTCTGCAGCTGCAAGAATAGGATCTCCAAATGAGTTTATCGATTACGCAGCCTCTAAAGGAGCAATTGATACTTTAACTTTAGGTTTGTCTAAAGAGGTCGCCTCAGAAGGAATAAGAGTTAATGCTGTCCGTCCAGGGCTTATTAGTACAGATATGCATGCCGATGCTGGGGATAGAGACAGACCAGAAAAATTGAAAAAATTCATACCTATGCAACGCGCTGGCAAACCTTCTGAAGTAGCTAATTCTATAGTGTGGTTAATATCCGATGAAGCATCATATGTAAATGGCGCTTTACTCGATGTTGCGGGTGGTCGTTGATCGCCATACAAGGCAATTAAACGGAACTAAAACAGTGGGTTAGGTATCACTCCGCTACACATTATAACCCACCAATTTAGTTACTCACTGCTCGATCTTACGGCTCGACATCATCAATCAATGATTGAAAATAAAATGGCCTGTTGAATCTTATGAGTATGGTGAAATATTGCGGATTTAAATTAATTGAACTGGTTGAGAATGCGGAATTCTATAGCCTCGTTATACGCTAAGGTTGTCTCTTTTTAGATACAGCGCTATAGTTTAACTAGATTTGATAATTAGAGGTTGCTATGCCAGAAATAGATGCATTGCTTGGGCTTTCATTTTGTTTGTATTTTTTTGACAACAAGCAGCATCAATTACCTCATATTCATGTCAAATATGGCAGTTATGAGCTAATCATAGCAATTGAAAAAGGTGAGTGCTTAGAAGGTTATTTGCCAAATAAGCAACGAAAACGAGCAGAAGCTCACATTGAAAACAATCGAGTAAAGTTGATGGCAATGTGGGAACAAGCAGTTGCTGGTATTAATCCGGGTAAATTATAGGTGACGTATGTTAAAAGTAATTGATGTTGATTTGGTCGCTGATTTTACACTTGAGCTTACTTTTAGTGATGGTTATACCGGTGAAGCCAACTTAACTGAGTATTTCCAAAAAGAAGCATTTAGCCATGTGGCTAATTTTCAAAAATTTGCATTAACGGCAGACGGCTCTCTTGATTGGAGTGGTGTTGAATTATCAGCAGCAACGTTAAAAGCAATTACGGTTGGTCGTTATACTGAATCTAATTTAACGCCTTTTGACGTTAAAGAAATGGAAACTGTAATCAAGCAGGCTTCATGGGATTCAATGCAAGAAGGTCGAGCAGACATTCTGCAAGCGGCTATCCGTTCTTATGTTGAGCAATTTGGTCATAGTGTTGTCATTGAGCGTGCAGGAATCAAAAGTAGAACGAGTGCTTACCGTTCTTTAAAGCCTGAAACGACACCAAGTTTTGGAACTTTGGTTCAGCTAGGTCATGCCGTTATTGAGCTGGCTAAAGATAGAGCATCTGCTCATTCTTTAAGTCGCATGTAACCAATGCATCAAGATTATTTACTACACTCGGCATCTCAGGCTGTCGAGTGTTTCTCGTTTTAGGGCGTTAATTTTTACTATAATTGCATAGTAGTAAACGTGTTATGCAGACATTGAGAAGCTTAGGAATCGTCTGCATTAGGCAAAAAGTAAGCCTCTCACACTATTTAGCTACTCACTGTTCGATTCTTAAGCACACACTTCCTTTACGGCTCGACATCATCAATCAATGATTGAAAATCGAAGGACCTATTAAATCTTAAGTGTGTGGTGAAATATTGTGGATTTAAATTAATTAAGTAGGCTGAGAATGTAGAAATTCTACAGCCTCGTTATACTCTTACAATAGATCTAAACAGGTGCTACAAAAAGGTCTTTGAAGGGGCGTTATTATGCAAACTAAATTTTCCGAAGATATTATTTCGTTTTCAGGCCTTAAGGTTAATCCTGGCAAGGTCGTGAACCACGCTAAAGATAGCCACAGACCTGTACTCTTAACTAGCCGAGGTCGCGGGGTGGCGGTAGTTCAAGGGCTTGATGATGACGAGAGCGCCAAAGAAGAGCTGGAGTTTGTTAAGGCAGTAACTCAGGGGTTAATGGAAATAAAGGAAGGCGATACTACTGATATCAATGATGTGAAGAAGAAGTTAGGTCTATAGTAAATGAATATTTCTTTTTCCAAGTCTGCAATCACAGATCTTGAAATCATCAAAGAGTACTATTTAGAGTAAGGTGTACCCGATATCGGTCATGAGTTTGTGGCGGCAATTATTGAACATATTGAAACTCTTAGTGCTCATCCTGATATCGGTCGGGTGGTTCCAGAATTTAATGATGAGTTGGTTCGCGAACTTATTCACTCACCGTATCGCGTCGTATATTTGCGTGAAATGAAATCAATAAAAATTATTAGGGTCTGGCGTAGTGAGCGGCTACTTAAATTACCCGAAAGTTGAGTATAACCAAGCGTTCAACCGGACTCAGCTTCAGCTCGCACTATGTACGCGGCGTTAGCTTGGTATTGAGTCTGTGGTGTTTCTTCTAAAAGAACATGTCCATGTTCTTTTTAATTGTCTATTATTTCATCAATTTCACTTCCTGCCTTTGATTCTATTATCAATCAAGCATCTTGATTTCACGCCTTTTTATTGCTTAACCATCCGGTTCATATTCTATTGATGCTTCGATATCATCGATCTATGATGATGGGCAGTGCGGTCTGTTGAATCTTCAGTGGTAGTGCAACTCCATCGCCTCGTCAGGCTCATTTTAAGAGGTATATGAGAAGGTGATATTAGAAGGTAGAAGGTAGAAGGTGATATGAGAGCAATTGGGAATTTAATTTGGTTTATATTTGGCGGTCTAGTGATGGGCTTAGCTTGGTGCGTTTTTGGGCTGTTGGCTTTTATAACGATTGTCGGTATTCCATGGGGCAGGGCGTGTTTTGTCATCGCGGGTTTCTCTTTTTTCCCATTTGGAAAAGAAGCCATTGCTCGAAATGAGTTAACGCAAGCCGAGGATGTGGGGACTGGCGGCTGGGGAGTAGTAGGCAATATTTTGTGGTTTATCTTTGCTGGATTTTGGTTGGCGATAGGTCATGTTATTTCTGCTATCGCGTGTTTTATTACTATTATCGGTATCCCGTTCGCTTTACAGCATTTAAAACTTGCTGGCATTTCAATTGCACCTATCGGTAAAACGATTGTCTCTAAAGAAGTGGCTATGGCGGCTCGTCATGCGAATGCCAAAATCAGTGTTGCAAATTTAAGGGCAAAAAAATAGTCGATTTTTCTGAGCCGTTGCTATGTCGGCTCGCCATAATTTTCTTTTAATGCTGCGGTCTTTCAAATCGGTCTTTTTAATCGGTCTTTTTAATCGGTATTTTATTAGAGGTTTCTTATGATTACTTGCCATGAGTACGATTATGTTGAGATCGTTTGTTTGTTCCATTACCCGATCAGGTTAACGATGAATACGGGAGAAAACATAGACGGCGTTGCGCTGGATACTGCCCGTAACGAAAGCCGTGCTGAGTGCATTAAAATACAAACAGACGATGGCGTTATGTTGGTGGTGTTAGCGGATATGGTCAAGCTGGCGATCACCGTTGAAAACCCTCACTTTACGGAAGTGCGTTTTCAGTCGTGATTTTCTCCTTTGTAATAGGTGATATTTTTTAGGATAGGTTCACGCTTTTTGGTTCCCGTGGGTTAAGAAAGAAATAGCCGCATTACAAGGTGCTTAGGGGCCTTAGTAGGGCATATTAATCATAGTTAACAACTGAAGAAACCGATATGAAGCGTCTTGTTTTGATTGGGGGTGGTCATGCACACATGATTACTCTAAGTAAATTAGAGTCCTTTATTGAGAAAGGATATCAAGTCACGGTTATCCAACCCTCTGATTATCACTATTACAGCGGTATGGGACCGGGGATGCTTGGCGGCACTTACGAGCCGGATGATATTCGCTTTGAGACCAAACAGCAGGTTGAAAGTAAGGGTGGGAGGTTTGTTAAAGCCCACGCTAGCCGCATTGATCCAGACAAGCAGCTTGTGTATCTCGCAGAAAGTGATGAGACGATTCAATACGATGTGCTTTCTTGTAATGCAGGTTCTTATGTTCCTAAAAGCATTGTTGAAGGCGCTGATGAGAATGTGTTTACAGCGAAGCCAATTGAAGAGCTATATCGAGCTAAAGAGACCATTCTTCGAAAATTGAACGATGGGCCTATTTCAATCGCGGTTCTCGGTGGCGGGCCTGCGGCGGTGGAGATAGCAGGGAATATCCATCAATTATGTAAGAGAAAGTCATTGCACCAGCCGAATATACGCTTGTTTAGTGGACCTAGGCTGATGTCTAAAGCGCCTGTTCGGGTGCAGTATTTGGTTCATAAATTACTGGTTCGTAAAGGTATTACCATAATAGACAAAGGGTATGTTGAGCGCGTTAGTGATGGAAAAATCACGGTAGAAAATGATACGACCTACGACGCTGATATTATCTTTCCGGCAATCGGTGTTAAGCCTTCCCCGCTCTTTGTCGCATCTGGTTTGGATGTTGGCCCTGATGGTGGCTTAAAAGTGAATACATTTTTGCAATCAACTGGCCAAGCAAATATTTTTGGCGGAGGGGACTGTATCTATTATGCCGATCATCCTCTTGATAAAGTGGGCGTTTATGCGGTTCGTCAAAACTTAGTGCTATATAACAATTTAATGAGCGCGCTTGAAGGAAAATCGTTAGAACCTTTTTCGCCAGCGAGCGATTATCTTTTGATTTATAACCTTGGTGATGGTGAAGGGGTATTGTCTAAATGGTCGCTTACCTTCTCAGGTAAACTGGCTTTTCGTATGAAGGACTACATTGATAGAAAATTTATAAGGCTATTTCAAGGCTCATAATAAGCCCATAGAATAGAGCCCCTATCAGTGTGATTGCTGAATACCAGTGGGGCTGTTTAAGATCAGTGGGACAGATTTCTCTCAAGACAATTGCAGGTAAATGACTAGTTGAAGGTGTTTATTTTTTCGGTATCGCTTTAGCGCCAGGGGTTGCTTCATCGCAATTCATTGGTGCAAAACATGGTCTAGCGATACTTGCACCTGGTACCCAAGCAGGCTGACCATATTCATAAGCGCCGATATCAGGCGTACTTCCCACAAAGTTATTGGTAATGCCCGCAATCGTTTTTCCTTTGTTTATGGCATCTGTTGCGCTAGCTCGTAAACGAAAATCTCCATTTAAATGATCCACAAACGTGTCACTTGGATTAGCATCATTAAGTTCATTTTCATGTGTAATACATTTTAATAATGTATTTGTACTTTCTAAGTCAACCATCGGGCCCGCGAACAAATTATTGGTGAAATTTGTACTATTAATCGCGCCTTGCCTATCACGATTCCATAAACGAATACGGTAATGGGTGTTATAAACCGTATTATTATAGTATTTTACGTTTTCAATCGTTGTACGACGGGGACCTAAATAAACAAAGGTGCCATCGTCTTTAATATCTGTTTGAAAATTCCAAATAACGTTGTGATGCGCTGTATAGTTTTTTACATCTTCTAAATAAAGCGCCACCACAAACTGCTTACCACTATTGCCGTTGCTTGCAACAGCTTTTGACGTTGGCAGTGTTGAGCTGTCATGAATATGATTGTAAGCGATTACACTATTCTTAATATCTAATGCTGTGTCGTAAGCACTACCACTCGTTGCTTCAATCGAACCAGCATCTTGTCCTAATCTCGTCGAGTCGAAAATATCATTATATAAAATATTGATTTTATCATTAAAACGAATATGGAATCGGCCTGTTGAGCCTAAGGTACTATTAGAAATAGTGGTGTTAAACGCATGGGTTAATACACTTGACGTAAATTGTGCGTTCCAGCCAATATCTTCAATAATACAATTGTGGATGGTGTTATTGTGACCATCTTCTATTGAGAAACCATTGCCCCAGGTGTGGGCAACATAACATTCTCCAAAAGTATTATTGTTGCCGTTTACATAAATTCCACCTTGCTGTTTGAATGAGGAATTATAATTGGCACGGGAAAAATAGGGGAATATATAACGAAAGCTCGTTTTTTTAATCACTGTGTCATCTGATTTTAACTGTAGTGAAGCGGCTTTAATGTTTAAACCTGAAATGCTGGTGTTATCTTTACCATTAATGATAAAAGCCCATTCGCGCTTTTGTGCTTCAATTTTAAGGCTGTTAACATCAATATTATCTTCAGGTTTAAAGTACAGTTTACCGTCTTGTGCATACCATTCGCCCGCTACGTCTAAAGCATTCAAATGGAAGATAAAGCCCCAACCACTGCCTGGAATGTTTTTATTGTTTTTTGTCCAATCAGTCAATTCAGATTTAACCTGAATCAGGTTACCGCTATTACTTGTAATTCGACCATGAGGGTTCTGCCATGTTTTACCTGAAATACCTCTGAAATAACCACCAACCCAATAATCATCAGGAATGTTATTCATGTCATTAAAGACAACGCGTTTATTACTTGTGGTGTCGTTTTTATCCGCGGCATTATTGACCACGATATCAGCGTAGCCAGATCCGCTTTCGCGCACACTTAACATGTCGCCATTGCTTTGATTTGGGTAACGCGCCATTTGCATATAAGCGTCGTTAGCAAAAACCTGTGTAAATTGCGTTTCAAAACCAGAAAAATTTGCTTGGTAAATACCATCTTTATATAACGACCACCCAGTGACAACATCAAGGCCTGTCACTGTGACTTCTTCATTGGGATAATTGCTAAAGGATTGATGGGCATAAGCAACCGTCACTGTTTCACGGTAAACGCCTTCTCGGATAACGATATCACCACCGTTTGGTAATTTATTTGACGCTGACTGAATTGTTCTGAGAGGAGAGCTTTCGGTGCCATCATTAGAATTTCGTCCGTTATGGCCATCGACATAAATACGATGCGATCGAATCTCTTCAAGTTCAGCCCCTTGAGCTGAAAAAGCAGAAACGGGTAATAGGGTGGTGCAAGATGCCAAGATCAAATGTCGAATAAAAGTGCGTCGGTTATGGTTAATCATAGGTACGTCTTGTCATAGGTACTTTTTTCATAGGTACTTTTTTCATAGGTACTTTTTTCATAGGTACTTTTTTTCATAAGTGCTTCTGTCATAAGCACTGGCTGTGTATAGATTAATGATTGATAAAAATATAATCTGCGCGATGAACGGCGACTCAATGTATTGCAAAATAACAACAATCACGTTGAACATCAAAAGCAGGTTAGAAGCTTTACACAAAACTGCAAACAGCCGCCGCAACTGCAAAGATTTAGATCAACTTACTACTCTTCAAAAATAAGCAGCACCTTTCGTTGTCATCACATAAAGGCATCTAAATGAGTGTGATAACGCATCGCTGCTAGGCTGGTACACACCTGTTAATTCGCCAAATATCGCCTATCATCAAGGGCGATTGATTTTATTCGTACTTTAATTGAAATCGACTGGCGTCTTGAGCAAGTCTCTAACGTACTCAAAAACTGTCTTGCTTGTACCAAACTGGCTACAATGAGGCTTCACTTGTCAGTATTCCCAAGGAATCATCATGGTTGAGAAAGACATTATTTACGTAAGAGCGAATAACGCCGGCAGCACCGCGGGGATAATTGCGTGTGTATTAGCGGTATTTGGTATATTCACTTTAAGTGTTGTCTTCGTACCGCTTGCTATTATTTTTGCCATATTTGGCACATTAGCCGCCATCTTGCAAATGAATGGCTCAGGCATTGGTGTCAATCTATTGGCTTGGATATTAGTTATTGCTGGAATTGTAACCTCACCAGCGCTGATTGCCTTTATTCTCATGATTGGTGGGCTAATACACCTCACGCCTTAGTTCGATGCATGACTGAAATAACACGGCTTGATTTTCTTTAGATAGATAGCAAAGGACTGAATATGCTCGCATTAAAAATCCCACCACCGGTAATTTTTGCTGTGACTGCGGTGAGTATGTTTGCTCTTTCTGGTTTTCATTTTCAAATTGATCTCTGGCTATTCGTGTTGAGCGGTTTCGTGTGGTTTGTGGCTTTGGGCGTTGCTGTCTCTGCGATACTGTCTTTTACCCAATCGAAGACCACGGTAAACCCGCATCAACCTGATAAGTCTACGGCTCTGGTGGTGACGGGCGTTTTTCACTATTCGCGTAATCCTATGTATTTGTCACTGGCTATGATATTGCTTGGCTGGGCCATTTTGTTGAATACGTTCTGGGTCTTTCTGCCTATTGTTTTTTTTGTTCTGTATTTGACATATTTTCAGATCAAGCCGGAAGAGGCGATTTTAGCGGGCAAGTTTGGTGAAGATTATCAGGGTTATTGCTGCCGAGTTCGACGTTGGATCTAATATCTGAATAGCGCAGGATATCTCGAGAATATTAACTCTTACCGTTAAGTGCAGCATTAATGGCTGTTGTATTGCTGTTGCGCACTCTTACTCCGAAAATTATAAAGTTACGATGGAACGGTTGATGAATTAGTCGGTCGAATTAAATCTATTCTTATGGAAGGAGGTGTTTATGATCAAGTTTATTTCGTTGGGCGCTGTGGTTCTGTTGTCTTCTTTTTCTGTCCATGCGACAGAAAGTTTAGTGAAGTATGAGAGTCATTATTCAGTACAAGAAACAGCGGATCGATTTGAGTCGATTGCAAAGAGTAAGGGGCTCAATGTTTTTGCTCGGATCGATCATCAAAAAAACGCTGAGAACGTAGGTTTAACCCTTAGGCCAACGCAAGTGATTATTTTTGGTAGCCCAAAAGTGGGTACGCCTTTGATGCAATGCGCTCAAGACATGGCCATTGACCTGCCTCAAAAAGTGCTTGTTAGTGAAGATGTAAACCAGAAGGTTTGGTTGTCTTATAACAATCCTCAATATTTGAAAGAGCGCCACGATATCAAAGGCTGTGACCCTGTTATCACTAAGGTGACGGCTGTGCTGAAGAAGTTAGCTTCGGCTGCAATCGCTCAATAATTTCGTTTTTAGCGACTGCTCGCCGAACTGTAAATCTGCTAGGCGTTTGTACAAGGCACAGCTTTTGAGCAATTCAGAATGTGTGCCTTGGGCAATAATTTCCCCTTGATCCAATACGATAATTCGATTTGCATTTAAAACGGTAGCAAGTCGATGGGCGATGACGAGAGTCGTTCTACCTTCCATGAGCAGTTCAAGAGCCGCTTGTACTTTGTGTTCGCTCTGAGCATCCAGCGCGCTGGTTGCCTCATCTAATAATAGAATTGGTGCGTCTTTCAAAATAGCACGAGCAATAGCAATGCGTTGCCTTTGTCCGCCGGATAAACGTACGCCATCTTCTCCTAAGCGAGTGTCGTATGTCTTATCTAATTGCTGGATAAAGTCATGGGCATTGGACTTTATTGCCGCATCTTGAATGGTTGCTTCACTGGCGTCACGGTTCGCATAGCCTAAATTGTCTGTCACGGTTTGATCGAATAAGGCGGTTTCTTGTGGCACTAAGGCCAGTTGATGACGCCAAGCGCTTATGTCGTAATCTTTGATGTTGTGGTCAGCAAAGCGCAGTTGCCCTTGTTGCGGATCATAGAACCTTAGGAGTAACTCAAAAATAGTTGATTTCCCTGCACCGGATGGGCCAACGAGGGCGACAGTTTCACCTTGCTGAATGGTAAAGCTGAGGTTCTTTAGTACCTGTGTTGTTGGTCGTGTTGGGTAACTAAATGTGACCTCGTTAAATTCCAATACGGTGTTGTTTGTGACTGAATTGTCTGGATTAACCGGATTAGGAATAAGTTGTTTGCCACTGATAATGTCACTGGTTTCGTTGAGTAATTCCATAATACGCTCGGCCGCACCTGCTGCGCGTTGGAGTTCACCCATGACTTCCGATAGCGCTGTCACGGCACCAGCGACAACAATTGAGTAAAACAGAAAGCTGGCCAGATCCCCCGCGCTGATGGCGCCAGAAATAACGTCTTTCCCGCCAAACCACAACATAATACCAATACCACCCATGGAGAGTAATATGGCCATTAAGGCTAGCCAAGAGCGTTGTAAAATTCGTTTCACACTCACGCTAAAAGCCTGCTCAACGGCACTGGAAAAGCGTTGTTCGTCGTGTTTTTCATGGGTAAATGCTTGTACCACTTTAATATGGCGCAAGGCTTGTGACAGGTAACGTCCTACATTGGCGATCTCATCTTGGCTATTACGAGATAAACGACGCACTCGACGACCAAAATACAGTACGGGTATGACCACAAAGGGTACGCAGATAAGTAAGATCAGGGTTAATTTAAAATGCATGACTAAGAGGAAAAGAATACCTCCGATCAGCATTAAACTACTGCGTAAAGCAATGGAGAGAGAAGAGCCAATCACACTTTGTAATAATGTGGTGTCTGAGGTGATGCGTGACTGAATTTCACTGGGTGAATTATCTTCAAAAAAAGACGGGGAAAGCGTGAGTAAATGCGCAAAAACGGCTTTTCGTATATCAGCAACGACTCGTTCACCGAGCCAAGAGACAAGAAAGAATCGGCAAAAGCTGCCCACACCTAATAGTAGAACTAGCCCCATAAAGATAAATAAAGCCTTGGTTAGATCCGCTTCTGAACCTGACGCCAAGCCTCGATCAATCAAAAACTGAACGCCTTTACCAAGGCTTAACATCGCGCCTGCGGTAATAACTAAAGCGATTAAAGCGCCTATCACTTGGCGGCGATAAGGTCGTAAAAAAGGTAAGAAGGTTGCAAGGCCGGTACTTATGTTGGTTTTATCGTGCTGTTTCAAAAAGTGCTTCCATCAAGTTCTATCGTCAGGGATCATTACTATAACGGATCTTAGAATCAGTAATGGATAAAAAATGTGCTATTTGATGGCTATTGCCTCGTGGCTGCGAGTTTTTAGAGTGGAGCTGTTTGGATTAGAATCTTTCTGCTATTAAATTTTATCAACAGCAGGGGGCATTTTGTGTTGATGATATGCGTATTTATCGCTTATTACCGGATTAACTAGCTGCCAATGCGGCTTTATTTTAAGGTTTTTTATGTTATGCCTGAGTTAAAAACGCTTGGCCTTTTTATGATTACTGCATTAGCAGAAATTATTGGCTGTTACCTTCCTTATCTCTGGTTGCGTGAAGGTAAGTCGATCTGGTTATTATTACCTGCGGCATTGAGTTTGATCGTGTTTGCATGGTTACTTACTTTGCATCCTGCTGCTGCGGGTCGAGTGTATGCGGCTTATGGCGGTGTGTATATTTTTACGGCGATTGTATGGTTGTGGCTTGTTGACGGCATTCGTCCAACCAGCTGGGATCTAGTGGGCTCGGGTGTGGCTTTATTGGGGATGGCGATTATTATGTTTGCGCCGCGAGGCGCCTAGTCACATTCAATATTTATACATGTAATGAAAAAAAGTGTTTATATACTATGGTAAGTTTCACATGAAGCGAGAGCGCGTCATCTGATCCTAAACGATAAGCGGTTGTATAATCGCCTTAATTTTAACGAGGTTGTAGCTATGTTTAGTCATGTAATGTTGGGCACAAATGACATTGAAAAGTCGAAAATTTTTTATGATGCCACCTTGGCTGTGTTGGGGTTTGAGCCTGCGGTGCTTGATGAAGCAAAGCAGCGTTTTTTTTACTTAAGTGAAAGCGGTGTGTTTGCCATTACAAAACCGATTAATGGCGAAGCAGCAAGTCACGGAAATGGTTCGACAATTGGTTTTAAAGCAGCCACTCCTGAGCTGGTGGATGCATGGCATGCTGCGGGTGTTGCTGCCGGCGGCGAAACATGTGAGTCCGCGCCAGGAATAAGGGACGGTGGCGCTAGAAAATTATACTTAGCGTATTTACGTGACCCATCAGGTAATAAAATATGTGCCACATGTATGCTATCTAATGACTAAAGAAGCGATGTTTTATTCAGACGTTCAAGCAAGTTAGCGTGCTTTCATCTTTTCTGATGCTAAGATTTTCTTACTAAAAAATGGCGGGTGATATTGTATCCCCCGCCATTTTTTATAGTGCAAAATTACTTTGCGGCCTTTTCAAAGCACAAAGTTAATTCTGTCGTTGATTTATTATCTGTAGTGTATTCAGAAGCGTAAACCATAGACCAACCATCGTAGGCCTGTAATTCTTCATTGGTATCAGAATCACCGGTTTCAACTGTCACACAACGCAGCATTTTTTCTGATGTAGTAGCATCAAAATCACGGATTTGACTGGTAACGTTGGCGCCAGAGCAAGCTGTTAATAGTAGTGCGGCAGAAGTGATTAGTAGGGCTTTGTACATTCTTATCTCCTTGAAAAAAAATAAAGCCAGCAGAATGTAAAGATTTCGTCTTCTCTTGGCAAGAAAAAATCACGGTGGATCTCGTATAAAAGATAGATAACAAGGAAAATAACCACCCATTACCTTCAGCTTGTTCTTGTTCAACGCTATTTTATATTAAATGTCATGGCGGATTCGTGTGCATTCAAACAACATTTTCCCGATAAGACAGCTGTGTTGTACTAAAAGAAGGATTACTAATAGGTTGTTTTATGATCAGTCATAGTAATATGAGTTTGGTTAGTATTGGTTGAGTTAGAGGTTGGTGTTCATTGTCGATAATAGCCCTTGGTTACCGTAATAAATAAAGGTAATTAGTATTTCTGAATGAGGCGTCAGTCGCTTATCTCTTTTAATTATTGCTGAATATAAAGTATCGTAAATAAAATCCATAATTCGGCTTTCTTTTATTGATAAGCCTCAGTAGTATTCATCTCCCCTGCTATAAAATAACGCTTTTCACTCGAAATAATTAAAAAATAATTGTGATTAGGGATGGCAGTCTTTCTTAAACAAAAAGTGGCTATTAATAAAATAATCATGAACTCAAAACATAATAATACTCATCCAAATAGTGGTGCTGGGGCTCATTCTGATCAGCATCGTAAACTTAATAAAAATGATGCTAAAACATTAGGTCTGTCGGCACTCGGTGGCGCGCTGGAGTTTTATGACTTCGTCATTTTCGTCTATTTTGCCAATGTAGTTGGTAGTTTATTCTTCCCTGCGGATATGCCTGAATGGCTTCGTCAGGTGCAAACCTACGGTATTTTTGCCGCCGGTTATCTAGCTCGCCCATTAGGCGGCATTATTATGGCTCACTTTGGTGACATATTCGGACGTAAACGTATGTTTATGATGAGTATTTTACTAATGGCGTTGCCTACTTTTGCAATCGGTCTTATGCCAACTTATGCCAGTATTGGTATTGCTGCTCCATTATTATTGCTTTTCTTTCGCGTGTTACAAGGTGCCGCGATTGGTGGCGAAGCACCAGGTGCTTGGGTTTTTGTGACAGAGCATGTTTCTAAGCGTCATGTTGGCTTAGCGTGTGGCATTCTTTCTGCTGGGCTTGTGGCCGGTATTTTGATTGGCTCTCTTGTTGCAACCGGAATGCATACTGCTTTCACTGCTGAAGAAATTAGTGACTACGGCTGGCGTCTACCTTTCTTATTAGGTGGTGTGTTTGGCTTTATTGCTATGTATTTACGTCGTTGGTTACATGAGACGCCAATATTTAAAGAAATGCAGGAAAGCCGAGAATTGGCCGTTGAATTGCCAATCAAAACAGTATTAAGGGAACACGCTCCTTCTGTTGTTGTTTCTATGGCGGTGACTTGGGTTCTGACGGCGGCTGTTGTGGTTACAATTTTGATGACGCCATCTTTGCTGCAAAAGCTGATTCATTTAGATCCGCAGGTGTCTTTAGAAGCCAATAGTATTGCGATTATCTGCCTACTGTTCGGTTCTATTATCTGTGGTGCCTTGGCAGACCGTTTTGGCAATGGCCCAATTATGATTATTTTCAGTATTGGTCTTGCCATTAGTTACTGGTTCTTTTTCAGTACTATGATGCATGACACAACGCATTTATTCTCTTTATATGGTTTGGTTGGTTTCTTTGCCGGATTGACGGGTGTGGTGCCAGCCATTGCAGTGAAAAGCTTCCCAGCCGCTATTCGTTTTTCAGGGTTGTCATTCTCATATAACGTGGCATATGCGATCTTTGGGGGTACAACACCAATGATAGTGAGCCTTATGTTAAGTGAAGATCCGCTTTCACCAACGTATTATGTTGCGTTTGTTTGTGGTGTTGGTGTGTTAGCAAGCCTAGCTGTGATGCGTTATCACACTCGTTTGGATTTGATCGCATCACCTGTAAGATAGCGTTTTAATTTAGTGCCATCGGTAAAGCAATACTGACACTGAAAACGTTTTAAAGACCTCGTAATTTTATATTGCGGGGTTTTTTTATGCCTTAATGTGATGGTGGCGAAGTGAGCTTTTTATTTTAAAAGGGCGGTAAGTTGGCTTAAATCTTTGCGATTGGAGTTTGAGTTTTGTGTAAAGCTTCTGGTCTGCTTTTGATGTTCAACGTGGTTTTTGTTATTTTATAACACATTGAGTTGCTGTTCATCGCTCAGATTATGTTTTGCTCAATCATTAATCTATACACAGCCAGTGCTTATGACAGAAGCACTTATGAAAAAAGTATTTATTACAAGCCGTATCTATGACTAACCATAACCGACGCACTTTTATTCGACGTTTGATCTTGGCATCTTGCGCCACTCTACTGCCCGTTTCTGCTTTTGCTGTTCAAGGAAACGAACTTGAAGAAATTCGATCGTATCGAAATGGCAGTAAAGCTCAACTGACGTTAAAGCTATCTCAAACGCCCAACTATAAGGTCTTCACGCTTAAGAATCCTGATCGCTTGGTGGTAGATTTACATCAAACGAAAAATGCCTATGGCTTTAAATCGCTTAATAAGCTGGGGTTGTTCAAAGAGGTTCGCTGGGCTATGCACCACGGTGATACCTTGAGGCTGGTATTCGATCTCGAAAATCATATTGCGTTTAGCACCACGTCAGTTCATAAAAATACTCATAATGATGAGCTGAGAATAGAGCTAACAGACTCTGTTGTTGTGCAGCACAAACCGGTGGCGAGAAAGCCGGAAAAACGTGATATTTTAGTGGTGATTGATCCCGGTCACGGTGGTAAAGATCCCGGTGCAACAGGCAAGCATGGGACTCATGAAAAGGATGTTGTTCTGTCAATAGGGCGAATGTTACGCCAGAAATTAGATCGCAGCCATGGCTTTAAAGTGGTCATGACGCGTGATAAAGATGTGTTTATCCCTTTGCGAGAGCGCGTTATTATTGCTCATAAGTATAAGGCGGATGTGTTTGTTTCCGTCCATGCGGATGCTTGTGATGATCGAACGGTAAAAGGTTCTTCCGTTTATATTTTATCGAATAAAGGTGCAACGAGTGTTATGGCTCGGCGTCTTGCGAATCGGGAAAATAACTCCGACTTGATTGGCGGGGTGTCGTTAAACACAAAAGATAATATGCTGGCCAAGGTGCTGCTTGATCTCTCTCAAACAGGAACGCTTCAGGCGAGTACTGATTTAGCCAATACCGTGATAAGCAATCTAGCCAAGACGGAAAAAATATTGCACAAGCGAGTGGAGCGAGCTGCGTTTGCTGTTTTGAAATCCCCTGATATTCCATCAGCCTTGGTAGAAACAGCCTTTATTTCTAATCCACGGGAAGAGAAAAAACTTCGTACTAAAGCCTTTCAAAATAAGATAGCAGATGCACTTCATGATGGTATCAAACGATATTGCTTAGAAAGCATCCCTGAACGAAATCTTATTATTAGTTGATTTTTCCATTAAGCCAATAGAATAAGCGTAATAAAATAAAAGCCAAGAAAGTCGACCTTTCTTGGCTTTTATTGTATTCACTGAGAAAGTCTTTTAGACCAATATATTTTCAAATTCATAGGTGCCATTATACAGTTCAAATGTTTTGCCTTTGAGCTGTTCTTTTCCAAGTACAAACAGGGCACATGTCGCGACATCTTGACGTGATATAGCCATTTCTTCTCGTGCTTGTGGGCGTTTGATTGTTATTTTCCCTGTGCCTTTTTCATTGGTTAATGAGCCCGGTCGCAAAATAGTATAAGGAATATCGGCTTGTATGAGATGTTCATCGGCCATGTGTTTGGCGACTAGATAGGGTTTGATCTTGCTGGGTAATTTATCAGGGTCATCTGCGCCAATCGAGCTGATCATTACAAAGTGTTTTACGTTTGCTTCTTTGGCGTAATCGACGGATTTTTTAGCGGCCCAAAGGTCGATTAAGAGTGTTTTATCTAGGCCAGTTTGACCACCAGATCCAGCGGCGAACATGACGTTGTCAACGCCTTCAAACGCGCGGCTGAAATCTTCCTCTAGGTCTATTTCGACTATTTCTAAAAGATCGCTCTCTAAGTCTGCTAATTTACTTTTGTCACGCACTAACGCGCGTACGCTGTTCCCCGACTGAATAAATGTGCGGGTCATCATTTTACCTATCTGACCACTTGCGCCGATGATGAGTGTTGTGCTCATAGTAATGCTCCTCTTTGCTACGGTAATTAAGTGTTCTTACTACCATATGGTCAAACAGGAGAGATTAAACCAAAGAGGCGGGTGTTTCATATTTACTGGTTATTGCTTATGAAGTGTTGGCGAGAGCGTTGAAAAGAGCGTTGAAAAGAGCGTTAAAAAAAATACCAGCGGCTTGCTGGTATTTTTTATGGAGGAGAGCTTAAACCAAAGTCTGTTACTGGATATGGGTTAGCTTTTGTTTGATTTGCATTTCGATGCCCTTAGCATCTAGGTGTACGTGCTTCAACATGGACTCATGGCTAGCATGATTTTCATATTGATCCGGTAGGCCAATATGAAGTGTCGGAATGTTGAGATTATGAGAAAGTAAGAACTCACTAACCGCAGAACCTGCACCACCCATGATGGCATTTTCTTCTACGGTGACAATTAATTTGGCATCCGCTTGCGCTAGTAACGCTTCTTCATCTATGGGTTTCACAAAGCGCATGTCTAGTAGTGTGGCGTCTAGATTTTTAGCAGCTTGTAATGCATCGTAGCTAGGTCGACCAAATCCGCAAATTACAATGCCAGATTGGCCCGTGTGTAAGGTGCGTGATTTGCCTATCTCGATAGTGCTGAGAGTGGGTTCTATCGTGACGCCGCGGCCTGTTCCTCTAGGGTAGCGAACCGCAGCAGGGCCTTGATGTTCATAACCTGTTTGTAGCATTTTACGGCATTCATCTTCATCTGATGGTGCCATAACAAGCATGTTCGGAATGCAACGTAGAAAGCTTAAATCATAAGCGCCTGCGTGAGTAGGACCATCTTCTCCGACTAAGCCGGCGCGATCGATAGCAAATAAAACGTCTAGATTTTGCAGTGCAACGTCGTGGATTAGCTGATCATAGGCGCGTTGTAAAAATGTGGAGTAGATAGCAACGACGGGTTTTACGCCATCGCATGCCATGCCAGCAGCGAGGGTGACGGCGTGTTGCTCTGCAATGGCGACATCAAAATAGCGCTTTGGAAAACGTTCTGCAAAGTCGATAAGGTCAGAGCCTTCTTTCATTGCTGGAGTAATCGCGACTAGCCGATCGTCTTGCTCGGCGGCATCGCAAACCCACTGACCAAAGACATTGCAATATTTGGGTAATTTAACCGCTGGTTTCGTTACTTTAACGTCTGGTTCTGTTTTATTGATCGCGTGGTAGCCAATGGGATCGCCTTCAGCGGGTTCAAAACCTTTGCCTTTTTTGGTAATGACGTGAAGAAATTGAGGGCCTGAACGATCTTTCAAATTGGCGATGGTGGTCAAAAGATGATCCATATCGTGACCATCAATTGGTCCAATATAGTTAAAACCTAGCTCCTCAAACATGGTGCCAGGGGAGACTAACCCTTTCATGTGCTCTTCGGCTTTGCGGGCGATTTCTAATGCGGTGGGTAAGCCTGAGAATACTTTACGGCCACCTTCACGAATATTCTCGTATGTTTTGCTTGCCCACATGCGAGCGAAATAACTCGATAGTGCACCAACGGGTTTTGAAATAGACATTTCGTTGTCATTCAAAATTACCAGCATGTCAGCTTTTACATCACCAGCATGGTTGAGCGCTTCAAACGCCATACCAGCAGACATAGCGCCATCACCGATAATAGCAACGGCTTTACGTCCTGTTTTTAAATGGCGAGCGGCCAAAGACATACCCAGCGCAGCACCGATGGAGGTACTAGAGTGACCAACACCAAAGGTGTCGTATTCACTTTCTTCGCGTTTTGGAAAGCCGGAAATGCCATCCTCTTGACGAATGGTTAATAGCGCATCGCGACGGCCTGTAAGGATTTTATGGGGATAAGCTTGGTGTCCTACATCCCAAACAAGGCGATCTTCAGGGGTGTTGAAAATATAGTGCAACGCGACGGTCAATTCGACAACGCCTAGTCCTGCGCCAAAATGTCCACCTGTTTGGCCAACACTAAAAAGCATATATTCGCGTAGCTCTCGTACTAGGGCAGGCAGCTGTTCTTTTTTTAATGCACGTAAATCTGAAGGTGCATTTACCTGATCTAGTAGTGGCGTTTCGGGACGCGAGGTTGGGATTTCATCAAACATTGGCACCAGTAAGGTCTCACAAATTAAGGCTAAATTGTTAACGCGCTAGTATATCAGTGGTTGCGACCAATAATATAGTTTGCGAGCTCAACTAAGGGTTGTGCAGATTCTCCAAACGGGGAAATATGCTCAATGGCTTGCTTGTGTAATTGCTTAGCCAGCGTTTGAGCGCCTTCGAGTCCTAGTAATTTAGGGTACGTTGGTTTATTTGCTTCTTCATCTGAGAACTGTGTTTTACCTAACGTTTGGGTGTCGCTAGTAATATCAATGATGTCGTCTTGGACTTGAAAGGCTAAGCCTATTGCACAAGCGTAGGCTTCTAAGGATTGGAGCTGCTCTTGTGTTGCCAGTTCTGTGCTTAGCGCGCCCATTCGTACACTGGCGCAAATTAATGCTCCCGTTTTATGCTTGTGCATTTGCTCTAATGTTTCGATCGAAATATCTTGCCCAATGTTCGAAAGATCAATCATCTGGCCTGTAATCATGCCGTGTCGTCCTGAGGCAAGAGACAGTTCACGTATCAATTGAAGCTGTGTTGTCGCTTGGCCAAGTGACGGAGCACTTAGCAATTCAAAAGCAAAAGTTTGTAGAGCATCACCAGCAAGAATGGCCGTTGCTTCGTTAAAGTAAATATGACTGGTAGGCTTGCCGCGACGTAGATCGTCATCGTCCATAGCGGGTAAGTCGTCATGAATTAACGAATAAGCATGGATAGATTCAATGGCCGCTGCGCAAGCATCGGTTAGCGGATTTGGTTCAGCGAAAATGGCCGCGGTGGCGTAGGTGAGCATTGGCCTAATACGTTTTCCGCCATTGAACAAACTATATGCCATTGCTTCTTGCAAATTCGTCGCTGGCGGGTAAGTATCTAATTGTTGTTTAAGATAACTATCAACGCGAAGGCGAGCGTATTGAGAGAATTGGTCTAAATTCACGAATCAGATTCCGGATCAAAGGGTTCTAAATGTTCTCCGTCTTGCTTATCGAGTAAGATTTGAACCTTTTGCTCGGCTTGTGTTAGAACGGATTGACAGTCTTGGCTAATTTTCACCCCTTTCTCAAATGCTTTTAATGCTTCTTCGAGTGGTAGTTGATTAGACTCTAATTGAGTCACAATACTGTCTAACTCGTTTAGATTTTCTTCGAAATGACGAACGCTATTTTTACGAGGCATGATTAATTCTCTTAGGTATTACGATAATTTGTAACAGAAAACGATAAATTCTTCGAGTATCGTTTCTGAGAAAATTACAAAAATACTGATCAAAGATCTGATCCTTTTATATTCTTTCGTTTAGAATTGGTTAAACTGTGTTTATTATAGCTTTTTTGTTAGGAGACGTGTGTGGATATCGCAACGTTAATTGGGTTGGTCGGCTCTTTTGTCATTGTTTTAATGGCTATTCTCTTGGGCGGCTCTGCAGGGATGTTCTTAGACCCCGCCTCTGTACTGATTGTATTGGTAGGTTCCACTTTCGTGGTCCTGATTCAATACCCTCTAGGTCAGTTTCTTGGCGCAGGTAAAATCGCAGCCAAAGCGTTTATGTTTAAAAGTGTTCCTTTAGATACTTTGATTGATGAAATTTATGGTTTAGCTGATGAGGCGCGTAAAGGCGGCTTGCTTTCCCTTGAAGGAAAAGAGGTGAGTCATCCTTTCCTATCAAAAGGTATTCAAATGCTTG
This sequence comes from Marinomonas flavescens, assembly GCF_004352835.1. GTDB lineage: Bacteria > Pseudomonadota > Gammaproteobacteria > Pseudomonadales > Marinomonadaceae > Marinomonas > Marinomonas flavescens. The sequence goes on along the minus strand of NZ_SJSB01000006.1, from coordinate 111,336 downwards.
TCGATGGTCATGATGGTACTGTCGTCAAAAATCAGTTATCTAACGATATGAATATGGCCTTTACTCGTCATGATACTGGTGCGAAAGTTTTTAAAGCCTTCGGTGACGTTGGTCCTGCGATGGGGATGATAGGAACCTTGGTGGGATTGGTACAAATGTTAGCCAACATGGATGATCCTAAAGCAATCGGTCCGGCTATGGCCGTCGCCTTGTTAACCACATTATATGGTGCAGCACTTGCAAACATGGTGTGTTTGCCTATTCAGGCTAAGCTACAAAATCGGGCTAATGAAGAATTAATGTGTCAGAAGCTGATTTTAGACGCACTGCTTGCTATCCAGGCAGGTCAGAATCCACGAGTAGTTGATGGTGTTCTGAAAACCTATATTGCCGAAGGCAAACGAATTGAACGTGAATAACTTTTTTAGCGGTAGTCGGATTGTTTAATGAGTGATGAAGAAGAGCAAGATTGCCCCGAATGCGTAGAAGGCTTACCAGCTTATATGGGCACATTTGCCGACTTGATGTCGTTGCTAATGTGCTTCTTTGTGTTGCTGTTGTCATTCGCCGAAATGGATGTTTTGAAATTTAAACAGCTAGCTGGTTCGATGCGAGAAGCGTTTGGTGTGCAAAAGGAAGTGAAGGCGGAAACTATTCCGATGGGAACATCGATTATTGCCCAAGAGTTTAGCCCCGGTAAACCAGAACCCACACCAATAAACGAAGTGCGTCAAAAAGCCGATGATCGTCCTGATCATACGCTGGAAGTCTTATGTAAGCCGGGTACAGCGGAAATGGATGATCACGACGGTGCAGGGAAACCTTCGCAAGCTATTTTGATTGATAAATCTTCAGCTGATTTAGAGCGTGAAAAGAAAATTAAGCAAACCGAAGAAACAGCACGGCAAATTGCCTCGGTGATGAGTGATGAGATTTCAAAAGGAACAGTAGAAGTCGAAACACAAGAGCAGACCATCACAATACGCTTAAAAGATAAGGGAACGTTTGAGTCTGGCTCAGCACAGTTAAATTACGACTTTATTCCTGTTATCGATATGATTCGAGATATATTGGTTAATGTGAAGGGGTCTATTTCTGTTGAAGGGCATACGGATAATATCCCTATTGATGGTAAGCGCTTTAAATCAAATTGGCAGCTTTCTTCTGCTCGAGCGATTTCTGTGGCGGAGGAGCTATTTGCTTCTGGTAAATTAAACCAGAGTCGTTTTGCTGTCACAGGTTTTGCTGATACGCGTCCATTGGTGCCAAATGATACCCCTGCGGATAGAGCAACTAATCGTCGAGTGGAAATTGTTATTAAGCAAAATGATTTTTCTGATCCATCAAAAGTGGATTTAAATGGCAGTAAGCCAACAAGTGATAATGCGATTGAATTTGATAAATCGAGTCTTGATAAGAAAACATTTAATTTATCTCCCCGTGAGATCTTTTAAGAGTAAATAATAGTTTTTTATCGATGTCACTGGGGTTAAAAAAAGAGCCTGTCTTATTGAAATGAGACAGGCTCTTTTTTTTACTTAATTTGGTGCTCTCAAGCGAGCGGCATACTGATTAAGGATGTTATTCTTCACTGGCAATTTCATAAATGGCTTTACCGAGTGTTTCAATTTGTGACTGCGTGATGATGTAAGGAGGCATGAGGTAGATGAGCTTGCCAAATGGACGAACCCAAACGCCTCGTTCAACAAATTTAGGCTGGATCTCGTGCTGGTTTACGGCATTTTTCAGTTCGACTACACCAATAGCGCCAAAGCATCTGACATTCGCAACTTGTTCTAATTGAGCGCAAGGTGCGAGCGCTTCTTTCATCCAATGTTCGATCTTTCCGATACGATTTTCAATGTCATATTGAGCCAGTAGTGACAGGCTTGCGTTGGCTGCTGCACAGGCCAATGGATTCCCCATAAACGTTGGTCCATGCATAAATACACCACCTTTATCGCTTATCCCAAGGGCCACTTTATCGGTTGCTAGGGTTGCCGCTAGAGTGATGTAACCGCCAGTAAGTGCTTTGCCAACACACATAATATCTGGGCAAATATCGGTATGATTGGTGGCGAATAGTTTTCCAGTGCGACCAAACCCTGTGGCAATTTCATCGAAGATGAGCAATATGTCAAATTCATCACACAAGGTGCGGATACGGTTTAAATAGTCAGGATTATAGAAGCGCATACCTCCGGCATTTTGTACGACGGGCTCTATGATAAATCCTGCGATTGAGTCGCCATTTTTCAAGAAAAGTTGACGAATTTCGTCGATATACGCTTCTTTTATTGGATTGGATGTTCCTGTTGGTGGCGGTGAAACAAAGAATTGCTCTGTGACCGCGCCATTAAATAGGCCATGCATGCCGTTTTCTGGATCACACACGGACATGGCCGCAAACGTGTCTCCGTGATAGCCGCTTTTGGGCGTAGCAAAAAACTGCTTAGCCGGCTTGCCTTGGGAGTGCCAATATTGAATCGCCATCTTGAGAGCGACTTCCACAGAAACCGAACCTGAGTCTGAAAAGAATACTCTTTGCAGTGGTTCTGGTGTCATCTTGATGAGTGTATCCGCGAGGTCGATGGCGGGTTTGTGGGTAAAGCCACCAAACATTACATGGGAGAAATCGTCTATTTGTGATTTAAGTGCCGCGTTGATGACAGGGTGATTGTAACCATGAATGACACTCCACCATGAAGACATGCCGTCGATGAGTGTTTGTCCGCTCGCCAGAGTAATATTGCATTCAGAGGCGTGTTCAACAAAATAGTGTGGCGTGGGAGTGCTCATCGAGGTGTAAGGGTGCCAAAGACGTTGTTTGTCGAGCTCAATGTACTCTTCTGGTGTCAGTGAATTTTGCATAGTGGAAGCCATTTTGTTGTTTAAGCTGGCGCATACTAAACAATGCTTGTGCTGGTTGCTAGTCTGGTTTTCTAGCCAGTTTTGTCTGGTGTTCTGGCAATAACCCAAATGTCCACTTGCGTTGCACCGGCCTTTTTTAGTTGTTTTGTGCAGGTTTCTAGGGTGTTCCCACTGGTCATCACATCGTCAAAAAGAGCGATGTGAGAATCCATTATTCCTTCAACTTGATATACCCCTTTGTGATTTTCTAAGCGCTGTTTTCGGCTCAGTGTATGTTGAGCCTGCGTGTTGATCGTTTTTTTGATTACGCTTTGCTTCACGAATGATGGTGTTCTGTTGCCGAGTTTTTGTCTAAGTATTTTATAAAGCTCTGATGCCATTAGTTGAGTTTGGCAGAAGCCACGTTCTTTGATCCGCTTAGGATGACTCGGTACAAAAATAAGTTGAGTGGGCCAGTCTTCAATATGTTGATAGTGTTCTATTAATTTTCTACTAAGTAGTTCAATTAAGGGTCGAATATAGTCAGCTTGCTGATGAAATTTTATCGAGTGAATTAAGCTTTTAGTGAGGCTTTCAAAGCGAAGTGGCGCTATGCATACATCATAAGGTGGTGGCATTGCTTGGCATTGGCCGCAAATAAATTGGAGCTCGGAATAGGTTGGTCGTTTACACAGTAGACAGGCAAATTGATTAACTGCAAAACCGGCTTCACAGAAAGCGCAAAGTGTTGTGTCGCTTTTGGCGTGACACAAATAGCAGTGATCAATAACTAATCTTCTGTAAACCTTGGTTATATTTATGGTTGACAGTTTTTTCTGGTCCATTAGTATTGCCATCCTTGACACTATTTTTGAGGCCACCATGTCTGCTACTAACACTAATGAGCCGCGTTTCGATTGGACGCACGCTGAAATACAGGCACTTTTTGATTTGCCTTTTACAGATTTATTATTTCGTGCGCAGACAGTGCATCGCGAAAACTTTACGCCTAACGAAGTACAGGTTAGTACACTTCTTTCTATTAAAACGGGTGCATGCCCCGAGGACTGCAAATATTGCCCTCAGAGTGGACATTACAATACTGAGTTAGAAAAAGAAAAACTCATGGAAGTGCAAAAAGTCCTTGAAGAGGCGGCACTGGCGAAAGGAAAGGGCGCAGGCCGTTTTTGTATGGGCGCGGCGTGGAAGCACCCATCAGAAAAAGACTTTCCTTATGTGTTGGAAATGATTAAGGGCGTAAAGTCACTTGGATTAGAGTCTTGCGTTACTTTAGGTACGCTAAACGACGAGCAAGCGGCACGTTTATCTGAAGCGGGTTTGGATTATTACAACCATAACCTAGACACCTCAGCTGAATTTTATGACAGCATCATCACGACTCGTACTTATCAAGACCGTTTAGATACTTTGTCACGAGTACGTGATTCAGGCATTAAGCTTTGTTGTGGCGGTATTGTTGGGATGGGTGAAGAGCAAAAAGATCGCGTCGGTTTACTTCGTCAATTAGCGCTTATGACGCCTCATCCTGAAAGTGTACCGATTAATATGTTGGTTAAAGTGGCGGGTACGCCGTTAGAAAACGTAGATGATTTGGATGAGTTTGAATTTATTCGCTCTATTGCTGTGGCTCGTATCGTAATGCCAAAATCTCATGTGCGTTTGTCTGCCGGTCGTCAAAGCATGAGCGAGCAAACACAAGCACTTTGCTTCTTAGCGGGTGCTAACTCGATTTTCTATGGTGAAAAACTGCTCACCACGAGCAATCCTGAAGCCAGTAAAGATATGCTGTTGTTTGCTAAGCTGGGAATCAAACCAGAGCAGCGTGAAGAACATTCAGATGATGCGGTTGCAGAAGCAATAGCAGCCCAAGTGGTTAAACAGGAAGAGTCAAAACTCTTCTATGAAGCGAATGTCTAACAACCCACTATGGCTTGAGGCGGCGCTCGATGAGCGCCGCCAGCAATCATTATTGCGTCAGGTCATTACATTAGATGGTCCGCAAACACCGAATGCGTCTTTTCATCATCGTCAATATAAAGCCTTTTGTTCTAATGATTATCTTGGCTTAGCCAATCATCCTGCGTTAATTCGTGCTCTGAGTGATTCTGCCCAGCAATATGGTGTGGGTGGCGGTTCTTCTCATCTTGTTTGTGGTCATTTGGCCCCTCATCAGGAGTTGGAAGAAGCGCTCGCGCAGTGGTTAGGTTATGAGCGAGTGATGCTTTTTAGCACGGGTTATATGGCGAATTTAGGTGTTATTTCAGCGTTAGCCGCTAAAGATCGACCTGTTGTGCAAGATAAGCTTAATCATGCCTCTTTGCTGGATGGCGCGGCCTTAGCTCAAGCGCCATTACGCCGTTATTTGCATGGGGATGTGGCAAGTGCGGGTAAATTACTCAGTAAACTGACGCCTGGTTTACTGGTGACAGATGGTATTTTTAGCATGGATGGTGATTTAGCCCCTCTAGCTGAGTTGTCGCAATTGGCCGCTGATCATAAATGGCTTTTTATGGTGGATGATGCCCATGGTTTGGGCTGCATCGGCGACAATGGTCGTGGCAGCTTAGAGTTAGAAGGTTTAAATGCTGAGTCACTGCCTATTCTGGTGGGAACATTTGGTAAGGCGTTTGGTACGTCTGGTGCGTTTGTCGCGACAAACCATGCGATTGCTGATTATTTAACTCAGTTTGCACGTCCTTATATTTATACAACCGCGATGTCTCCTGCTATTGCGGGGGCAACATTAAGTGCGCTTAAGCTGATTCAATCCGCAGAAGGGCAAGAGCGTCGAGAGAAATTAGCACGGCATATCCATTATTTTCGTCACCGTATATCACAACTTCCTGTTAAGCTGATGTTATCAAATACCGCAATTCAGCCTATCGTCATTGGAGATAGCAGTGCTGCCATTAAGGTGAGCGATGCGTTAAAATCTCTTGGTATATGGTGTACAGCAATTCGTCCACCTACGGTACCAATCGGTAGCGCTCGTTTGCGTATCACTCTTAGCGCTTCTCATACAGAAGAGGATTTGGTTTTTCTGTGCGATTCGCTAGAGTGTGTTTTAACGTCTTTGTAGTGGAGGGAAATATGCACGTAAACATCGAAACAGAAGCGCTTGGTGATCCAAGTCATTCGGCTATTTTTATGGTATCCGGTTGGGCGATGCCAAAAGAAGTGATGAAGCCTTTGGCTAAACGTCTCAGTGAGCGTTTCTATGTTGTTATCGCTAATTTACCAGGGATCTCTCTAGATGATCAGCGTAGAGCGCGAGTTCGCATTGAGCCAAATTATGATATCGATGCTTTATCTGAACGTTTGATTGCCGCCGCTCCAAAGGATTGCTGGTGGATTGGTTGGTCTTTAGGCGGCATGGTGTCGACTTATGTCGCTGCGCGACGTTCTAGTTGTGTAAAAGGTTTGATTACGATATCGGCAGCGCCTAGTTTTATCCAGCGAGAAGATTGGCCTGAAGGCATGGCTCCTATGGTCTTTGATGAGTTTTCTCAGCTTGTTAGTGAGTCGCCTGAGCAAGGCATGAAACGATTTTTAATGTTGCAGGTGAAAGGCGCGCGACATGAGCGCCCATTAATGAAACAGTTGCAGGCTTTGCTGCCTAAACAGCTTCATAAAAACGCGTTAGTCGGTGGGTTGCGGTTATTGAGATCATTAGATGTACGTCGTGAAGATTCGCTTTTGGATCTTCCTAATTTACATATTCTGGGGCAGAACGATTGTTTAGTTGTGCTAACATTTTTAGCAACGCAAACCAATGTTAATCCGTTTCAAGAGGTTATTGTTGTGCCTGACTGTGCGCATCAACCTTTTTTAGAAGAAGAGGACGTTTGCGTTCAATACATTGAAAATTTTATAGATGCAAACACCTGATCATGAAGACTTCTTTCATTATAAACGACAAATTGCTCAAAAATTTGATCGTGCCGCACTAACTTACGATGCCTATGCCGACTTCCAGCGCCTAGTGTTGGATCGGCTCATTTGTCATCTACCTTCTTTACCTTCTGCTCGTACTGATATTGTGCTGGATGTAGGAGCGGGGACGGGGCAAGCGCTTCCCCGATTGGCGCGCCTTTTATCGCCGCGTTTGTCCATCGCTCTAGACCTATCTTCTTTGATGTTAACCAAGGCCAGTACGAACCTTGCCAAGCAAGGGGGGGATCATTCTTTTTCGTTTGTTTGTGCTGATGCTGAGGCGCTACCCTTTGCCGACAATAGTATTGATGTCATTTTTTCAAGTTTGGCGATGCAGTGGTGTTTGAATCCCAGCATGTTATTTAGTGAGCTTTATCGTGTGACAAAGCCGGGAGGGTACTTAGTTTTTTCGACTTTGTGTGAAGGTTCTATGCCGGAAATCGAAGCATCTTGGAAGGGCGTGGATCAAGTGCCACATATTAACCAATATCCTTCGTTCGATGCTTTGCTTGAGCAGGTCTCACATTGTCATTGGCAGACACATGCTGCTGAATTAGTCACTGTGCCCATGTGGTTTGAGTCGCCAGAAAGTGCTATTCATTCGTTAAAAAAAGTGGGTGCTAGCTTGGTGGTTTCAACTCAAAAAAACCAAATGTCGCCCTCTAAGTGGAAAGTCTTTATTAAACAGTATGAGCAGCTTAGGGAAAGTGCCGGTATTCCTTTGCGTTATCAAGTGGCCTTTGTTGTATTGCAAAAGCCCGTTTTAAATGGAGAGTGATCAGTGAAAAAAACGTTTTTTATTACCGCAACGGATACCGATGCGGGAAAAACCTATGTGAGTGTTGGTTTGTTAAAAGCGGCCCATCGTGCCGGCCATCGCTCGTTAGGACTGAAGCCTATTGCGGCGGGCGCTGAATTAATAAATGGTGCATTGCGTAATGATGATGCGCTGTTAATTCAGGCTGCGAGCAGTGTGCGTTTGGCTTATGAGCAAGTTAATCCAGTTGTTTTTGAACCCGCTATTGCGCCACATATTGCGTCGGCTAAAGAAAATAAGTTAATCACGGTATCGCGACTTGAAGGCTATTTGAAAGGCTCGCTTTTAACGCCTTATGATTTCGCGATTGTGGAAGGTGCCGGGGGGTGGCGAGTGCCGCTCAATGATCGTGAGTTGATCTCAGATTTAGCTAAAAACCTGGGGTTCCCTATTATTTTAGTGGTTAATATGAAGTTGGGTTGTTTAAATCACGCGGTATTAACAGCCGAAGCGATTGTTCGAGATGGGCTTAAGCTTGGCGGGTGGGTTGCTAATGGTGGGCAGGATACGATGCCTTATTATGAAGAGAACCTGCATAGTTTAACAAATATGTTATCAGCACCTTTGCTTGGTACGTTGACGTGGCATAATACGCCTTCTGAAGCAGATGTTGAGTTTGACCATATTTTTCGCAGCTTTAGTTATGCGGCAAAGGGTTGAAACCTAAGATTAAAATCGCATTATTAGATTATAAGAAGAGCGACTGACTTCTTTTTTGGCGCTATTCTTGTAGGATACGTTGCTTTTTTATATTGGGTTAGAGGGTAAAACGCGTGAAAGCTTGGTTGTGTGGATTAGATGACGAGGAGATGCTGAGCGTCTCAAGTGTGCTGACCTTTATTGGTGTTGAGCATAGTGCGTCATTCACCGCGTTTCATTTGCCTGATTTCATCGTTATCGGTCAAGCTGTTGAGTGTGCTCAACTTGACGAAATGATTCCAATTATTACATTGAGTCATTCTTTAGTTAATATTGATGATGATAAAACTGAAGACAATGTTTGGTTTTGTCCATTGCCTTGGCGTTCTCAAGATTTTTGGGCTGTACTCAAAGAAATACAACAGCGACGTTTATTGCCTCAGCCATCAGGTGTGAACTTGAATTTACATGTGCGCCATCTAGAAGCCTTATTGATCAGGCAAGCTTTGCTTTCAGCGCAAGGCGTGGTTTCACGAGCAGCGCAGAATCTACAAATACAAAGAACAACGCTGATTGAAAAAATGCGTCGATATAATATTGATAAGTCGGAGTTTTAGTGACAAAGGATGAAGAAATTGCCGAGTTAAAGGCAGCCTTTCAAGCATTTTCAGAATCTTCAGAGGTTCTTGCTAAGTCTTATTTAGACTTGCAAGAGCAGGTAGCACAACTTTCCATCCAGTTAGAAAAATCTGAGCAAGATCGTCGAGAAGAGCAAGATAAGAATCGCGTGCTTGTGCAACAATTTCAGCAGCTTTTCGAATCTATGCCAGTGGGTGTTCTGTTGTTGAGCGCAGAAGGCCTTGTGGTGATGGCTAACCCGGTTGCAGATCGCCTTTTTGAACTGCCTTTGATCGGCCGTTCTTGGGGTGAAATAGTTCCGTTAAGTTTTCGTCCGCAAAAAGACGATGGTCATGAAATTAGCATGACATCGGGGCGTCGAGTACGTGTCGAAACCGCTTCGCTTGGGGATGTACCCGGTCAGCTGCTGATTTTGGTCGATTTAACAGAGGCCTATGTCTTACAAAAGAAGCTTTCTCATCATGAAAGATTGTCTAATATGGGGAAGATGGTAGCGGCTCTTGCGCATCAGATTCGCACCCCTTTATCATCGGCTACTTTGTACGCAGGGCATTTGCAAAAGAGTGATTTATCTCCCGTTATGCGTCAGCGCTTTGCGGATAAACTGGCCAATCGCTTAGAAAATATTGAACGACAAATTAGAGATATGCTCATTTTCTCACGCAGTGATATCAAGCTGGATGAGCATGTCGACGTTGCTACTTTTTTAGAAACGCTCATTACCGATTGTCGGGATATTTGCGAGCAGAAAAATGTCAGCCTTAATATTGATGGCGATGATGTGGTTGGCTCACTGTTAATTCAGTGTAATAAAGAAGCATTAATCGGCGCTTTGTTAAATTTATTAAACAATGCAATCGATGCACAAGCGGAAGGTGGCCACGTTATATTGCAGTGGCATTGTGATAAGTCTACGTTACGTATTACATTTAAAGACCAAGGTGAAGGGATGTCTCGTGCTCAATTAGAGCATGTTCAGGAAGGGTTTGTGACGACAAAACAACATGGTACAGGGTTAGGGTTGATGGTTGTGAAAGCGGTTGCAAGAGCGCATCATGGTTTTTTTGAAATAGACAGCGAAGAGGGAGTAGGTACGATAGCAAGCCTGCAGCTTCCTCTTGTAAGGGTATAGAATGTCTGATGTGAAGTTATTAATCGTTGAAGATGATAAGGGATTGGCTGAAGCGTTAGAAGACACATTAATGTTGGCAAGCTATCAATGTAAGTTAGTGTTCAACGCCGAAGATGCAATGTTAGCACTTAAAACAAATGTGTTTGATATGGTTGTTTCCGACGTTAATTTACCCGGCATGGATGGCTATGGGTTGCTGAATCATGTTGTCGAGAATTATCCAGAATTGCCGATCATGCTAATGACTGCGTATGGTGATATTGCCCATGCGGTTGAAGCAATGAGAGATGGCGCGGTAGATTATTTGCTCAAGCCGTTTCAAGAAAAAGAACTGTTAGAAGCAATCGAAAAATACACCATAAAAAAAGTGGTGACGCATAATCATCAACCTATTGCTAAAGATCCTTCTAGTGTTGCCATGCTGGAATTGGCAAAGCGCGTTGCTGTAACCGATTCAACGGTGTTGATATGCGGTGAAAGCGGTACCGGTAAAGAGGTGCTTGCTAACTTTATTCATCAGGAATCGACTCGAAGCAATGCCCCTTTTGTTGCCATAAACTGTGCTGCTATTCCAGAGAATATGCTGGAAGCCATTTTGTTTGGTTATGAAAAAGGCGCATACACAGGTGCTGTTTCTGCGCAGGCGGGCAAATTTGAGCAAGCGAATGGCGGCACTTTACTGCTTGATGAAATTACTGAAATTGATATTGGGTTACAGGCTAAACTGCTCAGAGTATTGCAAGAGCAAGAAGTAGAGCGGCTTGGTGGGAAAAAAATAATTCAACTTGATGTGCGAATCATTGCTACAACCAACCGAGACTTAGCGGAATATGTTCGTGATGGCGGTTTTAGAGAAGATTTGTATTATCGCTTAAATGTATTTCCTCTGCGCTGGCTTCCTATTCGGGAAAGAAAAGGCGATATTCAACCTATTGCACAGCGATCGTTAGAAAAACATTCGGCGAAAATGAGAGTAGCGGGTGCTGTATTAAAGCCATCGGCGTTAAGTAAGCTGGAAGCGCATCCTTGGCCAGGCAATGTCCGTGAATTAGATAATGTTATCCAGCGCGCGCTAATTTTAAGTCCTAATGGTCAAATACACGATGACCATATCGCCTTTGATATGATGAGCGCCTCGGCAGCGAGCGACTCTATTTCTGAGGAGGAAGAAGACAGTGCCGCTTCTATTCTAGGCAAAGGTGTTCAGCAACATGAGTTTCGCATTATCGCTCAGGCTTTGATTGAAGCGAATGGTAAGCGCAAAGTCGTGGCGGATAAATTAGGCATTAGTCCAAGAACATTGCGCTATAAAATTGCAAAAATGCGTGAAAGTGGCCTTGATGTAGATTGATTTTTGTATCTTTTTTTAATCGTCTTTATGCTAAGCTGTCTAAATGTGTGTTTTATAGGTGAGTTACATGGTCACGAATAGACCAGATATTAATCAGGTGCTTTCCCAGATGAGGGAAATGAAGGCGCAAGTTCATTCGCCTAGCTCATCTATGCCTAGTATTCCTAAGATCGGTGACCAACAAGGTGATGGAAGTGCGGTTGGGCGTGCGGACTTTGCTGATATGTTAAAAAATGCTGTTGATAATGTAAATTCGTTGCAACAGGATGCGACAAAGTTGGCACAATCTTATGAGCGCGGTGACGCCGGCGTGGATTTACCTCAGGTCATGATAGGCTTGCAAAAATCGAGCATTTCATTTGAAGCTATGACGCAAGTGCGAAATAAGCTTGTAGATGCTTATGAAAAAATTATGAATATGCCAATTTAGGCATGATATATCGCTTGGCGCTTTTTAATGGATAATGTCCCAGCAGAACGATCAGAGCAAAAGCTCTATCTGGATCTTGTAACTGGCTTCAACAAGCTAACGGTTATTCGGCAGCTCGCTTTGATGGTCGGCCTTGCCGCCTCCATTGCTATTGCGTTGGCGGCTGTTTTATGGACGAGTGACCCCGATTACAAACCTGTTTTGAGCAGTATTACTAACTATAATGCGGATCAAATCGTACAGGTTCTTAACACCAATAATATTCCTTTCAAAATAGATAAAAACTCAGGTGCGCTTCTTGTCGAGTCTGATTATTACCAACAAGCTCGTCTGAAATTAGCGGGTTCTGGCATTGTCTCTGATAAGACAGTTGGTATGGAAATCATGGATAAGGATCAAGGGCTTGGCACATCTCAATTTGTGGAAAGCGCTCGTTATCGTCGCGGCTTGGAGGGTGAGTTAAGCAAAACAATTTCAAGTTTGCAGAGCGTAAAATCGGCTCGAGTACATCTTGCTATTCCTAAAGAGTCCGTTTTTGTTCGTGACACCCGCAAGCCATCAGCTTCTGTATTCCTTGAGTTGTATCCAGGACGTCGCTTAGACCATAGCCAAGTAGAAGCTATTGTTAATCTAGTTGCTTCTAGTATTTCTCAACTAAGCGATAATAATGTCACGGTTGTGGATCAGCGCGGTACCTTATTGACGGAAAAAGATCCTTCCTCTCAGTTATCGGTTGCGGGCAAGCAGTTTGATTATACTCGTCGGGTGGAAGACGTGCTCTTGCATCGAGTTAATAGTATTTTAGGGCCGGTTGTCGGTGATGGTCGCTTTAAGGCTGAAGTGTCAGCCGATGTCGATTTTACCGCAGTAGAGAAAACGGCAGAACAGTATAATCCTGATTTGTTGGCGCTTCGCAGTGAGCAGACTTTAAAAGAGAACAAAGGGGCTGGCGCAACTAATGGAGGGATTCCAGGGGCGTTAAGTAACCAACCACCTGGTGCAGTTACGGCGCCTGAGACAGTTGATGAAAATGGTGCGCCAATTGGTTCATCATCGACTAGCAAGGCAGCTAATGGGCAGTCGCGTGAAGAGACAACCCGTAATTTTGAATTAGATCGTAGTATTAGTTATACCAAAAATCAGCAGGGTACTATTCATCGCTTATCCGTGGCGGTTGTTGTTGATGACTTGGTAAGTATTAATCCTGATACCAAAGCGATAGTAAAAACGCCATGGAGTGATGAAGAATTAGGCCGATTGACCCTGTTAGTTAGGGATGCAGTAGGTTACAACCCGTCTCGTGGTGATAGTGTCAGTGTGATCAATTCACCTTTTGCTTTGCCTGAGCCAGAGGCACCAGTGGCCGTTGTACCTTTTTACAAGCAAGAGTGGTTTCTTAATCTGTTGAAACCTAGTTTAGTTGGCTTGTTTGTTTTGATTTTACTGTTGATTGTGGTTCGTCCTATTCTGAAAACACTCAGCGATCAGAATAAAATCGCGGTGGCAGAAGACACTGAAGCGGCTATTTTCTCTGATGAAACAGATGAAATATCAGACGATCAAGTCTCATTGGTGAGTGCTGAAGATGTCATGGTGCCTGGTTCGCCAGAGAAAATTGAGCGTCAAATTAATGCGATTCGCGGTTTGATTGCTGAAGAGCCAGAGCGTGTTGCTCAAGTGGTGAAACAGTGGGTAATGGAAGGTTAAATGAGTGATATTGGTCAAAACGATTTAAGCTCAATTGAGAAGGCGGCTGTTTTATTGATGTCGCTTGGCGAGTCTGATGCAGCCCAAATTCTTAAGCATATGGGGCCAAAAGAGGTTCAGCGTATTGGCCAAACCATGGCTCAGCTTTCTAATGTCCAGCGTCATCAGGTTGAAAAAGTACTGGATGATTTTCTTGTTTTAGTTGGCGATCAAACCGGGTTGGGCTTGGGGTCGGATGGTTATATTCGTAACATGCTAAAAGAAGCGTTGGGTGATGAAAAAGCCAATAGTTTGATTGACCGAATCCTACTTGGTGGAAATACAACAGGTCTGGATACGTTGAAATGGATGGAGCCTAGAGCGGTAGCAGACGTTATTCGTTATGAGCATCCTCAAATTCAAGCCATTGTTATTTCGTATCTCGATCCAGATCAAGCAGCAGGTATTCTAGCAAACTTCGATGAGCGAGTTCGTTTGGATATTGTATTGCGAGTTGCATCACTAGACACAGTACAGCCAGCGGCATTACAAGAGTTAAACGATATTCTAGAAAGACAATTCTCAGGCAATCAATCGACACAATCTACGTCAATTGGTGGCATTCGTACTGCGGCCAATATTATGAACTTTATTGATAGTACTGTTGAGTCTGAGTTAATGGAGTCGATTCGTGATGTGGATGAAGATCTTGCTAATACGATTCAGGATCTCATGTTCGTGTTTGATAACCTCATGGACGTAGATGATCGTGGGATTCAGGTTATTTTGCGTGAGGTTGAGTCTGAAACCTTGATTCTAGCGTTGAAAGGCGCAGAGCTAGAGATGCAAGAAAAAGTCTTTAAAAATATGTCATCGCGCGCAGCGGACATGTTGAAGGACGATCTTGATGCGAAAGGCCCAGTTCGTGTTAGTGAGGTTGAAGTCGCTCAAAAAGAAATTCTGGCTGTAGCCAGACGTCTTGCTGATAACGGGGAGATTGTTCTCGGCGGCGGCGGTGAGCAGATGGTTTAAATAACGAATGTCAGAAGAAGACGTAACAAAGCCAGAACGAAAATTAACAGCCTATGAACGCTGGGAATTACCTAATCTTGAAAGTAACCAAGTAACGAAAGACTCCGGCCCTGCGCTGCTGATTCAAAAAGATGTGTCAATTACCACGGAAGAAGTCGATCAAAGCAGTTTAGTTTATGAACCGTTAACCGCTTCTCAGCTTGAAGAGATTCGTGCTGCAGCTTATGACGAAGGCTTTATTCAGGGTGAAGAGGAAGGCTACAAAAAGGGCTATGAGGACGGCCTTTCTAAAGGTGAAGTTGAAGGCCTAGAAAAAGGCCATGCAGAAGGCTTTGCGCAAGGCAAAGCAGAAGGCGAAGTAGCAGCTAAAGAAGTGGCTCAAAGTCAGCTTGAACACCTAGAAAAAATATTAACGGATGTGGTAAATGAAATCACGTTACCCTTGGAAGAAAGCCGAGCGGCCGCCGAAAATATTCTTTATCAAACCATGACTCGTATTATTGAAAACGTTTGTCTTTCCCAAATGAAAGAAGAGGGGCAAAGTGTTCTTAAAACACAGCTTTCGCGAGTATTTGAAGAAATTGGTGAATATGAAGGCCGTATTAGACTGCGTTTGAATCCAAATGATATAGATGTACTAGAATCTTTGGGTGTTCGAGATCGTTTGGCGATACAAGTTGATCCAGACGACAATTTGGTTGAAGGTGGTTTTTTACTAGACTCAAAATCCTTTCATGTTGATGGTCGTGTCGAGCAGCGCTTAGAAGCAGTTTGTAACGAACTTCGTCATTTATCTACTCCAGAAGAATAAAGGTAGCAAGGGTGTCGACGATAGAAGAGCGCTTACAGAAGTTGCAAGATATCTCACCCGTGTCATTACCTCCTCAGTTAGAGGGCAAGGTTACTCGCATGGTGGGGCTGACCATGGAAGCGGTGGGGTGTGTTGTTGCCCTGGGTGACCGCTGTTTGGTACAAGTCAGAAAAGATCGTTGGGTTGAATCTGAAGTGGTTGGCTTTACTGGAAATCTGACCTACTTAATGCCAACCGAAGCCATTGATGGTATTTCTCCCGGTGCTCGGGTTCGTCCCTTATTTGAAGAAAGTGAAATGCCTGTTGGTGACGAGCTGCTTGGGCGAGTAGTCAATGGATTGGGAAAGCCTTTAGACAGTAAAGGGCCGATAAGAACGAAAGACTCCGTGAGTCTACAATGTGAAGTGATTAACCCTTTGCAGCGCCAGCCTATTCATGAGCCTCTCGATGTTGGTATTAAAGCGATTAATAGCCTGCTAACGGTTGGTAAAGGCCAGCGAATAGGTCTTTTTGCTGGTAGTGGTGTGGGCAAGAGTATGCTGCTTGGTATGATGACTCGCTTTACCGAAGCAGATGTCACTGTTGTTGGTTTGATTGGTGAGCGTGGCCGGGAAGTGAAGGAGTTTATTGAGCAAACTCTTGGCGAAGAAGGTCTTGCTCGTTCTGTCGTTGTTGCTTCTCCAGCGGATGATTCCGCATTAATGCGTTTACGTGCTGCTATGCTAGCAACTCGGATTGCTGAATATTATCGAGATCAAGGGAAGAGTGTTCTCCTTCTGATGGATTCTCTAACTCGTTATGCCCAAGCGCAGCGCGAAATTGCGTTGTCCGTTGGTGAGCCGCCAGCGACAAAAGGCTATCCACCTTCTGTGTTTTCAAAACTCCCTCAATTAGTTGAACGTGCTGGTAATGGTCGTAGCGGTAGTGGCTCTATCACAGCATTTTATACAGTACTTACGGAAGGGGATGATCAGCAAGACCCAATCGCAGATGCTGCAAGGGCTATCTTAGATGGGCACATTGTACTGTCTCGTCGCTTAGCTGAAGAGGGGCATTATCCTGCTATCGATATCGAGGCGTCCATCTCACGAGCGATGCCAAATATTGTCAGTGAGGCGCATCTCCAAGGTGCGATGCGTGTTAAACAGCTGTACTCTAAATTCCAGCAAAACCAAGATCTAATTGCCATTGGTGCTTATTCAAGAGGAAGTGATCCCGATTTGGATCAAGCTATTGTCCGAATGCCGGACATTCGTGAGTTTCTTCAGCAAGGACTGTCAGAAAAGTTCTCTCTTGAAGGCAGTTTAGAAGCACTTGTTCATGCGATGACAAAAGGAGAGTAGACCTTTGTATAGAAAAGCGTCTAGTATTCAAGTAGTTCGTATTAGAGAGACGCTATGAAAAAAACTAAAAGAGCTCAGCTACTTGTCGATATAGCTAAACGTAAAGAAGAGGTTATTGCTAAGCAATTAGCGGGTGATAGAGCCAAAGTTGAGCAAGATAAAAGCAAGCTTGAAGAGCTAAAAGAATATGCGGGTCAGTATGAATCTGAACGAAATCTATTGGGCTTAAGTGCCTATTTAACTACTAATTACCAGCATTTTGTAGATCGTGTGCAGCAGGCAATCAAGCAGCAGGAAGCGGCTATAGGTCGATCTCAGCAACAAGCTGATATGACAATGCGCCAGTGGGTAGAAGCAAAAACCAACACGAAAAGTATGGATTGGCTAAAGAACAAATATCATACACAAGAGTTGTTAGTCGAAGATAAAAGAGAGCAGCGTCAAAGTGACGAGTTTGCAATGCGTCGTTTTAGGGATAATATTCGGTAATACCTTCACTTCTTTTACATTATCAATAAAATTCATATTTAAAAGTTAATAGATCATCTTTGTTTGCAACATCCTTTAGAAAAGTGTGAATCATTATGGCTAAACCGCAATCTTCTATTAATTCGCCTCGAAGAGAGTTAATTAGCTCTGTGCAAAAAGGTGTTTTTGCGCTTTTGATATTGCTTGTTGTGGGGGCCGTAGGGCTTTATAAGTTTATTGATTTAGAGTTTGGTGAAAGAGCGAACAATCAATCGACGCTAATGACATTAACGGCAAATACTCATACGGCTGAGCGCTATTGGTTTGAGTGGTTATTGCATGATAAAAATGACGCTACGCTTTCCTCTGAGGCTTTGTCTTCTAAGCTGACAGCGCTTTATACTAAAATTGATCATCAGCTCTCTCTATACCAACGCATTAATCCTAAATCACGTTTTCTAGACGTTAAAGCCGAATTGTCCTTTCTTAATGAAGTTAGAAGCCATGTTGCTGAGAGAAAACAACTATCCTCTCCCTCACTCTCGCCGCCAGAAATAAAAAAAATCTATACGTTTATTGAAAAAACAAAGGCGCAAAGTCAGGAGTTGAAAGAGCAAGAATTACTGCTTAACTACCGAAACAAAACGATATTTGATTATGGAGAATGGGGGCCTTTTGCTGTTTTTGGGCTCATTGGTTTAGTGCTTTTTGTTTTGTCAGTAAAGCTAGTTAAACAATTAAATAAAGGCTTTCAGCATCTGCACGTGGTACTTGAGCAGCATAAAAAAGGACACTTTACCTTAGACCGCGATTACCATGTTATTGATGAATTCACTGATATTGGGCGACTGTTTGATAATGAACTTTCTTCTAGAGAGTTTGAATTATCAGATGCACTTGGCAATATAACATTGATGACATTAGGTTTATCTAAGCTTGGTTCCGCTTTTCTAATCACTAATAATAGTGGGGACGTTAAGTGGTTAAGTAAGGGGTTTAGTGATCTGTGGGAAAAAAATGCAACGCTATTTGAACCGCTTTTTGAAATAGATCCTGGTCTCGATGGTCCTCTTGGTGAGCAGCTTCCTGAGCGCATATTGAGTGGTGATCATGACATTAAACTTAGCTTATCCGATGGGCGTTATTCGTTAATTGTTGAAACACTAGTAGAAGAAAGTAGTAAGAAAACTTCATTTTTACTGTGGTTAGCCCCGCTTTCTCAGGCCGCAGAAATTGAAGTACTGCGTAAAAGTCTTGAGCTAATGGTGCAAGGATCTTGGCAGTACCCAGTTAGGGTATTACGTGATGATTCGCCATTCAAAAATTTTGCTTTGTTATTAGAAGAAATACGCATAGGTGTGCAGGGGATTATTAGCGTCACCTCGGAATTAACGCTAGAAAGTCAGCCGGATGTCAGGGTTACTAAACTACAACAAATAAAAACGCTGTTAGCTTTAAAAATAAACGACAATCAAGATTCCGTTAAATCAATTATTCCGCTAAACACTTCATTGCCGAAAGTCGCCATTGATGAGCTAAATGACATGTCTTCGTTATCTAGGCAGACTCATGACTCATTATTAGTCGGTTATGAACTGCTTCTTCAGCAATTGGCGCTTGTAGAGAAAGATGCGGTAGGGCTTGTACAGCTTCTTGATGCAGTGGATCGTTGTTTGAATGAAGTTCGTTCTGGCGTCCTTTCAAGTTTATCGACTGCGAAGGGGGATAGTGACACGGCTCGTCACACTTTTTCTGTTGATTTAGACCATGATATAGACAGTGTGCAAAGACAGATTGTTTCAATGCAGGACATGGTTTCTTCCACGCTTATGCTTCTGAAGTCTGATCGTAGTGTGGGTGTGGCTCGATTGAATCGGGCTAAGCAATCGGTTGCAGAAATAAGCGATCTAATGGCAGATATCTTAAAACAGGTTACCTTGTTAAGCGATGACCGTGATGTTGTTGGAAATAGTGTTGCAGCAATAAAAAATAGAGAGGAATTGGATTCGTTTTAGCAGAACTCTTCTTTTTTTGATTTAAGGGCTTGCTGTAGCGGGCTAATAAAATCGATTGTAAGTTCTATGTTCTCATCGCTTTATAAATAAAGATGGAAGCGAGTGGTTGTCTTGCTTGCTTAGTTGATTGCATGAAAGAGACGCGTTTTTTTAGGGAGGCTCATAATGATAATTTCTGTCTTGGTGTGTGTCTTAATGCTTGTATGCGTATCCGCTCCAACGAGGTCTTAAGTGTGGAAAAGTTTTCTCATGAATCATCATCAGACTTTTCATTCGAATATGTATTGAGCGCTGAATCTCTGCGTTCGACAGACCCCTTGCCTTATATTCTTCATCTCATTATCACGGCTCCTGGGTTAGATCGGTATGCTAGTCATGTATTCATGATTATTTCAGAATTGTATTCAAATGCGCTTGAACATGGTGTTTTAAAGCTCTCGTCTTCTAAGAAAAATACCTTGGATGGTTTTTCTGCTTATTATGAAGAAAGAGAGCAATTGCTATCCGTGTTAGAAGAGGGTTTTGTGAAGATTCAGGGTGAAGTTATCTCGGACTCTACTTTAGGTAAGCTTATTTTACAGGTGACGGACAGCGGTTCAGGATTTGATTATCAGGATATTAAACTTGATACTGAGAACGCTGATATGTTTTTCAACAGAGGTTTGGCGTTATTAAATCAATTGTGTGACAAGCTTGAATTTTCCAATGAAGGCCGCTCTGTTACTGCGCATTTTTATTGGCACCCTAGCTGATGTTGTAGATTGGCCTTTGTTTTGCATATTGTCTTCTATTGCCGGAGGAAACTATGCAAGCAGTTACAAATCAGGTGTTGTCTTCACCAATACCAGCTAAATCGTCTGAGTCTCGTAACTCTGAGTCTGAGTCTCGGGGTCATTTTTTTGCGGAAAACCTTCATAAAGCAAAGCAGTCAATAGATTCTGGTTTGAATGACTCGACGGTTAAGAATGAAGCTGGCGTTGATTCAGGTGAGCATTCTGATAGCGCTACCGAGCAGAGCGATGATTTTGCTCGTTCTGAAAATACAAAATTAGCGTCCTCCGAAGGCTCAGAAAAGTCCGATTCAAAGCCGTTTCAGCCCCCCCCTCCCTCTTTAAAAAGCGCAGTTGAGACCAGTAGTGGTAATGCTATTAATCAAGATAGCTCTCTTGATAGCGGCAAAATATTGCAGCGCGATGGACAAAAAACGTCTGATACAACACCTCTAAAAGAAGCTAACGGTAATGCTATCGCATCCACCCAGGATAAGAAGCTAACAGGTAGCGACTTGGCGTCTAAAAATATTGGGCGTGAAGGTGTCAAGCCAACTCTAATAGCTAGCGATGCTGATGATGCTAGCGAAGGCAAAAGGGAGGAAAAATCCCTTTCAACTTCTTCCCCAAGTGACCTTGTTAAAATCCCCCAATTAGACTCAAAAGCTCAAACGGTGGCCATTGATAAAGAAGGGCGACCTGTTATTGCTTTTGAGGGTGACGCTAAATTAACTAAAGGGGTTAATGACATAGCTAAAAAAGCGACTTCAAAAGAAGGGCACCCTGCAGTGGCTTCTGAGGGTGACGCTAAATTAGCGGCTTCTGAAGCATTATCGAACCATTCAAAATTGGTTAAGCATTCACTAGACCAAAAAGAAGGGGCTGCCAATGCTGATGTGGCACCTGTTTCAGTTTCAGATGCGTCAGTTTCAGGTGAGGATACATCATCGATAGTGGCAGGAAAATCAACTGAGGCAGATCGTTCTCAGTTGATAAAGGGTGAAAGTACTGAGGTGACGAACAATAAAGTCCCCGCGGAAGTGAGGGCGCTTCATTCGGGGGCTGGTAAGGCGGGTGAAAACAAGAGTGCAGAAGCTGGACTTGCCTCGATAGGTTCAAAAGCAAAAATACTAAATCAAGTCGCCGCTAAAAAAGTAGCTGGAGAAGCCGCTTTAGGAAGTGATATTGATAAAAAGAGTAAAGAAAAGCCCTTAGATGCTGAAGGTTCACCAAATGCCGGTGATAGTACTGATTTGTCATGGGTACTTTCTCAAATGGGGCATTCAGCAGCGCAGACGCCTGCTCAAACTAAATCTACTGTAAGCAGTGGTATTCCTCATGTTTTATCGTCCTCTGGAAGTAAAGTGTCTGACCAGGTTGCTTTGGCGAACGCTGTAAAAGGGTCTCAGCCGAAAGAAGTGAGTCCTTTGATTTTAGGTGATGGTACTAGTGAAAAAGATGCTATTGTAGGTGGCGTCACTCTTGGCACCGGCGTAGATCATCTGTCGTCTAATGAGCCTGTTGAACTGCGTAAAAAAGAACAAGACGCCTTGATCGGAAAAATGACGGCGCAGCTAGACGGTGCCTCCAAAGAGGCTGATACAGGAGGCTTGAATAGCTCAATTTCTGCGACTAACAATTTGGCTAATCGCTTGTCGCCAGCGGCTTCACAAAATACACAAACATTCAGTGCTCAACAAAACTTAGCGATGTCTATGCCGCCGAATCATCCAGGTTGGGCAGGAGAGATGAGTCAGAAAGTAGCTTGGGTGGCTCAATCTGGCATACATACCGCGCACATTAAATTAGATCCACCTGAATTAGGCAGTTTAACGGTTAAAGTATCAGTGGACAGTGATAATAATAACACCCAAGTAAGTTTTATGGCCGCAACGCCTCATACAAGAGATTTGTTGGAAAACCAGATGGGAAGGTTGAGGGACATGCTGGCACAGCAGGGAAT
Organism: Marinomonas flavescens; assembly: GCF_004352835.1. Taxonomy (GTDB): domain Bacteria; phylum Pseudomonadota; class Gammaproteobacteria; order Pseudomonadales; family Marinomonadaceae; genus Marinomonas; species Marinomonas flavescens. The sequence continues at coordinate 89,436 of NZ_SJSB01000006.1, read as the reverse complement.
GGACCTTAATAGCGTGGATGTGGGCGTTTCTCAACAGGATACAACTGGAAGTCAATATCAAGGGGCAGAGCAGGGGCAATCTAATGCTAATCCTCGAGGTGTTGTAGCGCAAGATACGAATGAAGATGCTCTAAATTCTCAGAATGTATCTTATGTGTCCCCTTCTGGTGTTGATTACTATGCTTAAATGTAAGGAAATAAATGGTGCTATCTCTTATTCTTTGTAGAATAGAGGGTTGTTGGCGCGAAAAACTCTTTATGCGTCCTATTTAATCAATTACATAACACCAAAGGTTTGGTCATGGCTGAAAAAGATAGTTTAGATGTCGATACGGGCAGTGAGAAAAAGGGTGGCAAGAAAAAGCTCATTATCATATTGGCTGTTGTCTTGGTTTTATTAGCCGGCGGCGGAGCGGCAGCCTATTTTTTCTTATTTAGCTCGGCAGATGGTCCTGCTAGTGACGGCGTGACGGCAGAAGAAGCATTGCCTACGAGCACACCTTCCATCTATTTAAAACTAGATGCGCCTTTTGTCGTGGACTTTATGGTGGATGGGAGACAGCGTTATTTGCAATTGGATATGACGATCATGTCCAAAGATCAAGTTCAAATCGATGCTGTTAAAGTGCATATGCCTTTAATTCGGAACAGTTTAGTCTTGCTTTTATCTAGTCAGTCATTTGATGCGTTGCAGACGATGAATGGTAAAGAAGCATTAAAGAAGTCTGCGTTAGAAGCTATTAATGGTATTCTGCAGCAAGAGACTGGAAAAAGCGGTATTGATGGTGTGCTATTTACTAACTTTGTGATGCAGTAACGATTATGTCAGCTCAAGACTTATTATCTCAGGATGAAATCGACGCTCTCTTACATGGCGCGGATGAAAAACCTGAAGAAGAAGAGATCAAAGATGCCAATGGTGTAGCGTCGTACGACATTACTAGCCAAGAGCGCATCGTGCGTGGGCGTATGCCTACTCTAGAGATGATTAATGAGCGCTTTGCTCGTTACACTCGCATTAGCCTTTTTAATTTATTAAGACGTACGGCAGATGTTTCGTCAGGCGGACTTCAGGTAATGAAGTTTGGGGAATATGTTCATACGCTGTATGTTCCAACCAGTTTAAATTTGGTTAAATTCCGCCCCTTGAGAAGTACCGCGCTGTTTATTTTAGACGCAAAACTTGTCTTTAAACTTGTTGATAATTTTTTTGGTGGTGATGGACGTCACGCTAAAATTGAGGGGCGAGAATTTACCCCGACAGAAATTCGTATTGTTCAATTAATGTTAGAACAAGTTTTTGTTGATTTAACTGAAGCTTGGGCGCCAGTTTTAAAACTCGACTTGGAATACATTAGTTCCGAAGTGAACCCTGCAATGGCAAACATAGTGAGCCCAAGTGAAGTTGTGATAGTGTCAACTTTTCATATTGAGCTTGATGGCGGTGGTGGTGAACTTCATATTACCTTGCCTTACTCTATGATTGAGCCAGTTCGAGAGTTATTAGACGCCGGTGTGCAAAGTGATGTTGATGAAAAAGACGATCGTTGGGGAAAATCTCTTCAGCAAGATGTCAAAGACATTGATGTGAATCTTAAGGTGAGTGTGGCGAATCGTAAGATTGCATTGGGTGAGGTGTTGAAATTCAAGGCGGGTGATATTATCCCAATAGAAATGCCAGAATTTGTCACGGTTCGAGCGAATGGAGTGCCTACTTTTAAAGGTAAGTTAGGCGTAAGTAATGAGCACTATTCGGTTCAGATGGTTGAAAATTTTAAAATTAATAAGGTAACGAAATAGCATGGCAGAAGAACAAAATCCAGACGCAGAAGGTATGGGTGAAGATCTAGCTGACGAATGGGCAGCCGCGATGTCTGAATCCGGAGATGCTGGCGGAGAGGGAGATATTGATGACGAATGGGCCGCTGCCATGTCAGAACAGGAAGTTAAACCTGTTAAGTTGGAAGAGCTTGCAGCGCCTTCAGTTGCTGGAGCTGACGTTGGTTCTGATCTTGATCTTATTATGGATATTCCTGTTACCCTATCCATGGAATTAGGTAATACAGAAATTGCGATACGTAACCTTATGCAATTAACGCAAGGTTCAGTTGTCGAGTTAGATCGTTTTGCTGGTGAGCCATTGGATGTTTTAGTGAATGGCACCTTGATAGCTCATGGTGAAGTGGTTGTGGTAAATGACAAATATGGTATTCGCCTAACAGATGTTGTTAGTCCTAATGAGCGTATTAGACGATTGAAGTAAGCCTTGTGAAACTCTGTATAAAAACGAAAAAAACAATCATTACAGCCATGCTTTGCATGGCTGTTTCCTATGTGCAAGCTGCTACTCCCCAAGAAATGCCCACCACCTATTCTATTTGGAAAGTCGTTTTATCTCTGGCTTTTATCGTGGTTTTTATTCCGGCATGTTTATGGCTTGTTAAGAAATTACAGGTTACCCAAATGCGTTTCGGGCAATCTGATATTCGTATTGTAAGTAGTCAGTCTTTAGGGGCAAAAGAAAAGATTGTGCTGGTTGAGGTCGAAGGAGAAAGAGTGCTGTTAGGCGTTACCTCTCAATCAATTAACCATCTCAAGAGCTTTTCCTCAAATGGTAAGGCGTTTGCCCAGATGATGAGCGAAACAGAACCTTCTTCTGATATAAAAACAGAAAAAGGATCAACATTATGATGCGCTTAGTCTTGTTGGTTTTATTGTTGTTTCCAGCGATGTCGTGGGCTGAAGTGGGGCTTCCTGCCGTAAAAGTTGTTACTAGCGCGGATGGTAGTCAGGAGTACTCAGTATCACTTCAAATTCTATTTATCATGACGGCGCTGACTTTATTACCAGCGGCGTTAATGATGATGACAGCCTTTACCCGAGTGATTGTTGTATTGGCTATATTGCGGCAAGCAATTGGTTTGCAGCAGACGCCTTCGAATCAAATTATGGTGGGTATGGCCTTGTTTCTCACCTTATTTATTATGACACCTACTTTAGATAAGGTTAATGAAGTGGCGTTGCAGCCTTATCTGAATGAGAAAATCACCTCGATTCAAGCGGTGGAAGCAGCCGCGACTCCGATGCGTAATTTCATGTTAGCGCAAACTCGAGAAGATGATATTGCTCTTTTCGTAAAATTAGCTGGCAAGGAAGGTAAAATCCAATCTCTGGATACATTGCCTTTCACTATTCTTATGCCAGCGTTTGTAACCAGTGAGCTTAAGACTGCGTTCCAGATAGGTTTTATGATTTTCATCCCATTCTTAATTGTTGATATGGTGGTGGCAAGTGTTTTGATGGCGATGGGTATGATGATGTTGTCTCCGGTTATTATCTCTTTACCTTTTAAAATCATGCTTTTTGTTATGGTAGATGGCTGGTCTATGATAATGGGAACGTTAGCGGCTAGTTTTGGGATGTAAATATGGATCCTCAGGTTGTTTTAGATCTTTATGGGCAGGGTTTTTATTTAATTGTGGTGATTGTGGCAGCCGTTATGGTGCCAAGCCTGTTGGTTGGCTTGATTGTTAGTATTTTTCAAGCAGCGACGCAAATAAATGAGCAGACCCTTTCATTTTTGCCGCGTTTGATTGTGACTATTTTGGTGATTATGCAGTTAGGACCTTGGATCTTGACTAAGCTAACTGACTTTACGACACATTTATTTATTAATATTCCGATGATAATAGGCTAATGCTTGAACTTAATCCTGATCAGTTAATAAATCTTACGATTAGCTTTTTGTTGCCTTTTTTCCGTATTGGTGCCTTTTTCATGGCGCTGCCTTTGTTTGGTAGTCGGCTGGTTAATGCTAGAGTGCGAATCGCTTTTTCTTTTCTGATTGCTATTATTATTACACCAGTCATCCATGTTCCTCCTTATGATCCTGTATCACCCGCTTTTATTGTGTTGATTGCAGAGCAGTTGGTGATTGGTTTTGCGCTGGGTTTTGTTATCACTATCTTGTTTCAAGTGTTTTCTTTAGCCGGGCAATTAGCGGCAATGAAAGCGGGCCTTGGTTTTGCTATGTCGAACGACCCAGCCAATGGCGTTTCTGTTGCCACAATGGGGCAGTATTATGTGTCTATGGTGGCGTTGGCGTTTTTAGGAACTGATGGCCATTTGGTGATGATTGAATATTTGGCTGAGAGTTTTACCTATTGGCCTATTGGTGGAGGCTTTGACAGTCAGCATTATTGGCAGTTGGTATCACTGGGTGGTTGGATGTTTGAAAAAGCCCTATTGGTTGTATTGCCTCTCGCTATTGCTGTTTTGGTCATGAACTTTGCTTTTGGGGTGGTGGCCAAAGCGTCCCCTCAATTGAATATCTTTGCGTTGGGCTTTCCTGTCATAATGCTATTTTCTTTGTTTTTTTTCTGGATAATGTTGAAAGATTTTTTGGATATTTATCGTTTGTTTTTTCACGAAATAACCAGTTGGATGAAAGACACATGGGGGATTCGTTTACATGGCTGAGAACGAAGACGGTAGTGAAAAAACGGAAAGTGCCAGTGGTAAGAAACTTGAAGATGCTCGAAAGAAAGGCAATGTAGCCCGTTCGAAAGACCTCAGTGCTGCCTTGTTGCTTATTATCGCGTCAGCGACTATTTATGGAACGGGTGCTTATCTAGCAGAGGACCTTGAAAAGGTTTTTCGTTTTAACTTTGTTATTGAACGGCAAGATATTTTTAACTATGGGCGTATGATTTTTCATCTCTATAGTTCTATTGTTTCTGTGATGGATTCGATGGTCGTCATGATGGCTATTCTAGCCGCCGCTGGGATTATTGGTAGTATTGGATTAGGTGGGCTTAACTTTTCTTGGGAGCCATTAATGCCCAAGCTGAGCAAGATGAATCCTATTACGGGATTAAAGCGAATGTTTTCAGTTCAGTCGCTTGTTGAGCTGCTCAAGTCCATTGCAAAAGTAACGCTCGTTGGTACAGTTGCCACTATCGTTATTAATCACTTTTTGACAGAGGCCCTAGGGCTGCCATTCCAATCTATTCAGCTGGCCATTTCTCATGGTGTCAGTATTGCTATTTGGTCGTTTGTTTTTATTGCGCTGGCTTTAGCGTTGATTGCCGCTATAGATGTGCCATTTCAGGTCTGGTCCCATAAAGAAAAGCTCAAAATGACCAAGCAGGAAGTCAAAGATGAGTACAAACAGCAAGAGGGTGATCCCCAAGTAAAAGCGCGAGTTCGCCAATTGCAGCAACAAGCCGCTATGAATCGAATGATGACCGATCTTCCTGAAGCTGATGTGATTATTACCAACCCGACTCACTTTTCTGTGGCGTTAAAGTATGATCAAGAGGGTGGCAAAGCACCAGTTATGCTGGCAAAAGGGGCTGATTTCATTGCATTGAAAATACGTGAAGTAGGCAACCACTACGATATCCCTGTGATACAATCGCCGACGTTAACTCGGGCTATTTTTCATCATACTGAAATAGGGGAAGAGATTCCTCAGGGTCTGTTTCAGGCGGTTGCGCAGCTGTTAGCTTATGTTTATCAACTGCGAAACGTAAGAAATGGGGCGCCTCGACCAGAAGTTGTGCCGAATTTAGATGTTCCAGATGAGTTTCAATGGGACGGTAATTGATTTACTCAATTGGCTTTTTAATTTTAGTGGGATATTTGTGTGAGTTTTGACCGTCAAAAAGTGACAGGACAATTTAAGGATGTAGTTACTGGGCATTTAGGCATCCCCGTCCTTCTTCTGTCTCTTTTGGCTATGATGGTGTTGCCCATTCCTGCCTTTCTTTTGGACGTGTTGTTTACGTTCAATATTGCTTTGGCCATCGTTGTTTTGCTGGTTTCTATCTATTCTCTAAGACCTCTTGATTTTGCTGTTTTCCCTACGGTTTTGTTGGTTTCTACTTTAATGCGGTTGGCGCTTAATGTGGCTTCGACTCGAGTTGTTTTGCTTCACGGGCACGAAGGGCCGGACGCCGCAGGTAAGGTTATCCAAGCATTTGGTGAGGTCGTTATTGGCGGCAACTATGTGGTTGGTTTTGTGGTGTTCGCTATTTTAATGATTATTAACTTTGCGGTAGTTACTAAAGGTGCAGGGCGGATTTCAGAAGTAAGTGCTCGCTTTACTTTGGATGCGATGCCCGGCAAACAGATGGCGATTGATGCAGACTTGAATGCCGGCATGATTGATGCTGATCAAGCCAAAATTCGACGTTCTGAAATTGCTTCAGAAGCTGAGTTTTACGGTTCCATGGATGGTGCCTCTAAATTTGTTAAAGGTGATGCTGTCGCCGGATTGCTTATTCTTGGTATTAATATTATTGGTGGTCTTGCCATTGGTATGGCGCAGCATGATCTTTCTTTCTCTGAGGCCATTCAGCGTTATTCCCTATTGACCATTGGTGATGGTTTGGTGGCGCAGCTACCTTCTCTTATGTTGTCGACAGCCGCGGCCATTATGGTGACGCGAGTCAACGAATCTGGCGATATGGGGACCCAAATTGTCACCCAGATGTTTGGTTCTCCAAAAGCGCTTTATGTGGCAGCGGCAGTACTCACCGTTATGGGTATCGTGCCTGGGATGCCACATTTTTCTTTCTTATCTTTAGCTTTTGGGTTGGGTGGTTTTGCCTATTACCTCGAATATCGTAAGAAGCAAAAAGCACTTTTGGGTGTGAAAAGTTCTACCAAACTTTCGTCAACAGATACGGCGCCTTCTTCAGAATCTAAGGATTTAAGCTGGGATGATGTCGCACCCGTAGATATGTTAGGTTTGGAAGTAGGTTATCGTTTGATTCCCTTGGTTGATAAATCTCAGGGAGGAGAGCTGCTTGCTCGTATCAAAGGAGTGAGGCGTAAGCTTTCCCAAGATCTTGGTTTTCTTGTGCCTAGTGTTCATATTCGCGATAACTTGGATCTAATGCCTAATGCATATCGAGTAACGTTAATGGGGGTGAGTCTGGCCGAGGCAGAAGTGCACCCAGATAAGGAGTTAGCCATCGATCCAGGTCAAGTCTTTGGTGTTGTTGATGGGATTGCCGGAAAAGATCCCTCTTTTGGCTTGGACGCGGTATGGATTGACCCTAAAAAGCGAGATCAAGCACAGACCTATGGTTATACCGTAGTGGATGTGAGTACGGTGGTTGCTACCCACCTCAATCAGATTATGCATAAGCATGCCTATGAATTAATTGGTCATGATGAAGTGCAGCAGCTTCTAAGTTTGCTTAAACAATACAATCCTAAGTTAGCAGAAGAGCTGGTGCCCAATACGATACAGTTGAGTGTGTTGTTGAAGGTCTTGCAAAACTTATTGATCGAAGGTGTTCCGTTACGCGACATGCGTACAATTGCTGAGGCAATAATGGGGGTTCAGCCTAAAAGTCAGGATCCTATGGTGTTGACGGCAGCTGTTCGAACCGCACTTTCGCGGATGATTATTCAAACGCTAGCGGATGGTGTCGAAGAGATTCCTGTTCTTACGCTCGACCCGCAGTTAGAAAAAATGCTCATGCAGACGGTGCAGCAGAGTCAGCAGTCTGGTATCAAAAACGAAGAAGCATTAATTCTAGAACCCAAAATGGCTGAGCAGTTGCAAAGTTCACTTAAAGAGTCGGCAGAGCAGCAAGAAGCCATGGGGAATACACCAATTTTGATTGTTTCTGCGCCTATACGCCCTATGTTGGCGCGTTTTATGCGATACGGAATGGTAAATATGTCGGTTCTGTCCTATCAAGAAGTGCCTGATCATAAGAGAATTACAGTGGTCGGTGTGATAGGTCAATAATCCGTATTGATTGTAATGATTAACTCTCTATATTTATCAAAATCTTTCGGGTAAGCTATGGATTTGTAAGAAAAATAAACTAGAAGGATTGTAGTATTCATGCAAATTAGGCGGTTTCGAGCACCCGACATGCGTCAAGCGATACGGAAAGTCCGTGATGCTGTGGGCCCTGACGCGGTCATTTTGTCGAATCAACGCTTAGCAACGGGTGAAATAGAGATCGTTGCAGCATTGGATTATGATGGTTCTATGCCTTCTAGTCTGGTTGAAAAGAAAGTGTCAGCGCCTTCTCCTCGCTCGACTCCAACTCAGCGAACCGATTCTAATCAAAATCCAAGTGCGGATTACTTTGAGCGAATTGAAAGAGCAAAGCAGCACACTCCTCCTAAATCAAATTCTTCCGACTTTGCTTCTAAAGAAACTTCTTTCGAAATGCCACCGCTGCAAGGTGATCAAGAAGATCCTGCGGTTGAAGAGGCATTGTCGGTAAAAAACAGCGCAAATACTCGCCAAATTCATGAAATGGAACTTGAATTGCAGCATGTTCGTCAGATGTTAGAGAAACAAACGTTAGCGAATTCAAAAACCAAAATTAAAACTAATCCGGTTGAAACGGAAGCGCGGGAAAAGTTAAAACGATTAGGGCTTTCTGAAACCGTGATATCACGTCTTTTAGATGATATTGATTTAAAAGGTCGCGAGGATGACTGGAATAGATTATTAGCGCATTTAGCAGATTATATACCGGTAAGATCTAATGCCGCGGAGCTGCATGGTTGTATCGCTTTCATGGGGCCAACGGGCGTTGGAAAAACGACCTCTATCGGCAAAATTGCTGCACAGCATGTATTGAAATATGGTCCAGGTAGTGTTGTTCTGGTAACAACAGATACTTATCGAATTGCCGCCCATGAGCAACTGCGTACATTTGGGCGAATATTGAATGTTCCCGTTGAAGTAGTGAACGAATATTCTGATTTAAATGAAGTACTTGCGAAGTATTCTGATTATTCCCTAGTACTGGTTGATACTGCTGGTATGAATCCGAGGGATTCTAATTTAGAGCGCCAATTGTTAATGATGAAACGTGCTCGCGCAGGTTTAAAAAAATTGCTCGTATTGCCTTGTACAAGCCAAAGACAAGTGTTGAAAGCCGTGATCGATGTTTACTCTCAGGTTCAATTAGACGGTTGTGTATTAAGTAAGCTGGATGAATCGGCGTCGCTGGGAGAAGCCATCAGTGTCATTATTGAAGAAGGGCTGCCTGTTGTTTACATTGCAGATGGACAGCGAATTCCCGATGATATCGAACCAGCAAGAGCACATAACTTAATTAGTCGAGCGGTCTACACGTCAGAGCATTACAGTCAGCTTTATGGCGCACTAAAATACGGTAGTTAGTAAAATGATGTTATTACATTAAGCGCTGAGGCGAAGTATGTAGTACAGTTCTTATATGTTTAGATTCAAATAGTTAAAGGTTGCTTACGCTACAACTTATGCAGACCAAAAACGGATATCACACATACGCAAAAAAAGCGACATTGTCAGTTGACGCCATTGTTGAACAATACGGTTATTTGGTGAAAAAGATTGCCTATCACTTATTGGCGCGTTTACCCAATAGCGTAGATGTGAACGATTTGACGCAAGCGGGAATGATGGGTCTTATAGAAGCCTATAAACGATTTGAATCGACGAAAGGAGCGAGCTTTGAGACTTACGCTGGTATTCGTATTCGTGGTTCAATTATGGATGAAATTCGTAAAACGGATTGGGCTCCTCGTTCAGTAAGGCGCAATGGTCGTGCTGTTTCTTCTGCTATACAAGAATTAGAAGCTAAAGCTGGTCGTGATGTGACCGATATGGAAATAGCGGCTCACATGGATATTAGCATTGGCGAATACCATGAAATGATACATGCCTCAATGGCAACGCAGTTGTTTAGCTATGAAGAAATAATTGAAAGTGATAATGGTGTATTGGACAGCGTGCCGTCGAATATAGAGAGTACGCCATACGCGATGACTGAAGAAAGCGGTTTTCAAGGTCAGTTAGCACAAGAAATTGATTTGTTGCCGGAAAGAGAGAAATTAGTATTGTCTCTTTATTATAACGATGAATTGAATTTAAAAGAAATTGGCGCTGTTTTAGGTGTTAGTGAATCAAGAGTCAGTCAAATACACAGCCAAGCTGCGATGCGGTTAAGAGCTAGATTAAGTGACTGGCAGGACTAAATTATGAGCTGTGAAATATTACCTTTAGGTTGTGGAGGATGCATTGGATAAAAACATGAAAATCCTGATTGTGGATGATTTCTCGACAATGAGACGTATCATCAAAAACCTATTACGGGATTTGGGATTTACGAATACGGTTGAAGCGGACGATGGAACAACCGCGTTACCGATTCTTCAAGCAGGTTCAATTGACTTTCTGGTGACAGATTGGAATATGCCTGGAATGACAGGAATTGAGTTGCTTCGAGCAGTACGAGCGGATGAAAAGTTAAAAACTATTCCGGTTCTTATGGTGACGGCAGAAGCAAAACGAGATCAAATTATTGCGGCTGCACAAGCTGGTGTAAATGGTTACGTTGTTAAACCTTTTACAGCCGTAGCCCTCAAAGAAAAAATTGAGAAAATATTCGAAAGAATAGATGCAGCGAAATAAGGACTTTAAATGTCAAAGAAATTGGAGGCTGGCGGCCTAGGCGATTTTGAAAGCTTAGTAAAAGACGGCGCTGTAGATCTTTTAAATTATCTTGAAGCAGGTAATTTTAGCGGTGCTATCAGTGTAATACAGGAGTTAAGTGACGCCCGACATAAAAGTTTTTATAAAGAGGTAGGAACATTAACTCGTAGCCTCCATGATGCCATTCGAGACTTTCAAGTTGATTCGGTTGATTTAGCGGTAGAGGGAAGCGTGGGTGATTCTGGAACCAAAATCACTGACGCTTCTGATCGTTTAAATTATGTCATCGAACTAACGAATTCTGCTGCAAACAAAACCATGGACATGGTAGACAATAGCCTGCCAGTTGCCAATGAGTTAAAAATCCAGGCAAAAGACTTGCGAAAAGATTGGAATCGCTTAATCCAAAGAGATCTAACTCCTCAGGAGTTTCGTGAGTTATATAAGCGTATTGATACCTTTCTACAGTATACCGAGAACAGTGCCACAGCTTTGCATTCCAACCTCAACACCATTCTTCTTGAGCAAGGTTACCAAGACTTAACCGGTCAGGTTATTGCTCGAGTAAATGATCTAATTCGAGATGTAGAAGAACGCCTTGTACATCTTGTTGCTGTTGCGGGACGCGTTGATAGTATCTCCGGAATTGAATACGAAGAGAATGTGCCTGAACACGATGACACTCGTGGGCATGGACCGGCTATTAATAAACAAAATAACCCTGAAGTACTAAATAGCCAAGACGAAGTAGACGACTTGCTATCAAGTCTTGGTTTCTAAAGGAGCTGGGGATGAGTTTCGAAGTCGATGAGGAAATTCTGCAAGATTTTTTGGTAGAAGCTGGAGAAATTCTTGAACAGCTTTCCGAACAATTAGTGGATCTAGAGCAAAATCCAGATGATAAACAATTGCTTAATGCAATTTTTCGTGGATTTCATACAGTTAAAGGCGGTGCAGGTTTCCTTCAACTCACACCGTTAGTTGATTGCTGTCATTATGCTGAAAGTGTTTTTGATATCTTGCGTAATGGTCAGCGTCAAATTGACTCAGATTTAATGGACGTGGTGTTACAAGCATTAGACGCTGTTAATGAAATGTTTGATGTTGTTCGAGCTGGCGGTGAGCCTGAGCGTGCAGACCCAGATTTGATTAAGGCATTAAGTGCTTATGCGGTACCACCAAGCGCAAACGAAACATCAGCGGTGCAGGTCGACGAAATAAAAGACACTGTGGCAGCCAATGATAATGCAGCGCCTGATGATATTTCCGATGATGAGTTCGAGTCCTTACTTGACGCACTAGAAGGTAATGACACCTCTTCTTTAGAGCATGGTACGCCTGTGTCAGAAACACCATCTTCTGATGAAATCACAGAAGATGAATTTGATGCACTACTTGATCAGCTACATGGTTCAAGTGCGCCTGGCGTATCTTCTGAAAGCCCTTCGGAAGATCAGACGATATTACCCAACTCTGATGACATTACGGATGACGAATTTGAGAAATTACTTGATGAACTTCATGGTGGAAAGGCGCCTAGTCAAGTAGGTAGTACTGAGCCCGAAGAGACTGAAAATAATCCGCCTATTGGTGGAGAGTCAGAGCTAATTACCGACGATGAATTTGAGTCATTACTCGATAGCTTACATGGTAAGGGTCAAGCACCTAAAGTTACCTCCGATGATGCTGACACTAAGGCGAATTCACCTCAGAAGAAAGCAGAGAAGGTGACGGCTCCTAAATCGGCACCAAAGCCAGCGCCAGAGGTGGTCAAAGAAAAAACGACACATACGCCCGTTACTCAAGAAGCAACCGTCCGAGTTGATACCAAACGACTTGATGACATTATGAATATGGTGGGCGAACTCGTTTTAGTTCGAAACCGATTAGTACGCTTAGGTCTTCAAAGTGAAGATGAGTCAATGGGCAAAGCTGTCGCTAACTTAGATGTAGTGACTGGCGATTTGCAAAACGCGGTGATGAAAACGCGGATGCAACCTATCAAAAAAGTATTTGGTAAGTTTCCTCGTGTAGTGCGAGATCTTGCTCGTAATTTGAAGAAAGAGGTTAATCTAGAGCTTCGAGGGGAAGACACAGATTTAGATAAAAACCTTGTCGAAGCCCTTGCTGATCCGCTTGTTCACTTGGTGAGAAACTCAGTAGATCACGGTGTGGAAACACCTGATATACGCGAGGCGAGTGGCAAACCACGAATTGGACATGTTGTTCTTTCAGCAGAGCAAGAGGGCGATCATATTCTGTTGTCCATCGAAGATGATGGCGCGGGTATGGATCCTGATGTGCTTCGTCGAAAAGCGGTTGAAAAAGGCATTATGGATTCAGATGCTGCGGAGCGTTTGTCTGATGAAGAGGCATTTAATCTAATCTTTGCTCCTGGTTTTTCCACTAAAACTGAAATTACTGATGTGTCGGGGCGTGGCGTAGGGATGGACGTTGTTAAAACGAAAATTTCTCAGCTAAACGGTACTCTGAAAATTCAATCAGCCTTAGGGCATGGTTCGCGCTTTATTATAAAAGTGCCGCTTACCTTAGCCATTATGCCAACGCTGATGGTAACGTTATCCGATCAGGCGTTTGCGTTTCCTTTGGTTAGTGTTAATGAAATTTTCCACTTAGACCTACAGAAGACAAATGTTGTAGATGGCCAGCAAGTAGTGGTTGTGAGAGGCAAGACGCTTCCAATCTTCCATCTGAAGAGTTGGTTAATAAAAGGCGCTACGACAGAGGTTTCGCCAAAAGAAGCTCATGTGGTGGTGGTCCAAGTGGGTACTAATGAAGTGGGCTTTATTGTTGATCAATTAGTTGGTCAAGAAGAAGTTGTTATCAAGCCATTGGGCAAAATGTTGCAAGGAACGGTGGGGATAGCAGGTGCAACAATTACCGGTGATGGCCGTATTGCATTAATACTAGATGTACCGAGCATGCTTAAAAGCTATGCATCAAGGTAGATGATGTTTTCATTTAGGAGTAGCTATATATGCCGGTAAAGGTTCTGGTCGTTGACGACTCAGGGTTCTTTCGACGTCGTCTCGTTGAAATTTTCGAGGCTGATCCTAGGCTAACAGTCATAGGGACAGCAAATAACGGCCAAGAAGCGATTGATAAAGTGCAGTCTTTATCGCCTGATGTAGTGACAATGGATTATGAAATGCCTGTTTTAGATGGTATTTCTGCTGTATCCAGCATCATGAAATTGAAGCCTACACCCGTTTTAATGTTCTCTTCTCTAACGCATGAAGGGGCCAAAATCACACTCGATGCATTAGAAGCGGGAGCGGTTGATTTTATGCCAAAGAATTTCGAAGATATTTCTCGGGATTCAGCCGTGGTGAAACATGCATTAGTTGAAAGGGTTCTTGCTGTTTCTCGAACTCGATTAGGTAGGGTAAAAACTCCTGTTCAACCTTTGGCGCCCAGAATAGCGCCAAAACCAATCGTGACAGAGCGAGGTGTTATTATCCCTCGTTCGCGAAAAAGAGTCAGTTTGGTCGCGATCGGAACTTCAACAGGAGGGCCAATGGCGCTTCAAGTCGTTCTTAGTAAGTTGCCAAAAGATTTTTCAGCACCCTTGGTTGTTGTTCAACATATGCCAGCCGCGTTTACAGGCGCCTTTGCGGAGCGACTTAATAACCTTTGCCAAATAACTGTAAAAGAGGCAAAGGATGGCGATCATCTTGTACCTGGCGTTGCTTTACTAGCACCAGGAGGAAAGCAAATGATGGTGGACCCTCGAAATGGTGGGTGTGTTCGTATTTTAGAAGGTGATGAACGGCTTAATTATAAGCCATCGGTTGATGTTACTTTTGGTTCTGCGTCTAAGTGCTACCCTGGAAAAGTGCTTTCAGTTGTGATGACTGGTATGGGTGTTGATGGTCGAGAAGGTGCTCGAATGTTGAAAAACACTGGGTCAACGGTTTGGATACAAAGTGAAGCGTCTTGTGTTATCTATGGCATGCCAATGGCGATAGAGAAAGCCAATTTAGCCGATGATATCATTGACCTTAATCATATTGGTGAACGTATAGCTCGTGAGGTCTCTTAGTGGATTTTGTGACTCTAGCAGGATTGCTGCTTGCCTTTAGCTCTGTATTTCTAGCAAATTGGCTAGGAGGAGGAGAGATCGTACTTCTTCTTAATTTACCTTCTGCCATTATTGTCATTGTTGGGAGTATTGGTGCGACCTTAATGCAGAGCAGTATTCAAGATGCCTTAAGAGCATTTTACCTCGCTAAATGGAGTCTTTTTCCACCGATTCATGATTTTTCTTATGCAAAAACGTTTTTAATCGATTTAGCTCAAAAGGCACGACGTACCTCTTTATTTTCTTTAGAGTCTGAGATTTCTTCCTTTTCCAATCCATTTGCCGCGCGTGCTTTGCAAATGGCGATTGATGGCACTGACCCTGAATTACTTGCAGACCGCTTGCATGATGAAGCGAATCGCATTCATGATAAGCGAATGGCGAGCGTCAGCTTTTTAGAGTCAATTGGTAGCTATGCGCCAACGTTAGGTATCATGGGTTCGGTGCTTGGTCTTATCCAAGCCATGGCGAACTTAGATAGTCCTACTGCTTTAGGGCATGGTATCGCTGTTGCTTTTGTCTCTACACTGTATGGGCAAGGGTTTGCTAATTTAGTCGTGTTTCCAATTGTTAAAAAGTTGTCCTCTTATGTTGATCAGGAGCTGCTTTATAATCAGCTTATTATTGACGGAGTTCATGGGATCGCAACAGGAAAACATCCTCAGAGATTAGAGGTTGAGTTGAATAGTTATGAGTGATGATGTCCCTCATTCATCACGTCGCCGACGAGTGCGTAAAAGCAAACCTGCGAGTGCGACACAAGGGAGGGATCGTTGGATCTTATCCTATGCTGATTTCATTACGTTATTGTTCGCTTTTTTTGTTGCCCTTTATTCCATCTCCCTCAAAACACAAGGCAATGATAGGCGCTTAACAGAAACCCTGAATGGTGTGTTTGAAGCAGTACAAAAGTCTGTTAAGCCTATTAATATTGGCCAACCTATTATCGGTGATCCTAAAGATCAAGACGTGGTTAATGCAAAAGCTATTCCTGCAAATCCACCTAATATGGAAGAGAAATTGCAGAATCCAGTTTCTGCCACAATCACTCCTAAGCCGACTATTTATGATCTATTGAATAATACGATTAATAACGATTTTAAATCTCTTCAAAAATCTGGGCAAATCTCTATATCAGAGTCACCACACTGGATTAATTTAGAGTTGAAATCCGCTTTGTTGTTCGGCGCAGGAGAATATCAGCTTACGAATGAAGCGGTAGCTCTATTGATTGTTATTAGTAATATTTTGAAAAGCTACCCAGCGCCCATTTTAGTGGATGGCAACACTGATAACCTTCCTGTTACCTCTAATCGTCTGATATCCAATTGGCATTTATCAAGCTTACGAGCATCCTCTGTGGTCGATGAGTTGGTATATCGCGGTGTTAATCCGAAACTAATTGCGCCTATTGGCTTTGCTAGTGAGCACCCTAAGGTTCGCAATACAAATAGTGAGGCAAGGCAGCAGAATCGGCGAGTTGTGCTACGAATCAGTAAAACGCAAGCGGGCAATCTTTATGATTACTTGTTTAAATAGATAGTTACTGTATATGATTGCAAGAAAGTAGTAAGCAAAATAACAGTATAGGATCTCTAGGGAGTCAGAGTGCACATTTGGGCAGTGGCAAATCAAAAAGGTGGAGTGGGCAAAACCACCACAGTGGTTACCTTAGCTGGCTTATTGGCAGATGCCGGAAATAGAGTGCTAATGATCGATTTGGATCCGCACGGATCGTTAACAAGTTATTTTCGCTTCGACCCCGATACAATAGGACACAGCGCATACGATTTATTCCAAGTAAATGGGAAAATCCCCGAATCGCTCCCCGCTCAATTGGTCTTAGAAACGGGTCATCCTAACCTTTCCCTGTTGCCGGCTTCTACCGCATTGGCAACATTAGAAAGGCATGCCCAAGCACAAGGTGGTATGGGATTGGTTATTTCAAAATCACTCGCGATTTTATGGGAAGACTTCGACTATGTTTTGATTGATAGTCCGCCTGTTTTAGGTGTGTTGATGATTAATGCATTAGCGGCTTGTCAGAAGTTAATTATTCCAGTGCAAACCGAGTTTTTAGCGATTAAAGGTCTGGAGCGTATGGTGCGAACGCTGACCATGATAAATCGCGCAAGAAAACGCCCAGTTCCTTATATTATCGTGCCAACATTATTTGATAGAAGAACTCAGGCGTCAAATAAAAGCTTACGCAGTATAAAAGACACATACGACGAATTAGTATGGCACTCTGTTATTCCTATTGATACAAAACTGAGAGATGCGAGTACCGCTGGTGTTGCGCCTTCAGCATTAGATGCTAATGCTAGAGGGGTTAAAGCTTATAAAAGTCTAATTAGTTCTTTATTAAATCCGGCGGACTAGATCACAGTTATGAAAGATTTAAAAACGAAAGACAGTACTATGACTGGCCCGCAATTAGCGGTACAGCGTTATCTTGATGATTTGTTACAAGAAGCGACAGACATTAATTCATCTGATCAAATAGATGGTCAGGTGGAAGATTCCGAAATGGGCGATCAGGCTCAAGGAATACAAGAAATAAAAACAGATTCAGATTCTAAAGGAATCGAAACGCGAAGCTCCGAGTTAGAAAGCGAGGAGCAATTACTCACCACTGAAGTCATACCAGAAAGTGAGTCGTTTCACTCAATTGAGACATCCTTTGCCGATTTTGAGGCTGCCATTACTGATGTTCCCGCTGCGGTCTTGTCCGATAGTGAGTATGAAATAGAAGCTGATGAGCCAGAGCCAGAGCCAGAGGTGCGTAAATGGGTCGCTAAAACCGAACCATTACCCTGGGCTAGTGGAAGATTTGAATGCCTACTATTTTATGTTGGTGGATTAAAAATGGCTGTGCCATTGATTGAACTAGGCGGTATTTTCCAAAGTGGAGGGGAAAAATTAACCTCTATTTTTGGTCAACCTGACTGGTTTATGGGCGTTGCTAATGTAGGGGAATTTAACTTGCGGTGTGTTGATACCGCTCGTTGGGTGATGCCTAATCACTATAAAGGTGAACTTAAAGAAAATTTTAAATTTGTTATTCAGCTAGATCGTTCTGATTGGGCGTTAGCATGTGAGGAAGTCGCCGAGGCTATCTCTTTAGAGCCTTCACAAGTAAAATGGCGAAGCGATAGAAGTAAAAGGCCGTGGTTGGCCGGAACCGTTATTGATCATATGTGTGCCATATTAGATGTTCAAGGTTTTATTGAATTGTTAGATGACCCTGATAATGGTTTTAAGAAACATCTTTGATAGACGTATATTGATTATTTTACTATTTTAAGGAAATTGATGTGACGACAATAGGTAGAGCGTTAAAAGAGTCTAAACAAGCTGAAGATCCAATGCTTCAATGGGTCACATTTAGACTAGAAAATGAGACCTATGGCGTAAACGTCATGCAGATAAAAGAAGTATTGCGCTATACCGAAATTGCCCCAGTACCAGGAGCCCCTAGTTTTGTGCTCGGTATTATTCATCTTCGTGGCATGGTTGTCACCGTTATTGATACTTGTCAGCGATTTGATTTACCGTCAGGTGATATCAATGATGCCACTCGTATTATGATTGTCGAGGTTGAAGGGCATGTTATAGGTATTTTGGTAGATTCAGTTTCTGAAGTCGTGTATTTACGTCAATCTGAAATTGAAGCAACGCCGAATGTCGGTAATGATGAGTCTTCAAAATTTATACAGGGTGTGTGCCACAAAAATGATACTCTGCTTATTTTGGTGGATCTTGATAGGCTTTTATCCGATGATGAATGGTCTGAAATAGGCTCAATGTAAGTTAAAAGGTAGTTGTACTCGATGGAATCTCAATGGTTATTTAATCTTCTGCTCACCTTTCAGTTTGTTATTTTAGTGGCTTTAGCGGTCTGGGCTGTACGTTTATCAAAGCGTATAAAACAAATGAAAATTCAGCATCAGGAAGACAGTGTTAATCAAAAGAAACAGGTGCAAGTATTAGCATCAGGTTCGATTGGTATGGGGCGCCGTTTGGTTGCCATTGAGAAAAAGCTCAATATGGCGGTTGAGCGTCAAACCGAGATCTTGTCGAAAGAAGGCAGTGTTTCGTATAACCGTGCGATGGAATTGCTGGCGATGGGAGCAACGGTTGATGATCTTGTTTCTAAGTGCGGTTTAATAAGGGCAGAAGCTGAATTGATTAATCTGTTGAAAAAAGAATCACACCGTAACTCTGATTACCATTAAACCTAATCAGTCTAATACCCATTTGTTTTTGATATTGTGTGCAAAAGCGATAATTTCTGCGACGGCTAGATAAAGAGATTCAGGTATTTCTTCACCGAGTTCGAGCGTACTTAACATTTCAACAAGCTCAGGGCTTTGATGAAGTACCACATCGTTCTCCTTAGCAACCTCCATAATACGTTCTGCTAAATAACCTGAACCCTTTGCTATGACTGTGGGAGCTTGAGCGTAATCATATTTTAGTGCCACTGCTTTTTTCATTAGGTTCTCACATCGATTAACGAAGTTTGAGTCGGGCTTTTGGGCTTGTCTTCTTGCAGCTTTGTTTGGAAGACATCTAGCCTTTGCACGTCTATATTCTTATCGATCAGCTGTTGTTTTAATTTCCCCATCTGTTGCTTGATCGCTTTTATAGTGTCGGTATTTTCGGCGGCAAAAAGAATGCCTACTTTATTTTCCTGAATACTGGTTCTTACTTCAAAACGTCCTGTTTCTTCAAAATCAAAGTTAAGTTTTACTAACCAGCGACGCTCATGGTCTGGCACAGCGTTATCGTGTGTATCTTGATCTATTTGTAACTGTACTAAACTGGTGTTCTGGTTGTCTTTTATAGGCAGTTCTATCTGTAGCGGGTAAGTTTGAGCATTGACCTGATTAAGGTCTGAAAAATGCCGTAATTGGTTGGTGGTGATTCTTTCGATGGCGTTGGCGACTTGCTCAGTTGGAAAATTATTTGAGCGCTGCACTGGCGAATCATTCGTTGTGTTCTCTAAACGCGTTAAATTCAACTTAAGATCTGTATTGAGCTCGTTGATATTAGCATTTTTCAATAGCGACTCAGCAAACGGGCCGCTGGTTTGAATCGCGTGTTTCATTGCGCTGGGTGATTGAGTCAATTGCTCTAAGGCAGGTAAACTTTGGATTAGCTGAGCGAGTGCGCGCTGCGATTGGGGTGATAATGACGTAGAGGCGGTATTATTGATTTCCTGTAATTGCTTGATCAGTTGAGACATTTCGGGAGCGGATAATTGCTTGGGCAAGCTTTGCTTTAACGCGTCAATTTGCGGTGCACTTGCCACCGTTGTTTTATTTGGAATGACTTGCAATTGATTGTTCGAATCGAGCAGTACGCGAACGCTATCGCCTTTTTGTAGTGGCGTTTGGCTGGTGATTTGAAATTGATTGTTGCCATCAGAAACCGAGGTGAGATAGCTGCCATTGGTGCTGCTTGAAGCCGATAGGGCGGTTAAAGAGATAATACGTGACGCCACGCTGAGGTTGTTGATTGTACTGCCTTGGATTGCGTTGCTTTGGATGCTGCTATTTGGCTTATTATCTGAGAAAGTTAAGCTGGCTTGATGTTTTGCTGTGAGAGTCAGCTCTGCTGTTTGTTGGCTATCGACGGGTATTCTTGGTCCGGTATTGATTAGGGTAAGTGGCTGTTGTTGGTTGGTTGTTACGCTGAGTAGTTGGGCGGGCTTGCCTTGAAATGACAGTGATTCGCTGCCTTGTACTTTGATCAAGCTGAGCGACTGGATGAGTTTTATTTCGCTTTGCAATTGGCTAATAGTGCCGGTTTGCGCAGACAGACTCGAAGGTGTTTTACCGGGTAGCGCTTGATGGTTAGTGTTTTTGATATCAGGAATCATTCTCGCTGCCATTCGTTCGTTATTTTAAGACGTTTCACATATAATGAAGACGCTTTAGCGCTTGCTTCAATGCGATTAAGCGGCGCTTATTATTTTATCGGCCCACATGGACATATCTTTTGCATTCTGTTGCTATTTTAACCATATCAGATTTATGGGTTGAGCGAGGCGAAAGCGATCTCTTAAATGGATTGTCTTTTTCTGCTCGGTCGGGCGATGTTGTGCATATCACCGGGGCCAATGGCGCAGGTAAAAGTACTTTTTTCAAAGCGCTGTTAGGCTTGCTGCCTATATTAAGTGGCAGCATGACGTTTAATGGTGATTCGCTCACCCAGCAGCGCCAGAATTTCCTTAACAATACGCTCTACATCGGCCACTCCGCAGGGTTGAATGGCGCGCTCACTGTGATGGAAAATATACGTTGGTATCTGCCAAAGTGCTCCGAGAAAATCGTCGAACAGGCATTAAGTGAGTTATCTTTAGGCGCTTTTGCAGAGACCCAATTGCACGCGCTTTCTGCTGGACAAGTTCGTCGTGTGGCCTTGGTGCGACTCTGGTTATCAGAGCAGCAAATTTGGTTGTTAGATGAGCCTTTTACCGCGCTGGATCAAGGCTTAATTAGTATGCTGGAAGCGAAAATGGCGGCGCACGTGGCGTCAGGTGGTATTGTTATTTTGGCCTCTCATTTACCTTTAGCGCACCTTTCTTATCTGCAAGTGGAGTTATAGCTTGTGACCTACTTGTCGTTTTTTAAAGCCGAATGTCTAACGCTTTTTCGCAGCAAACAACGGGTCGTTAATGCGTTACTCTTCTTTGTTCTGGTCGTCGTGCTGTTTCCGCTAGGCATTGATCCTTCAGCTGACTTTCTGGCACCTGCTGCAGGCGGTATTATTTGGTGTGCTGCGGCGCTGTCGGTGGTGGTTTCCATCGAAAGCCTATACAAGGAAAGCTATGCAGATGGCACGCTTACTCAGCTGGTTGTGAGTGGATTGTCACTACCTTGGCTTATCTTAATCAAGGTGGGGGTCTATTGGCTGGCGATGATGCTACCCTTATTGTTGCTCACGCCTGTTTTTGCTCAGATGTTGTTTCTGCCCTCAGATAGCCTGCTTGTGTTGCTGGCCACCTTGTTGATTGGTACTCCAGGGTTGTTTCTTATCGGCAGCATTGGTGCGGCGTTAACGGTATCGTTAAAACAAGGGGCTATGCTGATGGTGCTGCTTATTTTACCTTTCTATTTCCCCATTATTATTTTTTCAACCGCGGCGATTAAAGCGATACAATTTGGCTTGCCTTATGGTGGTTTATTGGCCTTGTTGGCGGCTATTTCATTGTTAGCGCTGGTGGTTGCACCTGTGATGACATCCCTGTGTATTAAAGCGAGTGTGCGTTAATGAGCTGGATCTGGTTTCATAAATTAGGATCGCCGAAATGGTTTTACCAATGGTCTAGTAAGTGGGCAACTGCGGTGTTTTTGATTGGCTTGCTGGCGACGCTGATTGGGGTTGGCTGGGGGCTAGGTTTTGCTCCGACGGATTACCAGCAAGGGGAAACTTACCGGATCATTTATCTGCATGTACCGGCGGCCGTGTTGGCGGAATCCTGTTACTTCTCTTTGGGTGTCGCTGGTTTTGTGTATCTGGTTTGGCAAATGAAAATGGCACCGATATTTATTAAATCGATGGCGCCGATTGGCGCAGCGATGGCAGCTATTGCCCTTTTGTCAGGGGCTATTTGGGGCAAACCCACATGGGGTACTTGGTGGGTTTGGGATGCTCGGCTTACGTCTGTATTGGTATTGTTCATTTTGTATATGGGCATTATTGCTCTGCAAAATACCTTGGAAGACGTTACGTTGGCGAACCAAGCGGCCGCGATTGTCAGTGTACTGGGTTTGATTAATTTACCGATTATTAAGTATTCGGTGAACTGGTGGAATACTTTACATCAACCCGCATCGTTTAGTTTGACTAAAAAACCAACGATGCCGATGGATATGTGGTTACCCTTATTGATCGCGGTGATTGGCTTTTATTGCTTAGTGGCAGGGCTAGCTATGTGGCGCATGCAATCCGAGATTTTACTGCGCGAGCGTCGTACCCAGTGGGTTAAAGAAAAGGTAATGAATGATGGCGTTTGATAGTGTGGCTGATTTTCTACAAATGGGAACTCATGGTGGGTTTGTGTGGTCAACGTATGGCTTGGTTTTATTGATCTTAACCGGCTTGATACTGAATACGCTTCAAGGTCGCCGCAAGGTGATCCGACAATTAAAAAAACGCTATTTAAGAGAGTCTAATTCCTAGTGCACGCCATCCGCAAAAAACGCCTTATTACAATAGCTGTTATCTTGTTCATACTCAGTGCAGCGCTTGGCTTGGTAATGTATGCACTCCAACAGAATATTAATTTATTTTACTCGCCAACCCAAATAGCGTCAGGCGAAGCGCCTGTAAATACGACTATTCGAGCTGGTGGAATGGTTGTGGTTGGTAGTGTGCACCGTAATTCTGACACCCTGGACGTAACATTCGATGTAACGGATTTTAAGCATAATGTCCGAATTCAATATCGAGGCATACTTCCTGATTTATTTCGCGAAGGCCAAGGTATCGTTGCCCAAGGCAAGTTGATGAATAATGGTATCTTCAGAGCGTCACAAGTGCTTGCTAAACACGATGAAAAATACATGCCGCCGGAAGTCTCCGATGCTTTAAAAGAAGCACAGAAAAAGACGACGACTAAACCCTCTACTAGTGATTTTTAGGCTTTTATGATTCCTGAAATTGGACATTTTGCATTAATATTAGCGCTGTTTTTCTCTCTTTGTCTGGCCGTTGTTCCTTTGATTGGTTATTGGCAAAAAAATCCTACGCTACTCTACACCGCTCGCCCTTTGACGTTTTTAATGTCTTTTTTTGTATTAGTGAGTTTTTTGGTGTTAGCGTTTGCGTTCATGACAGATGATTTTTCTGTTATGTATGTCAGCCAAAACTCAAATAGCCATTTACCTATTTGGTATAAGTTCAGTGCTATCTGGGGAGGACATGAAGGCTCATTGTTGCTGTGGGTTTTGATCTTATCGGGTTGGAGCTCTGCGGTAGCGTTAAAAATTCATACCTTACCCAAAGACGTTGGCCCTGTTGTATTGAGTGTGTTGGGCATAGTGTCATTAGGCTTTTTGTCTTTTATGTTATTTACCTCCTCGCCTTTTGTGCGACTGATGCCTGAAATACCGACGGATGGACGAGACTTAAATCCGCTACTGCAAGATATTGGACTGATTATTCATCCACCTATGTTGTATATGGGCTATGTGGGCTTCTCTGTGGCGTTTGCGTTTGCTATTGCTGCACTAATCACCGGTAACTTGAACTCTTCTTGGGCGCGCTGGACAAGGCCTTGGACATCTTTATCTTGGGCTTTTTTGACACTGGGTATCACGTTAGGTAGTTGGTGGGCGTATTACGAGCTTGGTTGGGGTGGCTGGTGGTTTTGGGACCCAGTCGAAAACGCTTCTTTTATGCCTTGGTTAGCGGGTACGGCACTCGTGCATTCTCTGGCGGTGACTGAAAAGCGTGGCGTGTTTAAAAGCTGGACCGTGTTGTTGGCTATTTTTACTTTCAGTCTCTCTTTATTAGGCACCTTTTTAGTTCGCTCAGGGGTACTCACCTCAGTGCATGCTTTTGCCGCGGATCCGACACGAGGCATTTATATTCTTGCCTTGTTAATTGTGTTGATTGGCGGCAGTTTATTGCTTTACGGCTTTCGCGCAGGGCAAGTCCGTGGAAGTGCAACGTTTGGTATGACGGGGCGAGAAGCTTGGTTGCTGCTGAATAATATTTTATTGACTGTGCTGACGCTAACGGTGTTGTTAGGCACTTTATATCCGTTGATTTTTGAGGTGTTAGGGCTTGGTCGTATTTCCGTCGGTGCGCCTTATTTTAATACCGTATTCTCTCCGATAGCGCTTTTACTGATTGTCTTTATGGCGGTTGGTCCCCTTTCAAAATGGCACAAGACAAAAGCATCGGTCTTACTAAAAGCTTGTCTTTTCGCGGCGTTACTTTCCATCGTGCTAGCGGGAGCAGTGAGTTATGTTAATTCACTAGGAAGCTTAGCTTGGTTAACGTTAAGTGTGGCATTTTGGGCGGTGTTACTGACCTTTAAAGATTGGTTCGATAAAGTTTCTGCTGGAACAAAAGGTATTATTCCTAGGGCACGACAATTACCACGTAACTACTACGGCATGATGCTTGCGCATCTTGGCATGGTCGTTACCTTGATTGGCATATTGTTAGTGAGTACCAGTAGTTATGAATCAACGCTTAAGTTATCGCCAGGTGAGTCTGTTTCTTTTGCGGGTTATGAATTTCATTTTGATGGAATATCTCATGTGGAAGGGCCGAATTATATAGCGGATAGCGGTGAAATATCAGTCTCCAAGCAAGGGCGATTTGTCACTTTACTGACACCAGAAAAACGCTTTTATTCTGCAAGTCGCCAAGTAATGACAGAGGCGGGTTTGGACGCTGGCTTTACCCGCGATCTTTACGTCTCTCTTGGTGAAAAGCTAGAAGGCGATGCTTGGAGTGTACGTATTTACGTGAAGGCCTTTGTTCGCTGGATTTGGCTAGGTGGGTTAATGATGATGTGTGGTGGTTTATTGTCTGCATTAGATAAACGCTATAGTACGAAAGTGAGAGGTAATAATGCGTAAATGGGTGTTATTTCTGCCACTGATTGTATTTATTGGCCTAGGGATTGTGTTGTATAAACAGTTGGGGGCTAATCCTGAATATATGCCTTCAGCATTGATAGGTAAGCCAGTACCTGACTTCACATTAGTCACGCTGCAAGCAGATAAAGTACTTGATCAATCTTCACTCCCTAAAAGTGCTTACTTGCTGAATTTTTGGGCGACGTGGTGCCCAACCTGTGAAGAGGAACACGCCTATTTAAATCAACTTGCTAACCAAGGTGTTCCTATTGTTGGGATTGATTATAAAGATGATCAAAAAAAAGCGCAGCAATGGTTGTCTATTAAGAGCAATCCGTATCAATTGGTTCTAATGGATGAGTTGGGTAAGTTTGGTGTTGATATGGGGGTTACTGGCGCGCCAGAAACATTTATCGTAAACACTAAAGGCATTATTGTTTACCGCTATCAAGGTGCTATGGATGACGTTGTCTGGCAAAAAATCAAAGGCTATTTACAATGAGAATGATTAACTCTTTTCTTGTGATGATTGCTTTGTTAGCTTCATCTTGTATTCTTTCTGAGCCGCTAATGACCTTTAGTTCATCTTTAAATCAAACTCGTTTTCAGTCTTTAACACAAGAATTACGCTGCCCTAAATGTCAAAATCAAGATTTGGCCGATTCTCAATCTGGGATTGCTAAAGATTTAAGAACGCAAATTCACTTTATGATTGAACAGGGTAAAACAGACCAAGAAATAGTCGATTATATGGTGGCGCGCTACGGTAATTTTGTTTTATACCGACCAAAATATTCAGCGGTAACCTCGGTACTTTGGATGGGGCCAGTGGCCTTTTTAGTGATTGGTTTAATGGTTTTTGTGTTCGTCGTTTGCCGTAATAAAAAGCGAAGAATGGGAGAAACGTCATGATGCTACTTTGGTTGGTGATGGCATTAATGATGGTGGGAAGTCTGACGTATCTTTTTCTTTCGGTGCAAAAAAGCTTGTACGATGAAAGACATAATCATGAAGAAGATCATATTGCTGAGAGCTTTTCACGGGTCCGAAAAGTAGAAATAGAAAACGAAGAAGAAATAGGGCGTTTGACCTCAAAAGAAGCCGAAAGACTATTAAGTGACCTTCAACTAGAGGAGCAATTATCTTTCGAGCCAGTTGAAAAACCTTTGTTTTACAGAATGCTCTCTTTACAAAGGGCGCTATCTACAAAGTACGTTTTCTTGGGGATTTTCGCCCTAGTCGTGCTAGGTAGCGTCAGCATGTATCAATATTTAGGCTATGCGAAAGACGTCGCTTTTACTCAAGAACTCGCATCTAAAACCAACACGCCTAAAAGTACGCTTGATTTTTTGAAGTATAGAAGTCAGCGGTATGACCGGGCTGAAGATTGGTATTATGAAGCTAATGATTTAATGGCTTCTGCTAACTATAGCCAAGCGATAACGGCATTTCAAAAAACATTGGAAAAATTACCAGAAAACTCCCCTGACAGAGTCGCAGTATTGGTGAAATATGCACAAGCCATTTTCTATAATAATGGTAATGTGAGTAGCCCAGACATGGAGGAAATCGTTAAACAAGTGTTGGCGCTTGATCCAAAAAATGCGACAGCTCTAGGGTTGAAAGGCGTAGTTGAATTTGATCATAAAGAATATTTAAATGCGGTGTTAGCATGGCAAGAGGCAGCTCGATACAATGAAAATGCCACCGAACGACAAACGTTATTAGGCGCTATTCAGAGTGCTCGAAAAGCGGGAAATATTAGTTATCAACAAGTGCCCGCGCTTGTAACTCGTCAAATTGCGGTAAGAATTGTTTGGGATAAGAGCAAGGTTGTGTGGCATTCTGATGATGTATTATTAATTTATGCCGTAGCGCCCGGTCAAAAAATGCCCGTTGCGATACGCCGGGTGTACCCGCAGGACTTAAATCGGTTAGTAACATTAACGAATCTTGATAATCTAATGTCAAAAATGTCATTGGAGAACGTAGGGAAAGTTGATCTTGTTGTAAAATTATCGAAGATTACAGCGAAAGATCTGACAAAAGGGCGGGTAATCGGTATAAAAAAAGCCGTACCTTCAAACACTAAGGCGATTTATACAATCAATGTGACCTTATAATTGAATCCTAAGGCACTTCGTTTGATAATAGCATTAACTTTATTGATCTAATTCGGAAAAATGTAATGGAATTTAGCTTGCGTGAGTGGCTAATCTTGATTGGGGTTGTTGTTATAGTCGCAATTCTGGTCGATGGATTTCGTCGATATAAAAAAGGCCAACAGTTTAGTCAGGAAGAAGATGACGATGATTTCGTCGATCCTGAAGAACTAGCACGTGAAGCCATTGTCAGGAGAGAGTTGCCTAATGGCGGCGCGAGACCAGCCTCATCTGAGGTAAAACGTGGTCGTTCGAACCCTATTAATAATGCGTTTGAAAATGCTCGTCAAACGGTTAATGCACCGCTTGCAGACGTACCTCATAAAGTGGATTCAGGGCCTACGTTAGATCGCGATGAAGGTTTGCATCTTGATGAATTGGCTTCTTTGGTGCCGGATCGTGAATCGGACTCAGTGCGTTTTTCTGAGCAGAATTATTCGGATGATCATTTTGAGGGGCATAATTCGGAATCATTTAGTGATCAATATAGTGATCTGGATGTTGGAAATGAAGCGCCAAGTCATGAGACTTTTGAAGAAATAGACTATGAGCGAGACTATTCAAGCGTCGATGTAGATCAACTGACTCCGCAAGGCAGCGCTTATGATTTAGTTGGCGATGAGCAGGAAACTGATGACGAGGCAGAAATAGAAGAAGTCATTGTTATTAATATTCTAGCCCCTGAAGGACAAACTTTCTCCGGTATTGAGCTACTTCAGTTGGTCTTAAATTGTGGTATGCGTTATGGCGATATGGATATTTTTCATCGCCACGAAGAAGGCTTTGATCGTGGTCGAGTGCAGTTCAGTATGGCCAATGCGATTGAACCAGGCACCTTTGATTTAGACACTATGGGTGAAGGTAATTGTCCTGGTGTGAGTTTCTTTATGGGATTGCCGGGCCCTAAAAACAGCATGAAAGCATTCGACTTTATGCTTGAAACAGCGCAAGCCTTAGTGCGTAATTTAGGGGGGGAGCTGCGCGATGAGCGTCGCACTCCAATGAGCGAACAAACCATAGCCCATTGTCGTCAGCGGATACGTGATTTTGAGCGTCGGCGCTTGATGAAACGCAAACCTTAAATTTTATCAAGGCCCTAAGGGGCCTTGATTGTTTCTACCTTCTGTACGGTTTTATTTCGAGCTTTCTTTATGAGTCACAACAACGGCATTACTCAAGAACAGACGCAGGCTTTGGTTAAGCAATTAAATGACTACAGTTACGCCTACCATGTAAAAGACAATCCATTAGTTCCTGATGCTGAATACGATCGTTGCTATCGACAGTTGCAGTCTATAGAGGCTGAGTATCCTGATTGGATTCAAGCGGATTCTCCGACCCAACGGGTAGGAGAAAAACCAGACAGCGGTTTTGAAAATGTACCACACACAGTCCCCATGTTGTCCCTTGATAACGCCTTCGATAATGAGTCTTTAGCAGATTTTGATCAGCGTATTCGCAAACTACTGGACGTCGAAAAGGTCACTTATTGCTGTGAGCCAAAACTTGATGGCTTAGCGATCAGTTTACGTTATGAACATGGTCGATTAGTGAGAGGTGTGACTCGTGGCGATGGACTTTCAGGGGAAGATATTACTTCCAATATTAGAACTATTTATTCCGTTCCTTTGTCGTTGCGAACAGATACGCCTCCGCCTGTACTTGAGGTGCGTGGTGAAATCTACATGCCAAAAGAGGGCTTTGAAAAGCTTAATTTACAAGCGGTAGAGCGAGGCGATAAGCCATTTGTGAACCCTAGAAACGCCGCCGCCGGCTCACTCCGCCAACTTGATCCGAAGATCACGGCGTCACGTCCTTTGGTGATGTGTGCTTATTCTATTGGTTATGTTGAAGGTTGGTCCCAGCCAGACAGTCATTATGATGGTTTGGTGCAATTAGGTGAATGGGGCTTTCGTATAAATGACCTGATGCAAACCGTTGAAGGCGCGGCAGGTTGCATTGAATATTATGCCATGCTAAACGAGAAACGCCCGAATTTGTCTTATGACATCGATGGTATTGTGTACAAAGTTGATCAGATCGAGCAGCAAGAAGAACTTGGTTTTATCGCCCGAGCTCCGCGTTGGGCGATTGCTCGAAAATTTCCCGCTCAAGAAGAAGTGACGCGCATTTTAGGCGTTGATTTTCAAGTGGGTCGTACTGGCGCCATTACACCGGTTGCGCGCCTGGCGCCAGTGTTTGTCGGCGGTGTTACCGTGTCTAATGCCACCTTGCACAACAAGGATGAAATTGCGCGCTTAGGAGTAAAAGTAAACGATTATGTGGTGATTCGCCGTGCTGGCGATGTGATACCCAAAGTGGTTCAGGTGCTAGAAGATCGTCGTGTTGAGGCAGAAGTCACCAGTGTGGTTTTTCCTGATGTGTGTCCGGTTTGTGGCTCCGATGTTGAACAAGTTGAAGGCGAGGCCGTAGTACGTTGTACTGGTGGCTTGGTGTGTGGTGCGCAATTAAAAGAATCGTTGAAGCATTTTGTGTCCCGTAAAGCGATGGACATTGATGGTCTAGGCGACAAGTTAATTGAACAATTAGTCGATCAAGAATTGTTAAAAACGCCGGTGGATATTTTCACTTTAGCAGAGAAAAAAGACACCCTATTGTCGATGGAGAGAATGGGGCAAAAATCGGTTGATAAGTTGTTGAGCGCGATTGATGTGGCGAAGAAAACACAGTTTAACCGTTTTATTTATGCCTTGGGCATTCGAGAAGTGGGTGAAGCCACAGCGCGCTCTTTAACAAGTCATTTTACCGAATTAAATGCTTTGATGAATGCAGATCAAGAAGCTTTGGTTGAAGTGGACGATGTTGGTCCTATTGTTGCTCAACACGTCAGGTTGTTTTTTGAGCAAGAGAAAAATGTGGCGACGATACAAGGTTTGCTGGCAGCTGGGATTGAATGGGAAACAAAAACGCTAGTCGATGACAGTGATTTACCCTTGGTTGGAAAAACCTATGTGGTAACGGGGTCGTTGAGTCAATTTTCCCGGGATCAGGTCAAAGAAAAGCTGCAAGCTTTGGGCGCTAAAGTGAGCGGCTCAGTATCGGCCAAAACAGATTGTTTAGTGGCAGGTGAAAAAGCAGGGTCAAAATTGACCAAGGCGCAAAGTTTGAATATTCCGGTTCTTGATGAGGCGGGTGTCATTGCGTTATTAGCCAGTCATGGAGCGGTGTAATGGATACCTTGATTCCTTATGAATCTTTAGAGTCGGACACATTAATGACCATTCTTGATGATATTGTGTCTCGTGAAGGCACAGATTATGGTGATTATGATTTGTCTGCAGAACAGAAGCGTCAGCAAGCCGTAGCAGTATTAAAAAGCGGTGAAGCGGTTTTGTTATTTGATACGGAAAGTGAAACCATCAAGATGGTGCCAAAAGACACGCTAGGACATTACGACCTCATGTGAGGGCGTAATGTCGATTAGTAAGTCGTGATTAAGACGCTGTCGCGTCGCTGCAATCTCGAACGCAATGGTTAATATTGTGATCCATTGCGCGCGAAGGCGCTTCGCCTGTATTGCGGCCAACGATTTTGGCAGGAACGCCCGCCACTGTAGTGTGCGCGCCAACAGCTTCTAATACCACGCTACCTGCACCTATTTTCGCACCTTCACCGACTTCGATGTTGCCCAATATTTTCGCACCAGCGCCAATCAGGACACCTGAACGGATTTTTGGATGACGATCGCCATGCTCTTTTCCAGTGCCACCAAGTGTGACAGATTGTAGAATAGAAACATTGTCTTCGATGATACAGGTTTCGCCAACGACCAAGCCTGTAGCATGGTCTAACATGATGCCACAGCCAATCGTTGCTGCCGGATGAATATCAACGCCGAATACCATCGACATCTGGCCTTGTAAGTACAGGGCAAGACTTTTTCTGTTGTTTTTCCACAGCCAATTGGCAACGCGATACGTCTGTAAGGCGTGAAAGCCTTTAAAGAATAGCAGGGGGGTCGTCAGGCAATCGCATGCTGCATCCCTTTCTTTTATCGACAAAATATCTTGCTCTATACACTCAACAATGCCAGATTGAGGGGCAGACATGGCTTCTTCAAAGACCTCTCTTAGTACGATAGAGGGAATTGAAATACTGTCCAGTTTACAGGCCAGTAAGAAGCTAAGCGCTGAGCTTAACGACTCGTGCCTAAGGATAGTGGTATTGAAGTAGCTGGCGAGTATGGGTTCATCTAACGCAAGTTTTTTTGCTTCAGCTTGTAAAGATGACCATAAGTTGCCAGAAGTCACGGCATTGTACATTGTGTTACTCAAGGGGCTATTTACCTATGTTAATTCGCAGCTAGAATGTTAGTAATAGTGTTAGCATGAAACAAAACAAGGCGTAAGGCAAAGATTGCCACAGATTATGGAGACAGTATGACTAAAAAAACCGTTGCCGATGCATTGCATGTATTCTACGAGCTAAATTCTACTTTCGCTGATGCTTACTGGGAAACCAACGATATTAATCAAAAAGATCGTTTTTTTGCTATGAAGAGCATGTTACAAGATGAGCTTGATGAACTCCATAAGCTAAGTGTGCAAGACCATATTTATCCTTATGAATCGATAGATCCTGGCGTTTTGCAACTGAGTGATAAGTTACGTTCATTGTTACCTGAAATGAATCGTATTGTGTTAAGACCGAAAACCATCAATCGTTTCATCGAATTGATTCCAGCTGCGTGTGACCTTTTCGAACTATAAAAAAGCCGAATGCTAATCTTTTCTGTATTAGCATTCGCCTGATTGGTTAGCGATTATCTCGTTTACCCTCGTTTTAATGCTCTGATTACAAAGCGATTAGGATGAAGCTTATCCATAATGCTTTGCTCTAAGGGTGAGGGAGTATTCGTGATTAGGCTGGTTAGGTAGCTGCCGCTTAAGGGCGCAGAAACTAACCCTCTTGACCCATGGCCAATATTGATAAATAAACCATCTTGAGGGTTAGCGATTTGATTGCATTTCCATTTGGCATTTTTGCTGAGCATGGCGTAATGGTTTTCTAATATTGCTGGTGTCGAAATGGGACCTACCATAGGAGTGTAGTCAGGAATGGCGCAGCGAAACGACACTCGTCCACCACAATCTCGCTCATTGAGCGTCCCTGTTTCTAAGTGCAGTAAATCTTCTAAAATACGCAGATTACGTTGCTGACTTTCTGCTCTGACTGTTTCATCTAGATCTCTCACATCGTAAGTGGCGCCAAAGTGTAGGGTTTCTTTCAGTGCTGGAGAAACATAACCTGCTTGGCAAAGAACATGCTCAGTGGTTAACTTTCCGACGTCTTCATTAACGCTTGAACAGGCTTTTTGTGCGGCTTCTAGAGGTAAGTACGATACTTGACCACGAATAGGGTAAGCCGGTGTTTTTGGTAAGAAGCTCAAATCATGAGTGTCATTGGCAGTACAGATAACCACATGAGAGAAACGTTCTTGCGGTATTTTATCATTGGCTGGCTGATGACTGGCTAACCACGGGTGAGGCGCGTTATCGTCTTTCTCTAATCCTTCTAAACGTGTCATTAATCGCACATTAATTAAAGGATGATCAAGCAGTTTTTGGCAGAGGTCGGTTAGTACAACCCAACCAGATAAAGGTAAGAATAAGCTGCCGTTCTCACCGTGTTTATGCACGATAGAGGTTGGGTAAAGTTTGTTTTCTAGCAAGTTGGTGAAACGTTGTTTTTCTTTCTCGTTTGTTGGGCGTTGCTCTAGGCCGCATTGCTGCCAAAAGACCGCGCTATCATCAAGCTTAGAGTAGAGTTTGCTTGCGTATAAATAAGAACTTAAATAAAAACGATTTACCGGAGTGTCCTGACTGGCAAGCTTAGGGTAAAGCATGCCTTGAGGGTTACCAGAGGCTTTACAAGCAACGGTTTTACCTTGTTCCCACACTGTCACCTTAATACCTTGTTCAGCGAGTGCGTGAGCTGTGGTGGCGCCTGCGAGCCCAGCGCCAACCACCAATACGTGTTTTTGATGGTGCTCTTCATGGCCACTGTGCTGGGATGGATTTTGTCGTACATTAAACCAAGCTTCGCCTTGTGCCATGCGTTCAGTAAACGTTAGAGGTTGTTCGTTCAGCTCACCAACAACCATTTCTCGCTTTTGGCCAAAACCTTTTACTTTTCTAACCTCAAAGCCGACGTCTTTTAGGCCTCGACGTACTATGCCTGCAGCGGTAAATGTTGCACACGTAGTGCCTTGGTGGCTGAGCCTATGGATGTGCTTAAATAAGTTTGACGTCCACATTTCTGGGTTTTTGCTGGGGGCAAACCCGTCTAAAAACCAAGCATCTACGCTAGCATTTAATGCCGCAAAGCCCTCTTCCGCTTCGCCAAACCATAGGGTCAGCTGAATACGACCTTGAGCTAATTCAATACGATGAAAGCCATGGGTGAGCTCAGGGTAATGGGCAATCAACTGTTGGCTGTATTCTTTTAGAGACGGCCACATAGTTAGCGCGTTAGTGAGCATATCTTTTGTTAAAGGAAACTTTTCAACGGAAACGAAATGCAGGGTGGTATCGGTGGGGGCGTCTTCTAAAAAAGCTTTCCATGCGCAGAGAAAATTTAACCCTGTACCGAATCCAGTTTCTGCAATGGTAAAGTGATCTTGAGAAGGCCGAGCGCTGGATAGGTTTTTCCAACGCTCATTTAAATGGTTATTTTGAAGAAAAACATACCGTTTTTCTTCAAGCCCAGCGTCTTTATCAAAATACACATCGTCAAACTTTTCAGAGTGAGGGGCACCATCTTCCCCCCAATTTAGCTTGGGTGTTTCTAAACAATAACTAGTTAACACGTTTGATGCTCTCAATCACAATAGGGGTAGAGGGAACATTTTGGTAGGGACCCATAGAATGAGTAGGAAGCTTAGTAATATTGTCTACTACGTCCATACCAGAAATTACATGACCAAAGACGGTATAGCCAGGAGCGCCGCGAGCGCCATCGTTTAGAAAACTGTTGTCCGCTTGGTTTATAAAAAACTGAGACGTGGCACTGTCGGGGTTTTGAGTGCGGGCCATGGCAATAGTGCCTCGATTATTCGCTAGACCATTGTCACCTTCATAAGGAATCGCTGCATGGGTTGGTTTTTGTGTCATGTCAGGAGTAAAACCACCGCCCTGAATCATAAAACCTGGAATGACGCGGTGAAAAATAGTGCCATTATAAAAACCTTCTTCCACATAACTTAGAAAGTTTTTAACCGTATTAGGAGCCGCTTTATCATTCAAATCGATGCGAATAGCGCCTTGATTCGTTGTAATATCCACTTCTGTTGCATTGGCTTGAGAGCAAAGTGCGGTAAACATAAGGCCAGCAATGAAAATTTTACGCATAATAGGATTTCCTTAAAGAATGAATGGCCCAATAGTATTGGGAGCATGGCTGCAGGCCAAGTGGTTTTGACGTATTTATAGACATTATACAGGAGAGATTGATGCGAACGGCGGTTATAGAGATTGAATATTGTACATTGTGTCGCTGGATGTTACGTGCGGCATGGCTGTCTCAGGAATTACTGACGACCTTTGATGATGACATTAAAAGTGTCACCTTGATTCCTACGCAAGGCGGGATTTTTAAAGTTAGAGTAAACGGTGAAGAGGTATGGTGCCGTAAAGCGGAGAATGGTTTTCCAGAGGCAAAAGTGCTTAAGCAAAGAGTGCGAGATGTCATCGATCCAGAGCGAAATTTAGGTCATTCTGATGTAAAAACAGACGCATAATAAAAAACCGCTCGTTGCAATGGAGCGGCTTTTAAAATACCGGAGATGAAAGTGATCAGTTCGGAAAGACTTGTTTGAAAGGCTTCACTGTTACATTTTCGTAAACTCCAGCAGCCATGTAAGGGTCTGCATCGGCCCATGCTTGTGCTGCTTCTAAAGAGGAGAATTCTGCGACGACAACGCTGCCAGTGAATCCCGCATCACCAGGGTTATCTGAGTCTATTGCAGGGTTCGGCCCTGCCAAAACTAACTTACCGTCATCTAAAAGTTGCTGTAAGCGCGCAAGATGGGCTGGGCGTGCTTGTTGGCGTGCCGCTAAGCTATTTTCTACATCGTTACTAATGATGGAGTAAAGCATGATTATTCCTTGTTTTGAATTTGTGATGAAAGGTAGATGCCTTGTAAAATGATAAAGACAATCGTCATACCAAGTAGGCCAAATAGTTTGAAATCTACCCAGATTTCTTCGCTAAAAGAGAAGGCGACGTAAAGATTTACAGCACCTGAAAGAATGAAAAAGGCGACCCAAGCAATATTCAGCGTACGCCAAACTTTAAATGGAAGCTCGATTTTATCTCCCATCATTCGTTCAATGATGTTTCTTTCGCCAATAAACTGGCTTCCTAAGAAAGCGAGAGCAAATAAACCATTTACAATGGTTGGCTTCCATTTGATGAACTCGCTGTTACCAAATATAACCGTTGCGCCACCTAATAAAATAACCAATGCCAAAGAAACAAGGTGCATTTTTTCCACTTTTTTATAGCGGAGCCAATTATAACCAACTTGTAATATGCTGGCAGGAATCAAAACAGCGGTAGCGAGTATGATGTTTCCAGAGAGTTTGTAGACTACGAAGAAAACAAGGATAGGAAGAAAGTCGAATAATATTTTCATATAAAAACCAATTTATGTATGCTGAACCCATGATAACCACCATTTCTTTTAAAGAACAGCCTATCTATGCCTGAAGCCGCTTGTTACCGTAAAGTTGATCTACATTCTCATTCCAATTTCTCAGACGGGCGATTATCGCCAACTGAATTAGTGGATTTAGCCGTTGAGCAAGGTGTTACGCTCTTCTCACTTACAGATCACGACACCTTAGATGGATTGCCTGAAGCGCGTCAGAGGGCAAAAGAACATCAGTTAAGCTTTTTGAATGGCGTTGAGCTTTCTACACAATGGAAGGGGATTCCTCTTCACATGGTGGCGTTGAATTTTGATCCAAATAATGCCGCCTTATTATCTATCGTTCAGAAAAACCAACATATTCGCTTAGACCGAGCCCGTTGTATCGCTGACTTATTAGTGAAGCAAGGATTGCCTGACTTATTTGATGAGGCTGTTGCATTGGCGGGAAATAGCCAACTAGGGCGACCTCATTTCGCGACCTTGATGGTAGAGAAAGGGCTAGTGAAAGATGCGAATAAAGCTTTTGACCGTTATTTAGGCAATAAACGTCTTGGTAGTCTTAGAGATGTTTGGCCAGAGCTGGATGTTGTCTTAGGTATGTTGAAAGATGAAAATATGGCTTTGATATTAGCTCATCCCAAACGCTATCCGTTAACGGTGACTAAATTAAAACGCTTATTAGCAGACTTTAAAGCATGGGGTGGTACGGCAATGGAAGTTGCCTCAGGTAATGAACGCCCGGATCACGTTCGCCTTATGGAACGACTTTCTCAAGAGTTTGCTTTGAACGCCTCAGTGGGGAGCGATTATCACGGGCCCTTTGGTCCTTGGACGCAGGTAGGGCGCTTTACTCAGATACATGAAAGTGAAGTGGATCTAGTGTGGCGAGATTGGGTTTAGTTTTTTGAGTTGAGTCTTATGCCTCGAATGGTCTAGTATGTTGTTGATATGGCGTATTTTTAAACGCCTTCTTATTATAAATGGAGTGTATTTTGAGTCAGTTTTTTCAAATTCATCCAGAAAATCCACAAACACGTTTGGTGAAACAAGCTGCTCAAGTTATTCGTGATGGAGGAGTTGTTGCCTATCCTACAGATTGTGGTTATTCATTAGGGTGTCGTTTAGGTGATAAATCGGCAATGGATAAGATTAAAGCCATTCGTCGTTTGGATGATAAACATAATTTTACATTGGTGTGTCGAGATTTGTCTGAGATATCGACTTACGCCCGTTTTGATAACCATCTTTACCGTTTGCTTAAAAATAATACGCCTGGGCCATATACTTTTATTTTCCACGCAACGTCTGTTGTTCCTAGGCGTTTAATGCACCCTAAGCGTAAAACGATAGGGATTCGGATTCCTGATAGTCGTATCGTTTCTGCGTTATTGGATGAGCTAGGAGAGCCTTTGATGAGCGTGTCTCTTATTTTACCAGGTGAAACTGAGCCGATGACAGATCCTTATGACATTCGCGACACGCTAGAATACGCTTTAGATTTGGTTATTGATGGCGGTTTTTGTGGCTTAGAGCCAACCACTGTCGTGATGATGGATTCAGAAAAAATAGAGGTTGTACGCATTGGCGCGGGTGATCCTGCGCCTTTTATGTAAATAGTTAGGAATGTCGCTGTCAAGCACCGCTATGTATGACTATAATGCCCAAAATTTTGTGTTTAAAAAACTGGGTTGCTGAGAAGCATTCCCTCTAAGAGGTTCGTAATGGACGAGAAGTTACAAAAAGTTTTAGCTAGAGCGGGTCAAGGCTCACGTCGTGAAATGGAAACCCGTATTCGTGACGGGCGTGTCATTGTGAATGGCGCTGTTGCGACGCTGGGCGACCGAGTTAGCGTTAGTGATATTATTGAGCTGGATGGTTATCCTGTAAAACTGACCGAAGCAGGCGAAGGCCGTCGAGTCATTATTTATAATAAGCCAGAAGGCGAGGTATGTACTCGCAAGGATCCAGAAGGCCGTCCTACTGTCTTTGATAATCTTCCTAAATTGCGTGGTGAACGCTGGATTGCGGTTGGCCGACTAGACATTAATACCTCTGGTTTGTTGTTATTCACCACTGATGGTGAATTAGCCAATCGATTGATGCACCCTTCAACAGAGATTGACCGTGAATATTTGGTCCGTGTAATGGGTGAAGTCACTGAAGAAAATATAGCGACCCTTAAAAAAGGCATCAATTTAGACGAAGGTATCGCTAAATTCACTGACATCGTTGATGGTGGTGGCGAAGGTATTAACCGTTGGTTTTACGTTTGCTTGATGGAAGGTCGTAACCGTGAAGTTCGACGTTTGTGGGAATCTCAAGGCGTAAAAGTAAACCGTTTGAAACGAGTGCGTTTTGGCCCTGTCTTTTTACCTTCTAAAGCCAAAGTTGGCCGTTGGGTAGAAATGGAAGAAGTTGACGTTAATTCACTGTGTGCCATGGTGGATCTGAAAGTATCTGCTATTGCGCAAAAAACACAGCAGCAAAAGCTGGATGTGAAGCGTACTAAGAATAAGCATACTGGTGGCGCTCGTCGTCCAAAAGGCTTTGACTGGCAGAGTACAGACAAGCCTGAATTCAAGCCTAAAAAGCCAGGTAAACGTACATTTAGGTAGTAGTCACATTTTTTAGGAGTCGTACTGGCATGGTTCGTTGGATAAGCCTTTTTGTTGTTGTTTTAGTAATAGGTTTTTTTGCTTACATCAAAATAAATAATCGGCCACCTGAGGATTTAGGGGTGACTGCGGAATTATTAAAACCGTGCCCTACGTCTCCTAATTGTGTTTCTAGTCAGGCAGAAAAAAGTGATGCAGTGCACTATATAGAGCCAATTATTTATCATGGAAGCCGTATGGATACACAGCTTTCTATAGAGTCTTACTTTCTAAATCAAGGTTATACTCAAATTGTTAATAGCCAACTAGGGTATGTTCATATTCAAGTTAAAAGCCATTTTTTAGGTTTTATTGATGATGTTGAATTTTATTTGCCTGAGGCTGATAGCATAGTTGATGTTCGCTCTGCTTCGCGTGTTGGTTACTCTGATTTGGATGTTAATCGCGATCGTATTGAAAAACTTAGAAGCTATCTTGCTCATTAGTTTTTACAGAAAGATACATTTATTTATATAAAAATAGAGAACATATATTAGGAAGAGGATTGCTTATGAATACGGATGACAACTACTCAATTTTAATTGTTGAAGACGATGAGCGGCTAGCCTTACTTACTCAAGAGTATTTAATCAAGAATGGTTTCTTGGTTAATGTTGAGTCGGATGGACGAGCTGCTATCTCTCGTATTATTGAAGAACAACCCTCTCTTGTTATTTTGGATCTTATGCTTCCTGGCGCTGATGGTTTTACTGTCTGTCGTAGTGTGCGTAATGATTACAAAGGTCCTATTCTAATGCTGACCGCGCGCAGTGATGATGTAGACCAAATACTTGGCTTGGAAATTGGCGCTGACGATTATGTCTCTAAGCCAGTAAAACCACGAGTGTTATTAGCTCGAGTTCAATCGCTGTTACGACGTAGTACACAGGACGTAGACTTATTGGCTGCAGCAGAGAAGAAGCCAGAGCAAACGTTAACGTTTGGTCCTTTGGTTATTGATAACTCGCGCCGAGAAGCTTGGCTTTCTACTGAAGAAGTTGAATTAACAAGTGCAGAGTTTGATCTTCTTTGGTTGCTTGCTAGTCAAGCGGGAAGAATTCTAAGCCGAGAAGAGATTTTTGGTGAATTACGTGGTATTGAATACGATGGACAGGATCGTTCAGTAGATGTTCGTATTTCTCGCATTCGTTCTAAAATAGGGGATGATCCTATTCATCCTCGCCGGATTAAAACAATCCGCAGCAAAGGTTACCTTTTTGTAAAAGAGGTTTGATCGTCCAATGCAAAAAGAAATATGGCGGTTATTTCAACACCTGATTGTGGGTTGTTTAATCATACTCGTTTGTTGTTATGCCGCCGTTGAATTTGCAGATTATCGTTTTAGTCAAGCAAAGCGTGATCAGCTTTTATGTGTTGATGCTGAGCTCAGTGTTGCAATACTGGCAAGTGGCATCACAAGGTCACTCCCAGATTCTCAATTTAATTGGAAATCGGCTAATTTATCCCTTAACTCTCCTCAAGTGACGGCTTTGTTAGCGACAAAAAGAGGGGCTTATTTGCCAAATGGGGACTATCAGCTGTCATTTGGTCCGCTCTCACATCCCAGTTTAGTCGGTGTTGTTTCAGCAAAAAGTTATATGTTTCATCTAGAGGCATTACTTAAAACACTGCTTCTTTCCCCTCTTTCATATGCAGATAAGCAGTCTTTATTGAAAAGCATATCGTGCTTGAAGGTAGAGAAAACCTCTTCTCCAATGTCGCTTACAGTCGATGACGTTACCTTAGTTCACGCAGAACATAACTATTATGGCTTTTTGTGGAAGGGGGAAGTATCAGGTGATGTAAATTACATTTCTATTGATCACGTTAGCCCTGTCTCTTTAACGCTTATTGTTATTGTTATTGTTGCCATTGCAATTATCGCTATGCTTATTTTAATTTGGCGAGAGCTGTTTTATCTCGATGAAAAAAGAGAAATATTTGAGGATATGACTCGTCAGATTGCACGAGGGCTAAGTGGTTTGCCTACAGAAATATCTGACAGTAGTGGAACATTAAAAGAGTTGGCGTATTCTTTTGACTCTATGTCGTCGCATATTCAAAGATTGCTTAAAGTACAAAGAGACATGATCAATGCCATTTCACATGAGCTGAGAACGCCAATTGCTAGGCTTCGATTTGGCTTAGAAGTTGTCAAAGACGAAGTCGATCCATCCGTTGTGCATACTGTTATTGCTCTAGAAGATGATGTAGAAGAGCTAAATACATTAGTGGATGAAGTACTGACCTATGGAAAATTAGAAGAAGGTACGCTAGCGCTAAATTTCCACCCTTTCGGGATTAAGCAATTAGTAGACTCTATTTTGCAGAATAATGAATCGTTACTAAAACACTTGAAAGTAAATGTGGATATTTCTGAAAAAGATGTCGTCATTGCTGATGAACATCATTTGCATAGAGCACTGCAAAACTTAATCCTAAATGCTTCAAAATATGCCACCAGTCAAATTGCTATTATTTTTTCATACGATGAGGATCGCTGGCAGCTTGATATCGAAGACGATGGGCCAGGAATTTCTTTTGAAGATCGTGATAAGGTATTTATTCCATTTCAGCGCTTAGATAACAGTCGGACGCGCGCTTCGGGTGGCTATGGATTAGGGTTAGCAATCGTACAACGCATCGCTTTTTGGCATGGTGGTGCTGTGCTGGTGGATGAAAGCAGTCTTGGTGGGGCTAAATTTAGTTTGATTTGGTCTCGTAATCAACGTCAGGATAATTTGTCCTGATGTTGATTGCGGGCTTTGTAAGGTTAAAGGTCTGGCGATAAGATGCCTTTTAAGTTTTTAAAGCATGTTTTCGATGCGGTATTAATCAAGTCTTCCATATAGGCATTATTGCGCTGATCTTTTCTTATTGCTAAGTAAAGCTTGCACCAAACACCTTCTTCGCCCAATGATTTTGTAATCACATATTGTCTATTTGAATACTCGGTTAACGCCCAATTAGGGATGCAACAAACGCCACGGCCACTGGCCACTAACTGCATCATCATTAAGGTTAATTCACTGTGGCGAACTTTTGCAGGCGCAATTCCAGCGGGCATTAGAAAATGTTTAAAAATATCCAAACGCTCAGATTCAACAGGATAAGTTATCAGAGTTTCTTCTTTAAAATCTTCAGGTTCTAAAAATTCTTTCTTTGCTAATCGGTGGTGTCGAGACAAGGCTACTTGGGCCTCATACTGGAATAAAGGAATGTATTCCAGATTGGGTAGATCTTGAGGGTCTGAAGTAACCACTAAATCTAAATCACCGCGAGCAAGTGCTGGCAATGGCATAAAGCTAAAGGCTGTGGACAAGTCCAGCTCAACATCTGGCCAATGTTCGCGGAAATGATCAATGGTTGGCATTAGCCATTCATAACAGCTGTGACACTCAAT
Organism: Marinomonas flavescens; assembly: GCF_004352835.1. Lineage (GTDB taxonomy): Bacteria > Pseudomonadota > Gammaproteobacteria > Pseudomonadales > Marinomonadaceae > Marinomonas > Marinomonas flavescens. The sequence goes on along the minus strand of NZ_SJSB01000006.1, from coordinate 47,372 downwards.
AGCGATATGAAGACGTCCACTTTCACCTTCCGCAAAGCGTTGTATGTCTCTTTGTGCCGAGCGAAATGATAATAAGACATCGTCCGCCAGTTGCAATAGTCTAAGGCCAGCGCTAGTGAATCTAACAGGTTTAGTTTTACGGATGAATAAGGAGCAGCCGAGCTTTTCTTCTAGATCTTTAAGTTGGTGAGAAAGCGCGGATTGGGTTAAATGAACCCGCTCAGCCGCTTCTACTAAGCTGCCAGTTTCTCGAAGTGCTGTTAGTGTTTTTAAGTGCCTAACTTCAATAATACTCATAATAATTTACAGTACGTGAGTTTAATTCAGTGAATGAGATAGAAAAAAACCATGATATAAAATACATCACGGTTTTTTTAAGATTCTTTTATTTACACAATAAAAATTCGAGAAGGGCTTTTTGTGCATGAAGACGATTTTCTGCTTCGTCCCAGACAACAGACTCAGGATCATCGATAACATCTGCAGAGACTTCTTCACCGCGATGGGCAGGGAGGCAGTGCATAAATAAGGCATCAGTATTTGCTAACGCCATTAATTCTGTATTCACTTGGAATCCATCGAAGTCTTTTAGCCTTTGTTCTTGCTCATCTTCTTGTCCCATAGAGGCAAAAACGTCGGTTACGATAAGGTCTGCCTCTTTGGCTGCTGCTTGAGCGTCATGTAATACAGTGACTCGATCTTGATGCTCTGCAACCAATTCAGGGCTAGGTTCATAGCCTTTAGGGCAAGCGATAACCAATTTAAAATCCAGCAATGCAGCAGCATTGATGTAGGAATTACACATATTGTTTCCATCACCAACCCATACGACTTTTTTGCCTTCTATTGAGCCTCTGTGCTCTTGATAGGTTTGCATGTCGGCAAGTAATTGGCATGGATGGTAATCGTCTGTAAGCGCATTGATGACGGGCACAGACGAGTATTTAGCGAAGGTTTCAACAATGCTATGTTCAAAAGTACGAATCATTACTGCATCAACCATGCTAGAGATAACGCGAGCACTGTCTTCGATGGGTTCACCGCGTCCCAGTTGCGTATCACGAGACGACAAAAATAAAGCATGACCACCAAATTGAGCCATACCAGACTCGAATGAAACTCGAGTTCGGGTTGATGATTTTTCGAAAATCATTCCCAAAACACGATTTTTAAGCGGTTCGTATAGTGTGCCTTCGTGATGAATTTTCTTAAGTTCTGAAGCTCGAGATAGTAGCTGTTTTAACTCTGCAGACGAAAGGTCTTTGAGAGTAAGAAAATGCCTTGGCGACACGCTAAACTCCTTAACGGTTATTTAAAAAAGGGTAATCGTCCAATCTAATACACTCACGGGAGTGAGTAAAGCGTAATTCGCATTTGAAAGAACAAAGGAAACCATCAAATTGGGGTTGTAAATAGTAGGTCAACCCCCATAAACTGGGTCAAGTTGATCCATTTACCGTAATATTATTTTTGACGGTTATCACAAAAAGACGAGACAGGGTGAGGTTTTATAATGAGCAGTACAATTGAGACAATTAAAGAACAAGTAGCAAGTAACGATATTCTTCTTTATATGAAGGGTAATCCTCGCGCGCCACAGTGTGGTTTTTCATCGCAAGCAGTGCAAGCCCTTATGGCATGTGGCGAGCGTTTTGCTTTTGTTAATATTTTAGACAACCCTGATATTCGTGCTGAATTGCCAAAATACGCCAATTGGCCAACGTTCCCACAACTATGGGTTAAAGGCGAATTAGTCGGTGGTTGCGATATCATTATGGAAATGGCATCAAACGGTAAGCTTCAAACGCTAATAAATGAAGCGGTAGGCTCTACAGAAGAGTAACTGTTTTTAGTAGGTAGTTTACGCAAAATTCAACATTCGTATATTCAAGAGGATTTAATATCATGTCTATTCTAGTTGGTAAAAAAGCGCCAGACTTTATGGCTCCAGCGGTACTTGCTGATGGCCAGATTGTTGACTCATTTAGCTTGTCTGAAACGATTAAAGGAAAATACGCCATCGTATTTTTCTATCCATTGGATTTCACCTTTGTTTGTCCTTCTGAGATCATTGCAATGTCTCATCGTATGGATAAATTCCGTGAAATGGGTGTGGAAGTTGTTGGTGTGTCCATCGATTCCCATTTTACCCATAATGCGTGGCGCAATACTCCAGTAGAAGAAGGCGGGATTGGTCCGGTTGAATATACGCTAGTTGGTGACATGGATCATTCCGTTGCAAAGGCTTACGGTATTGAAGCTGAAGCTGGAGATTCTTATTACCCAGTAGGCGTTGCTATGCGTGCTTCTTTTATTATTGACCAAAAAGGTATTGTTCGTTCACAAATCGTGAACGATGAGCCAATCGGTCGCAATATGGATGAGTTGGTTCGTATTGTTGATGCGCTTCAGTTCTTTGAAGAGCACGGTCAAGTTTGTCCGGCTGGTTGGAATAAAGGCGACAAAGGCATGGTAAACACACCTGAAGGTGTTGCATCTTACTTGTCCGAAAGTGGTAAAGCGCTTTAGTCGTTATTAATTAGGTACATGAAAGCACGTATTGGTTTAGCTAATGCGTGCTTTTTTTTGATTTTTTTATGTTATTTCGTAGAGTTCTAACGGCAAGTTATCAGGGTCGGAAAAAAAGGTGAAGCGTTGGCCTGTAAGATGGTCTGTGTGTATATCTTCTACTTCAATTTTGTTCTCTTTCAGGTGTTTTACGCAGGCGTCTAAGTCACTGACTGCAAAAGCAAGGTGCCTTAAACCTTGCGCTTCTGGGTGGGAAGGGCGTATTGGTGGGTGAGGAAATGAAAACAGTTCAATTTGTTCATTCTCATTAATTTTTAAATCTAGCTTAAAAGATTGTCGCTCTTCTCGATAAGTTTCTCGAATAATGTCGAAACCTAACAGTTCGCTGTAAAAGAATTTAGACGTTTTGTAGTCTGAGCAAATAATAGCCACATGATGAATGTGTGAAACATTAAACATAGTGGCGCTCATTTTGGATTTATTTTTTTAAGCTCATTTGCAAGTTCAATTACTTGCCTTCTAAACCAAATATGGCTGGCGTCATGATGTAGCAAGGCGCTCCAAATCATTTTAAGCTCTATCTTAGGTATCTTGAAAGGGGGTTCCAGAATGACAAGGTCTGGATTGTTTCGATTGATCATGGCGACCTTTCTCGGCAGCGTGGCAATGAGGTCTTGTTCAAGCGCAAGATGCATTGCAGTATGGTAGCTTCTAGTGAAAACACGGATACTGCGCTTTCTATTGATGCTTTGCAGGGCTTCATCAACCCAACCTAGTTTTTGTACGTCGTTCGGGTCCATGCCAACACCAACGCCAAATCCTGTTTTGCTGACCCAAATATGCTGAGACTGTAAGTAGCTTTCAAGATTGAAATTGTTTCTTACCGCATTGTCAGTGCTCATCATGCAGACGAAATCATCATGCCAAACGCTTTTCTCATGAAAGGATTGTGGTAGTTCTTCAAAGCGATTAATCGCCATGTCAATTTTACCAGCTTCCACATCATGAAAGGTAACATCACTTGGTGTCATTATATCAAGAGTAATGCCTGGTGCATTTTCACGTAATCGATTTAAAAGTCTCGGAATTACGGTGGAAGCGGCGTAGTCACTGGCCATTATGCGAAAGACTCGGGTACTTGTTCGTTCGTTAAAGTCCGCTTCAGGTTGTAAGGCTTCTTCGAGTTCTAGTAATACTTTACGAACGATTGGCTGTAACCGAAGCGCTTTTTCAGTGGGTTTCATTCCTTCGCTAGTTCGGACTAATAATGGGTCGTTAAGTAAATCCCTTAGTCTCTTTAGTCCATTACTCATAGCTGGTTGTGTAATGTGTAATTTACTCGCCGCTCGAGTGACGTTACATTCTCGCAATAAGACATCTAAATAAATAAGTAGGTTTAAGTCTATTTTGTTTATATTCATCTTGGTTATGGCAGCCAGCTAGATTATCGCTTTAGGGTGTTGATTGTATTGACCTTAACGCAAAGTATAACTGAGTATTACTGTTTCTTGAGAACTTTTTAAGAGCGATAGGAAAAGCATTGGCAAGTGGGTTGGTCGGCTTACTCGCTTCTGGCATAATGCAGTCATTCTGATAAGGCTCGTTAGTACATGTGAAGTTGGCCTAGGGTTGTTTTGTTGCCCTATTGCCTTTTTAGTGTGTTTGTAAGGCTTTATGACTTTTTATGGGGTAATAATGAAAGCTTCATGTTTATGTGGTTCTGTTACGTTTACGATAACTTCTCCTTTTATAAGCGCCAGTATTTGCCATTGTAGCCAGTGTAGAAAAACACATGGTGGTACTGGAGCGGCTTATGGTACTTGCTTAAAAGAAGACGTAGAGTGGATTTCGTCGAAAAAAAGAGTGCGTCGCTTTGCGTCATCGGAACGAGTTAGGCGTGGGTTTTGTAAGGATTGCGGTAGCCCAATTTATTATTATCATAAGGATTTCCCTAACCATATTGAAATTTCGTTAGGGGTTTTGGATGAAGAGCCAACTATGGCGCCTGATCACCATTTATTTGTCTCCAGTAAGCCTGATTGGTATGACATAAATGATGATTTAACTCAATATCCAGAGCTTAAGTGAGATTGTGTTGATTGTTAGTTATTCCATTGCTTCTTATAAGGAAGGAATGGAATAACATTGATCCACAAAACTTTGTGCGTTTTTAGTAAGGGCTGTATTTTTCGGGGTGATAATGAGTAGGTTTCGATTGAGCTCCAAAGGCGTTTGGTAAAGTTTAATCAAACCAGAGCTGAGCTCTTGAGATAGGGCTATTCTCGACAAGCAACCTAATCCCATTTTATGAATAACTGCTTGTTTTACCGCTTCCATATGCGCGAGTGAAATAACCACATTAAGCTGCGTTATATTTTTTCCCATTGCTTGTTCAAGTATGTTTCTGGTGCCAGATCCTGCCTCTCTCATGACCCAATCCGCTTCTTGTAAATCATTCCAAGACAGGCTTTCTGGGCGAATTTCTTGTGCTGACCCAAAGACCACTAATTCATCTTTTAACCAGACTTTCGTCATTAGCTCTGCGTGTTGGCAATAACCCTCAATAAAGCCAACTTCCGCTTTGCCTGTTAATAATTGTTGGATTACGTGCTGTGTATTACCAATATCTAAATTAAATCTTATATTGGGGTGTTGTTGTTTAAATATCGACATCTGTTCTGGAAGTAGATAGTTTCCAACACTTACACTGGCCGCAATATGGAGCGATCCGCTTAGCTCGTCATCACTTCCCATGCTTTCTATTTGTTCTATTTGGCTTAGAACCGCTCGCGCTTGAGGTAAAAGATGCCTAGCCTGAGGCGTAATTTGTAAGCGCTTTCCATGCCTTCTAAAAAGTGACTGCCCCAATAATGCTTCTAGTTCACGCAAGGCCTGGCTGGCGGCTGGTTGGCTGATAGATACCATTTCGGCGGCAGCGGTCACTGAACCGGTATGGACTACGGCTTCAAAAATTTGTAATTGTCTTAAAGTTATTCTCATGGGCTCATTGTATCCGCATTTGGATTTTGATGAGTAGCCCTTTAAGCATTTAATAATCGCGAGCAGGGATCGCCTTTAGCATGCAATATTAAATTATCCACAGTGGTTGCAGCGATATGCTCTAACGCTTCTTGGGTAAAAAAGCCTTGGTGCCCAGTAACAACAACATTCGGGAAGGTCAGCATTAGCTGAAAGACGCTGTCCTGGATGATGTGTGAAGACATATCCTCAAAGAATATTGCATTCTCTTGCTCATAAACATCCAGTCCTAAATAGCCGATTTTACCTGTATAGAGCGCATCGATGGCTTCTTGTGCATTGACTAAAGCACCTCGGCTGGTATTAATAATCATGACGCCGTCTTTCATTTCAGCCAGACTGTTTTTGCCAATTAAATGATGAGTGGAGGCATTGAGAGGGCAGTGCAAACTAATAATATCACTTTCGTTATAAAGCGTTTCTAGGTCTGTGTATTCACATCCTGCTTCTAGTAGCGCTTCGTTAGGTGTTACGTCGTAACAAATAACCCTACAGCCAAAGCCTTTCATAATACGGCAAAAAGCTTGCCCTATGCGTCCGGTGCCAATGCAGCCAACGGTTCTGCTTTGGATATTGAAGCCGAGCAGGCCTTCAAGAGCAAAGTTACCTTCTTTCACTCTATGATAGGCAATGTGCGTTTTTCTATTCAGCGTCATGATGAGCGCAACCGCGTGTTCTGCCACGGAAGTAGGGCTGTAATCAGGGACATGATAGACCTTAATGCCAGCTGCTTTAGCGGCGGGTAAATCCACATTATTAAATCCCGCACAACGTAGCGCGATGGCGGTGAGCCCATGTGCTGCTAAATAGTCAATTACGTGACAATTAATATCGTCGTTTACAAAACAAGAAACCGCGTCAAAGCCTTTTGCTAGTGCCATCGTCTCTGGACTAAGTCTGCTTTCTAAATAGACTAATTCGATCGCTGGTGTTTTTGTCACAGCATCGGACAGTGTTCTTTTGTCGTAAGGTTTGCATGAAAAAACAGCCACTTTCATAATTGTTAGCTCCAATAGCGCTTTGTTTAGGGTTTAAAAAGTATACTAAGGTGGTTGGGAAAGAAACTATTCGATTCTTTGTTTCTTTATAGAGTATTGATTTGACTCAAGATAACTACTTTTAGCCATTATCTTGATAAAAATTGTTGAAAACTTGATTGACCTGATGGCGGGAAGCGGACTACAATCAATTTCGTTTAAAAGAGTTGGCAATATTTATGTCCAGAGTTGCGAATACTACGTCATGTATGTTCCGTCCTGTTAAGTCATAAGTAATACCGAGTTTTTTTAGCACAACAACGCATGATGATAACATCTGCGTGTAAATTAACTTACCTACAGGAAAACAGACATGTCTGACGTAGTAACTGGTACAGTAAAGTTCTTCAACGAAACTAAAGGTTTCGGTTTCATTACTCAGGATTCAGGTCCTGATGTTTTTGTTCACTTCTCTGCAATCAACACTTCTGGTTTCAAAACTTTGGCTGAAGGTCAAAAAGTTGAATTCCAAGTAGCTCAAGGCAAAAAAGGCCCTGAAGCTCAAAACGTTACACCTTTATAAGGTAACGTTGCTGAGGTTAACCTCAGCAGTGCGAATGCTAAAAAGCGACTTTTAAGTCGCTTTTTTTGTTTTTGTCCAAAATGGAAAACTTAACTTTACGTTACTCGAATACAAGATTTGATTATTATCGAATTTGTTACTTAGCATAGAAAAGAGGTGATTTGATGGCGGCTAAATCATTGCAGGAGCAGCTCTTAGGAGCGGGACTTGTTAATAAAAAGAAAGCAAATAAGCTAAAAGCGGAAAAACTGCAGCATAAACAGAAAGTAAAAAATGGCAAAGCGACTGCTCAGGATGATAGTGAGCGCCAGTTAGAGCTAAAAAAACAGCGTGAAGAAAAAGCAGAGAAAGATCGTCAGCTGAATTTAGAGAAGCAAAAAGAGCTCGAGAAAAAGGCGATACAAGGCCAAATACGTCAAATGATTGTGCAAAATAAAATTACCAAGCAAAACGGTGATATTGCCTATCATTTTACCGATGAAAAAAAGGTTAAGAAGCTTTATGTTAATCAAGCGATGCACGATGACTTAACAAAAGGACGTTTAGCTATTGCTAAGCTAGACAGCGGCTATGAGCTTATCCCTGAGCCTGTTGCGCTAAAGATTATAGAGCGAGACGAGCAGTATATTCTTGTTTGTAATAGCCGCACTGAGAGAGTCGAGGATGAAGAGGATCCTTATGCAGACTTTCAGATCCCAGATGACCTTATGTGGTAATGAACACAGTCTCTTTCCCCGGTGTTTGACCAAAACACCGGAAATACCCAGACAAAGCGCACTTAAAAGCTCTGCTATAAATACACATCTCTCAATCCTCTGTTCTTTTTTAGGATCATTGTCGATTTTCAAGAAAATGACATATTTTTTCTTTATTACCTTATTTCTTACGAATATGGTGGTATATTAGCCTCTACACAGTGCGGAAATTATGCAAATAGCGACTATAAATACCTGATTTATATTGCATTTATATTAATTAAAGAAGAAGTCTTCACATCTTTTTAAAACTGTGTATATAATAATGACGAAATAAGGATAAATAGTGCAACATAATGCCTTGTTATTGCCTATTTCGTAAGAATGTTTAGATTGTTTGATTGTTGCTTGCACATATCAAGCGCTCATAATAAAGAACGCAATACATCATCTATAAGGGAAACGAGAATGAAAAAATCAATTGTCGCTCTTGCAGTTACTAGCGCTGCTTTTGCCTCTATCTCTGCTTACGCAGCAGAAGATTCTTCTGTAGATTTCTACGGTAACATCCAATACGCATTTTCAAATCAAAATGGTGTAGGGACTAATTTTGAAGATAATGGTTCTACACTTGGTGTAAAAGGCGAGTCTAAAGTAGATGACAACTTAACCGCTTTTTTCAAGTATGAACTAGAATTTAAAGCTGACGAACAAGAAGATCGTGGTGCTGCTACTGCTTACAATCAATCTCATCTTGACCAAGCGTTTGTAGGTTTGAAAGGTGATTTTGGTAAAGTGACTGCCGGTACTCATGACACTATCTACAACAATGCCATCCAAGACGGTATAGATCAGTTTGAATATTTAGGTACGGCGAAGGCAGCTGGCTCTAGCCAAGGTGATACTATCACTTACTTCTCTCCATCTATGAGTGGCCTTGAGATGCAAGTAGCAGTACAAACTAAAGGTACTAATCCAAACGCTACTAGTAATACCTCTACAGGTGATAATAGCGGCAATGCGCCTATGGCAGTAATAAAGTACTCTACTGATATGTTTTCTGTTGCGGTTGGTTATGATTCACGTGGTAACACTGCAGCATCAAATACTAAATCATCAACTGGTGTAGCAGTTACTGTAACACCTATGGATAACCTTACTGTTACAGGTAAGTACGAAACAACTGAAGATACAGCGAATTACCTAGGCCTTGCAGCTCGTTATGGTTATGGTATGGGCGATGTTTACGGTTCTTACGTAAATGTTAATCCTGATTCTTCTCAAGTAAATCACGAAACTTATAATCAGTATGCTGTAGGCGTAACTTACAGTATCAATTCTAACATGTACACCTATGCTGAAATTGGTAGTTTTGGTAGTGCTACTGCAAATGTAGGTTCTACAGCTACATCAGTAGTTGGTGTAACATACGCTTTCTAAGATCATTTTACCTAGCTAGGTAATGTGACACTTGTTGATGATAAGGCTCTTCAAAGAGCTTTATTTATAACAAAATATAGATGGTTCTATAAAAAGCATTAGTCTTTACTAATGCTTTTTTGTTTTTGAGTACTACCTAGTTCCCTTTCTACAGTTTTATCTATAAATTCTTCTTTCGAATAATCACTTTCTTTATTGTAACGTTTTGAAGATATTGACTATTTCTTACCGTACGATAAGATGCGAGTAATTGGCTTTACTAATAATCCTTTCCCTCTTATGCTACTTCATAATAAAAACATCTAAATAGCCGCGAGGAATGTAATGAAGTATGTCGTCGAAAAGCAACCTGCTGTGTTGTTGCCAGTCACTAATAGCGATGATCTTTTTCCAGTCGGTCGAGTGTATTGCGTAGGGCGAAACTATGCTGAGCATTCTCGTGAAATGGGTGATGATCCAGACCGTGATCCACCCTTCTTTTTTTGTAAAGATGCTTCTTGTGTTTTTCCTGTGTCTTATGGTGTAAACAATACCATCCGTTATCCGATGGCAACCTCTCAGTTTGAGTATGAGGTTGAGTTGGTTGTTGCCCTTGGTAAAGGAGGGGTGAATTTATCTCTCGAGCAGGCTAAAGACTCGGTTCTTGGTTATGCGGTTGGCTTGGACATGACGCGTCGTGATCTGCAGGGGCAAGCTAAGAAAAAAGGACGACCATGGGAGGTGGGTAAATCGTTTGATCAGTCTGCGCCGATTGGTCCTATTACACTTCAGAGCCCTGAGTTGGCCGTTAGTGTCGCTTCAAGTGCTATATCCCTGTCGGTAAATGGCGATATAAAGCAAACTAGTAGTGTGGCTAATTTGACTTGGTCTATTGAAGAAGTGATTTGTAAGCTATCAGAGGTGTTTGAGTTGCGACCTGGGGATCTTATTATGACGGGGACGCCGGAGAATGTAGGCCCTGTTGTGATGGGTGATAGTATGTTGGCTAGCATTAATATGCTTGGTGATATTACCGTTTCTGTTACTGGTTAAACTCTAGAAACCTCTCTTTTAGTGCTGCTGCTTGTGGGGATTTCGCTTTATTTAAAAGATGGATGACCACTTCGGCAGTGCAAAGGCCTGCTTCTTTTTGATTTTTACGTTTTGTGTAAATTGATTTTTCTCCTTGGATTTCATAATGAGGGAAGTTTTTTAGGTAGGGGGATTGGTTGTACATTTTTCTGGCCTGCTGCCAGGTTCCATCTAAGATGATTATGTTTTGAATACTTGAAAAAGTGTCGCTTTCAAGGGTAGGAGAATCCTGATCGACTAAATAGACGATGGCGGTTGTGTTGGGGTTCAATGCCAATAGCTCAGGATGTGGGTTTTTTCTAGCCCATTCAATCATTCTACATTGGGCCATTAATACTTCTTGTACTAATTTCCCCGTTCCCGTTTTTTTCTTTCTCTCTTCACTGTGTGTTAATAACCAAATATTCATGTTGGATATCTTTACCCTCATTTTTGTTTTTCTATTATAATGATATTTAATGAGAAATATTGAATTTGAGCCTGATAAGTTATTAGTTTTTATATAAATCTTACATTTCATTACAAACTTTTTTTTAATGGGCTTCCCATTTGTTTTTCTTCGTCATATGATCAAAGTCTTAGTGTGTTTTTTAATCTATTTTCAGGTTTATAGATTGGGCGCTTTTAAACAGACTAAAAGATTATATTCTTTTAGTTTTAAATAAGGTGTTAAATTAATAGCACCATAAAAGAGAAATGAGGTTTTTATGTCAGGTCAATTAGTTTCCGGAATTGTTAAATGGTTTAATGACGAGAAAGGTTTTGGGTTCATTGAACGTGAAGGTGGTCCAGATGTGTTTGTTCATTTTCGTTCAATTAACGGTGACGGCCGTAAAACTTTGACAGAAGGTCAAAAAGTCTCTTTTGAAGTAACTCAAGGCCAGAAAGGTCCTCAAGCTGAGAACGTAACCGCTATCTAGGTAATGCGCGATAGAGGTCACTTTAGCGATTTAAAAAGCCATACCCTTGTGTGGTTTTTTTATGCCTCTCTTTTGCTGTATATTCAAACGTATATTGAATTACAGGTCTTGTGAGCAGATTTTGAATCCTATTTTATATTCCTTTCGTCGTTGTCCTTACGCGATAAGAGCAAGATATTGCCTTGCTATCTTAGATGTTCGTGTAGAAATAAGAGAAGTTGTTTTAAAAAATAAACCTGATGCTTTGTTGTTGCTCGGTGGTCGTACCAGTGTTCCTCAGCTGATTGACTCAAGGGGGCAGCGTTTTGCTGAAAGTTTAGATATTATTTTTTGGTCATTGGAAAATACAAATAACCAAACGTTAGCAAATTCTTTATGGCCGTGCGAGCGTACTAGGCAGCAGAAATTATTGTCTTGGATACATTATAATGACCATTTTTTTAAATATTGGTTAGATCGTTATAAATACGCAGACCGTTATCCAGAGTTTTCAGAGGAATATTATCGTTGTCGCGCAGAGGTGTTTCTGCGTAGGTTAGAGGGTCGATTAAAAAGCCATGCTTTTATAATGAGTGATTCATTGTCTCTTGCTGATATTTGTCTTTTTCCTTTTGTTCGTCAGTTTGCTGCTGTTGATCATGCCTGGTTTAACGGTAGTCGTTATGTAGAAGTGAGGCGCTGGCTGTCAGAGTTTTTGGCATCGGAGCTATTTTCTATTGTTATGACAAAATATGAAAAATGGGAAGATGGACAGCAGATGCGGACTTTTCCTGATTGAGGTTTTGTAAAAAGCTAACAGCAGAAGTTGTTTGCTGTTAGCTTTTTGTTTGCTAGTTTTTTATTTTCTAGTCAATGAGGCCAAAACTTACCCAATACCAAAAGTTTGGATTTGCGTCACTTGGCAATGGTAGTGGTATGAAATTCCCTTCTTTATTAAGGTGAGGGGAGTTTGGATAATTGTTCTTCAGCACGGATAAGTTTAATTGTGCTAAATCAGTGAGCTTAAGGTCATTATAAGACTGAATCGTGATTGCTAAAGCCTCTTCCACTGACGTTGACGTTGGGTAGTGGTCGATAACCGCTTGACCTCGACGTAATGCCGAAAGAGGGGCTTTGCGTTTTAGGTAGTAACGAGCAACTTGTAGTTCATGACGAGCGATTGTGTTGCGCAAGAAGATCATGCGCGCTTTGCCGTCAGGTGCGTACTTGCTGTTAGGGTATCTTTGTAAGAAGTCTCCCATTTCTCTAAAGGCTTTTTGCAGCTCTTGAGAATCTGTTTTACTAGGATCGCTATCTAGATAGCGTTGGAGAAGACTTTCAGATCCGCTATAAGTCGATAAAGCTCGCATGTAATACGCATAGTCAATGGCATCATGGTCTGGGTGGTTTTTTATAAAACGCTCAGCTGTTGAGTGAGCGGAAATATAATCTCCAGATTCGTATTGCGCGTAGATTAGATCCAGCTCTGCGCGAGTACTAAACTCGCCAAATGGGTAGCGAGAGTCTAAATCTTGTAGATTTTTGACTGCCGTTGCTGGAAGGTTTTCGGCGAAAGCTTGTTGAGCTTTTTCATAATAAGCATGTTCTGGGAGGTCCGGTTCTTGAACCTGTTTGCTTGAACATGCCGCAAGAAGTAAAGAAAAACTGGCGATTCCTGCGAATCGGAGCAGCGAGCGATTAAATCCCATGTATAATCAAAACCTTGAAGTGGTAAATTAGCCTCTATCGGCATTTTGTAGCGTTCTATTGCGAAATCAAAGTAAAAGGCAAGATGCTACACGTTTTTTCACTTTCAGATCTTATGATAAAATCAAAGGTCTGAAAACAACAGATTGAAATACATTGTATGGCAGAGCGCATAGTAAAAGAAGCCCAGGTCCCTTTTGATTTGGGTGGTACTCGTTTCGACCAAGTAGCGACTGAGCTATTTAATGATTATTCCCGTTCGAGAATCAAGATTTGGATAAAAGAGGGAACCCTTCTTGTCGATGGTAAAATCACCAAACCAAAAGAGAAGTTGTTTGGTGGTGAAGTGATAACTCTTGATGTTGTTCTTGAGGATCAGGAAGACCATGAAGCACAAGAAATGCCACTGGATATCATTTATGAAGATGATGATATTATTATTGTAAATAAACCGGCAGGCTTGGTAGTTCACCCTGCTGTGGGTAACCGAGATGGCACGTTAATGAATGCCATTTTGCACCACGCGCCAGAAACAGCCCATGTGCCTAGAGCGGGTATTGTTCATCGTCTAGACAAAGAAACAACCGGTTTGATGGTTGTTGCAAAAACTTTGGCGGCGCAAACAGATCTAGTGGCTCAGCTGCAAGAGCGTAGCATGGGGCGTGAGTATGAGGCTGTTGCTATTGGTGAGATGACTGGTGGTGGGATTGTTGATGAGCCTATTGGACGTCATCCTCATAACCGCCAGAAAATGGCGGTTGAGCCGGTGCATGGTAAAGACGCTGTGACTCACTATCGATTAGTGAAGCGTTTTAAAAACCATACGCACATACGTCTTAAGCTTGAAACAGGGCGTACACACCAGATTCGTGTTCATATGGCGTATATTCAATATCCGTTACTTGGTGATCCACAATATGGTGGACGCCTTAAAATGCCAAAAGCGTGTACGCCAGGCTTACAAGAGGCATTACGAGGGTTTCGCCGTCAGGCGCTGCATGCCAAAAAGCTAGAGTTATCACACCCTATTACGGGGGAGTGGATGCAATGGGAGATTGATCTTCCTGAGGATATGCAGTTGCTATTAGATGCCTTGAAAAAGGATCTGAAAGAATCGGACAGCGATGACTCGGAATATTTCTAATAAAAAAGCAGCTTCGGCTGCTTTTTTTTGCCCTGTTTTATTGCTCTGCTTTACTCTCTGTTCCTAATGGATTTTTTTATTGGAGAAAAATGTGACCGGCAAATCATCTCAAGCTTATTTAACCCCTTCATGGCCAGTGCCAGCAAATGTAAAGGCGTATGTATCAACGCGAAAGGGCGGTGTCAGTCAGGGAGAGTTTAGTTCGCTTAATTTAGGGGCGCATGTTGGTGATGACATGAGTGATGTGCAAACTAACCGCCAAATTTTTTCGTCTATTGTTGCTATGCCAGACAGTTTGATCTGGCTTAATCAGGTGCATGGGATTGATGTTGCTGTGTTACCTAATGATTGCGACTCTATTGCTGCTGATGCTGCGACTACGACAGAGCTAGGGCAGGTCTGTGCAGTGTTGACGGCTGACTGTCTCCCCGTATTTTTTTGTAATAAGTCGGGTACTCAAGTTGCGGTTGCTCATGCTGGCTGGCGCAGTTTGTGCTCTGGTGTCCTAGAGGAAACTTTGAGCCACTTCAGTGTATCGGATGACATTGTAGTTTGGTTGGGACCAGCTATCGGTCCTGAAGCCTTTGAAGTAGGGGGCGAGGTTCGAGACGCTTTTATTGAGCGGCAGAAAGAGGCAGAAGCGGCATTTACACTTCAGAATAATGGAAAGTGGTTAGGTGATCTTTATTTGTTGGCTCGCCAAAGGTTGGCCGCCCAAGGTGTGACTGAAGTGTATGGTGGCGATTTTTGTACTTATCAAAATGAAGATCAATTCTTTTCTTATCGGCGCGAGGGTAAGACTGGAAGAATGGCCTCGGTTATTTGGTTGGAAGCGTCGTTCAGCGTGTGAAAAATTTGTTTTTTATTGACGAGTGTCAAAAAAATGACACTCTCCTATTGAAAAGTCATTAAGCGGACCTATTTAATCAGTAACAAAAGATATTTCCCTTTTTCAAGGAGGTCAAAATGCAAATCGACCATTTAACGAGCAAGCTTCAGTTAGCCCTTTCCGATGCGCAATCCATTGCGCTTGGGCAGGATCATTCTTATATAGAACCTCTTCACTTAATTATAGCTTTGATGGATCAGCAGGGCGGTAGCACTCGTCCGATTCTCCAGCAAGCGGGTATTCAGGTAGCGAAATTTCGAGAAGGCTTAAACGCCCTGCTAGATCGTTTACCGAAAGTGAATGACCATGATGGCAATGTGCAGATCTCACCTGAATTGGGGCGTCTGTTTAACTTAGCGGATAAAGAGTCACAAAAACGAAAAGATCAATTTATTTCATCTGAATTGGTCTTAATGGTCATGTTTGATGGTAAAGATGATTTAGCAAAAGCATTAAAAGCGACAGGTGTGACGAAGGCTGATATAGCTTCAGTTATTGATAATGTTCGTGGTGGCGATTCAGTTGATGACCCGAATGCTGAGGAGAATCGTCAGGCACTTGATAAATATACTGTGGATCTAACCGCTAAAGCGGCTGAAGGTAAATTGGATCCTGTGATTGGTCGAGATGATGAGATTCGTCGCACTATTCAGGTGCTTCAGCGTCGTCGCAAAAATAACCCTGTGCTTATTGGTGAGCCCGGTGTTGGTAAGACCGCTATTGTGGAAGGTTTGGCGCAGCGCATTATTAATGGCGAAGTTCCAGAAGGATTGAAAAATAAACGGGTCCTATCGTTAGATATGGGCACCTTGATTGCTGGCGCGAAATTTCGTGGTGAATTTGAAGAGCGCCTGAAAGCGGTGCTGAATGAGTTGTCTAAGCAAGAAGGGCAAATCATCCTGTTTATTGATGAGATTCACACCATGGTTGGTGCTGGTAAAGCGGAAGGCTCTATGGATGCGGGTAATATGCTGAAACCAGCATTGGCTCGCGGTGAGCTTCATTGTGTAGGCGCGACCACACTAAATGAATATCGCCAGTATATTGAAAAAGATGCTGCTCTCGAACGTCGTTTTCAAAAAGTCTTAGTCGAAGAGCCTACGGTGTTGGATTCGATTGCGATTTTGCGTGGTTTGAAAGAGCGCTATGAAGTGCATCACGGTGTGGATATTACTGATGCAGCGATTATTGCGGCGGCTAAGTTGTCCCAGCGTTATATTACGGATCGCCAATTGCCTGATAAGGCCATTGATTTGATCGATGAGGCGGCGAGTCGAATTCGCATGGAAATGGATTCTAAGCCTGAGGATATGGATCGCCTAGAGCGCCGTTTGATTCAATTAAAAATTGAGAAAGAAGCGCTTAAGAAAGAAAAAGACAAGGCTTCTAAGGTGCGCTTAGGAGAATTGGAGGAAGAAATTGAGGTGCTGCAGAAGCAGTATTCTGATTTAGAAGAGATTTGGAATGCTGAAAAAGCCTCTCTTCAAGGTGCGCAAAAATTAAAAGAAGAGCTGGAGTCTGTCAAGCAGGAAATGGAAGAAGCCCGTCGTAAAGGTGATTTGGCAAAAATGTCAGAACTCCAATACGGTGTTATTCCAATGCTGGAAGCGGAGATCGTAAAAGCGGGTCAAGCTGAAGAGCAGACTGAAACGACGCTGTTGAAAAATCGAGTGACAGAAGAAGAAATTGCTACGGTCGTGTCTCGTTGGACTGGTATTCCAGTAGATAAGATGCTGGAAGGTGAAAGGGATCGTTTGTTGCGCATGGAAGATGCGTTGCATGAGTCTGTTATTGGGCAAGATGAGGCCGTTCATGCTGTCTCTAATGCGGTAAGGCGCTCCCGTTCTGGATTGGCAGACCCTGATCGCCCTAATGGCTCATTTCTCTTTCTAGGGCCTACTGGTGTCGGTAAAACCGAGTTATGTAAGTCATTGGCTACGTTCTTATTTGATACTGAGCAGGCGATGGTGCGAATTGATATGTCTGAGTTTATGGAGAAGCACTCTGTGGCTCGATTGATCGGTGCGCCTCCGGGCTATGTTGGCTATGAAGAAGGCGGTTATTTGACCGAGGCAGTAAGGCGACGTCCGTACTCTGTGTTGTTGCTTGATGAAATAGAAAAGGCACATCCAGATGTATTTAATATTTTACTTCAAGTGTTGGATGATGGTCGTTTAACAGATGGCCAAGGTAGAACGGTGGACTTTAGAAATACCGTTATTGTTATGACGTCGAATCTTGGCTCTGATGTTATTCAAGGGTACCAATCCGATGATCAATATGAAGAAATTAAGTCTAAAGTGATGGAAGTGGTGGGTATGCACTTCAGGCCTGAATTTATTAACCGCATAGATGAGACGGTCGTTTTCCATCCATTAATGCAGGCGCAAATTAAAGGCATTGCTAAAATTCAATTGGCGCATCTAAATGATCGATTGAGTGAAATGGGGATGACTTTGACCTTGTCAGAGGCTGCGTCAGATCAGTTGGCGGAGATAGGTTATGATCCTATTTACGGAGCTCGACCTTTGAAGCGAGCTATACAGCAATGGATAGAGAATCCATTAGCGAACCAATTGTTGTCTGGGGACTTTGTTTCGGGCGATCATATTCTTGCGAATGCCGTAGACAAAAAAATTGTTTTTACTAAGTCTGCTTAATTTATTTGAGTAATCGTTTTACTTATTGTTTAGATAAAAAAAGCCTCGCTGATTCAGCGAGGCTTTTTTATGCAGTCGCTTTTTTAGAAATCGACAAAAGCACCGATAAAGACGCCAGAGAAATCGCTTTTAACGTTTTTCCCGCCGATGTCGCTTAGGTCTAGGTTCATTTTGCGATAGCCGCCTTCGATACCGACTAAGAAAGGCGTTTCGTATTTTACTTTTAAAGTAGTGTCTGTGATGCTTGAGCCATCGAAACCGCCAGCTTTTACTTCACCACCAAAGGATAGGCGAGTACCTGGGACAGTGACGTATCCAGAAAGGTAGCCAAGTGGGTAAGAGTCAGATAAATCTGTTTTAGAGCCTGCTATCGTCACAGAACCATCAAATTTACGTAGGGTTAGGCCGGCGTCTAGGTCGATCCAAAGAAGCCCATCAAGAAATTCGTAGTAAAGTGTGTAATCTTGGTGAGAAAGGTCTAACTTGGCAGAATTGCTACCGCCGCTGCCATTGTCGACGTTGCCATTAGCTTTCAAGCTAAGGCTTTGGAATCGAACGTTAGGGATGATTGGCAGCGGGTGTTCAAAAGCAATACCAAAATAGGTGCCGCTTTTGCCATCTAGATCGGCAGACTTTTTACTGATGCCGTGATTATTGATAGAGCTATTATCGGCACTTGGAGAGTAAGAACCAACCTCGGCGGTAAGGCCAAGAACATCGGCATGCGCTGCGCCTGCTAGTAAAGCAGTGGTAAGGACTAGGGCTGATTTCATCATAATGTAGCATCCATAAATGAAAGATTGACAAATTTCTTCCATTATAGGTCTTCAGGTAACAAAATCCAGAAAAATAAGGAGTAAGAAAGAAGTAATGAGGATGTCAGTATGGAGTTAATGCATTATGAGGTGATGATATGTGCGATGTGGATATGATGGCTGGGGTAGCAGGATTCGAACCTACGCATGACAGGATCAAAACCTGTTGCCTTACCGCTTGGCTATACCCCAAAAATCATATTATCGTCGAGTGGTGGCTATGACTAGATTCGAACTAGTGACCCCATCATTATGAGTGATGTGCTCTAACCAACTGAGCTACATAGCCTAAACTCTATTTTTGTACTTTGTCTTTCGATGGCTGGGGTAGCAGGATTCGAACCTACGCATGACAGGATCAAAACCTGTTGCCTTACCGCTTGGCTATACCCCAATATCGAATTGTTGGTGGCTATGACTAGATTCGAACTAGTGACCCCATCATTATGAGTGATGTGCTCTAACCAACTGAGCTACATAGCCGTCGTCTATTGGCTGGGGTAGCAGGATTCGAACCTACGCATGACAGGATCAAAACCTGTTGCCTTACCGCTTGGCTATACCCCAATAGACTATCACAAGGACAGTTTTCGTATTACGATCTGCTGTCTCTGTGGCGCGATATTATTCATATAAGTCGTTAATGGGTCAAGTCTTTTCTAGATTTTTTTCTAATAAATCAAACGTTAAAACGAAAATGCATCACATCGCCATCTTTCACGATGTACTCTTTTCCTTCTAAGCGCCATTTACCAGCTTCTTTCGCGCCACTTTCACCTTTATATTGGATGAAATCATCATAAGCAACGACTTCTGCGCGGATAAAGCCTTTTTCAAAGTCTGTATGGATCACACCGGCTGCCTGTGGGCCAGTTGCGCCTTGTTTGACTGTCCATGCACGAACTTCTTTAACGCCTGCTGTGAAGTAGGTCTGAAGGCCTAAGAGCTCATAGCCTGCGCGAATGACTCGGTCGAGTCCTGGCTCTGTCATGCCCATTTCATCTAGAAACTCTTGCATCTCTTCTAAGTCCAGTTCAGAGATTTCTGCTTCTAGTTGATTGCAGATAGGAACTACCATGGCGCCTTCTGCGGCGGCAATTTCACGGACTTGATCTAGATGTGGGTTGTTTTCAAATCCATCTTCAGCAACGTTAGCAATGTACATCGTTGGTTTGGTGGTTAAGAGGTGAAATGCTTTTACTTCTTTTTCTTGATCTTCGGACATTTCCATTGCGCGAACAGGTAAGCCGTTTTCTAGGTGATCTTTAATGCTTTCTAGAAATGCTTTGTGGGCAATGGCGTCTTTGTTGCCACTTTTGGCATTTTTTCCTGTGCGGAATATTTGCTTCTCTATGGATTCTAGATCTGCAAAGATTAATTCTAAATTGATGACTTCAATGTCTGCTTTAGGGTCTACTTTGTTTGATACATGGATGACGTTGTCATCTTCAAAGCATCGAACTACGTGAGCAATAGCGTCTGTTTCACGAATATTGGCAAGGAATTTATTGCCAAGACCTTCGCCTTTTGATGCGCCTTCTACAAGGCCAGCAATATCAACAAATTCCATTGTGGTGGCAAGTACGCGTTCAGGCTTCACTATTTCAGAGAGAGCGTCTAAACGAGGATCAGGCATGGCGACGACGCCGGCATTTGGCTCAATAGTACAAAAAGGGAAGTTTTCTGCACCTATGCCTGCTTTGGTTAGGGCGTTAAAAAGAGTTGATTTACCAACGTTAGGTAGCCCTACGATGCCGCAATTAAAACCCATAGTGATATTCCTGAATAATTAAGTGGTTATGCTTTGAAGCTATGTAAATGATTCATCACGGGATTGAGGTTGCCGAGTACAATATCATCCACATAGCGTAACGATTCATCGATCGTTTGCTGTATTTTGCTGTAGTCATCTGGTGAGGCTTTTTTAAGAACATAATTAGCCACTTGGCTGGCATGTCCGGGGTGGCCAATGCCTATTCGTAATCGCCCAAAATCTCGATTATTTGCCAGTTTAGCTATGATGTCTTTTAAGCCGTTGTGGCCGCCGTGGCCGCCACCTTTTTTAAGCTTAACTGTGCCAGGGGGGATATCAAGTTCATCATGAATGACAAGAACTTCTTCTGGAGGGATTTTATAAAACTGGCAAACGGCCTGTACCGCTTTCCCGCTTAAATTCATATAGGTGGTGGGAATAAGTAAGTAGCATTCTTCACCAGCTATAGAAACTTTGCCAAATTGGCCTGAGAATTTTTTTTCAGTACGTAAAAGGCATTGGCTCTGACGAGCCAATGCCTCAATCCACTGTGCACCTGCATTGTGACGAGTATTCTCGTATTCGCTACCTGGATTACCCAGACCGACTAATAATTTGAAACCTGCCACAATACTACACCTTTAATGGTTTTTACTATTTCACTTTACCGATACGAGCGATAGGTTGGTCGTGATCTTCGCCTTTAAGTAAAGCGATTAGCTCAACGCCTTCAGGGATAGTCGTATCAGATAGGTGGAAAATCTGACCGAATTGGCCGTTGATAGCATCAACAACTAGTTCAGTTGGAAGGTTTGCTGGTAGGCAACGAACTTCCGCTAGTTTAGCTTCAACAGTCAAGCGACCGCCAGCTTTAACGCCGTCGCTTTTAGCTGCGTTGATGAAAGTTAAAGGAACACGAGTCGTGATCGTTTGGTCTTCAGCAATACGTAGCATATCCATGTGCATTACGTTGCCTGTTGCTGGATGGCGTTGAAGTGCTTTAACAAGTACTTTTTCCGCTTTTCC
Source organism: Marinomonas flavescens (assembly GCF_004352835.1). GTDB lineage: Bacteria > Pseudomonadota > Gammaproteobacteria > Pseudomonadales > Marinomonadaceae > Marinomonas > Marinomonas flavescens. The sequence goes on along the minus strand of NZ_SJSB01000006.1, from coordinate 26,145 downwards.
GTCAACAGATACTTCTACAATGCTAGTTAGGAAACCAGGCGTTGTAACAGCTTTCAGTATTTCGTTGTCTTTAAACGTAATGGATTTTGGTTCTGCGCTGCCACCGTAGATTACGGCAGGCACTAGGCCTTCTTTACGAAGGCGGCGGCTCGCACCTTTACCTTCTAGAGTACGGGCAGCGGCATTAACAGATAATGTCATGGTATTATTCCTAATAAATAGTAAGTTGTGCCCAGAACTGCGACCCGTTCCGAGCGAATGTGTTTGGATTAGGCCCCAAACATGGCACTGATAGACTCTTCGTTGCATACGCGACGAACAGCCTCCGCCATAATGTCAGACATCGACAATTGGCGTATTTGAGGGCAATTAAGCGCCTCTTGTGTCAATGGGATGGTATCAGTCACGACCAACTCATCAAGCACGGAATTTTTTATATTTTCGATCGCTTTGCCAGATAATACAGGGTGAGTGCAGTAAGCTAATACTTTCGCAGCACCATGTTCTTTTAAGGCTTTGGCAGCGGCGCATAAGGTGCCACCGGTGTCACACATATCATCGATAAGTACGCATGTTTTTCCAGCAACATCACCAATCAAATGCATGATTTGTGCTTCATTAGCGCGAGGTCGGCGTTTGTCGATGATGGCCAGATCTGCATCGTCTAACAATTTTGCAAAAGCGCGTGCGCGAACAACACCACCCACATCAGGTGAGACAACGGCGATATTCTCGTGGCCTTGGCGCTGTAGGTCATCTAGTAATAATGGCGTAGCATAAACGTTATCCACAGGGATATCGAAAAAGCCTTGAATCTGATCGGCATGTAGGTCGACCGTTAATACACGGTTAATGCCCACCGCAGAAATCATATCAGCAACCACTTTTGCGGTGATTGGAACGCGGGCAGATCGAACGCGTCGATCTTGTCGAGCATAACCAAAGTAAGGAATGACTGCCGTTACGCGAGAAGCGGATGCGCGACGCAGAGCGTCTGCCATCACAATCAATTCCATTAAATTATCATTACTAGGAGCGCAAGTGGACTGGATGATAAAAACGTCTTTACCTCGAACGTTTTCATTAATCTCAACCGCAATTTCACCGTCGCTAAATTTACCTACGGTTGCATTTCCGATGGGTAAGCCTAAGCGGCGAACTACCCTGCGAGCGAGCTCAGGGTTTGCATTACCGGTAAAAACCATTAACTTAGACACTGTTATACCCTTTGTATTTTGAAACGATGAACATAGAACAGCTGGGTAGATTAGCGAGTAACTTGGCTAACTATCCCTTATTTTTCTCAATCCATTGGTTTAGCGCAGTGTGAGTTGGAGAGATGTTGCAGCCTCGACAAACCCAAGCTTGCCATTTCTCAGGTGTAGACGCTTTTAATTGCTCAGCGTCTTTCTGGTCATCAAATGCCAAAAACAGACAAGCTCCCGTTCCGGTCAATTTGGCATCCCCATGATTTTTAAGCCATAAGTACGCTTCATTTACTTCAGAATTGTGCTTTATCACCACGTCTAAACAATCATTGTGCCCACCCAGCTCTAAGGCGTGCGATATTTTGATGGGAGGGGTGTCTCTTGTCAAATGTTTATCGGTAAATATTTGAACAGTGGATACGTGGCAATTGGGTTTTATGATTAAAAAATAAGGTGTCTCTAATTGAATGGGTTGGAGTCTTTCGCCAACACCTTCTGCAAAAGCAGATTCCCCCATAACAAAGACGGGGACGTCTGCACCTAATTGAAGACCTATTTCAGCGAGTTTCTCCAAGGGTAAATCACAATGCCATAGCGTATTAAGTGCCAATAAAGTGGTCGCGGCGTTAGAGCTACCGCCACCAATTCCTCCCCCCATAGGTAGTTGTTTTTCTAACACAATATCAACCCCAAAGCATAAGTTTTGGCGATAAGGCATTAGTAGTTTTGCCGCTTTAAAGATAAGGTTCTCTTCAAGGGGCAGCTCAGCTATTTCTGGTGATATGCTGATACGATCTTCTTCGTTTATCACGAACTCTAGCGTGTCGCAGAAATCGGTGAGTTGAAAAAGAGTTTGCAAATTATGATAGCCGTCATCACGTCGACCTGTAATATGCAAAAAAAGATTTAATTTCGCCGGAGAGGGGAGTTTCATGCGATTTACTGAATAGTCCATTGGGTAATAATTAGATTAACTCGATAAGGCGGGTGAGATATCTGCATTTTTTGTGGCAGAGATAAGCCTCGAATGTCTGAAAATCTTTCGTAAGAAATGCTCCAACCATCTTGAGTTATTTGACTCGGAAGGTCGCTTTTGAATTGTTTGGTGATTTTGTAGGGAGTATTTGGGTACGGCAACCCTCGTATCCAATAGGCGACTTGGCGTACAGGAAAGCGCCAGCCTAGGCGTTGTTTCAGTAGCTGTTCAGCATCAGAACCTTCTATTTTTTTACCTTCATAGGCTAATACGACTCGGCCTTCCTTATTTTTGCTAAGCTCGGTGCTTCCTTGTCCGAATGGGCCGTATATTCTTAGGTCGAATGTATTTGGTGTGTGGCTCCAGCTAAAATTACCAGATACCGCGTCTTGTTCTGTTCTAATGCCAACACGACCTTGCGCAGCCCATTTTTGAATAGCATTAACGCTAGAGGGTGGAGGTGTTTGTATTTGCGGTTGGCTAGAGCAGGCCGCCAACAACATCGTAAATAGCGCTAAGAGGACGAAACGGAAGAGCATCATTAATTATCCTTAATTTCTGATTGGTTGTTCTCTAATAGAGAAGGATGTAACCGTTTAATTGTTTCTAATAATAAAGTATTGTTTGGATTGTTACTAAGCGCTTCTTTCCAAATATCAATGGCTTGCTGATTGGCTTTTTGTTGCCATAAAACTTCACCATAGTGAGCACCAATTTCAGCATCGTTTAATATATCCCAAGCTTTTTTGAGATAAAAGGACGCTCTTGATAGCTTATCCTGTAAGAAAAACCCCCAGCCTAAACTATCAACGATCGCTGGATCCTCTGGGTCTTGTTGGTAGGCTTTTTCTATGTAGCTCATTGCCTTCGTTGTATCGTGAGTGTGTGTTAGAAGCGTATAGCCTAGAGCATTCAAGTATTGAGTGTTTTGTGGGCTTTTATGCAGCAAGAATTTCAGTTCGACAATCGTATTTTTCCAGTTTCCCATTGTGTCTTCAAGTAGTGCTTTACGATAGCGTAATGCATCTGATTGAGGGTAGATTTGTAGTGTTTTTCTTAATAGCTCTAATGATAGGTCGTTGTGTTTCTTTTCTTCGTGCAAACGGCAAATGGCAGTGACAACTTCTGGAATGTGCTCTCTAGAGGTGCGTTGTAATACCATGTTGTTAATTTGTTTTTCTTGGTCTTCGTCATAGAGCCAAAGTGCTATTTGGTTAGTTGCGTGGGTGTTTAATATGCCAGTAACCTTGTTCATTTCTTTAATTGCTTGGCCTTTTTTACCAAGGTCGGATAAAGCATTGGCAATTAAATAATGGATTTGACCTTCAAAGCCATATTGTTTTTCTGGTAACTGGTTCAATGTTGATAATGCTGCACCAGGGTATCCGTTGGAAAGTAGGGTGTTGCTAAAGTTGATACCAGCTTGAATGCGATCCACGTGGTTTAGTTTGGCTTCTTTATACGTTTTAGACGCTTTGTCCAATTGTTTTGATTGCACTAAAAATTCTAGCAAAGGGGTTAATAGTCGAGTGCTTTGTGGAAAACGGGCGCGGCCTTTTTCGATTGAAGAAATGGCTGTGTTTTTATTCCCGAGCTGGTCTTGGCTATAAGCTAGAATCAGAAAAAGCGGTTCTGTGTCGGTGGTGTTTTTATTTGCTAATAACTCGCTGCTTGTTTGTATCGCCGATTGATAGTTGCCTGAACTAAATTGGACGCGAGCATCGCTGGCTTTAATGAAGAGGTTTTTGTGGTCCTCATTAGGGAGCTGCTTTAAGGTAGCGGCTACTGTATTCATTAAGTCGTTGTTGCGGATGTTTTTATCGATAAAAAGAGGTAGAAACTTAATAGATATCCCTTTTTTGAGCGCTGTTACGATAACCGCTGATGCATCATTAGGGCGATTTGATTGCATTAGCATTTGCAGTTTTAGAGCGTAGGCTTGTTCGTCGTTTGGAGAAATGGAAATCAGCAGATCTGTACTTTTCTCAATGTTGGTATTATTTTGGCTGGCAACCGCAATGTGAACGAGTCTTTCTGCTAGCGCTTTATCTTTGGTTTTTTGAGTAATTTTATAAAATGGCAAAAAAGCTTGGCTAGGGCCTTCTCTTTGCAGTGAAAACTCGGCTTCAAGTAGTTCTTTGATTTGGTCATCTGGATACGTGGTGGCAAGAGTACTTGTATTATCCTGCTCTTTTGGCGTATCACTGGATTGATGCACTGAGCTGCAACCAAATAAAGTAAAGGAGCTCGCAATAAGAATGAATGTAGCGACTAGCCTTACTTTAGACAATTTAGTGCGTGCACAGATAAAGGTGTGCAAATAAGGAGGCATGTGTGTTCTCGATGCTAAATTCATATAACCCTTATGGTATCGTTAACCGATAGGTTGTGTCAGCCACAACTATAAACTAATCCTATTACTTTTATTGATCCTATGGGGTGCGAAAATAAGCTAATTTCTCGTATAATGTGTCCTCTTTATGTAAAGAGCCGTGCTGGAATGCTTATTCCTTTTCTCCTTGTGCTGTGATCCCGATCCTTGAAAAGAGTTTCTTAATGCCGCTAATTACCGTGGGTGTCAACCATAAAACAGCCCCTGTAGGGATTCGTGAACGAGTCGCCTTTGCTCCTGAAAAAATGGTGGAGGCTTTGTCTTCTCTGGTTTCTGATCAAAAAGCCAATGAAGCAGTCATCGTATCTACATGTAATCGTACAGAGCTATATTGTTCCATTGATAATGTAGAAGATGCGAATGAGATTATTCGCTGGCTTGGTAATTACCATGGGCTGGACTTTGATGATCTCAAGCAATATTGCTACACACATTTAAACGATGACAGCGTGCGCCATATCATGCGGGTTGCTTCTGGTTTGGATTCTTTGATCTTAGGAGAGCCTCAAATTTTAGGGCAGGTTAAATCAGCCTATGCGGTTTCTCAAGAAGGGGCTTGTATTGGCCCTGACTTACAATCTCTTTTTCAACGAACGTTTTCTATTGCTAAGCGTGTACGAACCGATACCGCGATTGGTGAAAACCCAGTATCGATCGCTTTTGCCGCGGTGAGTTTAGCGCAACGCATTTTCGCAGATATTAAAAAAAATACGGCATTATTGATAGGTGCAGGACAAACGATAGAGTTAGTCGCTAGACATCTTAAAGAGCAGGGTGTTAAGCGAATTATTATTGCTAATAGAACGTTAGCTCGTGCTGAAACATTGGCTAATGATCTGAATGCTGAAGCGATTATGTTAGGTGACATAGGCGATTATCTTGCTGAAGCGGACATCGTTATTTCATCGACGGCGAGCCAATTACCGATTATCGGCAAGGGAATGGTGGAGCGTGCCTCATCCAAACGCCGCCATAAACCAATGTTGCTTATTGATATTGCTGTGCCTAGGGATATTGAGCCAGAAGTAGAAGAGGTGAAAGATATTTACCTCTATACGGTCGACGACTTGCATTCTGTGATTGAAGAAAATGTCAGAGCAAGGCAAGATGCAGCCAAAGCGGCTGAGTTGATCATTGAAGAAGGGGTCGATTCTTACCGACGAATTGTGGAATCGCGTAAAGTATCGGATTTGATTGTTGACTATCGACATACTGCTGAAGATATCAAAAATATTGAACTGGTCAAGGCGCTGAAAAGTTTAGAGTCTGGCCACTCGCCAGAGCAAGTGATTAACAAGCTTGCTCATGGTCTTATGAATAAATTGATCCATGCTCCGACTCGCTACCTACGAGATGCCGGAGCCGATGCAGATCAAGACGCATTAACCATTGCCGCAAATGTTTTGGGCATTTATGAAGATAAAGATAATTAAAAATGAAAGATTCAATAAAATTAAAATTAGAAAGCTTGTCTGATCGTTACGATGAACTTGCTGTGCAGTTAAGTGAAGCTGAAGTTATTATGGATCAGGATTTATTTCGTTCTTACTCAAAAGAGTATGCGGAATTAGAGCCGGTTGTAAAATGCTTTAATGAGTATCAGCAAGTCGCTGATAACATTGAAGAGGCAGAGCTGATGATGACAGATTCCGACCCTGATATTAAAGAGATGGGTGTGGAAGAAATGAAAGCTGGTCAGCAACAGCAAGAAGCATTGCAGTTGGTTCTACAAAAACTGTTATTGCCCAAAGATCCTAACGATTCGCGCAACGTTTTCTTGGAGGTTCGTGCTGGAACGGGTGGCGATGAAGCGTCGATTTTCTCTGGTGATTTGTTTCGTATGTATTCACGCTATGCGGAAACGCAACGTTGGAAAGTTGAAATTGTCAGTGCGAACGAGGGCGACCATGGCGGCTATAAAGAAGTCATTGCAAGAATCGTTGGTGACGGCGCTTATTCAAAGCTTAAATTCGAATCGGGCGTACACCGAGTGCAACGTGTGCCTGCGACAGAATCACAAGGCCGTATTCATACTTCAGCTTGTACCGTAGCGGTTATGCCTGAAATGGACGAAGTTGCTGATATCATCATTAATAAAGGTGATTTACGTGTTGATACTTTCCGTGCTTCTGGTGCGGGTGGTCAGCACGTTAACAAAACAGATTCAGCCATTCGTTTGACCCATATTCCGACCGGTGTGGTTGTTGAGTGTCAGGAAGAGCGTTCGCAGCATAAAAACCGTGCTAAAGCGATGTCGTTGTTGGCGTCTCGTTTGTTGGCGGCAGAGCAAGAAAAAGCGGCAAGCGAGCAATCCGAAGAGCGTAAGTCTCTCGTCGGTAGTGGTGATCGCTCTGAACGAATTCGTACTTATAATTACCCACAAGGCCGTGTTACCGATCATCGTATCAATTTGACACTGTACAAGTTGGATGAAATTGTGGCTGGGGAATTGAATGTTTTGGTCAATCCTCTTGTTAATGAATTCCAAGCGGAGCAATTAGCTGCGTTGAGTTCAGACAGTTAATCGGCTTGTTATATTGGTCGACAGATAGGGTTTATATCGCACATGCGAATTGATGAATTACTAAAAGGCGCTTACGAGCGCCTTACTTTTGTTTCTGATACCGCACAACTGGATGCTCAGCTTTTGCTTGCGCATGTTTTGGGTGTGACGACCGCTTATTTCTACACCTGGCCTGATAAAATAGTGGCAGATGAGCATCTTGCTGAATTTGAAAGGTTAATTTGTCGGCGAGAGCAGGGCGAGCCGATTGCTTATATTATTAAGCATCAGGCTTTCTGGACACTGGATCTGGAAGTGGCCAGTTGTACCTTGATTCCGCGAGCAGATACTGAGCGTTTGGTGGAAGTTGCATTAGATTTGATTGATGTGAGTCGAGCTAACCAAATTTTAGATTTAGGTACTGGGACTGGAGCAATTGCGCTTGCGTTAGCATCAGAAAGCCCAAGCTCGACGGTCATCGGAGTCGATTTGATTGACGATGCCGTGGCGTTGGCTAAGCGCAATGCGGTTATCAACCAATTAGATGTAGAATTTATACAGAGCAGTTGGTTTGATCAATTAGATAGTGAAAAAACATTTGATCTCATTGTGTCTAATCCGCCTTATATTGATCCAGACGACATGCATTTGTCTCAAGGTGATGTGCGCTTTGAGCCTAAAAGTGCATTAGTTTCAGAGCAACATGGTCTCGCTGATATTTTGCATATCATTAACACCGCGCCAATGTATTTATCAAAAGATGCTTTTTTAGTCTTCGAACATGGCTATGATCAAGGGGAAGCTGTGCGTCAGGCTTTTCTTGAAAAAAATTACACCAAGGTGGAAACCTATCAAGACCTAGGTGGAAATGATCGAATTACTCAAGGTTGTCGGCCAATATAATCGGCCTTGATCTACATGGAGTTAAATGCCTCCATGCAGATCAAGGTTTTATTTTTGCGGCTGAGCGCTTTCTGGGCGAATAAAAATAGGTGTGTTTTCAGAGGAGCGCTCTGCATCGTAACGATAGCCCGCAAGATCAAATTGTTTTAATTCTTCTAGTGTTTCACAGCGGTTTTCAATCAGGTAACGAGTCATTAATCCTCGTGCTTTTTTCGCATAAAAGCTAATTACCTTAAACTGGCCATTTTTTTCATCTAGAAAATTAGGGCTAATTAGTGTGGTTTTGAGTTGTTTTACATTAACGGCTTTAAAATATTCATTAGAGGCAAGGTTGACGAGTAGCTCATTATCGTTTAATTCGCTGTTTAGCGAATCAACTATAATGTTGCCCCAAAATTGATACAGGTTTGATCCTTTAGGGTTTTCAAGTCTTGTGCCCATTTCTAAGCGATAGGCTTGCATGAGATCTAATGGCTTTAATACGCCATACAAACCGCTAAGGATTCTAAGGTGTTGTTGGGCATAGGCAATGTCGTTGTCTTTTAGTGAATAAGCATCAAGTCCGGTATAAACATCTCCCATAAATGTGTATATGGCTGGGCGGCTATTGTGGGTTGTATGGTTTTTCTCCCAGGCTTGATAGCGTTCGACATTGAGTGTCGATAGCTTGTCACTTAGTTTCATCAGAGACGCAACCTGTGCTGGAGTGTATGGCTTAATCGTATTGATAAGCTGCTGCGATTGCTCTAAAAATTGAGGTTGGCTGAATTCAGTGACACTCGGAGAGGATGTCATGTCTAGCGTTTTTGCTGGTGATATTAAAAATTTCATAGGGATTCCATTGGCTCTATTATTGCGTTTGTTAAAGATTATCCATAGAGTGTCGATAGATATCTAGAGGGCGAACCAATAGAGAAAGGTTATGAATGATAATCTGATATTATTTCCGAAAATAGAAAGAGTAGAAAGTACTAATTCAAAAAAATCCGCGTCAAGCCTTGAGCTTAAGGAATTGCGTGATGCTTTTGATCGAGCTCGCGAAAGCTGGCCTATCGAAATTGCTGAATTGCCAGAAGCAAATAAGATATACTCTCATAGTAAAAAATAATCATTTCAGCTTTCTATTTGAAAGTTCATATCTCAAGGATGTAAGTTACATGTTTGCTTTCCTCATTCGCCACTCTCTATTGTTTATGTTTTTGGCGGCTATTCTAGGTTTTTTGCTCCCTTCTTTGTCGCTCACTATCTTTCCATTTCTTTCCTATGTTTTGTTCTCTCTTATGACGTTAACATTGCTTGGTATTAAGCAAAATGCGTTAATCCTTAGGTTAAGAGATAAAAAGATTTGGGGATATGCGTTATTACACGCGGTATTTTACATGCTTTTTATCGGTGCTATTGGTTGGCTTTTTTCTGCTAATGCGTCACTTCAGTTGGCGATGGTTTCTGTTGCTGCGACAGGGTCATTGTTTGCAACGCCTGCTATTGTTAGGGCGCTTGGCTTTGACAGCGTCGAGGCGATGGCAATGACGATAGCTACTACGCTTTTTCTACCAGTCGTTATTTTTATAACGTTACTTTTTTATCAAGGCGATAGCGTTCACCTTGATCTTGTTTCGTATTTTTTACGATTAGTCATATTTGTTTTCGGGCCGATGGCTTTTTCTTTTGTCGTGCATACTTTTGCGCCCCGAGAAGCGCTCGATCGTATGTTGCTGAAAATTTCGCCTTATACTATTTTGCTCGTATTTGTTTTTCCTTTCGGACTAATTGGAAGTTTTAGGGTTCTTTATAATACAGATCCAATGGCCGCTCTTAATTATCTTCTTATAGCGACTGGCTTATGTGTGCTTTTCTTCTTTGTCTCGCTTGCTATGTATTGGCGTAGCGGAAAAGAAATGGCGCTTATTGCCGCCATTACTTCAGGTAATCGAAATGTTCTACTAACTTACAGTATCGCAGGTGCTTTATTGGGGCCTGCATTCCTTCCTCTTGCGGGAGCGTTGCAGCTGCCAACCTCTCTTCTTCCGATAATGACTCGTTGGTTAAATAAGAGGTTGTAGTTGTTTTTTTAATATTAATAACGTCTTTCAGAAACTAGAAAACTAGTGATAAGAAATATCTTATCAAATAATAGCCATGTCTTAGGGAAAGGCGTTCTATGCGTAAAAATCTTCACACCACTGATAATGAAAGAACTTTTGATGCAAAGGAAAAGCTTATTTCTACAACAGATTTAAGTGGTCGAATCTTGCATTGTAATAAAGCGTTTGTGGCAATTAGTGGTTTTGATTATGAAGAATTGATTGGTAGTCCACATAATATAATTCGCCATCCGGATATGCCGAAAGAAGCATTTTCTATTATGTGGGAGCATCTCAAGCAAGGTAAACCTTGGATGGGCTTGGTTAAAAATCGTTGTAAAAACGGTGATTTTTATTGGGTTGATGCTTATATGACTCCGGTGACAGAGAATGGCAAAGTCATTGGGTATGAGTCCGTTCGTACGGTTCCAGCCCGATCTGATGTTAAAAGAGCAGATAAACTTTATACGCGCATTAATGCGGGTAAAAAAATTACGTCAAGTGGTGCTTTTTCTAAGCTAATACTCTTGCTATTACTGGGCATGGTATTTGGCGCTACTGCTTGGAAAATGGGCGGTATGGCTTATGGTTTAGGCGCTTTACTGGCTTTCAGTCTATTGGGTAATGCCTTGTCGTTATTCAGTAAAAATCAGCAAGAACGCTCTCTGAAAGAAAAGTTAGCAACAGCTTTCATGCATCCTTTAGCGGCGATGAGCTATTCAGATAGTGGATTAGCGACAGGAATATTGGAAGTAGGAATAAAAAGCCAGCAGGCTCGATTAGAAACGGTATTGACCAGAATAGAAGATGAATCATCCAAGGTGTCGGAAAAGTCTACTATTGGTTTGTCTTTGACGGTTGAGTCAACGGAGAAAATGACTCGACAGCAGACTGAAACACAAGATGTTGCAGCGGCTATGCATCAAATGACAATGACGATCAACGATGTGTCATCACATGTACAAAATACCGCTGATAGTGCTAAATCCTCTTTAGTTTCTGCGCAAGAAGGCCGTATATTTATTGAGCAGACGAGACATTCTATAGAAGAATTGAGCGTTACGGTAAATGAGATTAGTGAGACCGTAGTTGATTTGTCGAATCAATCAGAGAAAATTGCTCAAGTTGCACAGATGATTGACCAAATTGCTGAGCAGACAAACTTGCTGGCCCTAAACGCAGCCATTGAAGCTGCCCGCGCAGGAGAGCATGGTCGCGGTTTTGCTGTTGTTGCCGATGAAGTTAGGCAGCTTGCTCAGCGAACTCAGGGTTCTACAAAAGAAATTCATCAAATAATTGAAACCTTACGTAGCGGTGCTCAGCGCTCGGTAGACACGGCTAATCAAGGCAAGCTAGATGCTGAGACGGGTGTTAAGCAAATGCTAGAAGCGGAGTCTACATTGCAGTCGATTGTTTCTGGTGTTGATACTATTGCTGATATGGCAACGCAAATGGCGGCAGCGGTTGAAGAGCAAGCTCATGTTTCTGAAGATATTAATTCGCAAATAGTCCGAATTTCGGATCTGGCGACGGACAGTTTATCTAAAGCTAATATGTCCAGTGATAGCATTCGTGAATTACAAGCAGTGTCATTAGAGTTGCATGAACTTGTCGTGCGTTTCAGATAAATTGCTTAAGCAGGCTATTTAGAAAAAAGACCGTTACTAATTAATTAGTAACGGTCTTTTTTTGAGTCTCATTATTAGGAAACAATAACATGGTGCCTAAATTAATGTTCTTGAGGAAGTGGTAGTGTTTTCAGTCGATTACTCGCTTGGTTAAGACTGACCATCACAATATCCTGACTTGCTTTCGTGTCCCCCATTGCTTTGAGTAGACGGCTTAGCTCAGCAAGGGCCTCATTTTGGCTGTCTAATGAGAAAGCTTGCTCGTAGTAATCTTTGGCTTTTCCCCAAAGGCGAAGCGATTGGCTCAAGCGCCCACATACAAGTAATAAATTGGCGCTACTGGTTTCTTTTTTAAGCCAGTTTTCACAGTTAGCTAACAGTTTTTTTGCCGCTAGTTCGCGTAGGTTTCCATATTCATAAATTAAGTCATTTGACCATTTTTTGTTTAAACTATGGCGAATAAAGCTTTCTGCTTTTTCCTCATCTTTAAAGCTAATAAGTGTTTGAGCATACAGTTGTCGCATATGGTCATCTTGAGAAAGCGTATCTAGTTTATTCCATAATTTTTCTACATCAGTGACAAGTTCTTTATTGCTTTCACCTAGTTTGTTGCGGAAGGTTATCTTATTTAATAAAGCCAAAAACGCATTTTTCTCCAATTCAAGCATGTTGTCGTTATCGAAAATGCCTTCTTTTTTGAGTGTTGGAGTGAGTTCGAGCAATGCATCCCAGTCTTTCAGTTTGGTATAAACGGCAACTAACATTTTTAAGATTTGTCTGTGCTTTGGTTTTAATTTTTGTAAACGAATTAAAGAAGCGAGAGCACCTTCATAATGCCCTTGCCTCATTTGTATCTGACTTTGTGCGAAGCCAATGGCAAATTCAGCCTCGGGTGAGGATTTGTGTGCTGTTCTTAATAAGGCTTTAGAGCGTTCGTGTTCGTCTTGTTCATTAGCTGCATAAGCGGCACCAATGTAGTTTATCAGGGGATAAGCGACATTGTTTGCACTGTTTGTTAATAGCTTCTCAGCTTTACGCCAGTTACCTCCGACCAGCTCAAGCATGCCTCGAATTGTGTTTTTTGTGGCGCGTTTACTGGCCAAATTATCTGTAATCCTAGACAGGGAGTTGCTCGGTCTAAGAATAATGAAAAGAATGCGTTTCACCCAACTTAATACGAATAGGGCAACAATCAAAGCGGCAACTAACACCCATACGCTGGTTTCAATGGTGACACCGTTGTATGCAATTAAGACATAACCACTGTCTTGTCGCATTAGCAATCCTAGTACGCCACCAATTGCCATCACGATGACCAGAATAAAGAGAAGCTTTCTCATGCTTGTTCTCCTGCAGCTTTGTCTTCAGTGATTTTTTTATCAGATTCACCTGAAAGTGGTACGACTTTATCTTTTGCCGATTGCTTTGTGCTCTCTTGTGGAGGCTTATTCAAGGTAGAGGGGGTTGTATCTGGCGTTGAATCAGCTTTTGGAATAGAGCGGGTATTCCATTCTTTCATAAGTTTTTTCATGGCATTGAGAGAGTCTCTGGGTATAGGAAGCTCTGGAGCCGGATTAACTTGTTGTAATGAGGTTAAGCTGGTCATGAAGGCAATGACGCTTTGAGATCGAGTATCAAAATGTTCGGTGATGGCATTGGCAACCCGAGATAATGCTTTTTGATAGATAGATGTTTCGCCTTTCACCATAGCAACTTGGGCGACATCAATTTGTAATTGTAGCCCAGTGACTAACTCTTGATATTCGGCTGGTGGTAATAGCGTTTTAATCGGTTTGTGATTGTAGTTTATAACAACAAGGGACTTAATAGAGTCCCATATTTTTGCCAGTGTGCTACTTACTTCGGCAGTCGTTTGTTTTAATTTGCTTTGCTGCTCTTTTTTATTGGCTTCTAACCATTTTTCAGAAGGTTCGCGTTGCGGCAGCTGGCTTACTTGGTCGTAAAGCGCGCCTAATTGTAAGTAGCGTCCTTCTACATCAAAGTGTGTGGTTGATTTTAGTGCTTGGATATCACGCGCAATGGCTTTTCTTGCATCAAAGAAGAGAGGGTCTTGCAGTTCAGCAAGAATACTGTCGGCATTGCTTAATAATGCTTCGGCACCATTAAGGTCAGATTCAAGCAGTAGTCTTTGATTGGCTAAGCGAACAAGGTATTCCACTTCTGCTAGTTTCCAGTCTTCTTTGCTCGCACTGTTTATTTGGCGCATGCGATTTTCAAGCGAAATCAACTGGTTCTGCTGTGTGGTTTGTTGAGCTTGTAGCGATCTTGTTTGTTGTTTGGTGTTTTGCTCTGATTTAGCAACTTGATCGGAAAGTTTCGTGAGCTGATTGTAGGTATTATTGTGTGCGTTAAGTTCTGAATTAAAATTATCTTGCTGATTTTTTAAGGCGGTTAACTTGGCTTGAGTATTATTTTGCTCACTTTGATAAAACAACCAACCCGCAGCGCCTAAAGCAATCAAAGAAATAACGAGTGAAGTGGCGATTAATGTTTTGTTAAGGGCGGCAGGGTCTTTCGTTCCAGCAGAGTTCTTTTTTGACGGCTCTGATGTGTCTTTTTTAAATTCTTCGTCAATCGCCGTTTTAGGTTCTGAGGCTTTCTTATTGATCTCTATCATTCTTGTGTCCTGTGTGAAATTCCGTCGCCGTTATAAGACTCGCGTCATCTGCGCCATTCGCGCAAATCGCATTCTGCCACCCCATATCCTTTGCCAATCTGTTCACTCTTTCGCTTGGCGTTAGAATTAACAGTGATTTATGGCTGGGCTTATATTGTTCTATGTAACTATTTAAGTTTATTAAACTTTCGCCACTGGTTGTCCATATTAGGTCAATATCAGGTAGTAATGCGAAGGTTTGAGCCTGATAAACCGGCTTTTTTCGTTCATAAAGGGAAAGATAGCGTACTTGTGCGCCTCTTTGCTCTAATTGATTGCCTAATTCTGGTCGTCCCCCTTCCCCGCGAACTATTAAAACTTTCATTCCTCTCATTTTTGCAGGCTTTAGCCATTTCAAAAGTGCTTCGCTTGTATGGCCAGGGTTGGCGATAGCGGGAATGTTTTCTTTAATTAATTCTTCGGTTGTGCCTTGCCCGATTCCGATCCAATGAGTGTCAATAGGCAGCATCGGCCAGCAATTATAAATCCATTCTGCCGCTGCTCTAGCCGCATTTTTACTGACGAATATCACGTACTGATATTCGTCAATATTGAAAACATGTGAGCGAATGGCGGCGACTTTCCTTGTGTCGTTAATAGGTACTATATCTAGCATTGGAAGAGCAATGCCATGAAAACCTTGCCGAATTACTCTTTCGCAGCTAAGTGCGTTTTCAGGTTCAGGTCGGGTGATTAGAATGTTTAATTTACTCACCAAGGTTAGTTGCCTTTATTCGCTATTTTGTTATTAATGGTAAATAGAGGCTAGGATAATGTCAGCGCCACGTTTTAGTAAATCATCTGCGAGTTGAACGCCTAAATGCTTAGCGTCATCTTTATGACCAGTGATTTCGCCTTCAATGATGGTTTTTCCATCTGGGCTGCCAACTAAGCCGCGCACAAATAACTGGTCGCCATCTAATGTAGCAAAGCAAGCAATAGGGGCTTGGCAACCGCCATTTAAGCGTTCATTGATCGCGCGTTCCGCGGTGACTCGAATCGCAGTTTCTTCATGTTGAAGAGGCTCAAGCAATGTTAAAAGTTCTAAATCATCAGAACGACACTCAATCCCCATGGCTCCTTGGCCGCCAGCAGGTAAGCTGATGCTGTCAGGAATTCTTAGTTTGATGCGATCTTGCATCTCTAGTCGCAATAGCCCCGCAGTCGCTAGAATGATGGCATCGTATTCGCCGTTATCTAGTTTTCGTAGTCGAGTATTGACGTTGCCACGAAGGTCTTTCACTACAAGGTCCGGTCTTTTCATGCGTAACTGGCTAGATCGTCTCAGGCTGGAGGTGCCAACGACACTGCCAAGAGGCAGTTCATCTATTGAACTGAAATTATTAGATACAAATGCATCTGTAGGGTCTTCTCGTTCGCAGATAACCGCAAGGCCAAGGCCTTCAGGGAATGCCATAGGAACGTCTTTCATCGAATGAACGGCGATATCTGCGCGACCATCCAGTAAGGCGGTTTCGAGCTCTTTTACGAACAGACCTTTTCCTCCAATTTTGGAAAGAGGCGAGTCTAAAATTTGATCGCCTTTGGTCGTCATACCAAGTAGCTCAACCTTGATCTCTGGGTAGAGTGATTCTAATTGGGCTTTGACGTTATTGGCTTGCCATAGGGCGAGTTGGCTTTCACGCGTAGCAATCACAATTTTCTCTTTCACAGATACTCCTAGTAAGACTTCGGAAGAAAAAGTATTCTTCGTTGATATATAAGCTTAATCATACTCGTTAAGAGTAGGGGCGTCATCCTTCTGTGCTTTATATGTATGGGCGCTTGAGGTACTCTTGGCAGCTGTTTGAATTTGTGTGGGAACCGATTGAATGACTGATACTAATAAAACCACGAACCAGCAATGGGGTGGTCGTTTTTCTGAGCCTGTTGATGCTTTTGTAGCACGTTTTACGGCTTCTGTTGAGTTTGATCAACGAATGGCCAAACAAGATATTCAAGGATCAATTGCCCATGGCAAAATGCTGGCTAGTGTTGGCGTTTTGACGGAAGAAGAGCGTGATCAGATTATTCAAGGTTTGACTGAAATCGAAGAAGAAATCGCACGCGGTGAATTTGCTTGGTCGATTGAATTAGAAGATGTTCATATGAACATTGAAGCTCGATTGACTCAAAAAATTGGCATTACTGGTAAGAAACTTCATACCGGTCGTTCACGTAATGACCAAGTCGCAACGGACATTCGTTTGTACCTGCGTGATGAAGTGGATTTCTTGCTAGAAGAAGTAACTCGTCTGCAGCAGGGTATTTTGAGTTTGGCTGAAAAAGAAGCTAATACTATTATGCCAGGCTTTACGCACTTACAAACGGCTCAACCTGTGACTTTTGGTCATCATTTGATGGCGTGGTACGAAATGATGCAGCGTGATTACGAGCGTCTAGTTGATTGTCGTAAACGTATTAATATTTTGCCATTGGGTGCCGCGGCACTGGCCGGTACTACGTATCCAATCGATCGTAATATGACAGCGGAATTGTTAGGTTTTGAGCGCCCAACCTATAATTCATTAGACTCGGTTAGTGACCGTGACTTTGCTATCGAATTTACCTCAGCAGCTTCCATTATCATGATGCACATGTCTCGTTGGGCAGAAGAAATGGTGATGTGGGCATCTGCGCAGTTTAATTTTATTTATCTACCAGATCGTTTTTGTACTGGTTCGTCGATTATGCCGCAAAAGAAAAATCCTGATGTACCAGAGTTAGTGCGTGGTAAAACAGGTCGTGTTTATGGTCACCTAATGGGGTTATTAACATTAATGAAATCTCAGTGTTTGGCGTACAACAAAGACAACCAAGAAGACAAAGAGCCGCTGTTTGATACTGTTGATACATTACGAGGGTCGTTACGTGCTTTCGCGGACATGATTCCAGCCATTGAGTCTCGTAAAGACAACATGTATGAAGCTGCGCGTCGTGGTTTCTCCACAGCAACTGATTTAGCGGATTATTTGGTTCGTAAAGGCGCTGCTTTTCGTGATGCTCATGAAGTGGTAGGTAAGGCGGTTGGTTATGGCGTGAAAGAAGGTAAAGACCTTTCTGAAATGACCCTGCAAGAACTGAAAAGCTTTGGCGAGATGATAGAGCAAGATGTTTTTGATGTATTAACGCTAGAGGGGTCAGTGGCCGCTCGAGATCATATTGGTGGAACCGCTCCCGCTCAAGTCATTAAAGCGGTAACTCGCGCTAAGCAGGAATTAGCCGTGCGCTAATTATTGTTTCCTAGAGTGAGTAATTAAAACGGCGCATTAGGCGCCGTTTTTATTTTTCTAGGGTAAAGGGTGAGTCAGGCCCAAGTAACTCATTGGTTAACATACTTGGGCTGATATTTAGCTCAAAGTTAAAAGATTTACTCTTCAAGCCACAGCCATCAAAAACAATAGCCCAGCCGCTGTTGGTTCTATTGTTACTTGAGTTCTTGGGCATTCGCCAGCAAACCCCTTTTATATTGACATAACGTGTGCCGTCAGCGTCCTCAGTGATTGGGTAACTGGTTTCTCTTTTTGTCCCTTTTAAATAGTCTTTTTGGGCTTGTTTAGAGGCGGCTATTTTTTTCTGTAGTTCTTTAGAGAAAATTTTCTCGGTCACTTCTTCATCAACATCTGGAGAAAGCGAAATTTTGGATAAATCTAACACCGATGATTTCGTTGATACATCGCCATGATTTTGCTGTGCGTTGTCATGATCTAATAGCGAATCATCTGTAACCTTGGTAGTTGATTGCGATTGAAGGTCATTTGAGGTGACATGGTTATCGCTTGGTTGAGTGTTGAAAAAATGGTCTTTCTCATCCTGTGTCTTGGTGTTTTTAGGAGGAGCCTCTGGAGTTCTTGTTTCTAAAGGTGTTTCGTTCGTTACTTCTGGCGTTGTTGAGGGGGGTGTTTGTTCTTTTGAGGCAACAAGTGTGATTTCTAACTTTGGGGTTGTTGCTGTGCTTTTACTGTCTTTAGTCGCAAACCAGCCTGCTGAGTAGATTGAGGCGATAGCAATAGCGTGCAGGGCAAGTGCGAAAATAAGTGCAATTACCCAAGCAGGGATGTGCTGTTTGCTTTTTTGAATCAAAGCGGTTGCCCAATTGCGATTGAAAATAACGAACCCCTGTCTAAATATTCATCTTTCTATAAATTGACGCAAATATAGTAAATTCAAGCCCTGAGTGGTTATATTATTAGTAAAGAATATTGCTATTAATAGTGCACGAGGGTTGGGAAACGCTTAGCCTACCAGTATACTGTTGTCATCAAAAATTGAAGAGATTAAGACGATGTTCAAATGGCTTACAGTACTTATCCTAGCTACGTTTCTTATAGCGTGTGGTAATAAAGGCGCGCTTTATTTGCCGACTGATAAGACTGTGTCACAACAAGAATCGTCTACTAATTGAGGATACCCCTTTGGACTTTTTTAATTATTCAAACCAGATGTTGCAAGCTGAAAATGTCGCATTGTCTGATGTTGCAAAACAATACGGAACCCCTTGTTATGTCTACTCTCGAGCAACCTTAGAGCGACATTATACGGCTTATTCGGAAGCGTTTTCATCCCACCCAACGTTGATTTGTTATGCTGTGAAAGCGTGTTCGAATATTGCTATTTTGAATGTGCTTGCTCGATTAGGTTCGGGTTTCGATATTGTTTCTATCGGCGAATTGGAGCGCGTACTTAAAGCTGGCGGAGATCCAGCCAAAGTCATGTTCTCTGGTTTAGGGAAACAAGCGGTAGAAATGCGTAGAGCGTTGGAAGTGGGTATCCACTGTTTCAATGTGGAATCTGAGGCTGAATTGTATCGGTTGGATCAAGTCGCTGGCGAAATGGGTAAAATTGCGCCCGTGTCACTGCGTGTAAATCCAGATGTGGATGCAAAAACACACCCGTATATCTCGACCGGTT
This sequence comes from Marinomonas flavescens, assembly GCF_004352835.1. Taxonomy (GTDB): domain Bacteria; phylum Pseudomonadota; class Gammaproteobacteria; order Pseudomonadales; family Marinomonadaceae; genus Marinomonas; species Marinomonas flavescens. Next base: position 6,863 of record NZ_SJSB01000006.1, on the reverse strand, counting down.
TGAAAGAAAATAAATTTGGTATCGATATTCAAGATGCGGTTCGCATCTATCAAATTGCTCACAAATTACCAAACTTAAACGTCATGGGTGTGGATTGTCACATCGGCTCTCAATTGACAGAATTGAAACCTTTCCTCGACACCTTTGATCGTTTAATTGGTTTGGTAGATCAGTTGGCGGGCGTTGGCATTGAGATTAAGCACCTTGATTTAGGGGGCGGTTTAGGCGTGCGTTATCGTGATGAAGTGCCGCCGGAGCCTGCTGAGTATGCCAAGCTTATTTTAGAAAAAGTAAAGGGTCGTAATGTTACTTTAGCATTTGAGCCAGGCCGCTCTATTGCAGCGAATGCTGGTATCTTATTGACTCAAGTTGAATTTTTAAAATGCACGCCACACAAGAATTTTGCGATCATTGATGGTGCTATGAATGACTTAATTCGCCCTTCTTTGTACGGTGCTTGGATGAATATTGTGCCTGTTTCTCTTACGCCGACATCGGAAGGCGTTCGTACCTATGATTTGGTAGGCCCTATTTGCGAGACTGGGGATTTTTTAGGTAAAGATCGAGAGTTGGATATTCAGTCAGGTGATTTATTGGCAGTGCGCTCTGCTGGTGCTTATGGTTTTACCATGTCTTCAAATTATAATAGTCGCAACCGTGCGGCTGAAATAATGGTAGATGGCGATAAAACGTATCTTATACGCGCTCGTGAAACGATAGAGCATCAATTAGCCGGCGAGCAAGTATTGCCCGACTAAGGAGCCTATTGTGTTATTAAAATTTACAAAAATGCATGGTCTCGGTAATGATTTTATTGTTGTTGATGCCGTGTCTCGAAAAGTGTTTTTTAACCAAAAACAAATACAGCGGTTAAGCGATCGTAACTTTGGTATCGGTTTTGACCAATTATTAATGGTGGAGCCGCCAACCAATCCAGATATGGATTTTCGCTATCGTATTTATAATGCGGACGGGTCTGAAGTTGAGCATTGTGGTAATGGTGCGCGTTGCTTTGCGAAATTTGTGTTGGATCGCGAACTAACGAATAAACGCGTTATTAACGTTGAAACGAAAGGCGGCCCAATTCAGCTTCGCGTTGTGGATGGCGGGTTGGTAACCGTTGATATGGGAATGCCGCGTTTTGAGCCTAAGGATTTGCCTTTTATCGCAGAACCTTCTGCCGCGTTATATCCGCTTAGTGCTGGTGGTCAAGATTATGAAATCACGCCGGTTTCTGTTGGCAATCCGCATGCTGTGTTACGAGTTGATGCATTGCAAGACGATGAAGTTTTAACGGTAGGTGCGCTGATAGAGTGTCATGAAAGGTTTCCTAAGAAGGTCAATGTTGGCTTTATGCAGGTGCTAAACGAAGGCGAAATTAACCTTCGTGTTTATGAACGTGGTGCAGGTGAAACTAAAGCTTGTGGTACCGGTGCTTGTGCGGCTGTAGTCGCTGGCATTAAGCAAGGTTGGTTAGGTCATAAGGTGACAGCGCATTTGCGCGGTGGCGATTTACATATTGAATGGCAAGGTGAGGGTCACCCCATTCTTATGACAGGTCCTGCAGAGAAAGTTTTTGAAGGACAGATCTACCTATAGAGGTGTTATGAACGAAGCGGACGTTATTCAGTATTTATCAAATAAACCGGATTTTTTTGTGAAAAATCCTGAGTTGTTGGAAAGCTTAACGCTTCCGCATCCAGTTCATGGCAACACAATTTCTTTGCTTGAATATCAAGTCAATTTATTAAGAAAATCTACGGTTGGCTATCGTCAGGAATTTGAACGTTTAGTCGAGGTGGCTCGTGAAAATGAGACCATCATGCAAAAAACTCGACGACTTATTCTGGCTGGTTTGAAGTGTGCTACGTTGGATGAGTTCGCCGTGATAGTTGACGATATGGTAAGAGATGATTTTGCTGCTTCTCATCATGTTTTTTTGCTCTTTGGTGATAATCATGGGTCTTCTATTCGAGGCTGCTCAACAGAGGATGTGTCAAAATATCTTACTAATGCTTCTCGAATGAAAAAATCAGCTTGTGGTACTTTATCAAAAAAAGCATTGGCTTATTTGTTTCAAGAAGAGGCCGCGAGTATTCGTTCCCACGCCGTGCTTCCAATGATTCACCTTCATGGTGATAAAAAATATACGGCTGGATTGTTAGTTCTTGGGGCAGAGTCGGAAAAAATCTTCTCTAAAGAAAGAGAGACCTTGTTCCTAGAATACACGGCAGAATTACTAAGTGTATTAATTCAAAGGTTGTCATCATGAAAAAAGTAGTCGCTTTCGACCTAGATAACACATTATGGGATGTTGATCCTGTGATCGTGAGAGCAGAATACGCTATGGAGTCTTGGTTTGAGGCGCGCTTCCCTGGCTTTAATTCGCGTTACCCATTTGCGGTACGACAAGATATTCGAAAAGTGCTAATTGATGAACAGCCTTCTTTGCTGGCCAATATTTCAGCGGCTCGCTATGAAGTATATAAAAACACCTTGAAGCAGTTTGGGTTGCCGACAGAAGAAGCGGATTCGGTGGCTCAAGCTGCGCTGTCTTATTTTTCTGAATGGCGTCAAAAAGTCGATTTGTACCCGCATGTGAAAGAAGTGCTTGAACGTCTTCAGTCTGACTATTCGCTGATTGCGATTACCAATGGCAATGCGGATGTATTTCATCCTTATGTTGGTATTGGGCAGTATTTCGATTTCGCGATTCGTGCCGATCAAGTAGGTGTTGCTAAGCCAGACAGCAGGCTGTTTTCGATGGCCGCAGAGAGGGCGGGTGTCTCGGTAGAACATATGGTTCACATTGGCGATCATCCTATTGATGATGTTGCAGGAGCTGCTAGAGCAGGAATTAAAAGTATTTGGTTTAACCGGCACGGTGCTCGACGCTGGGATGATCAATGGTCCTTGCGCTCAGATTCTGAAGTACATTCTATATTGGAGTTGCCTGAAGCAGTGCGTTCGCTGCTGTTATAGTGTTTTTCTATTGCCTTAGTAGATGGAACTTATTTTTACCCAAATAGTTTAGTGTTACACTAGGCTCATTCATTAGTTAAAACCGATTTTAAGGAAAATATTATGAGTGATAAAATAGCTCACATTAGCGATGCTCAATTTTCAGAAGAAGTACTGAATTCTGATGTACCTGTTATTGTTGATTTTTGGGCACCTTGGTGTGGACCTTGTAAAATGATTGCACCAGTATTGGAAGATATTGCTTCTGAATTTGAAGGCCGAGTTAAAGTGGTTAAGTTAAATGTTGACGAAAACACTGAAACAGCGCCAAAGTACAATGTTCGTGGTATTCCAACGCTATTAGTTGTGAAGGGCGGAGAAGTGGTTGCTACTAAAGTAGGCGCTGTATCTAAGTCTCAACTAACTGAATTCGTAAACGGCGCTATCTAATATTAGTCGCTCTGTTTATATGAAAAAGCAGCCTGATGGCTGCTTTTTTTTGTCTACTATTTATGTACCTAACGATAGTCTGCCTTATTTACGGACTATCAATCTTTAAGTAGGGCTAATCTTTGTGAAAACTCTGCAGAGTTGGAGTTCGTCAAATCCGCAACCACACCTTGAGCATAAGGTAGGTATTTCTTTAAGTCTGCTTTCGGCATTGGATCGTCATTGGGTAGCTTCACGGTTACAGGGTTTTTATGGACGCCATTTACTCTGAACTCGTAATGAAGGTGTGGCCCTGTTGCCCAGCCGGTTTGCCCAACATAGGCAACAATGCTCCCTTGGTTCACTTTTTTACCCTTACGCATGCCACGCGCAAAGCCGCGTAGGTGGGCATATAGGGTTTGATAGCCTTTCCCGTGATTGATAATAAGTACATTGCCGTAACCATTTTGTTTGCCTGCAAAAGAGACTTTGCCATCTCCTGCTGCTTTAACGGGTGTGCCGCTGGCTGCGGCATAGTCTACGCCACGATGAGGGCGACTGGTTTTGAATATTGGGTGCAGTCGGTTCGGATTGAACTTGGATGATATTCGAGTGAAGTCTACAGGTGTTCGGATGAATGCTTTGCGCATTGCGAGGCCATCAGGGGTGTAATAGCTCGCTCCCTTTTTCGTCTCGTAGCGAATAGCCTGAAAAGTACGGCCGTTATTAATGAACTGTGCGGCAAGGATTTTTCCATTAGCAATTTTTTCACCATCTAAAAACTTCTCTTCGTATAGAAGGCTAAAGCGATCGCCTTTACGAATATCGAGAGCGAAATCGATGTCCCAGCCAAAGATATTTGCCAGCTCAATGAGAAGGGGTTGATCAATATTTGCGTTCATACCATCCACAAATAAAGAGTTATTGATTACCGCTTCTTTGTAAGTTTGAGAAATATCCGGCGTTCGGCTGGTTTCACCACGCTCGAATTGATCGTCTTTGCGTTCGAAATTGATGCTTTGTAGTCGATTTAGCACCAGACTTAAATGTTGGAGTGAGCCAGATGGTTGCTTTATTGCAAACTCAAGGTGTTGTCCTGGTCTCATGCGTAACAAGCTTTTTTGCTTTTTATCAGCGCTGGATACCTTGTAAATATCGTTGGCAGATATTTTGTAGCTAGACAGTACTTTAGAAAGGGAGTCGCCTTCTTTAATTTGTACTGAGTGTTTCTCTAGAGTGAATGTTGGGCTCGGATTAATGGGTGATGATTGTTTTGAGCTTGTTGTATCTTGATGAGAGTCACCACTATTATTTGATTTATTATCAATAACATAGGCTGAGCCATTATCAGAAAGCGAACTGTCGGTAGCCTGAGTATTGACGCTACTTAATGAGGACGAGTCGCTCTTAAATAAAGTCAGTTCAGATTCCTTAATAACTTGTGGCGTTATTGTTAAGGAAATGTGCTGCGTGTCTTTTGATGCGTCTGTTGGAAAAGCAAAAAACACAATTGCTAGAAAGGCACAGACAATGCCGATCAGTAAAAGATGCTTCGCTGGTATAAGTTTAAACAAAATGAGTACCCAAAATTCTTTATTAAAGCCTTATAATCGTACCAACATTACTTTTATAATTGAATGCTTTAATCAAACTAACTCTCAGGAAATGGATCTAACAAATGACAGTAAGCAGTAACGACCTTTTAAAAGACTTACAGGCTCGTGGTCTAATCGCCCAAATGACGGCAGAAGAAGAGCTTAAATCTCATCTAGCTGGTGGAAGTCGTACGCTTTATTGTGGTTTTGATCCAACTGCAGATAGTCTGCATTTAGGGCATCTTGTTCCTTTGCTTGTGCTAAAGCGTTTTCAAGATGCGGGGCATAACCCTATAGCTCTAGTCGGTGGCGCAACAGGTTTAATTGGTGATCCAAGCTTTAAAGCCGCAGAGCGTCAGTTGAATACCTCTGATGTAGTGGCAGATTGGGCGGAAAAAATCCGTGGTCAAGTCAGTCAGTTCGTAAAATTTGATGATGTGCCAAACCCAGCAAAGGTGGTGAATAACCTTGATTGGGCAGGTGAAATGAGCATGCTAGATTTCCTGCGTGACATTGGTAAGCACTTTTCAGTTAATGCCATGATCAACAAAGAATCAGTACAGCAGCGTCTTAATAGAGAAGGTGCTGGTATTTCATTCACTGAGTTCTCGTATGCTTTGTTACAAGGTATGGACTTTGCTGAATTAAATCGCGCTTACGATTGTACGATTCAGGTAGGTGGTAGCGATCAATGGGGAAATATTGTTGGTGGGATCGATTTGTCACGCCGTCAGAATAAGTCACAAGCATTCGGCTTGACGGTTCCTCTAGTAACAAAGTCTGATGGTACTAAGTTCGGTAAAACAGAATCCGGTGCGGTTTGGTTGGATTCAGCCAAAACCAGTCAGTACGCTTTCTATCAATTTTGGATGAATACATCAGACGCAGATGTTTATAAATTCCTCAAATTCTTTACTTTCTTAAGCCTTGAAGATATTGAAACGATTGAAAAGGCGGACCAAGAAAGTACAGGTAAACCTGAAGGGCAATCAATTCTTGCGCGCGAAGCTACAAAATTGGTTCATGGTGAAGATGGGTTGCAAGCTGCAGAGCGTATTACCAAAGCTTTGTTTAGTGGTCAGGCTGATGATCTAAGTGAACAAGATTTAGAGCAAATTCAGTTGGATGGTTTACCAAGTAGCTCATTGCAAGGGGTTGACCTAGCCGCTACGCCATTAACTTCTTTATTGGCTGATGCTGGATTGGCAGCAAGTGGCAAACAAGTAAAAGATGCATTGCAGCGTAATTCGGTTGTAGTTAACGGGCAAGCACAAGGCCTAGATAACAATATGGACGCGGCGAGTATCTTTGCAGCAGAAAACGGATACTACAATAAGTACTTCCTAGTGAAGCTAGGCAAGAAAAAGCATCATCTTTTTGTTCTTTAATAGGATGTTCACTTAGGTTACAAAAAAGGCGCTTCGGCGTCTTTTTTAATATGTGGTTAGATTTTTTAACAAACTATCAAAAAACTTTAAAAAAGCCCTTGCGCTAGAATTTTTACGATGTATTATACGCACCCACTGACACGGACAACGACGCAAACAACAGTTTGCAACTTAGCTTGCTAAGTAAGTCGACCGACACGTCAGACGCTCTTTAAAATAGATAATCAGATAATTTGTGTGGGCGCTCATTGGAGTCTTCAGAAGATCATCGCCGTTCGGTTTACCGGAAGGTAGTTGGTCAAAAAAATTGAAGTCTTACGAGAGTCTACACGGCAATCGCTTTATGTTGATTTGTTGCTTAGGCAATGGATCGATTAAGTTATAGTTAGTGTAATACGATTTGAGTGAGCAAGTTCTTTAACTGAAGAGTTTGATCATGGCTCAGATTGAACGCTGGCGGCAGGCTTAACACATGCAAGTCGAGCGGAAA
>NZ_SJSB01000005.1 GCF_004352835.1 Marinomonas flavescens | reverse complement strand
TGCTGATAATTCATGTTGGTACTGCTTTGTTCTGTGGTAAGAAGAATCATACCAACTTCAGCAGTTGGCTTCTTCTACACCTGATTAGCAGTGTCGCACTTATTATCTGAATTTAGGCATAATTGTTCTGTAGCCAGTATACCCATGAGAAAGAATGATAAGTGGAAATTTTCCTGCCGTATTAACAACCGCTGAATTTCTAACGGCATTTGCGATAATTGAAAACGGTTGCCCTGATCGAGTTACATTGTCATACGTAGTGGCATTATTACTATTTACTTTTTCACTACCTGGATACCAAACTTCTAGTTTCAGCGTTCTTGTCTTGTTGTCTGCATTAGTAAACGGGTCGTAATAATTTTTATCCGTTATTTCCATTGTTCTTACACCAACGCTATACCCCCCTGCTTTTGCCAAATCAGGGCTCATTTCTGATGGAACGTTAGTGTATAACTGCTCAGGCGTTGGCGGAACTGAAGCGATTGCCTGTTGTGAACATATAATAGTTGATAAAGAGAACAACATTATTTTAAACATACTCATCCTTAATTTTTGTCTTTATTATTTTGTTGACTTTATCACCCTACCAAATTACGTAAAAGATAACATTAGTGAAAAATTATTTTCAAACTGAGATTGGATGGGGAGAGTTATTTATCCATAACCTCATACACAAAAGTGGAACCTTTAAAAAACTCTCATCGTTTTGACTATGAAGCAACGACGTTATTACACACTAAGAAACCTGTGTTTTATGGCAGATAAGTACTTTATTTTTAAACGAATTCAGGGTTTTACTAGTTGAGGGGTTGGTTCAAGCGCAAATGGTTAGGTCGCGGGGATGCCACTTCCTAAATATAATATTTATTTACCTCAGAAAAACTCTATCGATCCACCGCTGGAGTCTTTCAGCAGCGTCACAAAATTATCAGTTTTATTATTCAATGCTGCCCGCCTAAGCTTTTTACCTGTTTTTATTCATTACTATTGGGCGTGTTTTTCTAACTAACGGGCCTGTGCAAAAAAATGCTGCGTGAGTGAATACAAAGCTTACGAAGATGAAAGACTATTCTCTTCCCAGACTTGAGCTGCCGCTTGGTGCAATAAACTATGACGCCAAGCGACACGCTCTTCTTGTCGATCGTAGCCACCACCTATCACACACGCCACTGGCAAACCTTGTTCAATGCAGGTGCCGATCATATAGCGATCACGTGCTAACACGCCACTGTCCGTCAGATTGACGTAACCTAATCGATCGTCTTTGTGCACATCAACTCCAGCATCATAGAAGATGAAATCCGGTTGATACTCAGCAAGCAAGCTCGGTAAGGTATTTTGCAGAATAGACAAATAGCATTCGTCATCGGCGCCTTTTGGAATCGCGATATTGATACCTTTTGTTTGCTTCACACTGGGGTAATTTTCTTCACAATGCCAAGAAACAGGGATTATGTCGGTACGGTCTTGAAAGAAGGCCACGGTGCCATCCCCTTGATGCACATCACAATCTAAAATGAGAATTTTTTTCGCTTTACCAGAATTGACTAACGCCAGTGCCGCAACCGCTAAATCATTAAAAATGCAGAATCCCGCTCCGTGAGAAGGATGCGCGTGATGAGTCCCACCTGCAAGATGACAAGCCAGACCATGCTGCAATGCCAACTCGCTGGTTAATATCGTTCCTGAAACTGCGCGCAAGGTCCGCTCAACCAACCACTCAGACCAAGGTAAGCCAATGCTTTTGATCTCTTGAGCGGTTAATTCACCACGAATAAATCGTTGTACATAGCTTTTGTCGTGGGCTTGCATCAATGCTGTTAATGATAGTGGCGCTGGTTGATGTTCATTTTCATCAGTCAGTATTCCCAGCTCTCGTAATGTCTCGGCAAGCAGCCTGAATTTATGCATAGGAAAACGATGCCCCGCAGGAAACGGAATACTGTAGTTAGAGTGAAACACCAATGGGAGCGATTTATGGCTGACTGGCACGACATTGCTTACCGAAAGGAAGTTGGTCATAGAAAGTAGGGAAACTCTAAAACATCAAAAAAACCATGCTATCAAGAATCAAGAGCGATGCGCTACCATCCCTTTAGGGTAATAGCCCGCCTAGATTAATATGATAGTTCCCGATAACATGCAAAACAACACTGTGTTATATCCGCTATCAAGATACATACGAGGAAAACATGCCAAACTATTGGTTGATGAAATCTGAACCAGATGCGTTTTCAATAGACGATCTAATAAGACAGGGAGCTTCTCCTTGGGATGGTGTTCGAAACTATCAAGCACGTAACTTTATGAAAGAGATGCAGGTGGATGACCTTGTCTTTTTTTATCATTCAAGTTGCAAACCGGCGGGGATTGTCGGCATTGCAAAAGTCACTCGATGCGCTTACCCAGATCACACGAGTTGGGACCCAAGCAGTGCTTACTACGACCCTAAATCCACCCCAGAAAGTCCGCGCTGGTTTATGGTGGATATTGAGTTGGTCGAGAAATTTCCTGCGCTTATTCCATTAAGCACCCTAAAGCAAGATCCAGCATTAGCCGAGATGCTGTTAGTCAAAAAAGGCAGTCGTTTGTCTGTCATGCCCATTCAAAAAAATGAGTTTCAGCATATCATCAGTACCACTCACTATGCCTAATCAGACTAGCAGGCCAGCGATTTATATTCAGTGATAACGCCTTTCACGCACTTTTAACGAGACGGCTTTATCAAAGTAGTAACGCGCGACAACACCAAAATAGTCGTTTCGCTCACCAGATCGTACAATAATCCCGACACTACCAAGCTGCTTATACTTTTCCGGCTGATAATAGGTTTCAAATCGCCAAGCCGCTTCGTCATTATAATGTTCGCGGTATAAGGAAATACGTTGATCATCCGTCAAATAGTAGCTCGCACCAACTCGTGTACTACTAATGTTACTCAAAGTATTTTTATAAGAAGTATAATTACCCGTTAAAGTAACAGAACCCCAAAACACATCGGCCATCCCTCGACCAATAACGCTTCGCTCAGACTCTTTATTTTCATCTTTGGGTTTAAGTTCAGAAAGCCCGATACCAACACCAAGGCGGCCGTATTGATTACGAGCAAACCAATTAGAGGACAATTCAGACTGTGCAAAGCTGTCTTTTGATGACCCCGTAATTAAATAGTTACTGTTCAGCAACACTTGTGTGGAATACACCTCACTTAAGGGTATATTAAGCATGACATCAATATTAAACAGCGCCTTACTGTTTAATAGCCCTGCGCCCAAACCAAGTTCGAAATTAGGCGCTTCGTCTTCCGCCCACACCACACTGTGGAAGATGTTAAAAAAAATGAATATTGAAAACAGATACTTCATATAGGTTCCTTGCCTAGACAGCCCGTAACTGTGGCATTGTAGGGCAAATAAAGCAAAGCAGATGAGTCTTTCTTGACGAACTATTTCGACTTAAAACGCTCGGAATGTTCGAGACCACTGTGATTCAGACTCAATCCCCAATATAATGGGGACAAAGTCGATTAGACGAACTCTTTTTTAGGTTTATAGGTTACATGGCAAAAAAACTTTTTATCCAAACTCACGGCTGCCAAATGAACGAATACGATTCTTCTCGTATGGCGGATTTACTTGGCGAAAGTCATGAGATGGAACTAACAGACAACGCAGAGGAAGCAGACGTTCTGCTTCTAAACACATGCTCCATCCGCGAAAAAGCACAAGATAAGGTGTATCACCAACTTGGTCGCTGGAAAAAGCTAAAACTTAAAAATCCAGACCTTGTGATTGGTGTTGGCGGCTGTGTAGCTAGCCAAGAAGGCGATGCTATTCGTAAGCGCGCCAAACACGTTGATATGATTTTTGGACCACAGACGCTGCATAAATTACCAGAAATGGTGAATGCTGCGGGTAAGCACATCCCTATTACTGATGTGACCTTCCCAGAAATTGAAAAATTCGACCATCTACCCGCTCCTCGTGTTGATGGTGCAGAAGCCTTTGTTTCTATCATGGAAGGTTGCAGTAAATACTGCACATTCTGCGTAGTTCCTTATACCCGTGGCGAAGAAGTTAGTCGCCCATTCGAAAGCATATTAGTAGAAGTCGTTCAGCTTGCAGAGCAAGGCGTTCGTGAGATTCATCTTTTGGGTCAAAACGTAAACGCTTATCGTGGTGAAAATGAAGACGGTGACGAAACGGATTTAGCTGATATTATTCATGCTGTTGCACAAATCGATGGCGTTGAGCGTATTCGTTTTACAACCTCTCATCCTGTTGAATTTACTGACAGTTTAGTTGAAGCCTTCCGCAATGAGCCTAAATTAGTTAGCCACCTTCACTTGCCTGTGCAAAGTGGTGCTGACCGTATTTTAAGTGCGATGAAGCGCGGCCATGACCGTCAATACTATATTGATAAAATCAACCGAATCAAAGAAGCGCGTCCTGGTATCAGCTTATCTTCTGACTTCATCATTGGTTTCCCTGGTGAGACCAATGACGACTTCATGGATACCATGAACTTGATACAAGAAATTGGTTTTGATCACTCTTTCAGCTTTGTTTATAGCCAGCGCCCAGGCACACCAGCGTCTAATTTAGAAGATGACACGCCTGATGACGTGAAAAAAGAACGCCTTTCTATCCTGCAGCGCCGTATTAGCCAGCAAGCCTATGACATTAGTTTGGCAATGGTTGGAGAAGTTAAACGCATCTTGATTAGTGGCTATTCACCGCGTGATCCAGGTCAGCTACAAGGTCGTACCGAAAACAATCGTATTGTGAATTTCCGTGCTTCTGACCCTCAACTTATTGGTAAATTTGCTGATGTGGTCGTCACAGACGCTTATCCGAATTCCCTACTTGGTGAATTGATTAGCTCCGAACTTGATTCTGATTTCACTCTTCAATAAATTAGGTAACTCTTGGAAACAACACAAATAACACAACAAACTCGCTTAGCGCCGGCCGAAGCTTCGGCCTTGGCCGTTTTGTGTGGTCAGCTTGACGAAAATATTAAACTTATTGAAGCCCGTCTTGATGTTTCTATTCATTATCGTGGTGAATTATTCAATATTTCAGGCGATGACGCAGAACGCGTGGCTGCCACTAAAACGCTAATCGAAAACTTGTATCGCGAAGCGTTGGCAGAATCGGTATTAACCACCGAAAGCATTCATCTTTACCTGCAAGAATCTACCATTGAGTCCCTTACTAAAAGCTCAAAAAGCCAAAGTAATCAGTTGGTTGTTAAAACGCGTAAAGCGTTTATCAAGCCAAAAGGCGAAAACCAGCAAGGCTATGTACGCGAGATTCGCAAGAACGACATCAACTTTGGTATTGGTCCGGCTGGAACAGGGAAAACGTACCTTGCTGTGGCTTGTGCGGTAGAAGCACTTGAAGCAGAGCGTGTAGAGCGTATTATGCTCGTTCGTCCTGCCGTTGAAGCAGGTGAAAAGTTGGGGTTTCTACCCGGTGATTTATCACAAAAAATAGACCCATATTTACGCCCATTGTACGACGCTCTCTATGAGATGCTCGGTTTTGAATTGGTGGAAAAATTCATTGAGAAAAATATCATTGAAGTGGCACCTCTTGCATTTATGCGCGGTCGAACACTTAATAATGCGTTTATTATTCTTGATGAAAGTCAAAATACAACACGTGAACAAATGAAAATGTTTCTCACTCGAATCGGTTTTGGTTCTACTGCCGTGATCACTGGCGACACCTCACAAGTCGATTTACCGCGCGGAACAAATTCTGGTCTTACCCACGCAATGCATGTATTACGTGGCGTAAACGGTATTAGTTTAACCCATTTCAGTGCTGGTGACGTTGTTCGTCATCCGATTGTTCAACGCATCGTTGAGGCTTATGAGCGCTTTGATGTGGAAGAAGAAGCAGAGAAAAAAGCACGTACCGAAGCTCGCCTTCAAGCACAAGCTGAGCAACAGGGTAATAAAGAATAATGGCTGATTTAGAGTTAGATCTGCAAATTGCGACACTAGCCACCGACAATCTTCCTAGTTTTGAGGATTTTTCACGCTGGATAAAAGTCGCTTTGCCGACCATTGGTGATGAGTTCGAAGTAACGGTTCGCCTTGTCGATGAAGAAGAAAGCCTTGCCTTAAACAGTGAGTATCGCGGTAAAGACAAATCAACTAATGTGCTGTCTTTCCCCTTTGAAGCGCCAATGGATTTGGACGTGCCCCTGCTTGGTGATTTGGTTATTTGCACTCAAGTGGTTAACCGAGAAGCAGAAGAGCAACAGAAAACTGCTTTAGATCACTGGGCACACTTAACAATTCATGGCATATTGCATTTACGTGGTTATGACCATATAGATGATGATGAAGCAGAAGAAATGGAAGCACTAGAAATACAACTGCTTGCTTCCCTAGGCATATCCGACCCCTATTTGATAAAAGAGTGAGTTCACAACCCCATGAGTGAAGACCGATCGAGTAATTCCAACGATCATAAATCTTGGTTTGAGCGATTAGCACAAGCATTTCATGACGAACCTCGTAGCCGAGAAGATATCGTCAAATTACTGGAAGCTGCCGTAAAATCGGATGTTATAGACCGCGATGCCTTTACAATCGTAGAGGGTGCTTTAGAGGTATCTGAAGTACAAGCTCGCGATATCATGATTCCACCATCGCAAATGGTGATCATCAAATCTGAAGATGATCCAAAAACCTCGATTCGAAAAGTTATCGACTCTTCTCACTCTCGATTCCCTGTTGTTGGTGAAGAGCCAGATGAAATTCTGGGTGTTCTCCTCGCAAAAGATTTACTGCCTTTGTTGTTCAAAGATGAAGATATCGTTCTTGAAGATATTCTTTCACGTCTGCGTCCAGCAAACTTCATCCCAGAGAGCAAACGTCTGAATGTGCTACTGAATGACTTCAGAACCAAGCGCTATCACATGGCACTTGTTCTTGATGAATACGGCAGTGTCTCTGGCTTGGTTACCATTGAAGATGTGCTAGAACAAATTGTCGGCGAAATCGAAGATGAAACCGATCGTGAAGAAAATGAAGACATCCAAACAACGGATGAAAAGAATGTTTTTCTTGTACCGGCATTATGCACTATCGAAGACTTCAATGAGTTCTTTAAAATTGAACTAAGTGAAGAAGAATTTGATACCGTTGGCGGCATTATCGTACAGCAATTTGGTCATGTGCCAGTGCGTGGCGAAGAAATCACGTTCAATGATCTTCATTTTCATGTTGTGAAATCCGATGGCCGACGCGTCAAAACCATTCAAGTAACTATCCCAACACCTGAAACAACGGAATAATAATGGCTGATATCCACCCCGACTTAACCACTAAAGCGGGGCGGAAACGCCCTCGCTTTCTTCAAAATGGCTCCCCTTATATTATTTTCCTTATTGGCCTACTGGCTGGTGCTATTGGCATTACCAGTTTTTCACCATATAACTTTTGGCCTAGCTACTTCGTTACACTGATTGCGTTCACCACCTTAGTTATTTCTAGTTCAACGGCAAAAACAGCCTTTTGGCGCGGTACTTCTGTAGGCTTAGGCTTCTTTGGTGCGGGTATTTCTTGGGTTTTTGTTAGCATTGATACTTATGGGCAAGTGGGCGATATTGTCGCAACGCTTATTACGCTACTTTTTGTCTTAGTCATCACTGCTTTTTGGTCTCTTTCTGCGTGCCTGTCTTGGTATTTAATACAACGTTTTAAGAACATCCCTCCTGCCCTGCTGATTGCTTTTAGCCTGCTATTGGGTGAATTTGCGCGAAGCCATTTATTTACTGGCTTTCCTTGGCTTTTACCCGGCTATTCAATCCAAGAAACATGGCTGTATGAATTATTGCCTATTGGGGGGATTTGGCTAACCAGCGCCATTGTTGTTATTACCGCTTGCCTTATTCCTGGCCGCTTGTTTAGCAATCATAGCCATGCTGCGCTGATCATCATTATGATTGCAGCTTGGTCATCTGGCCTGTACCTGCATTACTTTCCTGAAAAATGGGTCACACAGACTGGTACGATTAAAACAACACTGGTTCAAGGCAATGTGGCACAAGATCTAAAATGGCAACGAAGTACGGCCTCTGAATCTCTAGCATATTATGAAAAAGCGACTCAAGAGCATTTAGACAGTGATTTGGTGGTCTGGCCAGAAACGGCAATCACTTATCTTTACCAACAAGTGAAACCATTCCTTGCGCCTTTTAGAAAAGAACTTGTCGACTCAAACACCACGTTAATTACTGGCGTTCCAGATTATGACACAACAAAGAAAACCTATTACAACGCAATGTGGGCAACAGGAAATGGGCATGGCCTTTACTATAAACGCCACCTAGTGCCTTTTGGCGAATACATACCCTTTTCTTCTATTATTGGCCCTATTTTAGATATTTTCGGTATGCCGATGTCTTCTTTTTCTCCTGGCAAAGAGCATCAACCAGACCTAAACGTTGGACCATGGAAAGCCGCGCCGTTTATTTGTTACGAAATCGTGTATCCAGAACAAGTACGCAAACGAGTCCACGATAGCGATTTTCTAATCACCATTAGTAACGATGGTTGGTTTGGCGCTTCTATCGGGCCTTGGCAACACTTACAAATCGCACAATTTCGAGCAAAAGAAACAGGGCGGTATTTGATTCGATCAACCAATACCGGGGTGTCTGCGATTGTTGATGAAAATGGTAAAATAGTAAGCGAAGCGCCGCAGTTCAAAAGAACAACTCTGACTTCTGATGTGAAAACATTTAAAGGGCTGACGCCTTATGTCCAATGGGGTTACTGGCCTGTCCTGCTATTACTTTTCATCGGTTTTATCTTGTCTTATGCAAGCAACAGAATCATTAGTAAAAGACTAATCAGTGAAAAAAAGAGCCATCTTAAAAGACGACTCTATACATAAGCGCGCTCAGGGGCTGGTTAAATCACTTGTGAATTTACCAGCCTTACTTGACCGTTCTACAGTGGGTGGGTCGACATCAAACCATAATGACAAATTTCACAGGTTGATAAAATCCCATCTTTTTCCAGTACATTATCGTGGCCACAAGACATACAGTGATAAACCCCAGCACTTGCCTTTTCACCAGCCACATGACATTTCTCTAAAGGCACAGGATTGTTGTTCGCGTGATTGATTAACCACAACAACGCCACATCTTCTTTATTATCAAGCTCATCAATAAAGTCTTGCCCTTCGTCCATGACAAGATGCCAGTTAGCATCTACCCACGCTTCGGTATAACCCATTTGATCATCCCAATAGGCTTTCATCAGGGATACATCATCTAACAACCAATCTTTCGCACCTTGCAATGTTTTGCGTGCTTCCTCGACTAGATCCGTGTTGTTTTGCTCATTTTTATGATCTTTTTTCATTGTTTTCATAACTCCCCTTCTATGTGCCTTCTCATTAGAGCTCCATCTCTATAAAATAGCGAATATTCTTAGACTCTGTTGGGCTCTGCGCAAACATTTAATGCAATTCTTTTATGTTTCCTTACTTGGAGACGATTGTGTAGACAAGACCAACCTAACGCCTTTTACGGGACCATAAAACATCATGCAAGAACAATATAATCCTCAGCAAATTGAACAAGCTGCTCAATCATTTTGGGATGAAAACAAAGTTTTTAAAGCTGTCGCCGATACAAACAAAGAAAAATTCTACTGTTTGTCTATGTTCCCTTACCCAAGCGGCCGTCTACACATGGGTCACGTGCGTAACTATACCATTGGTGATGTTATTTCTCGTTACCAACGTATGCAAGGCAAAAACGTTTTGCAACCAATGGGTTGGGATGCTTTTGGTCTGCCAGCAGAAAACGCAGCGATCAAGCACAAAACTGCGCCAGCAAAATGGACCACTGAAAACATCGCCTACATGAAAGGCCAACTAAAAGAACTTGGCTTTGGTTACGATTGGGATCGTGAAATCGCGACTTGCACCCCAGAATACTACAAATGGGAACAATGGTTCTTCACTCAGTTAGTAGAAAAAGGCTTAGCGTACAAAAAAACTGCAGCAGTGAACTGGTGTCCTGAAGATCAAACCGTATTGGCTAACGAACAAGTAGAAGATGGCGCTTGTTGGCGTTGTGGCACTACCGTTGAGAAAAAAGAAATCTCTCAGTGGTTTATTCGCATCACTGATTACGCTGAAGAATTGTTAAACGACCTTGATCAACTGGATGGCTGGCCAGAAAAAGTAAAAGCCATGCAGCGTAACTGGATTGGCCGTTCTGAAGGGCTAGAATTCAGCTTCGCGGTTGAAGGTAAAGAAGAACGCCTTTCTGTTTATACCACTCGCCCAGATACTATCATGGGTGTTACCTATGTTGCCGTTGCCACTCAGCATCCATTGGCTCTAGAAGCGGCTGAAAATAACGCTGAACTGGCTAATTTCGTTGCTGAAAGCAAGTTGATGTCGACCACTGAAGCCGACATGGCAACGGTTGAGAAAAAAGGCATGGATACGGGTTTTAAAGCTGTCCACCCTATTTCTGGCGACATCGTTCCTGTTTTCGCTGCCAACTTTGTGTTGATGGAATACGGTTCTGGTGCGGTTATGTCGGTACCTGCCCACGATCAGCGTGACTTCGAATTTGCGAAAAAATATGGTTTAGAAATCAAGCAAGTTATTCAAAGCGATGCTGCTGACCTAGAGAAAGAAGCGTTTACTGAAAAAGGCGAACTTTGTAACTCTGGCGAATTCGATGGTTTGACGTTTAAAGACGCGTTCGATGCTATTTGCGCTTGGATGACAGAAAACGGTATTGGCGAGAAAAAAGTCAATTACCGCCTACGTGACTGGGGCGTTAGCCGCCAACGTTATTGGGGGACGCCAATCCCAACAATCAACCTAAAAGATGGTTCTGTGGTCCCTGTACCAGAAGATCAACTTCCAGTTGTGTTGCCAACAGACGTAGTGATGGATGGTGTTAACTCACCCATCAAAAACAACCCTAACTTCTCGTCTATTATGTTCAACGGCGAAGAAGCAGAACGCGAAACGGATACTTTTGATACCTTTATGGAATCTTCTTGGTACTTCGCTCGCTACTGCTGCCCAGATTCAAAAGACGCCATGCTGACAGAAGAAGCCAATTACTGGCTACCTGTTGACCAATATGTAGGTGGTGTAGAGCACGCAATCTTGCATTTGCTGTACTCGCGTTTCTTCCATAAATTGTTGCGCGATGCGGGTCTAGTCACCTCTGACGAACCATTCAAACGCTTGCTAACCCAAGGTATGGTTAACAAAGACGGCACTAAGATGTCTAAGTCCAAAGGCAATACCGTTGACCCTCAACAAATGATTGAGAAATACGGTGCTGACACAGTGCGCTTGTTCATTATGTTTACCGCGCCACCAGAGCAATCTCTAGAGTGGAACGATGCCGGTGTTGATGGTGCGTCACGTTTCTTACGTCGCTTATGGGCTTTGTCTTACCGTCATACCAATGCAGGTGAGATTGGACAATTAGACATTGCTGCGTTGAACGGTGCACAAAAAACGCTGCGCCGTAAAACCCATGAAACGATTCAAAAAGTCACTGATGATATTGAACGCCGTCAAACCTTCAACACCGCGATTGCCGCTGTGATGGAGCTTTGTAACGAGGTTAGTAAGTTTGAAGACAACTCACCATTGGGACTTGCGGTCGTTCAAGAAGCGTTAGAAGCCGCCACCTTGTTGTTGTCTCCTATCGTACCGCACATTTCACACCAGCTTTGGACAGATCTTGGCCACACAGGCAATGTTGTGGATACACCTTGGCCAACATTGGACGAAGACGCCTTGATCAAAGACGAATTGACCATCGTGGTTCAAGTTCTGGGTAAGAAGCGTGCTGAATTAACGGTATCAGCCAGTGCGGATAGTAAAACGATCGAAGCGGAAGCATTAGCACATCCTGGTGTAGCTAAGTTTCTTGAAGGTAAAACGGTTCGTAAAGTGATTGTTGTGCCTGGCCGTTTGGTCAATATAGTCGCAAACTAATACGCTCCCAAAGGGATGGCGTCGCCATCCCTTTTCATTCTTACTGAATAAGAGATCATGGATATGCTAGCGTCATTTAACAAAACATCGCGTTATCTTTTTCTTGCCTTCATCGCCCTTAGCGTTACCGCTTGTGGCTTTCATTTGCGCGGCCAAGTCAACATACCTCAATCACTAAAAACCATTACGCTAGTCTCTGAATCAAAATCCAATGCATTCAATACCGCCTTACGTATTGCCCTCACCCGTGCTGGAATTACCGTCGTATCACCAGAAGCTGCTGGCGCTAATGTCCTTGAGTTAAAAGTCAATGAACTAACTAATGCAGATACTGTACTCGCACGTAACTCGTCGAATGATATCACCCAAATCGAACGTCGCTTAAGCACCAACTATTTTATTCGCCAAGCCGATGGTAAATCTCTGTATGGCCCACGTACCGTTAGTACAACCAAAACGTTAGCGAACCAAAATGCAGAAGAAAGCACCAAGGCGGCATACAATAAATCGAAAGAAGAACAAATGAGCGAAGATCTAGCAAATCAACTCATCTATGATCTAGGCTATGCGCCTCTAAAATAATTACGCCAACAGGCCAATTTACGAATGAAAGTAAGAGCAGATCAACTGCCTCAGCAGCTCAATAAAAACCTTGCTCCTCTGTATATTATTTCAGGGGACGAGGTATTATTAATTCAAGAAGCGGCTGATAGCATCCGTAAAGCAGCACAATCTGCAGGTATTAATGAGCGCTTGCGGTTTGTTGCTGATGCCCAGTTTGACTGGCAAGATGTGATTAACGAAAACCAGAGCTTATCGTTATTTTCAAATCAACGTTTGTTTGATATACAGATCGATAAAATGGGCGAAAAGCACACCAAAGCGCTTACCCTACTGGCTCAATCCCTTACTCCTGATAACACCATATTATTAACGTTACCGAAGATCGACGCACGCACCCAAAAAGCCAAATGGTTCACACAACTAGAGTCTCAGGGTGTCTTTGTTCAAATCTGGCCAATTGACGCCAGTCGACTTCCTGCTTGGGCTCAACAAAGAGCCCAGGCACTCGATCTATCCTTGACGCGCGACGCTGCTAGCATTATTTGCGAACGCGGTGAAGGCAATCTACTCGCCCTTTCTCAAGAGCTAGAAAAGCTAGCACTCATACATGGCACTGGCACTAAGATAGACGCTGAAAAAGTGGCTGAGTCGATGGCAGACAGCAGCCGCTATTCCATTTACGATTTAAGTGATCGCATCTTAATGGGTAAAACCAAAGAAGCCATGCATTGCTTGAGTCAGTTATTGGGAGAAGGCATTGAAGCCAATATTATTCTTTGGCTATTTAATCGCGAAACGCAAACACTCGTTGCGTTACTTCAAGCCATGCAAACCAGCAATTTACGACAAGCCTGCCAATCCCAAAAAATCTGGGATAAACGCATCCCTTTTTATGAAAGCGCCATGTCTCGTCATAACCGAGGCACACTGCCCTATATCCAAAACTATTTGGCCTTAATGGATAAGCGCATTAAAGGACTAGAAGGTCCGGATTTAGACACAGGGTTTCGCAATCTGGTGATGATGTTCTGCGGTTACAAACCAACCGCCACTGAATTAGATCTGCCCACCTACTAGTAACCGTTAATAAAAATGCATTGTTTAAAATTCACCCAATGCAAAACAATTAATCTCAGCAGCATCGCTTTGATAGACTTCATTTATTCCCCTAGCCTGTTATCATGCGACATACTCACGAATCGCCTTCATACACTACGTTTATAAACTGCCCGTGCGCACTAGGTAAAATAGAATGAATAATGAACCCATTGTTTTAGAAGAGATAAATGTCTGGAATACCCCCTTATTTGTGAGCCAGCTCCCAGACCATGAGTTTTTAAAAGAAGCATTACTGGATCTAATCTACCAACAAAAAACTGCGCAAAAAACAGCCATCGACAGCCTAGTCGCTCCAACTGCAAAACACGCTATGCACGAGAGCACCTTGGATTTTCTAGACCAAGAAGATCCGACTGTGATGGAAACCAAGCGTATTTTGGAAGAGCTAACCTTAGAAGTCGCAGCAACTTTAAACCACTCCTTTTGGCCTGAAGATGCCACTGCAGACGCTCACATTATTGAGTCCTGGTATCACGTTACGCAAAAAGGCGGCTACCATGATGTGCATTCGCATCCGAATTGCTCTTGGTGCGGCATTTATTATCTAGAACCTGGCGATGCGGCAATGGCAGGTAATGGCGGGTTAAATCGTTTTTATGATCCGCGTATCAACGCAGAGCATTATACCGACCCAGGCACTGCGTATTTAGGCGCACAAGGGGTTTGGGACTTCACCCCAGTAGAAGGACAAATTGTCTTCTTTCCTTCTTACTTAAAACATTCAGCTTTGCCATATTTTGGTGATAAAGACCGCGTTGTCATCGCATTCAATTGCATTATCGAGCTTTACTAGTTTCAACCCATTTTTAAGGCAAGTAATTCCAATAAGTTACCAATCAGGCATTCACAAGCGACCAACACTTGTAGTAATTTAACTAGCATATATTTTTGATTTAATAGGAAGGTTTATGCTTTTTCAATTCGATCAACTCAGTGGCAGCGACCGCTACCACTTGATCACCCAAACGGTTACGCCAAGGCCCATCGCTTGGATTATGACTCGCAATGAAAACAAGTCGTATAATGTCGCCCCTTTTTCTTTCTTCTCTGCTATCAGTCCTGATCCAGCATTACTTGTGGTTTCCATTGGTAATAAGTCAGCAGACATCCAAAAAGACACCAAATTAAATCTAATCCGTGAGCGGGAATGCGTCTTGCATATTCCTAGTGGTGAGCAAATTGAGGCCGTCAATAGCAGTGCCGCAACATTAGAGTATGGTGATTCTGAGTTAGATGACGCAAGGCTGACGCTGTCTGACTTTACCGAAAATATGCCACGTATTAGTGACGCAAAAGTCGCCATGCACTGTCGCCTTTATGATATACAATCTATTGGTGAATCGTCATTTAGTGCCTGTTATTTAGAAATTTTGAATTTATATGTAGACGATAACATCTTAAAACAGGAAAACGGGCGTAACATAATCAGCAGTGCAAAACTTAATCCACTTAGCCGTCTTGGCGGCAACGATTATGCACTGATTGGCCAAACACTGACGATCAAACGCCCTGCATAAGGGCCAAAAGAACCGAGGTAATAACAATGGATATCACCAAACAAATACAAGCATTGCCGTTTATGGCAAACGTCAGTGCAGAGCTTCACACCTCATTGCTTAACATCGCCAGTTTCAAACATCTCGAAGCAGGAGAAGTACTCGCTAAACAATTCGAAATAGGCCAGTCACTGTATTTTCTCCTAGAGGGAGAAATTGCCATTTCGATTCCATTAAAGGAACAAGGTAAATCTTACAATGTTAGCTTAATCAATGACAAATACGCACCAGTAGGTTGGTCGGCTTTTCGCCACCCTTCTCGTTATGCCACGACATTTCAAGCAACTAAGTCATCTATACTGCTAGCTTGGCCAATTGTTGAACTCAATAAGATACTTGAAAGCGACCTTAACTTTGCAAATCTATTCTTGCGCTTTGTCTATGAGCAATCTTTACCTGTATTAGCCACGGTTCAAAATAAGACTCGCCCTTATTTTTCTAACGAGTCTCTGGCGTTCGACGAAACTCGTCCGTTTACCAACCCAGACAAGCAAACTCAATCATTAAAAGAGTCTATTGCGCTGTTAAACTATGCGGCATTTTGTGAAAAATTTACCCAAGCCGAAATTCACGCCTTAGCCAAAAATGCTTCCATTTTATTAGCCCACCAAGGCGATATTATTTGTCAGCAGGATCAGTGCCCTGATGGACTGTATTTTCTAATCAAGGGTAAGGCGATCATCAGCTACCAGACTGATAATGGTGACATTATTACTACCCGATCGATCGCTCGGGCCGGAACGGTATTAGCTTGGTGCATACCGGGCAGTGAACTCAAAAATAGAACCTCTATTATTTCTTCTCGTGATAGCAGCATTCTGTTTATACCAAAAGAAAAGTTACAATCGATCTTCACAGAAGACCCAAAATTCTCTGTGAAATATCTATACCGCTTAATATGGTTAGTAGGAACCCACCTACTGGCAGCTAGAATGCGTTATTTATCACAAATCGCCAATGACGAAGCACTCGCGGTAAGCAATGTCATTGATCAAAATGCGGCGATACTCCCAGTAAGTTCACCCCTTTATAAAGTGAGCGAATTACTAAAAAGCGCCATTACGACCGATTCCGCTTTTGGTGTTCTATATAAAAGCCTCCATTTCGGCAGTGTGTTAGAAAGAACCATTGCAGGCATGTGCTTAGATATTCTCAAGGATTTACAGCGCGAAAACGCTTTTTATCGTCATCTCCAGAAAGCGTATGACAACATTAATGCGTTGCCAAAAGACACCACAGCGCTGGATGTAAGGCGCTTCGGTACCGAGCAATTTAAACAGGCGTTTAAGCAGGTTCCTTATGTTATAAAAGGGCTTGAAAACCTGCCCAAAAAAGCGGGTAGCTTGTTTATCCATAACCATTTACTTGGCTCACCAACCAACCGATTACCGAATGGCTTTCGCTTTTCAATGGACGCTCAGTTTATTAGCACCATGGTCATTGATAAAGAGTATGGGATTTCCGGCCAACGAATCGTCCGTCGTAGCGGAGAAAATGAATTTTGGCGAGATGATTACTATGAGCGTTTTGGTAATGTGTTTGTCGATAGCTGGCAAACACTGGCAAAAGACACACCAGAATACGATCAGTTTATTAAAGAATCCCAGGAAACATTGCGCCACAACTATCCTTTGATGATTTCACCCGAAGGCACTAGTTACGGTACCCATCAGTCACCTGGTGCTTTCTTACCACACGCTTTTGAACTAGCAGGTTCACTGGAAGCAGAAGAGCCTTGGATCGTTCCTATTGTCGTGGCAAACTTTGATCGTCGTGCAGATCACAACCTTTATACCGTTATCATTAAGCCAGCGTTTAAACTGTCTGAACGCGTCGACTATAAAGATAAAGAAGCACTGGCCTTGTTTTTAATTGAGTACCAAGAAGAATACCGAGGCTATGTCAGCGAAGCTGTTGAGTTATCTCGTGAAATTCGTCAGTATCCGATTCTTAGTGGCCGTGCCGGTTATCGCTCTAATGTCATGAGCTTAAATCAGCTCGATGTCGAATTCGAATCGGATGTACGAGAATTAGAATTCCGTACCGCTCATCAAATTTACAAAGATCGTCCGGTCGCATTTTATGGCTCTTCTACCATGCGTCTATGGCATGATTTTGATGAACACTTTCACCCTAAAGACGCCATTAACCTTGGTTTTAGCGGAGCAACATTAGAAGCTTGCGTGTACTATTTTGAGCGCATTATCTTGCCTCATAACCCACGCTCTATGGTTATCTATGCGGGAGACAATGATATTGGCAATCATTGTGACAGCAACAAAGTAACCGAGCTATACATTGATTTATTACAAAAAATCGATCGATATCTTCCCGGCATTCCAGTGACGTTAATCAGCATTAAATGCAGTCCAGCACGGACAAAAATGCGTAAAACGATCGAAAAAGCCAATCTACAGTTAGAAAGACTGGCGATTACTCGTCCCAATACGAAATACATAGACCTCTTCTCAACATTGCTTGAGAAGCAAGGAGAAATGAAAGAGACGTTATTTGAAGGGGATAAACTGCACTTGAACAATAAAGCCTATGAGATTTGGACCAAGCATTTACTAAATTTAGAAGGCTTCATTTTTGATAAAAAATAATACGAACCAAGAATAACTAACGACAACTCAAGCCGTTGTGTTCTCACACTATCAGTAGCATAGGATTAAATAGCCATTATGTATGGTTATTTAATCCTTTTCGCTCAATCGTTTAAATCCCCCTCCCTAGTCCAACAAAAAACACCCTTACTAGCCAGCTAGATTGCTAGCAATAAATACCACGAAACTGTGAGCGCATTTTATTCAGAAAACAAGATTGGTCCACTGGCTGTGCTGGCACAGGAAACTTTGCAACCGATATAAAAAATGGCGATTATAATAAAGCCACCTTTTCAAAGATCAAATTAAGCGCAGGAACACCACCTAATAACTAATGATGTTACGCCTCACAAAATAGAAGTAAGTAACGGCCTAAACGGGCACATTAAAAAAGGGACATCCAGTTATTTGAATGTCCCTTTTTTGTGAAACCACCATCACTCTCTATTCTTTATAACGCTGCATTTATGAGCCAATAATTACTTTCAAAGCCAAGGCAATAAGTAAGCAGCCCATCGCCCGATCAACCCAAGCCATATGGCGACGCAGCCAAGATAATACCGGGCCACCAGCCAGTAATAGAGCGACTAAAATATACCAACCACTGTCTATCAGTACAACGGTAGCCCATAATTCTAGTTTAATATAAGCACTCATATCAGCCTGAATAAATTGGCTAAATAGCGCAAGGAAAAACAATCCAGCTTTCGGATTCATCAACGCAATAAGAAGACCATGTCTAGCGGATTCCCAATAAGAAGATTTAATCACTTCCGTGTCTATCTCCCCACCTTGCCCAGCATAACGAATCGACTTAATACCTAACCACGCCAGATATAGACCGCCTGCGACTGAGAGAATATAAAACGCTTGGGGGTGTTCTGTTACTAACAAGGCCAAACCTTGCATCGTAAAAAGCGCCCAAAGACCAATCCCAAAACCATGGGTTAACGCAGCAACTGCACCGTGCAAAGGAGACTGAGAAAGTGTCACTCTAAGTATAACGGCTAAGCTTGGGCCGGGAGAAATTGCTCCCATAATGCAAATAGTGACTAAAGATAACCACGTCGTTATATCCATCTGAACTCTCTAGTTATTTTAATTTCGCTTTATAAAATCGGACAAAAACACTGTAAGACATTATTTTGCCAGCATTAGTCTCTAAATCCTAGATAATTGAATTGTGAGTATTGACCTTCTTCGTCAAAAACGGCAGCATGCTAAATATCAAATACACAACACGATCTATTTAGAACTATGATTAATTCAATCTTAAAGAAACACAACGGCGATAAACGTAAGGCGAAGAAGCCCTGCAACGCTGACGTGTGGATGTAAGATAAAAAATCCCCGGCAGCATTTCTCGCTGACGGGTTCACCACCTCTTCAGCGACATGCTTACCCACTATTAATGAGGCAACAGTATGTTCCACGGTGCAATAACCGCTTTAATTACTCCTTTTCGTGATGGTCAGTTAGATGAAGACGCTTTACGCAAGATTGTACGCTGGCAAATAGACCAAGGTATCGACGGGCTCGTTCCTGTCGGCACCACTGGCGAATCTCCTACTTTGAGTGAGCACGAACACAAACGCGTCATTGAAATCACCGTAGAAGAAACCAATAAAGCGGTCCCTGTCTTAGCGGGTGCGGGTTCAAACAACCCAGTTGAAGCAGTGAACTATTCTGAATTTGCTTATCAAGCAGGTGCCGATGCAACGCTTCATGTGGCAGGTTATTACAACCGACCTAACCAAGCGGGCTTGTATGAACATTTTAAATACGTTCATGACAACAGCAAATTGCCTATCGTTCTGTATAACATTCCACCGCGAGCGGTTGTTGGACTTGAGGTGAATACCTTAGCGCGCTTAGCCGAATTACCACGTATCATTGGTGTTAAAGATGCGACTGGGGATCTTACTCGTCCTATTCGTGAACGAGCATTAGTGAACAAACCTTTTAGTTTTTTAAGTGGTGACGATGTAACAACCGTTGCTTATAACGTTGGTGGCGGTAATGGCTGTATTTCTGTGTCATCCAATGTGGCACCAAAACAAGTGGTTACACTTCAGCGCCTCTGCCGAGAAGGAAAGTTCACCGAAGCGGCTCAATTACAAGATAAGTTGTTTAACCTGCACTGTGCGCTTTTCCTTGAGCCAAACCCAGCTGGCCCGAAATACGCCATGTCACTACTTGGTTTTTGTTCAGAAGAATGTCGCTTGCCTATTGTACCTTTACAAGACAGTAGCAAAGCCACCATTCGCCAAGCAATGATCGAGCTAGAGCTGATTACACAATAACAGTTATGCTTTGATACCTGCATAAAAAAGCCAAGGTTCGCATATTGCAAACCTTGGCTTTTCTACTCATAGAGACTTTACTAAAAAGTAATGTTCTGTGGATTATTCTTGAACATCCATGTACTTATTCGCCCACGCACGATTTTCTGCTAACGTAGAATAACGAGTAGACAATTCAGATGGATTCAGCGTCCCTTCTGCAATGCCTCGTTGCTCTCGTAAGCAATCATACGTCGCTTTAATCGCGGCAAAGTACGCAGCATGACCGTTTACAACAATACGCACACCGCACGCCGCAAGACGTTCACGATCACGTAACTCAGGGTTATCGTAAGCGACCAACATTACTGGGATCGTTAAGTGTTGAGTAATCGCTTCTAGATGATCAAAGTTACGAATACCGACCATGCAGATACCGTCCACACCAAGCGCTTGATACGATTTAACTCGCGTCACCGTTTCTTCTATTGTCAGCTGACCCGCATTGGTACGCGCAATAATACTCATCGCTGGATCAATACGCGCCTCTAATGCGGCTTTCAATTTACCGACGGCTTCTTCAAGCGGAATTAAATCCGTTGATTTACGGCCATATTTAGCAGGCAGAAGCGTGTCTTCAATCGTCAAAGCAGCCACACCAGCACGCTCTAATTCAGTGATAGTTCGCATCACATTCAAAGCATTACCATAGCCATGATCCGCATCCGCAATAATAGGCAGACGTGCCACGCGACCAATGCGTGTCGCTTGCTCGGTAAATTCACTTAAAGTGATCAATGCAAAATCGGGGGCAGCCAATACTTGAAGTGACGCGACAGAGCCGCCTAGTATACCGACTTCGAAGCCAAGGTCCGCTGCGATACGAGCTGACATAGGGTCAAATGTAGATGCCGTATAATAACATTTACCGCTTTGTAGCAAGGCACGAAAGTCATTACGCAAATCATGCTGAGAAGGTGTTGCCATTTATTTACTCCTGAAGTGTCACTAAATTACATATGGCTAAGATTTCGGCGATTATACTCGCCTTATTGACAAGCTTCATTACCAACCGACCAACTGGTTAGGTTTAATCAGCTAATGAAGGCAATAAAAAACGTGTATCACCGTATTGTTAAAGGTTATTTCGGGAGTATGTAAAAAGTAGGGATATTTATGCTGAATACAAAAATGCGAGAAATTCTCTTTAGAAAAGAGCGATTTAAAGCAATAACTTACCTAATTGAGATACTCGATGCTGAAAAACGAAAAATGGCCAACGTAGTTCGTTGACCATTTCAGTATTTTTAGCATTATAAAGAGAGCACATCTGTAACGCTAGACTAACTCTCTTTCACTTGAAAAAATAAGTCTATATATTTTATAACCTCTTTTTTCTAAATAAGCCTTCTACACCTTTGTTTATGCTTTCTTAAATTTAGGAATAATATGACGACCATACTTAGCGATAATTTCTTCTTCATCACCACTGTCTAAATAGATATTAAACTGCGTAGTACCGGCCTCTTCTAGCGCTTTTACCTTAGCTATATGATCTTCAACTGTACCAAGGACACAGAAGCTTTTCACAATATCTTCCGTGATAAAGTCCAAAAATGGGTTATCGCTTTGGCCATGTTTTGAATAGTCGTAACCACGACGCTTTTCAATGTAATCCGTCAAACTTTTTGGCACTAAGCCAGAATCACTGCCGTATTTTTCAACGATATCGGCAACATGATTACCCACCATCGCAGGGAACCATTTCGTATGTTCGATGCAGTAATCCATATCACCAAAATAGGCAGGAGCAGCGGCCTGTACTTTAAAGTTAGACATATCTCGTCCAGCTTTTTCACCCGCTTGAATCGCTTGATCTTTAAACCAAGTTACCAAACTAGGATCGCCGATTTGTAGAATTAAGCCATCGCCTACTTCTCCTGCTGTTGCCAGCGCTTTTGGTCCATAAGCACCAATCCATACAGGCAATTCATAACCTGTGGCCCAAGGTAATTTTACCGCTTCAGGACATTCTCCGTACTCCACTTCATCACCACGAACCATGGCTTTCACTTTAGTCGTGAACTCTGCCAAACGCGCGAGTGTCGCAGGCTTTTTCCCCATGACGCGCATAGAAGAATCCCCACGCCCTAAACCAATATCAAAACGACCATTACTTTGCAGCGCTAAGCTGGCATACAAGCTCGCTGACAACGACCAATCACGAATATTTGGATTGGTTACACATGGGCCAAAACGCATAGTTTTTGTGTGTTCCATACACATTGCCATGGCCACAAACGACTCGCGCCATAAAATGTGAGAATCGTAAAACCAGCAATAATCAAAACCGGCTTCTTCTGCCTGACGTACCAAGTTTCGTGCTCGATCTGGACTTACAAAGCCTTTAAAAGTAATACCGAATTCCATGATGTGTTCCTCTTTATGATTTTTGTGTCTTTTGGATTTTTCTTTTAGTTTCTATATTTCAAATCTTGAATAACCCGAGCTAAAGGCCCGTTAGTAAACTTAATGTTCAGGTGGACAGATACGAATACCGGCATGACTAAACGGCACGTCTTTTGAAATATTCAAACGAATCAAGATAGGTGTAATGGCTTCAATACAGCGGGCGCTTTCTGCAAGCCCTGCGTTATAAGCTTTAGTTCCCATAGTATCGACCAGCGCCATAACGCGTTTTTTCGCCGCTAAATCGTTACCACAAACCAAGATATCGCAGTTAATAGAGCGAGACAGGTCATTCAAAGTAATCGCTGACACATTATGCAAGGCACCAACTACAGGGATGCTTTCACCAAGCAAAGCTTGAGCGTGCTCCGTAACGGAACCTTCTGCTGGCATCTCAACAGCTTTAGGGTTACCCGGTGCTAATGGCACCACAATATCCACTAGAATCTTGCCTTCCAACAAAGGCTTTAAGACTTCCAAGGTGGCATCGTGACCACTAAAAGGCACGGACAAAATAACCATATCCGTGGCGACCTTAGTCGCGTCCTCCATAGACAACCCACTAATATTTGCAGATTTAGTACCCAGTTCAGCCAATTGAGCGATCAATTCTTCAGCCACAATTTGTGCTTTACTCGCATCACGAGAGCCTAATACAACACTGACGCCAGCCATCGCTAATCGCAATGCTAACCCTTTCCCCTGTGGGCCTGTGCCACCAATAATAGCGACGGTTCCGATATCTGTATTCATTCTTGCTTCCTTTTGATTAAGCATGCTGTCTATTTATTAATAGTTTCGTTCTTATGTTTTTTATTACTGATAGCTCTTAATTACTAATCGCTCTTAGCACGGCCTTTACTTAAAAAGGTCTTCGTTTTGTGCCCGAATAAGATCGCGGCTACTGCTATCAGTTTTTGGCCAATCAAGTCCCCGAAAAACAATCACTGGAGCCTTAGCGCTTTTTTCCATCAGCAAGCCAGACGCTGCGGCTAACTCATCCGCAAAAGCGGGTGCGGTTACACTAAGAGGACGGCCAAATGCATCTAGCTCTCCTTCCATCTTCATCACCCCAGGAACATTAGCGAGACCGATTGCCACATTGGTCTGACCCAAGCGCCAAGGACGTCCAAAGGTATCGCTGATGACAATGCCCAAAGAGCAACCAAAATGCGCTTCCAATCGCTTGCACAGTAGTCGTGCACTTTGATCCGGATTTTCAGGGAGTAAAATAAGTTGGCCTGGATGATCTGCATTGGATTCATCCACCGCGGCATTGGCGCAGATGTAACCATTTTTGTGCTCAGCAATCAGTACTCCTTCTTGCTGATCAGGGCGCTTAACCGCACGCACAATGCGTTTCGATTGAGATAAAATCACTTCGACTTTTCTTGGATCTTTATTAACGCTCTTGGCCAGCTCAATGGCTTCTAAGCTCGGTGTGATTTGATCTAAATAGGCACAAGCACCTTCGCTTTTCGACACCACCTTATGAGCAATGACTAAAATATCGCCAGCCACTAGCGCTTTCTGCTGAGCAATCAGTGTGTCGATAATTACTTGCGCAAGATCATCCCCGTGTTGGAAATCGGGCAAGCCTTCAAGGCGAAACATGGACATAGACTCAGGCATACTGTCTCTCCTTCATAAGATCCGTGTTAGACAAATGGCGCCACGCTAAAAAGCGTTCCGGCTGCTGAGCAATCGCTCTTTCTAGGTCATCACTTTGGTCTATATCTTGTGACAAATTCGGCAGCTCTAATTGGCAAAAAGACAAATCGTGATCTAAAGCATCCATTCCATGCTTTTCTGCAGAGTTCTGCCCATAGTGGAAATCAATCGCATTTGGTGGCGATGTCACCAGTGCATTCGTGCCGCCATCTTTCGCTTTAGCAACAACGACCTGATGGCGCTTAGCCGCTTTCAGCAAGACACTAAATTCACATTTATCCAGCAGCGCAATATCACTCGGAACAATCATTTGATGGCTAAACCCTGCTTTGTTCACCCATTCACATGCTTGGAGTAATGCCCCGTTTAAGCCTTTTGATCCTTTTTCTAATACCGTCTGTGCGGAATAGGAAGACGCCAACGCCAACATCTCAGAAGACTCACTGATCACCATGACTTGTAAGTCTGGAAAGTGTGTACGGAAAAACGCCAAGGTATTTTGAAACATACTGATAGCAAGAC
This sequence comes from Marinomonas flavescens, assembly GCF_004352835.1. Classification (GTDB taxonomy): domain Bacteria; phylum Pseudomonadota; class Gammaproteobacteria; order Pseudomonadales; family Marinomonadaceae; genus Marinomonas; species Marinomonas flavescens. The sequence continues at coordinate 189,635 of NZ_SJSB01000005.1, read as the reverse complement.
TTTCGCGCTCCACTTGAGGCAAACACGTCGCTAATCGCTGCTTTGCACGTTTAGGACATTTCATCGGAATCACAATACAAAGTTTGCTCATTAGGCCACCCTCTGTTGACGTTGCGCTAGCGCAAACGCCACGACGTCTGTTAGCAAAGCACGCTTATCCTCAGTGCTACTCATAAAGGTAGGCGTAACCAATACATCCAAACCTTTGCCTTCTAACCAAGGAGCGTCGCTGCGGTCTACATCATCAATAACCAGCGCATTTAGAAAAGAGGAATAACATTGATATACACCTTTAGAATCGGTGCTTTTACCCATACTTTCCAACATTTTATCCGCAGGGCCTTTGATCGTTTTACCAGCAATTAACGGTGAAATAGCAATCACATAAGCACCACTTTTCTCAATCGCTTCTTGAATCCCTGGAATCGCTAAAATGGCGCCAATACTGACAATTGGGTTACTTGGTGCCACAATAATCACGTCGCTATTTGCAATCTGATTTAGCGCTTCTGATGTAGCTCGAGCGATCTTAGCGCCCTTATAATCGATACCAAGTACCTTAGGTTCGCAGTGTTCACGAACAAAATACTCTTGAAAAGACAACCAACCAGACGCGGTTCTGACCTGAGTTTGGACCACATCGTCTGTCGGTAATAAAATGGGCACTTGTACACCATGACGATTCGCTAAACGCTGAGTAATATGACTCGCTCTCACTCCTTGTTTACGCAATTCGGTGCGATAGATGTGTGTCGCCAAATCTAAATCCCCAAGGGTCATCCAAGTCTCTTGACCCAGCGCCTTGAGTTCATTAAGTACTTGGTAGGACTCATTCTTTCTTCCCCAACCACGTTCTCGATCAATCTGATCTCCAAGAGAATAAATTAAGGTATCAATGTCAGGAGATATCCATAAACCATGGAACTCTTCATCATCAGCAATATTACCGATGATGTGAGTCGCATCAGAGTAAGCACTCGCGGCAAGCCCTTCCGCCGCCTTCGCGCCTCCCACACCGCCCGCTAATAAGGTAATGGTTAAATCGGACATTACGCGACTCCTTGCACAGGGATACGCAAGTGAGTGATCGAATCAACAGCAAAGGTTTTTAGTTCCTCATATACGGTATTTCGCTGAATCGCTTTCAATCCTGCTGAATGAATATTGGCAACCATGTCTTCTGGCATCACTTCTTGACCATGAGTTGCACCAGCCGCCCGAGAAATACTCTCATTCATCAGGGTTCCGCCTAAATCATTGGCGCCTGATCGCAACATTTTTGCAGCGACATCTGGTCCCATTTTGACCCAAGATGCTTGAATATTATCGATATGACCTTGCAGCATAAGGCGTGCAATAGCGTGCATTTTGAAATGTTCATCACGGGTAGGACCAGGGCGAACCTTGTCCGGATTATCGTTAAACAAACGCGTTTCATAATGAATAAATCCCAATGGCACAAACTCAGTAAAACCACCGGTTTCTTTTTGAATATCACGCAATAGCTTAAGATGATTTGCCCAATGAATCGGTTGATCCACATGGCCGTACATGATGGTAGACGTTGTTTTAACACCCACAGAATGTGCTGCTTTTACGATGCGAACCCACTCTTCTGTAGTGAGTTTATTTTTGGTCAGTTGTTTGCGTATCTCAGTATCCAAAATTTCTGCAGCGGTACCCGGCATGGTACCAAGCCCTAACGCTTTCAGCTCTGTCAAAAAAACCTCTGGCTCAAGTCGCGCTTTCTTACAGCCATACCAAATTTCAAATGGCGAAAAGGCATGTATATGGATTTCTGGTACTCGCGATTTCACCGCAATAATAAGGTTACGGTAATAATCCGCATCAATATCTGGGTGTAATCCACCTTGAATACAGACTTCTGTTGCTCCGCGGGCCCATGCTTCTTCGGCTTTGTCAGCAACTTGCTCAACGGTCAAAAACTCCGCATCTTGATCGCCTTTTTCTTTGGCGAAATTACAAAACCGACAACCCATATAACACACGTTGGTAAAGTTAATGTTTCGAGTAATAACAAAGCTGCCAGTATTACCAACACGCTTTTCACGTACTTTGTCAGCAATGTCTAACACCGCTTGAGCTTCTTCACCTTGCGTGGCGAAAAGTACACAGGCATCTTCCACACTCAGCTCTTTACCCGATAAAGAGTGCTCTAAAATGGCACGTACTGGTGCACTAATATTGTGACTTAATAGGGTTGGTGGAAGCATTTCTTCCAATATTGAATGTGATAAGCTCATGCGCTGATATCTCCTTCTGACCGATGACCAGAATACTGATGGTTAGAGCGAGCGGCATGACTAGCAAGCGATGCGACTCGATGAGTTAAATTGGGCGTTAGATATTTATCGTCTTGCTGCTGAAAGCGATCATAAATAGTCAGTCGCTCTGCCAACGAATAACCTAATCCTTCACAAGCTTGCGCTACGCTACTAATCTGAGGCCACGCTCGTTCTGGATTAATAAAATCTTTGGTTAACGGAGAGATACCGCCCCAATCATTAATGCCGGCGTTAATGTAACTGCCGTATTCCACTTCTAAATTGGGTGGCGCTTGAATGCTAATTTCTTTTGGTAGGATCAAACGTGCTATCGCAATCGTCCGCTTCATGTCATCTAAATTAGGCTCTTGATAACCCGCCATAACGGTGCCCGCTTTAGCGCGAAAATTTTGAATGATAACTTCTTGTATGTGTCCGTAAGAAAGGTGTCGATCACGAATCGCCACCAAACTGTTAATGCGGTCTTGCCAAGTTTCACCAATGCCAATCAAAATGCCCGTAGTAAACGCAATATCAAGCTTTCCCGCTTGCTCGATTGTATCGAGTCGTCGTTTAGGCGTTTTATCTGGGCAAGCATGGTGTGCTTGACCTTTCCTAAGTAAATCATTGGATACATTTTCCAGCATCATCCCCATACTCGCCGCGACAGGTTTTAACCGCTTCAGTTCGTTATAAGACAATGCGCCTGCATTCACGTGGGGTAATAGATTGGTATGTGTTAATACGTTTTCACACTGATCATGTAGATAATCTAGCGTGCTTTCATAGCCTAAGGCCGCTAATAAGTCGCGAGCTTTTTGATGCCGCTCTTCTGGTCTTTCACCTAAACTAAATAAGGCTTCCTTACACTCTAGTGCTTCACCATCAAAAGCGGTTTTCAACACCTGATCTGGTGTCATGTAATTGGAATTGGGGGATTCAGGCCCTTGTACAAAAGTACAATAACCACAAGTATCACGGCACATATTAGTGAGTGGAATAAAAACTTTTTTTGAATAAGTAAGTTGTTTTCCCCAATAATCATCACGTACTTGAGCCGCTTGCTGACAAAGAGCATACAAGTCTGGTCCAGTGACAAATTCATTAGATACAGCATCAGAAACAGAAATCATATTTAATCCTAACCAGCCTTAATTTCATTTTTTTACCATTTGGTATAAAAACTAATATCAAGAATACAGAAGAGAGTAAATCGTTTTTTTTCGGTGCATCCTTGCACCAAAAAAAAACTTACCGACTTAAGTTTAGTTAACTAAAAAGTTAACTAAATGGTTAAGATCATGAATAGGAAAGGTTTTTCTTTAAACAATTTATATTAAAAACAGAGCTACTCTACGTTGAACAGATGAAAACGTGGCGTTAATTATTATTATTTTTTTTGTGCGCACCAAGACCGCGCACGATAAAATCTGTGACTGCAATCTCAGCTTGTTCAAAATCAGTTTGATGCAAACTGCTTCTACCTAATAAAATTTCAATTTGAGTCGAGAAATCCGCATAAGTTTGTGTTGCAGCCCATATCGTAAAAAATAAATGCTCAGGATCTACATTTTCTATTAATCCCTTATTTATCCAAGACTTAACTAACGAAACATCTCTATCAAACTGTGGTTTTAAGTGGCTAATCAAATAGTCTTTTAGGACTGGAGCACCGCTAATAATTTCATGGGCAAACACTTTCGAGCCATTTGGGTAAAGCCTTGAAATCTGCATTTTCTCACGTACATAACTGCGTATTACCTCTTCTGGAGTATCGCCATGATTTTCTAGAAAAGAGAGTTTCTCTATCCAAATATCAAGAATCTCCTCTAACACTCTTCTGTACAGTAAGTCTTTGTTTGGAAAGTAATAAATAAGGTTTTGCTTAGATATTTTAGATATTTCTGCAATGCGCTCCATAGAGGCACCACTAAATCCCTTAGAAGCAAAAACAATTTCAGCCGAACGTAATATACGTGATTCTAGTATCTTTCTATTAACCGATTGCTTTGTATGCTTTGATTTTTTTCCAATCAAAATTCGCCCTTCCTTATTTTATAATACTAAAAAATACCCACGATATTTTATTTACTTAATTCTACCTTTAAAGTAGCATCGAAAATCACTTAAAATTAGCCTGTTAATTAAAATTCTAATTAATTCACCAACTAAATGATTAATAATAAAAGTTGGCCTGCTAATTGCTTTCTGTAAAGTTCAATAAAAAACACTTAACCATCATGAATTTACGTTGAACCATTATATTCTCTCTTCTAACGAAATGAATATGTGATTCACTTCGTTTTGGTAATTTTTTTACCTTTTGGTAAAAAATACTGAATAAATATTAAGTTATCTAGGAGAACACTATGCAAGATCTTCGTATTAACGAAAAGCGTCTTTGGGACACCCTTATGGAAATGGGTGAAATTGGTGGTACAGAAAAGGGTGGTTGTAATCGCCTTGCTGGGACCGATTTAGACAAGCAATCTCGTGACCTTTTCGTCTCTTGGTGTAAGGCTTGCGGTTGCGAAATTGAAGTCGATAAAATAGGAAATATCTTTGCTCGCCGACCAGGGAAAAATAACAATCTACCAGCCGTAGGTACCGGTAGCCACCTTGATACCCAGCCTACCGGTGGCAAGTTTGACGGTGTTTTTGGCGTACTTTCCGGCGTAGAAGTACTTCGCACACTCCATGAAAACAACATCGAAACACCAACGGCAATGGAGTTCTCTGTTTGGACAAATGAAGAAGGCTCCCGCTTTCAGCCTGCTATGCAAGGTTCTGGTACCTATGTTGGCCGTTTTGACCTAGAGACAGAGTTAAATAAAACCGACGTCAATGGCATTCGACTCGGTGATGAACTAGAGCGTATTGGCTATTTAGGTGAGATGGAACTAGGTAGTCGCCATATGGGCGCATTCTTTGAGGCTCATATTGAACAAGGTCCAATCCTAGAGGATGAAAAAAAATCCATTGGCATCGTAAGACTAGGACAAGGTATTCGGTGGTATAACATCGAAGTTGTCGGCCGCCCTTCTCATTCAGGCACCACCCCTATGCATTTGCGTAAAGATGCCATGTTAGCCGCCGCCGCGATTGTGACTGAAATGCAAGCCATTGCAAACCGCCATGAAAACGGTCTGGGTACTGTCGGCTTTATGCAAGTCTGGCCAAATTCTCGTAACACCATTCCCGGTAATGTGAAATTCAGTGCCGATCTACGTAATCCAGTTCCCAGCGTATTGTTGACCATGCATGAAGAGCTACTCGCTTTTTGTAAGAAGATAGCCAGTGAGCACGAACTAGACGTTAATATCGACCCTTTTTGGTATTTTGCTCCCGTAGAATTTAATGCGTCTGACGATGTTAAGTCCGCCACAGAGAAATTAGGCTACAGCAATATGGATATCTACGCTGGCGCAGGACATGACGCCTGCTACATGGCCGACTTGGTACCCACTGGCATGATTTTTACACCCTGCCTTAATGGGATCAGTCATAACGAAGCAGAATATAGCTCTCCAGAAGAATGTGGCGCAGGCGCCAACGTACTGCTGCACTCCATGCTTGAAGCCAGTGAACGTATCGCCAAAGAACACGAATAAAGTAAGAAGATACATAAGAGCACTTAATAATTATGTTACTCAAATGGAACATCGCTATACACACTAAATAAACACTCATAATCAAAAAAATCGAAGAGGTGGCAACATGACAAGCAAGTCCATTCAGCAAGGTGAGTTTTTCGAGCTCGAGGTCGATAAAGACCTCAGAGAAAGTTCGGCATACAATGACGATTTAGCGCCAACCAAGATTAAAGATCGCACTTGGAACAAGTGGAATGTCACCGCGTTATGGGTAGGTATGGCGATTTGCGTACCCTCTTATACGCTGGGTGGCGTGTTAACATCCTACTTTGGTTTATCGGTTATGGAAGCTTTGCTTACCATTCTAATTGCCAACATTATCTTGCTTGTTCCCCTCACATTAAACGCCTATCCGGGCACAAAATACGGCATCCCTTTCCCTGTTTTATTACGCTCCTCATTCGGCATAGTAGGGTCTAATATTCCTTGTTTAATTCGTGGTTTTGTTGCGTGTGGCTGGTTCGGCATTCAAACCATGTTTGGTGGCCTAGCCATTCACTTGTTTTTATCGGCGATATCTTCAAGCTGGGCAAGTTTAGGTGGCGTTGGTGAAGTCATTGGCTTCTTTCTATTTTGGGCACTGCAAATGGTTGTGGTTGTACGTGGATCAGAGTCAATCAAATGGCTAGAGACACTTTCTGCACCGTTATTGTTGGTTGTTAGTATTGGCTTGATGATTTGGGCAGGAGGCAAGGTCTCCTTTACCGAAATTTTAGCAACCCCTGCTAATCGCCCTGAAGACGCTGGCTTTTGGGGCTACTTTTTTGGTGGTTTAACCGCCATGGTTGGTTTTTGGGCAACCTTGTCCCTTAACATTCCCGACTTTAGCCGTTATGCAAAATCACAAAAGGACCAAGTACTTGGTCAAATTATTGGCTTACCGATCACCATGTTCTTCTTTGCAGCATTGGGTGTTGTACTGACCGCGGCCTCGTCAACATTAGTAGGCGAAACCATTTCTGATCCTATTTCATTAATTGGTAAAATCAACAGCCCATTTTTAGTTGCGATCGCGATGGTCTTAATCATTATCGCTACACTGTCTACAAACATTGCAGCCAACGTTGTCTCTCCAACGAACGATTTCCAAAACATTGCACCGAAACTTATTAATCATACCCGCGGTGCGTTATTGACTGGCTTGGTTGGTATTCTATTAATGAGCTGGGAATTATTGAAAAAAATGGGCTGGATCGAATCCGATGTGAGTGTTGAAAGTATGTACTCTAATTGGCTATTAGGTTACTCAAGCTTACTAGGCCCTATCGCAGGAATCATGATCGTCGATTACTTCTTAATTAAGCGTCAAAACCTTGATTTGGTCGCTCTGTATACGCCGAATGGTATTTATCCTGCTTTTAACTATGCTGGCTTGCTCGCCTTTGCCGTACCAGTAGTGATTACTATTGCTGCGCTAAGTGTTCCAAGCATTAATTGGTTTTATCGATACGGCTGGTTCACGGGTGCTTTTACTGGCGCCATTGTCTATTTCGTTTTGGCCAAAATACTGGCATCGTCAGCTAATCAAACGCAAGCCATGCCGTCTTAATATCGAAATAAGAGAGGTCTAAACAGTAAGAGCATCAAACTAATCATTGATGCTCTTACTGTAGGACTTGCACGACAGGAAATTTCAAAGAAGCACATCTATCAGAACTTAATAAATACGAACAAAAATACTAATAAAACCGACAAAAAGGACGACACTATGAGCCTGTTTATTAAAGGGGGGACGATCGTCACCCACGAAGAAACTTACCAAGCTGATATCTTATGCGATGGTCATAAAATCATTAGCATCGGCCAAAACATGACACCTCCAAGCGACGCAACTGTCATCGATGCAACCGGCAAACTCATTATGCCTGGCGGAATTGACCCTCATACACACATGCAACTTCCTTTTATGGGCACCGTCGCCAAAGACGATTTCGCATCCGGTACTCGAGCCGCATTAGCTGGCGGCACCACCAGCATCATCGATTTTGTCATTCCTAATCCACAGCAATCTTTATTAGAGGCTTATCATCAATGGCGTGAGTGGGCAGAAAAAGCACATTCAAATTATACTTTCCATGTTGCCATTACTTGGTGGGATGACAGTGTCGGGGAAGAAATGGAAACGCTGGTAAAAGACTATGGCGTTAACAGCTTTAAACATTTTATGGCATACAAAAACGCCATTATGGCCACCGATGAAATTTTAGTTTCCAGCTTCACTAAATGCGTTGAATTAGGCGCTATTCCAACAGTACACGCAGAAAACGGTGAGCTGGTGTACCATCTTCAAAACAAACTCATGGAACAAGGCATGACTGGGCCTGAAGCTCATCCTCTGTCGCGCCCTTCTTCCGTCGAAGGGGAAGCTGCCAATCGTGCAATCAGCATTGCCAATACTCTTGGCGCACCGCTTTACTTGGTTCACGTATCTACCGAAGAAGCGGTAGATGCTATCCGTTACGCTAAAGACCATGGTCACACCATATTTGGCGAAGTATTAGCGGGGCATTTAACCGTCGATGACAGTGTCTATCAAAATCCAGATTGGGCAACGGCCGCCGCCCACGTCATGAGCCCACCATTTCGCCCTAAGCATCATCAAGATGCCCTATGGAAAGGTGTGCAAGGGGGAACGCTACAAACCACAGCAACCGATCATTGCGCATTCTGCAGTGAACAAAAAGCCATGGGCAAAGACAATTTCACACAAATCCCTAACGGCACCGCCGGCGTCGAAGAGCGCATGATGGTGCTATGGGAAAAAGGCGTCAATGCAGGTAAAATCACCCCTAATGAATTCGTAGCACTGACATCAACCAACACAGCAAAGATTTTCAACCTTTACCCAACTAAAGGCTGTGTGCGAGTCGGTGCCGATGCGGATCTGGTTATTTGGAATCCAAGCGCGCAGAAAACGCTATCAGCGAAAACTCACCAATCGAATATTGAGCACAGTATCTTTGAAGGCATGACGATTCACGGCATTCCAGAAACGACAATATGTAATGGCAAATTAGCATGGCACGAAGGCAAGTTACTTGCTCAGTCAGGCGATGGCCAATACATTGACCGCCCTGCTTACGCCCCTTATTACGAGTCATTGAAAAAACGACAAAGTCTATCAAAACCCAAAGCAGTTATTCGCTAACCGCTTTAAAACTATCTATATTAAAAGTAACAAAGGGCACGTGATGCCCTTTTTTTAAGGGACGTTTTTCGTGCTACTGTTGGCCAAATTGAATATTAACTGGTGCGTGCATAAAATCATCAGATCAAAATAGCCTTAAAATCATTCGTAATTCTAGCCAATATACTCTCAGTTCTGGCCGCTATAATAGTGCCTGTTCGGACTGACGCCTGATAATCTTCTCCAGTCAACATTTTCACAAAACCGCCCGCTTCTTGATAGGCCAAAATACCCGCAGCATGATCCCAAACTTTAGGTTTAGGGCTGACAAAGAAATCATAACTCCCTTGCACTAATGATCGGTATTCATGGCAGCAACACCGTAATGAATTAGTGCGAGCATAACTCACTTGCAACAAGACTACTGGCTCTTGATACGTTTTCTGAAAAAGAAACGGTGACATTACACCAACAAGGCGAGGTTCTTTTTCCTTATCTGACAAGGGTATTTGTCTAGATGTCTGATTCGGTTTTCCATACCAACAGCCCCTTCCTAAACTGGCCTCAATCCAATCATCTAAAACTGGATCATAAAGCACTTAGCGGGACATTCTGCGGGGCTAAACATCATCAAATGCCCCTCTTCAGAATCTCGATAAGAAATGAGTATTAAAGCGCGTCTGTAATGCTTTTTGCCATTGGGTTCATCACTTGTTGGAACCATGTAGACGCCAAGGTTTGCACCAAAGCGGGATAGCCATTTTCGTTCAATTTTTCAGTGACCATAAACGCCTTAGAGCGAAGTATTTTTCCGGAGTCTGAAAGTAATGTCCAACGCCCTGAAACGTGCACCTGCCCTTCTAAATCCCCATAAAACGCATCCACTTCGACGCTTAATTTAAGCAAATTCGCCACCTGAGTATTGTGCCCTTTATACCAGTTTGTATCGGGTAAACGCTGAATCAAGCCCTGCATCGTTAATCGATTTAATTGCGCTGACAATGGCTCAGCCCACAAGTTTTGCTGAGACCGATACACCATGCCTTGTTTAGACAACAAAACAATCTCACTGCCTGCCAAATAATCCGCTACCTGTATCGGCATGAGTTGAATATTAACCTGTGTTTTAGGGTCACTAATCACTATTTTAGGTGTGTTATCCATCAACAAGTATTCATTGCTCGTCACCTCTGTAGTGGCACAGCCAGCTAGCAGAGCAGAGATAAAAACAATCATTAGGGCCGATAAGTAGTTACCTTTCATTCTAGTTTCCTTTATTTACTGTGCGGCTTTAGGTTGTATATCTGGCTGCATTTTTTTATCAAATATTAATGAATTCGGATTATTTCGCAGACCTCTTAATAGCGGCTGAAGTTCATTCAACGATTTTTCCAAGGCCTTAAGATTGTCTTTTAGCGGCAAGCCTATTTCGCCATTGGTTTGATAGGCTTCTAGAATGCGAGACAGTTTATCCATTATCGATAGCACCTCATCGGGTAACTTTTGTACTTCAGGCTGATTAATTAACTGATCTACATTTTCAGACGTTGCCTTCATAGAAGCCAAGGTATCATTGGCGTTACTCATGGCATCGGTAATACTTTGCAAGCTTTCATTGACTGGTGCTTGCGCCAATTTATCCAGTATCTCAGTCACTTTCTTTTCGATGCTTGAGAAGCCTGTATTGGTCACAGGAAAGACGTCTATACCCACCACTTTTTGTGGCTTCTCGTTCTTAGAATTAGGGTAAAAATCGATATTAATCGCCTTAGCGCCTGTTAAAAAGTTGCGAGTTTTAAGCGTCGCTCTAAAGCCACTTTCAATTCGATCTTTAAACAAGGCTTTCCATTCTTGTAACGTCAGGTCTTTGTCCCCATTATTCAAACGCTGAGGTTCAATGCGAGCCAATACAGGAATCGCCGATTGTTTGAGCGAGGTTAACCCCACCATCGAGAGACCGGTAAAGGGTACTTGCTCAACCGTGCCGATACGAACACCTCGAAATTCCAGAGGAGCACCAGCGGTTAAGCCACTGATGTCTGAATCGAACAAAAAGACATAATCAATAAACTGATTGTAAAACTGATTTTCTGCGTCTTCTTTAGAGGCATACAAATGAAATTGCGTAAGGTCTTCAATCTCTTTCCCGGCCTTTTGATCATGTACCAAGCCAAAACTGATACCACCAGATAATAAGGTTTCCAAGGAATCCACTCGCAACTCTACCCCTCGTGCTGAGCTTGTTAAGGCAATACCCGGAGTCAGCCAAAACTTAACCGAGCTATTTACCAAAGCATCATATGGCGCCTTGATAAACACCTGATAGGTGATCGCCCCTGCAGCGGTATCAAATCCGACTTTTTCAACATACCCCACATCGTAACCGCGAAAGTGAACCACAGTCCCCACATCCAATTTTGAACTGCCCTTGCTGTCGAGCATCAATCGAACCCCTTTGTCCTCCGTGGTTGACAAGGGCGCTTGCTCAAGAACATTAAATTTAGAGGCGATTTCCCCCTTTTCGCCCGGCTCCATGTCAATATAAGCTCCCGATAACAAGGTACCTAAACCACTGATGCCTTCCTTTCCTACACGCGGTTTAACCACCCAAAACTTGGCGTCTTGGTGCAGCATATTATCGGTATCTTTGTCCATCCGAACGGTAATAATGGCCGTATTGTAGTCTGGACTAAGGTGAATACGAGTCACGGTACCAATATCAACATTACGCGCTTTGATCTTGGTTTTGCCAGCTTCTAACCCTTCTGCATTAGAGGCTATCAAGGTAATTTCTGGGCCTTCGCTGGACCAATTTTGATACACCATCCAACCTGCCACGATTAGGGCTAATAAAGGAACAAGCCAAATCGAATTAAAGCGTACCTTGCGTATCGATTGGCTGTTCTCTTGTAACTCACTCAAGGTTGATTCCCCTTATTCATTAATAACACCGGCTTCACCATTAGTATTCATCTCACCTTTCACTATTTTTGCCCGCAAGCAACGCTTCTTCTTGATCCCATAACAGCCGTGAGTCATAAGACATAGCGGCTAACATGGTTAAAATTACCACACCAGCAAATGACAAAGCCGCCGCTCCGGGCACCACCGACATCAACCCTCCCATCTGCACCAATCCGGTTAATGTTGCAACCACGAATATATCAATCATCGACCAGCGTCCCACACATTCTGTCATACGGTACAGTTTTAACTTCTGTGTTGTGGAATGATGAGAAGAAAAATGCAGCTGCCAACATAACCAGCTTAACGACAGTATTTTGGCAATGGGAATAAACACGCTCGCCAAGAGAATGATAATCGCAATAGGATAAGAGCCCATTCCCCAAAGCTGAAACACCCCTCCTATTATGGTCGACGGCTCACTGACACCAAAGAAGGTGGTATTCATAATCGGTAATAGGTTCGCGGGAACATACATCAATAACGCCGCAACAAGTAACGCGACCGTCATTTGAATACTAGCTGGTTTTCGACTGTGAGTAGTGTGCCCACAACGCCCACAGTGGCCATGCTCTTCCGCCACCACAGCACCACAAAAATGGCAACCAACCAGTCCTTGAGCGCGTGCGGAGCCTGCCATTAAAGGAGGACATTTAGCCGCACCCGCCACTTGATTCCAGAGCCAACGGCGATTTACCAAGGAAACGGTTTTTAACAGGCATAACACATAACTACAAAATGCCCAGAACGATAAACCAAAGCCAATGTCTGCCATACTTTGCATTTTCACTAACGCCACCAGCACACCGACTAAAAATACATCTACCATTAACCAAGGTTGAATCACCGTCATGGTGCGCAAAAATAATCGCTGTAGTACTCTGTTTCTTCTCTTATTGATAAGCCAAGTTAATAGCGCCGCACTAAGCAAATAACACATAGGCAGAACCAAAAGCACAAAAATCAATAAGGCGCCCAAGAAGGTAAATTGCTTATTCAATAACACAGATAGACTTTGCCAAAAGGTCACGGTGCGCCCAATGCCGGTGGTAGAAAAGCTCAGAAAAGGAAAGCTCAGCGCCAACGCCAACATCAATAATCCGGAGCCACTATAAACCAATATTTTCTCGCGCCTTTTCTTCGGTAAACTCACCAATAGGTGGTCACACCGTGAACAAGAAAGACTCTCACCGGGTTCCATTAAGGGAACCTCATTCACCAAATCGCATTCATCACAAACAGTGGCATATTCATTAAATTCCGAGTGACTCATAGCCTTCCTGAAAATAAAACACGTTTAAAGTAGTGTATGTCACACATAAAAATGACATCAAATCACGAAAGATAGGCTAAAATGCACATCTCACGTAAAGCATACCGCCTTCTCTCACTGGTACTTTCCCCATGAGTAAAGATGTTCACACTTTATTTTGACTTTTTTGATGCTTTACTCACAAATAGGTTCATTTTTCTCACAAAGTAAATTAGCCTAAAAAAAAGGATGCGCCTTGCACTTTCCCAATAAAAAAAGGAAACAGACTCACAAAATCTTTTCAATTCTCGGACGCCAAAAACTCACTATGAAATTATTAAAGCTTTATCATAAGGCTTTATATTAAAAGAGATTCTCAAGGAGTCAGCGGCTCATAAAAAACACAATATTCAGAACCATGTTTATACTCAGTTCTGCCTATTTATTTAGAGCTCATTTTTTTTACTATGCATAATTCGACATCTATTAAATTCTTTTTCATTGTTGCCTCTTTATTATTAAGTGCGTTTTCACAAGCAGAAAGCGACATGGCAATCCCAAAATCAGAAAGCCTTGTGGTGACCCCACAATCTAAAGAAACGCAAGACCAAGGTACAAAACAAGCACCATCTGAAGACTCGACGACGCCAACAAAAAAAATAGAAAAGAAAGATCCTACATCTTCGACTGAAATGGATACTAAACCCGTTAGCGATACAGAGAAAGACGCTAAGGTAGATTATCCATTTTCTTCCCAAACTGTGGTCAATATTGCAAGAAATCTCGCTAAATCACCGATGATTGCCCCTGATGTTGCACCAGAGTTACTGACTAATCTTGATGCTGCAACCTATCAAAAAATAGATTTTCAACAAAACAAGGCCGTTTGGGGAAATACGCCAACCCCATTTTCCATACAATTGTTTGCCCCAGGCTACTTATATAAAGATTTAGTCTCTATTGATGTGGTTGAAAATGGACGTGGCTTCCCTCTGGAAGTGTCTGCTTCGTCGTTCACCACACCAACACAAAAAATTGATGACCTCATTGCAAAAGCAGGAAAATACGCTGGATTACGTCTGCATTATCCATTAAATGCACCGGATCAGAATGACGAATTTATTGTTTTTCAAGGTGCGAGTTATTTTCGGGCGATTTCGAAAGGGCAAACTTATGGCCTTTCATCACGCGGTCTTGCTATCAATGTTGCACAACCCACAGGGGAAGAATTCCCAAGGTTTAAACACTTTTGGATCGAGCGTCCATCCGTTACTCAAAAAGCCATTGTGGTGCATGCACTGTTAGACAGTAAAAGCGTCACCGGCGCTTTCCGCTTCGGTATTTACCCAGGGTCACCAACACGGGTCGATGTTCAAGCAACACTGTTTCCAAGAGTAGACATTCAACATGTTGGCTTAGCCCCACTTAATTCCATGTTCATGTACGATGGGACGTTAGACCATTCAGATCGTCCAAATTATCGACCTGAACTTCACAATTCTGATGGTCTACAAATTCAGACCGGCAGCGATGAGGTATTGTGGCGCCCTCTCAACAATCCTAAAACACTACAAATCAGTGCTTTTCTTGATACATCTCCAAAAGGCTTTGGACTGATCCAACGTGATAATAAATTCAGTGATTACCAAGATTTGGACGCCGATTACCAAGATCGCCCATCCAGTTGGATCAAACCGTTAAACGATTGGGGCGCTGGCAATATTGAACTGGTAGAAATACCCTCTAACTCTAAAAGCAATGATAATATTGTTGCTTATTGGGAACCTAAAGATGGTCTAAAAAAAGACGTTCCATATACCTACTCCTACCAGCTGACCTGGCCTAATGACACACCTATATTAGCGGGCAAACCGCATATAGTACGCAGTGCAAGAACTGTCAGCCTACCGAATAACAATCCTGAGGTTGTGATCGATTATAGTAATTTATCCGTTAGTGACTTAAGTAAAGTTGCTGTGAACGCGAGCATCAGCCAAGGCAGTATCATTAAGACTCGGGTGGTTCAAAACCCTAATATTAAGGGCCTAAGAGTTTTCGTTACATTTGATACTCAAGAGGCAGACGTTGCTGAATTGCGAGTGCAGTTGAAAGAAAATGATCAACCACTTGCTTCCACCTGGTTATACCGATGGTTGAAACAAAAATGATAAACACACAAGGAAGTCAGTACGAACGTCTGGCGTTACCGCCAGAAGCACCACTCGCCATGCCTCGTCACAAAGTGAATGAGGCTCGCCAAAAAGCGAAAAAATTAGTCAAGCCGTTTCTATTTAGAACACTCTTGGCTCGCCTTTGCGTGCTAACCATTACACTTGGTCTAACTTGGTATGGTGCAACAGAAATGTATGCGGTGCTAAACACCAATGCCATTGCGGGTTTGCAATGGGCGTTTTTAGTCTTATTCTGCATAAACTTTACTTGGATCTCTTTTGCTTTTTCGCAAGCGATTATTGGTTTTTTATGCCGCCTATGGCCGTTTTCTCGCAAAGTAAAAGAAGTGGATGTTGATGGCGTTACTGCTATTTTATTGCCTGTTTACAATGAAGATCCTGCTCGGATTCGTGCCAGCATTGAAGCCATGCATGAAGATTTATTGGAAAAAGCACCCGGTAAATTTGCCTTTTTCATTCTTAGTGATAGTAATCGCTCCGAAGCCTGCATTAAAGAAAAGCACACCTTTTACCCATTATTAAATCATGATGATCAAGCCTGCCCAATCTACTATCGCCGTCGTGATAATAACAATGAACGTAAGGCGGGTAACATTGCCGATTGGGTAACGCGTTTTGGTGCTAATTATGAAAGCATGATTGTTTTAGATGCCGACAGCTTGATGAGTGCGGAATGTTTAATTAGTTTATCTCGCCGTATGGCTGCTGAACCTGGTCTCGGTTTGATACAAACGCTACCCACCATTATTAAAGCCAATACTCTGTACAGCCGTATACAACAATTTGCGAACCAATGTTTCGGACCGGTTTATGCGTCTGGTCTAGCGGCATGGCATGGCACAGCCTCGAACTTCTGGGGACACAATGCCATCATTCGCACCAAAGCGTTTGCTGAAGCATGCGGTCTGCCTATTTTAGAAGGGAAAGCCCCTTTTGGTGGACACATCATGAGCCATGATTTTATGGAAGCCGCCATGTTACGTCGCGCTGGCTGGGGTGTGCGCTTTGATATGGACTTAGAAGCGTCTTACGAAGAAGCGCCACCATCTCTGATTGATGTGATGGTACGAGATCGTCGCTGGTGTCAGGGTAACTTGCAACATAAGGCATTTTTGTTCGCGAAAGGCTTTCACTTCGCTACACGCATTCATTTGTTTTCAGGTATCTTTTCTTATCTGAGCGCTGTCTTTTGGTTCTTACTGATTGCTGTGGGTTTCGCTCTCGCTGTACAGGCACACTTTGTCCGTCCCGAGTATTTTTCTAACCCGTCATTATTCCCAACTTGGCCGGTCTTTGATTTTCAAAAAGCACGGCTATTATTCGAGCTTTCAATGGCACTAGTCCTCGCACCAAAGGTCTTTGGTTGGATCAGCGCTATGATCTACCCTCGCCGCTGCATGGCGTTTGGTGGTCCAATATTATTGACATTGGATACCTTGCTGGAAGTTATTATGTCGGCGTTGTACGCTCCGATTTTAATGTTTTCTCAGTTCTTGGTGGTCTTTGATGTTTTAAAAGGCCGTGATAGCGGCTGGAAACCACAGTCTCGTGATGATGGCGCTACACCATGGAAAACCGTCGCGCGTGCCCATTTATCTCATACGTTATTGGGTGCAGGATTAGCAGGCGCCGCCCTATTTCTTAGTCCTGAACTCTTCTACTGGTCACTGCCTATTACCATCGGCTTGGTATTTTCTATCCCTCTTTCTTGGCTTAGCGGTGGCGAAAAACGCGGCAATCTACTGTCTAAAATTATGTTGCTTCGCTCTTCAGAAGAAAAACACCCTAAAGGGATCGTTAAACGCCTTAACGACAGGCAAAATCATATTGTTAAAGATGACGATTATGATAAGCAGCCTCCGTTGTCTCGATTTATCAGTGATGTAGGATTCTATCATTGGTATGTTGCTCAACTTCCTAATGAAGAAGAAAACACATTATGCCGTAATCGTATTTGTGCCGAGTGGCAAATTGAGCAAAGCGACAGCATACCTCAGCTCTATGAGCACCTCAAAGAGAGTGAGTGCTTGGCTATTTTGAAACACAAATCACTTATGTTAGCCATGGGTAAATATTTACCCCAATCTTAAAAATAACAAACTATGGCTGGTATCACTCCGGCCATAGTTTTACTTTTAATAATCTACACCTCCTTTCAGAGCACTCTTATTTTACAAAAAACGATTAGCTTCTTCTAAAACGCCCTTTATTAATCAAAAAAACACAGTGCATATAGGCATCTTTTACTCTATAACTAATTAATATATTTGGTTTTTACAGTAAGAAAAACAATTTCCCTCATCCTATAAATACAGCTCAAGATCGCAGTGTTTATGGGTTTCACAAAAACAAAAAAATGATTAATGAGACAAATAGGTGTCGTAAAAAAGCAGACAAAAACACCGACACTCTGCTAATGTAACGTCATATCTAAGCGTAAATCGACTAACTACATTACTGTTCATAAAGACTCTGTCCGTTAGTCCTAAATTAGGACACTACTATGTTTGAAATTATTCAATTAGCTGGCGCCATCACCCTACTACTCTGGGGGATTCGCATGGTGCGCACTGGCTTCGAACGCGCCTATGGCAAAAATCTAGAAAATGCGATTCGTTTGATGACACGTCATCGCCTTCAAGCCGCAGCTTTAGGAGGGATCGCCGCCGCGGCACTACAATCTGGCACAGCGGTTGTACTACTGGCGGCAGGCTTTGTCGCGACAAGTGCTTTAGGGCTTATTCCTGCCCTCGCATTAGCCGTTGGTGCAGAAATAGGCTCAAGCTTAATGGCAATGCTACTTAGCTTTGACTTGTCTGCTCTTTCTCCATTGCTATTGCTGATTGGCTATATTAGTTTTCAGAAATCGACAAAACGAAAGTATAAATACTGGGGACGAATCTGCCTTGGGCTTGGCCTTCTCCTGCTCGCCTTATCTCTGATCGCAAGAAGTACGGCAGACATGCGCTCTGGCAACGGCATGACGTATCTCACCAGTTTATTGGCTCACGATACCTTACTAACCCTATTTTTGGTTGCGCTCTTTACTTGGCTTGTTCACTCAAGTTTAGCGATGATTTTGATTATTACTCACCTTGTCACTGACGGCGCTATCTCTATTGAGATGTCGATGATCATGGTTATTGGCGCTAATATCGGCGGCGCATTGCCCGCATTAAGCTCTGGGTGGGGATTGAGCGCAAAAGGACGACTGGTGATAATAGGCAACCTACTTATACGCTCTTGTGCCGTTATTATTGGTTTGCTGATTTACTTCATTCAAGAATCTGGATGGCTTTCACTACAAAGCCTTGGTTTAGATTCACCGATGGTTTTCCATGTCATGATCAATGCCATTAACGGTATTCTGTTTCTTGCCATGCTGCCTTTCTGGGCGAATCTATTAAAGAAATACGTCTCTCCTAACAACACGGAAATGGATGGTCACAAACCTCTAACATCCGTCTATTTATCACAAGACGATATCAAGCATCCTACTCGAGCCATTGCTAATGTCGCCAATGAAACTTTGCGAATTGCTGATATCGCTTATCAAATGCTGGAAAGTACACCTAAAACATTTACCAATGGTAAACACATTAATAGAGTAAAAGAGTTAGATGATGATATTGATCGAATTCATCGCGAAGTAACTTACTACTTGGCCGCGATAGAAAACATTAAGAGCTCATCGGAAGAACAAAATAGCTGGCAAGATGCGTTCAGTTTTGTAACCAATTTAGAGCACGTGGGGGACATCATTGACGCAAGCCTTATGGTGCTAGCTCGCAAAAAACACAAAGAAAAGATTCATTTTTCTGAGCAAGGTGAAAGAGAGTTAGATACTCTCTTCTCTGAATTGTTTGAAATTTTTCGTTTAGCTCAAGCTGTTTATGTGTCAAAAAGCCCTGACCTTGCTGCCGAATTGGTCGATGCCAAACACGTATACCGTAATAAAATTGCCGTATGCCGAGAGCAACATACTCGCCGTATTAGAGATCAGATTCCTGCAACACTGGCCTCATCACAAATACATATGGATATTTTACGAGACCTACAGCGCCTATCTTCATTACTGGTCGCGACGGCATACCCTATTTTAAAACGTCATAAACAAGAAATGACCTAATCGCTCATGTACAAGACGACTAGATCATTTCCTACAGGCACCATTAATAGTGAGTACTATCTATATTAGTTACTATCGAGAAGGCTTAGGCTTTCTCGTATTTCCTTTAGCAAAAGGTTTTGCTCCGGGTTTTGTACCCGATGGCTTTGGCCTTTGTCCTGATTTACTAGGTCTCCCTGGGGCATTATCAGACGGGCGTTTATGTTTAGTATTCGGCGCCTTAGGGTTGCCACCAGGTCGACTAGGCTTGCCTCCTGGTTTTGAATGACCTGAAGCCGCACTGGTTGCTTTTGTTCGTGCACCGGTTCCGTTCTTAGCGCTATTCGAAGGTTTTTTCGCCGCTGATGATGACTTTTTTGAAGGTTTTTTGTCTGTTTCAGAAGAAGACTCTTCTATTGCTTTAGAGAGAATTTCAATCTCTTTTTGCGTAAAGTCACGCCACTCTCCAACCGGAACGCCCTTCAGTCCGATGTGCATGATACGTACGCGCTCAAGCTTAACAACCTCATAACCAAAGTGTTCTGTCATACGACGTATCTGACGGTTCAAACCTTGCACCAAGGTAATACGAAAGACGTTATTAGACTCTTTCGATACTGGGCACTTCTTGGTCATGGTGCCTAAGATAGGCACTCCATTCGCCATGCCATTTATAAAATCATCGGTCACCGTCTTGTTCACTGTGACCAGATATTCTTTTTCGTGATTATTACCAGCGCGCAGTACCTTGTTCACTAAATCGCCATTGTTGGTCAAAAAGATCAAACCTTGAGAGTCTTTATCTAGACGCCCAATCGGGAATATCCGCACCCCGTGATTGACAAAATCGACAATATTGTCTTTCTCAGTGCTTTCTGTCGTACTAACAATTCCGACCGGCTTATTTAATGCGATCAAAACAAAATCTTCCGCATCTTGCGGTTCAATCAGCTGTCCGTTTACTTTAACCGTATCACCAGACGTAACCTGATCCCCTATCTTTGCTCGCTTACCATTAATAAACACATTGCCTTGTTCAATAAAGCGGTCTGCATCTCGTCGGGAGCAAATACCACTTTCGCTAATGTATTTATTTAAACGGGTTTTGTTAGAAATATTTAGCATAAATAGTGTCTTATAAATTCTGGGTGATGGCTGTAAACAGGGAAAAATAACAGCCTAATTGTAACTTAAATAGGGTCTTCACCGTAGTGTAACAACTCAACTAAGAGAGATGAAATTTTACAGAGATTATAGGGGATGGAGAAAGAATAAACTGCATAAAAGCATGCAAAAAAACCTCTTTATCTTGATCGTCGTTCACTTTTTTTTTGCGTTTAAAATAATACACTGACCTTATTACTAGGAGAATCGTAATCATGTCAGAAAAAGCATCATCTTATAATCCATACCAAATAATACTGCATTGGCTTATTGCTGTGTTAATCATTGCTAACTACTTCATTAGTGATCATATGAAGCGTTTTTTTGATGCCCACCTAGCAAACAATAACAGCCCTGCTAACTGGGTAGAAAATTTTCATATTTATGCAGGCCTGACTATCCTGTCATTGGTTGTGATACGAATCATTGTTCGTCTTCTCAGTAGAAAAACCGAGAAAATAAGTACGGGTAACGCCTTTCTAGATAAAATATCCCATTACTCACACGAGCTCTTGTATGTATTGATGTTTTTGGTTCCCGCATTTGGTGCAATCGCTTGGTTTTTTGATGTTGACGAACTGGGATATATTCATGTGATTACCATGGATTGCATGATGGCATTAGTGCTTGTACATGCCGCAGCGGCCCTGTTTCATCACTATATCCTCGAAGACAAACTACTTTTGCGCATGCTAGGACGATCCTAATTATAGCCTTGTGTGAAATGTAAAAATTCACGTAAATTCTCAGCAAAGTGGAGTTACGCAAAGGCTATTGGTAAACTGCGCACAGATTTAATTTTGAATGGATACGTCATTTCATGTTTACCTCAATAACATCACGATTTTCTCTGCCTATTTCCCTACGCTTTGGCACACTATCTTTAGCAACAGTGCTGATTATTAGCGGATGCAGTCAGCCACCGAAGATAGAAAAAGTAGAAGGTTATGCCCAAGGAACCACCTACCATATTAGCTTTTGGTCTAATGACGCCGTTCCCGTTGAGGACGTTCGAAGCAGCTTTAATGTCACCTTGGCACAAATCGATAAAGAGCTATCTACTTGGCGCAATGACTCTTATATTTCAACATTTAATCACAGTACTTCCACCGCTTGGCAACCAGCGTCGAAAGACTTTATTGAACTAATAGAAATAGCCAAAGACATCAATAAAAAATCAGAAGGTTGCTACGACCCAACTGTTGGGCCTTTATTTGATTTATGGGGATTCAAGAAAGATTCACTCCATATTCCGACGAAGCAAGAGCTTGCTGCAACAAAAGCAGACCTTGGAATGGAAAAGCTCGAAATAGATAAGACAGGCAAACGCATCCGTAAAACCATCCCTGCCCTACAAGTGGACTTCTCATCCATGGGCGAAGGTTATACGATCGGCAAATTAAGTCAGGTTTTAGAGGCTAAGGGCGTCACCAACTATCTTGTTGAATTTGGTGGTGACATGAAGATCAGAGGACACAAGCCGAACGGTGATAAATGGCGTGTTGCCATAGAGCGCCCAGTGCCTGACAAAGGTAACCCAACGCCCTATCAAATCATCACCATCAATGACAAAAATGGCGTAACCCTTGATACATCGGGGACTTATCATCATTACTTTGATGACAAAGGTAAAGAATACTCGCATATCCTAAACCCAAACACTGGCCAGCCAGTTTCTCATGACTTGGTATCGGCATCTGTCTTTGGAACTGACCCTCGAATCAGCGATGCCTGGGCGACGACTATGCTCTGTCTTGGCCAAAAAGAAGGCGCTAGAATTGCTAAAAAAGAGCAATTAGAGGTTTTCTTTATCGAGAATAAAAAAGGCAACTTGGTAAATTCAACCAGTCAGGCATTAGATAACTCTAAACGTGTGACTTTCGAAAGTGACAAAAAATAGTTGAGCTAGCTCGTACCTACACCAGCACGAGTACACACAAAAATGGCCGCATCATGCGGCCATTTTTACGACTAGACAGTAACACTCATCGCTTATCCACCAATATGCCAACCGTTGGTGATCGGATAACGACGGTCACGACCAAAACCACGACCTGTCACACGAACCCCAGTGGGTGCTTGGCGACGCTTATATTCATTTACATCAACTAAGCGAAGGACACGATAAACGGTATCTCGATCAAATTTTTTCGTTGCCAATATTGCTTCAGCACTCCAATCTTGTTCGATATATAGGCGTAGAATCTCGTCCAAAATATCATAGCTTGGTAAAGAATCTTCGTCTTTTTGATCTGGTGCTAATTCCGCGGATGGCGGACGAGTAATAACCCGTTCAGGAATAACATAACCGAGGGTATTACGGTAACGGCACAACTTAAAGACCAGTGTTTTGAAGACGTCTTTTAAGACAGAATAACCACCGACCATATCGCCATATAAGGTCGCATAGCCAACGGCCATTTCACTCTTGTTACCAGTGGTCAGAACCATAAGGCCCTTTTTATTAGAAATTGCCATCAAAACCACACCGCGAGTACGTGCTTGTAAATTTTCCTCGGTAGTGTCTTTCGCATAGCCTTCAAATTCTGGTGACAAGACATCGGTAAACGCAGACACCATAGGTTCGATAGGCAAAACACTGTATTTAACACCCAATAAATTGGCTTCTTCTTCTGCGTCATGCAAGCTGATAGACGAGGTGTAAGTGTATGGCATCATCACTGCCTGAACACGCTCAGCACCAATCGCATCCACTGCCACCGCCAACGATAGCGCCGAATCAATACCGCCACTCAGCCCCAGTACAATGCCTTTGAATCGATTCTTTTCGATGTAATCACGCAGACCAAGTACCATCGCTTGATAGACACTGGCTTCGACGTCTAACGCTGGTGCAATATTGCCTGCCACAGGTTCAACCTTGTTTGGCTGGCTGTCGTCTACGATTAGGTCCACGCAATACAAGCCTGACTCAAACCAAGGCGCTTGGTAAACTTTCTCACCTTTAGCGTTCACCACAAAAGAGCCGCCTTCGTAAACAAGCTCATCTTGCGCACCCATATAGTTCACATAAACAATAGGCAAGCTGACTTGCGTCGCACGTTGATGCAACAAGGCTTCGCGTTCGCCCATTTTTTCAATATGGTAAGGCGAGGCATTCAAGTTAAGGATTAACTCAGCACCCGCCGCTTTCGCTTGTGCGATGGGTTCTGGGTGCCAAATATCTTCACAAATACTCAGACCGACTTTCACCCCTTTGATATCAAGAATGCCAGCATCGCAGCCTTCGCTGAAATAGCGCTTATCATCAAATACTAAGAAATTAGGCAGCTTTTGTTTGGCGTATTCCGCCAACAAAGCACCTTGATAAATCACGCCAGCACAATTAAACAGTTCACCATCAATACGTCTTGGGTAACCCACCACAACATAAATGTCATGAACCTCCTGTAAAATTCGCTGCAAAGCAGATTCGATACGAGGATCTAAGCTGGGTCGCAGCAATAAGTCTTCTGGTGGATAGCCTGTTAAGGTTAATTCAGGGAAAACAATCACATCCGCATGTTCGTTATCACGCGCTTTATTTGCCGCGTCGATCACAGATTGTGTGTTTTTTGCTATGTCGCCGACCAGCATATCCAGCTGGGCCATTGCTACTCGTAATGTCATACAGTTGCTATCTCGTTAACTCTGTTAGAATATGCCCTTTATTGTCTGGAATTACCCAACCTAGGTAAAGTATATGATCGTCAGATTGATCGTTTTTATTGCTATTTTCGCAATTGGCTGGTGGTTATACCGCCAAGTGCTCGCTTTTCAACGTACAAAGAACCCAAGTAAGTCTCATTCTCCTTCAAAAACCACGGAGAAAGATGCGCAAGAAAACATGGTTCGCTGTGAACAATGCAAAATTCATGTCCCAAGATCTCATGCAATCCATGATCAAGAGGCCAATGCGTTTTGCAGTAAAGAGCATTTACAAGCGTTTCATAAAAAACCATAACATCAGCTTGCTACGCCAACAAAACCTCGGCTTATTGGTATTTTTTCCTGCCACCACCAGCAATGATATTGTTGGTGGTTTTGGCTAGCGCACAAACGATAAAAGCGGACGCCTAAACTGTTTATGTAATAACGCCATAAATAAGTAATACTCTCTTCACCATGACGCCATACATTGGTATTCACAAGATGAGAACTAGGCGTTAGCGGGCAAAAACCGTCACAAAGACTTTTTTGTGCTGCGTTAAAGACTGGCGAGGTCACAATATCTTGTTCAAACATGTACCAGCGTTCACGACTTTGATTTGACTCTGCCAATGTGGCTCGCCACTGAAAGCTCTCTTGTAGCTTTTGCTGATACGCTACCGAAAGGCCTGCCACCACCAGCAAAAAGAAAATAATCGGCAGTGAAATCCAACCTTTTTGTGTCTGTCTAGTGTGCATCACAAACCTCCCGTCACTCGATGTTTAAAAACTATTCAACACAATGATTTGATTACCCACACCTTGGCACGGTGATAAGTACTCCCAAGTGTTACCTCGCATCGTTTTATAACGCTGAGTGATTGGTGTTTGCGCATGAGCCTTACAATTGCCCAGTTCATAAAGGTACTCGACCCATAAAGCACGCACTTTATTCAGAGAATAGGGACCATAACGGGCATTTATTGAGTCCACAAAACCATCTTGGTTTGCATCTATAAGAGGCAGTACTGTTAACGCTTTTAAACCTGCCCATAGCTCTAACGAGTTACCGCTGCTTTTGGGCGTTCGCCACAGTGCTTGTTGAGTGTTTTTACCTTCGCCTACATACCAATAAAAAGCGGCTTGGCTTTCTAATATCCCAGTTTGAGTAAGCACACTACTGTTCAATAAATCGAAGCGTAATTTTTGACTTGTCGACAGAGTAACTTGAGCTTGAACACTCGTCTCACATGTTGAAATTCGAACTGAATCCCCAACATTAAGACCACAACTATTCGGTGTTTCTATAGGGTTAGATATTGTATTAAGAGACAGTCGGCAAGCGCCGTAATCCATTGCTTCTAACCAGTCTGACTGACTTGATACCGAGCGCCTAGACAAACGTTCGGGTAAATTATTACCTGCGCCAATCACTAGGTTTAATGCATTATCAATATTGCAACCAGCCGGTAGCAGCCGCCCCCAATGCGCCTTAAATTGTGCGCCTAATGCCGACTCAAAAACCGCTTGATCAAGGTAAGTTAACGTAAGATTATGGCGTGCTCGAAGTTGCCACAGTGACGGGATAAGTAAAGGAAGAATGACGGCCAATAACACGCAGGCAACCATTAATTCTAATAGCAAACTTCCTCGTAAGGTCGCGCGTCTAGGACTAGTCATGGTTAGACACCATGGTTTGAACGCTTGACGAAACCTTACCCTGCGCGGCATTAAACCATTGTGTCAGGTCATCACCAGAACATATTTCACAGCTAGGATAATCACCTTGTTGATGCGATTTATCGCTATCCAACCAAGCTTTAGACCCCGTTAACAGCGTCATCACTTCTTGTTTATTGAGATTATCTCTTAGCCTAGAAGTTTCTTCTCGCTGCTGAAGCGTTTGCCATTGGCGATCAGACTGCTGCTGAACCAAATGCAATACCACTGATAGCAACACCAGTGCGAGAATGATTTCTATGGTAATCCAACCATGAAGAGAAGCACGATGGGACAATGAGTACGATGCTTTCATCGGCACGAATCCTCATCACCATCAATAATATCTGAGGTGTAATAACGACCGCTCTGATTAATAACAATGCTGGTTTTCCAACTAAGATAACAAAACCAAAAAGTACCATTTTGATAGCTGGATAAACCGTTAGGAAGGAAGGTTATACGTGATTTATTAGCAGGAAAGCCTTTCCAAAGAATTCGAACATCATGGTCAAATACCACTTTTCGATATAAGCCACCCAAATGATCTGGTTGAATGACTTTAAAGCCATAAGACCAATCTCCACTGCAACTGAGGCCACCACAAATATAAGTGGACTCGCCAGATTCGATCGATAGCTGACGCGCCTCTTGAAGCGCGTTCGTTACGTTTAAAACATCAGCAATTAGGGTGTCTCTGTCTTTGCTCTTTTGCTCCGCCTTCAGAAACACCGCGGACCCAATAACGGCGAATAAACTCAATACCGCAAGCACACACATAAGCTCTAGTAGAGAAAACCCTCGCTTATTTCGCATAGAAACCTCCTTGTTTCTTGCTATTAAAACGACTTACATTGTTAGCACCTTATGAGAAGCCTAATAAGCAATGAAACTCATGCATGTCATATTCAAACATCGCACACTTCCACTATCGCCTACAGACCCAGAATTAACCTTATGCATGCGGCCTAACGACTCATTGTTTAAAAGTATAGCTTACTCCATAAATCTAGCCTGCAGAGAACCAACGATTAATATGATTCGCAATCTGCCTTGGTTTTTGAAATGGCAATGAATGATCACACGCGCTCATAATTTTATGCTGCCAGCCTTCATATTGCTCACTCAGTTGTTGATAATGTGCTCTTAATTGCTCGCTGCTTAACTCTCCAGAAAATAAAAACACCTGCTTGGCAGAACGAATCATAGCCTCTCTGTGTTCCGGTGCTTCAGCGAGAACATCCACATGATTAGTAACAGCATCCAGTGCGTAAGAAAAGCCATAGGGACGATGAGCCAAGCGAGATTGTGTGGTCGCCTCAGCAACAGGGTGCTTACGTCGATTAGGCGAAACGCCGTCCATAAAATGCGCCACACCCTGCTCCACATCGCCAGTGTCGCGAATAATGCTAGAAGCTTGACGATATTTTTTACGCACTTCTGAAAGAGCATTTAAATCTTCTCGATCCAAAGAGGCAGGTTCCATCAGCGCCATTTTGATGGCAGGTTTACCAGAAATAACGCGTTCATGATTGAGATTAAGCCCAATTAAGCCCCCTAATGAGTAGCCTACCAGATCAAAATCTTGCCAATTAAGATGCGCTAATAGTGCTTCTATATCATGAGTCAACTCGCTGATGGTGACAGGCGCTTCTTGACCATGCAGATGAAATGACTCGCCCATACCCTTGATGTCAGGCACTAACATCCAACGCCAATGTGTGAAATAAGGCAGGATAGGTGAATAGGTAATCTCGCCCGCAACGCCCGCCCCATGAAGCAATAAACAATGGCGGTCGCTTGTGGCTTCTTTATTTTCATAAAGACGATACGCAATACGGCTGTTAAATAAACTAAGAAAATGTACGTCAGACACTTGTAATAACCCTGTGGTCGCCCTTATTAAAGGACTACAATTGTAAACTTTTTAAATCATGGTTCCATTATGCCAGAAATAAAACGGATAACACTGCCCTATCAGTTGTCTTTGCTTTCTTTGTACCAATCCGTAAGAGCATTGCCTTATCCGGCAGTATTAGACAGCAATCACGAGTCTTTTCCTGATACACGGTTTGATATTTTGGTGGCAAACCCTCTTGCTCGAGTTTACGCAACACAAGGTAGGCATGATGTTCAATGGCGCAATGAGTACCAAGAGAAACCTCTTTATTCTCTAGATAAGACAGAAGATCCGCTAGATACTCTGAATCAATTATATACCATGACCACGCAAGAAACGTGGGCGCAGAGTGCACCGAAAGACTTACCTTTTGTTGGCGGTCTATTAGGCTATTACAGCTACGAATGCGGGCATTATATTGAAACACTACCTGACAACGTAGAACACGACATCAGCTTAGATCAACTCAGTGTCGGCCTTTATGGCTGGGGCATAATTACCTCCCATGCAGACAAAAAAACCGAGCTCATCGTCACACCTTGGTGTTCTCAACAAGAGGAAACGGCGCTACTCACCCTCATCAACAGCGCTCTTTCTAACGATCAAAAAGCGGCAACATCGTCTTTTGAGCTAAAAGCACCCTTCACCTCAAATATGACTGCAGACGAATACCACACCAAATTTGACACAGTAAAAGACTACATTCTCTCTGGAGATTGTTATCAAGTGAACTTAGCACAACGCTTTTCAAGCCAATATGTAGGCGATCCAATGGAGGCTTATCAGCGATTGCGCGAAGTCTGTCCGACGCCTTTTTCAGCGTTTATGGAGCTGGGCGAACAGCAAGCCATCTTGAGCCATTCACCAGAGCGCTTCTTATTGTGCGATCAAGGTCGTATCGAATCCAAGCCGATTAAAGGCACCATTGCTCGCGGCAACACCCCAGAAGAAGACAACGCCAATGCTGAGACTTTATTGGCCTCTGAAAAAGACCGTGCAGAAAACCTGATGATCGTCGATTTATTAAGAAATGATCTTGGCCGCACCTGTCTCACAGGCAGCATTAAAGTACCCAAACTCTTTGCTTTAGAAAGCTATGCCAATGTTCATCATCTGGTGTCGACCGTAGAAGGAAACATTGCAGGAGTGGATCAATCCATTCGGGTATTCCACGAAAGCTTCCCCGGCGGCTCAATTACGGGAGCACCCAAAATTCGTGCCATGGAAATCATAGATGAGCTAGAGCCACATGAACGTTCCGTCTATTGTGGCTCCATTGCCTACTTCAGTGTCAATGGTCAAATGGATTCCAGCATCACGATTAGAACCTTAGTTGCTGACCGTGGACGCCTGCATTGTTGGGCGGGAGGCGGTCTGGTAGCCGACTCTAAATATCAAGAAGAGTACCAAGAAACCTTTACCAAAGTAGGTAAATTAACTCATACTCTCGAAGATGATTTTTTGAAATAGGTCGCAGTATGTCCGATATGTCGCAGTTTTTAAACGCTCCAGCTATCTCAACCAACTTAGATGAGATACGCGCTGCGCTCGACAATACGCTAGAAGTCCATTCCATTTATAACCCTGATAAAAACCTGTCACCTAGTGCTTACAGATTAAAATACCGCTCTGCCGCTGTATTAATTCCTATCTGGCACTCGCCTGAACACGACCAACTAGAAGTATTAGTCACTAAAAGAGCGCTGCATATGCGTAACCACCCAGGGCAAATAGCCTTCCCTGGTGGCAAACATGACCCTGACGATGCCAGCATCCAATACACGGCATTAAGAGAAACACTGGAAGAAGTAGGGCTAGCCCCTGATTGCTTTGACTTAATAGGTGAATTGGGTGAGTACTGCACGATTTCTGGGTATTGCATCAAACCCATCATTGCTGAAATGACACGATTGAGTGCCATGAGCTTATGTGAAGATGAAGTTAAATCCGTTCATTGGGTACCGTTAGACTTCCTATTAGACCCTAGTAACTATCAATTTAAAACTCGACAAATTGGTACAGTGACGCACAGCTATTTTGAAATAAAATACCAAGACATTCGTATTTGGGGGGTTACTGCTGGCATCCTATATGGCCTTTATCAGACCCTCTCCAATCATATTCGCTAAGCCATTATAAGGTTAGTGTGCTTTCGTCTTTTGCATCGTTCGCACAAATTGTTATGGTACAGCCAACATACATTTAGATAGTGGTAAAACAGACTATGTCTACTTTCGACTTAACGTCTTTCGTTGCTAATAACGTTGAAGACGAAGCACAAAAAATTATTCATAACGCCATGAAAGAATTCGACAACATCGCCATTTCATTCAGTGGTGCAGAAGATGTTGTATTGATCGATATGGCGGTAAAAGCCAATAAAAATGTAAAAGTTTTCTCTCTGGACACTGGTCGTTTGCACGCCGAAACGTACCGTTTCATTGAACAAGTTCGCAAGCACTACCAAATTGAAATCGATATTCTCTCACCAAATAGTGAAGTGCTAGAAAACTTCACCCGTGAAAAAGGCTTATTTAGCTTTTTTGAAGACGGCCATAAAGAGTGCTGTGGCATTCGTAAAGTTCAACCGCTAAAACGCAAATTAGCCACTCTAGATGCATGGATTACCGGTCAGCGTAAAGACCAAAGCCCAGGCACTCGAAATGTGTTGGCGTTTGCTGAACTCGACTCAGCATTTAGCTCAGAAGAGAAACCACTTTTTAAATTTAACCCACTGGCTAACTGGTCTTCTGAAGATGTCTGGAACTACATTAAGATGTTTGATGTGCCATACAATGAATTGCATGCCAAAGGCTTTACTAGTATTGGCTGTGAGCCTTGTACTCGTGCTGTATTGCCTAATCAGCATGAGCGTGAAGGTCGCTGGTGGTGGGAAGAATCTGAGAACAAAGAATGCGGTCTGCACATTGGCAACCTGATTCCTACTGCGCAACAATAAACGGTAAAACCCGCAGCTGATAAAATCAACAGGCTGGACTAAACCGCCTGTTGATCTCTCTCCTGAACCACTTCTTGCTGCCACTTTTCCATAAAACGCTCGTAACACACTTCCAAATTTAGAATGTGCTTAAACAGCACCTCACCCGCATGGGTTAGCTCAGTCGTTCGACCATGACGAATAACCAAGGTCGCGCCTAAGCCTTGCTCTAACTTTTTAATGTGCTGGCTCACCGCTGGCTGAGTCAGTCCTAACTGCTGAGCGGTTTGCGTGAAATTGCCCGTTTTCACCAATGTTTTAAACGTAACTAGATGATGAGTATTTAACATAACGATTCCTTATAATTGGATGCATTATGACGAAGCCTTTTCACGGGCACATTGACCTAAGTCGTGTTTTAATGAAAGACTGATAATTCCTTACATACGTAGAGTATGAGCATGACAATAGAGCAAGATGAGATGTTGCCTTGGCACGAGAGGCAATCCGGCTATAAACAACCTCGTGAAAATGACTACCGCACTCCTTACCAACGGGATCGGGCGCGTATTATTCATAGCGCGGCGTTTCGTCGCTTGCAGTCTAAAACTCAAATACTGGCCATTCGCCAAAACGATTACAGCCGCACGCGTCTGACCCATTCGCTAGAAGTGGCACAAATCGGTAATGGTCTGGTACATCAGTTAAAACACAGTGCCCCAGCGGATGCGCCTTTTCAAAAGTGGCTCGCCGAGCCCGCGTTGATCGAAACCGTTTGTCTAAGTCATGACATTGGCCATCCACCTTTTGGCCACGGCGGCGAAGTGGCGCTGAACTACATGATGAACAACAATGGTGGCTTTGAAGGCAATGCTCAGTCGTTGCGCATCTTGGGAAAACGCGGCTCTTACTCACCTACTTTTGGCATGGATGTGACCCGCCGAACCCTGTTAGGCATTCTCAAATACCCAGTGTTGCACAACACTGTGGTGGGAAGTTACCCGCAAAAGCCAGATCGTTTTAGACAATTTAAAGCCAGCCACTGGGCTCCACCAAAATGTGTCTATCAAGAAGAACAAGATCTGCTGACTTGGATTATGGCGCCCTTTAGCGACGCGGATAAACTCGCCTTGCAACACTCCACGCGCCAGACGCCTGACAGCCATGCGAAATCAAGCCACTCCAGCTTCGATACCAGCATCATGGATCTGGCCGACGACATCGCCTATGGCGTACACGATCTAGAAGACGCCATTGTGTTAGGCATGGTCACCAAAGAGATGTGGTCAGAGCACCTAGAACCTAAGCTCGCCAGCCTCGCTGCGCCATTTTTAGATAAGCACCTTGGCGACATCAAAACACAGCTGTTTAGCCGTCAAAGTCATTTGCGAAAAGAAGCCATTGGTAGCCTTGTTAGTTGGTTTATTACCTCTTGTCAGGTGGTTGAAAATAGCGCCTTTGAACACCCTTTACTGCGTTTTCAAGTGACGCTTCCAGAAGGCCAACGACAAGCGCTCTCCTTACTGAAAAATTTTGAAATGCAACACATTATTCAGCGTCCAGAAGTGCAAATGCTGGTCTATAAAGGCCAACAAATGCTCTTGGAAATGTTTGAAGCGCTGGCCGCCGACCCAAGCCGACTGCTGCCGAGAGAAATCGCCACTGAATGGCAAAAGAGCGTCGATGACGGCCACGATGGTTTGCGTATTCTTTGTGATTACATGGCGTCCATGACGGACGACTACGCCAGTCGTATGTACAACAAGCTATTTGTACCTAGCTTAGGTTCGGTCTTCGAACCCATGTGATATCACCAGATAGCATCGCATATTACCAATAGACGCCCCTTCTTATGGCTTATAAAAGGGGCGTTATTTCTCTATTTTTTCCAGCTAGGCCTTTGCTATGAATACCTTAGACACAACGTCATTACTGCGGAAATTTCCGCTACTCAAACAACTGATCGCCTTAGAAGAAACCAGCTGGTTTAACCCCAACATCACCGGCCTCAAAGACGCCTTGCCTTATGTGGGCCTAAGCGCTCAAGACATCCAAGACGCCAGCGACAAACTGACTCGATTCGCCCCTTATTTGGCGCAAGTATTTCCAGAAACCGCCGCCAACGGTGGCATCATTGAATCTGAACTGGTCGAAATTTCGGCCATAAAGGCCGAACTAGAAAAGACATACAATACTCAAATCACGGGATCGTTACTGTTAAAAAAAGACAGTCATCTGCCTATTTCTGGCTCAATCAAAGCCCGCGGTGGCATCTACGAAGTATTAACCCATGCTGAGAAACTTGCTATACATGCAGGCTTGCTGAGTATTGATGACGATTACAGCAAACTGACCTCTGATGAATTTCAACGTTTCTTCAAACAACATAGCATTGCCGTAGGATCGACAGGCAATCTAGGTATGTCGATCGGTATTATGAGCGCCAAATTGGGCTTTTCGGTTGCGGTTCATATGTCGGCAGACGCGCGCCAATGGAAAAAAGACACCTTGCGCGCTCACGGTGTGACCGTTGTCGAATACGATCAGGATTATGGCGTGGCCGTAGAACAGGGCCGCAAAGAGGCAGAAAACAACCCAAACTGCTTCTTCATCGATGACGAAAACTCACACACCTTGTTTCTTGGCTATGCGGTCGCCGGAGAACGCCTGAAAGCGCAATTTGAGCAACAAAACATCCTTGTTGATGTAGATCACCCTCTGTTTGTGTATTTGCCTTGTGGCGTTGGCGGAGGCCCTGGTGGGGTGGCATTTGGGCTTAAAATGGCCTTTGGCGACCATGTCCATTGTATTTTTGCTGAGCCAACGCACTCCCCTTGTATGTTACTTGGCGTGCACACTGGACTGCACGATGCCATTTCAGTTCAAGACCTTGGCATCGATAACATCACAGCCGCAGATGGCTTAGCCGTAGGGCGAGCTTCTGGATTTGTCGGGCGCGCAATGGAGCGCTTATTGGATGGCTACTACACGCTCTCAGATGAACGCATGTATCGTCATTTGGGTGATATGAACGAGCTGGAGAATATTCAACTAGAGCCGTCGGCATTAGCCGGTTTAATCGGCCCTATTCTCGTCTCCAACAACCCCGAATACCGCCATCGTTTAGCACTGGATGACGACAAAATGCGTCACGCGACACACCTCGTCTGGGCCACTGGCGGTGGCATGGTACCAACAGAAGAAATGGCCGCGTATTTAGCAAGAGCCCAGCATGAGAAGAGCAAAGAAACAGAGAAGAGGAAAGAAACAACCTAGTCTTGGCGCTTCGGACTAGGATTCGGGTCTTAATACCGGCCAATTATTTCTTACGCAAGGCCTTTGCCACGCAAATAGCAGAATGCGCGTCATTGGCCGCGTACAACACCTGACTTTTCTTCAATGGGTAAGCGCCCCAATTTGAAATCTGCGCGCCTTTCCTAAGACAAAGATTCAACACCATAGCCACGGCTGCACGGGCACCTATGGTGTTTTTCTCCCCCACTTTGTTTTTCAACACAACGGACAAGTCTTGAGTATTGGCAATCTCTATATCGAGCTTATTACGCAGCGCTTTATTGTCATCTTTAATGCCAAAGCCGACTTTTTGAATACGCTCATTCGTTAACAATACTCGTGCCGCCTCTACAGCAAACGAAAAGCGAGTCGGAAAAAGGTAGCCCGTAGATTCGGTTGCCAATTGGATTAACGCAGGTGCCGGACTCTCTTCACCCTTACGAAAAGTTGGCTTGGTTTCTGTGTCAAAGCCAAGACAAGGCTCGTTTTCTAAAGCGCTCACGGCTTGCTTGGCGTCTTCTTCGCTTTCAATGATTTTAATATCCGGCAAATCAAGACCCATATAAAACGGCAATGCTTTGATTTGCTCCTTAGTAGGACGCTCCATAATGGCTCTCTTGGCTTGTTTTCTTAGGTTGCTTTCTTAGATCTCTATTCAACCATAAAACCGCCTCAATAGGCGGATAAAACCGTCATCGACCTGCGCTCATGCTATAGTCATCCGCTTATCTGTGCTGCTGTTTAAGGTCTGGCCACGTATGGCAATCTCTGAATACCCTTCAAAACTGAGTTTACCTCAGAGCAATCCCGGCGTCGTCACTGTGCTGGATTACCTGATCATTAAATTCCCCTATGTGGACGCGCAAATTTGGCGACAGCGGATGACTGCAGGCAAGGTACATTGGCATGACGGCACCTTGATTCATGCGCACACGCCATTCGAGACACAGCAAAGAGTGTATTATTACCGAGAAGTCGACAACGAGCCTCAAATCCCTTTTCAAGACACTATTGTGTTTCAGGATGAGCACCTTTTAGTGGCTTACAAACCCCACTTTTTAGCCGTGACACCAGGCGGCCAGTTTGTTAATGAGTGCTTGCAGACCCGCCTACGACGCCGCACAGGTTTAGATAGCTTACAAGCTCTGCATCGGTTGGATAGAGTCACCGCGGGCTTAGTGATTTTTTCGATTAACCCAAACACTCGACATCCATATCATGAGTTGTTTAAAACACGACAAGTACACAAAACCTATCAAGCCATTGCAAACGTGAGCAACAGTGACAATCTAGTAGGACAAGAATGGGAGGTAAAGAATCGTATCGTACCCAGCGAGCCACGCTTTCGCATGCAGGTGGTTGAGGGTAACGCCAACAGCCACTCAGTCATTCGCTGCGTACAACAAAGCGCCCAACAAGCCTTGTTTGAACTTACCCCTGTTACCGGTCGAACCCACCAGCTGCGCCTTCATATGCAGACACTGGGCTGGCCGATTCTGCATGACAAATACTACCCCGTTTTAGAGCCGCTCAGTACCGACAACTACGCTACGCCATTGCAGTTACTCGCCAAAGAGATTCAATTTATTGACCCCATCACTCAGCAGGTTAGGCACTTTCGTTGCCAAGATCGGCTGGCACTTCTGGAAGATTGAAATACCAGTACAAACAATCCAAATAAGGTGCCTTGGCGATTACTCAAACAAAGGCTTCTTCGGCCAAACCTCATCAAAAGTTGCTTCTTTTTTTTGTGTTTTTGCGGCAAAGCTTTTCATCATATCATTCGGCCTAAACATCCCTGCTTGCCAAGTCGCCATGTATTTCAAACTGTCTTCCACACTGTGATCGCGACTGTAGTTAATCATCTCTTTGCAGCCAGTTACCGCCAATGGAGAATTCTTGGCAATGGATTTTGCTACGTCTAACACACCTGATATGAGACTTTCATGGTCAGGAAAAACGGCATTGAGCAAGCCTATGTCTTTGGCCTCTTGGGCACTAAATTTACGCCCAGTGTAAGCCAATTCTCGTACTATTCCCGCAGGCACTAATTTCGGAAAACGTTGTAAAGTACCGACGTCTGCGGTCATACCTAATTCGGTTTCTTTAATGGTGAAAAAAGCATCTTCTGTGGCGTAACGACAATCGGCGGCACACACAAAATCCAACGCACCACCAATGCAGCCGCCCTGAATCGCTACTAGAACAGGAATTCGCGACTCTTCAAGAGAAGACAAGCTGGCTTGTAGCTGCATCACCACACGACGTAAATTCTCTGCCATTCGTCCAGGGTCGCCTGTCATGGGCACGGCATCGCCACTCATAAATACGCTAAGATCCATCCCAGCACTAAAGTGTTTCCCGGTCGAAGAGATCACAATAACCCGCGCTAATGACTCTGAATCCAACCCCTTAACTAACAGCGGTAATTCTTTCCAAAATGCCTTATTCATTGAGTTCATTTCGGTCGGACGCGACAATTGAATATGCGCGATGTGATCTTTAATATTAATCTCGAAACACGTAAATTTTCGCTCTAAAATAGCCATGACATTTCCCTTTCGTTATCTTTTTTATACGGTAGGCTACTGCCTATGAAATGATCAGAATGCATCAAATTAGCAAGTTTTTGTGCTTAGAATCAAGTCACTTCATTTTTTCTTCAAACCTCTCTCCCTGTTAACCTTAGAGGTCTAGCGAGAGTTGAACATTTCTCACCCCTATCCCGATGAAGTTTCATTATCATTGACGACAAAATATGCTTGAATAGCCACCTCTTAATTTAGGCATAAAGAAATCAATTAATGAAAAAACTCACTATTCTCGATGGCGGTATGGGGCGCGAACTTAAGCGTCTTGGTGCACCGTTCTCACAGCCCTTATGGAGTGCACAAGCACTAATAGAAGCACCACAATATGTGACTCAAGCGCATCAAGGTTTTATTGATGCAGGCGCTGAAATCATCACAACAAATAGCTATGCCTGCGTACCCTTTCATCTTGGCGAAGCGCTTTACCAAGAGCGTGGTGCGGCGCTAGCTAAGCAAGCCGCGATCCTTGCTCAAAACACGGCAAACAATGCCCAACAAACAATATTGGTCGCCGGTTCACTGCCTCCACCATTTGGTTCTTATCGTCCTGACTTGTTCGAAGAAGACCGCGCTTTTGATATTTTAAAAACATTGTTTAATGCTCAAGACGAACATGTCGATCTATGGCTTGCTGAAACCATCTCAAGCATTGAAGAAGCGCAAGTCATGATAAATGTGCTTAAAGAGTCAACGAAACCTTGCTACTACGCATTTACACTGAACGATAATATTGAACAACCCGCGACCCTACGCTCTGGTGAAAGTGTCACAAAAGCCATTGGCGCTATCATTCAAGAAAACATTGATGGGGTATTCTTTAACTGCTCTATCCCAGAAGTCATTGAGCAAGCGATACGCGATACTAATAACGTATTAGAGAAGCACCATAAACAAATCGACATTGGTGTTTTTGCTAATAGCTTTACGCCTATTTCAACGGATCACAAAGCCAATCTAAGCGTACAAGGCTGCCGTGATTTATCCCCTGAACAATATCTAGAATTCGCCAAAAAATGGCATACCGCTGGCGCCAATATTATCGGCGGGTGCTGTGGCATTGGACCCGAGCATATAGACCTGCTGGTACAGTGGAGAGACGGCTTCGAAAAAGCGTAACACCATGGTGATATTTGCTCCGCAATTTAGGTTTATAACCAGATAGCAGAGTATCAGCAATGACGTTATTATCGGCGACACAATACGTTCTCAATAACTCTATGGATTAGCAGTATCAATGATACCTTCAACTCAATTCCCTATGATTGCCGCCTTTGTATCGTTACTGTCCTTACAAATTGGGGCCGCCTTTGCTAAGACAATTTTTCCTCTTGTTGGTACCGATGGTGTTGCGGCTCTGCGCATCGGCATCAGCGCGCTACTTCTAGCGATTGTATTTCGTCCATGGACTGCAAAATTTCAAGCGACTTACTGGCCGAGTATTTTTATCTACGGTGCCATGATTGGGCTCATGAACCTGTTAATTTACCGAGCCTTTCTGCACATCCCCGTCGGTATCGCCATTTCCATTGAAGTGCTGGGACCACTCGGCATTTCATTACTGTCAACTAAGCGTAGAACGGACATTATCTGGGTACTCTGCGCATTAATTGGTGTGCTGTTGCTGCCCTTTAATCAAGCTGATACCGCGTTAAGTCTAACCGGTGTTATTTACGCTGTATTAGCCGCTATTTGCTGGGGTTTATACATCAAAACGGCAAGCACAGTCTCACAACTTGGCAGTAAAGGGGTGGCGACAGGTATGTTCATCGCCGCACTCTTCATGGTGCCTATTGGCACAGTTCAAGCGGGGGCTTCACTCTTTACTCCTCATATCCTCATGCTTGGCTTAATCATCGCCTTGCTATCCAGCGCCGTACCTTTCTTACTCGATATGTATGCACTAAAACGGCTTCCAAGAAGCATTTTTGGGATTCTAATGAGCGCCTCTCCTGCTGTCAGCGCCATTGCTGGCGCCATCATTCTTGATGAGCAACTAAGCACATTGCAGTGGTTTGGCATTGCCGCTATCAGCCTAGCGTGTATTGGAGCAAGCTTTACTAAAAAAGCATAAGACACTGCTTTTAGTAATTACGCCGTTAAGCTCTAGCGAATTAAGTTGAGAATAGGACGAAACTCTGGCGCTCTGCAGTCTTTTACAAGCTCGTACAGACACATTTCTAAGCCTGTGATTGTCACGCCTTTATTCATCAGTGCGGTTATCCCAAGTTGCTTATTGGTCTGCGTTCGAGAAGAAACACAGTCGCTGACCAAGTGCACATCGTAGCCACGATCCAACAATCCGCTGGCGGTTTGATAGACGCATATATGTGCTTCGATGCCACACACCAGCCAAGTTGTTATCTGTGATTCTGCTTGCACTGCTTCGACAAACTTAGCCTCTTCACAAGCATTAAAGGTAAACTTTTCGATTGGTGCCAATGGGGCTAATAACGAATGAATTTCTTCTATCGTTGAGCCTAACTTATCTGGATTTTGTTCAAGGTAAATAATAGGGAGAGCAAGCGTTTGAGCAGCCTTGATCAGCTGTTCACAATGAGAAATAAAGAATTCGCTGTCGTGGACTAGGCGAGCAAGCTTACCTTGAATATCCACCACGATAAGACCCGTTGTGTCTTTTTCTAACATAAGCCACCTCCAGATAGTTGGCTAAGCCTAACGCCATTCCGCTCGACTTAATCCATAAATAGCATGATCAAGCACATGCCTGTTTATCTTTTCAGCTCGCGTAATAATACCTTCTAGTTTGAAGCCTAAGCGCTCACACACTCGACGACTGGGCTGATTATCAACAGCGGCCGATATTTGAACTTTCTCCATATCGAGGTCAGTAAAGGCCATGGCTATTAGTTTCGTAACACATTTAGAGACAATGCCTTTACCTTGATAATCCGCGCTTATCCAGTAACCGATATCCACCTTCTTCAGATCGTGATCGATGCTATTAAAGCTAATATTACCCACTAGAGTTTGATTATAAAATATTGCACAAACCAGTGATTTTCCGTCAGCGTAGTCGTGCAAAGAGCGACTAATAAAGTTCAGAAAAAAACCGTCATCATGAGCATATGGAGGCCAAGCTAACCATTCACCCAAATAGTCACGCTCTCTCGACACAATATCGAAATATAAGGAAGCGAATGAGTTGTGAACTAGAGCCAGTTTTAAGTCTTTTTCAACGTCTAATGTAAACATAATTCCCCTTGCTTCCTATAAGCCTGTCATCAATCTAGCACCAAATCATCCGATCAAGCAGGCCGTCATTTTTTGGCTAAGCTAACGTTTCTAATGCTTTAATAATGTCGCTAGGTTCTGAACGTGTGCGATAGTCTACATCAACAAAACGCCACGCAACGTTCCCATCACGACCAATCACGAAAGTCGCAGGAATCGGCAGTATCCTACCGTTACCATTGTTAATGGATTCTAAATCAAGCTTACGATCGACACGCATATGCTCTAGTAAATGCTCAGGCACTTCCCACGCGACACCATATTCAGAGGCGACGGATGCGTTTTGGTCAGACAATACCTGAAAGGCCATTTTACTGATGTCATGTTTACTCATTGAATCGTCTGGTACTTGTGGGCTAATCGCAACCAACTCTGCACCTAGCCCATGAATTTCATCTAAATGAGCTTGTAAGGCTCTGAGCTGTAAATTGCAGTATGGGCACCAGCTGCCGCGATAAAATGTAACAACCACGGGACCTTTTTCTAATAAAGCGGTTAAAGATACCGCTTTGCCTTCTTGATTAGGCAGTTCGAAGTTAGGAGCACGTTGGTCTAATGCAATCGCATCACTGCCTTGTTGGAATTTTTTAGCTTGCGCAATAACATCGTCGACACCCTTCATGAACTCAGGGTTAGCATTTCGTGATTCTGCTATTTTTGCGTTGGTTTGTTCTTTCAACATTTTCATACTTTTCCTTTAAATCAAATTCTTTGGCGTAAGTGTCATCGCAATGCCAAATACAGTACTAATAATGTTAAAGCGACACCAATAAAAAACTAGAAAACAATAAGGAGAGTAATAATAGGAAAGTGGTAGCGGTAAAAACAACGTTACCCATATTGTCTGGGTAACGTGTTTAAGGATATGGTTACGCTTCTTGTAGCTCTTTTAATAGATCATGGATTTCGGCTTTTAACTCTTTATCAATGATTTTATTGCTATGGGTTTTAGCTTTTTCCAAGGACTCAATAGCCCCTTCTGAATCACCAAATTCTACTTGAAGTAATGCTTTTGAATAACCGATTGAAGATAAATAGTCTTTTGAGTTTATCGCCTCAGCTTTCAATAAGGCTTTATTATAAAGAGCGATAGCTTGTTCGATGTCATCATTAAAGTCTGCAAGCGCTTCCCACTGTACCGGGTGATCTTTGTCGGTATTATCATTGTCATCGCAGATCTTTTTCAATTGTGCATAACACGCATCAAAGCCAACTTGATCTTTTTTATTCGCAAAAGACATTAAGTCATTGGCCAACGAAAAGACTTCTTTATAAATTTTCGTATTCATATTTCACTCTATATTAAGCATTCAAAGATAATAGCTGCCTATGGTAATTTTAACGGGCAGTTTATGACAGTGTTGATATGTTAAAACGCGATTCTATCTGGTCAAAAACACTCTCGCGCTCTTAAAAAGACAGTAACATTTATTGATCTAATGGAATTCTCTGCCGAGTAGGTGTACATCTTCAGTAATCGCATCGTTTTGAGCAATGTTAGGCAATAAGCCCCATTGCTCGAAGCCTTGCCTCGTAAAGAATCGTTGACTGGCGTAATTACTGGCATAGATATAGGCAATTAAATGAGTAAAGCCGATACTTGTCTGATGATGCTCTAAATGCTGGATCAGTTGTTTGCCTAGACCTTTGTGCTGGTATTCAGGAGCAACATAAAGACTAATTTCTGAAGCTCGATCAAAAGCGGGTAACCCATAGAAAGGCTCAAGAGAACACCAAGCGACAACCTCATCTTGTACAACTATAACCAGCATCGGGTATTTATCGGAGGTATTTTCAAGCCATTCCATGATATCGATAAGACCAATACTGTCTTGTCGATTTGTGGCAACCGCGAACGGATCACCTTGCTGAAAGATAGATAAAATAGCCGGAGCGTCTTCTAAAACAGCGGCACGAATCAAGTGTCTCTTCTCTGCATTCATACCGCTATTGTCTCTTAGGTTCTTACGATGTGCGAATCGTTGTTTAGCCTTGCTCTAGCAAGCTACGTAAATCAATCAGCGCGGCGTTAGCGCGAGAGAGGTAAGATGCCATCACCAACGAATGGTTTGCCAAGATACCAAAACCACTGCCATTGAGAATCATTGGAGACCAGATACTTTCTTGGGTCGCCTCTAATTCTCGAATAATTTGACGCAAGCTAACGAGAGCATTTTTATCTTTTAGTGTAGGAGCAAAATCCACTTCCACTGATTTAAGAATATGGATCAACGCCCAACTAGTGCCGCGGGCTTCATAAAATACATTATCAATTTGGCTCCACGGCGTTTTAACGTATTTGTACGCTTCCTCGTTATTGTTATTGCTCGCATCTTGAGCGCTTTTATTGCCCGCTAAATCTGTATTCTCACGAACTTTAACTACACTGGCTGATAAACGCTGAGATAAGCTACCTAAACGAGTACTCACATC
Source organism: Marinomonas flavescens (assembly GCF_004352835.1). Lineage (GTDB taxonomy): Bacteria > Pseudomonadota > Gammaproteobacteria > Pseudomonadales > Marinomonadaceae > Marinomonas > Marinomonas flavescens. The sequence continues at coordinate 147,115 of NZ_SJSB01000005.1, read as the reverse complement.
TGATAACCAATCCACTAGGTTATCTGAGCGAGCGTAAAACTTCGCTGGTGCTTGTCGTGAATTGCCCGCCAAACGATCCATGTATTCTAAGATTTCTTTATTACCGCGCTCGTATTCGCTTTCACTAGAAGGCAATGCCCAGCTATTATTATCAAAGTTAAATTGAGGCTCAGCGACTTTTAGGTTCACATCTTCGGTTGACTGAGATTGCGACCGACTAAACTCTTTACGCATTGCGCGAGCTAAGTCCCTTACTTGTACCAATACTCCAAATTCCCAAGAGGGCATGTTGTCCATAAAAACACCTGGAGGCATCACATCATTCGAAATAAACCCACCTGGTTTATTAAGCAATGTATCGACCATTTCATGCAATGTATTGGCTGTCGTATAACCTACAACCAACTGTTTATCAGGGCCAAGATCACCACGTGCTTCTGCAGTCGCTTTTGCTGACGCAACCACATTAAATTGGCCAGGCTCCGTGCTCCAATACATTCCCAATATAGATAACAAAATAACCAGCACACAAATAAGACCAACTATCCATTTCCATAATCCAGGCAAATGGGAGTCGCCTTTCCAAAACTGTAATTTACTTAATAAACTCGCCATCGTTATTTCACCTTAATTCTGTTGTAATTCGACCATATAGTCTGAGCGATGATAAATCATTGCGCGTACACGATAATCACTGACTCGACTGTTGATAATTTGATAAATCAATCGGGCTTGTTTGTCATTCGGCCAATAAATAGCAACTTCACTTTGGTCTTTTGCTACTTTATCGATAATAGGCTGAAGTGTCTTAACTATTTCATCGTCACTCAAACTGAATAAATCATGTGGCAAAAAATATTGCCCTGCTTTAATTTGAGATTCTGCTGTTTTAGAAGTATTCACTTGAGTGTTTGTTGATCCACCCTGAATCGTTTGCTGTTCAGTCTCTGACGGCGAGGCGTTTAGTCTTGCTGCTCGCTGTCGTTGCGCTTGTATTCGTTGTTCCTTTAATCCTCTAATACGCGCCGCCATATCATTAATGGTCGCGTCTTCAGGGTTTACTGAGCGAGCAGAGTCTAGATAACGCTCAGCGGCTTTATAATTTGTTTGTCTCGCCGCGTTTAGCGCCCATTGAGTATAAGTATCAATAATGGAAGCAATACCCAGTGTCGCTTGATAATTACCCGGGTCTCGACCCAATACGGCTTGAAAATACAAATTAGCATTATCATCGGCTGGCGTAAGTAATTGATTTGCCGCGAGAGCTTGTTTCCCCAGCTGAACCAATTTGTCCGTCATTATTTCAAAAGAGGTACGCACCTTTTTTTGAGTAACTTGAACCACTTTTTTAGCGTTAACTGGTGTTTGTTTCGCCTTAGCCACTTTTACCACTTCTGGTTTGGCTAGACCGACATGAGTAGGGTCCGATTTTTTCACATTTTCTTGGCATCCAGCGAGGAAAATGACAGTAAACAGTAAGGATATCGTTTTAATGCTCAATTTAGCCTCTTATGACTGGCAACTTTCTAAAGGGTTGATAGTCTATATCCGCTATTCGTGTGATGGAATAGATTCACGCAATCTAACTTATTTATAAAAGATTCTTATGCGCCTATTTATTGTATTTTGTTTGCTCTTAGTTAACAGCACCGCTTTTGCATTTACTTTTGCTCCTACCACAAATCAACTAGGACCTACTTTTCTACCCGTTGAGCAAGCCTTCCAGCTCACGTTAGACCCACCAAAAGATGGGAAAATAAAAGCGAATTGGTACATCAGTAAAGGTTATTATCTTTACCAGAACCGTTTATCACTGTCTGGCCCTCAAGCCGATAAACTGCACTTTGCAGCGCTGCCTAAAGGCGAAGACAAAACCGATAAATATTTCGGCGACGTGGTTATCTACAAACACAATTTGTCACTTTCTATTTATTATGACATTACTTTGCCTGTTGGTACTAAAATCAATGCCACCCTACACTACCAAGGATGCGCTGAAAAAGGCTTATGTTACGCGCCGCAGTCCACCCCGATTGAATTCACCGTCCCGCAGACAGATAAGACCAGTATTAAAACGAACGCATCACAATCGATACAAGCTCCTGTTGCGTTATCTGAAGCCTCTTCAATCAACCAAATTCTTGCCTCAAGCAATCTATGGGCGGCCATTGCCGCTTTATTTGGCTTTGGCTTATTGCTTTCGCTAACACCCTGTGTGCTACCAATGATTCCTATTGTTAGCGCCATTGTTGTCGGCACGCGACGCTCGAAATTAGGCTCTTTTTATTACAGCGTTGTGTATGTACTGGCGATGGCGCTGACTTATGGCGCCATCGGTGCTATTGCCGGTATTTTCGGAACCCAGCTTAATTTGCAAGCACAGTTGCAAAGCCCTGTACTGCTTTCCATCAGTGCGATTCTTTTTATTGCCTTGGCCCTTGCGATGTTTGGAGTATACGAACTGCGCTTGCCGTCATCATGGCAAAATCGCCTACAGCAAAGTAGCAATCCAGACTCTGCTTCAAGTCTACGCACGACGATCAATACCTTTATCGCAGGCGTACTGGCAACATTGATTGTTTCGCCTTGCGTGTCAGCTCCCGTCGCTGGCGTATTACTTTATATATCCAGCCAAGGTGATATTTGGTATGGCGCGCTAATGCTTTTCGTTATGGCGTTAGGTATGGGGATTCCGCTCTTATTAGTTGGGTTATTTGGCCCTAAAATATTGCCTAAAACGGGTCCTTGGCTTCACGACACTAAAGTCATTATGGGATTTGCCCTACTGGCTGTCTCTATCTGGCTCGCGACTCGCTGGTTACCAGACGCCACCCACCTTATTTTATGGGCGGCCTTAGCGCTCGGCATAAGTGGCTACTTCCTACACAGAGTGAGTAAATCATACTCTCATCCAGTGCGCTGGTTTTTTGCACTGTTCTTTGGTGTGATTGGTGCTTTTGAAATGTATGGAGGGGCTTCTGGTGCTTCCAACCCTCTAGAGCCTCTTTCATCCACTCAAGACAGAATTGAAGATGTTAGCGCTTCTCCATTCAAAAAAACCATTACCAGTTTAAACGAAATTCCACCGTTATTAGCCAGCCAAGACCATCGACCCATCATGTTAGATTTTTATGCCGATTGGTGCATAAGCTGCAAAGTATTGGAAGAAGAAGTTTTTAAAGCAACAGATGTCCATCCATATTTGAAACAGGTTCAACTGGTCAGAGTCGATGTCACAAAAAATACACCAGAGAACAAAGCGTTCATGGCGCACTTTTCTGTTTTCGGTCCCCCTTCTATCATCTTCTTAGATAAAAATGGCAACGAACGTAAAGACTTAACCTTGATTGGAGAACCATCTAAAACAGATGTTTTAAATCGATTAACGTATGTAACAAAAAACAATCAGTCAGAAAATAAATAACGGTTTACTACTGTTCAAATAAAACACTAGACAGCATTTTAATGGTTTTTTTACGTCATAACTGGACAATATCACGCTTTTTAACGATAATTTCTTACTACATGACTCTGCCCCTTCACTTTTGGCCGTTAATGTAAGTAGATTGTTAAAACCTTGGTTTTACAACGTCTTCATTAAAGGACTTCATTTGCCAGAGCATGCCGAAATTAATAATGATTAGTGTCTCTAAGTAGGCACTAAACAATTTAGACTGACAAAAGAGAGTAACCATGGATATTCGTAAAATAAAGAAACTAATCGAGCTTCTAGAAGAATCTAACGTCTACGAGATTGAAATCAAAGAAGGCGAAGAAGCAGTACGAATTAGTCGCGGTGGCGCACCTGTTGCTATGGCTCCTCAAATGATGGCCGCTCCAGCACCTCAATTAGCCGCTGCTCCGGCACCAGCATCTTCTGCAGCACCAGCCGCAGCACCAGAAATTGCAGGCCACACAGTAAACTCTCCAATGGTTGGAACTTACTATAAGTCTTCTGCTCCAGGTTCTAAGGCTTTCATTGAAGTTGGTCAAAAAGTTAACGTGGGCGATACAATCTGTATCGTTGAAGCAATGAAAATGATGAATCAAATCGAAGCCGACAAGTCGGGCACGATTGCCGCTATTCTTGTAGAAGACGGCGAGCCAGTTGAATTTGATCAACCTCTTGTTTCCATCGTTTAATCAACAGCTATAGGTTTCATCATGCTAGATAAGGTATTGATTGCTAACCGAGGCGAAATCGCGCTACGTATTTTACGTGCGTGTAAAGAACTCGGTATCAAAACCGTTGCGGTTCACTCAAAAATTGACCGCGACTTACTACATGTTCGCTTAGCAGACGAATCCATCTGTATCGGACCAAACCCTTCATCACAAAGTTATTTGAACATTCCTGCGATTATCAGTGCAGCAGAATTGACAGATACATCTGGGATTCACCCAGGTTATGGCTTCTTAGCAGAAAATGCTGATTTTGCTGAACAAGTAGAACGCTCAGGCTTTGCCTTTATCGGCCCTAAAGCTGAAACTATTCGCCTTATGGGTGACAAAGTTTCTGCGATTAAAGCAATGAAAGAAGCGGGTGTTCCTACGGTTCCTGGCTCCAATGGCCCAGTTCCTGAAGATCCAGAAGAATGTATCCGTGTGGCTCGAGAAATCGGCTTCCCTGTGATCATTAAAGCCGCTGCTGGTGGTGGTGGTCGTGGTATGCGCGTTGTTCACAACGAAGGCAGCCTACTTAAATCGATCAGCGTTACACAAGCAGAAGCAGGATCTTACTTCGGCGACAGCACGGTTTATATGGAGAAATTCCTACAAAACCCACGTCACGTAGAAGTACAAATCCTAGCTGACGGCCAAGGTAACGCAATTCATTTGTATGATCGCGATTGCTCTTTGCAACGTCGTCACCAAAAAGTATTGGAAGAAGCTCCAGCACCAATGCTTGATGAAACATCTCGCCAAGCTTGTCTAAAAGCCTGTGTTGATGCTTGTATCAAGATCAATTACCGCGGCGCGGGTACTTTTGAGTTTTTGTACGAAGATGGTGGCTTTTACTTCATCGAAATGAACACTCGTGTTCAGGTAGAGCATCCAGTTACTGAAATGGTAACAGGTGTTGATATTGTAAAAGAACAACTTCGCATTGCCAGTGGCATGCCATTGTCTCTTAAACAAGAAGACATCAAGCTTAATGGCCACGCCGTAGAAGCACGAATCAACGCTGAAGATCCGAAAACCTTCATGCCAAGCCCTGGTAAAGTGAACTACTTCCATGCGCCTGGCGGTAACGGTGTTCGTGTTGATTCTCACCTTTACAGCGGTTACTCAGTACCACCAACGTATGACTCTATGATTGCCAAAATCATCTGTCATGCACCGGACCGTACTATGGCAATAAAACGTCTTTCTGGTGCATTAGATGAAACCTTCATCGATGGCATTAAGAGCAACATTGAACTGCAAAAAGATCTCACAAATGATGCGAACTTTATTGCGGGTGGCGTTAATATCCATTACTTGGAGAAAAAGCTCGGCTTATAAGAGCTGATGCTTATCCCTAGCGTTCGTAAAGTTCGCTAGGGATCTTCACTTTCTGCTCGCGAACCTTCCCCAGCTTCGTTATTCTATCCCTTGCTTGTTTATTTTTCGGATGTTTGTTTATGCCTTGGCTTCAAATTTGTTTACACACCACACCTGATCATGTTCCTGCCTTTGAAGACACCCTACTAGATTGCGGCGCTATGGTCGTCACCTTTGAAGATGTTCATGATGACCCTGTCTATGAACCAGAACTAAATACAACGCCGCTATGGAAACACACGAAAGTAACAGGATTATTCGAAGCAGATGCCGATGTAGAACACATTCGCCCTGTTATTGAGCACAAAGCCAGCACCTTAGGTGAAGAAAGTACGATCGACATAAAAATCGAAATAGTCGAAGACAAAGATTGGGAAAGAGAGTGGATGGACAGCTACCATCCAATTCAATTTGGTGAACGCCTATGGGTATGCCCAAGCTGGCGCGAAGTCCCAGACGAAAACGCCATCACCCTTATGCTCGATCCAGGCCTAGCTTTCGGTACTGGCACACACCCAACCACCGCACTCTGCTTACAGTGGCTAGACAGCCTTGACTGTCATAACAAAACCATCATTGATTACGGTTGTGGCTCAGGCATTTTAGGCATTGCTGGACTATTGCTAGGCGCAGATAACATGGTTGGCATCGACATTGACCCACAAGCTGTGCAAGCGACACAAGCCAACGCTGAACGCAACAACATCGATCCTGCGCGCATCGAGGTAAAGCTTCCACCTTACGAATCAGATTTACAAGCTGATATCGTTGTCGCTAACATCTTAGCGGGACCTTTAGCACATTTAGCCCCAACTATTACGGCATTAGTGAAAACCGGCGGTCAATTAGCACTATCAGGCATCCTTGCGAACCAAGCACAAGAAGTAATAGACGCATATCAAGAATGGTTTACGATTGAATCTATTACAGAGAAAGAAGAATGGGTTCGCATTGTTGGTATTAAAAACGCCTAAAGTCACTAGGTAATCAGTAGAAGTCCAAATAGGAAGGCCGTAACACAATGACCGATAGCTTAATCACTCGTTGTCCCAAATGTTCCACTGCATTTCGTGTAACCGATGATGTATTAAGCATGGCAAAAGGAAAAGTACGTTGCGGTCAATGCTTCCATATTTTTGATGCCAGAGAAGCGGCTAACAAAATAACGACACCACCAGCGCAACCCACCGCAGTAAAAGAACAGATTCTTGAATCGAAAGTGGAGCCTGAACTTAAAAAACACACACCATTCTCCGAGTCAGAGCCAGAGACCAACGAAATCTCAAAAGGTAACACTCTGCTTTTTACCTCAGCTGACGATGAACCTGTCAGTCCTGAATGGTTACAAACACTGTTCGATGAAGATGATTTAGCACCGGGTACTCCAGATGACCCTTTGTTTGATGCCCCCAAACACACTCATCAACCTTCTCCCACTTCCGATGACTACGACCCAACTGATGCATTGCTCATTAACACGAGCAGCACGTCGTCACGCACCAAGCAAAACAATGAATTCAGCAGCCATACCAATGAAAAGGCTTTCTCTAAGCCCCAAAGAAAAGAAAACCAAGCTCAGAAATCAAACGATGCGCAAACAGACCCCGCGCCATGGGAACTAGAGCTAGCCGAAGTCGAAGCCGCATTAAATGCGACCCCAAGGCAACAGCCGATCAAAAAAGAAACTCTCGAACTTTTCACTGCGAAAAATAAACACGAAGAATTACACGCTACACCTGAGGCTGAACCCGAAGCAGAACCTGATTACATGGTGGCCTTGCACTCACTTGCCCAGGAAACCTCTAAACAGGACGCTTCAAATAGAATAACCAGCCAACATGCCGCATTAGATCAGCTGACCGGTCAAGAGTACCTAGACCCTTTACTGGGTGAATACGAAAAAGAGCAAAAATCCAACAAAAAACCGCGCACCTTCTTATGGTTTCTAGGGGTTCTCTTTGGCCTATTCGCTCTCGCGACACAAGTGACTGGACATTTCTTTTTACAAGGTAGTCAGTCGGAAAATTTTAGAGTGCTTTATCGAACCTTTTGTACTTATACCGGCTGTACTTTGCCCGTATTTGTTGACATTAACGCCATCAGTATTCAACACGTACGTATTCAAAGCCACCCAACAAAACCGAATGCATTATTAGTTAACGCCATCATGACTAATACCAGTAAGTACGCACAACCCATGCCTAAAATTGCTCTAGAATTCTTTGATCTAAATGGCGCACCCGTCGCCGCTCGATTATTCTCTCCTAGAGATTATCTTGATAAAGACTTCTTAGACATTACTTATATGCCGCCTAACACGCCAATTCACTTAGTCATTCCTATTCGAGATCCTGGTGCACGAGCGGTTACACACCAGCTTCGAGTTTTCCCAGCAGGGACTCGTTCTTACTAATTTAGGGTATTTTTGAGCCCGTAATAAAATAAGCACAAAAAATAGCCAATTTTCGTGTTGTCAAGACTTCAAAAATGTCTATCTACTAGGTATTATGCACGCCCGCTCGACATTGTCGCCGATCTTAAACTTTCGATTCAGTATTCAGGAACAGCATGGCTTTTGCTATTGGCTCATATTGCGTTGACAAGCCAGTTATTCTTGCCCCTATGGCAGGTGTAACAGATTTGCCTTTTCGCCGTCTTTGTCATGATCAAGGTGCTGGATTAGTCGTCTCAGAAATGGTGACGTCTGATGTTCGTCTTTGGAACTCAACGAAGAGCCGTCATCGTTTAATTCACGATGCCGAAGTCTCGCCAAGATCCGTACAAATTGCTGGCGGCGACCCAAAAATGATGGCAGAAGCGGCTCAACAGAATGTTGAACTAGGCGCTCAAATCATTGATATCAATATGGGTTGTCCTGCTAAGAAAGTATGCAATAAAGCAGCAGGGTCAGCGCTGCTAAAAGACGAAGTATTAGTTCGTGAAATATTAGAATCGGTGGTAAATAGTGTCTCTGTTCCTGTTACTTTAAAAATCAGAACAGGATGGAGCCAAGATCAAAAAAATGGTTTAACCATTGCCAAGATGGCAGAAGACATTGGTATCAAAGCATTGGCTGTCCATGGAAGAACACGAGAGTGTAAATTTCAGGGGCAAGCTGAGTACGATACGATTGCCGAGATCAAGCATCATCTTACTATTCCGGTGTTTGCTAACGGTGATATCAGGGATGCAAAAACCGCTAAATTCGTGATGGATTACACGAATGCTGATGGCGTTATGATAGGACGAGCAGCACAAGGACGACCATGGATTTTTCGAGAAATAAATCACTACTTACAAACCAATGAACTGTTAGCACCTCCTTCTCTTTTAGAAGTGCATCAGTTGGTTATCAGTCACGTCAATGCTCTTCACCAGTTTTATGGTGACTATCTGGGCGTGCGTATTGCACGCAAACATGTTGGCTGGTATCTACAAACGTTGGCGGACAAAACACAATTTCGTAGCTTGTTTAACCGTATTGATAATACGCAAGAACAGCTCGATCAACTGAACGAATTTTTTGTTTGTCATATGACAAACAAACCTTGTACTTAATAGGCAAAGACTTTATAGCCTCGTCAGATTTATTATCTTTCGTAATCTATGATCTATGCTCATTACTAAATGGTTAGCTTTAAACTAGAAGGTCATTCTGTGGTAGAACAAACTCATACTAAAACGTTTCAAGCGGCTTCTTCAGAGCAGTCACAAACACTACGTGATAACGTTGAAAAAGCACTGCAAAACTACTTCGCTCACTTGGATGGGCAGCCAGTGACTGACTTGTATCAGTTAGTCTTAGCGGAGGTCGAGGCACCTCTTCTAGAGTCTGTCATGAGCTACACAAAAGACAATCAAACAAAGGCGTCAACTATCCTTGGCTTAAACCGAGGAACATTGCGCAAAAAGTTAAAGCAGTACGGCATGCTTTAACCATTGAAAAAAGGGCAATTTCGCCCTTTTTTCGTTTTACCTTCCCCTTGTTTATTTATCGTTAATCAATTGCGAGAACCATGATGGCAAATCACACAACTGTTACTCCAATCAAACGAGCTCTAATCAGCGTTTCCGACAAAACAGGCATTGTCGAATTCGCCCGCGAATTAACCGCTCAGGGCATTGAAATCCTTTCTACTGGTGGCACTTACCGTCTATTACTTGAAAACCAAGTAGCGGCAACGGAAGTATCTGATTACACCGGTTTTCCTGAAATGATGGATGGCCGTGTAAAAACACTGCACCCGAAAGTACATGGCGGCATCCTTGGTCGTCGTGATATCGACGGCGCGATCATGAAAGAACACGGTATCGACGAGATCGATATGGTCGTTGTTAACCTATACCCATTCGAAGCAACAATCGAACGCCCTGATTGCGACCTACCAATGGCGATTGAAAACATCGACATCGGCGGCCCGACTATGGTTCGCTCTGCAGCGAAAAACCATAAAGACGTGGCTATCGTTGTATCACCAGCAAGCTATGATGCGCTACTTGCCTCCCTAAAAGCAGACGGCGGTTTAACGTACGATCAACGTTTCGACCTTGCGGTACAAGCATTTGAACATACGTCTTATTACGACGGTGCTATTGCTAACTTCTTGGGCAAAAAAGTGGAAGGCGGCAGCGAAGATTTCGCTCGCACATTCAACTTGCAGTTCAACAAACAAGAAGAAATGCGTTACGGCGAGAACCCACATCAAAAAGCGGCGTTTTATGTTGAAGCAAATCCAAAAGAAGCGTCCATCAGCACGGCAAAACAAATTCAAGGCAAAGCCTTGTCTTACAACAACATTGCCGACACTGATGCCGCTCTAGAATGCGTTAAAAGCTTCGACAAGCCAGCTTGTGTAATCGTTAAGCACGCTAACCCTTGCGGTGTGGCGACTGGCGAAAACCAATTAGCCGCTTACGAATTAGCCTTCCAAACAGACCCAACGTCTGCGTTTGGTGGCATCATTGCTTTTAACCAAGAATTAGATGCAGCAACCGCTCAAGCGATTGTTGACCGTCAATTCGTTGAAGTGATCATAGCGCCAAGCGTTAGCAAAGCAGCCGCAGACATAGTGGCAACTAAGCAAAACGTACGCGTTCTTGAATGCGGTCAATGGTCACAAGACAAGCCTGCAGCACTAGACTACAAACGCGTTAACGGCGGCCTATTGGTTCAAGACCGTGACGACGGAGCTATCACGCTAGACGACCTAAAAGTTGTGTCTAAGCGTCAACCAAGTGAAGCGGAACTAAAAGATCTATTGTTTGCTTGGAAAGTTGCTAAATTCGTTAAATCTAACGCCATTGTTTACGCAAAAGCAGAACAAACTATCGGTGTGGGTGCTGGCCAAATGAGCCGCGTATACAGTGCAAAAATCGCGGGCATTAAAGCCGCTGACGAAAACCTTGAAGTACCGGGTTCTGTTATGGCCTCTGACGCTTTCTTCCCATTCCGTGATGGCATAGACGCCGCAGCGGCAGCGGGCATTACTGCCGTTATTCAGCCTGGTGGCTCGATGCGTGATGCTGAAGTCATCGCGGCAGCAGACGAAGCCGGCATGGCAATGGTCTTCACTGGCATGCGCCATTTCCGTCATTAATCAACCGCCACTAAACAGCCGTCACGATAAAAGTGACACTCTTTAGCGAATAGCCAGTGGGGAGACTCACTGGCTAACAATAGAAAGGATGAAAACATGAAAGTTCTTATTATTGGTAACGGCGGTCGTGAACATGCACTTGCATGGAAAACCGCAGAATCAAGCGATGTCGAAAAAGTCTTTGTTGCACCTGGTAATGCGGGTTCAGCGATGGAAAACAAAGTTGAAAACGTCAATATTGGCGTGACTGATATTGCCGGCCTTGTTGCCTTTGCCAAAAAAGAAAACATCGATCTGACCATTGTGGGCCCTGAAGCGCCATTGGTTATTGGTGTGGTAGATGCGTTTGAAAAAGAAGGTCTTGCTATCTTCGGCCCAACCGCTGCCGCAGCACAGCTTGAAGGCTCTAAGGCCTTCACTAAAGACTTTTTAGCTCGCCATAATATCCCAACAGCGGCCTACGGCAACTTTACTGAGATCGAACCTGCGGTTGCTTACATCAAGCAACAAGGCGCTCCGATTGTGGTAAAAGCCGATGGTCTTGCGGCTGGTAAAGGTGTGATTTTGGCTCAAACAGAAGCCGAAGCCATCGAAGCGGTTGAAGACATGCTGCAAGGCAACTCTTTTGGTGATGCGGGCAGCCGTGTGGTCATTGAAGAGTTTCTAACTGGCGAAGAAGCCAGCTTCATTTGTATGGTAGATGGCGAAACTGTATTGCCAATGGCAACCAGCCAAGACCATAAAGCACGTGACAATGGTGACCTTGGACCAAACACTGGCGGCATGGGCGCTTATTCCCCTGCTCCCGTTGTAACACCTGAGATTCATGATCGCATCATGAACGAAGTCATTATGCCAACCGTGAAAGGCATGAACGCTGAAGGCAATCGTTACCGCGGTTTCTTATACGCAGGTGTCATGATTGACGCTGATGGCACACCAAAAACACTGGAATACAATTGCCGTTTTGGTGATCCAGAAACACAACCTATTATGATGCGCTTGCGTTCTGATTTGGCAAAAATGTGTTTGGCTGCCGTCAATGGCCAGCTAGACAGCGTTGACGCAGATTGGGACCCTCGTGCTAGCCTAGGCGTTGTACTGGCTGCTGGCGGCTACCCTGCTGACTACCCGAAAGGCGATGTTATCTCAGGCTTAAATACGGTCCTTCCAGCGCACCAGAAAGTCTTCCAAGCAGGTACTGCATTGAAAGATGGTAACGTGGTTACTAATGGTGGTCGTGTCCTTTGTGCGGTCTCTCTTGGCGACACCGTTGCCGAAGCACAAGCTGGCGCTTATGATGTCGTAAAAACATTATCTTGGGATAAAGTGTACTTTCGTACCGACATTGGTCATCGCGCCATTGCCCGTGAACAGAAATAGTCACTCGTTATAAGAAATTGCTAAATAAGCAACGCTGCTGATTTAGCGTTCCTTTTTAAAAACGATTTTCCAAATAAAAAGGCTCGTCATTTTTGACGAGCCTTTTTTTGTTTCTATGTTCCACTCTAATATTGTATTGCTACCAAGGAGTGGCGAGCTGTACGCAATCAATCAATGGCTGCGGATAAACACCTAAAACAACCACGATAATCACTGATATTAATAGTACACATGTTCCAGATTTAATAGAGGCACTCTTCGCTTCGATACTTTCTAAACGCTCTTCTACTAGAGAGTTGTCACGAGCCGGCAAAAATACGTTAATGGCTACTTTCAGATAATAATAAAGACCAATAGCACTCCCAATAACCACCGCCGCACTTAACCACCAAAGAGAGGCTTTCATCGCTAATGCAAGCACATAGAACTTACCGATAAAACCAAGCGTCATTGGAATACCCGCTAACGATAACATCATCACGGCCAGAACAATGGCAATCAACGGGCGACGCTTAAATAAGCCACGGTACGCAGAGATCTCTTCTACATCTTTGCCTTTATAGGGGCTTGATAGCAAACTCACCGCACCAAACGAACCTAAGCTGGCAAATAAATACCCGACTAAATACACACCCGTTGTTTCAATGGCTAATTGGCGATCTTTTATAGCCACTAACACGATTAGCAAATACCCTAAGTGTGCAATCGAGGAGTACCCTAATAATCGCTTAATATTCGTTTGCGACACCGCCATTAAATTACCAAATAGAATGGAAGCGAAAGCAATCACACCCAGTACTAATTGTACCGATGGCAGACTTGCTAATGGCGCTTCTAAAAAGATGCGCATTAGCACTGCAAAGATAGCAATCTTACTGCTTGTTGCTAAAAAGGTCGCTACTGGTGCTGGTGCACCTTGGTACACATCAGGCGTCCATAGGTGAAACGGCACCAATGAAAGCTTAAAGCAAATGCCCACTAACAGCATGCCAATACCAACTAATAATAAAGGCTGATGAATCATGCTGTGATTAAGGCTAGCACCGATACCCGCAAAGGATAACGACCCAGTATCGGCGTACAAAAGCGCCATACCAAATAACATAAACGCCGAAGCACCTGCGGAGAGCAGCATGTATTTGATCGACGCCTCAAGTGAAGGCTTCTGCTGGAAGACATAGCCCACCAAGCCGAACAACGGCAAGGAGACCAACTCAATTCCTAAGAACAAAGACGCCATATGGTCAGCACACGCTAACAATAGTCCGCCACTGGTAGAAATGAGCACCAGCATATAAAACTCTTCTTTATTATCCTGATGATATTTCAACCAAGAATAACCAAAGACACAAGTTGCTAAGCCGGCCAACAGTACTAAGCCGGAATAAAACAAAGTGAAGCCATCGACACGTAACAACGGCGTAATATGCGTAGGAATGTCTTTACCGGCTAAGAATAACGACAAGAATGCCGCAGTAAGCCCTATCAGACTTAGCCAAAGCGTCATACTGTGAGAGCGACGCCAAGCAATAGCCAGCATCACCACAACGACCGAGAAATCAACGATCAGAAGCGGTAATAAAGTGATCAATTGTTGGATACTTATGGTCATGGAAAATTACAGCCCTGTGGTTGATGTACCTGAGATGGATAAAGAAGAAGCCGCCGTATAATAATGCTGAATATTGGCAATCGCAGCGTGTGATGTATCAAGTACGCCCTGCGGATAAACGCCCAATAACACTAAGAGTACGACTAATGAAAGAATCATCGATAACTCTCTTACCGACATAGACTTCAACGGAGCTTCTGATTTTGCTTCTCCGTAATAAGCTCGGTGCATCATAATCAGTGAATATACGGACGCAAACACCAAACCAAATGTTGAAACAACGGTGATCACCGGAACCACGCTAAAGCTACCAAACAGCATCATAAACTCGCCGACAAAGTTCCCCGTGCCCGGCATACCTAACGACGCCACAGCAAAGAACATAGACAAGCCTGGCATATATCGTAAACGCCCCCAAAGCCCGCCCATTTCCCTCATGTCTCGAGTGCCTAAACGTTCATAAAGCTGACCACAAATGATAAACAAGGCCGCCGCAGATAGACCCAGAGCAATCATGGTGACAACTGCTCCTTGATAGGCAAGTTGGCTGCCAGTATAAATAGCCACCATCACAAAGCCCATGTGGGACACACTGCTGTAGGCAATCAAGCGCTTAATGTCGGTTTGAGCAAAGGCCATCCAAGCGCCGTAAAAAATACCGATCACACCCAACCACATAGCAATGGGTGCAAATTGCGCCGAGGCATGAGGGAAGAATGGCAACACAAAACGCAGTAAACCATAAGCCGCTGTTTTTAGCAGAAGACCCGCTAAATCAACCGAGCCTGCCGTTGGAGATTGGCTATGAGCATCAGGCAACCAGCCATGGAACGGCACTAAAGGCATCTTAACCGCGAACGCAATAAAGAAACCTAGCATCAGCAAGTAAGCTTCGGTATTGCTCATTTTCGTACCAAGAAGATGATTATAATCGAAGGTCCAAACGCCCGTCGTTTGATAATGAACAAAGACCAATCCGATAATCGCCACCAGCATGATCAAGCCGCTAACTTGAGTATAGATAAAGTACTTAATAGCCGTCGCAATACGAGTTCGTTCGTCGGAACCTTTATAGCCCCAAAGTGCGATCAAGAAGAATATCGGTACCAGCATCATCTCCCAGAAGAAGAAGAATAAGAACATATCAATCGCAAGAAATACGCCCATCACACCACCCACAATCCATAACAGATTGAGGTGAAATAATCCCTCACGCTTGTCCACTTCATTCCAAGAACAGACAACAGAAAGTAGGCCTAGAAAGGCGGTTAATACCACCATTAATAATGACAAACCATCCAGTGCAAAATGAATCGAGATCCCAAATCTAGGAATCCATGGCACTATAAATTCAGACTGCCATTGAGGAACACCATGGGGCACTGTTAATGAAAAGTGTCCTTGTCCCCACATCACTAATGATAATAATAACGTCAGCACCATGCTAAGCACGGCTATCCAACGAGGTAACGCTCGGCTAAAGCGTTCGCTCTGCCAACACAACAGACCGCCAATAAAAGGCAGAAGAATGAGCCAAGGTAATAGCATGGCGTTATATGATCCTCTTCAATTGATAACACTCACTTAAGCACATCGGATTAACTCCAAAGCAACAGGCCTAACACGATCACAGCACCCATTCCAAGCGATGCCATATACCAACGAACTTGGCCATTTTCACTTAAAGCAAGTCCTTTATTAAAGCCAATCGCGACAAAACGAAGACTGTCTAACATGGCATCGATTGGGTCTCGGCGCAGCCAATGTGCAATCGCTAAATAAGGACGCACAAATAATTGGTCATACAACCAATCAAAGCCCCAGGCATGAAACCAAAACTTACTCAATAATCGACCAAGGCCAGTATTGGCCACTTTAGTCACCAAACGTCTATTGCCCAACCACAAGAAAGCCGCAATCAAGACACCGGCAATAGCAAAACCACCGGAAATCAACTGCACCATCATGGATTCATGACCTGGCATCGACGGCAGTACGTTTTCAAGAGGTTGTTGAATTAACGCACCCACAAACGTCGATAAAATCATCAATACAATCAGTGGAAGATGATGAGAGATACCTCGACCAGGAGTAGCTTTGATTTGATCTTTGCCATGAAAAACGATGAAAATCATGCGGAAGGTATACAAGCCCGTTAAGAACGCGCCCACTAAGCCAGCAGTCAATAAATTAATATGGCCGCTTGCCAACGCACCAGACAAAATTTCATCTTTACTGTAGAAGCCAGCAGTGATCACAGGCAACGCAGCCAGTGCGCCCCCACCGACCAAGAAGCAGGCATATACGAGAGGGATATGCTTACGCAAGCCGCCCATTTTGAAGATATTCTGCTCATGATGACACGCCACAATAACGGACCCAGCGGAGAGGAATAACAGCGCCTTAAAGAAAGCATGGATCATCAGATGAAAAATCGCAGCATCCCAAGCTTGCACACCCAGCGCCAAGAACATATAACCGATCTGACTCATAGTGGAATAAGCCAACACCCGTTTAATGTCCGTTTGAACCAGTGCCGAAAAGCCTGCAATTAACAGGGTAATTGCCCCGACGATGCCAACTAAATGCAACACTTCTGGTGACAGTAAAAATAAGGTGTGAGTACGAGCAATCAGATACACCCCTGCCGTCACCATGGTTGCAGCATGAATTAATGCCGACACAGGTGTTGGGCCTGCCATCGCATCTGCCAACCAAGTTTGTAATGGCAATTGCGCTGATTTACCCACCGCACCACCTAATAACATCAAGGTTGCCCAGAACATAACCGAGGAGCCTACGGCCACTTGAGCGGGAGCGATCGTCGACAGTTGTTGTATATTTAACGTGCCAAATTGCTGATAAAGAATAAACAAAGCAAAGGCCAAAAAGACATCCCCTACTCGCGTAACAATAAAAGCTTTTAACGCCGCGGCACCATTATTACGATCTTTGTAATAAAAGCCGATCAACAAATAACTGCACAGACCAACCCCTTCCCAACCAAGATAAAGCAGCAATAAATTATCGGCCAAGACCAAGATCAACATGCTGGCGATAAACAAGTTAGTGTAGGTAAAGAAGCGAGAGTAACCCTCTTCCCCGCGCATATACCAAGAAGCAAATAGATGAATAAGCGCACCAACACCGGTCACCACACACATCATGGTTAATGATAAACCGTCTAGATGTAATACCGCTTGAACATCAAAATTGCCTTCGTGTATCCATGTCCATAATGGCTGATTAAACGAGGTTATTAGCCCTGCGTGCATCTGTGTTAGAAAATCGATACCCACATAAGCGGTAATTAACGCGGCAAGAACAATAGAGCCCACACCAATTACAGCGGAGGTATTTTCCGACCAGCGACCACGAGAAAAGGCCAGTAATAGAAAACCAATTAAAGGCAAAAGAACCGTTAAATAAAGTAAATTCATCCGCGCATCTCACTCACTGTATCCACGTTCAAAGACTGGTGACGACGATGTAATTGCAACAATAAAGCTAAGCCTATACTCGCTTCAGCCGCGGCCAAACTGATGGCCAAAATATACATCACTTGCCCGTCGGCTTGTTGCCAGAAACTACCAGCGGCTACAAATGCTAACGCGGCCGCATTGATCATAATTTCAAGAGACACCAACATAAAAAGCAAATTACGGCGCACTAATAAACCAGCCAACCCTAAAACGAATAATATCGCCGCAAGAATTAACACATGCGATAATGGAATCATGCGTCTTCCTCCATAGAATCAAGGCCCGTTTTATCTCGACCCAAATGGAATGCCACAATTAAGCCAGCCAGTAGCAATAAAGACGCTAATTCAACCGCCAATATATAAGGGCCAAATAAGCTTTCACCGACGCTTTTACCACCAATTAATTGATACTGAATAGCGCCATGCTGAAGACTACCGATACCGTAAACCAAGGTAATCAGTAGTAACCCAGAGATCAGACCGGGGCCAATCCATAACGAAGGTTTTAGCCATTGACGCTCTTGCTTAATCACTTCGCCACCGAGGTTTAGCATCATCACCACAAACACAAATAGCACCATAATGGCGCCTGCATAGACGATGATTTCCAACGCCCCAGCAAAATTGGCTCCCATGGAGAAAAACACCACCGCCACAGACAGTAACGACACAATCAAATACAACAAAGCATGCACTGGGTTAGTGTGACTAATAACGCGAATCGTCGTCACAATCGCAATGAACGCAGCAATATAAAAAACAATATTCACAGCAGAGCTCCTTACGGCATCAAACCTTTAACATTAATAGGTTGTGCTTCATTTTCAGCCGCCCCTTTCGGTTTGCCAGCGATCGACATACCCGCCATTCGATAGAAGTTATAATCAGGGTATTTACCTGGACCTGAAATCAACAAGTCCTCTTTCTCATACACCAAGTCCTGACGATTAAATTCACCCAGTTCAAAATCGGGTGTCAGCTGAATCGCCGTGGTTGGACAGGCTTCTTCACACATGCCACAAAAAATACAGCGTGAAAAATTGATACGAAAAAACTCTGGCATCCAACGACCGTCTTCGTCCTCCGTTTTTTGCAGAGAGATACAGCCAACAGGGCAAGCCACCGCACACAAGTTACAAGCGACACAGCGCTCTTCACCGTCAGGGTCTCGAGTCAGCACAATACGACCACGATAACGAGGCGGTACATACACTGGAACTTCTGGGTACATTTGCGTTTCACGCTTCGCAAACGCATGCATACCAATCATCCAAAGGCTGCGCGCTTGTGTGCCGAAACCAACCAGCAAATCTTTTAACGTCATGGTTGTCCCCTAAATTAGTTGTTTTGAATCAGCACAATCGCCGCGGTTATTAGTAGATTGATCAAGGTAATGGGCAGACATATTTTCCAGCCAAAAGACATTACTTGGTCATAACGAGGACGAGGTAAAGCGGCCCTAAGCAAAATAAACATCACCATAAAAAAGGCTGTTTTCAGTGCAAACCACACAACAGGCGGTAAAAAAGGCCCCTGCCAACCACCGAAAAACAGTGTCACAATCAATGCAGAAACCGTCACAATACCGATGTATTCACCGACAAAGAACAAGCCAAATTTCATTCCGGCGTATTCAATGTGGTAACCATCAGCCAATTCTTGCTCCGCTTCTGGTTGATCGAAAGGGTGACGGTGACAAACCGCAATCCCAGCAATGGCGAAGGTTAGAAAACCAAAGAACTGTGGAATAATATTCCACAGATGAGCTTGGTTATTGACAATATCCGTCAGTTGAAATGAACCTGCTTTCGCGACAACTCCCATCAAAGACAAACCAAGAAAAACCTCGTAACTTAGTGTCTGTGCTGAGGCTCGTACGGCACCTAAAAGAGAGTATTTGTTATTACTTGCCCAGCCAGCAAATAACACAGCGTATACACCCAAGCCCGCCATCATCAAAAAGAACAGCACACCAATATTAAGATCCGAAACAATCCAACCCGGACTGACTGGCACAATGGCAAACGCCAGCAGTAAAGAAGTGAACGCGATCAATGGCGCTAGAGTAAAAATAAAGCGATCTGAGAATGGTGGAATCCAGTCCTCTTTAAAGAACATCTTGATCATATCTGCGACGAGTTGCAGAGAGCCGCCCCAACCGACTCGGTTAGGGCCATAACGATTTTGAAACAAGCCTAGCAAGCGCCGTTCACCAAAACTCATAAACGCACCACATGCCACCACAACCATCAAAATTGCCAGCGCTTTACCAATGGTAATCAGCGTGGTGATGATCTCAGGTGAAAATATGCTCATGCTCGTTCCTCCTGCAGATTGTCAATCATTTTACCTGCAAGACTCGCTGGCAATCCTTCAGTACCAAGCGGCAAACCAATACTGCCAACTTGTAATTGATCACTAAAAGACACAGGCAGTTGCCATTCTTTTCCACCCCATGTGAAGCACACTTTTGCGTGTTCATGAACGCCCAGTTTTTCGGCATCCATTGGGTGAATTGACAGCGCTACTATTCCGGTACGCTCTTGGATCACTGGACTGCGTTGCGACAATTCATCACTACCAAACAGTCGGTAATTAGCAGCAACCTGCCATTGACCCTCAGTAATTTCAAACGCATTAGGAATGACGCTAAAATACTCACCCTGTGTAGACGCTTTGATTAAGCGCACACCTGGATCGCCATTGCGTAAATGTCCACCCACTTCGTCTTGAAACTTATTCCACGCTTGTGGGGAGTTCCAACCCGGAGCCCAAGCAAAAGCAACTTCGTTACGATCGGCTTGCGGATTGTTATTCCCTTCCATAGAGAAGGCAAAAGGCGAATCTACATCTTGTGGCTGACGAGGTTCATGCACACTGATATCAGCACGCATTGCCGTGCGGCCACTATAACGATGTGGTGAACGGGCAAGTTTTTGACCATGGATTCTAAAATCGGCATTCGGTGCAGCATCTATAATCGGAGCTAACTCAGGAACTTCTTGGGCAATTTCTTCGATTAAATTGTCAAAGGTTCCCCAATCTGAAGAATGCAGATTTTTTGCTGAATCAACGAGGTGCAACCAACGCCATGCGGCCAATACGATCGTTCCTGGTTTGTAATAACTAGGGTCATACACTTGGAAGAACCGTTGCGCACGGCCTTCTAAATTAACAACTGTGCCATCAGCTTCAGCAAAGCTACCAGCAGACAAGACTAAATCTGCGCGTTGTGCCAAGGCCGTATTCTGGTGATCGACAACGATAAGATGTTTTAGCTGTTCCAATGCTTGATCTACACGCTGTGGCGACACACGCTGATACAAATCATTTTCTACAACAATCGCTGTATCTGCGCCGTCTGCGATTGCGGACAAGCCATCATCTAATGTTTTACCGCCCAACATGGCTAATCCCATGCTGTTCACTTCACGAGCCACTAGCGTTAAGCCAACTTCATCGATACCACGAGATGTCAGTGCTTGTGCAATGTTAGCTGCGGCATCTATTAACGCTATTTCGCCCGCCTGACTGCCTGAAATAATCAGGGGTTTGCGGGACGTTTTTAATGCTAATGCGATAAATTCTGCTTTTTTCTGCAACTCATCACTTAAGCCGGTAACCGCTGGTGCGCTAGGATCAATGGCATGAGCGATAGCAAAACCAAGACGAGCCTGATCTGCCGCTGACGCGCTGTAATGCCAAGCCGTTACATCATCTAACCGAGTACGATCAGTGTGGGTAGTGAAAATAGGATACTTAGCATGCTGACCAATATTTTGAACCGCCGCAATCTGCCATTCTGAAATACGCTGCACTGCAGCCATTTCACGGGCCTTGCCTTTCACTGCTTGTCGAACAGATAACGCAATACGAGCCGCGGTTTGAGTAATGTCTTCACCTAAAATAACCACGGCATCGTAGGACTCGATGTCTCGCAATGTCGGGGTATGAATGCCTGAGGTATTCAATACTTGCAGCATGCGCTCAAGGCGTTGCTGTTCACCCGCTTCAATTCCGGTAAAAAAGTTTTCTTCGCCCACTAACTTACGTAGGGCAAAGTTGCTTTCTAAACTGGCTCGAGGTGAACCAATACCAATCACACGCTTTGAATCGCTTATCATATCCAGAGCAGACTGAACCGCTTGCTCTGTATTAAGGGTAACGTGCTCGTCACCTTGTTTTTGCAACGGCTTCTTAGGGCGATCATCTAAATTCGTATAACCATAACCAAAACGGCCGCGGTCACAAAGAAAGTACTGATTAACATCACCGTTGAAACGGTTCTCGATACGACGAACTTCGCCATAGCGTTCGCCCGGGCTGGTATTACATCCCACACTACATTGCTGACAAATACTCGGAGCAAATTGCATATCCCACTTACGGTTATATCGCTCCGTATGGGTTTTGTCTGTGAACACACCGGTTGGACATACTTCAACCAGATTGCCAGAAAACTCACTTTCTAATGTTCCTGATTCTGGTCGGCCGAAATAGATATTATTACTCGCACCATAAACACCAAAATCTTCACCGTCTGCGTAGTCTTTGTAGTAACGAACACAACGGTAACAAGAGATACAGCGGTTCATTTCATGAGAAACAAATGGCCCTAATTCTTGGTTTTCATGGGTGCGTTTGTTAAAGCGATAACGACGTGAGTTATGACCTGTCATCACCGTCATATCTTGTAAATGACAGTTACCGCCCTCTTCACATACCGGACAATCGTGTGGATGGTTTGACATCATCCATTCCACTACGTTTTCTCGAAACGCCTTTGCTTCTTCATCTTCAATCGAGATGTAAGAACCATCGGTCGCTGGTGCCATACACGACATCACCAAACGACCGCGTTTATCATCTGCGTCTTTATATTGCTTTACTGCGCATTGACGACATGCGCCGACACTACCCAATGCTGGATGCCAGCAAAAATAAGGAATATCAAGTCCTAGAGACAAACAAGCCTGCAATAGGTTGTCTGCTCCATTTACCTCGTATTCTTTGTCATCTACATGAATGGTTGCCATAAGTCTTATGCTTCCCACTGGCCCGTCACTATTAGACGGGCATCAAACACAAAAATAATTAAGCTGAATAAATTACTGCTGATTCGGTTGAATACCGCGGATCTCACGTAAATTATTAGCTTGTCCCGTAATGCCCGCTTCGAATTCACTGCGGAAGTAATTGATTGCACTCTGTAATGGCTCAACCGCGCCCGGAGCATGGGCACAAAACGTGTTACCAGGTCCTAACGAGCGACATAATTGCTCAAGTGTTTCAATGTCTCCTGGTTGGCCTTCACCGTTTTCAATGGCCATCAGGATTTTTACACTCCAAGGCAAGCCATCACGACAAGGTGTACACCAACCACAAGATTCGCGAGCAAAAAAAGTTTCTAAGTTGCGAACCAAAGAAACCATGTTGATCTTATTGTCCACCGCCATCGCCAACGCGGTTCCCAGACGACTACCAGCTTTTTGGATATGTTCAAAATCCATTGGCAAATCCAAATGCTCTGGTAAAAGGAAATCCGTACCAGCACCACCTGGCTGCCAGGTTTTTAAATCCAATCCGGCCTTCATGCCACCCGCGTAATCTTCCAGAATTTGACGCGCGGTAGTGCCCATTGGCAGCTCCCACAAACCTGGGTTATTGACGCGACCAGAAAAGCCCATTAGCTTGGTGCCACAATCCTTACTGCCATTGGTCGTAATACCTTGATACCAATCCACGCCTCGATTAAGAATGCCCGGGACATTACAGATCGATTCCACGTTATTGACGCAAGTGGGTTTGCCCCATGCACCAGAAACAGCGGGGAAAGGCGGTTTTGATCTTGGGTTCGCTCGACGCCCTTCAAGAGAGTTAATCAATGCGGTTTCTTCACCACAGATATAACGACCCGCACCTGTGTGTACGAACAGTTCAAAATCTTTACCGCTGCCTAAAATGTCTTTTCCTAGCAACCCTGCTTGCTTCGCTTCTTCTATCGCTTTACGTAGATTCTCAGCCGCTTCGACGTACTCTCCACGCAAAAAAATGTAACCTCGATAAGCTTTAATAGCGTGCGCCGCGATGATCATGCCTTCTACCAATAAATGCGGCATTTGCTCCATCAACAAACGGTCTTTATAAGTACCGGGCTCCATTTCATCGGCATTACAAATCATGTAACGAATGTTCATCGATTCGTCTTTAGGCATCAAACTCCACTTAAGACCGGTCGGAAACCCTGCGCCACCACGGCCGCGTAAACCTGCGTCTTTCACCTGAGCAACCACTTCATCAGGGTGCATCGCTAAGGCCTTTTCGACACCGATGTAACCTTCTCGTTGACGATATTCTTCTAACCAAACTGGCTGTTCATCATCACGAAGACGCCATGTTAGCGGGTGATCTTCTGCCGTCCGCTTACTTGATAGGCTCATTGATACTGCTCCAAAATTGTTGACAGCGTAGCGACTTGTAAGCGCACGTGCGTATCATCGTTCACCATCATGGTTGGCCCTTTATCACAGTTCCCCAAACAACACGTTGGCAAAAGCGTAAAACGATTGTCCGCTGTGGTTTGTCCAGGTTTGATCTGGAGTTGTTTTTCTAACTCATCAACGATTTCCTCAAAACCCGTTATGTGACAAACGACACTATCGCAATAGCGAATAATGTGTTTTCCCACTGGCTGACGATAAATTTGACTGTAAAAAGTGGCGACACCTTCAATATCACTGGCGGGTATACCCAATAAACCTGCGATGGCTTTAATCGCACCATCTGGCACCCAGCCATGACGTTTCTGAACAATTTTTAATGCTTCAATAGAAGCGGCACGAGGATATTCATAATGATGTTTTTCATGCTCGATAGCCTGCGCATCAGCATCATTTAGAATGAAATCGTCGTCACTCACTGTAATTATTTCAATCGATTGACTCATGATTAACGGTCCACATCTGACATAACAAAATCAATACTGCCTAGGTACACAATGAGATCCGATACTAGGCTGCCTCGAATTACCGATGGAATTTGCTGCAAATGCGGAAAACTCGGCGTACGTACACGGGTACGATAACTAGAAGTATTGCTATCGCTAGTGAGGTAATAACTGTTGATGCCTTTGGTCGCTTCTATCATTTGAAAGGACTCATTGGCAGGCATAACTGGACCCCATGACACTTGTAAAAAGTGGGTGATCATGGTCTCGATATGCTGCAGAGTTCGCTCTTTCGGAGGCGGAGTCGTCAATGGATGATCCGCTTTAAATGGACCAGAAGGCATGTTGTGGTAACACTGAGTTAAGATCTTCAGACTTTGACGAATCTCTTCAACTTTAAGCATGACACGGTTGTAACAATCGCTGACACCACCGCCGACAGGGATTTCAAAATCAAAATTTTCGTAGCCTGAATAAGGGCGCCATTTGCGCACATCAAATTCGATACCGGTGGCTCGTAGTCCTGCTCCAGTGACACCCCATTCCAACGCTTCTTTGGCGTTATAGGTTGCAACACCTTGAGAGCGCGCTTTCAATACGGAGTTATGCAGCGCTGCTTTTACATATTCATCTAGACGTTTAGGCATCCAATCTAAAAAGGTTTTTAGTAACTGTTCCCAACCTTTTGGCAGATCATGAGCCACACCGCCAATGCGAAACCAAGCCGGATGCATACGAAAACCGGTAATCGCTTCCACTACGTCGTATATTTTCTGACGATCAGTAAAAGCAAAAAACACCGGCGTCATCGCGCCAACATCTTGAATAAACGTGGAGATATAAAGTAAATGACTATTGATGCGAAATAGCTCAGACAGCATCACTCGAATCACTTCCACACGTTCAGGTACTTTAATACCAGCAAGCTTTTCAACCGCTAATACATAAGGCATTTCATTAACGCACCCACCTAAATATTCAATACGGTCGGTGTATGGAATATAGCTATGCCAGGTTTGGCGTTCGCCCATTTTTTCAGCACCACGATGGTGGTAACCAATATCAGGAACACAGTCGACAATGTCTTCACCATCAAGCTGTAAAATAATGCGAAAAGCACCATGTGCAGAAGGATGGTTTGGCCCCAAGTTAAGGAACATAAAGTCTTCATTGTCTTTACTACGCGCCATACCCCATTCTTCGGGTTTAAAAGTAAGCGCTTCCATTTCAATCGCTTCTTTTTGGCGTGTTAACTCATAAGGGTCAAATTCGGTTGCACGAGCGGGATAATCTTTGCGTAATGGATGACCTTCCCATGTATCTGGCATCATGATACGACGTAGATTAGGGTGCCCCTTAAAGACGACACCAAACATTTCCCAAGTTTCACGCTCATACCAATTAGCGTTTGGAAACAGGCTAATAATGCTGGGTAGCTCTAACTCTTTTTCACTCAACCCGACCTTTAACATAATGTCGGTATTGCGATAAATAGATAACAGGTGATAGAAAACTGTGTAATCAACACCGGTCGGTAATTGCTCACGATGTGTTCGTAGACGCTCATCAACCCCATGCAGGTCATACAACATGGAATAAGGTTTAGAGATGTTTTTTAAGAAAAGGATAACGTCAGTGATTCGTTCTCGAGCAACCCAAACAACTGGCATCCCAGTTCGTGTTGCTTGAAAATGAAATATTGACTCTCCAAACTTTTCGATAAGCTCACTAACGACAGGGTCAGTGCGGTGATCTCCAGTCTTCCAAGACTCAGGGACGGAGTAACTTGTTGCTTTGGTCATCTTTGCTCACTATCTTGAAATACGCTTAATGCACATAATGAACGATTAAATTTCGTCCGGAGTTCGTAGGTTTTTCACCGCAATACGATCATCACGTTTTCGTTCACGCTCAGGCTCCATATTGGCTTTGTAAACCCCTTGATCACCCACAACCCAAGACAGTGGACGACGTTCTTTACCGACGGCTTCTTGAAGTAAATTGAGCGCTTGAATATAGGCTTCTGGACGAGGTGGGCAACCTGGAATATACACATCCACAGGAATGAATTTATCAACACCCTGAACCACAGAATAGATGTCGTACATGCCGCCTGAGTTAGCGCAAGCCCCCATTGAAATCACCCATTTTGGTTCTAGCATTTGATCGTATAAACGCTGAATAACAGGCGCCATCTTGGTAAAACAGGTGCCTGCTACAACCATGAAATCCGCCTGTCTTGGTGAGGCACGAAGTACCTCAGAACCAAATCGAGCGACGTCATTGACGGCAGTAAATGACGTGGTCATTTCAACGTAACAACAAGACAAGCCAAAATTGTATGGCCAAAGTGAGTTTTTACGCCCCCAATTGACTAAATCATGTGCTGCATGCTCGAGCTTACCTAGGTAAACACTACGGTGAACCTGCTCTTCAAGCGGGTCACTGACCACTTCTGTAGTTTCAAGTGGATAGCGATCGTCTTCGCCATCCAAATTAATGCGTGTGAGCGTATAATCCATGATGAGACCTCTCGGTTATTTGTGAGAACCGTCGACAAGTTTGATAATTTCAGATTGATTAATAAGCTCTTTTGAACGAACTGGCGCCCAATCCAACGCTTTAGTTCTGATCAAATAAATCAAACCAGCAAGCAATACAAAAATGAACGTAGTGGCTTCAATGAAGCCCATCCAACCGCTTTCACGAATGGATACCGCCCAGGCATATAAATAAAGGGCTTCGACATCGAAGATTACAAAGAACATAGCAACCAAATAAAATTTGGCGGAAAACCTAAGTCGCGCGGTACCAACCGATGCAATACCAGATTCAAAAGGCGTATTCTTGGCGCGAGCTTGTGCTCTTCCGCCTAAGAAAGTCCCTCCGATCAACATCGCACCACCAAGGCCTATAGCGACCACAATAAACACTGCAAATGCCCAATGATGGGCGATTACATCGACAGGTGTAGACATAGAAAACGGCGCTTAAATTAAATGTTGGACAAAAACATTGGCTCAGAAGATTGAGTCAATACCCTATTATTTTTTGAAGGTTCGATATCAGGCAGATGCAGGAAAATGATCTAACCTATTCAACTAAACTGAAGTGATAGAAAACGACTTGCAAAAAATCCTGAGAATCATTATTTTTTTATTAGATTTATTATTTCAAACAAAAATTCTGCTCATCGACGCTGAAAATCAGATGCGTTCAGGAGCATCTTCAGCAGATGTCAATTATCCTACTCGCCTTATTCTTATCCTGTATAGAGTCATGACGGTCACACAAGAAAGCACCACATTCTTTTCTACATTTATGAGTTTTTGTCCTTTATATTTATCAAGACTAAACATAAAAACAGTCAGATTACTGTAAGCAAAACACAAATCTGTTCTTTTAGTCAGAATTTGGATTACAAAAAAATACATGAGAACACCTTAAATAACGAAAACTCAACATTTATTTATAAAGTGAATTACTTCTGCGAGGGTGAGATAAATAGAACGAAGGCTGATATTTCAGTTTTGAAAGGCAATAAAAAAGGCTTTCAATTGAAAGCCTTTTTTATCTGTGATTTTCGATTCTAATGCTATGAACTTGGTTCTATTGTAAGTAGATTATCTGGATTTGACGTGAAATTATTTTTTAAGTTGCTGTTCTTTTTTATCTAGCCACACCTTAAATAATCGACCAAGCTCTAAAAAAATCAACCCAAAAATCACTCCAGCGACCCAATGCAATGCCAGTAAAAAACCGATCGTTGCAATCATCGCATAACCGTACATCAGGTTTGTACGCACCTTTGGCTTATGCTGTCGAGTAAACCAAGTAATGCACAGTAAAGCTAAGCTAAACCAAACATAATGCTCTACTAAAATTGGATATAGCATTTCATCCCCTATCTAGTTAATAATGATAGCCTTACTTAAAACATTCTGGGCTAGCTTTTTGTTTTCACGACTAATTCTACTATTTTTATTGTTGGCTACCAATGACTCTTGGGCCGCTCACGACATTGCGTTGATAGATGACACCCATAGCGTGTTTAATGTAGCGAAAAGTGCCCACTATCTTGTTGACAGCAGTGGGCAGTTATCAATCAACACTGTCTCTTCAGAAGCATACTCCAAGCATTTTTTACCCGTTAACGGGTATTCCTTACAACTAGGGTTGATTAAAGGAAACATTTGGTTGCGAACAGAAGTCGCCATTAGAACCAGCAAAAACCAACCTGTGTTACTTGAACTCAATGCCCCACGTTTAGAATATGTTGATATCTACATTCCTAGCCTTTATGAAAACCAGGTTCAAGCTCGTCTCGGTGAAGACCGTCCTTATTCGAATAGACCCATTGAGCACCCGAATTATCTTTTTCCGCTACCAAGTAACGCTCCACCCGTATTTACTATCTATCTGCGGTTATCTTCAAACTTACCCATCAATATGCAGATCTATCTTAAAACCTTGTCTAAGGTCTCATTAAGCTCACAAGAGAACTTTACTTTTACCGGCTTATTAATGGGAATTTTATTGATTGTGTTCTTAAGTAATCTCTTTTTCTATATAAAAAGCACACACCCGATGTACATTGTGTACAGTGTTATGCTGTTAGCAATCGCTTTATTTCATCTGGCCTTCCATGGTCAACTTTATCAATTTTTTCCTAATCAAGTAGGACTACAAGAACGTATATACAATTTTGCCGCTCTATCTTGTATGGTTGGCATGACCTTTTTCTCCCGACTCTATCTGGATACCAAATCCTATTTACCGACGCTCGATAAAGCGCTAGTTGTCCTTGGTACTACTAATGCTTTTTTCGCGATACTCTTTACCGCGTCACCACATTTTATCAATATCATCTACTTGTCTTTTATCACTTTTATTACACTGCTTCTGTTAACCGCATTGGCTGTTTATGCCTATTTCAAATCCATTCCTTTTTCTGGACATTATTTAACAGCTCGTATCACTTTGCTCATTGGGTATTTTATTTGGGCAATGAGCGCCTACGGAATGATGTCCAGTCCAATCATTTATGAATGGGGCTTGACGGTTATATTTATTATTGAAGCCATGATCCATTTCAGCGGCATGATTGCTCAACTCAATCCATTTTTGAAAAAACAATCCCGCTTAACTCGCTACTCACAGGCTAAGACGTTAGATCTTATTTCGGACCTATCAAGCCGCTTGCGCAGACAGATCAATGTTATCGATGGAAGCCTTTTAGAAATAGAAAAAAACCTTAAAAGTGAGAAAAACAGGCAGCTTATTCATAATGGGCTGATTGCTAACAACAACTTGCAAGAATTAACTCAACGCCTTGATTTCATCGGTGCCACACAAGACAAAACTCAACCGGAACAATCGCTGCCACTGTTTTTAACTAAAATTGTCGACGATGCATACAATAGCTTTCAACTTCTAGATCAAGACAATACAAGTGTCGATCTCATCACTAAGAACATTGATCATGTAGAAATATTAAACAATGCTGAGCTTATTCAGCATTTGATTGAAACCATGATACTGGAATTCAAATACTTCACCGATCAAGTGCTAACGATGGAGATTTCTCGTCACGACTTAAATCGTGAAGGCATACGAATGCTTGAGCTCTACTGCTACCCCATTCCAAATCGGGTGTCTAAAGCTGAAGGGGGATTTGATTTAGGGATGAACTACATCTCGTTACTCATCCATCATCTAAATGGTAAAATGGACATTACTCAGCATGAAAAATCTCAAGTATTAAGTGTTAGTATTCCAATTTCGTCTCATATTCGATACGCCAGAACCGAACTAGAGCAGGAACATAATTGCGATTTAATTCTCTTCGGCCAACAGGATAAAGACTTACAAAAAGCATTAAATATCCTACAGTCTAAGCACAATAATATTGAGCATTTTGATCAATTGGATGAGTTACTAATATTCTTAGACAAACCAGACAACCGATATTTGGCCAGTATTATTTTAGTCTTTGATAATGGCGGGCATATTCCTCATATCACTATTCAGAAAGTTCGACCACTGATGAAAGTTGAAGACCAATGCCTACTGATTACGAATAATGTTAAAATGTCACGAGATTACGCGAAAACCATTGGCTTTGATGAGCTAATGACCGGCAGTGAACTTGATAGCCAACTGCAAGTGCAATTATTGCGCCTGATTCGCAGAGGCGAGAGACATAAAAACACTTTATTGCCTAGCATCAAACCTTTGCGCAAAGAGCCTTGATGAATCGATACATACCTTCAATAATAGAAACCTAGGGGACTACATGGATTGCCTATTTTGTAAATTAGTCAAAGGCGAGATACCAGCCACTATTTTGTACCAAGATGATGATGTGATTGCCTTTGAAGACATCATGCCTCAGGCGCCAACGCACTTTTTAGTGATCCCAAAGCGCCATATCAGTACATTAAACGACTTGACCGATGACGATTCTCCGATCGTAGGGAAGCTCCCTATCGTTGCGGCGAAAATCGCCAAAGAAAAAGGCATTAGCGATGCCGGCTATCGCGTCACAATGAACTGTAATGAAATGGGTGGCCAAACCGTGTACCACATTCACATGCATGTACTCGGTGGTCGCGCCATGACCTGGCCGCCAGGCTAATAGGAGTAAATACGATGTTTTCTGTTCTAGACAAAGCGGTATTACAGCTTGATCGGGCTCTGCAAACACTAGTGCCACACGCAGCAAAAGCCATGCGAGCGTCTCCAGCTAACGAACACCAAGAGGCACAATACACGGATGCTGAACGCAAGCATGCTATTGGCCTAATGCGGATAAACCATACTGGTGAAGTTTGCGCTCAAGCATTGTATGCAGGCCAAGCAAGCACAGCCAAACTGGATGCCGTTAGAGAAAAAATGGAGCATGCTGCAGAAGAAGAAATAGATCACCTCGTATGGTGTGAGAAACGCTTATACGATTTAGGCAGTCGACCCAGTATTTTAAACCCATTATTTTATGGTGCTTCTTTTAGTATCGGCGCAGGGGCTGGATTGATTAGTGACAAGCTCAGTTTAGGCTTTGTCGCCGCAACCGAAGATCAAGTCTGCACTCATTTAGAAAAACATATGAGCGCATTGCCAGTACAAGATGTAAAAAGTAAAGCAGTGCTTACTCAAATGCACATTGATGAAGCACGACATAAACAAGCAGCATTAGACTCTGGGGGCTATGTTTTCCCTAAACCTGTTATGGCAATGATGACACAAATTTCAAAAGTTATGACCATCTCAACTTACAGGATCTGATTATGAACCGTGACCTACACGCCATTCGACGTGATTATCAATTCGAGGATCTCTTGGAAGATACCGTGGGAGACGACCCAACCGCTTTCTTTGATCAATGGCTTGCTTTTGCTATCGACGAAGGCGTCGATGATCCAACGGCTATGCTAATAAGCACAGTCGACGCTCAAGGGCAGCCTCATGCTCGTGTGGTTCTGTTAAAAGAACATAATGAGTCTGGCTTCACCTTCTTCACCAATTATGAAAGCGACAAAGGCCAGCAGCTAGCACACAACAACAAAGCTTGCTTAACGTTTTTTTGGCCCACGTTATCACGACAAATTCGTATTGAAGGTACGGTAGAAAAAGTACTCAGAGAGGTTTCTGAAGACTATTTCTCTAGTCGTCCTAGAGGCAGTCAACTTGCTGCACGAACATCAAAACAAAGTACCATCATTAAAGATCGAAGCGTTCTTCAAGCCGCCTTTAAGGCAGAAGAAAAAGCGTTCACGGATCAAAAAGTGGCCTGCCCTGAAAACTGGGGTGGCTATACTTTAAACCCAACCTCTATTGAGTTTTGGCAAGGCCGTCCTAGTCGCCTCCATGATCGTCTATGCTTCAGAAAAATTAATGAACAATGGACATTGCGACGTAAAGCGCCTTAACCCTGTGTACAGTGATCAGAATAAGAGGAGCCGAAACGTTAAACTTATCCGCTCCTCTTTGACTTTTTTTCTTTTCGGTAAACTATGCTGCCACAACACCTGAGTAGATTCACACATCACTAACCAGCTTTCGTTAGTTAAACTTACCGTATGTTTTATCTTGTGATTGCCTTTAAGGCGAAATACAAACTCCCTCTGCGCACCTAAACTTAACATCGCCACCACAGGCGCAGGGCCAAGCGTCACTTCGCTATCACTATGCCACCCCATATAATCGTCACCATCTTGATACCAGTTTAATAAGACACAATTAAACCGCTGCCCCGATAAACACTCGGCTTCTTGCTTAATACTCAGCAACCAATCTGGCCACCCCTGCGCATAATGATCTACACCGGAATAACGATAGCAAAGCCCATGATCACCCAAAAAAGCGACTTTGCGAGGCACACTAACCTCACGACCAAACATAATAATTTTCTCTTGATTCCACTCTAAATTCTTTTTAAGACAAGGTAATAGCACCGAGCACCTTGAGCTCGAATTTGAGTGTCGGTATGATGGCCGGACTCTCTTCGTTATATTTTCCTTGGATTCACATGTCAGCAGATCATGATGTTTTAGACGTTTCACGCAGTTCGTTCCTTGATGCATATCGAGGCTTTGCCGTTTTGCTTATGATGATTTTTCATTTTTGCTGGGACCTAGGAAACTTTGGCTATATTGAGTTTTCATTAGCCGATCCATTCTGGATCGATTTTAGACGCGTTATCGTGACGCTATTTCTCACCGCTGTAGGCTGGTCCGCCTATTTATCCAATCGTCATCACCTCAGATTCGTCATTTGGAAACGAGACGTAAAAGTACTGCTGGCTGCTGCATTGATTTCTCTCGGAACCTATCTTGCGCTCCCCAATCATTGGATTTTTTTTGGCATCTTACACTTTATTTTTCTGGCTACCTTTTTGGTACGCCCATTAAGTCGTCGCCCCATTCTTTCTGCTTTGATCGGCAGCGCTATTCTCGCCATCTACAGTGAAACGTCTTGGTTGCATTTCCCAAACGCCCTTCCTACCATAGTACATTACTTAAATTTACCTCATCAGACACTAGACATTCTTTTTCCACTGCCTTGGATTGGGGTTGTTTTGATTGGTCCTCTATTCGGTTATTTAAATTGGCATAAATGCACCATTCCAAACCACTTATTGGTGCAAATATTAACCTTCATGGGTCGCTTCGCTCTACCTATCTATCTGGTACATCAGTTAATTTTATTCTCTTTGGTCGCTTTTGCCAAAATGGTGCTAAGCGCTTAATCCTGATCAATGTTTGGGCAAGAAAAAAGGCTATTTTTTTTTCGTAAAAATAGTAAAAAAAAGACAATCACATATTGCCTCCCACCAAGATTCCGCTTCCTAAGGCGAGCCTAGTTAGTAGACGCTTACCGCAGCTAACAGACCTTAATTCTGTGCATTTATCAAGTCTTGATTTAAAAAAAAAAGAGCATTATTGTTCTCACAGTCAGGTGATCAAAACACTATATGTAGTGTTCAAACAAGCAAACCAACACTAGATACAGTAAAACACCTCTTAAATCACAGAATGCACTAATGGGAAGTTAAGGCATGAGCACTCTCACAGTTACTAAGCGTAACGGGCAGACCGAAAACATCAATCTTGAGAAGATTCATAAAGTCATTACATGGGCCGCTGATGGCTTAGACAATGTATCCGTTTCCCAAGTCGAATTAAAAGCCCAAATTCAGTTCTTTGAAGGGATTCGAACCACTGATATTCACGAAACTTTGATCAAATCAGCTGCAGATTTAATCTCGGAAAACACCCCTGATTACCAGTATCTTGCCGCGCGCCTTGCCATCTTCCATTTGCGTAAAAAAGCATTTGGTGATTTTGAGCCACCGCATCTTTATGCTCATGTGCAAAACCTTGTTGAACAAAAGCGCTACGATGAAAACCTGCTAAAAGATTACTCTAAAGAAGACTTCGAGAAACTAAACGGTTTTATTGATCACTCTCGTGATATGGATTTTTCTTACGCTGCGGTTAAACAGCTAGAAGGGAAATATTTAGTTCAAAACCGCGTTAGTGGCCAGATTTATGAAAGCCCACAATTTATCTATATTCTAGTCGCTGCATGCTTGTTTGCAGGCTACGATAAGAAAGAACGCTTAGTCTTGATCAAACGTTTTTATGATGCTGTTTCTAAGTTCAAAATTTCACTACCAACACCGATCATGGCGGGTATTCGTACCCCTACACGTCAGTTCAGTAGCTGTGTATTGATTGAATGTGGTGACTCTCTAGACTCTATCAATGCCACGTCTAGCGCTATCGTTAAGTACGTTAGTCAACGCGCTGGTATTGGCGTAAATGCGGGCGCTATTCGCGCTTTGGGTAGCCCAATCCGTGGCGGTGAAGCTTTCCACACAGGCTGTATTCCATTCTACAAACACTTCCAAACTGCCGTAAAAAGCTGTTCACAAGGTGGTGTTCGTGGCGGTGCGGCCACTGTTTTCTACCCGATCTGGCATCTAGAAGTAGAAAGCCTATTGGTCTTGAAAAATAACCGTGGTGTTGAAGAAAACCGTGTTCGCCACCTAGATTACGGCGTTCAATTTAACCGCCTGATGTACCAACGTCTGATTAAAGGTGGCAACATCACCTTATTCAGTCCATCAGATGTACCTGGACTCTACGATGCTTTCTTCGCAGATCAAGAAGAGTTCGACCGTCTATACGTTCAATATGAGCAAGACGAATCTATCCGCAAGCAAACCATTAAAGCGTCTGAACTGTTTACCTTGTTTGCTTCTGAGCGTGCTAGTACAGGCCGTATCTACCTGCAAAACGTCGATCACTGCAATACGCACAGCCCGTTTGACCCAGCCGTGGCGCCGGTTAAACAAAGTAACTTGTGTCTAGAAATCGCACTACCAACTAAACCATTAAACCGCATCGACGATCCAGAAGGCGAAATTGCCCTTTGTACCTTGTCTGCTTTTAACCTTGGTGCCTTAGAAAACCTTGATGAGCTCGAAGAACTGTCTGAATTGATTGTTCGCGCATTGGACGCGTTACTTGATTACCAAAACTACCCGATTCCAGCGGCGCAACGTGCCACTGAACTGCGTCGTACTTTGGGTGTTGGTGTCATCAACTATGCGTATTATTTAGCGAAGAACGGCGTTAAATATTCTGATGGCAGTGCGAACGAACTGACCCACAAAACTTTCGAAGCGATTCAGTACTACCTACTAAAAGCATCGAACAAACTTTCTCAAGAGTTCGGCCCATGTTTGGCTTTCAATGAAACAACGTACGCAAAAGGCATTTTGCCAATCGACTCTTACAAAAAAGAAATCGATAACATCGTTTCTCCTGAGCTTTACTACGATTGGGAAACATTGCGTACTGATATTGTGAAACATGGCTTACGTAACTCAACGCTAACCGCGCTGATGCCTTCTGAAACGTCTTCTCAGATCAGCAACGCGACCAATGGCATTGAGCCACCACGCGGTTTTGTCTCTGTGAAAGCCAGTAAAGACGGCATTCTTAAGCAAGTTGTGCCTGAGTTTGATCGCCTAAAAGAGCAATATGAGCTATTATGGACCATCCCTTCAAACGATGGTTACTTGCAGCTTGTGGGTATTATGCAGAAGTTTGTTGACCAAGCAATTTCGGCGAACACAAACTACGACCCTCAGAAATTTGAGTCTCAAAAAGTACCTATGAAGGTGATCTTAAAAGACCTTCTAACCGCTTACAAACTGGGTGTAAAAACACTTTATTACCATAACACCCGCGATGGTGCGGACGATCAGCAAGACGACATTGATGATTGTGCCGGTGGTGCTTGTAAGATCTAGGCCTGATATTTGTCACACAAACACAAGCCCCATCCTAGGATGGGGCTTAGTTGTGTAAAGCGAAACAGAAATTTAATCACTCTCTAAGGCTTTTCTCTATAGAACGCCTGATGAATTTAAGGAACCCCCTGAGCAATGAGTTACTCGACTTTTAACCGCAAGCAATTCGATAGTATGAAAGAACCTATGTTCTTTGGTGAAAATGTCAATGTTGCTCGCTACGACCAGCAAAAACACCCTATTTTTGAAAAACTAATTGAAAAGCAATTGTCTTTCTTTTGGCGTCCTGAAGAAGTCGATCTGTCTAGCGATCGTAAAGATTTCCAACAGCTAGCCGAGCATGAACAACACATTTTTTTGAGTAACTTAAAATACCAAACCTTGCTAGACAGCGTGCAAGGCCGCTCACCTAATGTTGCGTTATTGCCAATTGTGTCGCTACCAGAATTAGAAACCTGGATTGAAACCTGGTCTTTTAGTGAGACCATTCACAGCCGTTCTTACACTCATATCATTCGAAATATTGTCAATGATCCAACGGTTATTTTTGATGATATTACCGTCAACACAGAAATTACCAAACGAGCAGACAGTGTCTCTGTCTACTACGACCGCTTAATTGAAATGGTCAGTTTGTACAACACACTGGGCATGGGCACACACCATATCCCTGGTAAAGGCAGCGTTGAAATTTCCATGCCGACGCTAAAAAAAGCCCTCTACCTCACCATTGCTTCCGTTAACGTATTGGAAGCCATTCGCTTCTACGTCAGCTTTGCTTGTAGTTTTGCCTTTGCTGAACGCACATTAATGGAAGGTAACGCTAAGATCATTAAATTGATCGCACGCGATGAAGCCCTTCACCTGACGGGGACTCAGCACATGCTGAACCTAATGGCGTCTGGTAAAGATGACCCTGAAATGGCAATGATTGCGGCAGAATGCCAAGATGAGGTACGCAACATCTTCATTGAAGCGGCAGAGCAAGAAAAAGAATGGGCAACTTACTTATTTAAAGATGGCTCCATGATCGGCCTAAACGCTCAAATTCTAAGCCAATATGTTGAGTACATTACCAATGTACGCATGCAAGCAGTGGGGCTGGATACTTGCTTTAGTACTAAGCACAATCCAATTCCTTGGATCAATGCTTGGCTCGTTAGCGACAACGTACAAGTGGCTCCTCAAGAAGCAGAAATTAGCTCCTACTTAGTGGGCCAAACAGACAACAGCCTAGACGATTCAGACTTCGATGACTTCGATCTCTAAACAAGACTCACTATCTAAAGACCTGGTACATCGCGTCTTATTGGGTAAGAAGCAGTTTCTTGTCACTGAAGACGAGCCGCTGCTGCCTCAGCTGGAAAGAGCGGGTATTCACATCGAATACCAATGCCGTGAAGGCTACTGCTCTTCTTGCTCAATTAAGCTGTTATGGGGGCAAGTGGAATACCCATTTGAGCCCCTTGCTTGGGTTCACAGTGGCTACATGCTTGCTTGCTGTGCGATCGTAAAAAGTGACATTGAAATCGCCTTTTTTCACGACTAATCACAGGCACCTTACCCATCCAAGTTTAGATAACGTTAAGACAATGTTCGGTAACCTGCATAAATACGGGTTGCCGTTGTTATCCAGCACGCAGCACCAAATACATACGCTAATACTGAAAAGTAATCAGGCAACAGACAAATCAACACCAAGAACAAAATCGTCTCCGTTCCTTCTGTTAATCCCCCTAAAAAATAAAGTGACTTTCTGCCATAGTCTAAACGCTCGATATTGCGCTTTTCAGCCATGATCGCAAAGGCCAAAAAGCTACTCCCCGTCCCCATAAACGCAAAAATCAAAAAGCTCGCCGCCAATGCATTTTCCGCGGGGTTCATTAATGCAAAGCCAAATATCACTGCCGAATAAAAAATAAAATCCAACGTAATATCCAAATATCCACCCAAATCGGTTGGCCCTTGAACTCGCGCTACCGCACCGTCTAACCCATCCATCGCGCGATTGAATACAATCAACAACAAGGCAACAAAGGTCATTTCACAGTACAAAGCAGGCAAAACTAAAAGGCCAAACAAAAAACCCACCACAGTTATGCCATTAGCGGTGGCACCTAAAGCATCTAAGCTCTGCGCCAAACGCGCTAATGGTTGCTTTAAATTTCGAATAAAGAATGTATCTAGCATGAAAAAAGTGCCTTGTCTGAATGGAAGCGAACAGTCTAAAGACTTGCTACAATGTGTTAAATTTGATGTTGAACAATAAGGTTATTATGGTACACGCAAAAAAATACGGTGAATCTGGCCCAGCTCTTGTCATCATTCATGGCCTTTTTGGCAACGCAGACAACTGGCACTCAATCGCACAATCCCTTGCTGAACACTTTACGGTTTATTGCTTGGACTTGCCTAATCATGGCGCATCTTCACCACTAGAAGACGCCACCTACCCCAAAATGGCGAGCGCTATATTGGCGTGGGCTAATGCCGCCAAATTAACGTCGTTCTATCTTCTCGGACACTCGATGGGCGGAAAAGTTGCAATGCAAATGGCCGCCATGGCCAAACCAAATCAAATTAAAAAACTGATTATCGCAGACATATCCCCTGTGGATTACCAACCAGGCCATACCGAGATATTCAAAGGACTGAAAGCAGTTAACGAAGCAGACATTCAATCTCGCAAACAAGCGGACACCATACTAAGTCAATTTGAACCAAGCCTACCTATTAGACAGTTCTTACTGAAAAATCTTACAAAAAAAGACAACAATTTTAGTTTGGTGATCTCTCTCGACAATATCGCCAATAGCTACGCCACTATTTTAAAGAAACCAGAGATCTCTGCA
This sequence comes from Marinomonas flavescens, assembly GCF_004352835.1. Lineage (GTDB taxonomy): Bacteria > Pseudomonadota > Gammaproteobacteria > Pseudomonadales > Marinomonadaceae > Marinomonas > Marinomonas flavescens. The sequence goes on along the minus strand of NZ_SJSB01000005.1, from coordinate 107,876 downwards.
CCTATCGACACACCGACATTGTTTATCAAGGGTGAGAAATCTAACTACATCATTGCAGACTACCAAAATGCGATTATGGCACTCTTCCCTAATGCAGAATTCAAAATGATCCCAGGCACAGGGCATTGGCTACACGCCGAAAAACCAGCGGCATTTACGGGTTTAGTAAAACGTTTTTTAAGCAAATAACACAGACAAAAACGCCCTGACCTTAAGTGCCCCAATAGCTAGGCACTTAAGGTCAGGGCGTTTTTATTCAAGAGCATTAAATTATAGACGCGGCTCGTTTCACTCGATACTCATCAGCATAATAGGTGCCCAGCATACGAATCTCTTCTGAAAAAAAACGCAATTCTTCCAGTGCAATCTGCATTGCAGGGTCTTGGAAGTGCGCTTCTACATCGACGTAAAACTGTGTCGCTGTAAAATGACCATTCACCATGTAACTTTCTAGCTTCAACATATTAATACTATTGGTAGCAAAGCCGCCCATGGCTTTATAAAGTGCCGCCGGGATATTTCGCACACGAAACATAAAAGAGGTGATGTAGGTTTGTTGAGGTTCGAAAGCAGGCATTTTCTGCTGTTTAGCAAACACTAAAAATCGCGTTGTATTACCTTGAGTATCGTTAAAGTAGGTTTTTAGTATGTTTAGCCCATACAGCTCAGCGGCCAGCTCTGAGGAGATAACAGCTAGCCCCGCCTCAGCTTGCTCAGCAAGATGCTTCGCGGCACCTGCCGTATCATACATGGCGACACTTTTCGCCCCCAGTGCTTTGATATTACTGTCACATTGAGCCAATGCTTGTGGATGACTACCAATCTGGCTCACTTGCTCTAGGGTCATCCCATGACGCGCCATTAAACAATGATTAACCGGTTCAAAATGTTCTTTAACAACATACAGTTGAGTACGTCTCAATTCACGATAAATTTCTTCGACACGACCTGCGGTGGAGTTTTCAACAGGAATCATCGCGTAATGCGCATCTCCTTGCTCGACCATCTGCAAGGCATCTGCAAAGGTAGCACAGTTGACGCTTTTCCAGTGGGGGAAGGTTTGTTTACAAGCTAGATGCGAATAAGCCCCTGGCTCGCCTTGATAGGCCACCACCTGAGTCGCATCAAAATGAATAATCTGTTCAGACATGGTATATTCGTTTTCGTAGGAAAGAGAGCTATTACTAGACCTCGATTTAAAAGACAAAGCAACTTTATGATAAAAACTCTATTTATTAAACTAGTAAGAGGCTATCAACTTTTGATTAGTCCTTTTCTAGGTAACAACTGCCGATTTTACCCTAGCTGCTCTCGCTATATGATTGAGGCAATAGAACGTTTCGGTATTGTGAAAGGCGTTTATTTAGGCCTAAGAAGGCTTGGCAAATGCCACCCTTGGCATGAAGGTGGCATCGATCCTGTGCCGCCCTGCTCCCACTCTCACAAAGATAACAGCAATCCCTAAGATTGGATGCTACCAATCTGTAGTTTCAGCTCACTGGCGACCAGAACGGCTTGTGTACGGTTGTTGATCTCTAGTTTTCGAAAGATAGCGGTAATATGTGCCTTTACCGTTGCCTCAGAAATCGACAACGCATACGCAATTTGTTTGTTAAGCAAACCTTCGTGAAGATAACAAAGAACTTTATATTGTTGCGGAGTAAGTTCTGCCACCTTGTGTTGCATACTTAAATCAGGCTTTGGTTGGCTAAGCAATTCAGATTGTAAATACTCAGGCAGCCAGATATCTCCCGCTAAAATCGCATTGATTGCATTGCTATAAATAACAGGTTCACTGGTTTTAGGAATAAAACCAAGCGCACCAGCCTCTATCACTTTAGCCACCATAGACACTTCATCGCTACCAGAAATAACAGCAACGGGAATATCGGGGAAGTCAGAGCGGATCCGAATGAGACCAAACAAATCTCCGCTACCGGGCATATTTAAATCCAAAAGAAGCAGATCCACATCCTCCATTTGCCGCAAACAGCGCAAAGTTGAATCCAAATCATAGGCTTCTTCGATGGTAATACCTTTCATCTCAGCACGAAGCGCGCCACTTAGCGCGCTCCGAAACAAAGGATGATCATCTGCAATAATAAGTGAAATCACTAATGACTCTTTTTTTAAGTGTTATTAAGACTTCACATTTAAACGGTTATCGATCAATTCATCAACCACACTTGGATCCGCCAAAGTACTTGTGTCGCCTAATTGGTCCTGTTCATTGGCCGCAATCTTACGAAGAATACGACGCATGATCTTACCTGAACGCGTTTTTGGCAGGCCTTTGGTCGCCCATTGAATAAGATCAGGCGTTGCAATCGGGCCAATTTCTTTACGAACAAACTGTTTCAGTTCTTTCATTAAATCATCGCTTGGCTCAACACCATCAATCAGCGCAACGTAAACATAAATACCTTGGCCTTTAATGTCATGCGGGTAACCAACGATCGCGGCTTCTGCAACAGAAGGGTGTGCTACCAATGCACTTTCGATTTCTGCTGTCCCTAAGCGATGCCCTGAAACATTTAATACATCATCCATACGACCAGTAATCCAATAATGACCATCAGCATCTCTAGACGCGCCATCACCAGTGAAGTACATACCATCAAAGGTACTAAAATAAGTCTGTTCAAAACGCTCGTGATCACCATAGACAGTTCGAGCTTGGCCAGGCCAAGAATCTGTAATAACCAGACCGCCATCCACCTTGACACCCTGCGCATCTAACAAAACACCTTGAGCATCAACTAATGCAGGTTGAACACCGTATAAAGGACCCGTACAAGAACCGGGCTTACTATCGCCTTGTACGATTCGTGGTGTCATCATCATGCCGCCGGTTTCTGTTTGCCACCAAGTATCAACGATAGGACAAGAAGCATTACCCATTTCTGAATAGTACCAAGACCAAGCTTCTGGATTAATTGGTTCACCCACACTACCAAGAATGCGCAGTGAATCACGTTTACTAGAACGCGTTGCTTCATCGCCTTTCGACATAAGCGCTCGAATTGCCGTTGGCGCAGTATATAAAATAGTGACATTAAATTTATCAACAATACGACCAATACGACCAGAGTCTGGGTACGTTGGTACACCTTCGAACAACACACTCGTTGCTGCATTAGCTAGAGGGCCATAAACAATATAACTGTGCCCTGTGATCCAGCCAACATCCGCCGCACACCAAAAAACATCATCGGGCTTAAGATCAAATACAACTTCATGTGTCATAGCCGCATACATCAAATAGCCACCAGTAGTGTGCACAACACCTTTTGGCTTACCAGTTGAACCTGATGTATACAGAATAAATAAAGGATCCTCAGCGTTCATCGTCTCTACTGGGCATTCAGTACTTTCTTTTTCAGCCTCAACCATCCAATCTAAATCTCTCCCCTCAAACCAAGGGACATCTTTTTTAGTGTGACGATAGGTCAAAACTTTCTCAACAGTAGGGCAAGCATTGTTTTCTAATGCCATATCTACATTGTGTTTTAAAGGTATAGTGTTGCCAGCTCGACGACCTTCATCTGCGGTAATGACAAGTTTCACTTCACAGTCATTCAAACGATCGGCAATGGCATGGGCAGAAAAGCCCCCGAAAATAACGGAATGGATAGCACCAATTCGAGCACAAGCTAACATGCTGTAGACAGCTTGCGGTATCATTGGCATGTAGATGGCAACTCGGTCACCTTTCTTCACACCTTGTTTCTTTAGTACATTGGCTATACGGCCAACTTCATCGTGCAAAGTTTGATAGGTAATAGCGTTCTTTTCTGAATTCTCTTCATCACTTTCTAAGTAATACGCGACTTTGTTGGCATGCTGAGCTAAATGGCGATCAATACAATTGTAGGCGACATTAAGCTCACCATCCTCAAACCATTTTATGCTGACATTTCCACGCTCAAAAGAAGTATTTTTAACCTTGGTATAGGGCGTAATCCAATCTAAACGCTTCCCTTCTCTCCCCCAAAATGCTTCTGGGTTTTGGATCGATTCTTGATAGCGTTTTTCAAACTCTGCTTGACTAATATTAGCGCTTTTTGCCGCCTCATTTGAGGTTGCACTGTATAATGTTTTCATAACCCGCTCCATTGTTAAAGTTGTTTTTAGGATGCTGAAACTACTATAGCTTTCTATACATGATGATCTATTCCACTTTAGTCTAAGCCTGACTTATTTCATGCGACCAGCTCTAACAAAAAATGGAAGGTGTATTTGTTTTTTATGTAAAGGGTCACTCCACACGGAGCGCAGTACCGTATTTGCTTGTACTAAAAAATCATCGCCTTCGTCTTGAATGCGCAACTGCGCAGCCGTCCAAGAGCGAATAAAATCCATGGTTTGAGAAACAGACCAATTACAATATAAATCAAATTTAGGAACATCGATCGGCTCAAATGGGAATTGAATATCTCTATACTGATTCCAAAGCAAACGACTCTGTACAGGCCAATAAGAAGACAAATGAGACAGTACATGCTCAGAAATAACGAGGTCTTCTTGCTCGCCTACCGTAAGCCAGTTGTACCCCCAACACACCAAAAGACCACCCGGTTTAAGTACGCGCTTTACTTCTTGCCAAAATAAATCCAAATCAAACCAATGCAACGCATGACCTATGCAAACCGCATCAAAATAATGGTCTGGATAATTGGTTTTTTCAGAAGGAAAGACTTGATAATGTACTTTGCGATGCGGTGTCGCCTCAGCAATTTGAGATTCACTGATATCTGACGCTTCTACCTTATCAAAATAAGCGGCCAAATCGATAGATGCTTGGCCAGTGCCACAAGCAGCATCCCATACGACACCTGAACTTTTTACCTGATGTGAAAGCCAATAATACAGCTCTGCAGGATAGGTCGGTCGTGCCCTTGAATAAATGCCTGAGGATCGTCCATCAAAAGAACGCATAAGAAATACCCTATTCAAATTATTTTGCTATCTCGATGACAATGACTTCCTATCAAGGGAGCACAATACACTATTATTTTTACCCGAAAATAAAACCTATTCCTGTAATACATTATAGGAATTTAATACATTTTTTGCCTCTTCAACACCCTTCACACGGTGAGCTTGAATGCCTAAAGTTTGAGCCATATCAATGTTTACTTGATTATCATCAATAAACAGTATTTTCTCTGGCGCAACCTGCAATGCGTCAAGAACATAATCATAAATAGAACGATCAGGCTTTACTGACCCTATCAAATGAGAAGCAAAATAACTGTGGAAATTTCCAGCAAGCCCCATTTCATTCATGAGACGAGACCAATGGGCGGCATTGGTATTCGATAAAATTGCTCGATGGTAGTTCGGCTTAACCGATTGAACCAGCTCAAGAGCACCTGTAAATAAGCCTTTTGGCCACGCTTTGAAAGCCTTTTTAAAGGTCTCTTTATCAACATTACTGCCTACTTCTTGCGGCAAACGCATCGCAAATTGGTCAAATGTGATCTTACCTGAGTCAAAGGCAGCAACAGAAGGCGAACGAAGCCACTTCAGCCAAACGTCAGATTCTTCACCTTCTGTGTTTAGCATCTCATGCATTTTTTCTACATCGCCAAGATCAACCAACACATTGCCTAAATCAAACATCACAACACTGATCTCTGTGTTTTCCATGGACAATCACCTCTCACTTCGCTATACATTTAAAGAATGTGTAAAAATAAATCAAAAACTATCGACAATTTTGGTTTATAAATGAATTATTCTTACGACCTACTGTCTAGAAAGACAATATTGCTATTTGAATTATGAGCCGCTGAGCTAATGATTGTTAGCCATTATTAATAACCAAATACACAAACGGAACAATACCCTGTTCGACTTAATAACAATAAACAATGATGTTCTCACCAAGGAGAAAAATATAATGAAACTGGGATTTTTCACTAAAACAATTCTTACAACAGCGACTGCCGCTACTATTGCGTTAACAGCAACCAGCAGTATCGCTGCCGATAATAGAAACTACATCCTTGCTACGGCGTCCACCGGCGGTACTTACTACCCAGTGGGCGTTGCTATCGCCACCTTAAGTAAAGTGAAGCTCGAACCTAAGTTTGGTATGTCACTTTCAGCAATCAGCTCTGCAGGGTCTGGCGAAAACATCAAACTGCTTAAAGAAAATCAAGCTCAATTTGCCATATTACAAGGCTTATACGGTGCTTGGGCATGGAATGGCGAAGGTCCATTAACACAATCAGGTAAACAAACTGAACTGCGTTCAGTATCTATGTTGTGGCAAAATGTTGAGCACTTCTCTCTTCGAAGCAATCTTGTTAAGACAGGTACTATTTCCGACCTTAAAAACATCGAAGGTACCGACCACAAGTTTTCCATTGGACCAAAGAATTCTGGAACCGAAGGTTCTGGTCGTCAGATTTTCAAAGGCTTAGGAATTCAACCTGATAATTTCAGCCTTGCTTACTTGGGTTACGGCTCCAGTGCCGATGCGATGCAAAACGGTAATATCGATGGCATGAACACACCAGCAGGTGTGCCAGTCAGTGCCGTCACTCGTTTATATGCTTCGCTAGGCGGTGACAATGTAGCTGTGCTTGATTTCACTGACAAGCAGATGAAAGAAGCAAATGGAAGCTACAACCTTTGGACTCGCTATGTAATCCCTGCGAACACTTATCCTGGCCAAACTAAACCAATTAACACCATTGCTCAGCCTAATTTCTTAGCAACCCGTGCTGATGTATCTGATGAAGATGTTTATCAGCTAACAAAAGCATTGTATGAAAACTTAGGCTACTTGAGCGCGATTCACAAAGCGACTGCCGTAATGAAACTTGAAAAAGCCATTGCTGGCTTGCCAGTGCCGCTTCACCCAGGTGCTGCTCGCTATTACCGTGAGCAAGGAATCAAAATTCCTGCTGATCTAATCGCAGACTAATCAAAACGTTTGTAAGTACCACCTCATAAGAGGCGGTACTGTTTTTTACATTATCCTGTTTGTACAAAGGTAACTGCCCTATGACTGCTTCAACTGAGTCGATCAAATCGCCTGAAAAAGAAATCAGTTTGGAAGATTTTGAAACCAAACACAGAGAAGGAAGATGGATCACTCGAGTGGTCTTTGCCTTGTCGATTTTCCTTGCTGTTGCACATATTTACATCAACACCATAGGCACTCTGCCAGAACTCAGAATATCTGCGTTCCACTTTGCAGGTTTCGGCGCACTTTGCGCGCTATTAATACCCGCAAATCCAAAATGGCGTGATAGCAAAATAGCCCTATTTTTTGACATTCTGATCGTGCTTGCACTCATTGGAATGGTACTTTATATCGTCTTTTTTGAAGACGCCTTATACGCTCGAGGTGTCACCTTTGATACCGGTGACTGGATTGTTTCCAGTATTGCCGTGCTGTTATCCTTAGAGTTAATCCGTCGCACAAGTGGCTGGTTTATTCCTTTTCTGATTCTTGTTGCGCTTACCTATGTTGTTTTGTGGGGAAAATGGATTAGCGGCCCTTTCTCGTTCCCAGGGTTAAGCGTTGAAACACTTCTCTACCGAAGCTTTTTCAGTACCGATGGCATGTTTGGATCCATTTCTCGAATTTCATGGAGCTTTGTCTTCATGTTTATTTTGTTTGGGGCATTTTTAGTCAAATCTGGTGCTGGCGATTTTATTATTTCTTTAGCCCGCTCTCTTGCCAGTAAAATGATTGGTGGTCCGGGTTTTGTGGCCGTCTTAGGCTCTGGCTTGATGGGATCAGTCTCTGGCTCTTCCGTTGCCAATACGGTTTCAACTGGGGTTATTACTATTCCTCTAATGCGTAAAGCAGGATTCCCAGCTCGATTTGCCGCAGGCATTGAAGCAGCAGCGTCTACAGGCGGCCAATTAATGCCTCCTATTATGGGTGCTGGCGCATTCATCATGGCGTCATACACTCAAGTGTCTTATGTAACCATCATTGGTGTTGCCACTATTCCTGCTATTTTATACTTTTTATCTGTAGGCTTTTTTGTTCGGGTAGAAGCAAAGCGCACGAGAGTAACGGCAGTCGATGAAGACGATGGCATTCCTATGTCACAAGTATTAAAAGAAGGTTGGCATAATATTCTGCCGTTGGCGGTGCTTGTGACACTTTTAGTAAAAGGCTTCACACCGACTTACGCTGCAGGCTTGGGTATTATTGCAGTAATTGTGTCTTCTTGGTTATCTAAAAACCATAAGATGGGACCAATAGCGATTCTAGACGCGATGGCACAGGGTGCCAAAAATATGTCTACGACCGCCGTTCTACTGATCGGAATTGGCTTAGTTGTTAACGTCATCAGCACCACTGGCGTTGGTAATACCTTCTCTATTATGATTTCAGATTGGGCTGGCGGCAGTTTATTCTTAACGATTGTTCTGGTTGCTATCGCATCATTAGTCTTAGGTATGGGGCTCCCTGTAACGGCGTCTTACATTGTATTAGGTACACTTTCTGCACCCGCCATTTTTAATCTAATGGCTGAAAGTCAATTATTAGAAATGATGAGTAACGGTAGTCTACCGCAAGCAGCAACCGCAGTATTTATGCTAGTTGATCCTGGATCCATTGCAAAACTTGCCCAAGGCATGCCGATGGATCAAGCCACTGCGTTATTGGCGCAAGTCCCTGCAGACTTCAAAAGTATGTTGATGGACCAAGCGCTTGGTGCAAACAGTGTTGCTATGATTTTAGTAACAGCGCATATGATCATCTTCTGGCTTTCACAAGACAGTAACGTCACACCGCCGGTTTGTTTAACGGCCTTTGCTGCGGCTGCAATTGCGAAAACACCACCGATGCGAACAGGCCTAACCGCGTGGAAACTGGCAAAAGGGCTCTACATAGTCCCATTATTAATGGCTTACACGCCATTGATTGGTGGTGATACAGAAACACTGATTCGCCTTACTATCTTTGCTGTCTTTGGCATGTACGCTTTGGTTGCCGCGATGGAAGGTTATTTGGAAGATAAATTGTCCATTCCATCAAGAATATTAGTACTCGCGTCCTCTATATTCATGCTTTGGCCACACTTTGATATCTGGTTACAACTGATTGGTTTAGCTATTTTCTTAGTCCTATTCATCACGGGCAACAGAAAATATTCGAGAGAAAGCGCTCTAACCTAACAATATAAAACAGCACAACAGAAACCGATATTGGCTGAAGCCAATATCGGTTTTTTTTTATTTTTAAGCATCTAACTAAAACTCATATTGGACCGTAAAATGATGAGAAAATTGACTTTATCATCTATTTAAATTATTCATATCGTCATATGAATAATTTAAAGTACGGTTTACTGGTTATGATAATAAACCTTACGCTGCCTAAGGCAGGCTTTCCCATTCAGTAAAAGGACGCAAGATATGATCAAGGCAAGCAATACAACAAGACTGAAATACACCTGTATTTTCCTCATGAGTTTAATAGGCTTTTCCACTGGTGCCTCAGCAAAAAGCCTTAGTATGGATGTTTTCGCGATTCCTTCTCAACCCATCAGCGACTTGGTAAAACACACAAGTGATTCTCTTAAAAAAGAAGGCATCAACACCTTTTATGAGAAAGGTTTTCCAGTTCACGCGACTCTGTATCTAACAGATTTTCCTGAAGGGTCAGAAGCAGCAATCAAGCAAGCAGTAGAGAAAATAGCCCAGAACTTTAAAGCCTTCCCGATTGACGCAAAAGGTCTCACGGTTACACAAAGTAACTGGGCTTTCATCAACTTAGAGCCATCTAATTCCTTACAAAGACTCGCAGACGAAGTCACTTTAGCCATTGAACCACTCCGTGATCACAATGCAGTGTTACCAGGGTGGGTAAAAAGCTATCCGAATAAACTAGCCGCCTTCCAGCGCTACGGAAGCCCAAATGTTTTCCAAAACTTTCAACCTCATTTGACGTTATTGGCAAACGAAAAAAGCTCAAAGCTTGCTAGCTTCAACGTAAAAATGAAAGCAAATCCACCTCAAGCGAAAGGGAAAATCATTGGCATTGGTATTGGCATTGCTGATGAATGGGGACAACAAAAAGAAGTTATCGCCCGCTATCTATTTAAATGACAGCCACTGATTTAAGTGTTGGCAAAGTATAGAAACGAACTAGATACCGATTTGTTAATCGGTATCTAGTAAAGTCTGGGGGACTCAGACCTGTTAATTAACTATTCTAAATAATTAAACTTGAAATATGATTTCACACGCTAGACTGAACACACATCCTTCTGCTTTGAAAAACGCTTAAAAAACATCCATATCATATTGATTTATCAAAACAAACGCTCTTTTTACCAAGAACGGCTGATTTTCTTTTTCATTTTCTTTTTTCGTGCTAGATTCCTGTCGCCCTCGTTTTTAGTAAACCAATTAACTGTCATTAGTTTCTTTCTGTTGGTTTATCAATAACAAGGATTAAGATTATTAGCACCTAATAATCCAAAAAAAAATATAACAATGCTTACAAAGCAATCACTTTGGAGACTTACATATGCAAGCATTCATTGACTTTCTAAACGGAGTCATTTGGAGCCCAGTATTAATCTATTTGTGTCTAGGCGCAGGATTATTCTATTCCGTACTCACTCGTTTTGCTCAGGTTAGACATTTCAAAGAAATGTGCAATTTATTGCTCAGCTCTAACGAATCAGACAAAGGCATTTCGTCTTTTCAGGCCCTAGCGGTTTCTTTATCTGGTCGTGTTGGTGTTGGTAATATCGCAGGTGTTGCTGCTGCCATTGGTTTTGGTGGCCCTGGCGCCGTATTCTGGATGTGGGTGGTGGCTTTCTTAGGCGCCAGTACCGCTTATGCAGAATCCACACTTGGACAGCTATATAAAGTAAGTGAAGATGGTCAATACCGTGGTGGACCCGCTTACTACTTTGACCGCTGTCTTGGATGGCGTTGGTTAGGCGTTTTATTCGCACTCGCTTCTATTATCGCTTGTGGCGTTTTTCTACCAGGCATTCAAGCCAATGCTGTTGGTAATGCCGTAGTAGAAATATTTGGACCGGGTTCTATTGTATCCAGTTCATTCGGTGATGTTAGCTCAACTAAATTGGTGGCTTTGGCTGTCATCTTGTTGGTCTTAGCCTTCATTATCTTTGGTGGCATCAAGCGAATTGCGAACTTTACTCAAATCATCGTTCCTTTCATGGCACTGGGTTACATTGTCATGGCGTTGATCGTTGTTTTTCTAAATATTCACCAAGTACCTGACATTTTCAAATTGATTTTCTCTGATGCCTTTACTGCTCAAGCAGGCTTTGGCGCAGCGATTGGTTGGGGTGTAAAACGTGGTATTTATTCTAACGAAGCAGGTCAAGGTACTGGTCCTCATGCGGCCGCTGCTGCAGAAGTAGAACATCCAGCACAGCAAGGACTTGTTCAAGCATTTTCTGTTTATGTTGATACATTATTCATTTGTACTGCGACAGCTCTGATGATTTTGATCACGCAACAGTACAATGTGCAAGGTAGCCTACCTGATGGCCAGTTCATCGTTCAACACGTTGATCCAGCAACTATCATCGCCTCTCCTGCGTTCACTCAAATGGCGCTGGCTCATGTTTTTGGTGGTGTAGGACCTATATTTGTTGGTATCGCACTGTTCTTTTTCGCCTTCACTACGATCTTGGCGTATTACTACATTGCAGAAACCAACGTGGCGTACTTACGTCGTACTTTGAAGTTCAATATTCCACTAACATTGGTTAAATTATTGATTATGTTCATGGTTGCGTACGGTACGGTCAACACCGCAGGTTACATTTGGAACCTAGGCGATGTGGGCGTTGGTTTAATGGCATGGATAAACATTGTTGGCATCCTAGTGATCTTCTTCCTATCGAAGCCAACGATAAAAACCCTTCGCGACTATGAACGTCAAAAAGCCGAAGGCGTCAAAAAATACACGTTTAACCCAAAAGCCCTTGGTATTAAAGGCGCCGACTTCTGGGAAGAGCGTTATGAAAAACAACAAGCAGAAGAAGCAGCAGAAGCAAAAAACAAATAACGTTTGTTGCTAATACTGTTTATTGATCTTCTATCTTGGTAATAAAAAAGGGGGCCATCATTATTGATAGCCCCCTTTTTTTACCTCTTATTATTTATAAGGTAATTTATTTAGCTAGCCACTCAGCCACTTGTTTCGCGTAGTAAGTCACAATCAAAGAAGCCCCTGCTCGTTTAAATCCTACTAACGTTTCGAACACGACTTGTTGCTCATCGAGCGCGCCAGCCAATGCTGCAAACTTAATTCCAGCGTATTCACCACCTACTTGGTAAGACGCCAGTGGAAGATGAGTCTCTTTGCGTAAATTGGCCAATACATCCAAATATGGGGTGCCAGGCTTAACCATCAAAATATCAGCGCCTTCTTGCTCATCTAGCAAGGCTTCTTGCATCGCCTGACGACCATTAGCACAATCCAGCTGATAGGATTTTCTGTCTCCATCTAACTCACTTTCAACCGCTTCACGAAACGGTCCATAGAAAGAAGAAGCAAACTTCGCAGAATGCGCCAGAATACCGACCTGTTTAAAACCCGCCTTATCAAGCCCCTGACGAATAGCTAATACTTGTCCATCCATCATCGCTGATGGCGCCAACATATCAGCCCCAGCCTTGGCTGCCGTAATACATTGCTTCACTAGATTGTTAACACTTTCATCGTTTTCAACATCGCCGTTATGAACCACACCACAATGACCATGATCGGTATATTCACAGAAACAAATATCAGGAATCACTACCATCTCAGGGCATGCTTCTTTAATGGTCATAATCATTCGTGCTAATAAACCATCATCTTTCCAAGTGTCGCTACCAAGGGCATCTTTGTGATGACTAATGCCAAACGGCATCACATAACGAATTCCCAAGGCAAACAAATCTCTTGTCTCTTGTGCTAGATCGTTTTCTGGCAAACGAAAGATGCCCGGCAACTTGGTTAGAGGGATCGCCTTATCAATACCTTCTTCAATAAAAAGTGGGTAAATTAAATCGTTCAGAGAAAAATCATTTTCTCGAACTAAATCACGCATGGCTGGCGTGCCACGAAGACGACGTAAACGTTTTAGAGGACCAACAGAAGCTGACATGTGTATTCCTTACGAGTAACCGCGTTAATACGCGAATTCAACAATTTGTTGAAACGAAGGGTACACCCGAGCGAAGGTAGTAAGCTATGGTAAGCAAAAAGGATTCATAAAATAAACACATTTCTATGGTATACATCAGAAAAACGCAAAACAACGAGCTTAACATTTCCTCGTTTCAGAAGTGTATTCGCTGTTTCGCTTCAATATCCAACTCAAATTAAAGTACTGTTACACCAGCGACTTCCGTCACACTTTTTGCATCGGCTCTTTCAATAATTTTAACGAGCACCGATTGAATGGTTTCATCTTCACGCACATCTGTTTCAGCGGAGAACCTCTGCTCTTGTGGCTCATCGCCCTCTTCCATCGTGAAGCTAATCGCGACTTCTGTTGCTAGCTCTTTTGATGCACCAAAGTACTCTAGTGAAATCGCAGGGTATCCTTTGAAGCCCTTTTTTACTTGTTTAGCGATACGTTTTTTCGCTTTATCCACGTGCATGTTGAACCCTTATGGTGAAAATTTAAAATAACTTTTGGCAAGTTAACATTTTGTCTGCCCTAAACAACAAACACTTTTCTCAAATATTTCTCTTGAACCATCAAGACAGTTTAATCTTCTCGATTCAATCACTGAATAGCAACAAAATTTAGGATGAATTGCGTATTAAATAAAACGCACTGCCTTTAATATAAAAAAAGAGTATTTTCATTTGAATCTAACCTATTAGGGAACGCCAATGTTTGATCAGATAACCCACTGGTGGGAAGACAAGAAAATTGAAAAAATCGACATAACCCCTGCGCAATGGGAGGCCGCTATAGACGGCTGGCACGTAATGGAACGCTATCAAGGAGAAGAGCGCGACGCCTTACGGCAATTAACCATGCGTTTTCTAGTCCATAAATCCATCTCTCCCGGAGGGGATGCTGAAATAACCGATGAGATGTGTTTGCGCCTTGCAACAATGGCGTGCGTGCCTATCCTAAATTTAGGGCTAAACTGGTACGATCATTGGAGTACGATTATTCTTTATAAGGGTGATTTTGTCCCTAATAGACCCTATCAAAGCGAAGATGGTGTCGTACATAGCCAAGCACCAGGATTAAGCGGTGAAGCATGGTTACGCGGGCCCCTAATACTGTCATGGGAATCGATTTGTGAAACAGGCGCACACGCCAGACATGGCCACGCAAGTAACGTGGTTATCCATGAATTTGCCCATAAACTGGACATGCTACGCGATGGCGCTAACGGAGCACCACCAATGCATCCAGACATGCGCCCTGGAGAATGGCATGATGCTTTCACGAATGCTTGGGAACGCCTATCAATTGATTGGCAACACCATCGGCCATTACCACTAGACGAATATGCTCTTACCAATCCCGCAGAGTTTTTCGCAGTGTGCAGCGAAACTTTCTTCGAAGCACCTCATAGAATGAAAAAACATATGCCTGAAGTCTACCGACTACTGTGTCAATTTTACCGACAAACCCCAGACCTCAAAGAGTCAAAAGAAAATACTTAGCCTAGCAAACACCGTGAACATAAAGCAGCCAGTAACTGGATAAAATGATTAGAGATAGTTACTGGCCTAATACTGGCTAAGCTTGCGTTGCTCTCAACATCCACGCAGTTTTCTCATGTATACGCATACGATCAGAGACCAATGACGCAGAAGATTCATCCTCTGCTTCTTGGGCAATTTTCAACACACTCCGAGCCGTTCTAATGACTTGCTCATGACCTTTCGTTAAAATTTTCACCATATCAGTAGACGCTGGTACACCGTCTACTTCTTTAATAGAAGCAAGCTTTGCAAATTCTTTGTAGGTACCTGGTGCAGGAACATCTAAGGTACGAATACGCTCGGCGATATCATCCACCGCAGTCGCCAATTCTTGATATTGCTCTTCAAACATTAAGTGCAACTCACGGAACTGAAGACCCGTCACGTTCCAATGAAAATTATGAGTCTGTAAATACAAGGTATAAGAATCTGCCAAAAGGCGTTTTAATCCCTCTGAAATTTCAGATCGGTTTTCTTTATTAATACCAATATTAATATCTGTCATGTTATTACCTCATTGTTAACATCGTGAGATAGCGCTTATTCAATACGTGAATTAAAAACAATCTTCCGTTTTAGAAACAACGCATTCCACGATAAAATGTATTTGTTAAAATGACGCATGAACCCTATCTCTCTTTTGAGTCATTGGCGATTACAAGATCAAAACCTACTCCATTTTTGCTCAGTCTATCAACAAAAAGACCAAACACAATTTGAACCGCCCTAAGGCTTCATACGCGATACGACACAGTCAATCCGTGTGGCATGTTTATATTATTACAGGAACAAAGAGGACTTTGAAATGGGTTAACTTGTAGCAAATGAGGAGATAACAGCAAATAAACTGACAGCATGACTTAAGACAATTACCAAGCATAACTACGTCATAACCAAGCCATGAAACCACTAAAGTCATCTGACATCACTGGTCTGATGCAACAATTCAAAACCCCGCCGAAATACGAAGCAAGCAATATCTTAAAAAAACATTCGCTTCTAGCTCTTATACAATTGATACTTTACCGCTAGAATGAGCGAAAATTGATATCATTCCTATTTATTAAGAGGGCAAACAAGCAACCCATATGAAAATACTTATTAGTCTAATTCGTAACCTGCTAGGTGCCATCATCGCGACCATTGACCTGATAACGCGTGGAACAAAGCTAAAACGCACACCTGAAAAGCAACAGCAAGTTAACGAAGAAGTGCAGCACCTAACCCTTTACCAGTTTTTTGCCTGTCCTTTCTGCATCAAAACTCGCCGAGCTATGTACAAGTTAAACTTACCAATCAAAACTCGCAGCGCGTCAGAAGGCTCTCCTTACCGTAAAGAGCTTCAAGAAGGCGGCGGCACAATAAAAGTACCTTGTTTGCGTATTGAGAAAGAAGGGCAAGTAGAATGGATGTACGAATCTTCAGATATTATTCGCTACTTAGAAAAACGTTTCGCCTAGCACTAGCTTAAAAGGCATAACACGAAAGACTCCGAACAATGATCAAATAAAAATGGCCTGTAAACCTCTGGCTTCCAGTAGACATAGGCCATTTTTTTCTCTCGTAGATCTAACAAATCAAGAAATGATTCGCGCGAAATTGCAGCAACTCATCGCAAAGCATTCATCATCTATTACATTCATTTTTTAGAGCGCTCAACGTAAACATGGCAACGCTTTCTTAGCGCTATGATTTAACGATGTTCAAACAATGAGAAAGTCGCATTTTTTATCATATTCGAGCAACGGTCGATGGCTTTTACGTTATACTGCGCACTACTATCCTTATGATATCTGCTGAGCCTTTATGCCATTTTCAAAACTTGGGTTATCTTCCCCTCTTGTAAAAGCCACAAAACAATTGGGTTACAGAACCCCAACAGAAATTCAGAGACAAGCCATTCCCGTTATTCTTGCCGGTAAAGACTTAGTTGCCACGTCTCAAACTGGTACCGGTAAAACAGCGGCGTTTGTTCTACCGATTCTAGAAAAACTGAATAAAGAACGTACCTTACGCGGCAAACGTGTACACGCATTGATCCTGACACCAACACGTGAATTATCCGTGCAGGTAGAAGCCAACATTGCCCTGTATAGCAAAAATTTAGCACTTACCTCTATGGCCGTTTACGGTGGTGTCGATATCGAGCCACAAAAACAGCGCTTAATTGAAGGTGTTGATATTCTGGTAGCAACCCCAGGTCGATTGCTTGATTTAGCTCATCAACGTGCAGTGCACTTTGATGAGCTTGAAATCTTAGTATTAGATGAGGCCGATCGAATGATCGATATGGGCTTCTCAGATGACCTGTATAAAATACTAGATCGCCTACCTCAACATCGTCAAAACCTATTCTTCTCTGCGACAATAACAGACAGTGTACGCTCACTTTCTTATGATTTTGCTGACAGCAAAGTCAGTGAAGCTGCGACAGAAATAAAAATTTCGCCACGAACAAAGACAGCACCAACGATCAAACAATGGTTAATCACGGTCGATAAAGACACTAAATCAGCATTGCTTAGCCATTTGATCAAAGAATACGAATGGGATCAGGCGCTGATTTTCATCGAGAAAAAACACGGTGCTGCCAAACTAGTGGCCCAACTTGCCAAGCGTGGCATAGTAGCAGACTCCATTCATGGTGATAGAAGCCAAGCAATGCGTGAAAAAATTCTGGCTGACTTCAAATCTGGTAAATTAAAATACTTAGTCGCAACTGGCGTTGCCGCTCGTGGTATCGACATTGGCGATCTAAGCCGTGTGGTTAACTACGATTTGCCGTTTAAACCAGAAGAGTACGTTCACCGTATTGGACGAACGGGCCGTGCTGGCGCCGAAGGTGAAGCAATTTCTTTTGTTGCTATGGGTGACTTTAAAAACCTATGCGCAATCGAAAGCCGTTTGAAACACATTATTGAACGTGAAGAAATTGACGAATTCCCTGTCCGTAAAACAGTGCCTGTTTCAGTATTGAATTTTGTTCGTAAGAGCAAAGCACCTGAACGTAAAGGTCCATCAAAACCAAGAAACAATACCAAGCCAAAAGACGCATCAAAAATCAAACACGAAGCGCCTCGAAAATCATCAGTTAAGAAAAATACTGACAAGTAATACATAAAAGAAGAGGCGGAGTTTAAGAAAGCAAATTTCTTAAACTCCAAATCAGACCGCGCAATGAAAAGATGTACACTCCTCTTATTGGATATAAAATACTCTCTTTCACATAACGTCTAAATCAGCATAAGGTGTGGTTTATGCAAATAATTGAAACATTGCTTGAATGGGTTTGCATCCATTGGGTTACCATCGTTGTTTTTTTGCATATCAGTTTCTCTTTCATCACATCGATACATGTTCTTTTATTCAAAGAAAATGAACGTACATCCCTAGCTTGGATCGGTCTTGTAATCTTCTCCCCTTTCGTGGGTAGCCTATTTTATTGGCTATTTGGAATAAATCGAATCAAGCGCTTAGCGCAAAAAAAGCACCCTCAAACGCTTAAACAAGATTTTTTTCACCAAAAAAAATGCATTAAATTTCATCAGATACCAAAATACTGGCATTCGTCCATCATCGCAGGACATGCAATCCACCCTGTCAATTTTGTTGAAGGTAACAATGTTGAGCCGCTCATCAATGGTGATATAGCCTACCCTGCGATGATCGAATCCATTCATTCTGCAAAACATTACGTTGTTCTATCGAGTTATATATTTGATTACGATTCCCTTGGCCAACAATTTGTTGATGCGTTAGCAAAAGCGCATCAACGAGGTGTCATTGTGAAGGTATTACTAGATGGTATTGGTGTTGGGTATAGCTGGCACAAATCAGACAGAGCCTTAAAAAAGCGCGGCGTCACAACGGCCCGTTTTTTACCCGCCATTTCACTTACTGGCTTTCGTTTTATCAATTTAAGAAACCACAGAAAAATACTCTGTATTGATGGTGAAGAAGCTTATATTGGTGGAATGAACGTCAGTAAAGACAATGTGGTTAAATCTTCTGCACACCCTATTGATGACGTTCAATTTAAAGTCACTGGCCCCGCGATTGACCAAATTAGTCAGGTCTTTATAGAAGATTGGTTCTTTGCTACCGGTGAACTGATTAAATTCCCTCACTTTGACCCAAAGACATCTAAACAAATAAACGGTCATAACGTGGTTGCTCGTGTCGTTCAGGATGGCCCTGATGAACACCATAATAGAATACGCTGGACACTAATTAACGCCTTAGTTTGCGCCCAACATAGCGTAAAAATAATGACGCCTTATTTTATTCCTGATCAAACATTGATGACCTCTCTGCATGCGGCGGCATTGCGTGGCGTATCCGTCGAAATCATTGTTCCTGAGCACAGCAATATTCCCTTTGTAGACTGGGTGATGGAAGCAAATTTCCCAAGAATAGCAGAGCACGGTATAAAAATTTACAAAAACAAAAGACCGTTTGATCACAGTAAAATTGTCATTATTGATGATGTTTGGTCATTCATAGGCTCTACCAACTGGGATGCCAGAAGCCTAGAATTCAATTTTGAAATCAATCTAGAATGCTTTGATACCAAGCTCAATGCGCAGCTAACAGAAATGTTTACCTCAAAAAAACACAATGCTGATTTAGTTATTAGAGATGAAATGAATAATTTACCAACCTACAAAAAAATTCGTAATAACTTGTTTCGTTTATTTTCGCCCTATCTGTAATATAAGGGATAGCATCATGCCGTCAAACGCTTTATTAAAGGCTGATATTTAATGATAAAAAAACGTTATAGCAAAGTTGAATCGCTAAAGTTTATGGGCAGTGCCTCAAAACAGGTGCTCGGACCCAATATCGAAATATTGCTGTGGAATGTATTCAAATGCAAAAAAAAGGGATGGTTGAAAGATTTTACCTCTCTCATTCAAGATAAAGATTTGATTCTTTTACAAGAAGCCATTTTAAACTCGCCCTTTGATAACCTTTTCCACAAATCGTCACAACATCAGTGGATTATGGCGAGTAGTTTTAGAAACGTAAAAACCAACATCGAGACCGGAGTCAAAACGGGATCAACCGTTGCAGCAAAACAACAGTATTTTTCAGTATCAACCTATGGTGAACCTATTACACAAACCAAAAAAATGCTGCTGGCGGCCGAGTATCCACTGTTTAATTTTGAAACACTGGCCCCAGGACAAACCTTGCTCGTGGTCAATGCTCATGTTATCAACTTTGTTTCTATCGAGAAGTTCAGAGCGCATCTCGACCAAGTATTTCAGACACTGAAGCATCATGCTGGGCCGGTATTATTGGCAGGAGATTTTAATACATGGAATGGTAAAAGATTAAAATATTTTAATAAGCTCGCTGTATCATTTTCATTAGAAAAAGTAGACATGATTCGCCAGCCAAGACTCAATCATTTATTTCGACACCTTGACCATATTTACTATCGTGGATTAGAAGTAACTGATTCGTTCGTACATACAGAGATTCACTCTTCAGACCACTATCCAATCAGTTTATCAATACGCACATTAGCACCGCCACTTATGACATAAACCTGTTTTTCCTGTGCATGAAAAACAAACAATCAACTCATAGCAGCATCAAAAGCAAAGCCTACTAAGGCTGTTACTGACATCGCCAATGCCCCCCAAAAACTCACTCTAGCGATTCCAATCACCATTTTTGCACCACTCAAATACGTTGATATAGCGCCTAAGATGGCCAGGAAAAATAGTGATAATACGCTTATAACAAATGATAAATTGTTTGCGTGATAAAAATAGGTGGTGAGTAAGGGCAATAGCGCACCAAGCGTAAAACTTAGGGCCGATACCAATGCCGCGGTGACTGGTTTGGCTGACGTCTGTTCTGATATACCGATGTCATCTCGGGCATGAGCACCAAGAGCATCACGAGACATCAGCTGTTCCGCTACTTGTCGCGACAAACTTGGCTCAACACCACGCCGTTGATATATTTCAGCCAGTTCGCTCACTTCGGACTCATAATCAGCTTTAAGGGATTGCTGCTCTAACAAAAGATCCGACTTCTCTGTATCAGCCTGAGTACAAACCGATACATATTCACCAGCCGCCATCGAGATAGCACCTGCCACCAGAGCCGCTGTACCAGCGACCATGATGGAGAGGTGTGTGGAGTTTGCCGCTGCTACCCCAATAATAAGACTTGAGGTGGAGACTATTCCATCATTAGCCCCAAGTACTGCGGCCCTTAACCAACCAACGCGATTTTGTCGATGGGGCTGCAAATGAGGCATTTGATTAGATTCCTTTTTATCGTTCTAGCGTTACATCGCCACCAAGCATCGTATAACGTAAAATACTTGGTGACATTACCTCCATGAATTAATGCTCCCACACAATATGATTCACTTCTAAAGGCGTCGAAAAACCCTCTCGATGAGGAATTATTCGCAAAGTGTATTCAGATAACGCTTGCCGTTCAGGCACTGTTAGTCGATACAAATGAGCCCCCATTTTGTCATCAGGCACATCCATACATTCCATTAATTCTCGTATTTCATCACCGCCGTCAATACCATTAGCATAAAGTTCAACGCTCACATCATGCGGCGCTAAACCATTGAGCAGTACAGTGGCGGCAAATATAAACTGTTCGCCCTCCTGTCTTGCAGTAATCCCGTCCACACGTAACCCAGCCCACTGCTGTTCAATAGTTTGCTGCCAGTCTGCAATCTGTTTTGCCACTTTGCCATTATCAGCTGAGCGGGCTTTAAAAGCCTCAGCGGCCGGAAGGTAGCGTTGTTCGGTATATTCACGTACGACACGGTTAGTTGAAAACTGTGGCGTTAGACGGGCCATACTTTCACGCATTCGTGTTGTCCATTCAACGGGGATTCCATTGCTATCTCGCTGGTAAAATTCCGGTATGACTTCCTGCTCAAGCAAGTCATAAAGTGCTTCTGCCTCCTGCGCATCCCAGGCAGGATCATTACCGTGCTCTTGACCATCCCCCAATGCCCAACCGATATCTGGACTGTAGGCTTCAGCCCACCAGCCATCGAGCTCAGACAAATTAATAGCGCCGTTTACTAACACTTTCATACCGCTCGTTCCACTTGCTTCCCAAGGACGCTGCGGGGTGTTTAACCATACATCAACCCCTGCCACCAAATGTCCACTTAATAGCATGTCGTAGTCACTAAGAAAGATGACATGCTGACGAACTTGAGGTTGGCGAATGAATTGCACCCACTGCTTGATTAACGCCTGACCTGCCAGATCTGCTGGGTGAGCTTTCCCAGCCATAATAAGCTGCACAGGACGTTCTGGATTAGTCAATATTTTCAGTAACCGAGCAGGATCGTGTAACAATAAGTTAGGACGTTTATAAGTGGCAAAACGCCTAGCAAAGCCTAACGTTAGAACCTTGGGATCAAACAGATGTTGCGCCTCTTCTATTTCTGTCTGCGGTGCCCCTGATGCTGCCATCTGACGAACTAGATGTTCTCGTACATAAGTAACAAACGTTTGACTAGCAGCGGTTCGGAAGTTCCATAGTTCTGTATTTGAGATCGCTCTAATGGATTTTTCAAGATGATCTGTGGCGCCAAGCCAACGATCTTTACCGCAAAATTTAGTCCAGAGTTCATCCGCGCTAGCAGAATCCCAACTCGGTGTATGTACACCGTTAGTGACATGACCAATAGGAATTTCGTTTAACGGCCAACGCGGAAATAATGGTGCAAATAATCGTCGACTAACCTCGCCATGGAGTGCACTCACGCCATTCACGGCCACACTACCTCGAACCGCCAGATAGGCCATATTGAAATCATCGGTCAAATGGTTTGGCGCTTCCTGCCCTAGCGCTAACAAATCATTCGTTGATATACCCAACTCTACGTTGGCGTATTTGCCTAACCACTGTTCGATTAGAGCAGGTGGAAAACGGTCGAAACCGGCCTCTACCGCAGTATGAGTTGTAAAAACATTTCCGGCTCGGGTTGCGACAAGCGCTGCCGCAAAAGGTAGCCCTGTTTTATGCATAAAACAGCGAGCTCGTTCTAAGATGGCAAATGCCGCATGCCCTTCATTCAAATGGCAAACTTCTGGCTCAATCCCAAGCGCTTCAAGCAAGCGCCAACCACCAATCCCCAACACTAACTCTTGCATTAATCGTAAATCTGCACTGCCGCCATAAAGCTCACTGGTGATAGCACGAAACGGCGCATAGTTTGCGGTGTCATTACTGTCTAGCAAGTATAGTTTTGTTCTGCCCACCTGAACTTGCCAGGCTCGCAGCCAAATCGGATGCCCAGGTAGATCAAGCTTTATGCGTAACCATTCTCCATTAGCGTGACGCAAAGGTGACACAGGTAATTGTCCCGGATCATTGTAAGGATACACCGCCTTTTGACTGCCATCGTTATCAATGAGTTGACGAAAATACCCTTGCTGATAAAGCAAACCGACACCAACGACTGGCACACCTAAATCATTGGCGGCTTTCAGCTGATCTCCCGCTACATTACCTAAACCGCCTGAGTAGATTGGCAGAGCATCGCTCAGCATAAACTCCATACTGAAGTAAGCCACCGTATTAAGAGCTGATTTCGGATGATTTTTCTGAAACCAACCCGGTGTCTTTGCGGATTCTCGCTTCTTTTTAATCAATTCATCAAGTTGTGTACGATAAGCAGAGTCAGCCAACAGAGTACTAATTTGGTCACGCGATACGGTTTGCAATAACCCCCACGGATTATGCGTTAATTCCCAAAGTTCAGGATCAAGCTGCCTCCAGATATCATCGGTAGCATGATTCCATGAACAACGTAAATCGAGCGCCAGCTCTGCCAACAAATCAAATCCTTCAAGATCTCTTGGAAAAAGAGCCGTAAGGGGCGAGCTGCTAGGGGTTTGTTTGTCCATATTATTTCCTATTAAAATCTGTTGAAGACATTGTCTATCTAGGCTCGCACCTAAAGGGATGACGTTTTTTCAAGCTCAACGACTTGTCGAATCGTTTTAAGTACCGTATCCGGACTGAGACTGATTGAATCGATACCAATTTTCACTAAGTACTCTGCAATCTCTGGATAATCCGAAGGCGCTTGACCGCAAATACCTGAATGCCTGTTGTTACGTCGAGCACCATCAACCGCTAGCTTGATCATTTTTTTAACACCCGCATCACGCTCGTCAAAATCAAACGCAACAATTTCTGAATCGCGGTCTACGCCTAAGGTAAGTTGAGTCAAATCATTTGAACCAATTGAAAAACCATCAAACAGTTTAGAAAACTCATCGATCAAGATGACATTGTTAGGGATTTCACACATCACATAGATTTCTAAACCGTTTTCTCCCTGCTTAAGGCCATTTTTATCCATCACCGCCAATACTTTTTCACCTTCATCGATACGACGGCAAAAAGGGATCATAAGAATGACATTATCAAAGCCCATTTCATCACGCACTCGCTTCATTGCAGCACACTCTAAAGCAAAACCTTCTGCATAAGCGGGATGACTGTAACGTGCAGCACCACGAAAACCGATCATTGGATTAGACTCGACCGGCTCAAAAGGCTTACCGCCTAATAACGTCGCGTATTCATTACTTTTAAAGTCACTCATGCGTACAACGCAAGGCTTTGGGTACACTGCAGCGGCGATGGTAGCGACGCCCTCAGAAAGCGTTTTGACAAAAAAGTCTACAGGGTCTGCAAAGGCGCTGCTGAGTGTTGCAATGGACTGACGTGTTTTCTCATCCAATTTTTCAGGGTGAACAAGTGCCATCGGGTGGGTTTTGATGTATTCATTAATGATGAATTCCATACGAGCCAGGCCGATACCGTCTACTGGTAACGAGGCAAGTCCAAAGGCTTGATCAGGATTGGCTAAGTTCATCATGATTTTAGTTTTCGGGTGCGACAAGTTGCTCAAATCGGTTTCTTCAATATTGAATTCGAGGATGCCATCATAAACTCGACCGATTTCGCCTTCGGCACAACTCACTGTGATTTCAGTGCCGTCAGACAATATATCAGCACCATTGTCGCTGCCTACGATGGCAGGAATACCCAATTCACGAGAAACAATAGCAGCATGACAGGTTCGACCACCATGATTCGTCACAATCGCTGCCGCGGTCTTCATTACAGGTTCCCAATCTGGTGTAGTGGTATCGGTTACTAGCACTTCACCTGGTTGGAATTTACTTAAATTTTTCACATCGTTGATCACGCGAACTTTACCCGCGCCAATTCCAGTGCCAACTGCCTGACCTTGAGTCAGAACAGTCGAACGACTTTTAAGATGATAAATTTTTAATACGTTGCCAGACTTTTGAGACTCCACGGTTTCAGGCCTTGCTTGTACCATATAGATATGACCATCGAGACCGTCTTTCGCCCACTCCATATCCATGGGTTTATGCTGGCCTCTCTGTTTTGAATAGTGATTTTCTACCTTAATAGCATAGTCAGCGAGCACCATCACATCGTCATCTGAGATAGAAAAACGGCTCTGTTCATCTGCGCTCGTATCAACATTACGAGTATACTCAACGGCAATGCTGTCAGTGTTGAGAGTATCGGTAAAAATCATTTTTTGTTCTTTTTTACCTAATCGACGCTTAAGCACGGCCCTAAAGCCTTTTCCGAAAGTGGGCTTATGTACATAAAAGCTATCTGGATCTATGGTGCCTTGCACAATATTTTCACCCAAACCTAGGGCCGCATTAATGAAAACAACATCTTTAAAACCAGTCTCAGTATCTAATGAAAACATCACACCACTTGCACCGATATCGCTACGCACCATTTTCATGATGACAACACACAAATCTACTTTAAAATAATCGAATTTGTTGTCGTACTTGTAATGAATAGAACGGTCGGTGAAATTAGATACTAGGCAGCGAAGATAAGCATCAAGCAAGGCTTCATCACTGCTGATATTTAGATAAGTGTCGTTTTGTCCAGCAAATGAAGCTTCTGGGGAATCTTCTGCTGTAGCAGAAGAACGTACAGCCAGAGAGACATCATCACCATACTGCAATTTAAGTTTGTCATAATATGCGATGATCTCAGTCTGAAGATCCTGAGGTAACTTACAGGCCGCTACAATCGCTCTTGCCTTGGCTCCACGAGCTTGCAAATCCTTAACATTGTCTGGATTAAGACCATCAAGCACATCATGCAACTCTACCCATGCGTTGTTAGCATCAAGTACTTTGCGATATGCCTCAGCTGTAACAGCAAATCCATTGGGTACTCGTACACCTTGTGCAGTAAGTTGTTGATACATTTCACCAAGTGAAGCGTTTTTTCCGCCCACCTGAGCCACATCGTCTATACCAATTTCTTCGAACCAGCGAATGTATTTATTTGACATGTAATCACCTATTAATGAATTGAATTAGCGATTTTTTTGCAAGCATTACCATAAAAATATTCACTGAGCATAAACTCAGAAATTGAAGTTTTCAGTGCTCTAACGAACAGATAAAAACAAAACATTTATTTTTACAAAAACCTGTGTCATAGACCAAACAGCCTCATCTCTTTTCTTTAGCAATGATGACCAAGGAGATAAAAGAGTCTGAGTCGACGATGAAAATAGAATCGTCGATAACTGTGTCAAATATGATAAGAGCGTTATTAGGCGAGACAGCAATTTTTGGGTAAATAAGGAAGTG
Source organism: Marinomonas flavescens (assembly GCF_004352835.1). Classification (GTDB taxonomy): domain Bacteria; phylum Pseudomonadota; class Gammaproteobacteria; order Pseudomonadales; family Marinomonadaceae; genus Marinomonas; species Marinomonas flavescens. The sequence continues at coordinate 81,497 of NZ_SJSB01000005.1, read as the reverse complement.
TGGTTATTGAGCTATTAGGAGAGAAACGTCGAAAAAGACAATCATGGCGTTGTAAAATGCCCTGTTATAATCAGGCGGGAGATTGAAATAATGCATGGGATACTATTATAGCGGTGGATCAAAACAAACACTCAGTTTCTTAGTCCACCGCTATTACTTACGTTGGCGTGAAAGCCTTTAATAACTCAGCATTAGTAGGATATTCTTCTAACAGATCAACTAATTTCTGAGCACCATCCACAGGTTGAAGATGTGTAAGTGATCGACGTAAACCTATGACTTTTCCTATTTCTTTTGAGTCAATAAGAAGCTCTTCACGACGCGTACTGCTTTTGGCAATGTCTATTGCAGGGAATATACGATGGCTTGCAACTTCCCTTGATAATACAATTTCCATATTACCAGTGCCTTTGAATTCCTCAAAAATCACCTGATCCATACGACTGCCAGTATCTACAAGAATGGTTGCTAAAATCGTCAAGGATCCACCATTCTCGATTTTTCTAGCCGCACCAAACAGTTTTCGTGGTATTTCTAATGCCCTTGCATCCACGCCACCCGACATCGTTCGACCACTACTCTTTCTCTCTGCATTATGCACTCGTGACAACCTAGTCAGAGAGTCAATCACTATCATCACATCGTGACCTTCGCCGGCTTGTGCACGAGCAATATCAAGAAGATTATCGGCCACACGAACATGCTGAGTATAACTGTCATCCGAAGAAGACGCGTGTACCTCTGCAGGCACACTACGCTTAAAATCTGTTACCTCTTCTGGACGCTCATCAATCAGTAAGGCATAGAGTTTTATCTCTGGATAAGCTTTTCCCACTGCCTGACAAATATGTTTTAGTATCGTCGTTTTACCTGACCCCGGTGGTGCGACAATCAAGCCACGCTGCCCCATCCCGATGGGAGTAATTAAATCCATCGCACGAACAGAACGCTCATTAGAGCCGGACTCCAAACAAATTCTTGGAGAAGGATGAATAACAACACCGTTTAAAAATCGCTTCTGTGGGTCATTAGGAAACAAGTCCTCAACCACCTCTTCTACAGGATTGAGATCTTTGGCTCGCTTTCCTTTCAAACTTAGTATTTTTCTCGTCATAATATTATTTAAGGCTCTATAAAATTAAATATCTTATTTATTTATGATCGTTTGATGAGCACTGAAGAATAACCCCTCTTCCGTTAAACATAGGAAGTGAATTAAAAGATTTACTGCTCTTTAAAAAAATATAGTCTCTTTATTGCTCCTTCAATTTCTAACAATAAAGAAAGTTACTGACTAAAAGACTGCACTTCATCATTGGTCAAATAGCGCCATTGACCCACTTCAACATCAAGTGAAATGCTTCCGATCTGCTCTCGATGAAGTGACATCACGCGATTCCCTACGGCGGCGAACATTCGCTTTACCTGATGAAACCTACCTTCTGTGATGGTCAATAACACTTCTGTTGGTGTAATCACATCCAATATCGCAGGTAGCGTTAATTGCGATTCACCTTGCAGCTGAATCCCTTGCTTAAAGCGATATGTAATCTCTTCGACTCGCTCTGTAGATAACGCTTGAGAAAGCGTCACTCGATACAGCTTACGGCACTCTTTAGCAGGTAAGGTGAGATTAAAAGACCAACGACCATCATCGGTAATCAAAACCAACCCAGTAGTATCAGCGTCTAAACGCCCTGCTATATGTAACTCTGAAACGTTATCAAGCTCTAAATAATTGAATAGAGACGGATAGACTTCATCAATATTCGAACAGACAGTACCGGCTGGTTTATGCATCATAATATAGCAAAAATCACGAGTTTTCAGCTTAACACCGTTTAATATTATCGCATTATTCTCATGCACCTGGGTCGCTTCATTCGTTATAACCTTACTATTAACACTCACTTGACCGAGCTGAATGCGTTGGATTGCTTCACTTTTTGTTAACTCAGTACTTTTACAAACGAACTTATCAAGGCGCATGATGAATAATATTCAGAATATGAGGAAATATGACAGGCATTATTCTAACCGATAACGATGAGTGATTTGATGATAATAGCCTTAACATTGCTTATGTCGCTTTAAGATACTGAACAGCCTGCCCTTGCTCTTCAAGAGTAAAGCATTTCATTTGAATGCTACTGAAAATCTTGCCTTCAAAATTCACAATCTGCTCTATCCACTTTTTATCCGTTAAAATTGCCACTTTTAGTATATTAGACATACCAACGTCAAAAATGTATTTGAACTCTTCCATCATAGCTGCGATTTCAACGCCCTCGAAAGAGTTAATTTTTTCATAAATAACAATTTGTCCATGGCGTTCAATTTTGTCTTTCGCTTCACTAAGGACGATATCCATATCACTTTCTGTTATTTTTCCTGACATTTGAAATGCAAGGGCGTTATCAATTCCGATCTCTATTATTTCTAGCATCATTTCCCCCTACTACTCGTTATGAAAAGGCCTTATAAGTAAGGCTAAAATTCTGCGTTTACGTCTCTACACGAGTACTTGTCGTGTGGTCGCGATGTAGTGATGAACCTGACCTTCTATCTTTGGATCCACCATTTCTTCTGGACGACGGTCATTTGGGCAAGCCATACGAGGTGTTGTGCCAAATAATCGACAAATCAACGGACGCTCATCATACACAGTACAGCCATTAGGCCCTAAGTGTACGCAAGTCAGCTCTTCTAATGCAGCATCGTGTTCAGCGTCCGTTTTTACTGGTAGACGAGACATTTCTTCCGAAGACGTTGTTACTGGACCACAGCAATCATGACAGCCATCTACACATTTAAACGATGGAATATTCTCTCGCAGTCGTACAATGATGTTTCGGTTACTATTCATTCATATCTACCTTTTCCACAATTCATTAGCCTTACTTTATACCTAATTGACGATAAATTAATCACTTTTACACACCCTCGGATTACGATCACACGTCAAAATTGAACCCTCAAACTATGACCTAAAAATATATAACATAAGGTTATTTTTTAGCCGTCAGTAAAAAAACCGAAAAATCTCCATGCGGTTTATGCACCACACTTGCATCTATTACTTCAACATCTCGAAAACAAGCTTGTTTCGCTGCATTGGCAATAAGCTCACGATCAAAACCTGAATGGAAAACACCGGTGTCTTCCGTATGAAAACTTCCATCTTCTTTATCAAGGTCAGATATCGCGATGATTCCACCATCATTTAATAATGAATAAAATTTAACAAACATCGCTTCGATATCTTTCACATGATGCATCGTCATTGAAGATAGGATGCCATCAAACTTATCCGTAATATCTGTTGATACTAAGTCAATTTCCAGAATATCAATGTCACAAGCAAGGCTTGCTTGCTTTGTCACTAACTGCTCATTCATTGCTCTAGAAATGTCGATTGCGGTTACTTTTCTTACAAAAGGCGCAATACGTTCTAGCAGTAAACCTGTACCCGAACCAAAGTCCATAACATGCATTTCACGGTCAAGATTTACGTTATTAATAACCGCATTAGCAATACGGTCAACATTCGATACTCTATGTTTATTTTTCTCATAATTGCTGGCTTGCTTCTCAAACAAATCTTTACTCATTATTAGTACCTATTTTTTGAATTATTTACCAAGAATAGAGTCTCTTCTTTAGCAGATATGTGTATCTATGCCATAAAGCAAGTCTATTCTATCATGCTATAATAAAACCTATATTTCATTGGATGAAACCGATTGTCAGCATATTCACTGGCATTATTAGTCAGATTAGACTTAGCTTTTTTAGTTTAGCCATTTGGCTATTAAGGAATGTAAATGAGTGCAAAAGTAAAAATTGTATCCTCAATAGGTGCGATGTTTTTGATGGTCATTTTAATAGTGACATTAACCAGCTTTTTTAACTTCAAATCCGCATCTACGAATAATTATAAAGCATCGTTGAATGATAATTCATTCTTAATTGGCAACGCCATCGAACAGAAAATGAGTCGGTATTTTGATTCTCTTAATATCGTTTCTGATAAAATATCTATCAATGCTGATGGTAGTGTTAACCTAGAAAGTTTAAAAAACGAATTAGGAGATATTGAAAATAGATTAGGTGTTCTAGCCGTCTATGTTGGTCTAAAAAGTGGTGTCACCTATTTGCCAAGTGGTGAGATTTCAAATTTTAATGCAAAATCATTAGATAGAGAATGGTACAAAAGAGTCTTTTCTGGTGAGAAAAATATCATTACAAAGCCCTATACCAGTAGTGCCGGAAACCTAGTAATGGCCTTGGCGATTCCAGTCATAAGAAATAATGAAATCGTCGCGGTATTAGCTGCGAACCTAGCCGTTGATGATCTAACCAAATACATTGCAACGCTTTCTGATAACAATCAGCTATGGGTAACAAGAGAAGATGGCTTTATTTTAGCGGGTAAAGATCCTAAATACATAGGAAAGAACCTTTTTGAATTAAGACCTAGCTACTCTCAATACAAAGACGAAATATCTACCCATCACACCTATGATCTTGAAGGTGAACAATATTTTGTAGCCCACTCTAAAATCCCATCGAACAACTGGTCAGTATGGTCTTGGGATAGCATGGCGAATATCAATCAAGCTTCTAATGACAATTTAGTAGAAAGCTTAATTACTGCAATTGTACTAATACTCATTTCTCTTTATGTCTCGTATTTTCTGATTATGAAATTAATTTATCGTCCAATTGGGGGAGAACCAACAGAAATTGAAGATATTGTAAAACGCATTTCTGATGGTGATTTATCCATTCAACGATCATCAGATGGAACGGAAACTGGCATCTATTCCTCTGTGCTCACAATGGTTGATAATCTCAAAGCCAGCATGTTAAACATTAATGAAGCGGCAGAACAGCTACATTCCTCTTCTAGAGAAATAAGTACTGCCGCTCAATCTATTAGTGCTAGCTCTAGTGAACAAATGAATCAGCTAGAAAATTCAAGTACCAGCATGGAAGAAATGACAACAACGGTTGAAGATGTTGCTCGTAATGCTTTAGACGCATCAGTGGCGGCTCGTGAAGCTCATGATTCATCTGGGTTGGGATTAACCATTGTTACTGAAATGAATAACAATATTCAGGTTCTTGTTCAAGGCATCCAAGACGTTGTTGTCGTTACCAATAAACTCGAGGCTGAGACTCAAAGTATTGGCAGCATTTTAGAGGTTATTAATAGTATTTCTGAACAGACTAATTTACTTGCTTTAAACGCAGCAATAGAAGCAGCAAGAGCAGGCGAACATGGTCGTGGTTTTGCCGTTGTCGCAGATGAAGTTCGAAACTTAGCAAACAGAACGAAAGAAAGTACCGGCGAGATTCAAAACATGATTCATCGCCTTCAGGAAGAAGCGAAGAGATCAGTTTCCATGATGGAGCAGAATGTTATTGATGCTCAAAATACATCAGAGAAATCATCGAGTGCCGCCAACGCTTTAGGTTCGATACAAACTTCTATTGTTTCGATACAAAACCAAAATGATCAGATCGCGACAGCAGCAGAAGAACAAACTCACGTATCCACTGAAATCAGTCAAAGTGTGTTTGATATCTACAATAAAGCAAAAGAAAACTTTAATAATTCAAAAGAGAATGATGGAAGATCTAAAAGGTTAGCTGAAATAGCCGCTAGCTTGAAAAAAACGGTAGGTTTTTTCAAGCTATAACTACGTTAAGATAAACGATTTAGGCTCAGATAAAGATGAAACAGGATATTTCATCCTGAGCCTAAATTATGGCGTGGTTACTGGCCTACTTTTCGGACGTTTAATCGCTCCCAAGATGTCTCTCCAGCTTAATATTCCAACAGGAAAATTATTGCTATCTACAACAGGAATGCAAGATAAGTTGTGTTCCAAAAATAACTCTATAGCGTCATGTACACTTCTATGCTGCTCTATGTAGACGGGCTTTCTACTCATAATTTGATGAGCTTTTTTATTCAATGTTACCGTATCACTAAGCTTTTCTGCGACGGTTCCCAATTGAGGACTTAATACTTTCAGTAAGTCTCTATCAGAAACCACACCTAATAATTTTCCATTCTCAACCACTAACAAATGATGAAATTTTGTATTTGAAAACATGTCATTTACAACAGCTAACTTGTCATCAAGTCCAATGGTCGTAACTGGTGAAGACATAATTGCTTTAACACTCACTGTATACTCCTGATCAAACCTAACACCGCATTAGTAGCAAAATGAAAGGCCTGCTTAATGTAATTTAATAATCAATATTACACTTCGGGATCTGAAAAAACACGATCAATAATACCGCTCATCCTCTACTAGTGGATCTAGAAGCAATCATCACTACCTTCTACCTTCTACCTTCTACCTTGAAAAATGCTAATTGGATCATTTTAGGCCAGTCCATTGGAAAAAATATTGGAGCTATAATTAACGCTAACGCTCTTTCACCTAGCTCCGATATCTAGAATACCAACAGTATTTTTATGCCTATACGCAGCACTACTTCCAATAATACAAAGCATCTTCCCCAAGCTCTTGTTCAATTTCTAATAAACGATTGTATTTTGCGATTCGTTCACTGCGGCTTGCAGAACCACTTTTTAAATGTCCGCCATCCATAGCAACAGCAAAGTCTGCCAAGAAAGTGTCCTCTGTTTCACCAGAACGATGGGAGATAAAATAGCGCCACCCAGCATCTCGGCACATGCGCACCGCTTCAATAGATTCTGTCACTGTGCCTATTTGATTCAATTTGATTAACGCTGAATTTGCTTCTCGCTGCTCTATCCCACGACGAATGTACTTAGTATTAGTAACAAATAGATCATCACCAACCACTTCTATCTTATCTCCAAGGCGGGCAGTGAAGCGTTTAAACCCTTCAAAGTCACGTTCAGCTAGAGGGTCTTCCCACAATATAATGGGATACTTTTTCACCCACTCTTCCGCCATTGCAATAAGGCCTTCACTATTCATTTGGCCTTTGCCAGACCACTTAAGGTCATAGGAGCCACTCATATCGGTAGAAAACGAATTAGCCGCACTGTCTACCGCAATAGCGATATCAACTCCAGGCTTGTAACCCGCCTTCTCAATCGCTTGAATTATGGTCTCGATTGCATCTTCATTACTATCTAGATCTGGTGCAAAACCCCCTTCATCACCCACACTAGTTGCCAAACCACGGTCTTTTAGAATGCCCTTAAGAACATGAAAGGTTTCTGCCACATAACGCAAACCTTCTCGAAAATTAGGCGCGCCAATGGGAACCGCCATAAATTCTTGAATATCAACATTGTTGTCAGAATGCTCTCCGCCATTAATAATATTCATACAAGGAACAACTAAACGCCTCGCCCCCGTGCCACCTAAATATTGATAAAGAGGAATGTTAGATGATAGAGCAGCCGCCCGAGCAACCGCCATAGAAATGCCCAAAATCGCATTAGCACCAAGATTAGACTTATTAGGCGTACCGTCCAGTGCGATCATCGTACGATCCACTAAAGCTTGTTTAAACGGATCCATACCGAGCAAAGCAGGGGCAAGTTTATCATTTACATTCGCAACAGCCTGCAAAACACCTTTACCTGCGTAACGTGCTTTATCGCCATCACGTAGTTCGATGGCTTCATTTTCGCCCGTACTTGCACCAGAAGGAACGGATGCGACCGATGTTGTACCATCACTCAGCTCAACAAATACGCGAACGGTTGGATTGCCGCGGGAATCTAGTATTTCCATGGCTTGTATATTAGATATGGTAACTGACTTCATTTCTTACCCCTATTGTAGCTTTAAGCTACCGGCATAACGCCTTGTTGAGCGCCATAAAATAGTTGGCAAAATGTACAAAAAACGAAGCGCAGCCAACTGTTATGCCCCCGTTTAGGTAACTTACTATGTGTTATTTTCAATGTTTCTTTTTGATAGTCGAAACGACAAAAGGATTGCTTAACGCTGATTACTGGCTGACAGGCTATGACATAATTGATAGCCATACGTGCGAAGAGGTAAGTTTTTCATAGAAATGCGGTTGTCTATATACGCGTTAAAATAACCACTGGTCACCTCTTAACCAACAACACTTTATAATAGTGCCATGGTTTAAAAAGTGACTTATATCAACGCTAGACTTTTAAACTGTTTATTTACACTTTTCTTTCGATGATTTTATCAACAATATTACCCATCGTTGTCGCCATGATATCTGGCTGTCTATATAACGGGTGATAAATAGCCTGTGATCGAGCGATATAGGCCGCTTTCATACCAACAGACAGTGCTCCATGAGTGTCCCAATCGTGAGTAGCGACTAACCGCAATGATTCAAGCGGTTGGTTTAATTGCTGTGCAGCAAACTGATAGGCTGCAGGATCTGGCTTAAAACTGCCAGTTTTCTCGACGGATATAATCTCGTCGAAATACTCAGACAAGCCTGAATTTTTCATTTGAGTCGAAATCAGGCCGAGTGAAGAATTTGAAAAGGCGACCGTACGATAACCAGCAGAACGTAATCGACTAAGAGCTGGCTTGATATCATCATGAGCAGGAAGACTAGCAAAGCCACTCAGAATATCTTCACGGACCGCCCTAGATAATGCGATCCCCCTACGAGCAGCAATGGATTCAAGCATGACACCAGCTAATGTTGCAAAGTCCGTTTTGACACCAGTCACAACACAGACCGTTGAAGAATGTAAAAGCATAGAAAACCACACAGCCATCGCACTTTGATCACCAAAGGCTGCTATAAACTTAGACTTTAACGTACTGAGGTCCAGTACTGTTTCATTGATATCGAATAATATTGTCTGTTTGTTCATTGTCTTTTTATTCATCGTTATTTCTCGTCGCATTATTTAGTAAACGATACATTTATTGGCTATACCAACGATTGTGGACTCTTTCCTAAAAAATACACCCTCGCCATATGAATCTTCACCATATGAATCAAAGCCAGACCCATTAACACTGTAATATTGGTTGTCTTTATCCTCTACAAAATTATGTCGCCGCTAACTTAAAAAGTGGGCAATTGGACGTTAAAGCCCTTCAAGGAAGAACCTTCTAAATAACGTGAGAAATAGTGAACAAACTCTTGATCTACAACTTTTCCCATTATTAAGCTCGCGTTTCGAATATACAGGCGACCATGCTTACGAATTGCGATGGCTTGATGCGTAATGTTCATATTGGTTCCTATCCATCGTTTCACATTGTAATTTGGCCTTACCATGCTAATAACGCTGCCTGTTGGAATACGGTTCAATAAGGCTTGATTGATCGTTGAATAGGTTAGACGCTGCTGTAATACAGAAGAACGAGCAACTTGGTCTTGCAGAAAGATAGCCGACAGTGGAATATACGGTGTGCTCACCGACTCAGGCTTAAGGCTTCTGCCTTCTTTTTTTAAGGCGATAAGCAGCGTTTTTTTAGATTCTGGCGTCGCTGTTATATTCTGTATCCGATTCAGCGCCATACGCTGATACCAAGCCTTTTTATCGATAATGGTGTTTGCTAAGGCTGTCTGTGTGCCGCCTATTTGCTGGGTAATGTCTTTCAACATCCAATGATTATTCGGAATCCAGTCGACACTGGGGAAGTGATTACGAGTAACAAAAGACACCTGACCATGGTCATAACGAATTTTTAGCAGGTTAGGAACAAAATCATTGGCTGATTGAGACATTGCACCAGCCAACACCGTCTCTACGTAAGTTGTACAATCAAATTCATTAAAACGCCATAAAGGGTCTTTATCATATTTACCATTAATACCTTCCCCTAGATTACCATCCACATAGGGGGCGCCTAGCAAGGTAGCACTAAGGCGTTCGATCTTTTGTGCCGTGCTTATTGAATGCGCTTGGTTGGCTTCTATCACCCTATCAAAACTTGCTTGACGATTTTCTGAAGGCACTGTCATGTTCGCTTGAGACGGTGCTGACATCGTCGTAAGCAAGCAGTAACACCCTATGAGATTGATCTTTTTAAACATACGTCCACTACGATAGGATTGGAGTTCCAAGCCTATCGTAAAAAGTCTTTCATGGGAGCCAGCTTTACAGTTTTTTCTAAACCTGAACTTTCTAAACCTGAATGATGCTAATACTCGACACCTTCTCTGTATTTATGATTCTTTACGCGAGTTTATTTACATCAAATTAAACATTGCAGCACAACAAAAAAAGACCGATCAAAGATCGGCCTTTCTATGCATTTTTAAGAAGTGTTATGGGATTATTTTTTTGGTTGCCAAGCATGAAGATGAGCTTTACGCATAGCATCTTTTTCCGCAGCAGACGCACCCCAATTATTATTATAAACTTTTCCTTCCCAATCACCGTAGGCTGGGTTTGGTAACAGGATAAATTTAGTACCAAATAATGCCTTATCTTTTTCGACTGCAGCATAACTTTCTTTTAGACTCTTAGTTTTAAAGTCTTTAGAAAAATCATTCAGGTTGTCGCCCATGAATAATGCAATATCATAATGCTCTGCTACTTTTAGGCGACGAGGTTCTTTATCGCTCGTCGTTGTTTTCAGCATCAAATGCGCATCATCAACATCAGGAAAACCAAGTTCTTTTAGGTTTTTGCGCGTACCTTCCAAACCACTCATTTTACGGTTAGTAATATAGAATACTTCCGCACCATGTTTCACCGCATAATTTAAGAAATCAACAGCACCCGGCAAAGCGGTTGCTTCTGCAGAAGCCATCCACTCTCCCCATGTTTTACTGGAGTAGCTTTCATTTCTGCCCACTAACCAAGATTCATAAGCGCTGTTGCTAATGATTGTTTCATCAGCATCGACCACGATTGCAATTTTTTTATCGCCTTTATGAGTACTTGCATAACTATCAAAACGCATTTTCGCTAAATTAAATGCTTGATAAGACATTCCTCTAAATTCAGCGGAAGCTTGCATCCATAAGTTGGACATGACCAACTGTTCATTCAAATTTTTCGTAGTGTACGAAGCGTCATCTGCCCATGCTGGTAAAGAAACACTTCCCACCAATATAGCGGTAGAGACAAGTAGTGTACGTAATCTAGTCGGAACCATTTCCAAACTCCTTTAAGTGAATAAGCTAAAACAAGGACTTACTAAGCAACCTAATCCCATTTCTTAATTGTCCATGTGTCATTATCATTACAAGATTTTAACCACTAGGTCAAAAATTTTACGATAACTTTAAACTTCAATATGAAATTCATCCCTACTACGAGAAAGTCACCCGATTGCGGCCCGAGCTTTTAGAAAGATAAAGCGCACTGTCGGCCAATCTTAATGCATGATCAACGCCCTCTTTGTCGCTTACGTGAGCGCAACCAATAGAGGTCGTAATATGACCATGTTTTTCTGTATAGTCTGGTACTACGATTTCTTCAACTGCTCTACGAATACTGTCCGCAACTATTGAGGCTTCTTCTTTGGTCATTTCACTTAAATAAAGTGAAAACTCTTCACCTCCTAAGCGACAGATCAAATCCTCTTCACGGACAAATTTATTCAATATTCGAGCAAATTCGATTAATATCTTGTCACCCATTTCGTGACCAGCTGTGTCATTCACTTTCTTAAAATGATCAATGTCTATCATTAGCAGCCAAGACGTCAAAGGCGCGACTAACTCACGATCTTCTTCCAGTTTCTGAGCCGCCATCTCCATAAAGAAGCGCCTATTAGGTAACTGAGTCAATTCATCCGTCATTGCAGAATGATGCAACATTTGTTCCATTTCGCGGCGCTTACTGTCTACTTTTTCTTGCATAATGGCACTCACCACCACAAGCAGAGCAATAAACCAGCAAATTGATACAACGTAAATACCAAAGATACTGTTTTGACTAGAGTTCACTAACGAACGGATCACCATATAACCGATCAACAAAGGCACAAAATACCCAAGTAATATTTGGATACGGGCAATCTTACCGCCTATATAAGGTGACAATAATGCCCTCAATCCGCCTTTATCGGCTGTTACCGCCAATGTACCAATACAAAGCAAAACACCGAGAGTAGTAGAAAGGAGTGACATGGAGCCATAAAACGCGGTTAAACCATAAGCATACCCAGTTATGGATATTAGCGGGAAACATAACGCGGTAAAGGAAAGCAACTGGGAAATAAGAGGAAACTTAAAAATATAAGACAAATGAGACAGTGCTAAAAGCAGCAACATAAACGCAGTATTAACGCCAACTGAATTGCTTTTACCAAGTAATAAGTCACGGTCTACTATTGATTGGAATGGCACTAGGGTCGTGGTGAATGGAATGCCACTGGCACCCTCTACAATATATAAAGTGCAGAGAACAGTCGCAACTAGACCCAATAGTACAGGCATTTTTTTGCTGATGACTCGGTTACTCATTTCAATACTTAACGCCACCAGCACGACTATCGTGGCAGTCAATGGATTGGTAGCAGGTCCGTTAACAATAGGCCGATATAAATACTCAAGGTTAAAGGCATAACCAACCAGAACTAACAGTCCTAATAACATAGTAATTAGCCCAATCGGTTGGCCTATTCCTATAATAAAACGACTCAAATTTGAATGCTTGATTTGCTCGCCATTCAGGTAATCATTGGCATCTGAAAGTGGCATTACAATGGCCTCTTTATACTATTTGACGTTAATTTTATTTTACGAATTTCTTTTTTATAGCCTGTGAAATTGATGATGTTCACCTTAATTATAGAAGCATTAATTCAACTTCTTTATTAAATTTAAAATAGAATTTCATGAGTCCCACGCAGGAATTCATTATTCTCTTAAAATATCTATACCTTAATGAAGCTCAAGCCGGTTAAAACGTCGGTTCCAGTTTCCTTCATCGCTTCTTTCGCACGCTTCTTGCGTATCAAAAAACACATACTGGTGACTATTTTTAATAGAAACATTGGCACGAACTAACTCATCCTGAATGAGGCAACAAAAAAGCTCATCTTGTTTCGTTTCCAATGCCCTTTTTAGCTCTTCATCTTGTCGAAATACGCACACAATTCTGAGCGATTTAGGATATGAATTAAAATCAACCAAGTGCGTTAACCAAATAAATCCTTCAATATCGTATAACATTCGATCACAGACTTTTGTTAACGCTTTTCTTAATTCATTTTCGAGTTTTTTGTCTGACTTTTTCATTCGTCAACTTAAGTGAACATTCGGGTTAGTTTGTAGAAGAAAGGCTATCATATCAACCTATTACATCCGCTGGTAAATATTTTATTCTATTAGAGCAATGTCCAGTTCGATCGACAACAAAGAAGCTGTAATAAATTTAAAAACGCTTAGCATTAATCACTGTTGACACTTCGCAATCACAACCCAAAAATTCAAATCAGCTGCGACGACCAGTAAGCAATATCGATAATTTTTGAAGCATTCAGACCAGATTTTTATCTTAAAATGGCTTATTATTCCCTTCCCGGCTCGTTAATAGCCTCACTATTTCAAGATCAAATTTTTTTCTATGATTAGACTTACGAATATACAGCTACCTTTGGATCATAATGACACCGCATTAGAGCAAGTTATTTTGTCCACTTTGGGCATTAAAGCAGATCAACTTGTTCGATTTTCAGTTTTTCGACGCGGCTATGACGCAAGAAAGAAAGCTTCTATTCTTCTGACCTATACTTTGGATGTTGAAACCTTAAACAACCAAGCTTTGTTGAATAAATTTTCCGATAGCCAGCAAATTAAAGCAACGCCAGACCTCAACTACCACCCAGTTGCACAAGCGCCAGCGACATTAGCAGAACGCCCGATTGTTATTGGCTTTGGCCCTTGTGGCTTATTAGCAGGCCTAGTGCTTGCTCAAATGGGTTACAAGCCTATTATTCTAGAACGTGGCAAAGAAGTACGAGAACGAACCAAGGACACATTTGGTTTTTGGCGCAAAAAAGTACTCAATACAGAATCCAATGTACAATTTGGTGAAGGCGGCGCGGGGACCTTCTCAGACGGCAAACTGTACAGCCAAGTCAAAGACCCAAAACAATACAGCCGAAAAGTACTCAATGAATTTGTTGCCGCCGGCGCACCTGAAGAAATTCTTTTTGTCAGCAAGCCACATATCGGCACATTCAAATTGGTGGCTATGGTCGAGAAAATGCGTGCTCAAATTATTGAGCTCGGTGGTGAAATTCGCTTTAGCGCACGTGTTGATGACATCCATATCGAAGACAACCAAATCACTGGCGTCACGCTTTCAGATGGAGAGCGACTTGAGTCCAAACATATTGCTCTCGCTATTGGACACAGTGCCCGAGACACTTTCGAAATGCTTCATGACAAAGGGGTTTATATCGAAGCTAAACCTTTTTCTGTTGGTTTTAGAATCGAACATGAACAATCCGCTATTGATAAAGCCCGCTTTGGTCCAAATGCTGGTAATGACATTCTGGGGGCCGCGGATTATAAGCTGGTTCATCACTGTAAAAATGGGCGTTCTGTATACAGCTTTTGTATGTGCCCAGGCGGTACTGTTGTCGCTGCGACTTCCGAAGAAAACCGCGTTGTTACTAACGGCATGAGCCAATATTCTCGTAACGAGCGCAACGCAAATAGCGCCGTAGTGGTTGGAATAAACCCATCAGATTACCCGGGTGGACCTTTAGCAGGTATCGAGTTCCAACGTCAGTTAGAAAGCCATGCATTTGTTATGGGAGGCAGCAATTACGACGCTCCTGCGCAAACAGTCGGCTCTTTCTTACGCAATGAAACACCAGAAGAAGTGGGCTCTGTAATTCCTTCATTCAAACCCGGCATCAAATTAACCAATCTTGCTGACGCCTTGCCAGATTTTTGCATCGACGCAATCCGTGAAGCCATTCCTGCATTCAATAGGAAAATTAATGGCTTCTCCTTTGAAGATGCTCTCTTAACGGGTGTTGAAACACGTACATCAGCGCCGATCAATATCAAACGTGATGAGAGCTTCCAGAGCATAAACACGAAAGGTTTGTATCCGGCAGGAGAAGGCGCCGGTTACGCTGGCGGCATTATGTCTGCCGCTATTGATGGTATAAAAATCGCTGAAGCAATGGCGCTAAGTATCAATCAAACCGTTAAAAGCTAAGCATTCTTGCTCATACCAGAGGCCTTTGCCTCTGGTATTTCCTGCTCGTACTACCTTCTAAAGAACATTAAAACTAATCAGTGTCTCATCGTGATTCGTCAGTGAATTAAACCCAATAGAATCCGCCACTGAGACAAGCCCATTTAGTGTTCCCGTAATAAAAAAATAGTCTTTTCCTGCATATCCACGACGAATACACTCAAGAACCCCCTGTTTCAGTACACTTCTTTTTCGCTCAGCGGCCTGTTCAATTGAAAAAGCAAACTTATACCCTTGATGCCCACCATTAAAAACTAAATCACCAGAAAGCGTTTTTTGTGAAATCAGCACGCCGTAGTTAAAAAAGAAATCACAGGCTGGATGATTCAATGTATTTATAGCTGGACGGATTAGCTCAACGGCAGCATAAGTATCCAGACTAGCCACCAATTCACTGATTGATTCATTGGACGTAGGAACGTTTAACTGAAAGCAAACTTCCATTTCTGTGCCACGCAGTACTTCGCGGGACACCGTTTCACCCGTTGTAGGCACAACCTGAAAATCAAAGATCGGTGAAATAATAACACCGTCATTTCTATCGACAATTTTCCAGCCAGCAATCACAGCACCTTGCTCAAGCAAGGAGGCAATCAAATGGGCTTGATCATCCAACAACGCATCCAACTCGGGCAAGGTTATATTGGCAAGATCCAAATCAGAAAAGCCTTGATCGCGAAAAGCTTGTAACGTCGTTTTATACGCTTCAAAATGCATACGTTTTGCCTATAAGTTGTTGGGGAGTCATCGTTAAACTAAATTGTTTTAGAGCAAAAAATATTAAGATTTATTAAGGCCTTAATAAAAAACACTAGATTGTTTAATTAAGGGATTGAATGGCCTTTCAGCGTCTACCACAGCTTGCTCTAACTCAAGCAACTTGGATAAATTTGTTAAATTTTCACACCTAACAATCAAAACAAATACCCTCTTTAATAATCAGGAATAGTGGTCAAAAACACGATAAAAAAACGCGCCAATTGGCGCGTTTTCTACACAGAGAATAGTGTCTATAGATACAATTGCCGTTATAGAGGCTTTCCATCGTATTTATTAACCAAACAATCTTGGCCTTTTTGTTTCAACATATTACAAAAATCTGCGCCGTAAGCTCGATCCAAAAATGGCCCAACTTTCAATTGATACATAGTACGTCCGTTTATTTGTTTTTCATTCACATGAGGAACAAGATTTACATACGTATCTGGCGACGCATTACTAAGAACTTGCCAACCACGTACTGCTTCATTGTGAGAGCCGTAAGCGGCTAGCTGAACACCATAGCTATTGTCTTTTTCTTTGTATTTAGTCGGGGCAGCTACCGGTGTAATCACCGTCGCCTGAGCCGCTTTAGGCTTCATCTTAGTAGACTGACTTTCAACGATTGGTGCAACCGTAATGGCTGGAACCACATCAGACGCAGCCATTGCCTTACCGTCCGCAAGATTATTTTCATCAGAAGCCACGGTAGAAATCATTGGCTGGCTTGAATCTGTCACACCTTTGGATTTTTTGAGTTCAGCAACTTCGGTTTGCAACTCATCAATTCGATTCAATTTTGCTTTCATATCTTGCAATTCAGTATCGTGTGTTTTGACTTTATCTTGCAGATCTTGATACGTCATGAAAGTATTTTTACCTTCAAACATAGAACAAGCACTTAGCGACAACGCCACAGACACTAACAAGAGTTTTTTTAGTATACCCATATCTATTCAATCCTCCGTGTATAGCTATAATACAGAGCTTGGTTAACCATTAAGTAACCAGCTTTGTCCCCATAAAAGTAATGCATATCTTGCCGCCTTACCGATAAAAACGAAAGGTAAAAAATACCTTATTGGCGTATGAAATACACCAGCAACCAATGAAATAGCATCGCCAATGATAGGAAGCCAAGTAAACAGTAATGTCCAGATCCCATATCGATTAAAAAAGTGTTCCGCTTTCTGCCGACTTTTTATACTAACAGGAAACCACTTACTGTGTTCGTATTGAGCCAAATATCGCCCCAAATACCAATTTGTTAACGCCCCAAGCGTGTTACCTATACTAGCCCAAAACCATAACCAAACAATCGCTGAATTTGCTTCACTCACATAATAAAGCAACACCCCTTCTGAACCCAAAGGTAAAACTGTCGCCGATAAGAATGAAACAGCAAAAACAATAAGATAATTCAATAAAGTCTCTAAGTTAGATAATAAAATAGGCCATTAAGTTTACCTCGTTTCACATTTAGAAAGGTAGTTCTAAAGAGCCCTATTGCTTTCTCTTCGCTTTATCTTGGTGCATAGGATGAAATAACGCCTATTGATGTCTTATTCTGTGATATAGATCAACGTTTTACGTTCGAGTTCCGAACATCACAGCCGTAGAATGAGTGTGATGTATTCTAGGGGAAGTCTATGTTAAATCGTATTAACAATATAAAAATACGCTATAAGTTGTGGGCTATTATTGGGCTCATGTCGATGGGAACCGCTGCGTTAATTCTGGTATCACTCACAACACTTTTTCAAAGTAGTATTCACGACAGAGAAGATCACACTCAAGATATTCTTAATATCGCTAACTCAATTATTGCCCCTATTTATCAATCACAAAAAGACGGTCAAATAACCGAACAACAAGCCAAGCAACACGCAGTACAAGCATTATCAACGATTCGTTATGGCGATCGACAAGGATTGTGGATTTTAGACCAATCCAACAAACTGCTCGCTTCCTCCCATGATTATACTGGTCACATAGCACCAGCTTCGCTGCTTTCTGCGCTGCCAGCTCGTAATGGCCTAGCTGGAACTCGCCCTGACATTCACTCATTACGTTTTGAGTATCAAGGAGACCAGCAAAGAACACATAGAATGATTGCGAGCGCCTCCTCTTTTCAACCTTGGCAGCTCACTTTTATTGCAACTGATTCTATGGATACAGTGTGGAATGTTTTCCTAGACGCCGTTATTAATTACGCCATTTTAGTTGGTGTGTTAACAATACTCGTAGGCGGGACTGCGCTGTATATTATCCACTTAGTAACAGCGCGCGTGACTAGTCTATGCAACACAATGACATCAGTGAAAGAGTCTGGGGATTTGACTCGTCGAGTAGATTTCAATGGTAATGACGAAATGGGGGAAATGGCCGATGCGTTCAATACCATGATGGGAGATTTTCAATCTATTGTTCGAGAAGTCAGTCATTCCAGTGAAATGCTAGACAATATTGTTGATCAAACCAATCAATCGACTCAAAAAACAGCCACCAGCGTAGCAACGCAACTCAATGACACTGAGCAAGCTACATCGCTAATGCAAAGTGTATTGATCTCCGTCGATGAAACGCTTGGTATTGCAGAGCGTGCTAGCAATACAGCACAAACACTCGGCCTGCATTCTAAGCAAGGCCTCGGTGTCATGGACAAAGCGAAGAAAGAAATCCAACAACTCTCTATCGAGGTAGGAAATGCCACCAAAAACATTCATCAACTAAGAGAGGATGTCACTAATATTAACGACCGCTTAAGTATTATTTCTGAGGTAGCGAACCAAACAAACTTACTAGCATTAAATGCTGCTATTGAAGCCGCCAGAGCAGGTGAACAAGGTCGTGGTTTTGCTGTTGTCGCAGACGAAGTAAGACAATTAGCACAGCGATCTCAATTAGCGGCGACAGAAATTGGCAAACTGATTGATGGACTCACTCAACAAACGCTGGTCTCTGTGAATGTCATGGAGACGGTACAGCATACTGCTAATGAAGGCGTACAAAAAACAGAAGAAGCGGGTCAAGCCTTTAACGACATAGCCAATGGGGTATTATCCATTTCTGAATTAAACGGTAATATAACGCAAGCAGCGAATCGTCAACATGACGCATCCAATACGGTAAATTCGACTTTAGAAAGCATTGCTCATATCTGCGAAACAACAACGCGAAACTCAAGTGATATTCAGACCTCTGTCGAGCATCTACAACACTGTGCCACACAACTTCGCGGATTAATTAAACAATTCAGTGTTTGAAATACAGTTACGTATTAGACGGTCTCGCAATGCTTTGCTTAAGCACACTCGCCCTACTTTTGTTCAAAAAGGTCAAGTGAGTGTGTCTTTAGCCATGCGCTTCGGCATTATTCTTGCTTTACTTCATAGGTTGTTCAGTGTGAGGCCGCTTTCGTCCCTAATTGCCAGCGACAGTAAAAACCTTGAAAGAAAAGAAGAAGTTATTTTACTACTTTATCTTCACGGCCAGTCACCATATGCTTACAAGAGAAAAATATGGTTGCTTCTTTTCAATTTATTACTCGCTGTTAACGTCACCATTCAATCAGGGTGACTGTTTTAAAGCGTTTTCGCTTCAGAGGAATCGAATATGGCGTTTGATATACAAGAAAAGCTAGATTCTCTTTATCAACACATCCAGTCCGTCATTTTAGTTCGCCAGCATCCTGTTACTGGTCTCTTTCCAGCCAGTACTAGCATTAACAATCACGGTAATTATACCGATGCTTGGGTACGAGATAATGTTTATAGCATTCAGGCCGTTTGGGCCTTGCACCTTGCTTATAAACGAGCGTCTAACCCTGACAAACGGACCCACGAATTAGAGTACGCCTGCATCAAAATGATGCGTGGCTTATTGTTTGCGATGATGCGTCAGTCACATAAAGTCGAAGCCTTTAAACATAGCCTCGATCCAAAAGATGCTCTGCACGCTAAATACGATACAAAAACAGGACTAGAAGCGGTTGCTGATGATGCTTGGGGGCATTTGCAGATAGATGCCACTAGCTTTTATTTATTGATGCTGGCTCAAATGTCCAAGGCAGGCAGCAAAGTCATTTTTGCTCGCGCCGAAGTTAACTTCATACAAAATTTAATTTATTACATATCTCGAACCTATCGCACCCCAGATTACGGCATTTGGGAACGAGGCAATAAAGTTAATAACGGTAAAGCTGAAATTAATGCCAGCTCCGTTGGTATGGCAAAAGCTGCCATGGAAGCGCTAGATGGTTTGAATTTATTTGGTGAAGATGGCCCTGAGTGGTCGGTTATTCACTCGTTCGCCGATGCCGTGGCCCGAGCAGGTTCCGTCCTGCAATCGTTGCTTCCTAAAGAATCGCGTTCCAAAGAAGTAGACAGCGCGTTGCTGAGCATTATCAGTTTTCCTGCTTTTGCAGTGAACGATGAAAAATTGGCTCGTCGAACGCGTAAAGAAATTATCAATAAATTAGGCGGCGAATATGGCTGTAAACGTTTTCTACTCGATGGGCATCAGTCCTTATTAGAAGATCAAAGCCGAATTTATTATGAATACGATGAATTGATTAACTTCGAACACATCGAGTCAGAATGGCCTCTTTTCTTTACCTATCTATATATTGATCGGCTCTTTGCTCGTGACTGGGAAAGCGCAAACTTTTATCGCTATAAATTAGAAACCTTAATGGTTGAAAAAGACGGTCACATGCTGCTTCCTGAGCTCTATTATGTGCCACAAGAAAACATTCTGGCAGAGAAAGAAAATCCAGGATCACAAAAGCGTGTACCAAACGACAACCTACCTCTTGTTTGGGCTCAAAGCCTCTATCTTGTGGGTAAAATGCTTGATGACGAGTTGATTAAAACGGATGATTTAGACCCGCTAGGCCTCCATAAAATCCAGTACCGTCCTAACAAAGCCACCACATCAATGGTGATATTGGCGCAGAATGCAGAGGTTAAAAAGAAATTACTAGACGCAGGTTGTTTATGCCAAACCATTGAAGAAATAGCCCCACTAAAAGCAATCAGCGCAAAACAACTGGTTGAAACCTATCAATACTTAGGGGCCTCTGAGAGTCTGGGATTAACAGGCAGACCTAATCGGGCATTAAACAGTTTAGCGACATCTCAACCATTTTATATCAATGAAGATAACTACCTTTGTTTGTCATGGATTCAAAACGAAGACAAAGACTATCGGAAAATCGACCCTGCACTGCTTCAAACTCATATTCGGAATGAATTAAGCATTATTGCGCAACACTGGTATTATCCAGCCAATGCCGTTTTTACCATTCTGATTGATGAAGGAATGAGTGAGATGAAAAATGTGGATGAGTTATTTGAATTCATACGCATGCTACAGAATCATGAAGTAGAAGAGTTTCGTGTTACGCCACAATCCGCAAAAAATGCGTTCAAATCTGGCAACAGAAGAACCATCACAATCACCTCACCAGAAGAGCAAAATTTATGCACTACCTTACCAGTGCATCAAACACCATGGCCGATCTCCACCGAATCAGAAGATTACAACAATGGCCAAATTCATACGGTCGACACAGACACAATACTCGCTCGTTTAAATGAAACACCTTCTCTTGAAGAAGCTATTGATAGTTTAATCGAGCTCGGTGCAAGACGCTCGCTGATGAATACAATACCGGGTTCAACACCAGCAGTGACGGCCTACAAAGTATTAAATTCGGTGTACACACAAGCTCTATTAAACAGTAACTGGCATGCTGCTCGCTTATTGTTTTCATTGATGCTTAAACCCTCTTCTGATCTAGCCACTTATATTGCAGATATTACCGTTCGTCAGCGTTTTTTAGTGCTTGGCGAAACCCCAGAAGACGAAATAGACATTTCTCTGCCTTTGCATCAGGATGAAATTTTAGAGCTGTTACGATCCACATCGTCTTCAGCGCTTAATATGGTTCTCAGTCATGAACTAATCGCGATTGCCGGCACCCTAATCAAAATCCACCCGGAGTACTTTTCTGGGGTTCGAACGTTACGAATCCACAGTTTGGCGATGCTATGTGCACGACATTTTGAACCAGAAGAAAATGCACCTGTTTTTGAAACCTTGTCCTATGTTTCACCGAGTGAGTTATATGACGCACTTAGTGAAGTGCTTCAACAAAAACACGTTGAATTCACTCAGGTTGCTAATACAATTCACTACCACCACAATGTCGATGCGAATGACATAAAAATGAAGGATGTAGATTGGTTTGATTGGCGTGTAGAACAAGGCATTATTACAAAACTGCCTGACTCTATGTTATTGCAACTCTGGGAAAGTTTAAGTCATGTAGACTCTATTATTTTTGGTGACCTGAAAAGTAATACGACTCTAGACTGTAAGCGCACACTCAGTTCAATGACACCAGGCGAGGATACCTTTGCCATACTGATCGAGTCGTTAACGTCAGACATTCATCCAAGTTGGTATAAGAGTTTGATTTTTGAAGGTTTATACGCCTATATTCAATTTTGTCAGCAACATAAAAACTGTCGTTTCGAACAAGAAATCAACTTACCCGTTCTCGTATCACACGCGGCAGTAGATCATGTAAAACAATACCGCGTAGACCACCCTGAAAATGATTTAGCGGAAGCGGCATTGGATGAGTTCGCACAATTAACACCTAATAAAGTAAATCAATACTTACGTTGGGCGGTCAGTAAACTTCATAGCCGCCAACGTCAATTATTATTAGATAACAAAACCAACCCCTAGTTGGAGAAGTAAATGGATCTGCTTGAAAATGCTTTAATAAATGATGTTCTTAATGCCTGCTGCGCCGACCCTTTTGGCTGCTTAGGCCTACATCAAGAAGGTAAGAAGAAAGGACTTTCTCTCACAGTATGGCGTCCCGGAGCGACGGCAATCAGTGTACTAGACATCACCAAGAACGAAGTGTTGGGTGAGATGAAACAAATTGCCAAAGACGGTTTGTTTTATCTGAATTTCCCTAAACAAAAGCAACATTTCCACTATCGTATTCGAGTTGCTTATGGCGATAATGTTTTCACGATTGTCGATCCTTATCAATTCGCCGAAACTACATTTTCGGACCCTGAGCACCATCAAGCCAGCCTTTATAAAAGCCAAGGGGCGATTAAAGTTGGTGCGAAAATAGGTAATAATCTCACCATAAATGGTACTCGATTTGCGGTCTATGCCCCTGCGGCTCGATCAATGTCGGTCGTCGGTGATTTTAATGGTTGGGATGGTCGTGCTCACCCTATGTCGAGTAATGGCGATGGCATTTGGCGTTTATTTGTTCCCGATGTAAACCATGGTACCCGCTACAAATATGAGATTCGCGCTCATAACGGCGATTTACTTCCTCATCGTACAGACCCTTATGCACAACGCATTGAGCAATTCCCCTCTTTTGCAAGTGTGACCTGTTTCGATAATAAACATCAGTGGAAAGACTCTAAATGGACGGGGCGCCCGGTCGAAGACTTGTACGAAAAACCCATGAGCATTTATGAGTTACATGTGGGTTCATGGCGCCGCAAAGAAGACAATCAACCACTGACATACCTAGAGCTAATTGATGAATTAGTACCTTATATCGTCAAAATGGGCTATACCCACGTAGAACTACTTCCTATTACTGAGTACCCATTTGATGGATCTTGGGGTTATCAACCCGTTGGCTTATATGCTGTAACGTCGCGTTTTGGCACACCAGAGGAGTTTAAAGCTTTAGTAGATGCTCTTCATCAAGCCGACATCAGCGTTATTATGGATTGGGTACCAGCGCACTTTCCTGCCGATAGCCATGGCCTAGCGAACTTTGATGGCTCTAAACAGTATGAATATCCAGATCCTAAAAAAGGCTGGCATCCTGAATGGAACTCTCTGATTTACGATTTCGGCAAAGAACATGTTGTCAATTATTTGATCAGCAACGCAGTTTATTGGTTACAAGAGTTTCATATCGATGGCTTACGTGTTGATGCAGTTGCCTCCATGTTATATCTGGATTATTCACGCAAAGAAGGCGAATGGGTACCGAACAAAGATGGCGGAAATCACAACTACGAGGCGATTGCTTTTATACGTCGTTTAAACGAGACCGTTTATCTTAATCACCCACGCTGCTTCACCGTAGCCGAAGAATCCACCGCTTTTCCGGGAGTATCAAAACCAACCTATATGGATGGGCTTGGCTTTGGCTTCAAATGGAATATGGGCTGGATGAACGATTCTCTTGATTACATAGAAAAAGACTCAGTGCATCGTAAGTATCATCAGGGTGAACTTACTTTTAGCATGGTCTATGCCTATGACGAACAGTTTGTTCTGCCACTTTCTCATGATGAAGTCGTCCATGGCAAAGGCTCCATGATCGAGAAAATGCCAGGAGATCCATGGCAGAAATTTGCGAACCTACGTGTATTCACCGCCTATATGTACTTTCATCCGGGTAAAAAACTGAATTTCATGGGCAATGAGTTTGCTCAAGGTCGAGAGTGGAGCCATGAACGCTCATTGGATTGGCATTTACTCGATATTGATTACCACCAAGGCCAACAAAACCTTAGCAAAGATCTAAACCATTTATACAAAGATGAGTCTGCACTGCATCTCGATCACTCAGGATTAGGTTTTGAATGGATCAGTTATGACGACAGTGCTAACAGCATCTTAGTGTTTGTTCGTAAAGCGAAAAACTACGACACTCACGGTATTGCTATTACTAACTTCACACCTGTACCACAAGGTAACTATCGGATCGGAGTGCCAGAACCAGGTCGTTATCAAGTGGTTCTAAATACCGATGAAGGTAAATATAAAGGCAGTGATTACCTACTTCACGAAGGCTTGGAAACGGGCCATATTTACTCAACCGAAGCAATTCCTAGTCACGGAAAGGCACACAGCATTATTGTTAAAATCCCCCCTCTATCAGGGATCTTTCTTAAATGGCTAGAGCATTAATTGAGATCACTTCAATTTATCGTTCTTTGATTCAGACACGACGGCCGTTTCACACGGTCGTTGGCTTTTTTAACTCATTGAGGAGTCATAATGAGCACTTATACCGTTAACAATGGACAACCTTTCCCGTTAGGTTCAAGTGTTACAGAGAATGGCGTTAACTTTGCGGTCGTTTCAGAGGATGCCCACACTTTAATACTGTGTTTATTTGATGAAGAAGATAATGAACTTCAACGCCTACCCTTTATTGCTAAGCAACGTGGTATTTGGCATATGGAAGTGTTGGGGCTAAAAGAAAATCAGCGCTATGGTTTACGTGCAGAAGGGCCATTTGAGCCCGAGAAACAATGGTTGTTCAATAAAAACAAACTTCTGATTGACCCTTACGCCCGAGTCTTAACAGAAAAGCTTGTATGGCATGCAGACCAAGCGGCCATGACAGAGGAAGGCGAACTTCATCTCGTAGACTCTGCCTACTGCATTCCTAAATCCATTGTTAAAACAGTTTTACCCGCAGAAAACAGACCAAAACGAGTGAACGTTCTGCCGTCACATAGGGCGCTTTATGAGCTCCATGTAAAAGGTTTTAGCCAGCAGCTTCCCATTGATGATGCGCTAAAAGGCACATACTTAGGCGTTATTTCAAAAGAAGGCTTAGCCCATCTTACCTCACTGGGTGTTACGACTATCCAGCTAATGCCTTGCTTTAGTTTTGCGAATGAAAGGCACTTAGAAGAACTCAATTTGAAAAATTATTGGGGCTACAATCCTATTAGTTTTTTTGCGGCAGAGCCCTCTTATGCTCAACAAGATGCCACTGTAGAATTTCAAAAAATGGTCGATGGACTACGCGAGGCAGGCTTTGAAGTTATTTTAGATGTCGTCTACAACCACACCGCTGAGAGTGATATGGATCAATCTAGCGTATGCTATCGTGGCTTAGATAATGCTCATTACTACCGCTGTGCTGATGGCCACTATCTTAACTTCACAGGTTGCGGCAATTGTGTTGACACTTACCACTCAGCGTCCATTCGACTCATTTGTGACAGTATGCGTTACTGGGTAGAGGTCATGGGGGTTGACGGTTTCCGCTTTGATTTGGGTGTTGATATGGGCCGAACTGATCATGAGTTTTCCCCTAAAGCCCCTTTGTTACAAGCCATTTTACAAGACCCCATTTTGAGCCATACTTGCTTAGTCATGGAGCCTTGGGATATTGGTCCTGGTGGCTATCAAGTTGGTCAATTTCCACGTGGATTTTTAGAATGTAATGATCAATATCGCGACACTATTAGACGCTTTTGGCGTGGCGATGAGGGTATCATTCCACTGTTCGCGACTCGCATTATGGGCTCAAGAGACTACTTCCATAAAGGCCAACGCAGTGCGCTTCATTCAGTCAACTGCATTACCTATCACGATGGCTATACCCTAAACGATTTAGTGTCTTATCATCGACGTCACAATTTAGCCAACATGGAAAATAATCGTGATGGTCATGGTGACAACATCAGCCAGAATTTCGGCATAGAGGGCGAAACAGACAACACAGAGATTCAAAGTAAACGTCTTAATCAGCAACTGTGTTTTATTGCGACCTTATTACTAAGCCAAGGTACACCGCACTTTTTAGGTGGTGATGAGCTTTCTCATAGCCAAAAAGGCAACAACAACGCGTATTGCCAAGACAATGAAACAACATGGTTATCATGGCAAGAAAACGACGCTAGGAAAGCGCTCCAAACGGCACTATCAAGCCTAATGACAATTCGCAAGGCCTACCCTATTTTGGCAGAAATCTATCTTGAAGATGATCCGCTTTATCAGCACATGGACGCGGACCATATTGAATGGCTGAATCAGTTCAGTCAGCCAATGTCAGAAGGCGAGTGGTCTGAAAGCGAACGCGATTATCTGGCGTTAACACTAACGTCTGCGGACATATCTAATCGCCTATGGATCGTATTCTATCGAGAAGATCACCCTCTTAACGTACCGTTGCCGAAAAACTCAGAGAATATCGAAGTGCTATTCCAAACGCCCGGCATGAGCATCAAGAACGATACGCTACAGTGTGATTATCGTGGTGTGCTCTTAGCTAAACTGGCCTAATAACACTAACCGTTCAAACCAGCCTATAAGGCTGGTTTGAACCCCATACGAAAACCGCCCCAATGCTGTCCATTCACAAAAATGGGCACGGATAGGTCATGTAAGACTTCTCCGGTATCTCGCTTGTACGTTTGCAATAAAAAGCTTTCGTTATGGGCTCCACAGCGACGCCCTGTTGGATCGTCAAAAATACGACGACTACGATTGTTCGCTAAATCAATATCATAGTCACCCGTCAACGGTTGACTGAATTTCTTATTATGGGTTGGAAAATACCCATTCACATCCACCGCACCAGCGAAAATAACCTCGCCGTGCTGCTCTAGAATCGCTTCTTGAAATTGAGGAAATGTACGATCAGTAAACGCATTATATGGTGTGCTGAATTTTTGTGGATTCGTGTTCTCAATGGGTTGGTATTGTTTAGAAAAAACATCCTCCTGTGAAAGTTTTCCTTCCGCGATGGCACTTTCAAAAAGCTGTCCAATTCCTTTAGCGGCATGTTTTGCCGCGGCGACTAGCTCAGAGAAAAAGAGCGATTGATCGACTTTATCCAACTCTCTAAAAACCACCTCAGCGCCATCACTGAGCCCTGACGCCTCTTTTGATAAGTGTTCACTACGTTGATAAATATTTCTTAAAGCGTTACTAATACGCGAAATTGACTCATTAATTTGCAAGCTGGTTGATCCCAATATCTCCCCTGTATTTTCTACTTCTGACAATATCAAAGAGGCACTCTGCACTTCTTCCGTTACTGAAATAAAACGTTCAGTTTCTCCTAACAAGGTTTCAGATAACGACTCCGATAACACCTTCAAAGAGGTCATTTCAGTGTTGGTTAACTCACTATTGTGTCGTACTTCAATTAGCAGCGCTGAAATTTGCTCAGTGGCATCCGCCGTTTTGCCAGCCAAGGCTCGGACTTCATCGGCCACTACCGCAAAACCTCGCCCTTGCTCACCTGCTCTAGCGGCTTCAATAGCTGCATTTAAAGCCAACAGATTGGTTTGATCGGATACCCCTTTAATCACATTAGTAATACCATCAATAGCGTCCGCACTTTGTGTTAATTGACTAAGCTGCTCGCTGGCTGCTTGAACCTTTTGGGTCAGCTCACCTATTTGTTCTGAGCTCTGTTTCAAGGCAGTTTGGGCAACTTGGCTGGAGCTAGCCGTGTCACTCATGGTGTGCGCAACTTGGGTCAAGTTTTTTGACAAGGTAACGCTGGTTTCAGAAAGGATTGTCGCGGCTTCAGAAATTTGTGAACTATCATCGCTTGTGAAACGAATGTCTTTATTAAGGATATCGACAAAATGAGAGACTTCCGCGGCTCCCATCGCCATCTTGGAAGTCGCACTGGTCACACTTTTGCTAATTTTCCCGTATTCAGCGCTAAGTGCAGTCTCTTCTTGATTTTCGATACCATTAGATGAGGGTAACTTTATTCGAGATAACAGCACTAAAACACAAATAATCCCTCCGACAATACTGTAGGCAAGTGGTATGGAGTTTTGTACATAGCCAATAATAAATAAAATAAAAAGAGAACATACGCCACCAAACTGCACATAAACCATGAATATTTCCTACTGCTTTTTATTAGAATGTTGCCTTATCCTAACGCTAGATCATCGTGAAATTCAAAGACTAATACTAAAGTAGTAATAGATTCGGCTTATAGTCTTTATATGCCATAAAAAGTCTGCCAAACCTGTGACTATTCTTTACTCTTTTCTGCCTTTCTCCTCTTCCCTCTCACTATCTAAGACATGCCTTCTAATGGTTTTTTTAAGAGTCTCCAATATTTAAATACTTAATACAGGATTTGGCATGATTAGATGTTAAATCTAAACAATACTAATTATATGAATAATATATTCCGTAAAATATTAAATCAGTGCATAAAAAGCAAAATAACTTTCCTTGTTAATCGCTACACTAGATGCCAGCCAACAAGGCCGCCAATTCATTAAAATAACAACAAACGTCATTGTGCATGAGATGCCAATGCGCTGACGGAGGATTCCATTATGATTACTAATAAATCAACTCAAGACGACTTCTATCTTGAACTAGGTCAACTCACTGCAAACAGCGTTAATCATTTAGTTTCTTCATTTAATGATTTACCAGCGAGTCCTTATGCCGATGGCGCCTATCGTTTACGTCGCTATTCCCGCTTTACCATGAATAACCACAGCCTGTCTCGCTTGGCCTCTCAAGCATTCGTACAAGATGAAAGCATCAACCACTTTCAAGGTAATGTTGTCCGTGTTTACCCTGAAATCGAAGATCAAACATTTGAAGATCCTGCCTTTATTGAGCTGTTTAATCACTTCCAAAGAATGGCCAATGTACAAGACGACACGCCTATAGAAGTGCATCAAATGCGTATTTTAGCCAATAACAAAAGAGCCGAAGTCGCGCCAGAAGGGGTCCATCAAGATGGCTTTGACCGTGTCGGTATTTATGTCATCCAACGCCATAATATCCAAGGTGGCAATATCAACATTCACTCTAGCAAAAACAGCCCAGCAATCATTAGCCACGATTTTGATCAGGGTGAATTTGTTGTCTTAAACGATCGCAAGTTCTTCCATAGCGCGTACCCTATCAAGCCTGTTGATGGTGAGTTCGGCTACATGGATACTTTTATTCTTACTGCCAATTTAATACGCCAATAAAACATTTATTTACCAAGCCGACTTACAATGGAGAAAAACATGCGTAACCTAGAACAATGCCGACACCTTTTTCCGGCTTTAAATAGAACTCATAACAATCAATTACCTATTTTTCTAGATGGGCCTGGTGGCTCACAAGTGAGCCGCGGTGTGTTGGATGCAATGCAAGACTATCTAGGTCATTTCAATGCCAATTTAGGAGGCGCTTACTTTTCTAGTAAAGAAACAGAAAACGTTATGCATCAAGCTCGCTTGGCAGCCAAAGATTTATACAACGCACCCAGCGAGCAACAAATCATTTTTGGCGCCAATGCCACCAGCATTAATTTTCATGTCAGCCGGGCTATTGCTAGAGATTGGCAGTCAGGTGATGAAATCATTGTGACCAACTTAGACCATTATTCCAATGTGTCTCCTTGGGTTTTATTGGCGGAAGAAAGAGGCGTCATTGTTCATTATGTGAGAGTCAACGAAATCGATTGCACGTTGGATATGAACCACCTAAAAAGCCTATTGAACGAAAAGACACGACTCGTCGCATTTACTTGTGCATCCAATGTCACGGGCTCCATCGTCCCATTGTCAGAGATCATGAGCTTGGTTAAACAACAAACCAACGCCATCACCTATTTAGATGCAGTGCACTATGCGCCACACCATGCCATTGACGTACAAGCATTGGATTGTGATTTCTTAGTGTCTTCTGCTTATAAGTATTTTGGACCACATTTAGGCGTCTTATACGCCAAAGAAAGTACGCTAGCCAAACTAACTCCATACAAGGTCGCACCTGCTAAAGATATTGACCCAAACCGCTGGGAAACAGGCACCCAAAATTACGAAGCCATGGCGGGTTACATCGCTTGTGTGAATTATCTTGCCTCCTTAGGAGGACAAGATGGAGATAGAAGAGCACGATTACTCATGGCGTTTGATAATATCAAAGCCCACGAAGAAGCCTTGAGTCAGACACTTATTAGCGAACTACTGAAAGTAAATGGCCTAACTTTCTATGGTATTACAGATTTGGAGCGCGTGTCAGAACGTACGCCAACGATTGCTTTTCGAATTAAAGGCTTCAAACCGCGTGCTATTTCTGAGTATTTTGGGGATCAAGCCATTTGCCTATGGGATGGTAATTTCTATGCGCAAGGCCTTTACGATCAACTCGATTTATCAGACAAAGGCGGCGTCGTTCGCGTGGGTTGCTTGCACTACAATACCAAAGAAGAAGTGATGACTTTTTGTCAAAAGTTACAAGAATTGATCGCATAATTTATATCACTGCAACCCGTATCGCCAATCCCTGCCGATTTTTCTAGACAGAGACTGGCGATGCGTTATGTACTGAGAAAAGTGCTTCGAGCACGTTATTCGCTATGCTCTAGTTTTAATTGCCAATAACCAACAGAGACCCATTGTTCAAACTTAAATCCTACGTCAGAAAACTCACCCACTTTTTCAAAACCGTGTGCTTCATGCATCGCCACGCTCGCCTCATTAGGCAAAGCAATAACACCCAATACATTCCTAATTTCACTTTGACGTAGTAGCAGTAATAACGCATCGAATAATATCGTGCCATATCCTTGGCCTTTGACTTCAGGTAACAAGTAGACAGATGGTTCTACAGTAAATCGATAACAACGACGTGTATGCCATGAGTCCGCATAGGCATACCCTAAAAGGTCGCCTTCCTCATTCTCTATAACCAACCATGGCAAGTGTTGCTGTATGACTTTTTCTACACGAGAATGCATCTCTTCTGCGGTGATCGCCTCTTCTTCAAAAGTGACCAATGTATTCTCTATATAGAAATTATAAATCGCTGTCATTTGCTCAACATCAGAGAACTTTACTTTACGAATTTCCATCATGCCTCCTACAAACCATTCAGAAATAAAGCCAAGTTAAACATAGTACTATGTTGTAGATAAATTTAGCTTAGCATTTATGTCATTGGTATTTTCCGAAAAATTGACATATATCTTCAAGAACCGTCGCCTTTCCCCTTAAAAACCAAGTAAAGCTCGATACCATTCCAACATGATCAACATTGGGATAAATTTTGGTTTCTACGACCCCCTGTTGCTGGCGAATTTTATCTGCCAATAAATCCATATTACTTCTGCCAACTAAGGTATCCTTCGCTCCCCAAAGCAATAACATTGGCGGCTCACGACCATCTATAAAGGTGGTTACCTGCATTTGTGGGTAATTTTCTGGTGGACCGAAAATGGCTTTATAGGTCTCTTCTTTAGGCACAAAATCATAAGGACCAGACATACCTGCAAACGCCTTAATAACTGATGTATTCAGTCCTTCTTTCTGCAAATACCTATGATCAGCAGCAATCAACGCAGCAATATGCGCACCAGCAGAATGACCTGAAAGAAATAAATCATTTGGATTTCCAGAATACTTTTCAATATTTCGATACACCCAGGCAACGGCCTTAGCGCCATCGTCAACAAACTGTGGAAAGACCACTTGAGGGTATTTACTGTAATCTGCAATGACAGCAATGTATTTTTTCTGAGCAAATGCATCACCAACAAAAGCGTACATGTCTTTTGAGCCATCTTGCCAGCTACCACCGTAAAAAAAGACAACAACAGGCAAGGTTTCACCTTTGGCATGTTTAGGAATATAAATATCAAGTTTTTGCCAAGCATCGTGCCCATACGCAACATTTCTTATAATGTCTGTATCACTAAACTTTGACGGTAAATTAGCAAGTTCCAACCCAGTCCGAGCACAACCCAATAGAAGAAGAGAGCTAAGCGCTACAAGCAATTTTTTCATTGAGGAAAGTTACCTTTTTTGACCCTTTTCAATCGATGTCAATTACGATCATCAATACTGCGAATTAAATAGTACGAACGAGGATCGATCACAGATCAAAAAAAACATACTTTCAGCTCCTTTTCATCCTCCAATGGCATAGAAATATAGTGATGGATAAAATTGAACTTAACCACTACTATTTGCCCAAGAAATACGATTTTTTAGAAAAAGAAAGTAAAGCAAGTTCTTATTATATAGGCAAAAAAAAGCAGTTTTGCTATAGTTATTAGTTAAGATAAAACAAAGGTAGCCCTCTGGTATCATGCCCATTAGACCCCAATTTGATTCATTGCCCACTTTCTCTGTTCAGGCTGATCAATTTCAAATATTGCATTCTGCCCATTGTTTTAGTGATTTTTTACTTGATGCGATTAAAAATGCCAAACAACGCATCTATTTAACCTCCCTTTATCTAGAAAACGATGAAGCAGGTCAGGAAGTTCTCACGGCAGTTTATCAAGCTAAGCAGCGTAATCCGCAGCTCGATGTAGCGATTTGTGTCGATTGGCATCGAGCACAACGTGGCCTCATTGGTGCGAATAAAAGCAAAGGCAATGCTGCTTTTTATCAAGAGTTTGCACAACAACATGAACACAAAATCCCTGTTTATGGGATACCGGTGCGTAACCGTGAAGTGTTTGGAGTGCTGCATCTTAAAGGCTTTATCATTGATGATATGGTTCTTTACAGCGGTGCGAGCATTAACAACATCTATCTTCACCATAAAGATCGCTACCGATTTGATCGCTATCATGTCATTAATAATCGATCTCTTGCCAACAGCATGGTTGATTTCATTTGTCAGAACATGATCAACAACCCAGCAGTACATGACCTATCTAAAGTGGATTTACCAACCACGAAAGAACTCAAGTCGGCCATTAAACGATTCCGTATTTCATTATCAAAAGCCACTTACCACGTTACCAACGAAGAGATAAAAAAAGACCAAGTCGCCAT
Organism: Marinomonas flavescens; assembly: GCF_004352835.1. Classification (GTDB taxonomy): domain Bacteria; phylum Pseudomonadota; class Gammaproteobacteria; order Pseudomonadales; family Marinomonadaceae; genus Marinomonas; species Marinomonas flavescens. The sequence continues at coordinate 47,996 of NZ_SJSB01000005.1, read as the reverse complement.
CACGCCATTGGTCGGTGTTGGTAAACGAAACAATAAACTTAACCAACAAATTGTCTCCTTACTTGCTTCTGCGAAAAACGAGATATTCCTTTGCACTCCTTACTTCAACCCGCCTAACATCGTTATTAGAGAAATTAAACGCGCGATGAAACGCAATATAAGAGTGCATATCATTGTTGGAGATAAAACGGCAAATGACTTTTATATTCCACCAGAGCAACCTTTTCGAGCCATTGGCGGCCTTCCCTACCTTTATGAAATGACATTACGACGCTTTGCTCGAGCTAACGAAAATCATATTGAATCTGGCCTTTTATCCATTCATTTATGGAAACACGACAGCAACAGCTACCACTTAAAAGGCATCTGGGTGGATCGTCATTCCATGCTACTCACAGGCAATAACATAAACCCAAGAGCTTGGGCACTAGACCTAGAAAATGGCCTGTTGATTCAAGATGCTAACGGGCAACTTGAAGAAAAATTCTCTGCTGAATTCGATAATATTTTCGCACACACTCAACGTGTTGCAAGCTACCGCCAACTTGAGTCCATTAGAGACTATCCATATAAAATAAAGCGGCTATTAAAAAAGATCATTCGAACCAGAGCCGATCGATTGCTCAAGCGAATTCTTTAAATTATTAAAATATAGATATAAAAAGGGACCAAAATTTGGTCCCTTTTTATATCTAGCCATCACAACAACCAAATCTTCTAACAAAAATTAAAAAAATAGACAATGTGCTAAACATAATTTAAATGCCAAATAAATAGTGCAGTTGCACAGAAATAACTTAGATAAAGCAATATATATAGACATCAATATTAATTTTATATATTTATAACACAAGATTTTTAATTAAAATCATAAGCACCGCATGTTGAGTTTTACCTTGGTTGTACATTCGACGTAAATTGACTTTTAAATGGTAGGTAAAAAATATGCTGAATTTTCAGCTAAGCTTTAAATCCAAACTTCGTGTTGCTATCACGTTAGCGTTATTAGGCTTCATTATTTTATCTTTCATATCCTTTAATGCGCTGACAACTTTAAAAAACACCTCTCAAAAAGTTGACTTAATCAGCCAACAATCTCTTTTCCTAAAAAATCTTCAGATTGATGTCCTTCAACTAAATAAAAGTACTGATTTAGGCTTATTAAACCAACTTTCATCGAAGCACAACAACCAATTAAACGCAGTAAAAAAGCTGCTTCCAGAAAATAAATCAGTGTTAACAGAGAACGTTAAAAACGAATTGACCAACTGGGCTAATAGCCGAGTAAAAGAATTGAAGATACTGAAAATCATCGGTCATAATAATAGAGAAGGCCTTCGAAATACGCTAAGCCTCTCACTTGCCGACATTGAGAAAAAACTTTTTCCTATGTTCAACGACCCTTTTGCTAAAATAGAAAAAAGCGTTGCTGTCTATGAGGACAATCAAACTCTAGATCGTTTTAACTTAGTCTTAGCGTCTCTTGATGCATTCCAGAAGAAGTCCGATGAGATTAATTTCGGAAAAATCTACGACGCAAGAATTCAAAAAATAAGAAGTGACTTCTCGTTATTAGAGCAAAACTTTTCTGCAATGAAAATTGAGAATGACAAAGCCGAAAAAGCGTATATTCAATTGACCAGCTTTGTAACAAGCCTACAAGAATCTTTAAACCAACAACTGATCATTGCAAAAGAACAAGCCGTAGAAAGCAGCGAAAGAGCACAATTAATGATCATAAGTGTGTCTATTTTAATCATTCTGTTGGTTGTTGGCCTATTAATACGCACTAGCAATGAAGTGGTTAATACTCTATCTCGCATGTCTACAACGCTATATAAGCTTGCAGAAGGCGATTTGACACAAAAACTAGAAGTTAATACTCAGCGTAATGATGAGTTGGATAAAGTGGGCCAAGCTGTTAATAAAATGACCCAATCTTTAAGCGCCGTATTAACGCAAGTCACTAAAACGAGTGAACAGCTAGATCATGGTGCAACAAACTTATCGCACAGCTTAGATTCAATGATCACCATCAATACAACCACCAACACTCAAGCGGAATCGGTAGCCGCTGCGGCAGAAGAAATCAGTGTCACTATTTTAGACATGGCCAGCGCCACCGAAGTCGCTCATGATCAATCCCAACAGGCGCAAGACTCAGCCAACCAAGGTGGAGAAGTTATTACCAGCGCCATCGACAGTCTGAGCAAATTGGCGGTTATTTTTGATGGTCTAAATACTCAAGTTGTCGACCTAGAAAGCTCATCAGGAAAAGTTGACGGGGTAACAGACATCATTAACGGTTTAGCCGAGCAAACCAATCTATTAGCTCTTAATGCAGCAATTGAAGCCGCTAGAGCAGGCGAAGCCGGTCGGGGTTTCTCTGTTGTTGCAGATGAAGTTCGTGGCCTAGCAGAAAAGACCGTAAACGCAACTCAGAGCATTAACACTATCATTAACGAAATGCATCGAGGCATTCAAGAACTCCTTAAAGCCATGTCTGAAGGACGAGATTACGTTAACAGCGGTCGTCAGCTAGGCGACAAAGCCGCCGACGCAGTAGAGCAAATAAAGTCATTGGTTGAAAATGTTACCAATCGAAATCAAGAGCTTAAAGTAAATATAGATGAAGTCGCTAAATCGACACAAATGATTGCAGAGAACATGGTTCAAGTTGCAGATAATGTCTCTCACGTAAACGAGAAAAGCAAAGAAGTTCAAGAGTACGTTAGCGAATCGAGCAAGCAAGCCGCCAGCCTACTGGATATGACACAAAAGTTTCGCTGCTAACTCTCCTACCAATAGATCCTTACACGACCTAATAGACCGTTCTTGGAAACAGAACAGTTAAGCCACTTAACAAAGCCCCTTCTCCACCGGAAAGGGGTCTCATAGATACAGCCACACACTCATAGACAGCACGTCTGGCCATCAGTACGTCACAGCAGAGTGTTTAGAACCCTTGTGTAGATATGAGCTGAACTGAAGAACGCACTACCAACCACCACGGGACGCCTGAACCCTGCTTTTCCGTCGCCGAGGGTAGTGACTTTGCAGATAGTACAGCTGCCTTTCATTTCGGGTGGGGAGATGTCGTTTAGGGCGGCTTTGACAAGAAATAATGAAGGCAGCAACCTACAACGGATTGCTGCCTTAATGATTATTCTTGATCTTTGAAGAATTTTACAATGGATTCGATCGGCATCCAAAGTTTGGAGGTGTGCTCTTCCTTCAGAAGGAAGATGAAACCACGGTTTTGATAGAATTTAACGAGGTCATCGTCTTTGGCATCTACAAATAATCCAACAACTCCCATGTTCTCGTTTATCAGCAATGTTCGCCTCATTGCATCGATTACCATAATTTTGGCGATGCCCTGCCCTTGGTAATCTTCATCCACTCCCATTCTGGCTAAGGTCACCCCGGGCAATGGATTAGGGTGTTTCTTGTACATTCTATGAGGAACAGGAACTTTGACCTCAATATTGCTGAGCGAGTAGAAGCCCGCAATGTCTGTTTCATCGCTTCCTTCCAGAACAAATGTCCTAGACAGATTACGCTTTGCTGCACTGTTCGCAGACTCTTTTAAAAACTTATTAATTCGTTCATTGCCACAATCGAATCGTTTACGATTGTGGCTTTCTTTTAAAGGTGACACTGCCATTTTCATAACCCTTTAGCGCTTCATAAGCGTCATCAAGATGCTGAATCTCTGGCGGATTATCTAATGCTTCAAAAAATCGGTTAGCCCCTTCCATAGACAGCATTAGTAGTCTACTTCGTTCTACCACTTCCTTTGCCTTATCTAAGGCTGCATCAATCATAAACTGAGACATTGAAGCACCGGACAATTCCGCCGCATTTGTAATGATCTCTTGAACATCTTTTGGCGCTCGAGCAACGAGACGCACATTTTCTTGGACATGAGATATAGACATAACACTCCCCGTTGGCTTTAGTTGACCAGCCAACTACTTACATGTTGATATATTAAATACCTTATACAGTGAGATCTAAGCTCACTTGGTGCCATTATGGCACCAAAAAAACATATAGTAAACAAGGTGCCACTCTGGCACCACAATTACCTCAAACAACCTCACTAGCGACCACAGCACACCTGCACCCTGCTTTACCATCGCCTCGAGCGGTAACTTTGTCGATGGACCAGTTGCCTTTCATTTCGGGTGGGAAGGTGTCGTTTAGGGTGAGGATACCTTCGGCGACGAGGTTTGGGTTACCTGGTAGGTCTAGGGTGACGCTAGCGCCTTGGCGTTTTATTTAGGTGGCAGTAAAGTGAGTTGGGGAAGTTTTATTGTTTGCAGGCAGTTTGCAGATACAAAAAAGCCTCGATGCTGTGAGTGATCACTAACTATCGAGGCTTTCTGCTATTACTTAATAAGTGGTAGGGCTAGGCAGATTCGAACTGCCGACCTCATCCATGTCAAGGATGCGCTCTAACCAACTGAGCTATAGTCCTAAAAAGTGTTGGTTATTATACGCAGGAGCTCGCTTTTGACAAGCCCTGCTTACACTTTTTTGAAGTGTTTGTTTTACAGAGAGAAAACTCTTTATTTGTGCTCAGACAGGAATGAGTAATTCATGCCCTACTACTTCGTCTATCAGGTTATAAGGAACCTTGTATTCCTTACCACGAAACTTCACCGTAGCAAATTCATAACACATAGAAATTACAGTGCAGTTCACGATGACACCGTTGTCAATTACTCGAACAATGTTGTAATTACGCAGCGTGATAGCCATAACACTCCTCTATTTTATTGTCGTTCTTTTAATACAATTCTCAGCAAAATTAGCCTTCACCAACGTCTTTTAATTTACGCTGTAGTTGATGAATTTGATCTCGATAACCAGCCGCTAATTCAAATTTCAGACTCTCGGAAGCAAGTACCATTTCTTTTTGCAGTTGTATCATGGCCTTACGCACTTGCGCTACATCCTCCATGCTTTCTACTTGGTAGTCTTTCGCAGTTTCAGCGACTTTCTTCACTTTGCTACCACGCTTACCGGCACCTGGGTTATAAGCGCCTTCTAGAATGTCTTCGACAGATTTGGTAATACCCTTCGGCGTAATACCATGCTCTTCGTTGTAGGCCTCCTGTGTGGCTCGACGACGAGTGGTTTCATTCATTGCTCGTTCTATAGAACCTGTGATTCGGTCCGCATAAAGAATAGCTCGGCCATTTACGTTACGCGCAGCACGACCAATGGTCTGAATCAATGAGCGCTCTGAACGCAAGAAGCCTTCTTTATCCGCATCAAGAATGGCGACAAGACTCACTTCTGGAATGTCCAAACCTTCTCGCAGAAGGTTAATACCCACCAATACATCAAACTCGCCCAATCGTAAATCACGAATAATTTCTACTCGCTCAACCGTGTCGATATCCGAATGTAAATAACGCACGCGAACACCGTGGTCACTAAGATAATCGGTCAAATCCTCCGACATACGTTTGGTTAATGTGGTTACCAATACACGCTCACCAATAGGCGCACGTTTATTTATTTCAGAAAGTAAATCATCCACCTGCGTCGCCACAGGTCGAATCTCTAATATTGGGTCAACCAAACCAGTAGGACGAACAATTTGCTCTACTACCCAGTCTTGGTGCTCCGCTTCGTACTTGCCCGGTGTCGCCGAAACAAAAATGGTTTGCGGCTTAATTTGCTCCCACTCTTCAAAGCGCATCGGCCGATTGTCTAATGCCGATGGCAAACGAAAGCCGTATTCAACGAGATTTTCTTTGCGCGAGCGATCCCCTTTGTACATAGCGCCAATTTGCGGCACGGTCACATGAGATTCATCGATCACCAATAGCGCATTCGCAGGCAAATAGTCGAACAATGTTGGCGGTGGTGAGCCTTCTTCTCGACCCGATAAATAACGCGAGTAGTTTTCAATGCCGGAACAATAGCCAAGCTCTTGCATCATTTCTAAATCATAACGAGTGCGCTGCTCTAAACGCTGCAACTCAACCAGTTTATTCAATGATTTAAGCTGTTCTAAGCGTTGATCCAGCTCTACCTTGATGCGCTCAATAGCCGCGACAACGGTTTCTTTTGGCGTCACATAATGCGTTTTAGGATAAATGGTCGCGCGCGGTACTTTGCGAATGGTTTTATTCGTCAGTGGATCGATTATTGATAAGTTTTCGACTTCGTCATCAAACAGCTCAATACGGATCGCCGTGTCTTCAGAGTCCGCAGGAAATACTTCAATCACATCACCACGCACACGAAAGTTGCCACGCTCTAGAACCAAGTCGTTTCGAGTGTATTGCAGTTCGGCCAAGCGCCGCAATACGGCACGCTGGTCAATACGATCGCCGCGATCTAGATGAAGCATCATTTTCAAATATGACTGAGGGTCACCCAAGCCGTAAATCGCGGACACAGTCGCCACGATGATAACGTCTTCACGCTCTAGCAAGGCTTTCGTTGCAGACAAACGCATTCGCTCTATGTGTTCGTTAACTGATGCGTCTTTTTCAATGAAGGTATCTGACGCGGCTACGTACGCTTCAGGCTGATAATAGTCGTAATACGAGACAAAATACTCGACCGCATTATTAGGAAAAAATTCTTTAAACTCACCGTATAACTGAGCCGCCAACGTTTTGTTATGCGCCATTACAATAGTGGGACGCTTCACTTGAGAGATAACGTTTGCAACCGTAAAGGTTTTACCCGACCCCGTTACACCAAGCAGGGTTTGATGCGCTAACCCAGACTCAACACCTTGAACGAGCTTTTCAATCGCCTTGGGCTGGTCACCCGCTGGTTCATATGAAGAAACAATTTGAAATTCTTGTGACACGGTTCTCTTCCTAAGGGGCTGCAAACAACTTAATAGAGTAGCAAATTTTTGATATCAAGTCTGAAAATACTAAATAAATTGGGCGTAAACCAAGTAGGCTTTGTCAGCTAAAAGCGAATGTATTTTTAGCGATGAATCAATAAAGAAAGCCAAGTTAATCAGAGACTAACTTGGCTTAGAAACAACCAATAATAAAGTGGATTATAAAATCGTTTGATTCTCTTTAATTATCTGACATTTGGCCCTTGTTATCTTGAGACTCCGTAGCCTGAATTTCCAGGTTCTGATTACCAGAGACTTGAACAAGAGCTCTATTTCGCTCAACTAAAGCATCACCCAAGCCTTTCACTTTAGACAATTGATCGACCGTTTTAAAAGGGCCATTTTCAGCTCTGTAATCAATAATAGCTTGAGCTTTCTTTTCTCCTACACCAGACATGACCGCCGCAATTTGATCCGCTGTGGCGGTATTAATATCCAGAGGTTCAGCCGCAAAAAGGCCAAATGGGGAAAGAACCAACATCAGAAGGGAGCTTCGTAAGAACATTCGAAAGCATTTAATTAGACGCATAATAAAAATCCTTTTTTATAAATAAACCAAGGCATCCAGCCAATAAAAAACCGCTGCTAACTCTTATTGAAAAAGAGTAAACAACGGTTTTAGGATAAGAGGTTTTATTCGATAGCGCAAGTAAGCGAGTCGTTAAGCAAAAACACCTAACTCTTTATTCACTTGAATCAAGGCATTGACCGGATCTGCAGCTTGAGTAATAGGACGCCCCATTACTAAATAATGGCTTCCCGCTGCCATCGCTTCAGAAGGTGTCATGATGCGTTTTTGATCGCCTTGTGCAGAACCCGCTGGACGAATACCTGGCGTGACGAGTACAAAATCTTTGCCTAATTCAGAAGACAACATGGAAGCCTCTTGAGCAGAGCAAACCACCCCATCCATACCAGAAGACTGTGCCAGCGTAGCAAGACGTTTTACGTGTTGCTCTGGCGTCAAATCAATCCCTACTTCTACAAGGTCTGATTGATCCATACTGGTTAATACCGTTACCGCAATCAGCAAGGTTTTGTTGTCCGCCCGCTGGGAGAGCGCATTAACCGATGCTTCCATCATACGACGACCGCCAGAGGCATGAACGTTTACCATCCAAACCCCCAAGCTCGCAGCAACACTCACTGCGTTAGCAACGGTGTTTGGAATATCATGAAATTTTAGATCCAAGAATACGTCAAAGTTTAATTTATGAAGCGCTTCTAAAATCGCTGGACCTGCGGTGGTAAATAATTCTTTGCCCACTTTCACTCGACACTGAGTAGGATCAAGGCGTTTCGCCATCTCAATGGATTGCGCCATGGTAGGATAATCTAGGGCAACCACTATGGGGGATTGACAACTCATTCAAGGTCCTCTTTTTTCTATGTTGACTCACTCTGCTACCACTAAAAATAGCAGACGTGTTACGTGGATTAACGATTCGACTTATCGCCTTTTTTATCTTAAAAAAGGCTATTCACCCTCAAGACCGTGTATCGGTTTTACGACTCCCCAGCTTTTGCAACCTGGACATTGCCAATGTAATTGATAACCTGAAAAACCACATTGGCGGCACTGAAATTGAGGTTTTGCTTGAGCTAACTGATCAATCAATTCATACAAAACAATAAGATGCTGTTGGTTCTGACCGCGAGACTCCCCCATTTGTAAATTAATAAGCTCTCTAAAGCCCTTTACGGTTGGGTGGGAACGCAACTGCTCAACTAAGAACATCTCCGCGTATTCTTTATCATCTTCCATGTAATGGTTCGCTAGCGCTAAAATCAGTGCCGCGGATGGCTTTTTCTGATTTTGCTCTTGGAGAAACTTAATAAAACCACTGCCTCCCCATACTCGCTGATAACAGTCTTTTAGCTTGGGAATAATAATAGAAATAAACTCAGGGTCTTGTTCCGCAACTTGTTTCAATTCTTTTATGGCGTCCCGATAACGGCGCTGACTACACAAGACATCTGCCGCACCAACACTTGCCCTGACACAACTGGGATCAACACCTAACGCTTGTTTATAATGTTGATAAGCGTCTTTCCATTGTTCTTTTTTCGATAACATCTCAGCCATCTCACAATGAAAGTGAGCCAAGCGTTTAATTTCTTTTTTATTTGGGGAATCTTTAATTAGCTCAGTACTGATCTGAATAGCTTTTTCCCAACTCTGCTCAAACTCATAGAGATCCACGAGTAAGGTTAAAATCTTAGGGTGAAATTCACTTTTCTTAGAAGACGTCGCCATATTGAGTAATAATCGGCTGGCCCTATCTAGTAATCCAGCAGACATAAAGTCACTGGCAAGCTCCAACTGCACCATGCGCATTTCACGCTGAGAAATCTCTGGACGAGCTAATAGGCTTTGATGAACATTAATCGCTTTTTGAATTTCACCTTTTTTACGGAATAAGTTACCCAGTGTAAGATGAATATCAAAAGTATCTGAATTGACTTCTAGCGAATCAACAAACGCATCAATAGCCTCAGAATGTTGATCATTTAGTAGGTGATTAAGGCCTCGGAAATAGTCTGGCGGTACGCTTTTTTTATCACGCTTCAGCTTTTTAGCAGGATTTTTCCGTCCCATTGCCCACCCTAAAAACAGCGCAGCAAAAAGAACTATAAATAACCCAACTTCGGTCAACGCCGTTACTCCTTCCCTATTGAAAGTTCTTGAGCAATAGATGACGCACGCAAACGATCGGCTTCACTCTGTGATTTTTCAAGACGCTTACTTAAGACTCGAACTTGGCGCTCGCTACGAAAATAGGTCACAGAGCTCACTAAGAGCGCAACACAAGCACCAATAGTAAATGACAGAATAGTGTATAAAGCCACGCTCAGTTCAGGCCCTTGCCAAAACACCAAATCAAGATGGATCAGCTGTGGGTTCCTGATGGCGAAAAAAACGCCAACGGCAAGGAAAAAGACAATCAGAATTGTTAGGACAACTCTTTTTAGCCATTTAAGCATAAGAAAACCTACCAAATTAGAATGGCGATATTATGCCGTGATAGCTAAGAAATTTCGAGGCATAAGACGTAAATTAGTTAAGTTCGTTAATCTCAACCTCTGGCAAATTAACCAATTCGCGCAATTCTTTGCCTGGTTTGAAATGAGGAACATACTTAGCCGATAACTCGACCGACTCGCCTGTTTTTGGGTTACGACCGATTCTTGGCGCTCGATAATGCAACGAGAAACTGCCAAAACCTCTGATCTCAATGCGCTCACCATCCGCCAGTGAGTCCGACATATGATCAAGCATTGTCTTAATAGCTTCTTCAACATCCTTCACTGGCAAGTGTGATTGCTGATTGATTAACAGCTCTATCAGCTCAGATTTTGTCATTTTTGTCTCCGCGATTATATTTTGATCACTCCGTAAGACTAGCTAAATTTAGAAAGAAAGCAATAAGTTATAAGGCTTTCAGGCAAATTTAAGGTTTTTTTTATGATAATTTTGTAAATTATATCATCACAGCAGCTTCCACAACTGGCGCAGACCTTAACGAGCTTTTATAATGTCGGCATATTCAACACCACTGGAAGATAAAACAATGAGCTATAGTCAAATTCCTGCCGGCAAAGATGTACCAAACGATATCAATGTAATCATCGAAATCCCGGCTCAAGCCAGCCCGGTAAAATACGAAGTAGACAAAGACATGGACGCCCTAGTTGTGGATCGTTTCATGACCGCGCCAATGTTTTACCCTGCTAACTACGGTTACGTAAACCACACCTTGGCTGATGACGGCGACCCAGTTGACGTTTTGGTTATCACACCTTACCCAGTCGTAGCAGGTTCTGTTATCCGCTGCCGTCCTGTTGGCGTGCTAAACATGTCTGACGAAGCTGGCATTGATGCAAAATTGGTTGCTGTTCCTCACGAGAAACTAAGCAAAGAATACGGTCATATCCAAGATGTGAACGACATTCCACAATTGCTACGCGACCAAATCGAACATTTCTTCGAAAATTACAAAACGCTTGAAAAAGGCAAATGGGTAAAAGTAGAAGGCTGGGCAAACGCTGAAGAAGCGAAGAAAGCTCTAGTTGAAGGCGTAGAAGCTTACAACGCTCAGTAATAAAAAGTAGATCAAGAAAGGCGATTCATACCTTTCAATCACTTTATAACTGACCTAAAAAAACCGATCCTAGGATCGGTTTTTTTGTGTTCTTAACTCAGGCATCCGTTATTCTAAATAGCCTAGATCGCCAGTTATTCAAGAGAATCTAGGTAACGCTCTGCATCCAATGCAGCCATACAACCTGTTCCAGCTGACGTAATCGCTTGGCGATAAATATGATCACTCACATCGCCTGCTGCAAACACACCTTCGATACTGGTTTGTGTCGCGTTACCTTGTGAACCTGTTTGTACTTTAAGGTAACCATCTTTCATGTCTAACTGATCTTGGAAAATATCGGTATTTGGCTTGTGTCCAATGGCAACGAATACACCTGCAACCGCAAGATCTTTCTTCTCACCTGTTTGGCTGTTCTTAATACGAACCCCGGTCACACCATTCGCATCACCTAGCACTTCATCAAGTTCTGAGAACCATTCGATTTTTACGTTGCCGTTTTTCGCTTTTTCTAGCAATTTATCAGACAAGATTTTTTCAGAACGGAACTTATCACGACGGTGAATCACGGTAACGGTTTTTGCAATGTTCGCCAAATACAGCGCTTCTTCAACCGCAGTATTACCACCACCAATCACTGCAACATCTTGGTTACGATAAAAGAAACCATCACAGGTCGCACAAGCAGAAACGCCTTGACCCATGTATTTTGTTTCACTTTCAAGACCAAGGTACTGAGCACTAGCACCCGTTGAAATAATCAAGGCATCACAAGTATAGACGCCGTCATCACCTTCTAGACGGAAAGGACGGTTGTTCAAATCTACTTTATTGACATGATCAAAAATAATTTCAGTCTCAAAGCGCTCGGCGTGCTTGCGCATACGTTCCATTAGTTCAGGACCTTGCACACCTTGATCGTCGCCAGGCCAGTTATCAACTTCTGTGGTAGTCGTCAGCTGACCACCCATTTGCATACCAGTAATCATTACAGGGTTTAGGTTGGCGCGAGCCGCATAAACAGCAGCGGTATAACCTGCTGGGCCTGAACCCAAAATCATTAATTTGGCGTGCTTTACATCGCTCATGCAATTATCTCCTGTAGATGAATGTTTCTGACGCTCTCGCCAGATTAATTTCTTATGGTGAATTCTAACGAATCTGCGTCACAAATACTTAGCGAAAAATATTAATAACTAAAATAGGGATCTTCTATCAGTTTTCAAGCGCACCGTTTCTTTGCTTAGCCGATTTGACTACTACAAAAGGCGCATTCTGGGTCTTGAGTTAAACGCATTTCACGCCAACATCCTTCCAAACCGTCAAATAACTTCAGTAAGCCATGCTCTACTCGCCCACAACCACTGGCAATTTTGAGTGCATCCAGCGCTTGTAATACACCTAAAGAACCCACTACAGGACCGATCACACCACTTTCACTGCAACTGAGCTGATTATCAGACATAGAGGGATAAAGGCATTCATAACAAGGAGATGTATTCTGATCATAGAGAAAGCTAATCAATTGCCCTTCCCAGCGAATCGCCGCGGCGCTAACGAGCGGTGTTTTATTGTTTAAACAAGCTCGATGAATACTTTGACGGGCTTGATAATTGTCCGTGCAATCCAATACCACGCTGGCCTTAGCCACCACAAGAGATAAAGCCTCTCCTGCTAAATGCTCTGCAATAACCTGAATACGACTTTCTGAGTTTTTCGCGGTAAGCTCTGCCTGCGCCGCCTCTGCTTTGTTACGGCCAAGACAGGCCTCATTGTAAAGTACTTGTCGCGGTAAATTACTGAGTTCTAGATGATCGCCATCTGCTAGAATCAACTCACCAACACCGGCACTGGCCAAATACGTGGCGGCTATATTACCTAAGCCACCCATTCCAATGACCAAAATTGTTGCGTTTGATAAGGCAACCTGCCCTTCAATATCAAAGCTGGGGAGTAAAAGTTGTCGACTGTATCTATCAAGCTGTAATTCGTTCATTTTTCTCTACATTTATTTTAGATAACTGCCCGAACGGTCAATGTTTTGATAAAATAAAATCATCAACTTATCAGCGGACAAAAGTATGAAATTCCCAGGTAGACGTAAGATCAAACACTATTTTCCAGTTTCTGAAGCAAAACCTATTTTGCCTACCTCTGAAGTTCGTCCTGATAAAGACACCTATATTGTCGGGCTAGATGAAACCATTGTCGATGTTATTGCCAACATCAGTGATGATTTTTTAACAACCTTTAACATTAAGAAAGGATTATCCAATCTAGTTGATGTCGATACGGCTTCCGCAATCTATGAGGAATTGACCGCACAGCAAAGCATTTCTGACCATTTTGCCGGTGGCACCATAGGCAACACCATCCATAACTACTCCGTTTTAGCGGATGATAAATCAGTACTGCTCGGTGTAATGTCTTCTCATATCGCATTAGGCTCGCCAGCTTATCACTACATCTGCCACACCAGCAGCAAGGTTGATATGAATCATCTGCACGGCGTGAGTGGTGACATTGGCCGCGGCATTACCCTAATTACTCCAGACGGCGAACGCACTTTTGCGATTGCACCTGGCGACATGGATGAACTTAGCCATGAACATATCCCAGAAGATATTATTGCCGGTGCCGCTGCCTTTGTTAGCTGTGCTTACCCACTGCGCCACCAAGGAAAACCTATCAAGCAAGCCATGCTGACGGCCATGTCTTATGCCAACAAACATCAGATTCCGACGGTACTAACCTTAGGCACCAAACACCTCGTCGAAGATCATCGTGATGAGCTACTTGAGCTGATCAAACGTGATGTAAACGTCTTGGCGATGAACGAACTTGAAGCGGAAGCGCTCACTGGCTTTTCTGATCCATTGCAAGCCGCCGATGCGATTCTCGATTATGTGGACATGGTATTACTCACCGCTGGGCCAGATGGTCTGTATTTATGTGGCTACACAGAAGACACCCTAAAGCGAGAAACGACTAATCCAATAAAGTCCGCTAATGTTGCCGATTTCAACCGTTGGGAATTTAGTCGTCCAATGATGCGTCAAGCTTGTGACAACCCTATTAAAGTCTTTTCTCACATCGACCCTTACATGGGTGGCCCCGAGAAGATCCGCAACACCAATGGTGCTGGTGATGGCGCCTTGTCTGCATTACTGCATGACATATCTGCTAATCACTTCCATCGCGAAGCGCAACCTAACTCAAGTAAACACGCAGCACCTTTTCTTGCGTATTCGTCATTTGCCCAGATTTGTAAATACGCTAACCGCGTGAGTTATGAAATTCTAGTGCAGAGTGCCCCACGTTTATCACGCGGTCTACCAGAAAGAGAAGACAGCTTAGAAGAAGCTTACTGGGAACGCTAAAATCGGACGACAAAAGAAAGAACCATTACATTAAATAAAATAGTTAGACAAAAAAACCATGCTTTTTGAAGCATGGCTTTTTTTACGTAAAATCTCGAACTTAGTCGTGATTTACTTACATTGCTTCAATACCAAGCGCTTCATTACGCTCAAACATACGATCCAATTCAAGAAGAATAACCAGCTCATCTTCTTTCTGATAAACGCCTTGAATAAACATCAACGCGGAGTCATTACCCACACTAGGGCTTTGCTCAATTTCACCCTGATATAGATAAAACACTTCTTGAACCGCATCAACCAATAAACCAATTTGCTCGCCATCATGCTCGATAATAATAATACGAGTGTCATCCGTGATAGCACATTCTGGCAAACTAAACCGAACACGCGTATCGACCACTGTCACAACATTACCGCGTAGATTGACGATACCTAAAATATAAGAAGCTGCGCCAGGAACCGGAGCTATCTCACTGTATCGAAGCACTTCTTTGATTTGAAGGACGTTAATGCCGTAAGTTTCGTCAATCAATTTAAAAGTAAGATACTGCAATAATTCGCCTTTTTTGCTTTCCGCTAAGGCTTGTCCAGATGCTTTTATAGGCGCTAATTCTGACATGACGTACGTCCGTATTCGATTTAATTAAAATAATAAAACGGATGCACCCGTTAAGAACGCATCCGTTGTAGGGGTATTAGCAGAATTCTAAAACAATTAACTATCTTGTTGTATACCAACAATAGTCCAATTGCCTTTCTCATCCGACATATTTTTTTCTAGATGCCAAACTTCATTCGTATCAGAGGTTTGATCACCCTCTTTAATCCAGCCGGAAAATCTTAATGAAATTGACGCAATCGAACCAATATATTCACCACGTACAAGCTCAACCATCAATGAAATGACTTCAGTGCGAGGCATATTTTCGCCATGATTCGCTCTTTCACCTTGTAACATTGTTAACAAATCGGCACTTACGTAGCTGCGAATTTCATCAAAGTTATTATCATCCCATGCTTTTTGCAAAGCGATGTAATGATTTTTCGCTTCAGCTACAAACGCTTGCTCATTAAAACCTGGTGGTAATTTAATGTCTGACTCACCACCAAATCCAGAAACACCAGACATAGGAGAAGCCTTGAATTGATCACGTGTCGACGTTGGCGCTTCACTGTTCATAGTGTTGCCGTATCCTGCCGCTTGAGCCTGTGCTGCACGACGTTTTGGTGCAATTAACAACTTATAGATTAAGAAGCCAATTACTGCGAATAATAAGATATCGCCAAATGAAATACCGTCAAATGCACCGCTGCCCATTAGCGCAGCAAAAATACCACCCGCCAATAAACCACCTAGTAAACCACCGCCTAAACCGCCAAGAAATCCACGTTTTTGAGGAGCGGCTGTATTGGTTGCTTTAGGAATAGTGGAAGCACTGCTGCTTTTTGATTTAGAAAAAGAAAAGCTTTTCCCAAAACTCTTACCACCACCAAATTTCTTAGCTTGAACATCGGCACTAAAACCACCAACACCTATCGCCAAGACAAACGCCATTAACATGGCATATACAGTCGATTTCACAAAACTCTCCAAATTATTTAAAGCTTACAAGACCAACAGCATTGCGAAGGTCTGAAATGAATCCACGCACACGAGCTCGTGCTTTTTCTGCTCCAGCTTGAAGAATAACTTCAACCTGAGCAGGATTTGCCATTAGTTCTAAATATTTTTCACGAGGCTCAGCTAGTTGACCATTGATCAACTCAAAAAGTTCCTTCTTCGCTTGTCCCCAAGCAATACCATCTGCAAATTTCTGACGCATTTCAGCCGTTTGCTCAGGTGTCGCAAAGGCTTTATAGATATCAAACACAGTTGAGTCGTTTGGATCTTTCGCTTCGCCTGGTTCTAACAGATTAGTTTTGATCTTATTAATGCCTTTTTGAAGCTTTTTCTCAGTATCAAAAAGTGGAATCGTGTTGTTGTAGCTTTTACTCATTTTGCGGCCGTCTAAGCCTTTCAAAATAGAGCCTTCTTCACCAACAACCGCTTCAGGTAAGGTAAAGTGTTGACCAAACAAGTGATTAAAACGGCCAGCAATATCGCGCGCCATCTCAATATGCTGAATTTGATCTCGACCCACAGGCACTTTATTGGCATTAAACGCCAAAATATCCGCCGCCATTAATACTGGGTAGCAGAACAGGCCCATGGTGATACCAAAGTCAGGATCTTGGCTATCGGCTAGGTTCGCGTCTACTGCACCTTTATAAGCGTGCGCTCGGTTCATCAAACCTTTTGACGTCACACAAGTCAGTAGCCAGTTCAGTTCAGCAATTTCTGGAATATCGGATTGACGGTAAAAGGTCGCTTTGTCTGTGTCTAAGCCACAAGCAAGCCAGGTCGCTGCAATTTCTTGGCGAGACTGCTGAACACGCGCTGGATCTTGGCATTTGATCAAAGCATGGTAATCCGCCATAAAAAAGTAAGCATCCGTGTTTTCTTGACGGCTTGCTTCGATTGCAGGACGAATAGCACCCACGTAGTTTCCTAGGTGTGGTGTACCTGAGGTTGTAATACCGGTTAAAACGATTTCTTTTGACATTACTGCTACTACTCTCTTTCTACTGTATTTGGTGTCTAAATTTGCGTTTACCCTACCATAAAAGAATCACAGCAAGAATCTTACAAAAGCCTTTATTGCTTTTCTAACGCATTGGGTAACGAGGTATATTAATTAATGGAGTCAAATATTCTATTATCAAGCGTTCGGCCAAAGTTCATCCGGCAAACCTGAGTTGCGCTGAATCCGAGATTTAGCTGCCGCCGTCACCAAATGCGCCGCGCCCCACAGGGTGAAATCTTGCTTTGCTCGAGTGATTCCGGTGTAGATCAATTCTCGCGTTAACACCGGAGATGGCGTCAGCGGCAACAACAAAGCAACACGCTCGAACTCAGAACCTTGAGATTTATGCACCGTCATCGCAAACACCACTTCAAATGCGCTTAAACGACTCGGCAACAAGCCTGTAAAAGAACCATCCGGCTGCATAAACCACACTCGTAAACGCTGTGATTCATCCGGCATACACAAGCCAATATCGCCATTAAACAAGCCTAGACTGGCGTCATTACGCGTCAGCATGACGGCTTTTCCGGGATACCAAACATGAGGATCTTTCACTCTCCCGCGCTGATAAAAATACAACTCAAGATGTTTGTTTACTTGCTCAACCCCAAATTCACCTTGACGCACCGCGGTCAAAATTTGGTAACGAGAGAAAGACTGATAAAGCGCGGCAATGTCTTTTTGCTGTCGTACTGCGTCCCAGTACTCGTCGTAGCCCTTGGCTAAGGTCGCAATATCCGGTTTCGTCTGCTGCTCTGTCGGCACCTGCCAATGCACATCGTGCGGGTTATTTTGCAGCTGATAAATCGCCCCTTGTGCGTCGCCTGCGTTCATTGCTTTTGCCAAATGCCCAATACCGCTGTTGGCATCAAAACGATAACTGGTACGCAATAAGGTCAGCGAACGACTGATTAACGGCGCGGCAGGGTTCGCAAACTGACTGACATTTTCACCAGTAAGTTGCGTTAATCGCTGCGCCCAGTCCGCCTGAAAGTACGCCGTTTCTATGCCTAACGACAAATCCCCCAGTACACTGCCCGCTTCCACTGAGGCCAACTGGTCTTTATCACCCAATAAAATCAGCCGAGCATGAGGCGGTAAAGCATCGATCAGCTTCGCCATCATCGGCAAATCCACCATGGAAACTTCATCCACCAGCAGCACATCTAAATGCAGCGGATTGTCTTTATTATGTTTAAAACGGCTGCGACCAAAATCACTGCCAAGCAAACGGTGCAAAGTACTGGCTTGCTCTGGAATCACAGCTTTAATGTCTTTTGCTAATGGCAATGCACTTTTGGCATTGGCAATGGATTCAGTCAATCGCGCCGCCGCTTTTCCGGTAGGCGCTGCCAACTCTATTCTCAATAACTTGCCTTGCGCAGCAGACTGCGACACAAGCAAAGCCAACAGCTTGGTCACTGTGGTGGTTTTGCCTGTTCCAGGGCCACCACTGATCACAGAAAAGGGCAAACTCGCCGCATTGGCAACCGCGACTTTTTGCCAATCAATCGTGTCTGATTTTTTAGGAAATAAACGATCAATAATCGCCGCATCCGGCTCAAAAGGCGTCGCGCCAGCATGATGCTTAAGGTAGCTAAGTACTTGCTGCTCGTATTGAAAATAACGGTACAAATACAAGCGCGTGCCGCTTAATACCATGGGCTTTTCAGTCAATGGCAAAGCCACACTAACCAGCGAACTTTGCGCTAGCGCATTACACCAATCCGCCACCGAATACACGCCGCTGGACGCTAACAGGGCTTTCAATTCTGCGTTCGTCACCCCTTCTGGCGGCTTATGCCAAAGTACGGCCAAATCGATGCAAATATGCCCAGCCCCTAAATACGCACTGCACAACGCACCGGCAACACGCACCGCGTCGTGGGATTCATTGGCGTGGCTGGCCAATTGTTCAATCCACTGACGGTCAATCGCTCGTAATACCCCTTGCTCCTGCCATACCAATAACCGGTTGCCTGAGCTTGGTTCTGCCTGCGCTAATAAATCCAATTGATTAGAAAAGTCCAAGCTGGCCTTCCTCCTGTGATAGTTCACCGGCAAACAAGTGATCCAATGCGTCGACATGCTGCTTTGACAATCGAGTATTAAAAATGCCCGTTTGTTGGCCCGGTGTCATGCCTCGTAGAAACAAATAAACCACACCACCGACGTGGGCATCATAGTCATAATTCGGCAACCGTTGCTTAAGCAAACGATGCAATGCCAAGGTATAAAGCTGGTACTGCAAATCGTATCTGTGCTCAGCGATCGCATGCTCAAGCGCATCGCCTTGGTAATCGGCAAAGTCATCACCTAAATGATTCGACTTATAATCCAGCACGTAATAACGCCCTTCCCATTCAAAGAGTAAATCGATAAAGCCTTTTAGCATGCCCTTCAAAGGCCGATCCTGAATGCTCGGCGCGGACCTTGAAACCGCATCGTGTTCTCGTGCAATACGGTCTAATTGCAACGCATTCATGCCATTGACCGGCATAAAAAACTCCAGTTCTTTGCGGCAAGACGAGACTGGAAGATCACCAAGGCTTACCCCTGAAATCACTTCAGTATTCACAATGTCACCCAACCAATCACTCAATACAGAGCGCCACTCACCAAACCCTTGGCGTTCATAAAACGCCTCCATATTGGTTTGATAACTCAACTTTAGTAAGTCTCTAAAACTGGGGTCATGGACCACCTCTTGAATGCCTTTGCCTTCAAGCGTGTCATGCAAAAATGTCCCAACCTTAGCGCCTTTGGGGAAGCTAAAACGGTTCTGCTCTGGCTCTAACGAGGCATCAACAAGCGGGGAAATTTCTTCTAATTCATCATCAAATGGATCTTGAAGTCGCGTCATTTCATCTAAGCCGGGCAAGCTTTCATCGTTTTTCTCAGTGGCTTCCACCACCAAAGAAGAATAACTGCCCACCCACCAATCGCGCTCTATACGGCCGTTAAAACGCCGTGCTTGAGGCTCACTAAGACGCGTCTCAAGCATTTTAAAACGTGGTAATTCTGGCGCGTCACTGGGCAGATCCACCAAACTCATTTTTCCGTCTGGATGACGACTCACTAAGCGCCCAATAGTCGGCACCAGTCCCCCTGCCTCAAGTGGCTCACCTTCACATAACAAGGCGCCAACACCACTCAAATGCACATCACAAATCGCCTCTCGGGATTTAGTCGCGCCCTTGCCCACTTCCATACAACCAATAAAACAGGCTTCTTTTGAACGCGTTAGCGCCACGTACGCCAAGCGAATTTCTGCGGCGTAAAGCTCTTCTTTATGGCGCTCAGACTCGTCTTCGTCTGGGTCGATGGAAATCCACAACTGCTGTTGATCATCATGATAAAGCGCAGACTTGCCTCTATCTTGAAACGGCGTCAAAGCGAACGGCAAATACACAATCGGATACTCCAACCCCTTACTTTTGTGAATCGTGACGATCCGCACCAGTTCGGCGTCGGTTTCTAAGCGGATTTTTTGTTCGTCACTGTCACCATTGGGATTCTGGATCGCCAAGCGCAAATAACGCAATACGCCTTCTTTGGAGTCCAGCTCTAGGGATTTCTGCTGGAGTTTTTCAGTCAGGTGCAAAAAGTCGGTGAGCTTTCGCTCGCCGCCTATTTGACGCAACATATGAGTAGCAAGATCCACATCGGTCATAAACTCGCGCAGCATGGGGAGCAAACCTTGGTTTTCCCATAACTCTAAATACCCTTGGAAAGACTGCACCCATTTTTCGTACACGACATCATCGTGATTCAGCGTATCCAGCTCTTCTAATGACCATTCTACCAAGCTGGTCGCCAGCGCTGAGCGCATTTTACTTTCTTGGGCGTTGGACAAAATCGCCGTCAGCACGATCAATAACTCGCGCGCTTCGACGGTTTCAAATACCGAGCCTTTATCGCTCAAATAAACACTGGGAATACCTCGTTGACGCAAGGCGTCTTTCAGGGCATTGGCTTGACTAAAGTTAGTCACCAGCAAGGCCACGTCTTTCGGTCGCACGCCTCGCTCACCAATTAACGCAGCTTGGGTTTGCCCTTCTAGCAAGATGGCGTGTAAATGCGCGGCACAGGCGTCCGCCATGGTGGCGCGATATTGCGCACTCGAAATCGGCTCATCACTTTGCTGATACAAAAATTGCAACGCAGGTTGGCTCACGCCATGACGAGAGAATTGCCCTGCCACACCACGATCTTCTACTTCGACAAACGGAATGCCCGCCACACGAAAAGGCGCGTCATGGGTGGTAAATAAGGCATTTACTGACTGGATCATCGCCGCCGAAGAGCGGTAATTAGTCGCCAAGGAATAGACGCTATCAACACGCTGCTTAGCCGACAAATAGGTATAAATATCCGCACCACGAAACGCATAGATGGCTTGCTTTGGATCACCGATCATAATCAGACCCAAGGTATTTTGTTGCGTGTCCGCTGGCTTATATATCGTGGAGAAAATGCGATATTGAACCGCATCCGTGTCTTGGAATTCGTCGATCAAGGCAATCGGATACAAATGACGAATACGCTCCGCCAGATTACCCGCTTCGTCTTGCCCTAATGCCACGTCCAACGACGTTAGCAAATCCGTAAAGGTCAGTGACTGCGTGCTGCGTTTCCATTGTGCCATGCGCTCTTGGGTTTTGACCCAAAGTTGCTGCAATAAGACCGCTTTTAAACGCCCGGCTTCAGGAAAAGATTCTCTTAGCGCTTGTACCGAGGCAAAAAATGGATGCGCTGGCAGTTCACCATTTTTACTCAAACGCGTGGCGTGTTCACTGGTGTCGAACTTCTCAAGGCTTTTATCCAATTCAAAACGCGTCGAATGAGCCCATTGGGTCATCGCCTGTATGTCTTTGGATGGGTCTTTGCGCCAGAAAGTGCGTTTAATGCCGCTTTGTTCTAATGCTTCAATAATGTCTTGGGATTGCACAAGCCATGCCGCTCTCACCTTCTCAATCGCTTGCTGAGACTCGGCTAAGGCGTTTTCCCAGTCGTAATTCGGCGATACTAACTTGGCGTCTGGCTGATTCTGCAACAGAGACAAATCTTTTTGTAAGGCATCAGGAGAAGACCAAATAGGCTTAATCAGCGCCGCTTTGCTGTCGTCTAATGGATAAAACTCACTGCGCCAAACGTCTTTTACCGCCATCGATAAGGGGGCTTGTTCGTCGGTTTCTATGGTTTGCTGGAACAACATGCGGCTTTCGAACGCATTCTGGCTCAGCATCCGCTGACAAAAACCATGAATGGTAAAGACCGCGGCCTCGTCCATTTGTTTTTCCGCGTAGAGGAGCTTTTCAATCGCGTCAGACTGCTGGTTGTCATTCATGCCAGCCAACCAGTCTTTTAGAAATACGTCGTTTGTTTCCCCCATCATCAAGGCTTTACGCGCCACTCGGATACGACCACGAATACGTGCTTTTAGCTCCGCTGTGGCAGCCTCGGTAAAGGTCACCACTAGGATTTGATCTACCGTTAGTGGCTTGTCTAAATCGCCTGCCTGTCCGGTTGGCACTAACAAACGCAAATATAAGTTCGCAATGGTGTAGGTTTTTCCGGTGCCCGCACTGGCTTCAATTAAGCGCTTGCCGAAAAGCGGAAAGGTCAAGGCGTCCAGTAACTGGACCGACTGATTCACCATTATTGAGGTGTCAGCAGAATTGTCTGCTTGCGTCATGTCACTCATTCAAACAACTCCAAATGGCGGTGCATCGGCAGCCAAATCGTTTCACATAACTGAGTAAAGCGTTCGCGTTGCTCAACCAAAGAAGGGAAATAACGCTGCCAATAAGCGTCTTCTACTTCGCTACTGCTAAACGCACTACTGCTGTCTTGGTAGATTTTAATCGCTTGCTGCCAAGCCGCCTCTTCGTCTTCGGCGGTTTTCGAAGCGCAATAGCTTTTACACCAAGCATCCGCACTTTTTGATGGCAAAGGGATAGGTTCACACAAACCTTGCTGTAACAGGCTGATGATTTGCGCAAGGTGCGTTTTCGCTTCATCGGGCGCCACTATGATAAAGCCATGCTGGGTGACTTTGCCGTTTTTCGCTAAGTTCACCAGATGGTGCTGCTTTGGCGTGCCTTGCGCACACAGAGCCAGATGCTCGACCCAGGTTTGCATTTTTTGATGGGCAGAAAGGTCGCCAATACGATACGACAAACGCGTCGTTGCTGTGTCTAATTTGAGCCAGCCCTGCAAAGCGATCGAGCCGATAGTCAGGTTCACTTCCAGTGGCGCACACGGCTCAAGCGCGTAACCTTGTAGCACCTCAATCAGCTGCCGACATTGGTCTTGATATTGCTGTAACGAGAGCCGACCAAAAGCGCCATAGGGCAATACCCCCATCAAAGGCAGTCGTTTAAAAAAGGTCTCATCATCACCTTGTAACAGCGCTTCCAGCATGTCTGCTCGCAATAAATAACCAGATAAGCCTTCTAGGGTAAATGGCTCATCTTCAAACTCTTCCTCTTCGCGCAAACTCAAAAATGCTTTTAACCGACGCTGAGTAAAGTAGCGCGCCGGATTGCCCATAAAGCGTGACAACTCGTCGAGTGGCAACTCTGTTCGGGTACTTTCTTGGGCCGCTAATGGCGACATTAACGGCGCCTCTAGGTCTATCTGAGATGCGATCAAAGCAGGCAACCATTGCTCGCTATAGCTGTATAAACGCGCGTCTTGCTGATAGTAGCGTTCGTTAAAAGGCTGCAACGGATGCTCAATGATGAGCTTTTCTAAAAACGCTTGCTGTGCCGCTTCAGGCGCTAGACTCTCATCGCCGACAAACACACAACTTTGCGCCATGTACTCAAGTAGTTCACTGACCAAAATCGAGGGGTTCTTCTCGCTATTATCACGAATGCTTTTGCCCACATAACTCAGATAAAAGCATTCACGCGCCGACATTAAGGCTTCTAGAAACAGGTATTTGTCATCTTCACGACGGCTTCGGTCACCACTGCGGTAGTTACCCACCATCAAATCGAAGCCCATTGGCGCGACACTTCTTGGGTAATCCCCTTCGTTCAAGCCCAGCACACAAATGGCTTTAAACGGCACCGAACGCATCGGCATTAGAGTACAAAAATTGATTCTTCCAGCTAGGAAACGCTGCCCACCTTGGGCTTCTTGCAACATAGGTGTGAGCAACTGACGTATTACCTGCTGCTCTAATTTGTCATCAAAATAGGCGTGTTGCCACTGCAAGGTTAAGGTGTCTAACTGCTTAGTCAACAAAGCGGGAAAGCTGTCGTCTTCATCGACCAAAAAGAATTGCTCATTTAATGAGTAAAGCGTCTCGACCCATTCTTTCGGCGTGAGCGATGCTTGCAAACCTTGTTGTGCTTGATTAATCGCCGATAAAAACTCCGCTAACTTACCAGCCACCGCGGCTTCCAAACCTTCTACATCGCCATAGCTTAAGGTGTTCTCCCAAATATGATCGTGGCCCATGGCGTAACCTAACAACATACGACGCACGCCATTGAGCCAAGTGTGGGACTCTTGACTGGGTAACGAATGATGCTCCGCCGTGTGGGCGTCTAACCCCCAGCGAATACCCACTTCGGCCGACCATTGTCGAATGCGCTCTAGCTCTGCGGCGGTCAGTTCAAACTTCGCCAATACCGCTGGCACTTCCAATACACTGATCAATTCCGATAAAGTAAAACGGCTCTCGCCTAGCCCCAACAGATACAAATAAGCATCGACAATCGGATTTTCCATGCCGCCAGACTGATCTATTAAAGCAAACGGAATTCTCTTACGGCCTTGTGCTTGGCCACTGCCTTTACCACCAAAAACCGCCTTAACAAACGGACTGTAAGTGTTTACATCGGGCAACATGACGATGATGTCTTTCGGCGTTAAGCTAGGGTCACGTTCAAACATATCCAACAGCTGATCGTGCAACACCTCAACCTCTCGCAGCGGGCTGTGGCACAAATGCACCCGTACACTATGATCGTCAATGGCAATCGGATGACGGTATTCAGCACTCTGAATGTCAGGGTTTCGCTCTTCCGCCGAGCCATGATTTTCTAACGTGAGCACATCTTGCTGAACCCATTGCAACAAACCATGGTTTGACTCGTTGTGGTAATCCTCAAACACTTCCAGCTCGCCATCGGCCATTTCTTGTAGCTGTGCAATGTAGTCGCGACCTAATCGCCCCCAACTCGCCAACAATGGATTCGCATCCAAATGCAAGGTCTCCATGCTAAGACCCGGCTTTAATGTCTGGCGCTTGATGATTCGCCCTAGGTAATGTTTGTCGACCACATCCCCCCAATAAAAACGGCAGGGATTCTGCAAAAATAAATGCATTTCGATCCAACCAGACGACGCCAGCACTCGCAGGGATTCCAGCGTATTGGGCGGCAATGAAGACACCCCAAAAATAAAGATCCGCTCTGGCATTCCTACCGGACGAGTTTGTGACTTGGTGGCATCGGCCAACGCTTCAATCAAGTTGCCACGATGGTAAAGAGACTCGCCCTGCTGACTAATGTCCGCCACCAAATCCTGCCATAAAATCGCTTGCCAAGGCTGCTGCTCAAATAAAGCGGTTAGCTTTTCATCGTCGCTACCGCCACTTTCCCACACCTTGATCCAATCAGGCCGATAGACCAAATATTGGTCATAAATATCAGCAATGCTGCTGCACAACTGGAAGCGACGCACTTGACTGTCGTCGTCTTGCAAATACCAGCTTAACGACTGAAACGCCTCTTCCGACAAGCGTGCATCTAACAAGCGCATCAAACGCCAGACCAAAAAGGGTTTGTTGAATTCACTTTGCCCCGGAATGTCCGATAAGGTTTGCGCGAAGCTGTGCCAAACAAAAGTAGAGGGAAGTGGGAAAGTTAACCCAGCAGCAATGCTATGAGATTGCGCAATCGACATTTTCAGCCACTGCGCCATGCCAGGGTTTTGCACAAGAATATGTTCGTCTTCGAACGGGTTTTGCGGCGGAGAAAGCGCCAATATTTTTGCCAGCAAAACCGCCAAATCTTCAAGACGGTTGCCTGTGTAAAGCTGAAACATGCACGGATCCTTGTTGTCGGCAATGGAAGTAAGAAAAAGCAGACAGCGTTAAGACTAACCTTCGAGGCATCAAAAAAGAAGGCTATATTAGTTTAGTTTCGAAGTGATTTTAAAATGATGGTGGAGCTATGCGGGATCGAACCGCAGACCTCTTGCATGCCATGCAAGCGCTCTCCCAGCTGAGCTATAGCCCCAGATGACGTTGGCGTGTTTATTCAATAATAAAGCAAGCCGTCACTGGACAGAAAAGTCCTGAGATTGTTTTGTGGTGGAGCTATGCGGGATCGAACCGCAGACCTCTTGCATGCCATGCAAGCGCTCTCCCAGCTGAGCTATAGCCCCACAAAACAGCACGGAATTTTATTGACGCTTTCTAAAAGTGTCAAGATTTAAATCATTGTTTTCAATCAAAACATTGCCTACCTCTATTTTATGTGGCATTAGTACTTTCGTACAATTGCCGACACTAGTTGATTTATGCTTCTATATTGTTCGTTTAACATTTAGCACATAACATCCACTCGATACGTTTAATTCAATAGGGTAAAAGAAAGGTATGGTCGATTTTCCTGATGTTTTGGACGATTTAATGATGGCTCAACAACCCATTTTTAAAAAATCTAAAGAGTTGTTTGGTTATGAACTACTTTTTCGAGGGCAAGATAGTCAAAACGCTAATGTATCAGACGGCGAAATGGCCACCAGTCAAGTACTCGTCAATCTTTGTATCGGCATTACTCAATTAGAAACTCAGTTAAGAAAACCTTTCTTTATCAACATGACAACCAATCTCATGTTGTCAGACGCCTTTTTTCCTATCGACCCTGATACCGTCTACATAGAAATCTTAGAAGGTCAGCAACTCACTCCGCAGTTCATTGACGCCGTAAAAAACTGGCGGCAAGCTGGCTATCGCTTTGTTTTAGACGACTATCAATTTGATAAAGAATACGAGAATCTTCTTCCTTGGGTTTCCATCGTTAAAATAGATGTTCTAATCACACCCCCTCAAAACTATTCTGCAAAAATCAGAGATCTCAAAGCCAAAGGCTTGATATTGGTTGCTGAGAAAGTCGAAGACCAAGCCATGTTTGATTATTGCCATCAACTAGGGTTCGATCTTTTCCAAGGTTACTTCCTACAAAAACCTGAAATTATCAAAGGTAAGAAAATCGACTCAGCTGCCCAAAGTGCGATTACGCTATTAAACGCACTAGAAGATAAAGACATTGGCATTGATGTCATCACAAGCATGGTTTCCCAAAATCCCACACTGTCTTTTCAACTATTACGAATTTTAAAAAGTCCAGTCAGTGGCATTCCAAGAAAAATAGAATCCATTAAAGAAGCTGTCATATTTTTAGGCTTAGTTCAGCTAAAGCGCTGGGCGTTACTAATAACACTCACATCAACATCCAAACAGCCCAAAGCTCTCTTTAAAATTCTTCTTACAAGAGCTCGTTGCTGCCAATTAATCGCAGAATCAGATAATAAAGCATTGTCTGATAGCGCCTTTATGACCGGCTTAATGTCAGGCATTGACGCCCTTTTCGCTATGGAAAAAACATTGTTATTAAATCAGATCGCTCTAAGTCAAGAGGTCATGGATGCGATCCTCAAATCAGAAGGCTCTCTTGGCAACTATTTGCAAAAGACCATATATGTGGAAAAACAGGAATGGAGCAAGATTCAGAAAATTGATCCAATAGAGAGAGTACAGCTCAATCGTCACTTTTTAGACGCTATGCTATGGGCAAACAACATA
Source organism: Marinomonas flavescens (assembly GCF_004352835.1). Taxonomy (GTDB): domain Bacteria; phylum Pseudomonadota; class Gammaproteobacteria; order Pseudomonadales; family Marinomonadaceae; genus Marinomonas; species Marinomonas flavescens. Next base: position 20,166 of record NZ_SJSB01000005.1, on the reverse strand, counting down.
GTGAAACATTTAAATTAATTGTTTTTCGTTAATTGATTGACAGGGCTGCAAAAAAAACTAAAATACGTTTCACCTTTTTCAAGGCCAGTGTGGTGGAATTGGTAGACACGACGGATTCAAAATCCGTTGCCTTCGGGTGTGGCGGTTCGAGTCCGCCTACTGGTACCAACATAAGAAAACCTCGTTGCTAACGCTTCGAGGTTTTTTTTTGCTTTTAATTATTCAAACTCTTTTATTTAACATTCCACATCACCTCAACACCTCAACACCTCAACACCTCAACATTGTCATAGTGAAATAATGTACTGACACCAAAGAAAGCATCACTCTTCCTCATAAATATTAGCTCAATAGGAAAGTAGATAAATATTTATTAGAATACGAGTATGAAAAAAACTAAGATGTGCGTAAGCTAGCATAAAAGCGAGGCAAAGATCGAAAGATCACCGCTTAGTCGTCATGAGAAGTCTAGATAAAGTATCAGTGTCATAGTCTGTTAAGATCAGCATAATTGATGAGCCAAGTGGAATACATCGACCCATGCAGACACGACACAAGAGAGATAAAAACTACTAAGTATAAAGCAAGCTTTGAAGATCTATAACTCGAACCATTGAGTGCATTTATACAAAATTATCAAATTTAAACAGGTAGGAATACATAGTGGCATCAAATAACAATGAGTCGAATAACTTTTCAAGCAACCTCAAGACTCTTTGTAGTTACTACAAATCTATTTCAGACGTTTGTCGTAAAACCAACATCAACAGACAGCAATTCAACCGCTATCTTAATGGGAACACCTTCCCTTCCTATAGCAATCTGAAAACGATATGTGATTTTTTTGGTGTTGACCAAGAAGAGATCATTAAAGACCCTATCGAATTTAAAAAAATCATAAGCCCAGTAACAGAAAGTAAAAAAATAGACGACATACCAGAAGGTATCTTTGCCTATATAGACATTCTAAAAAACGCATCAAAACATGGACTTGATAGATATTGCGGCTATTACTACCGATATATTTTGTCAGGGAGCTTCCCTGGAAACATAGTAAAATCTTTAATTAAAATATACCAAAAAGATGGTTTTTTTTACTATTGGCATGTAGAAAATCTAACCTCTAAATCCCCCGTTATAAAGAAGTCTTCTAGATTTAGATATGATGGTGTGGTTTTTATGGTATCTGAAAGAATCTACATGATTGAACTTGAATCAAAACTCAAGTCCACTATTTCAGAAACAATAATGATGCCTAGCTATCAACATGGGAATAAAAACATATCAGGAATAACGTGCTACTCCACTTCGGACATATCACATCAACCTGTTTCTTCTCGCGTTTTGCATGAGTACTTAGGTGACAAGATAAATATTCGCCAGAAACTTAATGAATGTGACTTGTTCCCAACTGACAGTAGCGCTATCTCGGATGATATAAAAGAGGCTATTTTCACTCCTCCTCTCTCTCCTACCGACATTTTATTAACAAACTAACGTTATTTTTTATCCTCCATAGACAAAAAAATTAAAGCTAAGGCCGACATATCGGCCTTAGCTTTTTTAACGATTAGTCATTAAGAGGTCTAGCAATCGTTAGATCACGTAGGTAATCATAAAAAGTGTCAGGGCTATTAACACCACCACCCACACCACTTAGATTAACGCCTGCGTAAGGTAGGCCGTAAGCAAACACGTTATGTGCATTGATCCAGCTATTACCAGAAACCATTTGCTCTGCTACACGATCACAACGCTCGCTATCTTCACTCCAAACGCTGTTCGCTAACCCGTATTGCAAGTTATTCACTTCTTCGATGACTTTATCTTCATCAGAGAATTTAACAAGGTAAGCGGTAGGACCAAAAATTTCTTCTCGGTAACAGACATTATCCGTGTCGCCTTCCATCAAGCAAGGTGACACAAAGTAACCGCCTTTCAAATCAGGAGATTCTACTTTGCCACCGGCAAAAACAAGATTCGCGCCATCAGCCACACCTTTGTCGTAGTAGCCTAATATGCTCTCTTCTTGAACCTTACTAACCACTGGCCCCATATCGGTTTCTAAATCTAGACCTGAGCCAATCTTGATGTTTTCTAAAATGGATACAGCTTTTGCCTTAAAAGCATCATAGACGTCAGCGTGAACAAACCAGCGCGTTGCTGTACAACATGTTTGCCCCGTATTTTTAATAATGGCATCAACCAAGCCTGATACCGTTTTATCAAGGTCACAATCTTCAAATACGACTGCCGCACCTTTACCACCCAGTTCAGATTTACAAGGAATAGGACGGCTTGCACACTTCTCAGCAACCATAATTCCTACTTGGGTTGAACCAGTAAAGGACATACGCTGAACCAATGGATGCTCAACAATTTTACTGCCTACATTTCCACCACTACCAGTAACAATATTGATAACACCATCTGGAACACCAGCTTTTTTAGCCAGATGCGCAACGTATAAACTTGATAGCGGAGTCACAATTGAAGGTTTCACAACCGCAGTATTACCCGCTGCGATAGCTGGCATAACATTCCACATAAACAAAAGAATTGGAAAGTTCCATGGGAAAATAAAACCACAAACGCCATACGCAGAACGATGAATTCGAGCGTCCATATTAGGAATGGCTAATTGTTTATCGTATTCTGCGTTTAACGCTAAATCGGCAAAATAACGTGCACATTCAATACCAGAAACAACATCACCTTTAGCCACTTTTTCTAACGGCTTACCGACATCTAGCGATTCTATTTCAGCAATATTCTGAGCTTCAGATTCAAGAAGATCAGCAAAGCGATGCATAATGACAGAGCGCTCACTAGGGGTCATTTTTCCCCATACTTTAGTCGCGTCAAATGCAGCTTGAACAGCAACATCTACGTCATCGCCTGAACCATATGCAATATCAGCAATGGCTTCGCCCGTCACTGGGTTTGTTACAGATCCTCTTTTCCCATCAATGCTAGGATGAGATTGGCCATTCACAAAATGCTGTAATGGGCTTTTCAAAAATTCTTTTACCGTGGCGCTTAATTCAATATTCATGCAACTACCTTCTCGTAATTAATTATTATTGGTTCTGGTTCGAGACTTTATTATCAAAAAAACAAAAAATGTTTTCTAACCGTTTCTTTTATTACCCATGTGGTTTGAGACCCAGCAGAAATAGTGACAAAATCACCTGCTTTGACTGTATAGGTATCACCGTCTTTAAGTTCTATTTCAGCAACACCCTGTAAGAAATAGAAGCTTTCATTCTTATCGTAGTAATGAGAATAAGTAATAGGTTCTTTTTCCCATATCTCCCAAGCTTTAACTTCTTCTAACTGCAAAACGGTTGGCTCTTCTATTTTAATCATTATTAAATTCCATAACCTAAAAACTAAAAGTTGAAATAATCTACTAATGTAAACTTCATCCTGTATCTATAAATAATAATGAGCTAATTTTGTTTATTCAATATCACAACATTACTCATTCTTACCCTTAACTGCTTAAACTAGCATAATCAAAGAATTGTAATTAATTGAATAAGTTTATTACTAATTACTCAATACAGTCGAAGCAACTCATTTTCTATAGGCAACTGACTTAATAAGAAATACATAAGATATTTTCCTGACTCAAACAGACAAAGCTGATGCGGTAGACTCGCTTAGTGCCCTTGATTGAATCCCTTATCCAAAGTAAACACCTAACGAAGAGAAACCTTGAAACACATTCAACACAAAAGAAAATAGAACGATCTTTGGATCTTGAATTCGGGAGTATATTGATGCCAGAGATGAAAGTAGAGCTGGCACATAACCTCAGCGCGGCAACAGAAATCCGTATGATATAAATACCAAAAATTAAGTGTAACCATTAATATGGCCTGTAATAAAAGTAGACTATATCAACGAGTAACGTCTGCTAGAATAGCTAGAAGCGCCTATTAAAAACTCAGAGATATTGATAATCGAAGACAGAAAAGCAGAGGAGTTGATCGGAGGGGATTTCGTTTTATTGGCGATCAAAACGATTTGAAATTAAGGCCGAAATATCGACCTTAACTTCCTTAATAATTAGCTATTAAGCGGTCTAGCAATCGTTAGATCACGCAAGTAATCATAAAAGGTCTCAGGGCTATTAACACCACCGCCCACACCACTTAGATTAACGCCTGCGTAAGGTAGGCCGTAAGCAAATACGTTATGTGCATTGATCCAGCTATTACCAGAAACCATTTGCTCTGCTACACGATCACAACGCTCGCTATCTGCACTCCAAACGCTGTTCGCTAACCCGTATTGCAAGTTATTCACTTCTTCGATGACTTTATCTTCATCAGAGAATTTAACAAGGTAAGCGGTAGGACCAAAGATTTCTTCTCGGTAACAGACATTATCTGTATCGCCTTCCATCAAGCAAGGTGACACAAAGTAACCGTCCTTCAAATCAGGAGATTCTACTTTGCCACCGGCAAAAACAAGATTCGCGCCATCAGCCACACCCTTATTGTAGTAACTCAAGATACGCTCTTCTTGAATTTTACTAACAAGCGGACCCATTTCAGTCTCTAAATCAAGACCTGAGCCGATTTTAATGTTTTCTAGAATAGAAACGGCTTTTGCTTTAAAAGCGTCATAGATGTCAGCGTGAACAAACCAGCGTGTTGCTGTACAACATGTTTGCCCCGTATTTTTAGTAATCGCATCAACCAAACCTGATACCGTTTTATCTAGGTCACAGTCTTCAAATACGACCGCTGCACCTTTACCACCCAGCTCAGATTTACAAGGTATAGGACGACTTGCACATTTTTCAGCGACCATGATTCCGATTTGAGTTGAGCCGGTAAAAGACATGCGCTGAACCAATGGATGCTCAACAATTTTACTGCCCACATTTACACCATCACCAATAACAATATTGATAACACCGTCTGGAATACCGGCTTTTTTAGCCAGATGCGCAACGTATAAGCTTGATAGTGGCGTAACTTCAGAAGGCTTCACGACCGCAGTATTTCCTGCTGCGATAGCTGGCATGACATTCCACATAAACAAAAGAATTGGAAAGTTCCATGGGAAAATAAAACCACAAACGCCATACGCAGAACGATGAATTCGAGCGTCCATATTAGGAATGGCTAATTGTGTATCGTATTCAGCGTTTAATGCTAAATCGGCAAAATAACGTGCGCACTCAATACCAGAAAGAATATCGCCTTTAGCTACTTTCTCTAATGGTTTACCAACATCTAATGATTCTATTTCAGCAATATTCTGAACTTCAGATTCAAGAAGATCAGCAAAACGATGCATAATGGCAGAACGCTCACTAGGGGTCATTTTTCCCCATACTTTAGTCGCGTCAAATGCCGCTTGCGCTGCGGCATCTACGTCTTCGCTTGAACCATAAGCAATATCAACAATAGTTTCACCTGTCACTGGGTTTGTAACAACCCCCATCTTCCCATCAATACTAGGATGAGATTGACCATTTACAAAATGTTGCAACGGGCTATTCAAAAATTCTTTAACAGTGACACTTAATTCGGTATTCATAGAGCTACCCTATCGAAAATAGTTACTATTGGTTCAAGCGTATATCTTAAAAAAACAAAAAGTGTTTTCTTACCGTTTCTTTGATGACCCAATTGGTTTGATCACCAGCATCAATTGTAACAAAATCGCCTGCTTTTACTGTGTAGGTATCACCACCTTTAAGCTCTATTTCAGCAACACCTTGTAGGAAATAGAAACTTTCATTCTTATCGTAGTAATGAGAATACGAAATAGGTTCTTTTTCCCATATTTCCCAAGATTGAGCTTTTTCTAACTGTAATGGTGTTGGCTTTTCAATTTTAATCATTATTAACTTCCATAAATTTCAAGATGAAATAATCTACTAACGTAAACTGTATTTTGTCACCATAAATAATAATGGGCTAAATTTCTTTATTCAATATCACCACATTACTCGACCTTACCCTTGGCCGCTTAAACTAGCGTAAATAAAAACTATGGATTGATTCGCAAAGCACTATATTTAATACCTCAGCTCTATCAATCTGAAGAAACAACAAGATGAATAAAAAGAATCCGTACAGCAGGAAGCGACGAACATAAATAAAGCTAGGAAGTGAAGGAAGGTTTTAACTATAGGAACTTAAAAATCACGATTATCAGGGCTTGATCAAGGAGCCGCTAAAGGAAAGTGCCAACTCACCTAGCAATAGATGAGCACAGCAAGACTAGAAAAGACGATACACCATTAGCTCAACATTTAACGCGTAGAAAGCGCATTTGAAAGATCATCAAGCCTAAACGCAAGATAAAACCGCACAAGGCTATTCCAATTGCTCAATTCAAATCCAAGAATACCTTCAATTTTATCAAGTCTATAACGCAGCGTGTTCCGATGAATATGCAACGCCTTGGCGCTCAACCCAAAATCGGTGTTTTGCTCAAAATAAGTAATCAGTGTTTTTCGTAACACACCATTTTTATCGCCTGCTATAAGCTTCTGATATTCACTTATCAGTTGCTCACCTTCCCAGGTAGGCTGAACCTGCTTTAAAATCATATCTAAGACTAAATCTCTAGGAAAATACACCTGTTGATCAGGTCGACAAACTCGCCCTGTGTCTAATGTTTTTAATGCACTACGATAAGATTTAGACAACCCTTCGAGAGATGGGAAATACTGCCCCTGACCGACTTTAAAGTTCAAATGATTTTGCTTTTTTAATGATGAACACAATTCAAATAATTGCTGGCGAGTCCTATCTTCATTCCAAACGCCATCTTGAATGGAAATAGTTGGCAACACCACTAACTGTGTTGGCTCTGATATAACTGCCAAACTATCAGGATCACAGCTATCCAATAAACGCAGGATATACTGCATTTTTTCCAATGGTAATTCACCACCATCTTCCGCCATTATTTTAATGACCACGGCAATTCTTGGAACGGTAAGATCAATACCTAATCGCTCTATTCGATCGTCAAACATGGAGTCACGCTCAAACTCACCTTGAATTAAACGACCAATCACCCCTTCTCTTTGTCTCTTATCCCATTGAACCTGAGCGGTTAGCCCCGCCTGCTCAACCATTAATTCCGCAGTCATGACCACAAGATCTGCGTATTTTCTAACTTTATCAGGGTCTCCAGTAATACCAGCCACACCCACTGTCTCACCATTACAGACAATAGGTAAATTGATGCCACCTTGAACGCCCGAAAGCAAACTAGCCTCTTTAGCGCTAAACCCCACCTCTGAATGACGGCTCAGCACATGTAACGCACCTTCGTGTAAGCTGCCAATGCGCAGAGGATCTCCAGATCCGACAATAACCCCCAAATGATTCATGACATTGACGTTATGACCAATAATCTTCATAGCCCTATCTACTATTTTCTGAGCGGCCTGCTGATCAATAAACATATAATATCGCCTTCAATGAAACGGGGTCATAACGTGGTGGATACGGTAACCTTTACTCAACTTTAAATACTGACATGCAAGCCTCATATTCGATACAAACATAAGGCCTGACACAATAAAAATTAAGTAAAACGCTTTTCAAATGCATCTAAAATTTCAAAAGTAGGAACCGCCAATTTAACAGCAATATCGCTAAAATGACGAAGCGGTGCATTACGGTAATTTGTAACAGGTATTTGAAGATCGTCAGCGGACTTACCTAAAATTCTTTCCGCCATAATACGACCCATCACAGTCCCCATTGCAACACCACGACCATTGTACCCAAGCCCTGCAAGAATACCTGGCTGAGGCTCATGTAAATGAGGAAGTACATCTGGCGTATGCGCAATTTGCCCACCCCACTGATGAGTTAACTCAATGCCTTTAAGCTGAGGGAATGTTTCAGCAAGACCTTCATACAAACGTTTTACATCACTGGGTCTTTTGCAATCAGCCGTAACACCCAAGGTTCCAAATACAACACGGTTATCTTTGATTTTACGACCATAATAGATAACACGGCGAGTATCTGCGTAAGTATGACCTTCAGGTAAAATTTGGTCATACACATCTTGAGGCAAAGAAGCTGTCGCGGACTGTAAACTAACAAGAGGCACTATTGTTTTTTGCAACCCAGGTAAAACATCATCAGTATAGCCGTTGGTACAAAACACGACCCACTCAGTGTCTACACTACCGTGGTCTGTTTTCACAAACCATCTACTGCCTTTTTTCTGGATTGAACCTACCGGCGAATAACTGAAAACGCGCGCACCTAGAGATGTGGCTGCAGCACATAAGCCTCTTGTATAGGATAGCGGCTGAACCGAACCACCTTTAGGGGTCAACGTAGCTGTGCCATAGGTTTTTGTTCCCATTAAGCGATGTAATTCAGCACCTTCGACATAACTAATATCAAGACCCACTTTTTGCCAAGCCGTTGACATAGATTCCAACTGCTTAACTGCACGATTACAATGCGCGACTCGAAGCCAGCCGTTTTGTTCAGCATCACATTCAATGTTATGTTTTTTTATTAAAGCGAAGACTTCATCGGCTGAATTAACGTATGCATCAACAACACCCATACCCGCTCGTTGACCTAAATGAGCGCAAATTTTCTCAGGCGTGTCGTGGGCTAATGGATTAACCTGTCCACCAGTTCTTCCCGAAGCTCCCCAACCTGGCTCTTTTGATTCAAGAACAACCACATTCAAACCTTTCTCAGAAAGCTCCAAAGCCGTTCTTAATCCTGTAATGCCCGCTCCTACAATAACAACATCTGCACGAGTATTTTCACTTAGTTTATTTAGGGGTGACGCAGCAATCGCAGTATCAGCCCATAGCGATGGATGCAGCTTCTGATGATTCATTTTTTACTCCTCTTTTTGTTATCAACAGAATAGTTAATTATGTAGTAGCAAAACAATTTGATGAAATTATTCGCTCTTAGCCATTTGCGCGTCACTTTCTAAGCTAGTTAGTAAAAAAGAGCATAAAAAATGAATAATACGGACTCTATTACAGTGATTTTTGTCACTTCTATTCATGAAATACACTAAGAAAGTTGAGCGAAAGGCACTACAACTCACCTTTAGACCATAGCAATAGCTAAAAAAACAACGAGAAGATATAGACACTAAACATGACTTCTAGAGCCTGCAGCGGTTTGAAATGTAGATAGATAAGCAAGATGAAAGGCAGAAAACCTAACATAAAAAAAAGCCCCGTTTAATTAATAACGAGGCTAATGTAGATCAACACAGATTAACGCGTAGTCATAAGAGTCGTAAGCTAAGCTTTAAAGCTCCGGCAAAGGCACTATCAACATTGGGATATGAGAGTGGCTTAACACATTCTTAGCAACACTACCCAAGAAGGTTTGAAACACACCCTTCTCATGAGTACCCATTACAATGAGATCAACTTCTAATTTTTGAGAAATTTTCAAAATAGATTCTGCAGGATAAGCTTCTACGACTTGTATCGACTTAATTTGCTGACGTACATTTTGATCTTCAAGAGACAACCTTTCCCAAAACTCATTCTGAACCACTCCCAGCTTTTCTTTAGCAAACCGCACTCGGTCTTCTAAAAATTCGCGTCTGCTTTCAGGATCATTTACATACGTTTTAAGAGTGATTTTTGCATCGTTAGACATTTTTTCGACGACATGCAAAATATAAATATCTGCACCCGTTTTTTTGGCTATATAAACAGCCTGATCAAAAGCTTTCATCGAACTTTTAGACAAATCAGTACTGTATAAAATCTTACCAACTTCAGGCAGCATACTATTACCTCCAAATGGACAATAGAGAAATGCTTGTAAGAAAATTTCTTACAAGCATTTAAATTAAAACTCGCTAATAACCAAATAGCCTTGGCAAATATAAGGATATTTCAGGGAAGTAAGCAATAACAAATACTGCCACTGTCGATGACAATGTAAACGGAAGCGCTTTAACTGTGATCTCTTCCAGTGATACTTTCGAAATACCCGATGCAACAAATAAGTTCTCTCCAAGAGGCGGTGTAGCAAAACCAATTGAAAGACAGCAAATCATTACAATACCAAACTGAACAGGATCAATACCTAGATTATAAGTCACAGGTAACAACACTGGCGTTAGGATCATAATCGCAGCCAATGTTTCCATAAACATACCAACAAACAGTAGGAATATGATAATCAAGAACCAGATTAGGTAAATGTTGTCAGTCAAGCTCAACATAGAATCCGCTACAATAGCCGGTATATTATTCTCTATCAGCAAACGCCCAAAGACGGTTGCACAGAATAAAATAAGCATTATTCGGCCAGACAACCATGTAGTCGTTTCTAGCGAACGAAAAATAGCACTCCAAGTAAGCTCTCTATGAATAAAGGCACCAACAAACAGAGTATAGAATATTGCAACAATGGCAGATTCAGTCGGAGTGAAAAATCCTGAATAGATACCACCTAAGATAACTAACGGAGCAAGAGCAGACCAAAAACCAGAACGCATAGTTCGTGCAATGTGTTTGAAATCCCAACCTTCATCAGTTCCCTTGTAACCTAGACGCTTACAGCGGAAATAGTTTACTACGAGCAAACTAAGGGCGATAACTAAACCTGGGATGACACCCGCAATAAACATTTTAGAAATCGAGATACTTTGGAAGGTACCAAATTTTTCAATTGCTTCAGGAGGTACAGCCAGTCCCATTGCTGAGATACCAAAGATAACCATAGGAATCGATGGTGGAATGATAATACCTAATCCACCTGCAGAGGCCACAACCGCAGATGCGTACCCTTTATCGTAACCTCGGTTAGCCATAGCAGGAATCATTAACATCCCTACCGCTGCCGTTGTCGCTGGACCCGAACCTGATATAGCACCAAAAAACATACAAGCCAGTACTGCTGCTGCCGATATACCACCTGTTACTGGGCCGGCAAAACTTTCCGCTAAGTTTACAAGCCGCTTGGAAATACCACTCGCCTCCATAAGAGCACCCGCCAAAATAAAAGCAGGAAGCGCCATCAACGGAAAAGAACCAACTGAGGTAAAAGCAATTTGTACAAAAGTAATTGGGTTCTCACCCAGATAGAAATAGGACGCTAACGCCGCTACACCTAACGAGATACTGATCGGAGCGCCCATTAACAAAAGTACAAAAAAGGATCCGAAGAGAACTAATACAATGGATGTTTCTGTCATGATTTACCCTCAGCCTTTGCGGTTTCGTTAAGTCCTTCCAACTCACCACTCTTTAATTTGTCCAATTCTTGTGAATCAGGGTCGATAACACTTTCACCCTTCACAAATTTTAAGTAGTTAACTTGAATGATACGCAAGCTCATTAATGTAAAAGCAATCGGTAGAATAAGATAAATATATTTCATTGGAATCCCTAATGTTTGAGATTTCCAAAACAAATTCATTTTATAAAATACAAAATTGTATGACATATAAACCATATAAAAATTAAACGCGATCCAAATAAGGTCTGTTATAAACTCAAGGATCGGTGGGAGCCAAGAAGGCATTAATTTATATTGAAACGTAACTCGGTTATGTGCTGCCAACCTAGCAGAGTAACAAGCACCAAAGTAAACAAACCATACAAACATATAGACAGAAAGTTCTTCAGTCCAAGCAATCGAATATCCGAAAATTTCACGAGAAATGATTTGCGCAAAAAGCAGTGTAACGAACAGCGCTAATAATGTCCGGCAGATGTAGCCTTCGATATCATTAAGAAAATGCAGAATCTTATTACCCATATCACGACCTCCATTTAATAAAGCAGTTATTAAAAAACTGAAAATTAAAAAAGAAAACCCCGCTGAGTTAACAGCGGGATATAAAATTATTCAAAATTTTAAAACTACTAGTTAACTTCAGCTCTGTTTAAAGAACGCAATACAGTATTAATTTTATCTTTACCGCCTACACTGTCGTAGTATTTAGGCCATACTTTAGTGGTAGCATTTTTGATCCAATTAGTCTCATCAACTTCATCCCACTCCATGCCACGCTTGATCAGCTCCGCTTTCGCTTTTGCTTCTTCTTGAACAAGGTATTTGGCACTGTATTGAGTGGCTAATTTACCCGCTTCTAGAATCGCTTTTTGATCTGCTGGAGACTGTTCTTGGAACACAGACTCAGACATGATCATAGGCTCAAGCAAGAAGTTGTAATGAATATCTGACAAGTATTTTTGTACTTCATCAAACTTCGACGTTTTAATATCGATCAAAGACAAATCTTGTCCATCAACTACTTTTTGCTGCAATGCAGTAAACAGTGAAGACCACGCCATCGGTGTAGGGTTGATTCCCCATGAGCGATACGTATCAATCATGATTTCATTTTTAGGAACTCGAATAACAAGCCCTTTTAAATCAGCAAGCGTTTTAACAGGTCGCTTAGAGTTACTCAAAACTCGGAAGCCAGAATATCCCCAAGCTACGATACGAACACCAGCGTCACGAATCGTGTTTTGAACCAATCTTTCACCTTCAGGACCCTGAGTGATTTTGATCGCTTCATCTAGACTTTGAATCATGTATGGAAGAGTCAAGATGCCAACACTTGGAGAAAATGGTGTGATGTTATTGATAGCAACAATAGAGAAGTCCAATACACCGATTGCAGCGTCATTAACGGTATTCTGTTCAGAGCCTAATTGACTGTTCAAGAACAAACGCGCCGTATCATCTGTGTGCGCTTCCAATTCCTGAACAAACTTAGTTGCCACAGCATACTGGCCACTACCTTCACTGCCACCTAGTGCTATTTTGAATTGCTCTGCAACTGCTGTCATCGACATAGTACAAGCCAATACACAACCAATAACTAACGATGGAGCTTTAGATTTAATCATTTTCATATCCTGCCTCTCATTTGGAATTTTGGTAACGACGATAATATTTATTGTTTTTAATTTTTATAAAATTACTATTTTAGTGTTTCTAAACTGACGATTTATTGATCACATTATAATTTTTCATAACATCACATGACGAAGACTTGCTTACCCTTTTCTTCTTACTCAGTGATTCCTAGTCATTATGTAACCCATACCTACACACAACCTCGGCAAAACAACCAAACATCAACGAGCAAAAAATATATTTTTTATACCTTTTGCACAATTTTGATACTTTCTAAGTAAAGCATAATTTTGCACAAGCCACTTAAGTTAGCCTATGCCGTATGCTGCGTAGTCATTTTCTGGAACCTACTTTTAGATGAATCAGTGCCCATGATCAAATAAAAAGTTTATATTCCTTCCTTCTGGACCAAAAGGAAAAACAAATCTGGCACCATAGAATTTATCTCAATTTCTGAGTTCCATGCTTTACAATAATGCAATAACGACACTTATAAGTTTCTAGAGCAACAAGTGAATTATCTTTGCAAAGCCATTGAATAAAACCGTAATATCCGCCTATCTTATAGGCCCAAAATAAAAATAGAATAAGACCAAGAAAAATACACTTAGATATATTGATAGAACTAAAATGGCATGAAAAGAAAACATCATAACACAATTAAATCTAATAAAAACAATAACTTATGAAAACACCAAACCACAAACACCCCTTGACTAAATCACCTAAAAAACGAATAGTAAAAAATGAAAATTAAAAAATGGCGAGATTAACAAGGAATTAATTGATTAAAGAGTAAAATATTGATTATAAATCCACCAATATGATAAGAGAATATTTATAACCACTTGGTTAAATACACTAATATTGCTGGAAATATAAGCAATTAAAATTTACTAATACTCCATCTATCAAAATAATAACTAAAAATAAAGAAGCCCCTTTCTTTGCAGGCTAACAACAAAAAATAAGCAGAATGCTAGCAACCTACTTCATATTCAAAAATAAATAAATTCTATTTTCTCAGCTTAAACCATCAACTATGATATCGTTCAAAAACCAACTGAATTAATGATTGTATTAGAGGGCTGCTCTCCTCTTTCGTTTTGTATGAGTACCCATTTTTCATCAATATTTCGCAGGCTATCCATAACATCGAAGCGCTTGCTCTGAACATGAGAATTTTGCATATGCTCCAGCTTTTTCACCTAATCCAAGATAAAAATATTAGCCTGCAAAAGCAATTAAGAGAGCAGATTGCAAGCGCAATTATGAATGGGAATATGCCGCTAGACACGCCTCTCCCCTCTAGTAGAAAGCTAGCAAAAGACCTGAACATTGCTCGAAACACAGTGGTCTTGGCTTATGAACACCTTTTAGATGATGGTTACCTTGTTGCTCGTGAACGTCGTGGATATTTCGTTAACCCTGACATTCTAAATGGCCAAGTTGCGAGCCAATCTAATCAACAGACTACCGAGGGCAACCTTCCAGATTGGCAGCGCCGATTCAAAATCCACCCCAGCGAGCAAATCAATATTAATAAAGCTCCGGATTGGCAAAGCTATCAATATCCTTTTATTTATGGCCAATTTGACGAGAAAATTTTTCCGACCGTTAACTGGCGAGAATGCTGTCGCGATGCAGTCAGTGATGCCGCTGTTAGTGGCTGGGCCTCAGACAGCTTAGACCACGACGACCCTAGGTTAATTGAGCAAATTCGTACTCGCTTACTTCCTCGTCGTGGCATTTGGGCCTCACCAGACCAAATACTCGTTACTGTCGGCGCTCAGTTGTCTCTCTATATATTGGCGCAATTACTACTGGATAGACGATCTACCCTTGGCATAGAAGACCCTGGGTATGTCGATATCAGGAATATCGCCAAACTACATGAATGCCAAATTGAGCCATTGCCCATCGATAAAGACGGGCTAATCATTGGCGAACAACTCCATCACTGTGATCTCATTTATACAACACCTAGTCATCAGTGCCCTACCGCTGTAACAATGCCACTAGAACGACGTTACGAGCTATTAAACCGAGCGCATCTTGATGATTTTTTGATTATTGAAGACGATTACGAAAGCGAAACCAACTTTAGTAGCAAACCGAATCCAGCACTAAAAAGCCTAGATAAGAGCGACCGTGTCATTTATATCGGGAGTTTATCGAAAACATTGGCCCCAGGTCTGCGTCTGGGTTATGTCGTTGCATCAAAAGAATTAATAAAAGAAGCTCGCGCCTTACGACGCTTAATGATTCGCCACCCAGCATCCAACAATCAAAGAGCTGCGGCCATGTTTCTAGAGAGAGGTTATTATGATGCGCTAGTCATGAATATTAGTCGTAATTATCAAACCCGTTGGCTCGCAATGGACCAAGCTCTCAACAAGTACCTGCCTGGCAGCCATGACGCACCGACTTTTGGTGGTTCTTGCTATTGGGTGAAATGCCCCGAAGGATTAGATACTTCCGAATTAAAACAACGCGCAATGGTGGAAGGTATTATTATCGAACCAGGGCACATACATTTCTATTATGATGACAACGCGCCTCGTAATTTTATTCGTTTGGGATTCTCTTCCATATCAACTGATCGAATCGAACCCGGTATTAAAAAGCTAGCTGAGCTGATTAACGCGATGAGTGACGAGTCGTCAAACGAAAATTAAAACGCTTTCGGGGAATAATAGGATAAATTTTTACAGAAGAACCAGTAACTAACCCATTGCCTAAGGTCAGTTACTGAATCTAACAAGAGATGACATTTAAATAGCAACCACAACTAACCGTAAGACGATCGGCTGCCTCACATTGCTCTTAGAGATGCTCTTCAGACAAATGTTCTAACACATAATCAGGTAAATCTGCTTCATTAGGAATTGGGGTTGGAAGACCCTCTTCATCAATAGCAACAAACTTAAATGTTCCTTCTGTCACTTTTTCACGTTTACCAATGCGTCCTCTTCTTACCCACGCTTCAACACGAATATTCATAGACGTACGACCATGAGATTCAACATGAGTATAAATACCTAAAATATCACCCACCTTCACAGGCCGAATAAAACTCATTCCATCAAGGGCAACGGTCACCACTCTCGACTGAGCTCTTTGGCCTGCACAAATACCGGCCGCGATATCCATTTGAGAAACAACCCAACCACCAAAAATATCACCTGCGGGATTCGTGTCACTAGGCATTGCAACAGTACGAGTCGTTAAACGCCCTTTTACTTTTTCTTCAGTTGCTGACATAGACTGTCCCTTCAAATATTCATTACAGATAAAATTACACGATTCTTTTAGACTCACTTTCATCTCAGAACCTAATCGTCGCCCTGAAAACTACTCACTAAAAGCATATAAATTAAAAAATTAAAACACCCACAAACGACACAAAATCAGCAGGGTTAAGTATTCACACAAAATACGTCGAATATTTAAGAAAACTCGCTTCGCAAATAATTGGTTAATTTTTGAGAAGAGCGAACATCCCGAAGAAACGACAATTTAAGATAAGCTTCGACAGCACGAATATTAGAGTCCGTTATCCACCCTCTTTCATTATAAAAAGATTGAATAAATGCCAAGACTTCAAATCCATTATTTTTATCAATTTCAGTATTTTCTGCATTCGAATGCTCGACATCCCAGTTATAAATACCTTTTAAATCGCTGCGTTTAACTTGATAGACCATTAATATAACCCCTTCTCCCAGCATAACCCCTTAAGACTAGACGTTATGTAAACACTTGTCTGAAGTGTTTTATTTATACAGGGAAAGCACGTTAGGATTGAGCAAAAAACCGTCACAAATACGTGAAATTTAAAATGACAATCATTTAGCTAAATTAACAAAGATAAAGTAATAGACAATGTAAAAAAGAAGGGAGTTTAGTAATAGATAAAAGCACCATCAAAAAACATTATTTCTTTAAAATCAGTCAATAAAATCAACCACTTGGAACAGATTTTCTACTACTTCCTTAACCTTCCAAACATAGTATAGACTTGTACCGACCCTGCCAAGAAAAATAGAACCCAAAATACCAACAAAGACACAACGGTAAAAACACCACGCTCTTAAAGCAATACAAGACTAAAATCGCCTATTTTTGCTTTGAATCAGTCCAGCTGTGTATTTCTTGTTCCATAGGTTTCCCTTGAAGAACATAACACCATAAAAATCAGATAATGATTTTATCTCTACCCGTATTTTTAGCTTGATACAACTTCTTATCGGCTTGCTCTACTAATTCTTCTGCAGAAATATAGCCACCTTCATCCACATGAACGACGCCGAAACTCATAGTGATATGTTGATCATTAACCACAGGATGATCTACAAAGCTTTGCCTAATGCTGTTCAGCCTTGCCATTACTTGAACAATATCAGCATTAAGAAAGACTAAGGTAAATTCTTCACCACCATAGCGCGCAACGATATCAAGCGAAGACCGCACATGCTTTTTAAGGTTCATCGCTACAGAAACCAACGCAAAGTCACCAACCGTATGCCCGAATTTATCATTAATACGCTTGAAATGATCAATATCACATAACACAAAGGTCAACTGTTGCTCTTGTTGCTGGGCGCGCACCAAGGCTTGCTCGAATACTTGGTTAAACCCACGCCTGTTATATAAAGAGGTTAATTCATCGGTTAAAGAGTTCTCGAGTAAATACTCATTTTCCCCTTGTAGATAAGACGTTCTCTCCGCTACTTTTTCCTCCAGATTCTGCATTATGTCGGCAAGATTATCGGCCAACGAGCTTAACCCTCGACTAAGAGAGTTAATTTCACTGATCCCACTTAAAGGGTTTGGCAGCATTTGGACACCCTTTAGATCTTTTTCATTGGCAACCTGATTAAGACGCTGAATCGGCTTACCTATGTACCAAGCAATCAAAGAACCAACAACGCCAATACAGAGGAAAAGCATTAATGTAATAAACACCGTACTTTGGGTATAACTGGCCAAAACACTCTCATGATAAGAGCTGGGGATAAGCACGCCTACTTGCCATTTTTTGCCATATTTAAGCGCAATAGGACGCAGATAATATAGGTACTTTTGCCCTTCAACATCCAGCGTTTTCATGCCGGTTTCTAGGTGCTGGCTCGCAAGTCGAAAGGCTTGATTAGAGTGACTATTAAGATTTGAGCGCGTGGTAACACCATCTTTAGTTTGGTACAGCTTTCCCTTTTCCGAAGTGGCGATTAAATCACCATTTTCTTCCGCTAAAAAGATGTAAGCCCCTTTTACTAAATCTAAAGACGCCAGATATTTATCCAACTCAATCAAAGCGATACTGGTTGCTGTGACGCCAAGCAACTTGCCCTCTTTGTCATATATTGGCGCCGACAAATCAATACCCAGTGCAGGAAAACCATAATAAGGCTCAATATGCCCCCAAGTTACTTGCTTGTTTTTAACCGCAAGTTTATAAAAGGGCCGCACTCTAGGGTCGTAAGCAAAGGTCGGATCAGATTTGATTTTGTCGCCAATAATGATTCGTGGATCGTACTTAAACCCTTCCATCGTTAGTGGTTTATGGACAAAATTGGCAGCGATATTATGCAGCCCTTTTTTGATAGGGTTTTGTGAAGAGCTAACATAACGTCCATCGGTCGTGGCGACTGAGATAAACGTCATTTGTGAATAAGGGATTGCCTGCTCATAAAACCGTCCTGCGACAGAGGTTAAATTATCAAGCAGTTCTGGCCGATTAGAAAAAGCATTAATGTTCAATTCCATAATGTTGGTCAAAGGCGCAACAAAGTCTTGCACACGATCGTAAATACGACCCTCCACCTCTTTGATGTATTGCACACCCACCTTGTTCGCAATATTGGCGATCGTGACAGAGGACAGTATGTACATGGTCACCCCAGAAATCAGGGCAAGCACAACAAACGGAGTAACAATCAACCAGCGTAACGGAACAGTCTTCACTATAAATTTACTCTACTAAATCATGCTTCTTTTAAATTTTGATCAAAGAATAAAATCTGATCATTAATTCAGCTATTTAAATAATTGTACTATGAAGACAGTTAATTATGGAAACCCTGTGCACTAAAACTTACATAAATACAGGACAGACAAAGAACAACACGACCCCAATCAAAAGACTTGAGAAAAGCGACCTGTGGACTTGATTCAAAAGAGGCACAACACGTACAAGTGCCCCTCCTAACACTAGGCAATGTGTTGTGTAGTCAGAAAACCGCACCAACTGCCGTTGGATCGCAAGCGAAGTCATGTCATAGGCACTCGCCTAAAGCATTACCACCAAACACTGAACCAAACAGCAGGCATAAAAAAACCGCCCAGAGGCTATTTTTTACTACTAAGAATCAAGAATCAAGAAATAGCATGTTACAATCTATTTAATTCTTTCTAGAACACTAGTAGCAACAGTAATCCTTTGATTAGTAAGTTCTATTAATTTCAAATATAAAATTAAATTTATCTCTGCAAACTTAAGACCTCTAACCTGCCATATAGCCAAAAACTGCTTGTACATATAAACATGTCTTGATCTGATATTTTTAGCACTCTCTAACTCTTGTGATGCAATATCATATAAACCTGACTCTTGTATATTCAAAAAAATATCTAAATCATAGCGCCAAGAACTTACTTTTAAATCATATTGCCACATCAATAAATAACCAGAATTTTCAACTAAACTTGTGATTTCTTTATCATATTTAGGATGACTACAGACATAATTTATAAGCTGTTCATATGTTTGTATATCCTCTCTTACTATCTTCCTAGCTTCTTTAAGAATTGAATTAGTAATATTAGCCTGGCTCTTAAGAGGACTATCCGATTTAGCAAAATCCACCTCCACAGTGTCCGCATCTCTAAGGCAATCATTAACCCGATATGTATATACTGAATCATCAAGTTCCTGAGGAGTACAGAATGAACCATTATCGACAAGGTTTAATCCAGCAAATTCATATGACTGAGCAACTAAACGTGAACAAAATTGTCTATTTGTATCAATTTTTTTAGATAATGGATTCTTGGTTTTTATAGCGTCTTTTAACGAGTATTGCTTCCCAATTTGCGTTCTTGCAAATACACATGCTAATTCAATTAGTTCTCGATCAACATCACTCTTTAACCTTAACACTTGTACCTAAATTCAGATAATAAGTGCGACACTGCTAATCAGGTGTAGAAGAAGCCAACTGCTGAAGTTGGTATGATTCTTCTTACCACAGAACAAAGCAGTACCAACATGAATTATCAGCAGTTG
>NZ_SJSB01000040.1 GCF_004352835.1 Marinomonas flavescens | reverse complement strand
ACTACAAACATCGTCTTTTTCTGTTGGTGTGTTTAAAACCGCTAGATTGATGAAAACGCTAGGGTTAGTCGCGAAAAGGCCCAAGAAACCACACTACTACACCATGGGGAAAGAGCAACCGACGACACCTAACCTGTTGAAGAGAGCATTCAATCCGCCTGAAATAAATACTCGCTGGGTAGGTGATATTACGTTTATTCGCTCACATCAAGGCTGGTCATATTTAGCGACAGTGATGGATTTAGCCAACCGAGAAATCGTTGGCTATTCACTTTCAAGAACGCCAGATGCTCAGCTTGTAAAACAAGCTTTGACCAATGCGATTGCACAACACCAACCTACGACGAAAGGGCTGATGTTTCATTCAGATCAGGGGGTGCAGTACAGTGCTAAGTTGTACCAGGAGACACTTCAAGATCACAACATGATTCAGAGTATGAGCCGTCGAGGTAACTGTTGGGATAATGCGGTTCAAGAACGTTTTTTTCGTAATTTAAAAACGGAGTACCTGAACGATCTGACCTTTATTAATCATCAGTCAGTCGTCACTGCCGTTAAACGATATATTGGGTTCTATAACTACAAGCGTCTGAACTCGGCGATTGATTATTTAACACCGGCTAAAAAGCGAAAAGAATTACAAAAAGTGGCTTAGAAGACCTACAGGATTACTTGACCATTACATGTGAAATTCTTTCTAGGAAAGGAATTTTACTTAAATCATTGCCTTGAAAGTTTTTTAAATAAAGGCTCTTTCTAAATAACCCATCTCTCTCCCCCCTATGAGTGCCTATTGCAGAGCATATGCATGATCGACTTGAATTACTTTGTAACCATGAAGAACACTCTTACCGACAGTGAACCAAACCATTAGCTGTATTTCGAATCTACGGAGATGCTGTGTCGATAAAAGATAAGAAGCTACTTCATAGACAATATGCGTTTTGCTGACTCTTGCTGTGCAGGACAACACTTATTTATACCATCAGATTGTCATAGGGCTTCATGGTGGTAGCTTAAAAGCATGAACAAACTGAGCATTTCGGACAGGGTATTTAGAAGAATCGTCGTTGTGTAGATAATATACGATCAAGTCAAGCTATGTGACTTAACCCTATGGAAGATCTAACGGCAATGAATAATGAACTTGGTTTATTAGAAATAACTTTAGGATTAAAATGATACCCTGATTTTTGACATTAAGAATTAGAAATCACCTGATAGATACCGAATAACGTCTGCCCACTCAGAAAACTTTGACTACCAAATTGAATTAATTCCCCATCAAATTTTTCCTGTCCCTTCCTTCACGCTTGTCATCAATAAGGTAATACTCTTTCAGAAGCCCTTTGTTTGGTGAAATAATTAACTTACTTACAAACTCGATTCCAAAGTGTTTTTTGACCCAAACTCTTTTTTCTGTATAGCATAAAGGATTTTATATAGAGGGAGCTGTTAGGATGTATGGATCAAAGTGATCAAAGATTATCAACCCCAACACAGACTCAATTGCATCAGGCATGGGTTCTAAGTTAGCGTAGAAAACCATACTGAGATTGAGGATAAAGGGTCTGTGAATTTTTCTCTAGTACAGCATAATGTAAGCGTTCATTCTAGGGAGTCATTGACTCTCAGAGCAATGGCGATTTCAACGGGTTGTCTGCGAACAGTTGCTTCCATCGTCTTGGGATCAAGTCTACGGTGTCTTTTGCTGGATGTTG
>NZ_SJSB01000004.1 GCF_004352835.1 Marinomonas flavescens | reverse complement strand
TCTTTATAAACAAAAAGAGAAAGTGGCGTCCCGTAGGGGGTTCGAACCCCTGTTACCGCCGTGAAAGGGCGGTGTCCTAGGCCTCTAGACGAACGGGACACAATTAGCTTTTTTAGTGCTACAACTATTTACCATGACACTTTGTCAGTCACATCGTCTATTAAGAAGATGGAGCGGGAAACGAGGCTCGAACTCGCGACCCCAACCTTGGCAAGGTTGTGCTCTACCACTGAGCTATTCCCGCATTATGTACACCCTACTCTTTATTCGCATAAAGCAGTGAATGACAGCATTGCTTAACTTCACGTTTCAATGCACTTCTCTTTATAAACAAAAAGAGAAAGTGGCGTCCCGTAGGGGGTTCGAACCCCTGTTACCGCCGTGAAAGGGCGGTGTCCTAGGCCTCTAGACGAACGGGACACAATTAGCTTTTTTAGTGCTATAACTATTTACCATGACACTTTGTCAGTCACATCCTCTATTAAGAAGATGGAGCGGGAAACGAGGCTCGAACTCGCGACCCCAACCTTGGCAAGGTTGTGCTCTACCACTGAGCTATTCCCGCAAAACACTTTTCACAATCAAGCTTTTCAAAGTAAACTAACCGTCCGTTTGAAAGGATGGCGTCCCGTAGGGGGTTCGAACCCCTGTTACCGCCGTGAAAGGGCGGTGTCCTAGGCCTCTAGACGAACGGGACAACGTTTTAAACTTGCTGTGTGAGCGGGTGCGTATATTACTGTTACTATTCTGAAAATCAACAGTTTTTTTAATTTATCTGTTAAGTTAAGCTAACAACAACTTGTTTTACAAAGACATTGTCTAATTTGGAGCCACTTATGTTTAAAGTTCGCCTTTTATTACCTTTATCCTTCGCAACTGTTTTGCTCGCTGGTTGTACAACAACACACTACATTCAAATCGAACCAACGGCATCAGTAAAGGAAGCTCACTTACAAAATGACAGAGCAATCAAAGTCACCACCAGCACGCAATTAGGTAATCATATAGGTGCTATCAAAACCGGATTAAATGAGCGAGCAGATATATTCACCACTAACGATGTCAAAGAAAGCGTCAATAAAAGTATTATCAATGGATTAACGCAATTAGGCTTCACACCAGATCAAGGTGTTTATCCACCAGCCGAGATTAATGTTGTCATTACAAAGATGAGCTATACAACACAAGCAAAGAGCATCAAAACAACGGCCACACTTAATTTTCAATTAACCGCTACGGTAAATGCTAAAGGACAAACCTATAAAGCAAACTTTGGTTCTCAGAAAGTGGAGCAATACGGCACCCTTCCTTATCAAAGCGCCGTTCAAAATGACATGAACGAGTTAGCCAGCAAAACAGTTAACCGCCTGCTAAATGATCAAAATATTATAGCGCTGCTTAAAAAGTAGTTTTTAGATAAAAAAAAGGCGCTCATCATGAGCGCCTTCTTATATACAACCATATTTCACTCCGATGTTTAACTTTCCTCTTCTTTAAAGAGTAAAGACGCAGAGTTAATGCAGTAACGCAACCCTGTCGGTGGCGGGCCATCCTCGAAAACATGCCCTAGGTGTGCATCACATGTCGCACAAACAACTTCTGTTCTCTGCATTCGCCAAGAATTATCACTACGCTCTTCGATATTTTCCAAATGACCACTTGAAAAGCTTGGCCAACCACAACTTGCATTAAATTTTTCGCCCGAATCAAACAACAAGCTACCACAACAACGACAACGATATTCCCCGGGTTCATAGAACTTATCGTACTTACCGGTATGGGGACGCTCTGTCCCTTTTAATCTAACAATATTAAAAACTTCCTCTGGAAGCTCTTCACGCCATTCATCTTCAGACTTAATGACTTTTTTATTACTATCTTTATCACTCATCTTGAATGCTCCAAAGTAAGGTGTAGAGTTAGTATATTCGCCTACCCCCCTGTTATAACAAGGAAATCCAGTGCAAATTCGCAAATCCAATAAATTGGCAAACATCTGCTATGAAATTCGCGGGCCTGTTTTAAAAGAAGCCATGCGCATGGAAGAAGAAGGCCAACGCATACTTAAACTCAATATCGGCAACCCTGCAACGTTCGGTTTCGAAGCGCCCGATGAGATTTTAGTCGACGTTATTCGCAACTTACCTACAGCACAAGGCTACTGCGAATCAAAAGGACTTTATTCTGCTAGAAAAGCCGTCATGCAAAAATACCAAGCCCTCGGCGTGAAATCAGCCGATGTGAACAGTGTCTGGATGGGGAATGGTGTTAGCGAACTTATTGTTATGGCCATGCAAGCATTATTAAATGACGGTGATGAAATACTTATACCCGCTCCTGATTACCCATTATGGACCGCTGCTGCCACATTATCTGGCGGATACGTAAAACACTACCATTGTGATGAAGGTGCTGGGTGGCAACCAGATATACAGGATATTCGCTCGAAAATATCAAATAAAACTAAAGCCATTGTCATTATAAATCCAAACAACCCAACCGGTGCCGTGTACGAAAGAGGCATTTTGGACGCCATCATTGATATTGCCGAAGAGCACAAACTGCTGATTTTCTCTGATGAGATTTACGACAAAATCCTTTATGACGGCGCGCAACACATCCCTACAAGCACGCTCACAGAAGGTCGTATGCCTTGCGTTACTTTTGGTGGATTATCTAAAGTCTATCGCACGGCTGGTTTTCGTTCGGGCTGGATGGCAATAACAGGGGATAAAAGTGGCATCAGTGATTATATTGATGGGTTAGACATTCTTAGCTCCATGCGTCTGTGTGCGAATGTGCCTGCCCAACACGCCGTTCAAACCGCTCTTGGTGGCTACCAAAGCATTAACGACCTAATCATCCCTGGCGGGCGCTTCTATGAACAGCGCGCGGTGGCTTGGGAGGCGCTCGACGCTATTCCCGGCGTAAGTTGCCATAAACCCGAAGGCGCGCTGTACCTTTTCCCTAAACTCGATCCTAGTATGTATAAAATAACAGACGATATGGATCTAGTATTACGCTTCTTACAAGAAGAAAAAGTACTCATTGTTCAAGGCACTGGTTTTAATTGGCCTACACCCGACCATGTGCGCTTTGTCTTTCTGCCCCACGCTGAAGACTTGACACCTGCTATGGAGCGCTTTGACGCCTTCCTAGGACGATTAAGAAAACGCTAACACGCCGCTTGTAATTGAACTTTATGCCCCTATCATGCTCCTAACTGTATTTCTAGGAGCATGAGTATGCGCATCATTCTATTTTTGTTGACCAACATCGCCGTTATGGTGGTTGCGGGGATTATTCTCAGCCTATTAGGCGTAAACGGCTATATGACAAGTAATGGGCTGGACTTCTCTTCCTTGCTCATTTTTTGTGGTGTCTTTGGTTTTACTGGCAGCATCATTTCACTGCTACTTTCCAAGTTCATGGCTAAGCGCGGCACTGGCGCTGTCATTATCAAGCAACCTAGCAATCACAAAGAAGTTTGGCTGATTAACACAGTCACTGAACTTGCACGTGAAGCTGGAATTAAAACACCTGAAGTCGCTATCTTCCCTTCTCATGATGCCAATGCGTTCGCGACAGGCTGGAATAAAAACGATGCGCTCGTTGCCGTTTCTAGCGGCATGATGGATCGCTTCCCACCCGACGAGATCAAAGCAGTAATGGCTCATGAAATAGGCCATGTAGCCAATGGCGATATGATAACCCTGAGTCTAATACAAGGCGTAGTAAACACCTTCGTTATGTTCTTTGCTCGTATCGCTGCCTACGCGGTTGATCAATTCCTACGCAAAAATGATGATGAAGGATCTGTCGGATGGGGTTATTACATTGCCACATTTATTTTTGAAATCATCTTTGGCATTCTAGCCTCAGTGATTGTCATGTGGTTCTCACGTTTTCGTGAATTTAGAGCAGACGAAGCCGGCGCTAAGTTTGCTGGCAAGGGCGCAATGATTGCTGCGCTGGCAAGATTGCAGCAAGAACATGAAGAAAGTCATATGCCTGATTCCATGATGGCCTTCGGCATTAACAGAGGCAAGAAGCCAACGTTAGGTGAATTGTTCTCAAGTCACCCACCCATTGAAAAGCGCATTCAAGCCCTACAGGCACTGTAAGCGTTAACTATATAGCCAAGTACATTTGTCGAACCACAAAAAAACCAGCTAACTAGCTGGTTTTTTTACGCATATATAAATGGCGGTTTTGGCGAAAAATATGCCTTAGAAAAAGCTTAACGAGCTTTTTTCTTGTGATTCTCTAAAATAAAGGCCGTTAATGGAATGACAATTTCTTTATTTAGATCCTCAAACCTAAGCCCATAAACATAGAAATATTCTGAGTCCATTCTCGATAAGAAATCATTGTCGACAAGGGTTGCTTGCAATTGCTCGAGCATCTGAATTTCCTGTGAGCGAATTTCACAACTAATCTTAAAAAAGTGATTGTAACCGCTAATTTCTACATTCATTGCTAATCGCATTTTTTGCTTTACGGCACCAAAATCCTCTTTAGAAATCAACTTAGCGCCGCCCGCACTCATATCAACAATAATCCCAGAAGTGGCCTCGGGGATTGTATTCAGGGACTGATTCGGCTCAAGACTACAAATAAGCCTTGTTTCTACGCGAACCGTTTCTCGAACAACAGATGTTTCCACATAGGCAGGATAAGATAAATGAAGATGCGCCGCTGGCTCAAGATAGCTTTTAGCAACACGACTAGAAAAAGCACATACCGCCGTGCCGAGCATCAATCTAACATTGACCGCCTGCCCTTCACGTACAAATATTTTACGCCCTTTAGATGTCGGACAAGAGACAATCAAAGATCGCCCAGGAATTGCCCCAAGCACTTTCACCATATGTCTTGCTGGAGGCGTAATAAATTCCAATTGAACGATCGTACCAATCGGTACATCTAGATCACCTAAGTCAACCTGTATAACGCCAGCCATCAGCAGCCCATTTTTTTGTTAAAATTATTATTTCACTTTAAAGCCAATGGCTTGCAGTGTTTTAATTGCAGCTTGCCCATCGTTAAGAATAACACAAGTATTAAACTCATCTCTTTCGACATAATGTTTTCTAAGCCAGTCAAATGTTGACTGATCCGCATTACCACGAAATTTACCACGCAGCCTAGCGTCGTCCCTAGCAACATCATAAATGGCATGCATCGAGCGAGCCAGCAACTCTTCGGTTATCAGATCTTCTTTTATATTGATGGATCGTATTCGCCCATCTGTAACCGCATCGTTAAGGCTAAGGTATTCAGTAAAGCCGAAATGCTCACAAAAAGCCTTATAAACCATCCAAGTACCCTTTTCGCGCCCTTGCTTACTGTAACCCGCAATATGCGGTGTCGCAATATCAACAATCGCTAATGTAGCTAAATCGATAATAGGCTCACCGTGCCATACGTCGAGTACCAAATTAAGATTGCCATTCAGTCTTGTATGAAGATCTTTCAGCGCTTGCTCATCAATGACACCGCCCCGCCCCGCACTGACTATAGTCGTTCCTGCACACACACGCGCCAATAAACTCGCGTTAATCATACCTTCTGTTGGATGCGCTCCTGTTTTAGTTAATGGAGCGTGCAAAGAAACAACCTCACAACTTAATACGGCCTCTAACGAAACAAAGTTAGTCTGTGAGTTTTCTAAGTCCATTGCAGCGGCCTGCTTGAATGGATCATAAACACACACATTGCACCCTAACGCGACAAATCGATCATAAACAATTTTGCCAACGTTGCCGTAACCGATCACACCAATTTTTTTATTTAACCAAGTAAGCTCTTTGCTCAGGGACAAATACCCAAGCGCACTAAATACATAATCTGCTACCGCTTCTGCATTACAACCAGGCGCACTGGTAAAGGCGATATTTTGACGCGCAAGATAGTCTGTATCGATATGATCAACACCAATCGTAGCACTGCCCACAAACCGTACGGAGCTGCCTTCCAATAGCGCTTGATTTACCTTAGTAACTGAACGCACCAGCAGCGCATCAGCGTCTTTCACTTGAGCATTAGTCAGTGTCCTGCCATTCACCAATTCGACACCAGCAAAAGAAGAAAAAAGTTTTGCCACATTGGGCATATTTTCATCGGCTATTATTTTCATATTGTTTCTTTATAAAGTGATTAAAATCGGTATCAGGTAAGCGCTGGGCATGGAGATACTTGGCAAAAGTGAGCGCCCTTTCAGGTAGGCCAGAGCCAATATACTCAGCCACTTGACGAGAAACTTCTCGCTGAAAAGGTTTTGCGTCGTATTCGGGTAAAGCAAGATTGTCCACACTAACGCGAAAAGACAGATTAGCCGCCCAGTGAAAAATACATTCAATTGCCTGAGGTTTAACTTCTACGCGCTCAAACAGCTTTTGCTGCTCCAGCGAACGCGAGTCGGTCTCATACCAGTAGCCATAATCTTCAAGTTGACGACGCTGCTTCCCCGCAAGGCACCAATGACTAATTTCATGCAATGCACTGGAAGGGTAATCAAATCGAAAATATAGAAAAGCGGGGGTATTTACATCCTTTGAGGGTACGTAAAGCGGCTCATCCGCATCGCCAATTAATTTGGTGTGGTAACTGGAAAGAAAGCAGGCGTCAAACGCATCAATCAGCTGTGTAGCAGTAAACAACGCTAATCCCCCAAAAAGACGGGATTATTACATATCTGTAAAAGTGGCGCTATGTAAACGCCACCGTCGCGACATTTACATAGCAGCTTTTACTAGTTAGCCGCGAAAGTACCCAGCAGGGACAAATGGCATTTTAGTTAATATAAGAGGAATGTTTTTACCTCGCACCAAAGCAAACAAAGGTTCTTCACTAGCAAGAGCCTCAGTTGACACATAGGCCATGACGATAGGCTGAGATAAAGAAGGAGAAAAACCACCGCTTGTTACCAACCCTTTTTCGTCGCCTGCTTGGTTAACAATTTGCACACCTTCGCGTACTGGCGCTTTACCATCGACCAAAAAGCCAACACGCTTACGAGCGGGTTTATTAGCAAACTGTGGCAAAATGATATCTGCACCGGTAAATCCCCCTTCGCGAGCGCCGTCTAAGCGACGAATAGGCTGAATCGCCCAATTCAAAGAGGCTTCAACAGGAGTCGTCGTGGTATCAATGTCATGACCGTAAAGACATAAGCCCGCTTCTAGTCGTAAAGAGTCTCGTGCCCCCAAGCCAATCCATTCAACTTCTTCAAATGCCAACAAAGTCGCAGCAAAGGCTTCCGCTTGATCATTTGGCACAGAGACCTCATAACCATCTTCGCCAGTATAACCTGAACAACTCACCCACAACTCCACGCCTTGCCAGTCAAACTTAAGGCTCTGCATAAAAGTCATGTTGCTCGCCTCTGGAATCAAACGAGCAAATACTGCTCGCGCTTTAGGGCCTTGGATCGCTAACAAAGCGCGATCATCTATTACTTCTACTTCGCAATCTGACAATGATGCTTTCAAATGAGCAATATCTTGGTCTTTACAAGCCGCGTTCACGACCACAAATAAATCGTCGCCCCAGTTGGCAAACATCAAATCGTCGGTAATGGTGCCTTCTTCCGTAGTGAACAAACCATAACGTTGCATACCCTCAGGCAAGCCCAAAACATCTACGGGTACAATTTTCTCAAACGCTTCTTTTACCTTATTACCTTTTAAAATCAACTGCCCCATGTGTGAAACATCGAACAAACCGGCATTTTCACGCACCCATAAATGCTCTTTTTTAACGCCTAGTGGGTATTGAACTGGCATCTCATAACCAGCAAACTCAACCATTCTGGCATTCGCTGCAATGTGTTGTGCATAAAGAGAAGTACGTTTCATAAGATAAACCTTTGATTGGGTCGATGAGTGGAAGTTTCCGATTGGAAACAGATTATCTAAATTACAACCGAATTGACAAGTCATAAGGTCATTTAAATTTATAAAAAATCAAATTATGAGCGTTAAATTAACTAAAAACCTAAACAATCGGTCAAATATAATACTTATATTCTACCGTAAGATATTAAAATACATCTTTTCCAAATGTTTCCAATTGGAAACTTTTTCGATATGATACGAAAAATTGGCGCGAAGCAGACAATTATCGACGCTCTTAGAAAGATGATCTTTTTTCATCATCTTAAACTGCCCTAGTGTTATTATATAAAAGACTCTGCGTTTTTAATTGGGCAATACTGTTTATTTAAGAGGAATACACCATGGCAAATACCGAAGCCTTTTTCAGTCAATCTTTGGCTGATCGCGATCCAGAACTTTTCGCAACCCTTGTTGAAGAACAAGAGCGTCAAGAAACTGGTATCGAATTGATAGCTTCTGAAAACATTGTTTCTAAAGCTGTCTTGGAAGCTCAAGGCTCCGTACTAACGAATAAATACGCTGAAGGCTACCCTACTCGCCGTTACTACGGTGGTTGTGAAGCAGTCGACGTAACAGAACAACTTGCCATTGATCGCGCTAAACAATTGTTCAACTGTGAGTTTGTTAACGTTCAACCTCATTCTGGTGCTCAAGCGAACGGCGCAGTAATGCTTGCATTGCTACAGCCAGGCGACACCATCATGGGTATGACCTTGTCTTCAGGCGGTCATTTAACGCACGGTGCTGCGCCAGCGCAATCAGGCAAATGGTTCAATGCCGTACAATACGACGTTAACCCTGAAACGCTATTGATCGATTACGATGCGATTGAAGCACAAGCAATCGAATGCCAACCTAAAATGATCATCGCGGGTGGTTCTGCTATTCCTCGTGAAATTGATTTTAAACGTTTCCGCGAAATCGCAGACAAAGTCGGCGCTTACTTGTTCGTAGACATGGCTCACATTGCTGGCCTAGTAGCGACTGGAGTTCATCCATCGCCACTACCACACGCACACATAGTAACAACGACGACACACAAAACATTACGTGGTCCTCGTGGCGGCATGATACTGACCAATGACCTTGCTCTTGGCAAAAAAATCAACTCCGCTGTTTTCCCGGGCTATCAAGGTGGTCCATTGATGCACGTCATCGCGGGTAAAGCAGTAGCGTTTGGCGAAGCACTGAAACCAGAATTCACTGACTACATCAAGCAAGTAGTCGCTAACGCAAAAACGTTGGCTGCTGTAATGATGGAACGCGGTTGTGATGTTGTTACTGGCGGTACGGATACTCACCTGATGCTGGTTGACCTTCGCCCTAAAGGCCTTAAAGGTAACGTTGCTGATCAAGCGCTTGAACGCGCGGGTATTACTTGTAACAAAAACGGCATTCCATTCGACACTGAAAAACCAATGGTGACTTCTGGTATCCGTCTAGGAACACCAGCCGCAACCTCTCGTGGTTTCGGCGAAGAAGAATTCCGCAAAGTGGGTCACTTAATCAGTGATGTTCTGGACGGCCTAGTGGGCAATCCAGACGGTAACCCAGAAGTTGAAGCTCGCGTTTTAGCTGAAGTTAAAGAACTTTGTAAGCGTTTTCCACTGTACCGCTAAATCATCTACCCGAGGGCAACCCCCTCGGGTATTTTTTTAAAAAGAGGCATCATTCATGAACACAATTCCAGAAAATCTTAAATACGCTGACTCCCATGAGTGGGTTCTTGATAATGGAGACGGTACTGTCACTGTTGGCATTACAGATCACGCACAAGACCTTTTGGGCGATGTAGTTTATGTCGAATTACCTGAAGTAGGATTAGAAGTCACTGCGACTGAACAATTCTCTCTTGTTGAGTCTGTTAAAGCGGCCTCTGACATTTATGCACCAGTCTCAGGTGAAATCATTGAAGTGAATACTAACCTTGATGATGCACCAGAACTTATTAACGAATCACCTTTTGAAGGTGCTTGGATAGCGAAAATCAAGCTAGCTGAAGGCACAGACCTTAGCAAACTACTTGATGCTGATGGTTACGCTGCCACAATCGAATAACACAGTTCATTACTCTCTTGCTGAGCCCACAAGGCGCTAGCAAGAGAGCCTACTCCTTCATGTTTTCTTAATAGGTGATATAAATCATGACTTCGTGTATCCGTGATTTGCTAAGCAATGACGAATTTATCGCGCGCCATATTGGCCCAGACGATTCAGAACGTACCATCATGCTCAACACCATTGGCATTGATTCTCTTAACGCTTTGATTGAAAAAACCATTCCTCAAGCAATTCGCCAAGTAAACCTTGACCTTTCTGCTAAGCCTTCTAGTGAAAGCGATGCATTACGCCAGCTAAAAGTCATAGCGAGCCAAAACAAAGTAGCTCGTTCTTTTATTGGCATGGGATACCACGACACACTTGTGCCATCACCTATTTTAAGAAACTTACTAGAAAATCCTGGTTGGTACACAGCGTACACGCCTTACCAACCAGAAATATCTCAAGGTCGCTTGGAAGCACTACTTAACTTCCAACAAGTCATTATCGACCTAACGGGCATGGAAATCTCGAACGCATCTTTGCTTGATGAAGCAACTGCCGCAGCTGAAGCCATGACGCTGATGAAGCGTTCTAACCGCAAAAAGAGCAATGCCCTGTTTGTTTCCGATCAACTATTACCTCAAACGATTGACGTGGTAAAAACCCGCGCCGAACTTCTAGACATAGACGTGATAGTGGATGCCAACGACAATCTTGCAAGTCATGATGTATTTGGGGCTATTTTCCAGTACCCAGGTATTAACGGTGAAGTAACCGATTTAACCAATCTTGTGGCACAAGCCCATGAACAAGGCGCGTTAACCAGTATTGCCGTCGATATGCTTGCATTAGTATTATTGAAATCCCCTGGCGATATGGGTGCTGACATTGTATTCGGCAACACTCAGCGTTTTGGTGTTCCAATGGGCTTTGGTGGCCCTCACGCTGCCTTCTTAGCAACCAAAGACGCATTCAAACGCTCTATGCCTGGCCGCGTCATCGGTGTTTCCAAAGACAGCCACGGTAAACCTGCGTTACGCATGGCAATGCAGACTCGCGAGCAACACATTCGCCGCGAAAAAGCGACGTCGAACATTTGTACGGCTCAAGCCTTACTTGCCATGATGGCCGGTTTCTATGCGGTCTATCACGGCCCTGTAGGCTTGAAGAAAATCGCTTCTCGCGTAGCCGCTTATGCCAATTGCTTTGCAACAGCCTTACAAGCCAATGGCTTTACAACCAATGCCAACTACTTTGACATGGTCGTAGTAGACACCAATGAAAAAACCGCAGACATCATTGCTGCAACTCAGTCTAAGTTAATAAACTTACACCACACGTCTGCAAGTCGTCTTTCTATTTCCTTTAGTGAGACAACCACCAGCGAAGATTTAATCGACCTTGCTGACTGTTTCGGTTTCTCTTTGTCTCAAGAAGACATAGACGCGACGGCAGCTAGCACAGGCTTTGATGCGGCGCTATTACGCCAAGACGCTATTTTAACGCACCCAGTATTTAACTCTCACCATAGTGAGACTGAGTTGATGCGCTACATGCACCAACTTGAAGTGAAAGACATTGCGCTTAACCAAAGCATGATTCCGCTTGGCTCTTGCACAATGAAGCTGAACGCCGCGTCTGAAATGATCCCTGTGACTTGGGCAGAATTTGGTGGCATCCACCCATTTGCACCAACAGAACAAGCGGCGGGTTACCATACACTGCTTGCTGAATTGATCGCCATGCTGTCAAAAGCAACAGGCTATGACACAGTATCATTGCAGCCTAACTCAGGTGCCCAAGGAGAATACACTGGTCTAATCGCCATTGATAAGTACCACAAATCTCGTGGTGACCACGATCGTAATATCTGTTTAATCCCAAGCTCAGCACACGGCACTAACCCTGCTTCTGCGGCATTGGCTGGTATGAAAGTCGTCATTGTAAAATGCGATGAAGATGGCAACATCGACCTTGTAGACCTCGCTGCCAAAGCAGAAAAACACGCAGCTGAACTAAGCTGTATCATGGCGACTTACCCATCCACACACGGTGTATTTGAAGAACACATCCGTGAAGTGTGTGACATAGTGCATAACTTTGGCGGTCAAGTGTACATCGATGGCGCCAACCTAAATGCCTTGGTAGGCATTGCGCCTCCTGGTGCTTTTGGTGGGGACGTTTCTCACCTTAACCTACACAAAACCTTCTGCATTCCACACGGCGGCGGCGGCCCTGGTATGGGGCCAATTGGTGTCAAATCTCACCTAGCGCCTTTCTTACCGGGTCATTCTGTTGAACCCGTCATGGGCATGCAAGAGCAACATGGTGCTGTTTCTGCTGCGCCTTATGGTAGTGCAAGCATTCTTGTCATCACTTGGATGTACATTAAAATGATGGGCGACCAAGGGCTGCGCGATGCGACCTTTAATGCCATTTTGAATGCTAACTACATTGCCAAGCGCCTAGGCGAGCATTACCCAGTGCTTTACACAGGCAAAAACGGCACCGTTGCACACGAATGCATTATCGACATTCGTCCGCTAAAAGCAGAGTCTGGAATCAGTGAAGAAGACATCGCTAAGCGTTTGATGGATTTTGGTTTCCACGCGCCAACTATGTCTTTCCCAGTTGCCGGCACCTTGATGATAGAGCCAACGGAATCTGAAAATCTAGAAGAACTAGATCGTTTCTGTGATTCGATGATTCAAATCCGCAACGAAATCAGCCGTGTACAAGATGGTGAATGGCCAGTGGAAGACAATCCATTGGTTAACGCACCACACACAGCAGACTCTTTG
The DNA here is from genome assembly GCF_004352835.1 of Marinomonas flavescens. GTDB lineage: Bacteria > Pseudomonadota > Gammaproteobacteria > Pseudomonadales > Marinomonadaceae > Marinomonas > Marinomonas flavescens. The sequence goes on along the minus strand of NZ_SJSB01000004.1, from coordinate 287,324 downwards.
CTGGATATGGAATGGACTCACGCCTACTCTCGTAAAGACGCGGCTTACCCACTTCCTTGGATCAAAGCACGTAAATACTGGCCACCAGTGGGCCGCATCGACAACGTTTACGGCGACCGTAACTTGTTCTGCGAATGCCCACCAATCGACAGCTACGAAGACTAAGTTGCTAACAATTAAATCGTTAGCCGTTAAGTCATTCGCCGTCACGGTATAAAACAAAAAGGCGACCCAGATTTGGGTCGCCTTTTTTAATGTTTATAAATTTAAAGGCATCTAGATTTATTGCGTTCGTTCTTGGTGGCACTTTTCTGTGTGTTTCTGTTCTTTTTTCAGCAATAACTGTTTTCGTTCTAACCCCCAGCGGTAGCCCCCTAAGCCACCGTCGCTTCGTAACACTCGATGACAAGGTATCAACACCCCGAGCAGGTTTTTTCCGCAGGCTGTGCCCACTGCCCGCACTGCGTTAGGGCTGTCGATGCGCTCTGCTACTTGCTTATAACTCATCACATCCCCTTCTTTAATGCTCAACAAAAATTGCCAGACTTTCATTTGAAAAGCCGTGCCTTTAATGTCTAACGGCAAATCAGGTCTAGGCGCGCCAAGACTGACATGCTGATCTAGGGCTTCCATCCAGCGATCGAGCTCAGGACTTTCTTGTGCTGATGACAGCATCAATTCCGCATTAGGGTATTCCTTGTTCAGCGCCGCCACCAGCTCACTTTCAGTGTCGCCAAACTGAACACTACAGACCCCTTTATCCGTCGCTGCCATCATCATTAACCCCAGTGCCGTTTTACGGCACGCGTAGCTAATACGCTCTCCTTTACCACCAGTTCGATAAACCTTTGGGGTCATACCTATATGGCGATCTGCTTCGCCATAGACTCGACTAATAGAACCAAAACCCGCACCGTAAATGGCATCGGTTACCGCGTCACCGTTTTTAAGGGATTGCTTGAAACACCGCAAACGAACCGCATCTTGATACGCTTTTGGCGAAATAGAAAAAGCTTCCTTAAACCGCCGCTGCAATCTTGAGGCGGAGACACCGGCAATCTCAGCCAAACTTGAAAGGGTTATCTTCTCATCAGAATAGGACTCAATATAGCGAGCGATTTCAATCAACTGGTCGGTACGGGTATCTTTATCGACAAAATGACAACGTTTGCAAGGTCGAAATCCGGCCAACATAGCGGCATCAATGTCCGCAAAAAAACGCACATTTTCAGGCTTGGCCGCCTTAGTCGGACAAGAGGGCAAGCAGAATACCCCTGTGGTGATCACACCATAAAGAAATTGCCCGTCAAAGGCTGAATCTCTTTCCGCAATAGCTTTTCTCATCTCAGTTTCTGAAGGAATGGACATGATGGCTATCTCGATTAAACAATGGAGTTGACTCTATTACGTTGAATCTATTGGTTACATTTCAGCATTTTTTAATCCGCGCAACCATCTGTTTATTGCTAACTTATTTGATTGCGTTGTCGGCTGATAAAATCCGACACAATGCAAGAATCGGATGTTTTGTCTGTGACACTCTAAGTCGAAAACAATCTAGCTCCTAGCATGGATAACAACATCACAGATAATAAGGCCAACATTAGGCTGCCATCAAACCAATAACATGGTGAATCCCATTCGACTGATCAAAAACAACAACAGGGTTAAAAACAACACACGGATAAACTGACTACCTAACCTTAATGCTAAATACACACCAGTGAGCGCTCCCAGCACATTACAAACAGCGATGAGCGCGCTCACTTTCCACAACACATGCCCCGAAGGTATAAAGAAGAGTAATGCCGCCGTAAATGCCCCAAGATTCACCAGTTTTGCCGATACCGAGGCATTTAAAAAATCAAAACCGAACCCTCTAATAAACAGAAAAATCAGGAAACTACCGCTGCCAGGACCAAATAAACCATCGTAAAAACCAATCAAACCACCAAACGCGACCCCCTTCGCTATGTTTCTTCCATTGGCTTCTACCTTTCTATGGCTAAGCCCCAGATCTTTTTTGTGAAAGGTGTAAACGGCCATCACAATCAGCAATATAAACACCACGATCTGCATGCTGTCTTTGGGAATACTGGCTACAGACATGGCACCAAAGTACGCAAACACAAACGCTGACAAGGCCGTAGGTAGTAATATTCTCCAGACAATATTCACTTTTTTAAGATAAGTGCCAATGGACGTCACGGCGGCGACCCAAACGGCCACTTTATTGGTGCCAAATACCGTTGATAATGCGTATTCTGGCAAGGCATGTATTAACGCTGGTAAGAGTATCAAACCACCTCCCCCCACAGCCGCATCAATAAGCCCACCGCAAAAAGAAAACAAACCTAACGCGATCATATCGGCAGGACCAGAAATCATGATTAACTCCTAAAAAGCAGACTAAATGTCTCAGCGCATAGAAGAATCAGAGCACTGATGGATAAACACCCTGCTAAGCTAATCAACTGGATACCTAAATAAAAGTAACTTATATTAAAGTAATTATTCACTTTTAAAGAGCGATAGAATGGAGCTTTCTCAATTACGTATGTTTAAAGCGGTCGCAGACCTTGGCAGCATCGTCAAGGCGTCTGAGCATCTGCACTGCGTTCCTTCGAACATCACCACACGAATCAAAAATCTAGAAGAAGAGCTAGGAGAGCCTTTGTTTGTTCGCAAAGGTCGAGGACTCACATTAAGCCCAGCAGGCGAGATCTTTCTTGAATACGTCAATAAGATTCTCTCTATGTGTCAGGAGGCGAAACGCGCCATCACCTCTGATGGTGTACCGACAGGCACTTTGAGCCTAGGTGCCATTGAGTCTTCTGCCACCAGTCGATTGCCTAAAATACTGTCCAAATATCACCAATCCTATCCAGATGTGCACATTGAATTCAGCACAGGAAAATGGAAAGAACTGGAAACCGCCGTGGTCAAACACGAACTCGACAGCGCCATCATCGCTGGTAAAAGCGTGCACCCAGATATCCAATGCGTCGAAATCTACCAAGAAGACATTCTCTTAATCGCCCCAGCGACCTTTGACGCCATCCGTTCTCCGGCTGACCTAATCGGCAAAAACCTCTACATGTGGCCGGTAGGTTGCCCGTATCGCAAAGCATTAGAAAATTGGCTGGAGATGAATCAAGTGTCCGCCACAATAACCAGCATCGCGAGTTATGGCACCATTCTTGGCTGTGTCAGCTCTGGGGCAGGAATTTCATTGGTACCAAGAGGGATTTATGAACAATTTAAACTCATCGGCGGGATCAAGGGCTATCGAATTGAACAACTAAAACCCATCAAAAACTACTTTCTCTGGAATAAAAACACCGGTTTTCACAAAGCCAAAGAGGCTTTTTTAGAACTGATTCAGAGCGAATTACGGATCATGTAGCGAGCACTCTAGAAGCTGGAACATAAGACCAAAATCAATAACTGTATATTTATACAGTTATTGATAAAACCACACAAAACATCAAAGTGACATTCGCATCAAAAAACCTTTGGTAACTCTTCCCATCTGGTTGTGTACGCTGGCGATAGGTACTCTCTCTTCATTGACCACTGAGCTGACACGCCTTGAGAGGCAAAGAAAACGTTGCCGAGGCCGCTGTGGTTTATTTTGTCCACGACGCCCATCAGGGCTTTTGAATTGGCCTTATTGGTTGATGGCCTAAAGAGATCTTCTTGAACGTCACCGTGTTCGTAGAAATCCGCAAGCATCACGCCAGCTTTTGCGTAGCGAAAGCCTTCTTTATAAAGTTGTTGAAAGATAGCATCGGTTACCTCTAATAAATCTCGTGTGTCGTCCGTTGGGCTGGGCAACTCTGCCGATTGAGTTTGTGAGTATTGCGGTTCACTGGGAATAAACGGACTGGTACGGACAAACACGCTGACCACGCGACAAAGGCGCTGCTCGCCTCGTAGTTTTTCGGCCGCTCTGGTGGTGTATTTGGCGATGGCCTCACGCAGCGCTTGCTTGTCTGTCACCTTGTGACCAAACGATCGACTACAAATGATTTGCTGCTTGGTTGGCCTTATACTTTCTAAATCCAAACAAGAGACACCATTCAATTCACGAACCGTGCGCTCGAGCACAACCGAGAATCCAGCTCGTATTTCTTTTGGGTTCGCATCGGCCAAGTCTAACGCGGTATGAATACCCTTTGCTCTCAACTTCTCAGTGGTCCGTCGACCAACACCCCACACATCACTCACATCGACCAGCGCCATCAATCGTCGTTGTCGGTCGCTATCCATCAAATTCACGACAGACCCAGTGGCTGGGTATTTTTTCGCGGCATGATTAGCTAATTTTGCCAGCGTTTTGGTGGGCGCAATGCCAATACCCACCGCAATCCCCGTCCATTTGTCTACTTTGGCTTTTACTTGTTTTCCGAAGGTGAGTAAATCCACCACATGGTCAACTCCGGTTAAATCCATAAACGCCTCATCAATGGAATACACCTCCACTCGTGGCGCCTCTTCCTCAATGATCGTCATCACTCTATTCGACAAATCCGCGTACAAAGCGTAATTCGACGAAAAGCACACAATGCCGTGCTTTCTTATCTCGTCTTGAATCTGAAAGACCGGCACCGCCATTTTCAACCCCAGCGCTTTCACCTCCTTAGAACGCGCTACCACACAGCCGTCGTTATTCGATAACACCACCACAGGGGTATGTTTCAGATCGGGTCGAAACAGCTTCTCGCAACTCGCGTAGAAGTTATTGCAATCGACAAGCGCAAAGACAGTCTGCATTAATGACGATCATACTTACGAACCACACCCGCCACCACGCCAAAGATTTCCAGCTCGGATTCCTCGGTAATAGGAATCGCCTTATAGGCCTTGTTCTTTGGGCGAAGCAATACGTTTGGCTTTAACTCCAGCATTTTTACCGTCATTTCCCCATGAATGCACGCGATCACAATATCCCCATGGCGCGCCGTTAACGACCGATCCACCACTAACACATCGCCCGACAGGATACCCACATCGATCATCGAATCCCCCTGAGCGCGCACGTAAAACGTCGCAGTTGGGTGAGCCACACAGAACTCATTTAAGTCTAAGGATTTTTCAACAAAGTCCTGAGCAGGCGATGGAAAACCCGCCGACACAGAATCCACATAAAGCGGAATTCGCACACTGTTACCAGCAATAAAAGAAGCAGACTCTGAAACACCAAGATAAGAAACACGCATAGGTCATCCTAAATACTGTATATATATACAGTATAGTTTCAGAGAAGACGAAAGACCAAGCGAATTTTTGCGAAATGAAGAGCTCTTTACCTAAAGACCAGAAATGAGGGACATAGAAACATAAGGATGATAATTTCAATACATGCAAACCAAAGGAACATATTATGGTAGATCATACTAAAGGGTTAATTGCCGCATCGCGTGAATCGAGTGTTAAAAGCGCTCTAGGAAGCATTGCGGAAGCATCGTTAGATACAGTGATATCTACGATGAATGACAACGAATTACTAAAAGACATCCCAATAATTGGGAGCCTCATCGCTGTCGTTAAAGGTGTCAGTGCAATAAACAATGCTCACACTCTACGTAAATTCGCAAATTTTATAGGTGTAATTAATGAGCTAAGTGAAACTGAAGCGGAACAATTACAGTCACATTTATCCAATGAAAAAAACCAGAAGAAGATTATTGAAGAAACAATCCTATATCTAGATAGATACCATAACGAGCTAAAGGCCAAGCTACTTGGCCAACTATTCAAAGCAACATTTCTAACCAAATCATTTACTTCTGATGAGTACAACACTTTGTTATTTAGTATTGAACAAATACATCCATATATCGGGATTCCAACCCTTAAAGATTATTACAATCTTTTAAAGAGAGTAAATGCTGAATCAGACCCCAGTCAGAAAACAAAGATTAAAGAAGAAAGTGCAAAAATCAACTTTCAGCCATTAATGTCCACAGGCCTCTTAGACTTACCAATTGGAGGAAATAATTTTTACAAAGGCTCTGCAACAATGAATGAGTTTGGGCAACGCTTTTACGAGAACGTTGTCCAAAAAACAAATCTTACTTGACCAGATTTACTTTAGCCTTCCTCAAAGAGTCAGCCTAAGGCATTTTTGACGAGCTCTATAATTCTCATAGGTTTTTGCCTATACCATTGATAATTTTTAGAGCTGATTCAGAAGAATCGCGACTCATGTAGCAAGCAATTTAGAAATAAGAACATAAAGCGGGTACTGCATATTTATACAGTTCTTTTTAAAGCCCCACAAAAAGCCCAGTTTTACGAGGCGCAATTAACTCTGTTGTCGATGTAACGCAGCCCCAAGCCTTGAAAAATAGGCTTTAAAAGCAGCGTTTATGTGTTCACGCTGCGTGCCTTGTGGGTAGAGTCCTGCTTTGGCTTCGTCTGAATAGCGACTGCCTTTCACAAGAAAACGACTTTGGGGCTTTTCGTCTTCAATAAAGGCTTCAAAGGCTCTGGCGCACAATTCTTCTGGCTTGGCGTAATAGACAATATTTAATGTCTGATCTGTTCGTTTCGAAGCATCAAACAGCGCACTTGGCGCGGTTCCCTCCGCATTGAGCATAATCACTTTAAAGCAATTTTCTAATAGTGTGTTTAGCGGATGAGGCTGCATCTTAGTCGCGGTTAGCCAGTTGGATGAGGCAAAGGATTGCGCGCCCAAAACAGGAAACATTTTGTCCCCCATATAATGATCGAATGCGTGGTACCACTCGTGCGCGAGCGACCCCGCGCCGGCATTTTTTGCTAACGCTAACTGCCGTGTGGCTGGCATATAATGGGCCGCCACGCCGGGTCGTCCACCTTTACCAAATTGAAGCCCTAGGGTGCCACGTAATGAAATCAGTGTTTCAGGCCCCTGCAGCACGTCCATCAAGTCGCATAACGCTTGATAAAAATTCACCGCCGCTCGATCGCGCTCATCAGGTTTTACCCAGCGACCCATTTCAATACCACGAAAATCAAATTGACGACGAATCATCACAAAATTAGGCCGATCAAACTCCGAACTCATGTACAAACACCCAACACATTATGAAATATATCCCGCTAGATTATCACACCTAGCGCGCCCTCTCTCTTTTCTAACTCTCAGACTATTTCATTGATCTGACATAAAAAGATCATTTTGCTGTCACGAAAGCGTCATGGCCGACGTGATTTACTGCATCGGCAGTTATAAACCAATATCTTCGTGCTTTTTACTTTATTACGGGCAAACCCTGAATACAGAAAGGAATAATAACCATGAGTCAGTCAATTGATAACACCCGTCGCCGCATGCTGAGCTTTATGGCTGGCGCGCCATTGCTACCACTAGCTGGTGGCATGTTTAGCGCGAAAGCGTTTGCGGAAAATATGACAGAGGCGCCTTTATCTTCCGTCAGCTTTGTTCCTATGACAGCGCCCTCTCTTAGTAATCCCGCTGCCATGGCCACCGCTTACACCAACGCCGCCATGCAGTTGAAATTTGAAGATGGCTCTAGCCGCTTAGTGAAATTGGATTATCACGCTTTCTTTGTATCGGGTGACCGCGTGCCAGATGGTCAGGGCAATACACTCGTTGCGGGTGGTTATTATGATATCAATAATAAACCCATTACAGATCCTACTTTTAATAATCGTCAGTTCTTCTCTGACTGTCCCGATGGCTCTAGCCTACTGACAGTTAAAGACGCAAAGGTCGCTGGCGTATACGGCAACCATGTTTTTGCCGTGGTGCAGTTTGAATACACCAGTCGCGATGGCGCTGGCAATGAAATGTACGGTCGCCTACCTTCTCCTGTTGCCATCCTGACCTTGGATCAAAATCCAGAAACCGGTGAACTTAAGCTGGTTAAATACCACAACGTAGACACTTCAAACGTTGGCGGCTTGTGGATCACCTGTGGCGCGAGCTTGTCTCCTTGGGGCACTCACCTTTCCAGTGAAGAATATCAGCCAGATGCTTCAGACCCAGATAACAAACAATTCAAAGCCTACAGTAAAAATTTATTTGGCGATGAAAACAAAGCCAAACCTTACAACTACGGCCACATGCCAGAAGTTACCGTTAATAAAGACGGCACTGGCTCTGTCATAAAGCATTACTGCATGGGACGACTTTCTCATGAGCTTGTGCAAGTCATGCCAGATGAGCGCACCGTATTGATGGGCGACGATTTCACCAACAGCGGCTTGTTTATGTTTATTGCGGACAAGCCACGCGACCTGTCAGCCGGTACATTGTACGCTGCTAAATGGCATCAAACGTCTGGCAAAGGATCGGGCGCAGGCAACCTAACGTGGATCAAGCTCGGCGAAGCAAACAGCGACGAGATCCAACGCCTTGTAGATGCCGGCATAAAATCAAGCGACATCATGGAAATCCATAAAAAAGACCCTAAAGACGCCAGCTTCACCAAGATTGGCTACAGCGGAAAAACCAACTGGGTAAAATTGAAACCTGGCATGGAAAAAGAAGCCGCTTTCCTAGAAACTCACCGCTATGCGGCTTTGATTGGCGCGTCTCTAGGCTTCACTAAAATGGAAGGCACGACTGTTAACATCAAAGATAAAAAAGCCTACTCGGCGATGTCTTACATCTACAAAACCATGACAGATGGCAGTACAGACATTCATGTAGAAGGCCCAAAAGCCGGTGCGGTTTATGAACACACACTAACCGGTGGTCAAAAAGACAATCATGGCCACGCCATTGACAGCGAATGGGTATCGGTTCGTATGGAAGCGCCAGCGAACTTGATCGGTGAAGACCTAATGGTGCCTGATGCACTTGGCAACACGGCGCATGCAGACCGTATTTCCAACCCAGATAACCTTAAGTATTCTGAAGCATTGCGCACCTTATTTATCGGTGAAGACAGCGGCAATCACGTGAATAACTTCTTGTGGGCGTATAACGTTGACAGCGGTGAACTAGCGCGCATTTTATCTACCCCAGCAGGCGCAGAATCAACCGGCTTGCACGCCGTAGATGAGCTCAACGGCTGGACTTACATCATGAGCAACTTCCAACACCCAGGTGATTGGAGCAGCCCACTGCATGATAAAGTAAAAGACGTATTAGACCCGTACATTCGCGCCAATTACAAAGATCGTTACGGCGCAGCGGTTGGCTACCTAACCGGCATTCCTAAATTGTCGTAAGGTAAACAAATCATAAAAAAAGGGTGACCTCGTGGTCACCCTTTTTATTGAATCTACTGTTAGCCAGTTACTGTCCGTCATTAACCACTGACTGTATTGATATTACCAATACCCTAAGACTTTCCACCAAAGTCCGCCGACGATTCCCCAGACGGCTAAATTCACGACACTCATAATAAAGCCCATGATCCACCAGTCTTCCATGGAAACATAGCCTGACCCAAAGATGATGGGCGATGTGCCGGTGGCATAATGAGTCAAAGACATCATTAAAGAAGATGCTCCCGCAAGTAATAAACCAAGATATAAAGGCGGTGCGCCTAGAGCCAGCCCAGCGGCATAAAAAGCGGCAAACATGGCGGTGATATGAGCGGTCGTACTGGCAAAAAAGTAATGCACATAAAAATACACCGCGACTAAGATGACGACAGACACTCCCCAACTCAGATTGAATTGCTCAATATTGCTTTGCACCACGGTCGAGAACCAATGCACCAAGCCAAGCTTGTTTAAAAAAGTAGCCATCATCACCAAAGCGGAAAACCACACTACTGTGTCCCAAGCGGATTTTTCTTTCAGTACATCCTCCCAACTCAAGACGCCGCTAATCAACAGCACAGACAAGCCTAAAAAAGCCACCGCCGTCGTGTTTACCGCAAACTCAGGACCCAATAACATGGCCGGCACGCCAGCCCACAACAAAAGCAACAGAGCAAATACCGCTACCATGACTTTTTCGCCGTAACTCATGACCCCCATCTCTGCCAACTTGGATTTTGCGTAACGGCTGGCGTCTGGCGTACTTTTGATTTCAGGTGGATAAATGGCGTAAATCACCAAAGGCACCAAGGCTATACACACCAACCCTGGCAACAAAGCAGCCAACGCCCAAGTTCCCCAAGAAATACTAATACTGGCTCCGGTCGCATCGGCAATCAGTTTTACAATAAGAGGATTTGGCGCGGTCGCGGTAATAAACATAGCCGATGTAATCGGGTTTATATGGTAATTCACCAAGGCAAGATAATGGCCTATTTTACGAGAGGTGCCGTCTTCTGGAGAAGAACCAAAACTACTGGCAATGGATTTCATAATCGGGTGAATAATACCGCCACCACGTGCGGTATTGCTTGGCGTCACTGGCGCAATCACCAATTCAGACAATGCCAGCGCATAACCAATGCCGATGGTTTTTTTACCAAATAAAGAAATAAAATAATAACCAATTCGGTTGCCCAAGCCCGTTTTAGCCAACCCACGAGAAATAACAATCGCAATACCGATTAACCAAATAAGAGAATTAGAAAAGCCACTTAGCGCATCTTTAATAGCGCCTGAGGGGCTGTCATTCGTCACCCCCGTTATCGCAACCAGCGTGATGGCTAAAATCGCCAACGCACCAATCGGCATGACCTTCCCGATAATGGCAACCACAGTAGCAACAAACAACGCCAATAAATGCCACGCATTGACTGACACACCCTCAGGGACCGGCACGACAAACCAAATTAACAATGCCAAGCCAATAGACACAATGCCGGGAACAATTTTGACACCACCCGCCTTCATACACACTCCTACACCAAGATGACCGTCAAAAACGACGAATACCGTCGTTGAATGCTAGCGATTTTTCACCATCATGGCGCTGACATGCATCACTCAAACGAGCATCGCTCAAACGAAGGGCAGAAAACACAAAGCAAAAAAAAAGAGCGGGTAATTATCTGGTAATAATTATCCGCTCCTTTGATCAATTTTCGTTAGTCAGACGCTTTATGGAAACACCGCGTCTAATTTTTCATTCATTAACGCCTGCCATTCTTTGTCCAATGGCGCTTCAAACAACATGCGTTCGCCATTAAGCATGATGTCCAAGCGCGTTGCGTGCAGGCACAATCGTTTAAAGCCAAGGGCTTTGGTTTCTTTTAATGATTCAACCGGAGAATATTTATCATCACCGACGATCGGATACCCAGCGTGCAAAGCATGCACTCGAATTTGGTGAGTACGCCCTGTTACTGGTTCACACTCGACCAAGCTGTAGCCTTCAAATTGACGAACCAATTTAAAGCGCGTTAAACTTTCTTTGCCGTCAGTATGAACTTTCACAACACGCTCACCGGATTTCAGCTCGTTTTTCAGCAACGGAGCATTCACCTGAAGTTTGCGTTTTGGCCAGCTGCCATACACCAACGCAAGATAGGTTTTTTGCACGCCTTCTTTTTCACGAAGCGCCGTATGCAGTTCTTTCAGTACGCTGCGTTTTTTGGCAATCATGATCAAACCAGACGTATCACGATCTAATCGATGAACAAGCTCAGTGAACTTTTCTTGTGGCCGCATTTGACGAATCACTTCGATAAGACCAAAACTCAAGCCACTACCACCATGTACCGCCAGCCCTGAAGGCTTATTCACCACGATCAGGCCTTTATCTTCATAGATGATACGAGACTCTATGCTGTCCTTTAGCTTATCTGACAGGGTAGGTTTATCCGGTATTGGCGCTAAGACAATAGGCGCAATCCGTACAATATCATCGTGCTGCAATCGATAATCTGGTTTGGTGCGTTTTTTATTAACGCGAATTTCCCCCTTGCGCAAAAGGTTATAAAGCTTACCTTTAGGTACTCCTTTTAGCAGAGTAACAAGGAAGTTATCGATTCGTTGACCAGAATTATTCTCGTCAATCGTCACATAGCGTACCGCTGGTCGCTCTGTGGAATTTTGATCTGAGTCCGACATAACCAAAGATTGCTTTCCTTTATAATTGAAGCACTTAGTTTTTACTGTTATATTCACATTCACAGAGGGTAAGAGGCAACAGAACACCTCGAAGATAAGACACTGAGAATTGAATGAATACTGCCGAAGCGACACTTCGGCCCTCTATCTTACCTCTGTAACAGTTAATCTTAAATAATAAACCGCATGATTCGGATAAATCTGTGTCAGTGGGAAGGAAATCTCATTAATTGCTCGGCCGCGCGTTCGCGTTGTTTCGTAAAAAAGCAAAAAAACGAGACCAGTATAGGGACTTTTTGTTATTGATTTGGCGGCGACCGCATAAAATCGTTTTTATTTTTATAAACGCATCGCGCACTCCATTTGCCTAAACACTACGAATCGTTGTCACTATTCTGGGCTAAAATCTTAATTAGCTCCTTTTCCTGTGCATTTGTTCGCATCAGCCAACAGAGTTCACACTTATAATGATTAGAATGCTAATAAATGCAACTCAACAAGAAGAGTTGCGGGTCGCCCTTGTCGATGGCCAACGTTTATACGATCTTGATATCGAATCTGGTTCACGAGAACAGAAGAAAGCAAACATTTATAAAGGCCGCATTACTCGCATAGAACCGAGTTTAGAAGCTGCTTTTGTAGACTATGGCGCAGATCGCCATGGGTTCTTGCCTCTTAAAGAAATCTCAAAAACCTACTTTTCTAAACGATCTAACCATGACGGTCGCATTAATATAAAAGACGTATTAAGCGAAGGTCAGGAAGTTATTGTTCAAGTAGATAAAGAAGAGCGAGGCAATAAAGGCGCCGCATTGACGACGTTTGTCAGCTTAGCGGGTCGCTATTTGGTATTAATGCCAAACAACCCACGCGCTGGTGGTATTTCTCGCCGCATTGATGGCGATGATCGCTCTCAATTAAAAGAAGCCATGTCAGGATTAAACACACCAGAAAATGGTGGATTAATTGTACGTACAGCTGGCGTTGGCCGTTCTACCGAAGAGCTTCAATGGGATTTAGACTACCTAGACACGCTATGGTCTTCCATTACTAAAGCCGCAACTGAAAAACCTGCTCCTTTCTTAATCTACCAAGAAAGCAACATCGTTATTCGTGCCATTCGCGATTACCTACGTGAAGATATTGGTGAAGTTCTTATCGATGAGAAAGACGCTTACCAAGATGCTATCAATTTTGTAATGCAAGTAATGCCGCATTTCAAATCACGCATCAAGCTTTACACCGATTCAACACCACTATTTAACCGCTTCCAAATCGAAAGCCAAATCGAAACCGCTTTCCAACGTGAAGTTCGCTTACCTTCTGGTGGCTCGATTGTTATCGACCCGACGGAAGCACTTGTTTCTATCGACATTAACTCGGCTCGCGCGACGAAAGGCGGCGATATCGAAGAAACCGCACTGCAAACCAACGTAGAAGCCGCAGACGAGATTGCTCGCCAATTACGCCTTCGTGATATTGGTGGTTTGGTTGTTATCGATTTCATCGATATGACACCAGTACGCAACCAGAAAGAAGTCGAAACTCGCATGAAAAATGCGCTTGAAGCTGACCGCGCACGGGTTCAAATCGGTCGCATTTCACGCTTTGGCTTATTAGAAATGTCTCGTCAACGCCTACGCCCTTCTCTTGGCGAAACAAGCGGTATCGTTTGTCCTCGCTGTAATGGCCAAGGATTTATTCGTGACGTTGAGTCTTTAGCTCTTTCTGTGCTTCGCCTTATTGAAGAAGAATGTTCTAAAGAACGCACGGCACAAATTCGTGCTGTACTGCCAGTTTCTGTTGCGACTTTCTTGTTAAACGAGAAACGTACCAACATCGCTAAAATAGAAAAACGCAACAACGTTCATATTATTTTAGTACCTAACCCTCATATGGAAACACCTCACTTTGAAGTAGAACGTATTCGTGATGACAGTACGGTTGCTGTACAACATGAAAATAGCTACTCGATCGTTGAGACACCTGAACAACCTCCTTATGAGCCTAGACAAGTAGATGAAAATGCTCGTCCACAAGCGGCTGTAACGAGCATTGCACCTAAATCTCCTGCGCCAGCACATGCTGTTGCCCCAGCGGCTAAAGCACCTGCAGCAGCAAGCAAAGCTAAACCAGGCTTGATTAAACGCATCCTTACCGCTCTATTTGGCGAAAGCAACGCGACAGAAACCAAGCCAAAAACATCAGCAGTTAAGAAAACTACTGTTAAGAATACTAATACAAACCAAAGAGGTGAGCGTAATTCAAGCGAACAACGCCCTTCTGCTAGCAATAATGCGAACCGTAACAATCGCAACAAACGCAGCAAGCACCAGAACTCAGATCGCGATGTAACGAAGACTAGCTCAAGCACTGAAAATACTCGATCTACTCGCCAATCTCGTCGCGAACAAGCTGAAGCAACAACGACATCTGCTGAGAAAACAAATAACCGCAATAATCGTTCACGTAACAATAAGCCGGATAACAAAGTAGACCACCAAGAAACTAGAGGCGAAAAAAGGGAAGTTACAGCTAAAGCCGCTCCTAGAGAAAAGGTCGTTCCTGAAGTTACTGAGCGTAAACGCGATCGTAACGACAACCGTCGTCGCAATGGCAAATTAAAAGAAGATATTCAAATATCAGAAAAAGTAAGAGAGCAAGAAGAAGTTGCATTGGCAGAAGCCGCTACCCAAGCTGCTGAAGAAGCTCGTAGCGCTGATGGCGATTCAGAAGATGCGCCTCGCGAACAACGCCGTTCACGTCGCTCTCGCCGCTCTCGTCAGCGCCCTCAAAAAGCAGACGAAGCAAATACTGAGAACACTGAAGCCGCTACTGAAACTCAAGTTGAACCAGTTGTCGAAGTACAAGCTAAGCCAGTTATTGAAAAACAACCTGAGCCAGTTATTGAAGTACAACCTGAACCAGTTGTTGAAGTACAAGCTGAGCCAGTTGTTGAAGTACAAGCTGAACTAGTAGCTGAAGTACAACCTGAGCCAGCGGTTGAAGCACAACCTGAACCAGCGGTTGAAGCACAACCTGAACCAGCGGTTGAAGCACAACCTGAACCAGCGGTTGAAGCACAACCTGAACCAGCGGTTGAAGTACAAGCCGAACCAGTAGTTGAAGCACAAGCTGAGCCAGTTGTTGAAACACAAGCTGAACCAGTAGTTGAAGCACAACCTGAACCAGTAGTTGAAACTCAAGCTGAGTCAGTTGTTGAAACTCAAGCTGAGTCAGTTGTTGAAACTCAAGCTGAGTCAGTTGTTGAAACTCAAGCTGAGTCAGTTGTTGAAACTCAAGCTGAGCCAGTTGTTGAAACTCAAGCTGAACCAGTGATTGATGAGACCAAAACAGCTAGCAGCACCCGCGCACCACGCCGTGGACGAGGAAAACCTGCTACTAAGCCAGCGACTGAAAAGAAAGCTGCTGTAGAACTGCCTGAAGCAATCCTTGCTCAACAAGAAAAGATGAAGCAAGACCTTTCCGAAAAACGTCAAGCTGCAGCCTCTCGACGTCGTACAACGTCAGCTGGTCGCGTCAAGAATGACCCACGAATAGCTCGTGAAGAAAGCAACACTTCGCAAACAACAGAAGAGTCTTCTTCAGCTGAATAAACCACTTATTCAGAGCAACAAAAAACCCGCTTAATGCGGGTTTTTTATTGTCTATTGTTTAGTGTTTATTGACTAAGCCGAGTCAGACAGGAGAGCAATAACGTCGAGTAAATGGAAGAACAACACTTCCTATTATTCGTTAATAGAAATAATTTTAGTAATTTTAAGCGGAGAGATTAATACTTTTTTTAGCCGCAATAGAGTCTCGATCCTCTATCCAACTGGTTAACCTATCCATATTATCAAGCCCTTTCGTACTGATAACCTCAATGCTTCCTTTGGTGACACTAGACAAGAATGCGGGGAATTGAGTTGGGTATGTTTGATTTAAGCGTCGCACTAGCTGAGCAACAACGCCTTCACTAGGCTCTATAATTTCACAATCAGGACCAAGCTCTACAGCAAATAACTTCTTTATTAAGGGGTAATGCGTACAGGCCAACACTAAGGTATCAATGCCTGATTCAATCATTTCAAGGCACAGATTTTTGACTGTTTCTTCTACTGTCACTTTTGATTGCGGCCAAGCATCAATATCAAAAGCTAACGTGGAACTAGACATAATGTGAACATTACTGTCTTCACGCCACAAGGAAATAAGTTCTTTAAGTCGCTGACTATGAGCCGTAAGTGGCGTTGCCAATACAGCAACATGCCTTGTCTTACTCACCCTAAAGGCAGGCTTAACTGCTGGCTCGACGCCAATGACTGGCAAAGCAATTCTAGCCCGCAATGCATCGATAGCAATCACAGTGGCGGTATTGCACGCAACCACAATAGCATCCACATTTTGGCTCTCGAAAAAACAGCCAATACTAACGACTCGTGATTGAATATCTGCCGGGCTTCTCTCACCGTAAGGTGCAAAAAACTCATCCGCGAGATAAACCAAATCAAGCATAGGGATTTTCTGACGAATCGTATTCAGAATCGTTATCCCTCCCGCACCTGAGTCCATCACCCCTATTTTCAAGAGAACGCCTCTGTATCACTTGAAGTCACATTGAAAGCATCAGGCAACTCTACTGGTTCTCTTTCTAACCAGACGCCATAACGATCGAAGACAGATTGCTTTATTAAAGCCTCTAATTCCAACAAGGGTGGTGCTTGGTTTTCAGAGTAATTAACCAGAACCAATGCCTGATGCTCATAAACCCCAACACCTTGGTGACGAATGCCTTTCCAACCTGCTTGGTCAATCATCCACCCCGCCGCCAGCTTGTAGCCACCGGCAAAAGAAAAAGACACTAATTCTGGAAAAATAAGCTTAAGTTGATCATGCTTTTCGACACTGACAATAGGGTTCTTAAAGAAGCTTCCTGCATTGGCAATAATATTAGGATCAGGAAGCTTGCTACGACGCAAGGAGCATACTGCCTCGAATACCGATTCAAGCGTTAACTCACCTTCAATCTTCCCCTTCAACCCTCCGTAGCTAAGGATAAACTGAGACGAACGAGATAAGCGCATCTCGACAGCAGTAATAATATAGCGCCCTTTCCATTTCCCTTTAAAGTGACTATCACGATATGCAAAGCCACATTCCTTAGCAAGCAACCACAGCAATTCGCCACTTATTAGATCCAAAACCTGTATTCGTTCGAGAACATCCTTGGCTTCAACACCATAAGCACCAATATTTTGCACTGGCGCAGCCCCTACTGTTCCCGGAATAAGCGCTAAATTTTCTAGCCCAAACCACCCTTTATGAACGGTAAAGTCGACAAGATGATGCCAGTTTTCACCCGCTGACACACTTAAAATCAAGTTGTCGCCTTCATCTCGTACAAGTTGCTTTCCCTGTAATCTGTTAACGATAACCAGCCCTGAAATATCATTACGGATAAGTAGATTACTACCGCCACCAATAATAGTAATGGGTATTTCACTGGCCTTCGCCCAAGCAATGGCGGCCTTCAGAGAAACAAGGTCTTCTACTAAAGCAAAATATTGCGCCTGATAAGAAAACTTGAAGGTATTAAAAGGAGAAAGAGAAACATCTGTTTGAATTAAGTCCGGCATGTCACCGATTATTTTTTCTCGAATATTCATTATGAACGATGTAGATCCTGTTCAGACGACATAAGATGATTAATAAAACTTTCCGCTATTACTTGCAACTTGTCCCTCATCTTAATAAAGCCATCTTGCTCGCCATAATAAGGATCTTGAACTTCACCAAAAGTAACATCAGGACAGTACTGTCCAAATAAAACGACTTTAGCTTTGCTGCATTCAGGTTGAATTTTTTGTAAGTTTGAAAGATTTTCTGCATCCATTGCCAAAATCCAATCAAAACACTCAAAATCCTCTAACGAAATTTGACGAGCATGTTGACCTGAAATATCAACGCCAACCTCTGATAACACCTGAATTGAACGTGAGTCTGGGGAATGCCCTATGTGATAAGCCGCTGTACCTGCTGAATCCACCTCTAAAGCCAATCCCTTATAAGATTCAGCTGTAGATTGTAAAATCCCCTGAGCGGCTGGTGAACGACAAATATTCCCCAAACAAACAGTCAGTATTTTGACCTTTTTCACTTTGCTGAGCCTGAATCCAATCTTTCTTCAGCATTTAATGTGCGAGCCTCTGTCTCCAAAAGGACAGGAATGCCATCACGAACAGGATACGCCATACCACCCGCCTTGCTTATCAACTCAGTACCATCTTCACTTAACGTCAGTGGCGCTTTAGTCACAGGGCAAACCAAAATATCTAATAAAACTTTATTCATGTCGTTTCTCATTGTTAATATGCTGTAATTTTTGTAGAAATGTTGCTGTAAATGCCTCTGGTAACGCTAACGAGACAGGCAAATACCAAATATCTAAATTTTTTATCGCTAAGGCCTGACACTTTACGGCGTCTTTCTCTGTCATAATGACACGCCCATGCTCTGGAATATCATTTTCAATGTAGTTATGATGATCACCAAACCAACAAACTGATTTGGGTTTATTTAACCCCAACGCTTTTAGTGTCACTAAAAAACGATCTGGGTTACCAATTCCTGCCATTATGTGCCAATCCTGATCTTCACGAAAAGCGTCAATAAAAGACAATTCTCTTTTGCCGTCAAGCGACACCAAGTTTGAAGAAGAAAGAGAGGCAATTAAAACAGCTCGATTAAGATCAGACAATATTTGTGTCATGCCATCTGTAACACTCATGACGTAATCAACACTATCCAGTCGACTGATAGGTTCACGTAATGGACCAACTGGCAATAGCTGACCATTGCCAAGCCCTCTTTGTGCGTCCACCATAGCAATTTCAATATCCCGATTTAGACCGTAGTGCTGCATCCCATCATCACAAACAATGACATCTACGTCAGTAGTAGCAAGTAACTGCTTAATCGCTTCTGCTCGCTGAGGGAAAACAACAACAGGACATTGCGTCCTGCGGGCAAGCATAACGGGTTCATCACCAACCTGAGAAGCCAAACTGTCTGAATTAACCGCAATGGGATTAATCAGCTTAACGCCATGACCACGCGAAATAATCCCAGGTTTAAATCCATGACCAATCAGGAATTTACATAACGCCACAACCATTGGTGATTTTCCAGTCCCACCAACGCTGATATTGCCCACGATAACGACAGGAATCGGCGCAGTATAAGATTGATTGGGATTCGCTAAAAATGCAGCCCTTTTTTTTTGAATCGCATTCTTAATGAAAGGCATAAAAGGAGAAAATACCTTCGTCCAAGGACAGCTTCCATACCAAGCACGCAGAAATAACGACTCTACATTCACTTAGTTTGCTCGCTTTGTGCAGTATGAGCAATTTTAGCGATACCTAGTTGCGCAGCGGCATCGTAAATTTTAAGCACCATTTCATAAGGCGCTTTAGCATCAGCCGTGATAATAAGAGGACGCTTAGTGTCACCTTGCGAGACTTCTTGAATGCCTTTAACTAACGTGTCTACTTTCTCATTAATTAAAGTTCTGCCGTTAATCACATATTGGCCATCACTGGTAATGACAATTTCGACATCCTGACTTCGATTGGCCATTGCCTGCCCACTGGTTGCGGATGGCAAGTCTATCGTTAACTCAGAACTGTGATTAAACGTGGTACTGACCATAAAAAAAATCAGCAACAAAAAAACGACGTCAATCAAAGGCGTTAAATTGATTTGTACGTCATCTATTTTTTGACGACGAAATTTCACTTACTTACTCCCGACTTCGAATCTCTGTCGCCATGTAATGCGTCAGTTAACTTGGTCGATTGCTGTTCCATGCTAACAACAAGATCATCTATTCTACGACTGAAAAAACGATGGAAAACTAAGGCGGGAATAGCAACACCAAGACCCGCAGCAGTAGTTAAGAGCGCTTCAGAAATACCACCCGCTAATAAAGAAGTATTACCTGCACCATGTTCCATTAGAACAGAAAACACTTTTATCATACCCACAACAGTCCCCAGCAAACCAAGCAATGGAGAGACCGCTGCGATGGTACCAAGACTGCTCATGAATCTTTCTAAATCATGTATGACATGGCTTGCCTCGCCTTGCATGCTTTCCTTCATGGTCGTACGGCCGTGCTTTGAGTTCATTAAACCCGCCGCAAAAATAGAAGATAGACCAATTTGGGCTTGCATAGAGCGAATATAATCAAGAGACATTCTGTCATCGCGCAAGCGTGACATAACATCAAGTAACAAATTTTTCGGTGCGACTCGCGACTTCCGTAATGTCCAAAAGCGTTCAATGATGATTGCTAGCGTAAGAATAGAACAGGCCAATAAAGGCCACATGAAAAAACCACCAGTTTGAATAAAGGTTAACACCGCGAACTCCCTTTTAAATGTGATGTTAATTTAACATAAACTCTAACGTTTCAACACGCTTACAAGCGTCAGATTTAAAGAGAAAAATCGAAAAAGAACAGGCTAAGTGGCGAATCGAGACGCGGTTATTGTATTGACGAAATAGCAACGATTCACCAGACTCTATAGAAAGCCAATGTATATTTAAGCCTTTGAGCATGGATTGTAACGACTCCGATGGCTTGCTTTTAAGTAATACCCAATCAATGTTATTTTTCAGAAGATTTGAAGGAGAAAGCTCCTCTAGATTTCTGGCTAGCAATATTACCGGATAATCTCGTTTATTTGCGTCGTTTAGCGGTGTTATCAAGCGCTTAGATAAATCATGCTTTGACCAATTACTCGAGTTCTCAATGTCATAATCACGTTCAAAAACCAGCTCATTGCCGTTATTAACTATACGAGACTGATACCCAGAGACATCATCCCTTGGCAACAAAAGCACACACCAAATGAGTAACACACACCCTATTCCTCTCTTTAATGGCGCTTGCCAAACCCAAAAAACAACCATACACAGCAACATAACTTTAGTGGTGCTATTGAGGTAAGTATCAAAAGCCAACATAGGCAGAGTAAAAGCCAAATACTCTAGTAAGCTGACAACCAAAACAATGCCGCTATCTAAAACGTAATACAAATAGGATGTTTGTATTAATAGCGCCTCAACACTGGCTAAAATTCCAATCGGAAACCATAAAAAAGCAGCCAATGGAATCATCAACAAATTCACTGGAATTGAGAGAATCGAAATAGACAGTTGCCACCCCCAGATGAGCACCATTGAGGCAGTAGAAAGCATAAGCTGGAGAAGTAAAAAACGCGACCAGCGCCTAGCTGGTTGACTAAATGCAATAAGAAAACAGACCAAACTAAATGACAGCCATAAACCTGGCTGCAACACCCCTCTTGGATCAAACATCAAAATCCCCCACAAAGCAAAGAGAATGACTTTATAGGGCGATGTCTGTGTAAAAAGCACTTTTGATAATAAATACAGGCTTAACATAATGGCTGCGCGCACCACTGGCGCACCCCAATCTGTCAAATAAGCATAAAAGAATAAAATAGGAATAATGATAATGGCATCAACAGACCAACAATTAACACCAGAAAGCACCCATTTATTGGGTGAAAAACGCCATAAAAAGCGGCTTAACAAACGCCCAAAAACAAATACAAAGCCCGTATGTAGCCCAGACACGACAAATAAATGCGCCAAACCTAGCGATCTAACAATCCATTTGTCTCGATCATCCCAGCCACTATCATCACCAAGCAGCAAAGCCTTTGAAAAACGCCAGCTTGAATAAAAAGACAAAACACCTTCCAGCCGAGCATGTATGTATGACCTGATGGAATGCTCTCTTACCAATGGATTTTGAAATTTTGAATCAGACTGTATATCCAGTTGCGCAGCTTGCCTTTGCGCATAAAGCCTCTGCTCCAACCAACTACCGTCTTTGGAAGCAAGCACAAAACGCTTCAAGGTAACCTCTATTGACGAAGAAGATGCTTGTGACAGCGGTTTAATTTGAACATTATTAAAATTTTGTTTGCCGCCCTCAATATGACTTAATCTTACTAAAAAAAATCTTTCGTCAATCTTCTCAAGTGCCGCCACGTCACTCACATAAAGCTGGTTTAACTCTGGGCTAAAGCGCATTGGCAGATTTTTATCAAAAGAAATGTCGATGACATTATCTACTTCACTAAGATATACAACAATCAGGGAAACAAAGGTCAAAAGTAGCATCAAGAAACGATGTGTACAGATTAAATAGAGACACACCAGAATGATATGAGTAGAATACAGCCACATATATTCAGTTGGCACCAAAATGGCGCCAATCAAGATTAAAACACTTAGTAACATAAGACCTCCGTGTCTTAGATTGCTAACCTGACTTATACTTGCTTATGCCGAAGCGTTACATAAAAAAATTCATCCCAAATCCAGAAAAATTAAAAGAAAACAAAGCGCTTAAATTATTAGGAACACAGATTTACGAGCCTGATCTATGGCACTTAAATAGACGCTCTGTCGCCAAAGCTTTTTTTAATGGTTTGTTTTGGGCATTTATTCCAATGCCATTTCAAATGGTCGTATCTGCTCTGCTGGCCATTCCATTGCGAGCTAATATTCCATTGTCCATTGCGCTTGTTTGGATTACTAACCCACTCACCATGCCGTTTGTTTTCTACTTTAATTATAAAGTGGGCACCATGATTGTTGGCGGAGACAAAGGGAAAGACTTCCATCTTTCTGTCGCGTGGATATGGGCGAAATTAGAGCACATATGGCTCCCCTTATACGTAGGCTCCGTAGTATCAGGATTAGTATTTGGCGCTATTGCATATATGACTATCTTGATAGTTTGGCGACTTCACGTAATAAAACGCTGGAAAGAACGAAAACTAAGAAGACGCTAATATTTTCAAAAAATTTGCCCCACAAAAAAATAAATACCTGATTAACCACTAAGCCAGCGCTAAAACCACGCTGGCTTTTTTATGCCTTGCTACTCCCCTTCGTTAAATTCCAGTACCCCATTACTACCTACTGTTGAGAACCACTGAGGTAAGCTTAGTACATTTCACCCTTAGAGTCCTATATTCAGTCTCTAGAATCATAGCCATGTAGATTTCCTTCAACACACAGACAAATTTCGTGTTACTGACGATCTGACATCTCAGCAATATAAAGAAACAAAAAAAGCCCAAATTCCACAAGGAGTTTGGGCTTTTACATCATATTAACGCTGAGTCTAAGTACAAAACATTGGTGTGATGTTATTTACTCAGCTGAACGATCAACTTATTCATACGACTAACAAAGGTTGCAGGATCTTCAAGCTGACCACCTTCAGATAACGTTGCTTGCTCAAACAACAACCAAGTCATGTCAGAGAAACGCTCTTCATCGGATTCAGAATCCATTTTCGCCACAATTGGGTGATCAGGATTCACTTCTAGACTTGGCTTAGAGTCTGGCAATTGCTGACCCGCTTGCTCAAGCAAACGACGCATTTGCAAGCCCATGTCATTCTCACCAACCACAAGACACGCAGGAGAGCTGGTTAGACGATCGGTGCTCTTAACATCCGCGACTTTTCCATCCAATACTTTTTTCATGCGCTCAAGCAAAGGCTTGATATGCTCCGCCTTCTCTTCTTTCTCTTTCTTCGCTTCTTCACTGTCGTCTTCAGCGATGTCCAGCTTGCCTTTGGTCACATCTTGGAAAGATTTGCCATCAAACTCTTGTAGAGAAGACATCATCCATTCGTCGATACGATCACTCAATAGAAGCACTTCGTAGCCTTTCTTACGAAGAATTTCTAAGTGAGGGCTGTTTTTCGCCGTGTTATGGCTTTCAGCGTAGATGTAGTAAATCTTATCTTGGCCTTCTGTCATGCGCTCAATGTAGTCAGCCAAAGACACTGTTTGCTCTGGTGCATCGGTTTTCGTCGTACTGAAACGAATTAATGCAGCAATTTTGTCTTTGTTGCCCATGTCATCTGCAGGGCCTTCTTTGATTACATTACCGAATTCATCCCAGAATTTTTGGTAATCTTCTGGCTCGTTTTTCGCCATTTTCGCCAGCATATCCAATACGCGTTTCGTCAATGCTGAACGCATAGAATCAACCGCGTGGTCGTTCTGTAAGATTTCACGAGACACATTCAAAGACAAATCGTTTGAATCCACCACACCTTTTACGAATCGCATGTAAGGAGGTAGGAAGGCTTCGGCTTCATCCATGATGAAAACACGTTGCACGTAGAGCTTTAGACCACGCTGCATGTCGCGGTTCCAAAGGTCATACGGCGCTTTGGATGGAATGTACAATAAGCTTGTGTATTCCAACTTACCTTCGACTTTGTTATGTGACCATTTCAAAGGCGCTTGATAGTCATGAGAAACGTGCTTGTAAAACTCTTCGTACTCTTCTTTGGTGACGTCGTTACGAGGACGAGTCCACAAAGCTTTTGCAGAGTTCACTGCTTCAAATTCAGGCGCCTTGGTTTCATCAACAGGTTTTGGATTGCCTTCTTCGTCCATTTCTGGGTAAACCGGCTTTTCCATTTCCACAGGGATAGAAATGTGATCTGAGTATTTAGTCACCAAAGAACGAAGACGGAAATTATCCGCGAAGTCTTTTTCGTCTGCTTTCAAGTGCAAAGTAATGCGTGTACCGCGAGTGGCTTTGTCGATGTTTTCAATAGTGAATTCACCAGAACCATCAGACACCCAGCGTACTGCTTCGTTTTCAGTGGCACCAGCACGACGTGTTTCTACTGTGACTTTATCTGCAACAATGAAAGCAGAGTAAAAGCCCACACCGAATTGACCGATCAATTGGCTGTCTTTTTTCTGGTCGCCACTTAATTGCTCTAGAAAAGAAGAAGTACCAGACTTAGCAATGGTACCTAAGTTAGTAATGGCTTCTTCACGAGACATACCCACGCCGTTGTCATCGATAATGACGGTGTTCGTGTCTTTATCAAATTCAATGCGCACACGTAGATTTGGATCTTCAGCGAGAAGGTCTGCGTTAGCGACAGACTCAAAGCGAAGCTTGTCTACTGCGTCAGACGCATTAGAAATGAGCTCTCTTAGAAAAATTTCTTTGTTGGAGTACAAAGAGTGGATCATCAAATGAAGTAGTTGTTTTACCTCTGTTTGGAATCCTAACGTTTCTTTTTGAGTATCAGTTGCCATGTTATAGCTTGCTCCTATTTGAATGAACCCTCAGATAAAACCAAGGGTGTATTTCTTAATACTTGTGCAATCTAAATAAAGCCTCTTCAACGAATTTCAAGAGGCGTATTTATAAAAAAGAAGCAAAAACCATAAAATACAGCATTCTAGAAGCCCGCTGCCCAGCAGGAAGGGATATATCAGGAGAATTCGGTGTTTTTTCGTACTAGCGTCAAACCATCACCAATGGGAATCAAAGACAACTCGACCTCAGCGTCCTGATGAATGGTTTTGTTTAACTCACGTACCACACAGGTGTCTTTGTCATCAAACGCCTCGTCGGCCACATTGCCCCACCACAAGGTATTGTCGATCAATAGACAGCCACCAGGGCGCAGCAATTGCTTGGCTAAATGGTAGTACGCCAGTAAGTTCTTTTTATCCGCATCAATAAAAATGAAATCAAAGGTGCCCGCTTCATCCAGCAAAGATTCAAGCACTGGCAACGCCTTATCGCAATAAGTAGTGACGCGATCCAGAACGCCCGCTTCCTCCAAATAACGAGACGCAATGTCCAGCCACATCTGCTTCTTTTCAATCGCAACTAGTCTGGCATTGTCAGGCATCGCCATCGCCATCGATAAGGTGCTGTAGCCGGTAAAGACGCCAATTTCTAATAATTTTTTCGGCGCTTGCAGCTTAACCAGCAAACTCAACAATTGCCCGACTTCGGGAGAAAGTTGCATTCTGGCCATATGATATTGGGCGGTTTCACGTCGTAAGGCTTTTAATATGTCGCTCTCACGGACGGAGACATCGATTAAATATTGATACAACCTGTCATCAACCTTAACAGTACGGTTGGTGGGGGTGTCATGATCGGGTAATGGTTTAGGAAAATTAGGAAGCATGGGATTTAATAACGAGCCCTCGACTCAATGTTTTAAAAGTTTTTGATCTGAATTCTCGACGGTATAAAACAGCAACAACCATAACACTCGCCGCCATGCAGAAATATGGCCCAAGAAACCAAGCACTAAACGCCATGGAAAAATAGAATGCTCGCAACCCGTAATTAAACTGATTGGCCGCCAAACTGCATATTTGCGCCATATACATGGCATACAGCTCCCGCTCACTATCTTCAATACCGCGTTCAGTCGCCAATGGCGCACTACCCACTAATACTGAGCAAAAGTTATATTGTCGAACCGACCAAGTAAAGGTAAAAAAGGCATAGGCAAAAATCAGCACTAGCACAATGATTTTAAGTTCCCATTCTTGGCGACTACCCGGCGCCATTAAATAAAAGTCCGACAAGACTTCAAGCGCCTCACTGGAATACTTAAAGCCAGCAAATAAACCGGCAATAATCAGCAATGAACTCGAGGCAAAAAACAAACTACTTCTTTCTAGGTTCGCCATAACGGACGCATCAGCAATGCGATTATCACGCCTTAATAAGCGCGACATCCACGCCAGCCGAAATTGATGCAACACACTCACAAGACAAGGACGGCGCTTAGCGTTATAAGTCGCATAAAAAGCATAACCACCCCAACAGGCAATAAATACAAATAAGGTAACAAGATCAAGGGGGTCAAGAAGCGAAGAAACTGAGCTGCTTTCCATTTTGAAACTCTATCTAAAGGCGAATAAAAGAGGATCTTTATTAAATCACTTTTTGTGTGCTTTGTCCTTGGTAGGGCGGGCAATAGCCAAAAAGAAAGCCGTTGCTACCCACTCAAATAAAATTAAAAAACCTTGCATTACAGCTAGATATAAGTATTATGCACGCGTCAACACGACATGCGGATGTGGTGGAATTGGTAGACACGCTGGATTTAGGTTCCAGTGCTTCACGGCGTGAGAGTTCGAGTCTCTCCATCCGCACCACTTAATACCTCTCTTAGTAACTTCTCGATCTGTCTTATCCATAAATACTTCCACACCTTCTAAACAACTTATCGCCACCAGCCCTGAATATATTTTAAAGATGCATTCAACCCTTGGCTAACGCTCAGTTTTTCACATAAAAAAAGCCAAGCCCATTACTGAACTCGACCTTTCTTTCCATTCTTTTCGCTCTATTGTTTAGCGCCTTGCAGACACTATTTCAACTTCCAATTCACTTGCTTGCCAGCAAAGAAAGGCACAATTGAATCACCATTTGGCAAAACAATGCTATCAGGCACTTGCCACGCTTCTTTTACCAAGGTGACAGTTTGTGTATTTCGAGGCAAGCCGTAAAAATCAGCACCATGCAAGCTAGCAAAGCCTTCTAACTTATCCAACGCATCTAGCTCATCAAACACTTGCGTGTAAAGCTCAAGGGCAGACCAAGCACTGTAACAACCAGCACAGCCACAATCTGACTCTTTACGATGCTTCGCATGTGGCGCCGAATCTGTCCCTAAGAAAAACTTAGGAGAGCCAGATTTCACCACGGCACGCAGTGCCTCTTGGTGAGTGCTGCGCTTTAACACTGGAAGGCAGTAATTATGTGGACGCATGCCGCCATCCAGCATGTCGTTGCGGTTCAATAACAAATGCTGAGGGGTGATAGTCGCTGCAACACCATCACGGGCCGCCAACACAAAATCGGCCGCGTCTTTCGTTGTAATATGCTCGAATACCACCTTCAGGTTTGGTACTCGCTCAACAATATTAACCATATGCTGATCGATAAACTCTTTTTCACGATCAAAAATATCAATGTGCTTTTGCGTCACTTCACCGTGAATCAGTAACAACATGTCGTTGTCCGCTAACGCCTCAAACACGGGATACAATGACTCTAGGGAATTCACACCTGAGTCGGAATTCGTGGTCGCGCCAGCTGGATACATTTTAGCCGCCAATACACCGGCCTTTTTTGCGTCCTGAATATCTTCCACCGAGGTTTTATCAGTAAGATAGATCGTCATCACAGGCGTGAAGGTGCTCCCTTCAGGTCGAGCCGCTAGAATGCGCTCTTGGTAGCTCAATGCCAACGCCGCTGTGGTCACAGGTGGCACAAGATTCGGCATCACCACCGCACGCTCAAAACAGCGCGCCGTGGCCGGTACGGTTTCTAGCAGCATGTCGTCATCGCGAAAATGTAGATGCCAATCATCTGGCTTGATTATAGTAATTTCGTTCATCACAGGCCTTTTGGTCAAAAAAAGAAAGCAAAAAGATTCTAACAGATTCACAACACAGAGACAGCGTAAAGCAGAGCATGGCTCTTTTCATACAGCTATAAAGACCTTCATCTCGTCAATAAACACCTTTATCCAATCATAAAAGCTTTTACCTAGCCATAAAAAAAGGCCGAGCAACATAATTGCTCAGCCTTTTTAAAATATCACGCTACAAAACAGGATTAGCTGTCTTTGCGAGGTGCTCTTGGACGACGATCACCACGATTATTATCGCGATTAGCCGGACGACGGCGATCACCAGAACCATTGCTGCTTGGACGACGACGCGCTGGCGCTGCCGCAAGCTTGTTCAATGCATCCGCATCTTCAAGTTTAGCAATCTCAGAACGCTGACCACAAATGCGGGTCTTGTTCAGCTTATCGATCGCTTCTGCTTTAAGATTTGTTGGCAAATCAACCGTTGCAAAGTTTTCGTAGATTTCGATATGACCAATGTAACGGCTTTCGATGTCCGCTTCATTCGCAATCGCGCCTACAATGTTACCAGGCTTAACGCCATCACTGTAACCAACTTGAACCACATAACGAGTCATCTCGGTATTTGGATCGTCTTTCAATGGCATCGCATCTTTAGTAACTGGACGCTGTTTGCGTTCACGAGGCGCGCGATCTGGACGATCTCCACGGTCTCCTCGATCACCACGATCTGGACGATCGCTACGCTCAGAACGTTCGCGACGCTCTTGACGCACTTCCATCTCAGACAATAGCAAAGGATTTTTACCCTGAGCCATATGGGCCAAAGCAGCGGCCATTTTCAACGGATCAACTTCGTTTTCTTTCTGGTAGCTTTCTACAAGCTCCAAGAAGAAATCTAGGTTCTCATTATCCATTGTGTCTGTAATGCGCTGTTTGAAACGACTTACACGCTGCTCATTAATATCAGAAGCAGTAGGTAAATTCATTTTCTCAATCGGCTGACGAGTCGCACGCTCAATAGCTTGCAACATACGACGTTCGCGTTGAGCAACAAACAAGATCGCAGTACCAGAACGACCAGCACGACCAGTACGACCGATACGGTGAACATAAGACTCTGTATCGTATGGAATGTCGTAGTTGACTACGTGACTAACACGCTCAACATCCAAACCACGCGCCACAACGTCTGTCGCAACAAGAATGTCGATTTGACCTTTCTTGATACGATCAACCGTACGCTCACGTAAATTCTGGCTAATGTCACCATTCAAGGCTTCACAAGCATGACCACGAGCCGTTAGCTTCTCAGCCAATTCAACTGTCGCCGCTTTAGTACGAACAAAGATGATCATGCCATCGTGTTCGCTCATCTCAAGAATACGAGTCAAGGCGTCTAGCTTATGCAGACCACTTACTTGCCAGTATTTTTGAGTAATTGTTGTTGCTGTCGATGTTTTCGTAACAATTTTAATTTCTTTAGGGTTCGTTAGGTGACGGTTAGCCACTTGACGAATCACTGCAGGCATCGTTGCAGAAAACAAAGCAATTTGACGAGTTGGTGGAGTCTGTTCAAGAACCCATTCAACATCATCGATAAAGCCCATGCGTAACATTTCATCGGCTTCATCAAGAACTAGCGCTTTAAGACCATCTAGTTTTAATGTTTTACGACGAATATGGTCCATCACACGACCAGGCGTACCAACAACAACTTGAACGCCACGCTTTAGCTGACGAAGTTGAGTGTCGTATGACATGCCGCCGTAAATTGGCAAAACATGAAAATCTGGAAGATGGCGAGCGTACGTTTGAAATGCTTCAGCAACCTGAATAGCAAGTTCACGTGTTGGAGCCAATACAAGTAGTTGTGTCGTTTTGTCTGTAACGTCTATGCGAGACAGTAGCGGTAGCGCGAACGCTGCCGTCTTACCAGTACCCGTCTGCGCTTGCCCCAGAAGATCACGACCTTCTAGTAAATATGGAATACTTTGCGCTTGGATAGCTGAGGGTTGCTCATAACCGAGATCGGCAACCGCTTTAAGAACAGGGGCAATTAAGCCCAACGAATCAAATGTAGGCTGAATTTCAGCGTCAGACATGTAAATGTGTACCTTTTTTGGTGGGAGCAAGGCCTGTAACAATTTACATGCCTTAACGAAATTTTTTCTGGATATTCTCTGAGGAAAACCTGATCGCGAATTATATACAATTTAAATAAATTTAGCCAGTATACAAAAAGCAGAACAATTACTAGAGAACCCATACGTTCACGTATTGATGCTAATACAAAATAGTTATTTAAATACTTAATAGCCAAGCATTATCTAAACAGACGCACCATTTATGATGCCGACGTCAAACAGCTGCTAAAAACTTAAGCATGATAATCAAATATTAAAAACATCACTAATAATAAAATATTAGTATACGAGTAGGCGTTCAGGACTGGAGTATAAGGTGGCACCTCTACCAGCCGCACCTCGGCACACAAATCCATCGCTGTGGCTGCTTCCTTCCGGATCTGACCAGATTAACGACTTATTGTTGCGAGGGGACCAGCAGAGACACCATAAAGGAGGCCTGTTGACCTTGGAGCCGAATTATACGCAGCTATTATGAAATATCAACAACTTTTGCTACGTTTTTCAAATGCTTAGCAAAAAAGCATTTTCGCCCACTGATTTGAACGCTTTATAAACACCACCCTACCCCTTGCGGGGTTTAAAATTAGTACCCGTTTCGCTATTTACGCTAATATATTCGCCATTATATTTATAGGAGTGACTGCTTGAAGTTGTTTGTTGAAAACCTGACCCATGTTGACCTGTCTTACTTTGACGCTGAAAGAGGCCTTTTAGGTGAAAGCTGGCAGGCCGATATCACACTAACGGGCAAACTAAATGATGAAAGCATGATATGTGATTTCAGCATCGTAAAAAAGCGCATTAAAAAATGGCTAGATGAAAACATTGACCACATGCTGGTTGTGCCAGCAGAGCATAAAAACTCAACCATAACCACACTCAACAACAACCGAGTATCGTTTCAATTCAAACACGATGACGGTCGACACTTTCAGTGTGACGCCCCTACTCAAGCCATCTGCGCATTGCCAACAGACACAGTCACACCAGAAAACGCTGCCAGATGGATTGAATCTAAAATATTAGATTTATTGCCAGTCGAATTGGAGGCCATCAGCCTACAACTTTCATCAGAACGCATTGATGGTGCGCAGTATCAATATAGCCACGGATTAAAAAAGCATGCAGGAAATTGCCAGCGTATTGCTCATGGTCATCGATCAACCATTAAAATCTATCTAGATGGCATCCGCTCGCCTTCTTTAGAGCAAAACTGGGCGCAGCGCTGGAAAGACATTTACCTAGGCACAGATGAAGACTTACTTGGCATTATTCAAAAAGAGAGCAAACAGTATCACCACTTTGCTTATGAAAGCGCCCAAGGTCTTTTTGAGCTTAAAATCGACAGCAAACAAGTCTATATGATTAATGAAGACACCACAGTAGAGTCTCTTTCTGCACACATAGCAGGCATATTGGCTACAGAAAACCCTGGCAAGCACCTCGAAGTTTATGCCTTTGAAGGCATTGGCAAAGGTGCTATTTCAGAAAAACAAACAGCAGCATAACTAACATCAACAGAGCTAACATCAACAGAGCTAACATCAACAGAGCTAACATCAACAGAGCTAACATCAACAGAACAGGAAACACAGCATGAGTTTGAAAGCGTTTGAAACAATGAACAAAGGCGAGAACATCCCCTTAGAAGAGGTGCTTGCCAATTTAAAAACAGACGATGCCGGCTTAATTGCCACCATAGCCCAGCAGCATGACACCGGCGAAGTTCTAATGCTTGCTTATATGAATGAAAAGTCGATTCGTGAAACACTAGCAACAGGTCAAGTCTGCTACTGGTCTCGATCACGCCAAACTTACTGGCGCAAAGGTGAAAGCTCTGGACATCGTCAAACCTTAGTTTCTATGTCATTTGATTGCGACGGTGATTGCATATTGCTGCAAGTAAACCAAAACGGCCCCGCTTGCCACACAAATCGTAGGGATTGTTTTTTCTTTCGAGTAAATGGCGATCAGGTCACTATTAACTCCGCACCAGAACAAAACACCTAACAACATTCAAACGCACCATAGAGAAGCGCAGATTAAATTTCATTATTTTGCGCTTCTTTTTCATATAAGCTTTAAACACAAAACCAACCTGCCAAATAACCAGTTTGAAGACATTTCTTATTGAACATAACACTCCCGCCACTGAAAGACGTTATTACTCAGCACCTTTCCTTATGTTCACAAATATTCTGTTCAAATTTCAACCAGATAGACATTCACTGCACACAAGCATTAAACTGATGAAAAGATACAGTTAACCCCTCTATCTCTTGGCATATGTTTTGCTAAATATAAAAAACCATCGTCTCAATAATAACAATTAGGTCAATACATGCTAAATCTGTCTGTACGCTCTAAAATACTTTCTCTTATTGCACTGTTTTCGATAGTGATTATTGGTGTTAGCGTTAATTCCGCCATATCGAGCAAGACTATTTTTTCTGAACTTCAAAGATTATCCACACAAAACTTAGATTTGATGAGTAATCTAGAAAAAAGCCGTCAACTATTACTTCAACAATCAGTCGAATTCGAGCGTGGTTTTTTCCAAGTATCCATTGCTAAATCAATGAATGGTTATGGCACCGAACAAATCAAAGCATCAGAAAATAATTTCAAAAAATACACGGCTGATTTAATGCTGAGCATTAACAATGTAAAAAGCATTTTAGCCACAATGCCAAAAAATAAAGACATCACTGAACTTTTCACAAAAATTAGTAGTTTAGAAGATCAGCAAACCTCTTTTCTTAAATCAAGCACAGAAACCTATACTTGGTGGACTAAATTAAAAACGATGCAAGCAAACAAGTCTCGCCGTGCAGCAGACGCCAGCTTAAAGTCAATAAACACTCAAATGGCAGACATCATTAAAACCATTCACACTTACAACAACAAAGCCATGTTGCAGCAAGAAAGCATAATGAACAAAAGCACCTACGCTAGCGCGATTATCGCCGCTGTGCTTATTGTTGTTGGCATTGTTATCAGCTTAGTGATTGTGAATGGCATCTGCGTCCCTCTTCGTAAGGCTGTTCAACGCGCAGAAGAAATCGCATCAGGCGAACTCGTACGAAAAGAGTCTCACTCATCGCGTAAAGATGAGATTGGCATGCTTGAAACAGCGATGGATAAATTGGTTTCTCAATTAAGCAGTATTATTAATGAAGTAGCACAATCAAGTAGCATGTTGACAAGTTCTGCTACGGCCTTAAATCGTATTACCGATGAATCGTCTGAAATGGTTGAACGCCAACAACAAGAAACATCGCAAATATCTCAAGCGGTACAAGAAATACAGGCGACTGCTATTCATGTTTCTGAATCTACGAGT
This sequence comes from Marinomonas flavescens, assembly GCF_004352835.1. GTDB lineage: Bacteria > Pseudomonadota > Gammaproteobacteria > Pseudomonadales > Marinomonadaceae > Marinomonas > Marinomonas flavescens. The sequence continues at coordinate 253,609 of NZ_SJSB01000004.1, read as the reverse complement.
GAAGCAAGCCAAGCAGCCCACGATGCTGAACTTGCGGCCAATGAAGGCGCGAAAATTGTTGCAAACACTATTGTCAGCATCCAAGAATTAGCTGAAGATATCGCCAGTTCTGCGACTATAATTAATGAACTGGAAACGAATACCAAAGAAATCAGTAATATTCTTAATGTCATTCTCGGCATCGCAGATCAAACTAACTTATTGGCCTTAAACGCAGCGATAGAAGCGGCACGAGCAGGCGAACAAGGTCGTGGCTTTGCCGTGGTGGCCGACGAAGTAAGACATCTGGCACAAAATACTCAGGATGCCACACAACAAATTGAAAAAATGATCACGCTATTGAACACTGGCACCTCTTCTGCGGTTAAGGCGATGACATCAAGCCATCAGCGTTCAACAGAAGCCGTTAACCAAGTTAAGCATGAGGAAACGTCATTAGAAAATATCAATTTGTCTGTGTCTAAAATACGAGATATGAACGATAGAATTTCCAGCACAGCAGAAGAACAAGCAAGCGTTACTTCAGAAGTTAGCCGCAATGTAACCAACATTACTGACATAGCTTCTAAAACAACGGAATCCATTCACTCTATCAGCGAATCTGCAGAGCAACTAGCCAATTTAGCGACTCAGCTTTCGACCAAGATTAGCTATTTTAAAATGTAATTTTACATAGAAACAATAATCACAAAGGGGAACGCTCCCCTTTCTACTTTAGGAGATTTAAATGTGTCGTTGGATGGCGTATCAAGGTGACTCTGTATACCTTGAGTCATTATTATTTGAACAGGAACACTCTCTTATCCATCAAAGCCTTAGCGCAAAGAAATCCGAAGTGACAGTAAACGCAGATGGCTTTGGATTAGGCTGGTATGACGAACGAGACGAGCCAGGTTTTTATCATGAAATATTACCCGCATGGAGCGACTGCAATTTAAAAAGTCTCGCAAAACACATCAAAAGTGGTTTATTTTTCGCTCATGTTCGAGCCTCTACCGGTACTGCAACCAATCGTTCCAATTGCCATCCGTTTGGCTATAAAAACTGGTTGTTTATGCATAACGGTCAAATTGGTGATTATGAGACATTACGCTGGCAGTTAGACAGATTAATCCCTGAATATCTGTATAACGAACGACGGGGCGCGACCGACTCTGAAGTGATCTTTTTGCTAATGGTGGCCAATGGCTTAGAGAAAAATCCAGAAAAAGCCATTTCAGACACCATCTCTCAAATTCTTAACTTGATGGCACAAAGAAATATCACCGAGCCATTTCGTTTCACTGCTATTTTATCCAATGGCACGGAAATGTTTGCAATACGTTTCTCAAGTGACGATCACGCCCCAAGCTTGTACTGCAAAGAATTTGAAAAGCATATCGTTATTGGCTCTGAGCCGTTAGATCTTTCAAGTGAAGGATGGGCATTGATTCCACAAGGCCATATGGCACGCATTAAAAACAATAAATACCAAGTTGAAGCCTTACCAAACCTCATGAAGATGACCGCTTAAGCGGCCATCTTTTGCTCTATGACAACCAATTTCTATATTTTCATATCACTTTTGCACTAAAGCTTTCTTAGTAACGTGTTGTGCCATAGTGTAATGGCATTAAACACGTAACCATAAAGGAAGGTGCTATCAATGATTAATTACCAACTTAACAATAAAAAAGCGATGGTCACAGGTGGTGCATCCGGTATCGGTTTAGCTTGTGCTGAATTACTTGCCTCTTCTGGTGCCGATATTGCCATATGGGACTTACATGACCATTCACTACTAAAAGCAAAACAAACCATTAGCAAATATGGCGTTCAGTGCATCACTTTTAAAGTTGATGTAAGTGACCCTATAGCAGTCAAGTACGCTATGGACGAAACAGTTAAAGCGCTAGGTAGATTAGATATTGCAGTAAACAATGCAGGTATTGGTGGTGTATCTGCTAAGTCAGGAGATTACCCCACTGACGGCTGGCAAAAAGTTATTGATATAAATTTAAGCGGTGTTTTCTACTGCCAACGAGAAGCCATTGTTGCAATGCGCAAGAATGGCTCTGGTAGCATCGTTAATATGGCATCCATTCTTGGTCAAGTGGCATTTGAAAACTCATCTGCTTATGTATGCGCAAAGCACGGCATTGTAGGGATGAGTAAAGCGGCAGCTATCGAACATGCTGAAGACGGTATCCGTGTTAATACAGTAGGGCCTGGATTTATTCATACGCCATTAGTAGACGAAGCACTTTCAGATGAAATGCTCAATATCTTAGCGTCAAAACATGCACTGAAACGTTTAGGCAAACCTGAAGAAGTTGCTAATTTAGTGGCTTGGCTAGCCAGTGATGCAGCCTCTTTTGTAACAGGTGCCTACTATCCGGTAGATGGTGGCTATTTATCCTACTAACCTACAGCGTTAAAAGTGGCTTATTACTTAATAATAAGCCGCTTTTAACACCTAGAATCAAATATTTATATTTTTTCACGATAAGCATAAGTCGCATCAAAGCGAGACTGAATCCAATCGCCACTTAATATCGGCTCATACTTAGCAGGCTTATCGGGTGATTGACAAGACTCAACGCAGACCACATTGGTTTCGTAATCTGGCTCTACAAAAAATGGAAACGAATAACGATGTACACCCTCTAGCGGAGACACCACTCGGTGCGCCGTAGACACGTATTCATCATTGGTCCAGCGCTGCATTAAATCGCCAATATTGACCACTAAGGCGTTTTCAATCGGCGTTGCATCGACCCAATCACCTTGACGGTTTTTGACCTGCAATCCACCAATTTGATCTTGCAACAATAGCGTAACACAACCGTAGTCAGTATGCGCACCGGCGCCATTATCGTGATCGCTTTGTGGGCGTGGCGGATAATGAATCATTCGCAGCACCGTCACATGATCGGTAAAGCAACGTGTAAAAAAGTCATCTTCAAGAGACAAGGCTTGAGCCATGCTGGTCAACACTACTTTTGCTACATCAAAAGCCGCCACGTAATAATCTTGCAGCACTTCCACTGCCGATGGATCACTTGGATTTTGATTTGGGCCGTACATTTTAGGGTATTTGGCCACCAGCGGATGCGTCACCGGTAAATCCAACGCCATATCAAAGGTTTCTTTCCAATCCGCATGGGAAATTTCATCAAGCTGCTCTTCGCCAATGCGCCCATAACCGCGATGATTCGGGCTATTTTTGATATCAATAGCTCGCTTCACCTCATCAGGCTGGGCGAAATAGGTCTTAGCAGTCGACATCAGCTGATCAAACAATGCCGCCGGAATACCGGCATTCACCAAGTAGAAGAAACCAATTTCGCGGCAGGCTTTATCCAGCGCACCCACTTCTTCTAGGCGTACCGAATCATTACTGTGCGTTAGCTTTGCTAAATCAATTAACGGGATAGACACGGTTGGATGCTCCAATTTAATCATTGTGTTTATAGGCGAACCAGCGGCATCTAAGCACACTAGGTTCGTGACGACAATTTCACCAGTTGAGTATGTTGTGGGTTAAATCGCTTCAACCCTTCTTCACCAAAATCGACAAAAATCATCCGTTTACCGTCGGCTTCCTGACGCACGACTACCCCTTGACCAAATTGATCATGGCGTACCTTATCGCCGGACTGTAAGCCTTTATTGTTATCGCTCATTTGATGGCGAAACACCAGATTCGGAGAAGGTGTCACACGACTCAAATAACGCTGAAACAAGGTGCCTTTCTCTGTATCGATGGGCTCTTCGCTGGCGTCTTCATGCCACAGCTGAGTAATTTTACTGACCGCATAAGGCTGCGCTTCAAACACAAAACGCGACAGCGCGAGATTCTTTAAAGCGGCACGTGGGATGTCGCCACGTTTCATTTTTTTACTTTCTTCTGGTGTCGGTGTTTCTAGCAACACCAGCTTTTGCTTAGCACGGGTAATCGCCACATAAAACAAACGCCGCTCTGAGGCCATCTGACTGGCGGCTTTTTTATCAATCGCACTCAAATCTTCATCGTAATACGGAAAGCGCCCTTCTTGTAAACCAGACAACAACACCAAATCGAATTCCAGCCCTTTAGACTTATGGATTGTCATTAGGTGAATGCCGCGCGCATCATCCGCTTGCTTTTCATTCAGCGTCGCCAGTTGCGTTAAGACACTTTCGGCGTCGCCGCCTACTCCACGCACATACGCCATAAAGGCATCACAGGTGGCGATTTTTTCTTGAGTTTGAATGTCTTTGTTACTGGTGCTTTCGAAATAGCGATAAATCCCCAGTTTTTCGAGAGTATGCGCCAAACCTTGTGCCGGGTCCGAGCGATAAATACTCAAGCTGCGCAGCCAATCGGCGCGTCCATAAAGCTTTTTAGCCCGCCAACCTTCACTTTGCTCCGCCATGGTTTCGATAATTTGCGGCAATAAATGCGGCGATTGCCTTGCTTGCTGGATCAAGGTATTTCGCTGCGCTACCGAGCCACCAAGACTTGGCACACTCAGCAAAAAATCCACATCGTCACGACGAAAAAAGAGCGCCGGTTTTTCTAATGCGCCTGCTATCACGGCGAGATACGCCATCAACATGCGTATCTGTCGATTCTCCAACAGCGGCGAATCACCATGCAATTGGTAAGGCACGCCCTTGTGCATCAGCGCCAGCTGCACCGGCACCATGTCACTGTACAAACGCACCAAGACCGCCGATTCATTTAAGGCGCGACCGGATTCTACCCACGCTTTTAACTCGCCCAATAAGGCTTTGCCCGTTTTCGGCGCGCGCGCAAAGGACACTTGTGTGCTCTTCCCTTCTCCAATCACCAAGGCGTCTGGGTCATTTTCGCTAATCACACTCGACGCCATCAAACCGATTGCATGACCAAAACGAAAACTGCTACTCAAGGGATACGTTTCCACCGCAGGGAAATCACGATCAAACTGACTCGCCATAATCTCTGGGCTGGCACCGCGCCATTCATAAATACACTGCTGCACATCCCCTACAATCATCCACTGACAAGGCGCCGGATAAAGGATTTTGAGTAATTCATACTGACAGGGATTAATGTCTTGAAACTCGTCAATCAAGAGATAACGAAAGTTCGGTACAAAACCGTGAACTTGATGACGTTCTGCTTCATCAAGGTCTAATAACAAGGCATAAGGATCGGCCAATAGATCCGCAAAGAAACGCACGTTATTGCGTTTTCGCAGGTCTTCAAGCTCATCGTACAAAGCAGGAAAAAACTGCCGCTCTTTTGACCAACCAAGGGATTCAAACACCGCACTGGCTGAGGTCGCAGAGGCCTTCACTTGATCAATAAACAATAATACGTCTTCCAGCCAATCCTTTTCGTCTTGTAAGGTGATTTTTTCCCCTTTGCGTACCAAGCGATTTAACGCTTCACGCAACATTTTCACCAAACTAAAGTCGTCCGTTAGCAATTTAGCATTGGGCAACCAAGCTTGCTGCTCCAAACGCCGACACAGCTTTAAGCCAAAACCATGAAAGGTCATCACACTGGGGGAACGCATATGACCAGTGTTGTTTAAATGCTGGCTTAAGCGCTCACTAAATTCTTCTTGAGCGCTTTTGTTGAACATAAACACACCGATTTCAGACGCATCGACGCCCTGCTCAAGCAAAAATTCTATGCGCGAAATCAAGGTGGTTGTTTTACCCGCCCCAGCCACCGCAATGACTTTGGCCGGTGAGCTAATATTGTGCTCTACCACAGCAAGCTGCTCGGCCGTCAATTGGCGTGGCGCCACTTGCTGATCTATCAAAGTCTCATCCATCAAAATACGTTTGCCTAGTCTTCAAATAAGTTGCCGATCTCACGAAACGCTAGATGCTCACGACCTGCAATTTTTGCGATCGATTCACCACGCACCACCAAACGACGCTGTACACGAGCAAAAAACACACCATCGGCTCGGGCTACCAACGGGTAACGAGACGCATCGACATCGTCGTCCATTAAGTCTACTACCTCACCAATGACTTCACCCGCTTCCACGGTGCCGCCTATATTTTTTCGGTAACAAACGATGCCGGCGCTCGGCGCCTTTACCAAATCCATTGCGTCTAATGGGTAATACACCACGGCGCTGTCATCGATCACAGGCGCGTCACCAGCAATCACATTGCGCAGCACTAAATAGGCAAACAATGCCTGTGCATCTTGAGTGGCGTATTCATCTGAAATGTCATTTTCGCCTCGTAACTCAACGGTTAGAGAACGACAGCCCCAAGGTATTAAATGAGCGTAGTCAGATTTAAGCGTTCGCCATACGCTAACATTAGTTTCATCAAAAGACGCCGCTCCTGTTTCTAATTCAGACAAGCCTACTTTTGCACCCAACAACGCCAAAAGCGGTTTAAAATGCTCCTCAAATTCTTGCGCTACGTACGCGTGCATGCTCGCTTCACCAGAACAATGCAGATCCAGCACTTCATCCGCATCCATAGACAAGGCCAGTAACGTTTTCTTCATGCCTTGTAATTCGGTGTTTTCAGGCAGCGCAGCCAACTCTTGAGCCATGATAGAGCGCACCAAAGAGACATTTTCCTGGCCATCTGCACTGACTTCGCCTTTAAGACGCTTTTTTACTTTCTCGCCAAGCTGAGGCCAGTTGCGGTTAAAATTACCGCCACCATCAGAAAAGGCAAAACGACCAGGAATATAGCCATGGAAATTTTGTGCCAAGCCTATCGGATTCGCCACAGGAACGATAATAATCTCTCCTTGAATCAAACCCTTCTCATCGGCGTCTTTAAGTAACTTGATCAAGCTATTAAGCACCAAAAAACCCGGCCACTCGTCGGCATGAAGACCAGCTTGTAAATACACTTTAGGTCGCGCACCTTGCTCGCCGAAATGATGCGCTTTAAGAATTCGCTGAGTACCCAATGTTGCACTCGGTAAAGTATGGGAATAAATTTGATATGACATAATAACTCGTATAGTTCGGTGAAATACGCGCCCACATTGAACAGGCAACAGAGCAGGCAACATGGTACGCTAAAACATATCTATAATAAAAACTTCTCAGTATTAAAAAATACTGTAATAAATGACCACTCTACTACGTCTATATAGTATTCACTGTCATATAAGCCATCATTAAGGAAGAAAGGAATGCTCAAATCTTTGATCGCCGCATCAATAAGCGGTGCTTTATTATTCACCAGCATCCACGCACAAGCTGATTGGCAAGACACGCTAAAAGAAGCCAAAGGCCAAACGGTCTATTTTAATGCTTGGGGTGGTGCGGACAATATAAACGATTATATTCGCTGGTCTGCTAAACACATTAAAGAGCAATACGATGTGACCCTCAAACAAGTAAAACTGACTGACACATCTGATGCGGTGAATCGCGTTCTAGCCGAGAAAGCAGCCGGTAGAAATACCGATGGCTCGATTGATCTTATCTGGTTAAACGGTGAAAACTTTCGCGCAATGAAAGACAACAACCTTCTTTATGGCCCATTCAGTACCGAGTTACCAAACTATAAAAAATATGTGAATGAGCATGCTCGACAAAGTATTACTCGTGATTTTGGCACTCCTGTCGATGGCATGGAATCCCCTTGGGGAATGGCCCAAGTTATTTTCATGTATGATACCGCCACATTGAAAAATCCGCCCAAATCCATGCCAGAATTGCTCGCTTATGCGGAACAACATCCTGGGCGAATTACTTATCCAGCACCGCCGCAGTTCCTAGGTGTCACATTTTTAAAGCAAGCTTTGTATGAACTAACACCCTATAAGCAAGCACTTTCTCAGCCTGTCGATAAAGCCGATTTTCAGAAAGTCACAGCGCCATTATGGGCATACTTAGATAAACTCAACAAAGTAGCATGGCGTCATGGCGTAACCTTTCCCACTGATTCCTCCCAAATGATTCGCTTACTGGATGATCAGGAAATTGATGTAGCACTAAGCTTCGATATTTCTGCCGCCTCTGTTCAAATTCAACAAGGTAATTTACCTGACACCGTTCGCTCATACGTTTTCACCAAAGGCACTATAGGTAACACACATTTCCTTGCTATCCCTTATAACAGCAGCGCCACCGCGGGCGCTGAAGTCGTGGCAAATTTCATGCTGTCTCCTGAAGCACAAATGCACAAGCAAACCCCCACTGTATGGGGTGACTTAAGTGTATTGTCATATGATAAATTGTCACCAGCTGACCAAAAGAAATTTGATGCAATACCACGAGGCATCGCGACTCTTAGCATAGCCGAGCTTGGAAAAACCTTACCCGAACCTCATAGCAGTTGGGTAAAACCTCTTGAGCAAGAATGGCGAAAACGCTATGCACAATAGCGAGTAGTATTTTCGTATGATTTCTTGTTACTGAATTGAAGTACTGTTAACGCTTTATTAAGCAATATTTTGTAATCAACCATGTAATCTAAAAGTAGAGTATGTAACCCCGAATGCCATTAAAAAGCGTACGATTTATCACTTGGTTGGTCGCAATATTGCTTGCTATTCCAGTCCTTATTGGATTAATTGGCACATTATTACCCGCGTTTCACTATTTCCCACCACTTGGCGAATACCATGTTACCTTCGCGGCTTGGATCAGCTTACTTCATAGTAGTGAGTTTTATTCAAGCTTAAGGCTGACCCTAGCCACTGGGATTATTTCACCCATTATTGCGTTATGGATGGCTTTGTCTATATTAGCCTGGGGATACCAACGACCATTTTTTCAAAAAATTGAAAATCTGTTGGCACCAATACTCGCTATACCACATGCCGCCATCGCCATAGGATTACTTTTTTTACTGAGTCCATCTGGTTGGCTTATGCGCCTATTTAGCCCTTGGTTAACAGGCTTTGATCGTCCACCTAATTGGATTACCGTTCAAGATCCTTATGGCTTATCTTTAATCTTCGCCATCATTATGAAAGAAATGCCTTATTTACTGTTCATTATGTTGGCAAGCTTGCATGCGATTGATGCGAGAAAAACACTCGAAGTTTGCCAAACACTGGGCTACAAGCGTTTGACGATATGGCGCAAGGTACTCATCCCACAACTTTACCCAATTATTCGCATGCCTATTTTTATTGTCATTGCGTTTAGCCTCACTGTCGTAGATCTAGCTCTTGTTATTGGCCCAAACACCCCATCGACTCTTGCTGTCACCTTATTTCGTTGGTTTAATGACCCATCATTATCTAAACGCTTTATTGCCAGCGCCGGCTCAATTGCATTGGTTCTGGTTATTGCTTTCGTCATATTTGGTTGGGAGATGGCTCACTGCTTTTTCACTCGACTCACCAAAGCCGAACGCAGTAATGGCAAACGTTCGGGGCCAACAGACTACTTTCTGCGCTTGGGCGTGGTATTAGGCCTCATCACCTTATCAAGTGCTTTTGTTTCCCTTGTCATACTACCCATTTGGTCGCTAACCCGTCGCTGGCGCTTTCCTGATGCTTTACCGGCATCATGGACACTAGACAATGTCCAACACGCTTATCCGTTACTTTTAGAGCTGTCTAGCAACACACTCATAATCGCTATTGTGGCGACCGTTATTGCCTGCCTAATGAGCGCGCTCATGCTAGAAACTAAACGTCTCTCAAAAACAACGAAAAACCACCCTTTTGATTGGCTCATTTATGTTCCTATTTTATTGCCGCAAATTGGTTTTTTGTTTGGGCTGCATATACTGCTAATTCAAATTAATCTAAACGGGACACTCGTAGCGATTATTGGCCTACACCTGATGTATGTTTTACCCTATGTGTATTTGTCATTAAAAGGCCCTTACTTAGCGTATCAAGAAGACTACCTAGTGCAGGCTAATCGCTTAAATAATCGACCTTGGCGTAACTATTTTTTCATCAAGCTCGCCATGCTCAAACCAGCAATACTCACCGCTTTCGCCATCGGCTTTTCAGTGAGTATCGCCCAGTATTTGCCCACTCTCATTGCAGGTGATGGACGATACAGCACACTCACCACAGAAGCGGTGGCACAAGCGGCCTCTGGCGATAGAAAACAAGTCGGGAGCATGGCATTACTACAAGCATTCTTCCCAGTTTTCATATTCTGGCTAGCTCACGCCTTACCGCCGCGCTGGACAAAATGGCGCCTATCTATCTATTTACGTATCAAAAAGTGTTACAAACAAATTCCTAAACAATCGTTAAAATGAACAACGTACATCATGCAGCTCACGGGAGAGAATGTGCTCATTATTAAAAATTTTTCGTTGTCATTAGCGAATAAAAAACTAATAACAGATCTCAATGTAACAATAGAAAATGGACAAGTGGTATCTATAATGGGCCCCAGTGGCATTGGTAAATCGAGCTTATTAGGGTTTTTAAGCGGCACCTTGTCTTCTGGGCTCAATGCCCAAGGAGAAGTATTTTTAAACGATGTTGCGATTCATAATAAGAAAGCGCAAGACCGTCGAGTTGGATTACTTCAACAAACACCCTTGCTATTCCCACATATGAGCATTCTAGAAAACCTTAGCTTTGCTATCCCTGCTAGAGTAAAAAAATGCGATCGACTCGAGCTCGCTTTTGAGGCGTTAGAAAAAGTAGGTATTAAAGACAAGGCAAATGCCACTCCAGAGCAACTTTCCGGTGGTCAACAAGCGCGTGTTGCACTGCAACGCACGCTACTGTCTGAGCCTAAATTTCTTTTACTTGATGAACCTTTTAGCAAGCTTGACCCTGCATTACGTCGTGATGTGCGAGCTTTTGTATTGGATGAAATTCGTAAAGCCAACATTCCAGCCCTACTCGTCACCCACGACGCCGAAGACGCCAAAGCCATGGAAGGGTCTTGTATTAATTTAGACGCACCAGAGTAACCACAGAAAGCAGAAAGCAATTAGAGTATTAGTAAAAATACTCTAAACTTTCCAATCACTTCTAAATATTTATAAACGCCTAAATATTTCTAAATAAAGGCTTCACGGCAACCTCTTGGATCATCGTTCGATACGTCGGCAACAGACCCTTTATTTGAAAAGGCTCAACAGAAGGTGTTTCTAGCCTTTCTTTCATTATGTTAACAATTAAGTCGACAGCGCTTTCGGCCTCATCATCTATATTCAAAAGATAACTTTGATAGAGATATTGGTCGCCAAAGAGTTCAGGATAAACTTGCCTATTGGGCAGCACTGGAACGCACCCTAGAGCAACTGCTTCGAGCACAGCCAACCCTTGAAATTCATGCAAAGCAGTGGATAAGACGATGTCAGCAGACGCTAAGCAACTAAGGTAGTCCTGTCTACTTTTAGCGTAACCGAATTGGGTGATTTGCTCTGGAAAAGCTTGTTGAATCAGTTCGAATTCTTTAGGTATTGAGCGAAACTGTTCGCCTAGAATGGCGATTTCAAATGGCACATGACGAGCGTTTAATGCTTGAAGAATCGCCAATAGACGATCTGGACCTTTGTCATATTCCCACCTTGCTGACCAGACTAACCGAACCGGAGCCTGCCCTTCTTGCTTATCATTTTTCAATTTTTTCATCGAGCTGGGCACTGAGACAGGCACCGGCACCACGCAGGCTTTTTCTTCGGTCAAATTTAACCAATCGGGAGACACATAATCAGGCAGTTTTTTTAATAAGGCTCGTGCGCCAGAGAAAAATGACGCTTTATTAAACTGGCTGTTAAACACACATTGATCCGCCGCCAACGCACTGTATAAGGTCACCATCTGCATTTCGACCAAGCCCTGTTGTTTATCACTAGGTGGATAGGCAAATTGGTTCTCGTGGAAGTAGAGTAACCAAGGGATATTTTGTAAATCAGGACAAAACACTTTCAGCCCCACACAATCTGTCATCGAGGTAGCGATGATCAAATCATAAGGTTTTTCTAATAAGGGTTTAAACTTAGGGTCAAACGCAAAACTCATGGCATTGCCGCGAATCCGCCAAGCAAAATGCCGCGGTGGCAATGCCATATAAGTCCAATCATGCTCTGGGAGTTGATCCATCAAAGTTTGCGCCCACGCCTTATGGCTGCTCGCTTCGTAAGCACTAATTAATAAAATTCGCACAAAATACCCTTATTCGGTTTCGATAGCATGGTAAGTACTGGCTCATCGTTGTTGGGTCGAATATCATGTCAACCATAGTGGTTTTGCCATCCTTGTTTAACGCTTATTCCCACTGTATTTCATCAGACACTGACATTAGGAAAATCATGATTATTCAAAAACACAATCAGGATCTTAACACGCCGACAGGCACCATGCGCTGTACTGTGTACCGCCCGCAAGCCGAAGGCCGCTTTCCTTGTATTTTCTTTTATTCTGAAATTTTTCAACAAACCGCTCCGATCGCACGTTCAGCAGCCATTATGGCGGGCCATGGTTTTGTCGTGGTCGTTCCCGAAGTGTTCCATGAATTAAATCCCATTGGCACTGTATTGGGTTATGACGACGCGGGTAAAGACAAAGGCAATGAAGATAAATTCACTAAGACGTTAGAAGCTCACGATACAGACACCATCGCCATGTTGGATTACTTTGCACAGCCAGAATATTGCACAGGGCAATTTGGCAGCATGGGCGTGTGTTTGGGTGGTCATTTGGCGTACCGTGCGGCGCTTAACCCACGCATTCAGTCCAGCTTTTGCCTATACGCGACCGACATTCATTCCAATACCATCCCTTGCGATGAAGGCAACGATTCCTTTACTCGCACTAAAGACATTCAAGGGGAATTAACCATGGTATGGGGCAAACAAGATCCGCATGTATCTACCCAAGGCCGTCAGAAAATTTACCAACAATTACTGGATACAGATCGAAACTTCACCTGGTATGAGGTCAATGGTCAACACGCCTTTATGCGTGATGAAGGCGACCGATATGATCCGGCTCTTGCTTTAGAATGTTACGCAAAAGCCGTGGCGCTGTTTCAAAAGACGCTGCACAAAAGCTAATCTTTTTGCCTTGTCATCTTTAAAGCGTTAACTGGTTGAGGTGAGCTTAGTGCTCGCCTCGCCAAATTGGATTCAAGGTGCATTCCCCAAGCTCACTAGACATCCACATTTCACCATCTTGAATAGTCACATTAAGTTGCATAGAGCGAGCACACAACGCAGACAATTTTTGCACTTCTGCTTCGACAAATTTTAGGGTACGCAGGTTACTGAATCGACTGATCTTGCCTTTATTTTGTTCCCACCAAATGTCTGATTTGTCATTGTAATTCACCACGATCACTTGCTGACCACGCCCACACGCTTTGCGCAGGCGTTTCTCATCTGGTTGTCCTAGCTCTACCCAGATCAAAACTTCGTCTGAAAAGTTCTTTTGCCAAAGGTCAGGTTCATCTTCGGTGCTAATTCCCTTAGTAAAACTAAGCTGCTCAACACCCTCTTTTTCATCCGCTAATAAAGCAAACGTGGCTAAACGAACCATCATGCGTTCTTGTGTTTCTGATGGATGTAGCGCCAAGGTTAAATCGTAAGTTTGATAATGATTGCGGTCCATATCGGACACTTGTAGAGAAGCTTTGTAAACGGTTGCTTTAGTCGCCATGGTATAAAAATCACTTACTGCATAAAAGTGGAGAAATCGGCATCGATCTTAGTAAAAAGGACACTCGATAGAAAAGGTGCGCGAATTGTACAGGAAAAGCGCCTACCCATCATAAGTAAAACTCTGATAGTGAAATACCGCCCATAAAAAAACGCAACCTAGGCTGCGTTTTATCAGAGCTATTCAGACTGTGTGCAAAAAGAATTACTTCTCAGCACGACCAGCGAACTTACGTTCTTCAACGTTCACTTTGATCTTATCACCTGTCGAAATATGCTCAGGAACTTGAATGATCGCACCAGTGGCAAGCTTCGCAGGTTTGTTACGAGACGTTGCAGAAGCACCTTTAATAGAAGGATCTGTTTCAATGACTTCTAATTCAACGTTGGCAGGCATATCCAGTGCTACTGGTGCGTCATTCACCAATATAACTTGAATACCTGTGGTTTCTTCGTTGATAAACAAGAGCTCATCTTCGATGGCTTCTTTATTTAGGTTGTAAGGTGTGTAATCTTCGGTGTCCATAAAAACGTATTCTTCGCCATCGGCATAAGAAAACATAACCGGACGACGAATGAGATCTGCAAGACTTAACATATCAGAATCTTTAAACGTCTCATCAAGCTTACGACCCGATACAACATCATACATACGCATGCGGTAAAGACTACCACCAGCACGACCTTGCGGTACTGAACGTTCGATATCTCGCACAATGTACGTTTTACCATCGTATTCGACGGCCATATTCTTTTTAATGTCACTCGCCTTTGGCATTTTCTACATCCTAAACTGTCATGTTATTAAATAGGTAAGTTTTATCTTTTTTGGCACCATGCTAATCACCTATTACGGTGCCAATCAATCGCATTATACGGCGATATTTCGCCGCTGATGCTAATCCAGTTAGCAAAATACTGCTAGCAATAATTCACTCTATAGAGCCAATTACAGTCGCTAATACTGATTGTACTTTTTCGCACTGCCTTTTACTTTGTCTATTGGATAATGGCGTGCGTTTTTCTCGATTTTCTGCTCCGCCGCCGCCATTAAATCAATATTCAACTTGTCTGCCAAGCGCACGGTAAAAAGCAAAACATCTGCCAGCTCCTCTTTTACCGCTTGAGCTTGCTGCTCGTCCAATTGGTAAGACGCCTCTTCCGTGAGCCAGCGAAAACAATCTAATAATTCTGCAGTTTCCCCTGCGAGCGCCATAGAAAGGTTTTTCGGAGAGTGGAATTGATCCCACTCTCGCTCCTCGGCAAATTGACGCATTGTCTGTTTCAGTATTTCAAGAGAATCCATTACTCACTATCGACTTTCATATATTTGCTATTAAGCACATGGTAGATAGGATACAAGGCATCCGCACCTAATATTTTGGCACGTTCAGGCGACCAACCTACAATCTCATCAGGTAAATTCTGGTTATCTTTAAATGGCATTTCTAAGGTAAAAGAAAGGCAATTATAGGTCTCACCAACCCATTTGGTCGCTACGGTTAGATTAGCCTCGCCAAACTGATCTGGCGCATAACCAATGTCAGTTTGAAAATCTGGGCTCACTGCCACGAACATGTCTTTGAACAAGGTTTCCATTGCTTCCATGCGAGCATCAAACGAAGGCACACCTTGGCAACCATCCACAAAATTCACTGGTAAGGCTTCGTCGCCATGAATATCTAAAAACATGTCTACCCCAGTTTCAGCCATCTTAGTTTGAACCGCTAATACTTCTGGGCTGAATTCTTTCGTCGGATTTTTCCACTCACGGTTTAAATTCACACCTTTTGAATTTACCCGTAAATTGCCATGAACGGCACCATCTGGATTCATATTGGGTACAATATGGAATCGACATTTTTCCAACAAGGCGCGTGAAATAGGGTGAGATTCGTCAAACAATCGCTCTAATAATCCCTCAATAAACCATTCTGCCATGGTTTCACCTGGATGCTGACGAGCGGTAATCCAAATGTTTTTCGCTAAACCTTGGGTTTTACTGATTTCCAGCATGGTGATATCTCGCCCTTCAGCGGTTTCACCTAGATGATGAGTAATACAGTCTTCATTGCTTGCCGCCCACGCCATCATGTCTAAATGACGCTCATAGCTGTATGGCGCAAAATACGCATAGTAAACGCTGTCTTGCTCTGGCTGGTGGTTAATTACCAGTTTGCCATCAATATACTCAGTAGGAACACGAAACCAGTATTCTCTGTCGTAGGAAGCGACCGCTTGATAATCAACCCAACCTTCTGGGTAGGCAGCATCACTCGCGTTCTCGAATTGAATTACGCAACTTTCGCCCATTCCGCCTTGTAATCGAAAATAAAACCACTGGAGGAATTTAGAGTTTGTATCATTGGGGATTTTTACTCTAATATTGTCCGGATCCGAGGCTTCAATAACAAAGATGTTACCGCCATCAAACGCACTACTGATCTTGATTCGGCTGGTCATTCTTTATTCCTTAAAAATCAAACATTGGTTCTATATATGGCAAGTTTACCTATATTCATGACGGCTGTCGCCAATTCATCTGACGAGCCCGCTTTTCCTCTTTTATTTACTTGGTCAACGCCAGAAGCACAAGTGAAAGAAGTGCTTGTGATTCCTGATGACGAATGGTTAGAAAATCATCATATCGATGCGAACGCCCTAAACCTTGATGAAAATCAACTGTACGAATTCGGCTTTGAAGCCAGCGACATATTGGTTGAGTGGACCAATGAATTCGATACTGACGTTATTTATGGACTTGACCCTGATGAGTTAAGCCTACTGGTGGAAGCCACTTATAACATCAAAAACTTAGATCCGAGCTTTGAAATACTGAGTATTCATTCTTGGTTCGATGAACGCGGCGTGTCGCTAAACGATTCACTGGCAGAGCAAGGCCTAACCACCCCTCTACACTTGCTACCACCTGATGAAATTATCATTCAATTGTTGCAGATTGCGGTTGAACACGGATTGATAGATCCCGCAGACATTCCAGATAGCACCCAAGAGTAAGGTTTCTTGACACTGTTATAGGTCAATAAAATGATGAGTATAAAGACAAGAAACTGGCGCTACTAAGGTATCCTATTTAGAGTCAGAAGAGATTAATTGTTAATGATTAACTTTACCTTTTCTGACTCAAACTGGAGCCCTTGTGATAGATATTCTCCCCGACTTATGCGATCTCTACCGTGAACATCTTCAGATTGCTGATCCAATTTTCAAATCCTATGGCAAAAAATCCCATTTCTATGGAGAAGTTGTCACCATATCTTGCTTTGAAGATAACAGCCGCGTTCGAGAGCTCGTCGCCACTCAAGGCAAAGGTAAGGTGTTAGTTATCGACGGCGGAGGCAGCGTTCGTCGAGCATTACTGGGTGACATGCTGGCAGATAAAGCCGCGAAAAATGGCTGGGAAGGGATTGTCATTAATGGCGCAATTCGTGATGTCGCCGCCCAATCTCAAGTCAATCTCGGTATTCACGCTTTGAACGCACACCCGGTACCAACTGAAAAACGTGGCTTAGGAGACGTTGGTAAAACGCTTCACTTTGCAGGCATAACCGTGATGCAAGGCGACTATATATATTGTGATTTAAATGGGATTGCAGTTGCTAAACAACCGCTTGCAATGCCAAAGTCGTAAATAGCATTTTTCATTATAAAGTTTTCGTTATAAAGATTAGAACTCAGCACGCTATCTGCAATGTGCTAGTTAACTGCGTTCATACTAAGTACGACAACGAGGTATGAACTTTTCAACATCACTAACAGAGGTAAATCCTTACAACTCTATTTAATTATCAAAGGGGCACATGATGAACAATAGTTTCGACACCCAATACTCTCTCGCTGTTAACAGCGAGCACTATCATATTCATTCTTTAAAAGGGCTTGGCCAGAAAGCCAATCGTTTACCTTTTTCTTTAAAAATCTTGCTTGAAAATCTACTGCGAAATGAAGATGGCGTTAATATCAAAAAACAAGATATTCAAGCCTTATTAGACTGGGATTCCAAAGCAACCCCCACAGCCGAAGTTGCCTTCACTCCCGCGCGCGTTGTTATGCAAGATTTCACTGGCGTACCTGCCATCGTTGATTTAGCGGCGATGCGCGATGCAATGGAAAAGCTGGGTGGAGATCCCGCCAAAATCAACCCACTGTCGCCCGCCGAATTAGTGATTGACCACTCAGTACAAGTGGATGGCTATGGCAACAATGGGGCTTTCGATTTAAATGCAAAACTCGAATATGAACGCAATAAAGAGCGCTACGAATTTCTGCGTTGGGGTCAAACCGCCTTTGATAATTTAAAAGTTGTGCCGCCAGCAACCGGCATTGTTCACCAAGTAAATTTAGAATATTTGGCACGCGTTGTCTTTAATGAAGACAAAAATGGCAAAAAGGTCGCCTACCCTGACACGCTGGTTGGGACAGACTCCCATACCACCATGATCAATGGTTTGGGGGTACTCGGCTGGGGTGTTGGCGGCATTGAAGCCGAAGCTGCCATGCTGGGTCAACCTATTAGCTTACTCATCCCGCAAGTTGTTGGTGTGAAATTAACAGGCCGATTACCAGAAGGAACCACCGCGACAGATTTAGTATTAGCGGTGACGGAAATGCTCAGAAATTATGGGGTTGTAGGCAAGTTCGTCGAATTCTACGGCGATGGTTTGGCTGACTTACCACTAGCGGATAGAGCGACAATTGCCAACATGGCACCAGAATACGGTGCTACGTGCGGTATTTTTCCAATCGATGATGAAACCATTAATTACCTCCGTTTAACCAATCGTGATGAAGAACAGATTCAACTGATTGAGCACTATGCAAAACACCAAGGACTGTGGCGAAATGAGGGCGACGAAGCGGACTATACCGATGAGCTTGAGTTTGCACTTAATAATGTCGTGCCAAGCCTTGCAGGCCCTAAAAGACCTCAAGATAGAATACCGCTTAATGAAGCCGGAAGCGTCATTCGTAACCACTTAAAAACCTTTCAAGACGAACGAATCGCTCGCCGTGCTCATAACGGTGACGCCATAACGCTCATTGACAGTGAAGGGCCTATCACCAACCCAGAAGAGCCAATAGATGAAGCGCAATTCATGGGGGCCGCCAACGTCACCTTTAAAGGCCAAGAGTTTGAGCTAAACGATGGCGCTTGTGTTATTGCCGCGATTACAAGCTGTACGAACACCTCAAATCCGAGCGTTATTATGGCGGCTGGGCTGGTTGCTAAAAAAGCCAAAGCATTAGGCATCAATACAAAACCTTGGGTAAAAACGTCTCTCGCGCCCGGCTCCAAAGTTGTAACAGACTATTTAAAAAAAGCAGGGTTATTGGAGGACTTAGACAGCCTCGGCTTTAATCTCGTAGGTTATGGCTGTACCACATGCATCGGTAACTCAGGACCATTAGGCGATGAAATATCTGAGGCGATACAAAAACATCAACTCATTGTAAGTTCCATTTTATCGGGTAACCGTAACTTTGAGGGACGCATTCACCAAGATGTAAAAATGAACTTCTTGGCCTCACCACCACTGGTCGTTGCCTATGCAATTGCTGGTCGTACTGACATAGATGTTTACAACGAACCGCTCACACAAGATCCACAAGGCCGTGACATTTATCTTAAAGATATCTGGCCAAGCGCCAAAGAAGTAAGCGATCTGGTTAAGGTGACGGTCACCCAAGACATGTTTGAAAAAAGCTATGCGAATGTTTACAAAGGCGATGAGCATTGGCAAACAATTCAAATCCCCGATGGCAAACTTTATGATTGGAATACGGCATCCACTTACATCAAAAAAGCGCCCTTTTTTGATGGTATGACCAAAACGCCACCAGGGATTCCTACCATAGAAGGTGCTCGCTGTTTGGCAAAACTGGGGGATTCAGTGACCACTGATCACATATCGCCAGCCGGCGCCATTAAAGTAGACGCTCCAGCAGGCTTGTATCTACAAGAACATGGCGTAGAAAAATCACAGTTTAACTCTTACGGATCTCGTCGTGGTAACCACGAAGTGATGATGCGCGGCACTTTTGCCAACGTCAGGCTGCAAAACTTACTTGCTCCTGGCACAGAAGGCGGCGTAACCCGCACACAACCTAATGATGAACTGGCGACTATTTATGATGCCGCTATGGAATACCAAAGCAATAATATCCCGCTTATCATTCTAGCCGGCAAAGAATATGGCACTGGTTCCTCTCGTGACTGGGCAGCAAAAGGTTCTTTGTTACTGGGTGTGAAAGTGGTCATTGCACAAAGTTATGAGCGCATCCATCGTTCTAATTTAATTGGTATGGGGATTCTACCCTTACAATTCAAAGACGGTGAAAGCCATGAGTCATTAGGCTTAACAGGACAAGAGCAATTTGATATCAAGGGTCTGACCGACAAAGCAACGCAAGTCACCCTAGTGGCCACCGACAATAACGGTAAGCAAACAGATATTCTTGTTGATGTGCGCATTGATACGCCAAAAGAGTGGGATTACTACAACCACGGAGGTATTTTGCAATACGTACTGCGTAACATGCTCAACTAGCTAGCGGTTTAAAACACAATTAAAACGCCCAATTCAGTGATGAATTGGGCGTTTTTTTACGAGCATCCATAATAAAAAGCTGCTCTATTCGCTAACTTAATGCACTAAGCGTGTGTGTGAACAGACTACGTACACCATTAACAATCATCTGAACAGACATCATCAACAATAGCATCCCCATTAAGCGTTCTAATGCAGCTAGCCCTTTTTCTTTCAATAACCTATTCAGCATTGGCGCCATCATTAAAACGAAAACAGACACACCCCACGCACAAACAACAGAGACCAACAACCCACCGTGATCACTTGGGTAGCTTTTCACCATGACTAATAAGGTCGCCAGCGTTGATGGTCCAGCCAACATAGGAATAGAAATGGGTACGATGAAGGGTTCGATCACCGCGTTTTTTTCTTTCGCCATGACCGATGGGAAAATCATTTTAAGCGCAATCACAAACAAGACCACCCCACCCGCAATAGAGATAGACTCTGTTTCCAAATGCAGCAGCTGCATAAATTGCGCACCGAAATACAAGAACGCCACCAAAATAACCAAACCAATCACACCATCGCGTGCAACGATTGTATATTGACGCTTCTGTGGAACGCCTTTCATCACGGACAGTAGGATCGGAATGTTACCAAAAGGGTCAATAACAAACAGGAACAATAAAAACGTCGAGAGAATAGAAAAATCGGTATTCATGAAGAACTCATATCTTAGGTTTTAAAAAGAGATAGCCACTGAAAACTAGAATGCATAGACAAAAAATATGAAATCTTGATGTTTGGCATGTTTTAACAAAATAAAACTAGCTTCTGATTGATTTTAATGAGGCTATACTTAACTATCTACCCGCTAAATTGGGCTGAGCATAGTACCAATCTAATATTTGTTAAGGAAGGTATAAATCAAGGCATTTACTTACCGCTTTCATCAAGGAAGCCTAAAGAAAAACTTGTCCTAACCCTCTGCATTCAAATTTCCTACATTCCATTTCTACTTGCTCGCTCAATTTATCGGTAAACATAGCGCCCATAAAATATAATAGGAAATCTATTTCAAATGATATTTAAGTCCTTAAAACTACGTATCTACTTACTCGCTTTTGCACCTTTTCTAATAATTGCCGTTATTAGCGCAATCATACAAATGAACACATTACGATCTATTAGCGATGGCGTTTCTAGCCTAACCGAAAAGACCACAATTGATATTGAGAAGAAACGTCTAGTTTCCGTTTTAAGCACTTCTTTGAGCGTCATCCAAGACGATCTAAACAAGCCAGATAAAACAGGCTTAGAAGATGCTCTAAAAACCTTAAACAAGGTGAAATTTGATAACGGTCAAGGCTACCTTTATGCCTACGACACAAGTGGTGTACGGGTGATGCATGGCGCAGGCGCCGCCTTAGGTGGAAACTATTGGGATGCTAAAGATAAAAAAGGCAAGTTTTTCATTCAGGACATAATCAAGTCTGCCATGAAAGGAGATGGTTTTAGTACTTTCTACTTCCCTAAACCAGGTGCAAAAGAAGCGTCTGAGAAATTCGGCTACGCAGTTTATATATCAAAATGGAATGTTGTCATTGGCTCAGGTTTCTACATCGACAGCACAAACAAACTCATTGGAAGCATCCAAACCTCGATCAAAAAAATTCAAGACAATAGCTTACTAAATGCTTTGTTAATCCTCGCAGCTGTATTTATCGCCCTTACTTTATGTGTTTTATTGTCCTCCAAGACAATTTTGAAACCCTTATACATATTGAGCGACTCAGTCAAAGACCTAGCGTCTGGCCAAGGAGACCTAACCAATCAGCTACCAAACAGCTCAATTGATATCCTTAACAATATAGCAAATGACTTTAATACATTTTTAAGCTCAATGGCGATTGATATTAAAGAGCTGAAGCGTTCGAGTGACGAATTACATTCTATTTCAATGACTGCCAATGGACAGAAAGCAAAGTTGCAAGCAGTCTCTTCTAAGCAGATAGACGAAACCAATATGGTTGCTACTGCGGTTGAAGAAATGGCTTCCAATTCTGTACAAATTGCCGATATAGCAGAATCCACTAAGCATTCTGCCGAACACGTTGAAGCAGAAATTCAGGAAGTGGTGAAACAAGTTCAATTCTCAAGCACTCAGTTAAATGAATTAAGTCGTGTATTAACCAATGTAGAACAATCCGTAGAAGTAGTCGGAGTCAATGTCGAAGAAATCAACACAGCGCTAGGGGTAATACAAGGTATTTCAGAGCAGACTAATCTCTTAGCGCTCAATGCTGCAATTGAAGCAGCAAGGGCTGGAGAGCAAGGTCGAGGCTTTGCGGTTGTCGCCGATGAAGTTCGCGGTCTCGCACAACGCACTCAACAAAGCACCGTAGAAATTAAAGACATTCTGGAAAAACTTCAGACCAGTGCCGTTAAAACGATCGATGAAATGCACGGTTCAACGGAACAGCAAGAAAAAGTCGTTGAGTCTATGACCAAAATTAATAGCATCATTGACTCAAGCACCGAGTCTATTAGAAACCTAACATTGATGAACGTTCAAGTTGCT
Organism: Marinomonas flavescens; assembly: GCF_004352835.1. Taxonomy (GTDB): domain Bacteria; phylum Pseudomonadota; class Gammaproteobacteria; order Pseudomonadales; family Marinomonadaceae; genus Marinomonas; species Marinomonas flavescens. Next base: position 230,932 of record NZ_SJSB01000004.1, on the reverse strand, counting down.
ACCTCTGCAAACGAACAATCTCAAGTTGCAAATAGTATCTCTCAAAACGTGTCAGGTATTGCTCAGTTAGCAGAGGATATTGGTAATGATTCTAATGAGACTTCAGTTCAGATGGATAGATTAGAAAAACAAGCACAAATTATAAAAAGCATTACCGATAAGTTTAAAGCCTAATAACTCAACGGTATTGAGCAAGTGGTCAGCTTGGGAGCTCATTCAACCAAGCCAAGCTGAGCACTCATTCAAGCTATACAAAAAACTAACCCTGATAGCGAAGATCAAATTCTGCCAGCGAAATAGGTTTACTAAAATAATATCCTTGATAACCATAAACATCATGCTGCTTTAACAACTCAAATTGCTCATTGGTTTCCACTCCTTCTGCCACCACACTCACACCAAAATTATCCGCTAGATCCACTATCGACTTAACCATTAAGCGAATTTGCTCACCTCCTGCCAAATCTTTAATAAAAGAACGATCTATTTTAAGCTCATCAATCGGCAGTCGATGTAAATAACTAAGTGATGAATAACCCGTACCAAAGTCATCCAAAGAAATGGCAATACCATGAGACTTTAATCTATTCATTTTATCCGTCGCGTCATTGATATCTTGAAGCAAAACCGTCTCGGTAACCTCAACAATGAGTTTGCTTTTATCAATATCATAGGCGCAAACCGTCGCCATGAAATCTTCAACAAATTGGCTTTGCCAGATTTGCTTGGCGCTTAAATTCACTGACATAGTTAACATTTGGGTACTTGAGGACTGTTGCCACTTCTGTAGCTGTTCGCAGGCCTGCATAAGAACTTGCTCGCCAATATTAATAATCAGATTACTTTCTTCCGCTTGGTCCATAAAAGCAACCGGAGGCAACAACCCTCGTACTGGATGCTGCCAACGAACCAAAGCTTCAGCTCCTATTAATACCGCCTCTTTGTTCACCTTAGGTTGAAGATAAATAATGAAATCATGATCAAGAACAGACTGTCGCATGTCCTTATTAAGTTGACTTATATGCGTCAAATCATCTTTCATATCAATATCAAATAATAGAGCATGTTTACTGCTACTTGATTTAGCACGGTACAACGCAAGATCCGCCAATTGTAGCAATGCACCAGCAGTCACATCATTGCTTTTAAAGACTATTCCGCCAACACTAATAGAAATATCGTAATCAACAGACACATCATGATGGTCGTTTTCTATTGTAAACGTTTTTGATACTTCTTTAATTAACGAATCCGCATGCTTCTGAGCTTCAATCGTCGATACTTCTTTATCTGAATCAATTAGCGGATAGATAATGACAAATTCATCACCACCAAAACGAGAGGTAATCATTGTCTCTTTGCTTACATCTAACAAGCGAGTGGCGACCATTTTGAGCAATTTATCACCCATATGATGCCCATAACTATCATTTAGCAATTTAAAACGATTAAGATCTAAGAACAAAACAGCACTATAGCAATCCTCTTGTTTACTTAATAAGAGGGTCTTTTCCAACTCAATTTCCAGTTGGGTACGATTTACAAGACCTGTCAGTCCATCATAATAAGCAAGACGTTCAATTTTTTGTTGGTTATATTTTTCTGTGGTGATATCTAGAATAATACCCACCAACCAAGTTGGATCACCATTACTATCAAACTCAGCCACACGGCCACGATCCCAAACCCATATTACTTTCCCATCAGGCCGTTTTATACGAAACTCAATACTATATGGCTGGCTCGTCTTCAATAACAAATCCAATGCCTGAACCACTGCCACTCGGTCTTCAGGTAAAATACAGGCCTCAAACTCTTTAAAGGTTTCTTGGCTCGATTCAACACCCGTAATCAGGTCCCATCGCGCATTGTGAAGCACTTGATTGGTGTGAACATCCCATTCCCACAAGCCTTCCTCAGACACATCTAAGGCATGTTCAAGGCGTCTTTTATCTCTATCGGCATCTTCTTTCAATTGTGTGATATCAGTAACATCTTTAGCAACGATAGCAACTTTAAGGTTGTTTTGAGTATCTCTGAATGGAATTTTAGTGGAGCAAAGGTGTTGCTTTCTACCGGTATCAATATCGTACAAAGACTCACTAACGGTTTCTTTTTCAAACTTATTGATAACAGACTGCAAACTCTCCAAAAAGGCATCCGCTTGATCTCTATGCCGATCAAAAAAATAATCGTTTTTACCTATCATTTCATCAGGTGTACTGCCGTATAAATAGGCTAGTCTTTTATTGCAAAAAACATAATCTCCGTTGTATTCCTTAACGGTAACAATGTCTTCCATCTCATGAATAACATTGGTAATGAGATCCATGTTTTTCATAAATATTTTGTGTAGAAAAACAGAAGTGATCCCACCTGAAATAAACACAAGAGCAACGATGGAGAGCCCCAGCTGAAATGTGGACATTTCAACAAAAGAGTAGAGGAACAAAAATACAAGAAGACAAGTAAAACTAATTATAACCGAAACTAATCCTATTTTTAGTCTACTGTAACCAGTCACATTATCCATCTAATCGTCCTTATAGGTGAATGGGGATATTGTACGATTGTAGCTCAAAACAACCTCGTAAATTATATAATATTTGCTTGTTTGGTTTTAGTGTTTTCGAGGTAATATCAAACGTTAAGACGACTCTCCACATTAAAAATAAAACTTTTCCACTATAAAGAAATAATTCAATCTAAAGTCAGCATCCTATTACTTGGCCCTAACTGAAGATTATTGATTAATAAACATTAATCTTCACATACAAATGTAACACAAGCGTTGTAAACTGCTTTTTTTCAAAGACGTACTAAGGAAACACGCCATGAAATGCAAAGCGCTAATGCTGCCACTTTTCTCATTGTTACTGCTTATATCTACTATCGTCAATGCCAACGACCTAAAAGTAGGCAGCATAGCACTTGTCCCTCTTAGTACTTTGCACCCTACCCAACCTGCTATTGGTTACGACCAAGTTTATTACAAATTAGGACGCTTCCAAGCAGACCCTAAGAAACAATTTGATGAAATCTGTGAAGCAAATGGTCAAAAAGGTTTATCTCATTTTACCTCAAGTTCTATGCCCAACATTCCTAGCAGTTTTCAATGTGACGAGGCCGTGGGCACAGAAAAGAAAGATATGAAAACCATAGTGATTGCGCCAAATGGCCAATATTATCTTACTGATGGACATCATACATTTAACGCCTTCTGGCAAATGAAAGATGGTGGAAAGCAATTTAAGGTCAATGTTGTCGTTGCTAAAGATTATCGAGCATTACCTACCATGGCAGCATTTTGGAAAGCCATGGCAATAGACGGAAATACATGGCTACAAAACAGTACCGGGCACGCTATTACCTATCAGCAGCTTCCTACTTCTTTGGGAATGGCCAATTTTGAAAATGATAAATACCGCTCCCTCATGTACTACTCTCGCGACGTAGGCTGGAACAAGCCTAAATCTCCAGTACCGTTTCTTGAATTTTATTGGTCTAAAGAAGTCCGCAAAGGCATTGATCTAAGCCATTATGACCTAACTTCTGCCAAAGGGTACCGCCAAGCTATCACAGACGTCAGCCATTACCTTATAAATATGAAAAGCGATAATGTTGGCGGCTCAGGAAAAACAACCAAAGAAATGGGCCAGTTTACGGCCTTTAACAAAAAAGGACTGAATAAACTGTTCAACCCTAAAAAGGGAAAAGTGACTTATATGTTGAAATATAAGAACAGCTTATAAGATTATCATCGTTATCCTAAAACCTTGATCTGCCGTTAAGGGCAGATCAAGGTTTCTAGATCGCACAAAACTTGCGCGCAACCGTAAAACACGACTGACAAAAGGATTTTTACTGTTAGAAAATGTCATTTTTTAGTACTCTCTGCGCTCTTCAATCAGTAAGCCGCCTACACCAACATGTTTAAAAAATTTCTTATTCTCAGTGTCATTTTCTTGATCGCCCCGTTCCAGTCCGCCATTGCCGCGCAAAATTTTACCCTTATTAAAGCGCAAGCAAAATTATCTGACGATACTTACCTAACTGCCGACACACTTAAAGATAGGCTGAACCAACAAGGACAGGAGCTGGTTCATCAATCTTTGATACCTGCCTCTCAAGTCAGTTATTTCTTAAGCCAGAAGGACGGAGTACAAACCATTGCCATCCGAGGCACCGCTAACCTAGAAAACGCCATTGTAGATTTAACGGTATCGTTACAACCTGATCCCATCTTAGACATTAAACTGCACCAAGGCTTTGCTTCTGCCGCGAGAGCCGTTTACGAAAACATGAAACCCTATCTTAAAAAAGATGAAGCAATACACATCACTGGACATAGTTTAGGTGGTGCGATTGCCGTTATCTTAGGTATGTATTTACAACACGACCATTACCAAGTCACTCAGTTGATTACCTTTGGACAACCCAAAGTCACCAATGTGACGGGAGCCAATAAATTCAGTAACTTACCCTTGATTCGTGTTGTTACACTGCACGACATTGTGCCTTTAGTACCACCAATCAGCCCATTACAAATAAAAGACTTAGACATTTTCTGGCATATGGGACAAGAAGTTATTTTAATGGGAGATAAAAAATACGCTGAAACCAATGGTATAAAAAGCGCCCTAAGAGCGACAAAATTCACCACGTCTATTCCTAACGAACAAAATCTTAATGCTCACAAGATGTCGACCTACATGGGCCGAATTAATGAACTCCAGGACAATCCAGTGGAAGTTCCATATAAAACAGATATTAATTTATTTGGTTTTTCATTCGATTAAGACCAACCCGAATATAGGCTTTTCCAGACATAAAAAAACACCCAGTAAAATATCACTGGGTGTTCTTTATTTCCGTTTAGATAATTGAAGCAAGTACGATGCTCAGATCAAGTCTGATAACGCTATAAACGTAACCCTATCGGTAAACTTTCACCAACAAGGGCATTCAGCTCATTACTATTGATCTCTATTTGGCTTTCAAGACGCTCTAACCATTGAGCCGGACATTTGTCTTTTACTAACTTTTTGCCAATTTTCTTACGATAATCTTTAAGCGATGCTGATTCATCCTGATTCATTTGGCTCATAAGTACCGCGGCAAGCCCAGCCTGCTTACGTTTTTTCCAATCCTCTTTTAGAGCTGCGTCTAATAGAGGATACAGTGCGTCTTCAGGAATACGAGCTTCCTGCTCCCCACTCAATAAATGGCGTGAAGCAATCCGTCCCAATGTCCACCAAGCGGTATCAGGCTCTGAGGATTTTGACAGCCGCTTCAACAACCACTCTATCGCAGTCAGTTTGTCGACTTGTTCTAACTTCTCTAGGGCACCAACAAGACGAATTAAATCATCACTAGAACGAGTTAATAACGCCTTCATTTTTTCACGAGAACGCTGGCCCGACGGTGAATAAAATTGGCTAAATTGTTTAAATAAAAGGGTTTGCTGCTCAACAGATAAACCACCAGCAATACGTCGATACAGCGTCCAATATTGCCCCCAAACAGCCGCAGCATCATGCTGAGCACCTACCTTGGTAAGATTAACCACTTGCTGTACTCGAGCAAGATCTTCCTCTGCGCCATAACCAGGACGCAAACAATAACCAATCAGTTGCAACCATTGGCGTTCATGTTGAGCGCTTTTCATTCGACCTGATTTCAAGCTCAATAGCTTATCAACTAGACGTCGCGAGGTAGCAAGGTTCCAATGGTCACGACTCCCCAAAAGCGAATCTAAATCCTGTTTAAGGGACTTCACTAGATCGGGTGCTTGTTTTTGCCCAGCGCTAGAGAAACAGTTAGTCAAATGTTCTTCGGCTTGGCCCATATTGGCGGGCAATAAGCCGGTACTAGTCTTGTCACTCTCAGCTGATGCGTTAGATGACGAGGCGCTAGTCTGTGTAGAGAAAAGTAAACGCCACTGATCGCGCTCATTCTTGCTTTTCAAGGAGACTTGCAACACGCCCACTTCCGTCATTTGCACGGCCAAATTAACAACGGCTTCATTCGCATCAATTGAAGCATCCAGTTCAGTCGACAAGGTAGAAATATAATGCAGCCCTTCGTGATTTCGTACTTTGCCTACAATACAGTCGATATGATCATCTGAACGATAAAGAGGAAATTGAACCTGTTGACCTAGGGTGACAAAAAAATCTTGTTCTAGGGTTAAGGTTTCCCCTTTCAGGGTGTCTTTTGGCAGAATACCCACGAACTGATCGTCACCTACTTGCAGATACAAAGCATGTGCGACACCACTTTCGATTCGAGCACCCTCGCCCACTAGCGCACTCAAATAAAGAGCAGCCCCTTTCGCAACGGCATCATTTGGTTCATCAGCAACACAGGCTAATAACGGCGTGTCAGACCAAGCATTAAGCTGGTCTAATAGCTGCGTTTTTAACAGCGGGCTATTAAACAATCCTCCATTAAACAAAACAGCGTCTGGCATAGTGTTACCAGTGGCTTGTTGAATAGCCTCTTGATGAGTATAAAGAAATGCGGCCAAATGCCGGGTAAATGCCGGATCTGACTCATACGGCAAGCCCAAAGTATGCATGGCGTAAGCGCTTTTTTGCACCTTAGTATTCTGGTCTACCAATGGGAAAAAGCCGGTTTGAATTTGTTCAAGTAACGCATTACGTGACACGGAAAATTTCTGAGAACCACCGATCAAACGACTGCCGCCGCCCAGCACTGTAATACTGACATGATCTGGGGCAGCTTCACCGAGCAATGTCTCTTTGGCTTGACGCGTTTGCTGTACTAACGCAGCAAGCCGCGTCGCAGACAATGCGGAAATTTGCTTAGGATCAAGCTGAAAAGCCAACGCCTGATCTAAATTATCACCACCTAATAATAAGTGTTCGCCTACCGCTATACGCTTTAGTGACACACTCTTATTAGCGGACGTAGTCGGCTGAACAGAAACCAAGCTAAAATCGCTAGTGCCACCACCAATATCAACCACTAAGAGCATTTTTTTGTTTGCTAATGCCGCCAGTTTCACATCGTCGTTAATATAGTGATAGCAAGCAGCTTGCGGCTCTTCAAGCAAGTACAAATCATCGAGACCTGCATTTTTTGCTGCCTCAAGGGTTAAAGCACGCGCCTCTTCATCAAAAGAGGCTGGCAAGGTCAAAGCAACTTTTTGCTTTTCTAGAGGCGCATCAGGAAACGTATAATTCCAGCTTTGCTTGATGTGCATTAGCAACACTTGGCTAGCTTCCAATGGGCTTATTTTTTTAGCAAATTCGCTTGCCCAAGGAAGAATGGCAGAACGACGATCTACTTGGCGATGACTCAACCAACTTTTTGCGCTCTGCACTAATTGTCCGGCACGACGCTGACCAAGCGCTAACGCGCCCACACCAACGACACGCCCTTTATCACCATTACGCCAAGGCAGTACCGGGTCCAGTTTTTCATCCGCCGCCAATAGATAGATAGCGCTTGGCAAGAAGGTAAATTCTTGCACAGAACCATCTGACATGACTTGCGGAATTGGCAATAGAGTCGGCTCACCTCCATCATTCGATAAATAGGATACGACGCAATTGGTCGTACCTAAATCAATCCCAACTCGAAAAACTGACTCTGGCATTTACGCCTCCCTGACTTGAAACTCAATCGTCCAGTTTAGGTCCGATTTCGTATCGTGAGCTTGCAATAAAAGCAATCCTAACTCCGTGACACGAGCGGTTAGATACACTCGAACCATTTCACCTTCTTGATAATGCCCCGCATCCAATTGAATACTAATGGGATTCAATTCAATAAGCTGACCAAGCGCAAAAGAAGAAATCACCTTACCCACTGAATCTACTTGATTGCCTTGCGATTGGAAGAAACGGAAGGTCACCGATTCACCCACAACAAGCGAGAACTCATTCGGTAACATTTGCTCTTCTGAACCTTCATCCAAACCAAATGGCGCCACACAAACAGCATCCACTGGTGGCGCCATTCCTGGAATAGCAGGCATTGGGCTAGCGACACCAATATAATAATTCGCCGCTAAGCCACTTTTTACTTTTACCCCACCTTCAGCTTGCACCAAGGCATAATAGGTTGCTCCTTTCGCCACCGCATGATCAAGGTGTGACGGTGCTAACATAGTCAGCTCAACACCCTCTAACATGGCGCGCAGTCGAGTTTCTATCGTGCTGCGAATCAAGCTGGCATTAAATACACCGCCGTTGAGCAGGATTTTTGTTGGTTTAGCATTATGCTGCGCCAAGAACTCACTGATATGGCGAGTAATCGCAGGATCACTTTCATAATCCAAATTAATGGTACTGATACCACTACGTGGAGCTTTATGAGCTTGCTCACCAAACGTCACTTCTGGAAAAAAGCCTTGCAACAATAGCTGCTGAACATCGTTTTGAGTCAAGGTTGTTTTGATGCTGTTATTAAACAGGCTACGTCCGCGACTTGGTACGACAACACTCACATCAGACAAGTCTGCGTTAGACAGCAACCTCTCTTTCGCCTCACGGCACGCTTGAGTTAAACCAGAAATTTGCCACGGCTCTAGGGTCGTTCCACTTTGTGCAAGCTGACCGGCCAAATGGTAAGTCAGCGTCATATCCATGTTATCGCCACCAAGAAGGATATGACGGCCAACAGCAACACGCTCTAACCCTAACGTTCCATCTTGCTCAACCGCTTGAATCAAGGATAAATCGGTAGTACCACCACCCACATCAACCACTAAAATGTGCTCATCGACGTGTAAGGCATCACCCCAAGTTTCTTGGTCAGCTAACCACGCATAAAACGCAGCCAAAGGCTCTTCAATCAAACGTGCACGCAAGCCTACACGTTCCGCTGCTTGCTCGGTAATAGCGCGTGCGGCTGGATCAAATGAGGCTGGCACAGTAATAACCACATCTTGCTCTGCAATGGGGGCATTTGGAAACGCCAGCGTCCAAGCATGTACAAGATGAGATAATAATGTTTCCGTGATCTGCGCTGGCGAGACTTTTGAGACCTCTTCTAACGCGTCGACCGGTAAAATAGCTTCATCAGCACCCACTCGTGAATGACACAACCAACTTTTCGCACTTTGAACCAAGCGCCCAGAAGATTTCGCACCCAACTCACGAGCCAATTGACCAACGATGGAATTTGCTCTACCCCAAGGCAGCTGCAAATCGCTTTCTAAAAATTCGGTCGCATGAGGAAAGTAAACAAAAGATGGCAATAAAGGCTGTTCTGTTATTTGTCCTGCCGCGGTAAATTGCGGAATACTGAGTTGTTTAATCTCAGGCGTTGCGTTTTCTTGTTTTGATTCAGAATAGAAGACAGCCGAATGCGTGGTACCTAAATCGATACCAATAAAATAATCGCTCATAGTTAAACCTCTATTTCAGCGGGCGCTAAGATGGTTAGATTGTCGGTGCTGCTGACTTTTGGAAGCTGAGTTTTTGTCACTTTCCAACCAGGATGAATTAAGGTACCAGCATATGGGCCAGTACCTTCAACACGACCTTCTAGCTTGATCTGCTTAGCGTCGTAGTCAGATGCTACTTCAACACGGCTGTTCTCTGGTGCTGTGTTAACAACGTCGATAGTAAAGTGCTGGTTAATCACTTTAGAGCAACCGGCATGAATTTGGCGCGCAGCCGCGCCAACCTCGGCGTCGTCATAGCCATCGATACTTTCTTGAATAAAATCGATAAAACGTGCTTCGTGTTGTAATAATTGCAACAGTTGGTGAGCACCGTCCTCATTGACGGTGGCCAATACTGGCGCAGCCACTTCGACTTCACGAATGACTTCAATTTCTTTGGTTATTACAGTGGGCTCTGCTTCAAAGGCCAGCACTTCACCCTTACCTACAGCAGAACAACGGGCAGCGTAATCGCCACTGCCCATGTATTTAAAAAACTGACCAAACGCGCCAAAGAAGCGCGGTATAAAAGAGATTGATGTGATTTTTTGGCTCATAATCTACCCATTCTGCATTTCTTCTAACTCAAGCCAACGCTCCATGGTTGTCTCAAGTTCGTGCTCTTTAGTAGTGACTTTCGATAAGGTCTTTTGAACCTGCTTCGCATCACCGGCATAAAAATCTGCAGCACTAGTGATTTGATGCAAAGCGGCAATTTCTTGCTCTAACTTAGCAATCACTTCTGGCATCAAATCAAATTCGCGCTGTATTTTATAGCTCAGCTTTGCTTTCGGCTTAGCGGCCACGGCCACCGCTTCTTTTTTGATTTCAATTTTGGCAGGTTTCGTTTCGTTGGTTTGCGATGTAGATTCTGTTGGGAATTTACCACCTTGACGAATCCAATCTTGGTAACCACCGACGTATTCACGTACACGGCCTTCACCTTCAAAGGCAATTACGCTGGTCACAACACTGTCCAAAAATGCACGGTCATGGCTTACTAACAGCAAGGTGCCGTCGTAATTTAATAGCAGCTCTTCTAACAACTCTAATGTTTCCACATCAAGGTCGTTGGTTGGCTCATCCATTACGAGAAGGTTCGCAGGTTTGGTAAATAATTTGGCAAGTAACACACGGTTACGCTCACCACCTGACAAGGCTTTTACTGGCGTACGAGCGCGCTCAGGCGGGAACAAGAAATCACCAAGATAACCAATAACATGCTTAGTCTGACCATTAATCTCAATGGTATCTTTGCCTTCACCGACATTCTCAGCAACCGTTTGTTCAGGGTCTAATTGCTCACGCAGCTGATCAAAATACGCTACGTTTAGCTTAGTACCTTGGCGCACTGTACCTGAATCTGCTTTTAAATCGCCTAACAGGATTTTTAGAAAAGTACTTTTACCGCAACCATTTGGTCCGATCAGTCCAATCCGATCTCCACGATTGACGATCAAATCCATTGGGCGAAGAATTACCTTGTCTTCAAACGAATGGGCCACTTGTGTGAACTCTGCTACCAATTTGCCGGAGCTGTCTTTCGACTCAATCGTCATTTTAGCGTTGCCTTGACGACCAATACGCTCAGAACGTTCAACACGCAACGCTTTTAGCGCTCGTACTCGACCTTCGTTACGGGTGCGACGTGCTTTAATACCTTGGCGAATCCAGACTTCTTCTTCTGCCAAACGCTTATCAAACAACGCATTGGCACGCTCTTCTTCTTCTAAAAGTTTTTCTTTGAAGACAAGAAATTCGTTAATGTTGCCACTAAAAGAAATTAAGTTACCACGATCCAATTCGATAATACGATTGGCTAGTTTCTCAAGGAAACGACGGTCATGGGTAATAAACAAAATCAAACCACGGAATTGCTGAAGCTGCTGCTCCATCCACTCGATAGTAGGAACGTCCAAATGGTTTGTTGGTTCGTCGAGCAAAAGCACGTCTGGATTTGATACCAAAGCTTGAGCCAAAATAACACGACGACGCCACCCACCAGACAATTCAGACATTAACTTGTCTGCAGGAAGTTTTAAACGCTGAATCATGTGATTCACGCGTTGCTCAAGATCCCAGCCTTGAATCTTATCCAGCTCCGTTTGAATATCACCAAGCTCATTAGCGTGGTCATTTTCAAAATCTTCTAACAACGCAAAGTAACGTTTCATTAGGTCATGAGCTTTACCTGCGCCTTCACTCACTACTTCACGTACAGTTTTGTTGTTGGCATCAGGAAGTTCTTGAGGAAGCTGCGCAACACGCATACCGCCTTCGATTCGAACCATGCCTTCATCGGCAACCTGCTCGCCTGAAATAATTTTTAATAACGTAGATTTACCAGCACCATTACGACCGATGATAGCAACACGTTCGCCGGCTTCAGCAGCAAAACTGATTTTTGACAGCAGCGGATTATGCCCGAATGCAACACTGACCTGTTCTAACGACAATAGACTCATATCTATCCAAATAAAAAAAGAGGGTAAATTTTGTGCGCGTATAATATCACCCTTCCTAACGAAGGTTTAGCGAAACAAAGAAACTGTAATCCAAAAACTGACAAAAACCATTAATTAAAAAGAGAAAAAAGCCCATACATTGGTATCTATCTACATAATCACGAACAATATGCTTAGATAAGCAAACAAGGATCATTTTATCGCCCTTCAATTGTGCATATAATTGACACAAACTTGATAACGACATACAACATAAGAACAATATAAACCAGCCTACTAGGGAGCGGTTAATGGAGCTTAAAAACAAAGCAGGTCCAATTTTTGCGATCACGATAACCGTTGCCGCTGTTTTATGGATGATTGCAGGTGGCCATGGCATCACCACAGCCCAACATGATGATCCCAGCTCAACAAAAAGCTCAGAAGACAGCAGCCCTAAAGAGAATGCACTAAACAGCAATGCCAACAAATCCCTAAGCACTCAACAGTATTCGGTTCAAGCCAAAACCATTCACGCGCAAATGACCGAATTACACCTTACCCTTTCGGGACAAACCCTTGCCGACAAAACCCTTGTGTTAACCAATAGCTATAAAGGGAAAATTGTTGCGCTGTATGCTGATAAAGGCGACTTTTTGAAGAAGGGTGAGCCAATTTTGCAAATTGATACTCGAGCACTTAAATCGCAAATAAAAGAAGCGACGCTACTAACACAACAAAGAAGTATAGAACTAGACGGTCTGACAAAACTGAAAGCCAAGAACTTAGCCTCTAATGTTAAATTAGCCGAAGCCAAAACTAACCTCGCGGCCGCACAAAGCAATCTAAAGACACTGGAAATCCATTTAGAAAACGCCACGGTTACCGCACCTTTTACTGGCACACTGAACACATTAACGGTAAAACAAGGACAAATAGTGGGTGAGGACACACCGATTGGCTCACTCATTTCTTTAGACCCGCTGCGCATTCAAGTGTCTATTCCACAAAACAGAATACAACAAATCAAAATAGGAACACTGGGGGAAGTTCGCTTAGAATCTGGTTTTGAGACCACTGGCAGTGTGTCTTATATTAGTGCAGAAGCAAATCAAGAGAGCCGCGCCATTAGCGTCGAGTTATCAATACACAACCCTACACATAAGATCCCAACAGGATTAACCGCTGACGTAGATTTCACGCTTACCAAGCAAAAAGCTCAAGCCTTTTCACCCGCCCTACTTACCCTAGATGACAATGGACATACCGCTGTAAAAGTATTGAACGACCGCAATCAAGTGACCATTTTTCCAGTCAGTATTGTCAAATCTGGACGAGACAATGTCTGGGTAACTGGCCTGCCAGACACTGTCAACTTGATCACGGTCGGACAAGGTTTTGTTTCCGCTGGCGACACTGTTGAAGCCCACTATTAATAAGGATTTTTAAATGCAAAAATTAATAGAAGCGGCTTTAGCGCGATCACGAACGGTACTATTATTGTTTAGTCTCGTATTGATTGCTGGGGCGGTGTCTTACATTGAAATCGCTAAAGAAAGCACACCAGACATCACCATCCCTATGGCTTACGTGTCTGTTACTTTAGACGGCATTTCACCAGAAGATGCGGACAGTTTGCTAGTCCACCCTTTGGAAAAAGAATTGAAGGGCCTAGATAACCTAAAAAAAATCAGCTCTGTTGCCTCTGAAAACCACGCATCAATCATTTTAGAGTTTGACCAAGGGACAAATATCGATCAAGCAATCATCGACACTCAAGAAAAAATTAACCGCGCTAAAAGCGACCTTCCTCAAGGCGCTGACGAACCAACCGTAACAGAAATAAATCTCTCTACCTTCCCTGTACTACGTATCAATTTATCTGGTGATGTAGGCTTTACCACATTAAGCAAAGTCGCCAATGACTTGCAAGACAAAATTGAAGCAACCAATGGCGTACTCGAAGCGGCGATCAGTGGCGATCGCGATCAGCAAGCGCAAATAATTATCCGCCCTGATCAATTAGACTCGTACAATTTAAACCTCACCGATGTGGCTAACTTTGTCTCAGGTAACAACCAATTAGTGGCAGCAGGCAATCTAGACACTGGAGCAGGCCGCTTCCCTATTAAAGTCCCGGGTCTACTCAAAAATAAAGAAGATATTCTTAATTTACCCATCAAGGTAGATGGTGACAACGTTGTTAAATTAGGGGATATAGCAAACGGTGAATTAACCTTTGAAGATCCCACAAGCTACGCCAGAGTTGATGGCAAAAATAGCATTTCACTCGCGGTCTCAAAACGGGTTGGCGCTAACATCATAGACACGATTGATGCTGTCAAAGCCTTGGTTAAAAAAGACAGTACTCAGTGGCCTCAAGGGGTTAATTACACAATCACCCAAGACGAATCGAGCAATATTAAAACGTCGCTTAATGACTTATTTAATAATGTGATAACAGCAACGTTATTGGTCATGATTGTCATTGTCTGGGCGCTTGGTATCCGCAGCTCAATACTAGTCGGATTAGCCATTCCCGGCGCCTTTCTAGCGGGCATTTTATTGCTTAACATTCAGGGCTACACCATTAATATGGTGGTACTTTTTGCGCTAATATTAAGTGTCGGCATGCTCGTCGATGGTGCAATTGTTGTGACTGAATACGCCGATCGCAAGCTTGCCGAAGGCGCCCCTAAAAAAGAAGCCTATAGCGAAGCCGCAAAACGCATGGCATGGCCTATTATCGCATCGACGGCAACCACCTTGGCCGTGTTTATGCCATTACTATTCTGGCCAGATACGGTCGGTGAATTTATGCGTTATCTGCCTATTACGGTTATCGCCACACTCACAGCATCTCTAGTGATGGCGCTCATTGTGCTTCCTACATTAGGCTCTTTAATCGGTAAAAAAGGCAATTACAGTGACGCCACCCTACTTTCATTACGCCTTGCCGAAAATGGCGACCTAACAAAACTCAGAGGGGTTACTGGCTGGTACAGTCGTGTACTTACTCGCTTAGTCGACATACCAATTTGGGTTTTAATGTTTGTCATTACGTTACTAATCGCCGTTCAGGTTACCTATAGTCTCTATGGCAAAGGCGTCGAATTTTTCCCAAGCATAGAACCCGAAGTGGCTAATTTAGAGATCCATGCTCGAGGCAACTTATCCTTACAGGAAAAAGATGTTTTGGTGCATAAAGTTGAAAAACTACTTATTGGCAATCCAAACCTTAAATCTCTGATAGCTACAACATTTGCTACCCCCAGCAATAAAGATGCGCCAGACAGCATCGGCAAAATTTCTATGGAGTTTATTGACTGGTCACAGCGTGAACCCGCCAGTGTCATACTTGAACAGATTCGCGAGAAAACAAAACAAATCCCTGGCATCCTAGTCACATCCGAAATTCAACAAGGTGGCCCGCAATCGGGTTCAGACATACAATTAGAATTGAGTTCAGATTATTCTAAACCCCTGAACGATGCAGCCGACATGATCGCCGAACAATTAAGACAACAGGATTCGATCATTTCAGTAGACGATGATAGATCGCTTCCCGGTATCGAATGGCGCCTTGAAGTAGACAGAGCCAAAGCCAGCCGCTATGGCATTGATGTAAACACGCTTGGAAGTGTGGTAAAGCTGGTCACCAACGGATTAAAACTGAGCGACTTTTTACCAGAAGGCGCAAATGACAAAATTGATATTGTTTTGCGCTATCCCGTTAACAATCGAAGTTTAGAACAACTAGACCAAATACAGATTCCATCCAACAAAGGCCCTATTCCAGCCAGCAACTTCATCCATCGCTACGCAGCACCTAAGCAAGGTGTCATCAATCGAACAGATGGCAAAAAAACCGTCACGATTGACGCCAATGTGAAAGATGGCGTGGTGGTCAACGACGTTATCAAAACCATAAAAGCGAAGTTAGACAAAGAGCTTCCAAGCGCGATTACCTATCAATTTAGAGGCAACACAGAGAACCAGCAAAAGTCGACCGACTTCCTGATCAAAGCTTTTTTTGTTGCCTTCTTTATTATGGCGATCATTTTGGTTACGCAATTTAATAACTTCTTCCAATGCGCCCTCATTCTAAGCGCCGTCATCTTCTCTACCATTGGTGTCTTCATTGGTTTGATGATGAAAGGCCAGCCTTTTGGTGTGGTCATGAGTGGCGTCGGTGTTATCGCCTTAGCTGGCATAGTGGTGAATAACAATATTGTTCTAATCGATACTTTTAACAACCTCAGAGCACAAGGCATGAAGGTTCGAGAAGCCGCTATTCGTACCGGCGTACAACGCTTGCGCCCGGTCATGCTCACCACGATTACCACTATTTTAGGACTCGTTCCTATGGTGTTTCAGCTCAATATCGACCTAATTCATCAATCTATCAGTGTTGGCGCGCCATCAGCGCAATGGTGGACGCAACTTTCTACCGCCATCGCCGGTGGACTAACATTCGCCACACCGTTAACGCTGATACTGACACCTTGTCTCTTAGTCCTCGGATATCGTCGCGGAGAACGTAAAAAAGATGCCTTAGAAGCGAGTGAAAAACTTGAAGAGGTTAAAAGCGAATAACAGAATTTTATTCCTAAATTCAGCTAACAAGAATAAATGCAGCACTGCAAAAAAGGCGCAGAAGAAGTGAAGAAGAAGCATCATGCTCTTCTAGCGCTTACCACTGATAATCGGCTGCACATAGGCATTCGCTACCTCCACGCAGACCGACCTTTGAATGTGTTGGCATTTACGTCAATTAAAAACAACAAAGCCAGGCATGAGACCTGGCTTTGTTTTATGCAACGACAATAGCGAGCTATTTTTACATTGGGTACATCATGTCATTACTAGAAGCGGTCTCGACGGATGATTTCTTAGAATCATTACGAGCGCTTTCAAGACCTTGGAGATAAGACTCAGTGATGTCTCCAGTAATGTACTTGCCGTCAAATACTGAAGTATCAAATTCACGAACATCAGAGTGTTTTTCGTCAACACAAGCTGCAATCAAATCGTCCAAATCTTGGAAAATCAATTTGTCAGCACCGATTAATTCACAAATCTCATCAACATTGCGATCATTGGCTATCAGCTCAGTCACCGCAGGCATATCAATACCATACACATTAGGATGACGAACTTCTGGCGCGGCAGAGGCGATGTACACTTTCTTCGCACCCGCTTCACGTGCCATTTCAATGATTTCTTTACTCGTGGTACCACGAACGATGGAATCATCAACCAATAGAACCGTTTTGTCTTTGAATTCGAAAGGAACAGGATTCAATTTTTGACGAACAGACTTTTTGCGTATTTCCTGCCCTGGCATAATAAAAGTTCGACCGATATAACGGTTTTTCACCAGACCTTCACGGAACGGAATATTCAACGTTTGGGCTATTTGCAATGCAGCCGTACGACTGGTATCTGGAATCGGAATGACCACGTCTATGTCGTGATCTTTCCATTCACGGCGAATTTTCTCCGCTAAACGATCACCCATATTCATACGGGCTTTATACACTGAAATACTGTCGAGTACAGAGTCTGGGCGAGCAAAATACACATACTCAAACAAACAAGGACGTGCGACTTTTTTTGGCGTGCACTGACGAACATGAACATTGTGGTGCACATCAAAGAAGATGGCCTCACCTGGCTGAATGTCACGTTCTATTTTAAAGCCACCTGCATCGAGCGCCACGCTTTCTGACGCCACCATGTATTCAATACCGGTCTCAGTTTGTTTAGAGCCGTAGATCAAAGGGCGAATACCATCTGGATCACGAAACGCTAAGATACCGTAACCAGTAATCAGCGCCACAACCGCATAACCCCCTTCAATTCGCTTATAAACACGCTCTAGCGCATTGAAAATATCTTCTGGCGTTGGGATAAGTTTCCCTTCCGTATGAAGCTCATGAGCCAGTACGTTCAACAACACTTCTGAATCAGACGTTGTATTTACATGACGAAGATCAGATTCAAACACCTCTTGTTTCAGCTTCTTAGTGTTTGTTAAATTGCCATTGTGGGCAAGAGAAATACCGTAAGGAGAGTTAACATAAAAAGGCTGCGCCTCTGCTGAGCTAGAAGTACCCGCGGTTGGGTAACGAGCATGCCCAATGCCGATATTACCCTGAAGCTTTTTCATGTGACGCGTACGAAATACTTCACTAACCGGACCATTGTCTTTGCGTAAGCACAAACGACCATTATGGCTTGTTACCATTCCTGCTGCATCTTGTCCGCGATGTTGAAGCAGAGTTAACGCATCAAAAATAGCTTGGTTGACCAGGGACGTGCCAACGACACCAACGATACCACACATGTTCTAGATCCTCGTGTTGGGGAAATTGTGTTTATAAACACAATAAAGGTTCTTCATTTTTTGCTGCTTTATAAGCAACTAATTTCCAAGAGCACGATCTATGAGAGACGGACTTATCATGTCCGAACTCTTGCCTAACATATCTCGTGTCCAGTCTTTCAAAAGTACTAACTGAGGAATCAATTGTGATGACTTCCAAAGTTCTGTTTTTTCTATTGCTGGGCTCAAACTCAATAATGAAACAAAAGCCACAACCACTAAACCGCCTCGTGCAAAACCAAATACCATCCCTAATACCCTGTCAGTACTAGAAAGGCCAGTTACTTGTATCAAAGAGCCAATCAAATAACTCGCTAATGCACACACCACGAGACTCGCAACGAATAAAGAGACAAAAGAAACGATATAGCGAATCTGGTCACTTTGAACCTGATCGACCAATAAAGCCTGCATATTGTCAGAAAACTTAACCGCAACAACAAATGAGACAACCCAAGTGACTAGCGATAAAACTTCTTTTACAAATCCCCTCTTTAAACTTAACAAAGTGGAAATAAGAACGACGGCAATGATAAGCCAGTCTAACGTTGAAATTGAATTTACAGTGTCCATAATGACCCTATTAAAAGCGCGCCGAAGTTTAACAGAAGGTATAGATAATCCAAATACCGAAAAAGAAAACTCGTATTAATTTTCAGAAAATCTCACAACAATCCCTTTTAGGGAAAATTTCTTCTGGATATTGCTTTGGACTTTTTCAGAGGTATCTCTATCTAATTCAGGGCCAACAAACACTTTAAATAATGAATTTGTAGTGACGCTATACGCTGAGTAATTTGCTTTTTTTAGCTTATCAACCAGTCTTTTTGCATTATCTTCTTTTGAGAAACTGGCGATCTGAACAGTCCAACGACCAGAGGGCGTAGCAGCAGGTTTTAATTTGACTTTTGGAACACTTTTTTGCGCCACTTTCACTGCTGGTGCTGGTGCAACGTTGTCATTTTTAGTCGCTGGCACAAGACTTATATCTTGAGCCGATTTCGCAACCGTGTTATCCGATGAAATAGCGGCCACATCACTTTTACCTGAATCAGGTAGTGCATCTAATGACTGCGCCGGTGCAATTTTCACATCAGGAAAGACGGGAGGCTTACTGACTGCCACTTGAATATCGAGCTCAGGAGGACGTTCACCATCTAGAATTTGTGGCAAAATAATCGCTGCTGCCACAATCATAATCCCTGCCCCAATCAATCTATAAGTCATCTTTTTATCTAACATTGTGCTTCCTTATGTTTGATATGAGCAAGATAGTCAGTCACAGTAACAAAAGAACCAAAAACAATAATCGGGCGATTTTCTTCTAATGCGCGACAAGCAGCAACCTCAAAAGCCTCAGCAATGCTCGAATACTCATTCGCAACAATGTCATGCAACCGCGCCAAGACTTGACCTAGCTCTTGTGCTTTTGCCCCTCGAGGGCCGCCTAAGTCAGCTAAATACCAAGAAGAAAACCGATCACAAAGCGTTGCCATGACACTATTAATATCTTTATCTTTTAGCATGCCGCACACAGCAATGGGCTTAACACCAAGCTGCGACACTCGTTTCGCCAATTCACCAGCCGCTTCTGGGTTATGAGCGACATCAATGTAAATTAAAGGACTTTCATTTACTTTTTGAAAACGCCCCGTTAATTCAGCAGTCTGAAATAATGCTTGCAGATCAAGCAGCTCAAGATCAAACCCCATATAGCTCAACACAGCGACCACGGTTGCTGCGTTCTCCAAGGGCAAATTAGGTCGTGGTAAATTAGCAAAGACCTGATTGTTACCCGTCCAAGACCATTGATCCCCATTGATTTGGTAAGAAAAATCTTCCCCTTTCTGACGTAAGTCTGCACCTATCATCACAGCAGTCTGAGCCAGACTACGAGGAGGGTTTACGACACCACTAATCAGCAGTTTATCTTTACGCGCAATCCCTGTTTTCTCACGAGCAATCACCTCAATGGAATCGCCCAGCCAATCCGTATGATCAAGCGCAATGGAAGTCACGACAGCCACATCGGTATCGACCATATTGACCGAATCCAAACGACCACCCAAGCCCACTTCTAACACCCAGTAATCTAGGTCTGCTTGTGAAAAAATCCACAACGCAGCCAAAGTGCTGAATTCAAAATAGGTTAATGGTGTATCGCCACGAGCGGCTTCAATCGCGCTAAACGCCTGACAAATTATTAAATCGTCACAAGCCGTATCATTAATGGCGATACGCTCATTGAAATCAATAAAATGGGGAGAAGTATACGTGCCAACCGAATGGCCTTGGGAATACAGATACTGGGTCAACATAGCACAGGTTGACCCTTTACCATTCGTCCCAGCGACCGTAATAATTTTGCCTTTCGGTCTCGAAATGTTTAACTTTTCTAAGACTGAACTTCCTCGTTCGAGACCTAATTCGATCTCGGAGGGGTGTTGGCTTTCGATGTACGAAAGCCAACTATCTAACGACGTTGGCGTCATTTATTTAGGCTGCTCTATTAGTCAACAATGACAAGATATTGAATAAGCGATCGCGCATTTCTTCACGTCCGATAATCATATCAAGCGCTCCTTTCTCTAGCAAAAACTCGCTACGCTGGAAACCTGCAGGCAGTTTCTCACGCACTGTTTGCTCGATAACACGAGGACCAGCAAAACCAATCAAGGCATTTGGCTCAGCAACATTTAGGTCGCCTAGCATAGCAAGAGAAGCGGAAACACCACCAAACACAGGATCTGTCATAACAGAAATGTATGGAATGCCTTCTTGTTTTAGACGTTCAAGACCCGCACTGGTTTTGGCCATTTGCATCAAGGAAATTAAGGCTTCTTGCATACGAGCGCCGCCACTGGCTGAGAAGCAAATCAATGGGATGCGCTTTTCAAGACAGACATTGACAGCCTGAATAAAACGTTCGCCAACGATAGCGCCCATAGAGCCGCCCATGAAGCTAAATTCAAATGCCACAGC
The DNA here is from genome assembly GCF_004352835.1 of Marinomonas flavescens. GTDB lineage: Bacteria > Pseudomonadota > Gammaproteobacteria > Pseudomonadales > Marinomonadaceae > Marinomonas > Marinomonas flavescens. Next base: position 209,700 of record NZ_SJSB01000004.1, on the reverse strand, counting down.
AACAACGGGCATGCCATTTAGAACACCTTCCATTGCAACCAACGCATCTTTTTCGCCCGTTGCTTTTTGCGCAGCCGTAATACGATCTTTATAGCGTTTGGTGTCTTTGAACTTGAGCTTGTCTTCAGGCTCAAGGTGAGCACCGATTTCAAAACGCCCTTCTTTATCCAAGAAAATATCCAATCGACGACGAGCACTGACTCGCAAATGGTGACTACATTTTGGACAAACGTCTAAATTTTTCTCTAATTCAGGACGGTAAAGAACATTGTCACACTTAGGGCATTTTTTCCAAAGGCCTTCAGGAACAGAACCTAATCCGCGTTTTGATTCGCTACGTACAAGCGACGGTACAAATTTGTCTAACCAGCTACTCATTTAACTCTCCATATCTCTGTTTACAGCTGCCGCTTAAGCATCCATTTCTGTGCGCATAGGCGCTAGAATAGCTTGCAAAGCGTCAGCGATATATTCTTTTGGCTGATCTTTATTTTCAGCAATGGCATTTACCAAAACACTACCAACAATAACACCATCAGCACACTTACTGACAGCGGCGGCTGTTTTCGCATCGCGAATACCGAAACCCACACCAATTGGAAGCGATGTAATTTCACGCAATGAATCGACGTGTTTTTGAACACTATCCACATCCAGTTCAGCCGTACCAGTGACACCTTTTACCGATACGTAATACACATAACCGGAAGCCAGATCACAAATTTTCTTAGCTCTAGCCGGTGTTGTTGTCGGCGCTAACAAATAAATCAGGTCAATCTCGTTTTGGCGGAAGCATTCTACTACATCTGTCGCCTCTTCTGGAGTCAGATCGACTAATAAAATGCCATCTACACCCGCTTCTTTCGCAGAATTTGCAAAAGCTTGATAACCAAAGAACTCAATTGGGTTCAAATAGCCCATCAAGACCACTGGCGTATGAGAATTTTGTTTACGAAACTCAGCGATAATAGCCAATACCTTACGTACACTGGTGCCAGCCGCTAAACTACGCTCACAGGCTAACTGAATAACCGGACCATCTGCCATTGGATCAGAAAACGGCATACCAATTTCAATCACATCAGCGCCAGCATCAACCAAACCATTCATCATGGTAACCGTATGTTCTGGCGTTGGATCACCTGCGGTAATATAAGGAATTAATGCTTTTTTACCTGTTTTAGCTAGATCCGCGAAACACTGTTTGATTCGGCTCATACTGTAATCCCATCCAATTCAGCAACCGTCATAATATCTTTATCACCACGACCGGAAAGATTAATGACGATAAATTGGTCTTTGTCCATAGTCGCCGCTAACTTCATACCGTAAGCCACTGCGTGACTTGATTCTAAAGCCGGCATAATACCTTCAAGACGAGTCAAATCATGAAAACCGTCCATTGCCTCGTCGTCATTGATCGCAACATAATTGGCACGACCAATGTCTTTTAACCATGCATGCTCTGGACCCACGCCTGGGTAGTCCAAACCGGCTGAAATAGAGTGCGTACCGATAATTTGACCATCATCGTCTGCCATCACATAAGTACGATTACCATGAAGCACACCAGGACGACCTGCTGACAATGGCGCCGCATGACGACCTGTTTCTATGCCATCACCACCGGCTTCTACGCCATACATAGCCACACCGTCATCACCAATGAATGGATGGAACAGTCCAATCGCGTTAGAACCACCACCAACACAGGCAACCAAAGCATCAGGCAATCGACCTTCCTGCTCCATACACTGTATTTTAGCTTCACGACCAATCACGGACTGAAAATCCCGTACTAATTTAGGGTACGGATGAGGGCCCGCTGCGGTGCCGATAATGTAGAAAGTATCGTCTACATTACTCACCCAATAACGCATTGCTTCATTGAGCGCATCTTTCAGTGTTTTGGTACCAGACTCAACCGAAATCACTTCCGCGCCCAATAGCTTCATACGATAAACGTTCAGCTTCTGACGACGAATATCTTCCGCCCCCATAAATACTTTACAACTTAAACCAAGACGAGCCGCCACAGTAGCAGAAGCCACACCGTGCTGTCCGGCGCCGGTTTCAGCAATAATATTAGGCTTACCCATGTGTTTCGCCAATAAGGCTTGACCAATGGTGTTGTTGATTTTGTGCGCGCCCGTATGGTTCAAATCTTCACGCTTAAGGTAAATCTTAGCGCCACCGGCTTTTTCAGTTAATCGCTCAGCAAAATACAATGGAGAAGGACGACCAACATAATGGGCTAAATCCTTATCAAACGCGGCTTGAAACGCAGCGTCCTGAGACAACTCTTCGTACATTTTTGTTAAATCATCAAGTGCAGACATTAACGTTTCAGAAACGAAGACTCCACCGTACTGACCAAAACGACCATGCTCATCCGGCAAGGTTTGATCTATATCTTTATTGCTCACGTTTTGCTCCACTAATAAATTGTTTTACTTTTACCTTGTTCTTTAAGCCTTTGGACGCCTCAACACCACCGCTAACATCCACCGCATAAGGAGCAACTTGCTCAACCGCATGGGCAATATTTTCAGGTGTTAAGCCACCCGCCAAAATAACCGGCAAAGGTAAGTTGTTTGGAATCAAAGTCCAATTAAACACTTCCCCCGTACCACCCGGTACTCCCGCTTTATAGGCGTCTAATAAAATGGCATTGGCCGACAAATACGTTTGCGTTGCCGCTAACAAATCATCGCCCTCTTTAACCCTTAATGCCTTTATATAGGGACGATTATAAGATAAACACTCTTTTTCTGATTCATTTCCATGAAATTGAATCATCCAACGAGAATGACCTGAGATCACCTCATTAATTTCATCACTTTGAGCATCCACAAAAAGCGCTATTGGCACAACAAAGGGAGGCAATTTAGCAAGGATACCATTGGCTACTTCAGGGTCGATATAACGAGGGCTTTTTTTATAAAAAACGAAACCCAGAGCATCCGCACCATATTCGCAAGCGGTAAGCGCGTCCTCAAGGTTAGTAATTCCACAGATTTTAACGCGACAAGGCATACTCTGGCTCTTCTACATAAGGTAAAAAATGCGGACCTAATGGTCGCGAAGGGACATTGAAATGATCTGGGTATTCAGCATCAACAAAATACAAACCTGTTGGCGGTGCTGTGATACCACCTTGAGTGCGATCTTTAGCATCTAATACTTGTTTCGCCCAAGAAATGGGCTTCTCACCTGCTCCAATGGTCATCAATACACCCGCAAAATTGCGAATCATATGATGCAAAAACGCATTGGCACGCACATCAAGCACAACGTACTGACCCAATTGCTGAACTGAAAAATTCAAAATAGTTCTCGTGGGCGTATTGGCTTGGCAACCAATGGCACGAAAGGACGTAAAATCATGAGTTCCCAGAAAGCACTCTGCTGCTTGCGCCATTGCGCCAACATCTAGCGACTTGTAAGTCCATGTAAGACCCGAAGACAAGATAGCAGGACGCAGAGCCGTAGGATAAATGACGTAGCGATAGCGACGACTAAGCGCACTAAATCTAGCATGAAAATCATCATCAACGTACCGAGCTGCGACCACTGCAATATCAGAAGGCAGATGCGTATTCGTGCCTAACGTCCAAGAGCGCTCGCTGCGCTCCTCATCTGTTTCAAAATGAACCACTTGCGAACTGGCATGAACACCAGAGTCTGTTCGACCTGCGCAAATAACGCTCACTTTGTGGTTTGCAATCACACTCAGTGCTTTTTCTAAATTCTCCTGAACAGTGGGTACATCGTATTTTTGTGCTTGCCAGCCTTTATAGGCTGAGCCATTATATTCTACTAACAGGACAACTTTTCTAGTCACTTGGGAACATCCGCTCCATCATACTTTTTGCGTCGGCAATTTGTTTTTCATTACCCGTGGATACAACATCTTCAAGTATAACACGCGCACCCTCATCGTCACCCATATCCATATAGGCACGAGCTAGATCAAGTTTAGTTGCCACCTCATCTCCGCTGGCATCGAAGAAATCAAACTCTTCTTCGTCATCGTCAACCTCAGCACCCTCTGCTGCTTCTTCTACACCAAATGAAGGCACTTCAATATCCGTCATATCATGCTGCGCTTCTGCTAATGTTTCTTCGATAGTAGACGCTAAAGATTCGTTTGGCGTTTTATCGAACAAAGCAGACTCATCAAGATCATCCTGCTCATCATTTAGCAGACTTGAAACAAAGCTCTCTTCTTCACTAGGTTCATCCACGTCTTGTATGGCAGTATCGGCCTGGATCGTTTCAGTTTCTGTGGCATCCATTTCAGGCTCTACCGTTGGAACATCCACTTCATCTTCAGGAACAGCTTCTAATTCTGACTCAAGACTTTCAAAACTGTCATCCAGATCTTCAATATCATTTTCATCAGACAACTCATCCATTTCCACGTCTAAAGACGCAAAAGGATCTTCTAATTCATCATCCTCAACACCATCATCTTGTGGCGATGTCTCTTCAGGGATAGACAAGTCTTCAGCGAAATCAAACTCTTCTTCATCTAAATCCAATGAATCTGTTACTTTATTCATAGATTCAGCTTTATCACTCGCTGCATCATCAACAGGAAAGTCAAAAGGGTCTTTTAAAGAGTTTTCTTCGGATTCATCATCATTATTAATGGCAACAGCCGCCGCCGCTCCGGAAAGCGCCGCAGGAGCCGCCAAATCAAATTCATCTGCAACTGGCTCAATCTCTTTCTTCTTACCTAGGCGACGCATCAACAGCCCACCTAAAAATCCGAATAAAAGCATGACGACCGCAGCAATAGAGACAATGATAGGATTGCCGAAAATTTTATTCACAAGAGAATCAGCTTCAGCCTTTTCTTTCGCTCTTCGCGCCTGATCCGCTTCTAGAAGCTGATCAACCGTATTTTTCTGTTCTTGTAGAGACTGCTGTGCGCTCGCAAACTGCTTCTCTAGCTCCGCCATTTGCTTATCTTTTAAACTGATAAGTTTTTGCAGCGTATCCAGTTGTTTATTCAAATCGCCAAGCTTGCCTGAAAGATCTTCTTTCTCACGCTTCTCTTTATCTAACGACTCTTCTGCGGAAGAAAGTTGCGTCTTAAGATTGCTAACACTCTGCCCTTGACCTGCATTTGAGCTGGCATTATTTTCCGGCAAAGCACTTTGACCAGAAGATAAGGTTAATTTATCCGAGTCGGAGACCGGCGATGTAGCCGCGCCTTTTGCTTTGGCTTGAGTGTTCAACTGAGCGCTTGCGATTTTTGAGCGACTTGCAGCCGCACTTTTAAGCGCCATCCACGCACTGTGCTGACGATTAAATTCTTTTTGAGAAAGGGACTTATTGAATAGAGCAATTTGCTGCTCAGTAGGCAATCGTAATACAACACCCTCTTTTAGCAAATTAATGTTATTTGAATAAAAAGCATTTTTATTTAATGCCTGAATCGCCATCATAGTTTGATAAATATTTAAGCGATTCGATAAGGTGTTTTTGTCCGCAATTGACCACAGTGTATTGCCTTTCGCCGTAAACATATTACCGCGCGAAGCCATTTTATCCGCTGATGCCGTTGCACCACGAAACACCGAACTTGAAGAGGTTTGCGCAGAAGTAAGTTTCGTCGAACGGACGAGCTCTTCTTGCGATTTATCGACTAAGGCAGATTGATTCAGTGGCGTTTGATACTCACGAACCACTTGCCCACTAGGCCAACGAGCAGCCAATACAAAATGTAATTCTTTATCTTTTATCGCTTTAACCGAGGTCACATCAATGACAAGGTCTTTACCATTACTCGCACGTTTCACATCAAATTTTAGCTGAGATAAGTCCGTCGCAGGTTTAAAGCCAGCCTGCTGGAATTCACTCTCACTTCCTAAGCGAACTAAAATATCTTCTGGCGTGAGCTGACCATAATCCGACAATTCAATCTTGCCTCGATATGGTTCATCTAAGTTTGATTGAGAGGTTAACTCGCCCAGTTCCAATGCGTAGCCGTTAGACACATAAAATGCACCAGCAACGGCCAGACTAATGAGGGTTTTCCTGAGCATAATCGTCCCTTTTATTTTAAAATGGCGTTAAATTCTAATCTAAGTATCTTACACGGTTGAGTATTTATCAATAGCTTTAGAATCAATGGTTTGTCTTATAATGCCAGAATTGAATAATCGCCTAATTAGTCGGCAACTTTAGCCTTTAGAAATAAATAAAGTTATCTCGATAAAAGAAGCCTTGCACGTAATCTACGCCAATCCGCTCAGCAAAAGCCAGATCTTCAGCGGTTTCCACACCTTCTAAAATAACTCGCTTACCGGTGACATGGGCAAACTCAATAATCTTTGAGACAAACACCATATAGCTCACATCATCTTGCATTTTAAGAACATACTTATCAAGCTTAATCCACTCCACCAACTGCATCACAGCCACAGATAACATGGACCTAGGATTACACAAATCGTCTAGCGCCGTACCTATCCCTAAGCTACTATCTCATTGGTAGCTATCGCTACAATAGGTTGATATTCCACCCCAAACCTCTGATGCTTAATCAGATCCAACAACACACTATTCGACAAATCAAACACTCACAGTTTCCTTTTTAAAGCTAACATTTACTGCAGGGATAATAATTCTCATTAACATAAAAATAAAGCATGAAAATAAGCACAAAAAAAACCCCGCGTTAGCGAGGCTTCTTTTGTATCAATAACTTAGAGGGTGATTATCGGGTAAGGAAAAACTACAACAACCCCTCCCTTCCGGACGATGCCCGCCGTATGATTTAGGTGTATACATTTTACACAGCGACATTATTGATTAATCATTAAAGCTTATTTTGAAAAGCCACCAAGAGGCTTTAATAAAAGTGGGGCAAGTGCAGCATGCTTCTCTCTAAGCTCCATCGGTAAATCACCTAAATGAACCATTCTTGTTGGCGTAGCCGCTGCAATCCAACGCTCCGCATGTGCATTCCAGTTTTCAATATGAATATAAGATGCCTCAAGATCTTTAAAACGCTCGTAGACCATAATGTCACCAGCATCAGAGATGTAGTACTGATAGTTTAACGTACCCTCTTCAGTTAAGGCTCTGTTAACCTGTGAGTTCATCACCTCTTTAAAATTTTCAAGTTGGCCTTCGTTCAGTTTAGCTTCTACTATCCAACCAAAGTTCTCAAAAGTGGTATTACCCTCTTTTTCAATCAGGCTCCTTCAGCTTCTTCTCTTGCAAATCCACCCAATGGCTTTAGCCAAAGAGGATCTAGGGCCGAATGTCTTTCACGAACATCTTCAGGAAGCTCTCCTAAATGTAACATACGGGTAGGTGTTGCCGCTGCCATCCATTTTTCAGCATGGGCATCCCAGTTTTCTATATGCTCGTGTGATGAATCCGCATTCTTGAAGCGCTCATAAACCATCACATCCCCAGCATCAGAAAGATAATATTGATAGTTTAGCGTGCCATCTTCAGTCAATGCTCGGTTAACTTGAGAGTTCATTACTTTCTTGAAGTTCTCTAACTGACCAGCGTTTAACTTTGCTTCAACTATCCATCCAAAATTTTTAAACATTACTTTCTCCAGTATTTTCTCTTTAGCCCTAACTAGTAAAGAGGCTTCTTAAAACGGTTAGTTCTATCTATCACTTAACGTTAAAGTGATTAGATAATCGAACGGCTCTCATCTGTATTTTTTGTGTTGAGGATTAAGGCTGCTTACTCGCTTCTTGTAGAATTGCTTTTAATGCATCTACCTTGTGCAACCCGAACACAGGCGTATTGCCATTGATCAGATAAAAAGGAACTCCGTTTATCCCTGTTGTCATTGCCTCTCTAATGTCTGAATGAGTGGCGCTGAGGTAGGTTTTTTCATCCAACGCTTTTGCAAGTTTATCTGCATCTAAGCCAATCTCTGCGGCAAGATCTAATAACGTTTGCTTATCACCGATATCTTTACCTTCTTCAAAGGTCGCTTGATATATACGCTCAATCATCCGCTCTTTTTTACCTTCTGCATCCGCAAATTTAGTGGTCTGATGCGCAAGAATCGTATTGTTGATGGTTTGATCTGCTAGATTCAAATGCAAACCAAAACCGGCGGCCATTTGAGTGTGTTGTTCGTTATGGGCTTTGCCCCATTCGTAAGACTTACCGTATCTTTTTGCCACCAGCTCATTGAGATCTTCGCCAGCATGACAAGCTTCATTGGGTTCCAACTGAAAGCTCTTATGTACAATTTCTATTTCTTCACTCAATCCAAGCCCGTCAAGCGCTTGATCAAGACTGGCTTGCCCCATGTAACAAAAGGGGCAGGTATAATCAGCCCACATTTCAATTTTCATCGTATTTCCCTTATATTATTTGGCACCAAAATAGGTAATGTCATAAATAGCGCTAATCGTTGATAACCTTATAAGAAGCAACTTTGTCCTTTAATAAGAATGGAACAAACAGCGTATCAGTGCTGTCATCAACACTAATATCCGCGGTACTAATATCTAAAGTGCCTAACAGCGTTCGTTCTTTGTCTGTGATCTGATAAATCTCCCCCGCAGGAAAATGACTGACAACCAGTGAATTATTCAATTCGGTTAGACCGTCCAAACCACCAAGCCTGTAGCTTGAGTTAATCATTTGCAGCGATTTATCAGCGATATTAATTTTATAGATTGAGCCATATTCTTCGGGCTCAAATTGCTGAGCTAACTTGCTTGCCATATTGGCGACAACAAGTGTATTTCCCTGTGCCAATAAGCCATTTGGATGTGGGAGGTTTTTATCTTCCAACCAAACAACTAATTTATTATCGACTAAGGTATAGATTTTTCCTGCCGCGATATCGCCAACAAATACTTGTCCTTTATCACTAATCGTCAAATCATTCAGCATGACAGCATCATTTGCCTTTATGCTCTTAGTCATACTTCCGGTTTCGGTGTTGATGATATGGACCTGATTTCTATCTACAACATAGAGATCGCTGCCAAACATGCCCATACCCGTTGGCATACCTAACCCGTCAACCCATTTTAGTTGCTCGATAACACCACCTTTAGAGAGCTTACTGATAAAGCCGGGTTTTTGACCGTTTACATTAGAAACATATATCCATTTATGTTCAGGTGAAACATAAACAGATTCGGGTTGTGAGAACCCTGTTAGCTCCCATTGTGGTGCTAATGAGGCGGCTTGAGTCGCGCTGGCAAACAATAAAGACAGGACGATAAAGGCTGATGCAAGGGTAGATTTCATATTTTTAACTCTGTAGTGATCAGTGTGTTCGATTGATTGAATTATGGCCCGACTCGAAGCAATGATATAGAGGCGTATAGCCAATTGATTGTTGAATATTAAGAAACAATAAAGGGATATATAGCGTGATAAGATGCCCTTTATGGCTTAGCTGTCAACTAACTCATCGATTACATTAATTGAGCTCAGCAATCATTTTTTCACCCCACACTGGAAGAACACATGTCTGTAGAAGCATTAAAAAAACTTGCTGCTGAATACTCACAGCCGATCGTCTACCACGTTGAGCCAGATCCAATTATCAACAACGCCGACGTGACTAATCAAAAGCAACGTCCTTTTATAGTCGATAAAGAAGAGTACCCATTTAAGAGCCACTGGTATGAACGAAACGGTGTGTCGATGCATTATGTCGATGAAGGCGAAGGCATTCCCATTGTTCTGACGCATGGCAACCCCGATTGGTCTTTTTTAAACCGCAACATAATCAAAGACATGTCAAAAGAAGCTCGGGTAATTGCTTATGACCTTCCTGGGTTTGGCTTTTCAGATACGCCTGCTGATTTCGGTTTTACGCCACAGGAGCACTCAGAGTGGATTGAATCTTTAATTTTTGAACATCTGAAATTAGACAAATTCATCATGGTTGTTCAGGACTGGGGTGGGCCGACCGGGCTAAACGTGGCGACGAATCACCCTGATAATGTACTTGGAGTGGTGATTTCCAATACTTGGGCGTGGAAAGTTGATGGCGGTATTGAAGCATTTTCCATGTTGTTTAGAACACCGGAGATGGAACAGCGGGTACTGAATGAGAACGTCTTTGTTACTAAGCTAATGCTGGCAAACATTAAGAAAGAATCCAGCAGTAACCAAGCCATCGTTGATGCTTATACCATGACATTTCCAACACCGGATTCAAGAAGAGCAACCGCCATTTTTCCTCAGCAGATCACCCTTGCAGGCGCATGGCTAGAGAAAATAGAGGCCAGACTAAAAACACTCGCGAATAAACCAGTAGAGTTTATTTTTGGCCAAAAGGACTTCAATCATGGCACGCCTGAAGCCATTGCAAAATGGCGATCGCATTTTCCTAAAGCAGACGTACAACTTGTACCTGATGCCTGCCATTTTGTTCAGGAAGATAGCCCAGAAAGCTTTACTATTGCACTCAGAAAAATCCTGAAAAAAGTAAATTAAATAAACAGTTAAAGAGAAACCAATGACTCACTCGATTATAAAAGATTTAAGCGCCCGCTATACAACCAAACAATACGATCCCAGCAAACGCATTTCAGCGGAAAACATTGAAATAATCAAAGAAGCGATTCGGCTGTCAGCTTCATCCATTAATTCACAGCCCTGGAAATTTATATTAATAGAAAGTGATGAAGCAAAAAATCGTCTCGACGCCACCTTTGTTAATAAGTATCAGCCTAATCGTCACCATGCTAAGGAAGCGTCACATATTATCCTTTTTGCACACAATCCGAACTACCAGAGGGACGACCACAAAAAAGTGCTGGATATCAATGTTGCATTAGGCCGTTTAAAAGAAGAAAAATATGATGCTGCCTTAAACGGAGCGCTTCACTTTGCAGACCTTCTAAGAGACGAGCAAGGTTCTAACGCAACGTGGACTAAAGCACAAACTTATATCGCTCTGGGTAATGCGCTGCATACTCTAGCTCGGTTAGGCATAGATTCAACACCGATGGAAGGCATTGACTCAGAACTCATCGGTGAGGTTTTCACTGATGAATTGAATGGCTACGTATGCCATGTAGCCTTAGCGATGGGCTATCATGCGGATGCTGAGGATTTCAACTTCGGACTACCCAAATCTCGACTGGCAACCGAAGAGGTCTTCACTGTCATTTAGCTGACATAAGCGTATTCGATTTAAGTTACTTATCCCTTTTAATACATTAAAATTGAGCTTCAGATTCATTTTTTAATTTACTAGCGGATAAGATATGGATATAGCGACTCGCCTTGACCTGTTCTTGGATATTGTTTATCAGGGCTCCTTTGCTAAAGCCGCTGAGCTCAGGCACATGGATAGAGCTGTGGTCACTAAGCAATTCAAAATATTGGAAGAGACCCTAGGCGTAAGGTTACTCAACCGCACCACTCGCTCTTTATCCTTAACGGATGCAGGGCGAGAAATCCTAGAGCAAGCCAAAGTTATCCGTAATGAACTCAGTAAAACTCAACGCTTAGCAGAAACGTTTCATACGGAACCTAGAGGATTACTACGGATAACCAGCTATGTTTCGCTTGGCAATCCATATCTGCAAAAAGCCATTAATCTTTTTATGAAGAAATACCCGGAAACCTATATTGAGCTTTCATTGGACGACAGACTAATGGATATCGTAGGTGAAAAATTCGATATCGCTTTTCGCCTAAACACCCCCAAAGACTCAAGCAATATCGCGAAGAAACTCGCACCAACCAAGTTGGTTATTCTCGCCTCTCCCCACTTTATTGAAGAGCACGGCAATCCTCAAACGCTTAAAGAGCTTATTTCCTTACCTGCGATTACCTATTCAAATGGCTCTTTTACATTTGATAAGCTGGAAATGGCACCTTCCGGACAGAGTAAAATGGAGAAATACAGCATCAACGGGCGCTTTAAAGCAAACAGCGTAGAATCGCTTATTAGTGCAACACAAGCTGGGCTGGGCTATTCAATCGCGGACCTGTCCGTGCTTAAATCAAACCTTAAAGATCTCGGACTCGTCCCGATACTGCAAAACTACTGGTTTCCAAGTGACTTTGGTGCACTATACGCCGTTTACCCACACAGAAATCAAACGCCACTGGTCAAAAAATTTATCGAAACAGTACAAGATGTGATCGGCACTCCTCCAATATGGGAAGACTATGTAGAGAATTATTCTTCCATGTATGTTCAGTGAGCCAATGATTACCACATCGCAACCGTGTGATTAAAAACAACCTCACTATTGCGCTCTACCACATAATAAAGATCCCACCCTGTTTCGGACGCTATCAGTTGGTTGCAACATGGACAAAGGCGCTGCGCCAATCACATGTCATCACACAAACCAAACAAGCAAAAAAAAGCCCCGCGTTAGCGAGGCTTCTTATATTTCAATGACTTAGGGGATGATTTACATCATCCCGCCCACATATCATTTATCTGATTGATTATATTAAATTATTAACATGGGAATTTTATTGATACCCCACTTTATACCCCTACCAACTAAACACTTTCGCTGACAAGTTAAAATTTAATGAGATAGTGGCCTTATTTAAAATTTCATCACTTTTCAAAACAGAGTAGCAATTTAACACATATGACATAAAACTAATCAATGTAGCTCTTAGGTCAACTTTGTCAACAATTGTTAAAAGCATACTAAATTAAACCAAAATTTGTACCTATTCATTGTCTGCTTAGCCACCAAAGCGCCTTGTAAAACTATAAATTTATATCCAACATTAGTTCGACATAATTATTAATCAATTTTAACCAAGGATAGAATTCAAACTATGATCAAGGACTGACTTTAACTCTTCTTCCGATTTACCAGCCTTTGCTTGAACGGCAATGCCATAACTAATTGACAATAGATACGTAGCAAGTTTTTCAGCTGTTTGACCTTTGGGCATATCCGTCTTCGCAATGCCAGACACGAATAAATCCGTCAGTATTTTCTGAGTTTCTGTTCCTGATTTTTCTATATAAACAACCGCATCTTCTGGAAACGCAACACTATCTGATTCATTAACACTTTTTACAAGCAAACATCCACGGGGCGTTTCATCGCTGGTAAATAGCTCAATAAGTCCATAGAAACAAGCTTGTAACCGCTCCTTTAATGTTGCATTTGATGGCTCTACTAGATGGCTGTAGTTAACTTCTACATATTGTTTTTGATAATGTGCCAATGCATCTTTGAACAATTGCTCTTTATTGACAAACGTGCCGTACAAGCTCGACGTATTAATGCCAAGCTCAGAAGAAAGATTGGCAACAGAAGTACCTGAATATCCATTGGCCCAAAATAACCGCATCGCTTTATCTAAAACGACCTCTTTATCAAACGCTCTTTTTCGTCCTGCTTTCACTCTGTGGCCCTTAAAAATAATATTAATTAACTCTATTTTGAAGCAGTCACTTCAAAATGTCAATTCACCCTATTGACATTACAAAGTGATCGCTTCACAATTAACTTAATTCTGAAGCGATCGCTTCATAAGTGTAAAATAAGTGAACTAAAAATGTTTAAAAAATTCGTACAAATTACGGCGCTATTCAACTTTCCAATCGCACTAGGCATGATTATTTCAGCGCTGATGGCACCTCAAGCAGACACGTTAATTATCACAGTGGTATTGGGCGTATCTTTTATGCTTATGGGCGCTGCGTTACTTTGGGCTACTTCAGATATTAAAACCCGTGCCCCTCTTATTGTTTGGAACGGATTGGTAAGAATGGTCGGCTTTATCATTGTTACATATGCCGCTTCATTAGGCTTGGCTCCAAAGGTATTTATCTTTATTTCAGTCATAGATCTTATTACCGCCTTTGTTTACATCATTGGCAGTATGCGCGTATCTGGACTGTCTTTTAAATCGCTATTTTTAGGCAAAACCCAGTAACTTATAAATTAATAATTTTAGCATTGATAACATTAACTTAAGCAAACTCAAGCAAACTACTTTCAGGAGAAATATTATGACGATTAAAGCATTAAGAACACCAGAAGAAAGATTCTCTGTATTACCAGCTTTTCCTTACCAACCTAACTACATTGATGATTTAGCTGGTTTTGAGTCTTTACGCATGGCCTACATCGACGAGGGTGATTTCTCATCTGAAAACACTTTTTTATGTTTGCACGGTGAGCCTTCTTGGAGCTACTTATATAGAAAAATGCTTCCTATATTTACGGGCGCTGGTCATCGTGTTGTTGCGCCTGATTTGTTTGGCTTTGGTCGCTCAGATAAACCCGTTGATGAATCAGTTTATACCTTTGATTTTCACCGTGATAGTTTAATGCGATTAATTGAACGCCTTGATCTGAAAAATATTACGCTGGTCTGTCAAGACTGGGGCGGAATTCTAGGGTTAACAATCCCAATGGATATGCAAGATCGATTCAAAAATTTGATTGTTATGAACACGGCAATATCGGTGGGTGAAACCGCCCCTGAAGGGTTTTATCAGTGGCGAGATTTCTGCGCAAATGCCCCTGAAATACCTGTCGGTGGTTTATTTGCCTGTGACGCAGGGTCAGCAGTGTCTGTGATGGATGTTATAGCTTACGATGCGCCATTTCCAGACAACAGCTATAAAGCAGGCGTAAGACGCTTTCCCGCCATGGTGCCTGTCGAGCCAACGATGGATGGCGTTGAACTTGGAAAACGCGCAAGAGAGTTTTGGTCAAAAGACTGGAACGGTCAAAGTTTCATGGCGATTGGCATGAAAGATACAGCTTTAGGCGAAGGCCCGATGGAGTACTTAAGAAGCTTTATTAAAGGCTGCCCTGAGCCCTTAAAAATTGCAGAAGCAGGACATTTTGTTCAGGAATACGGTGTTGAAATTGCAGAAAAAGCGCTTGTTCACTTAGAAATGAATAATAAATAGGCTATATCCAATGAATACAAATATAGAAAATAAAGTGATTGTTATAACGGGTGCTAGCAGTGGTTTAGGTGAAGCAACTGCGCGTTTTCTGGCTCAAAAAGGCGCTAAAGTCGTATTGGGTGCGCGTCGTAGTGAAAAACTAGCAGCTATCGTAAACGATATTCGTGCTCAGGGTGGCGAAGCTGAATATGTCACGATGGATGTCACCAAATCCGATCAGGTTAAAATGCTTGTCGACAAGGCGATTGAGACTTTTGGACGCTTAGATGTCATGGTCAATAATGCTGGCTTGATGTCGATTGCCCCAATGGCTGAGGTTAAGGTTAATGAATGGGATCGCATGGTTGACATTAATATCAAAGGGGTACTTTACGGTATCGCCGCTGCACTTCCCGTGTTTACCAAACAAAATAGTGGTCACTTTATTAATCTCGCTTCCGTTGCTGCACATAAAGTTTCACCGGGTTCGGCTGTCTATAGCGGTACAAAATTTGCGGTTAAAGCGATAACTGAAGGATTGAGAGCGGAAGTGGGTGGCAATATACGTACAACGCTATTATCACCCGGCTTAATTGATTCTGAATTAAAATTCGGTAGTTCGGATGAAGCCACCTCTAAGTTTGTTCAAGATATTTATAAAGTCGCCATTCCAGCTTTATCTATTGCCAAAGCTGTCGCCTATGCGATTGAACAACCAGATGATGTCGATATTAACGAAATTATTATCAGACCAACAATTCAAGACTTCTAATCTAATGTGAGTGGATCCTGCCTTTTTTGTATTTTGTTTGGCAGGTCAATTTAAAAAATTGCTTTAAAGGTATAAAAAATGAAAAAAACACTCGTTATTGGCGCTAATGGCCAGATTGGTAAAATAGTGGTTGAGTTGCTTCACAATCAGGATCGCCCAGTGCTCGCAATGGTTCGTAGCAAACTACAAGCTGAGAAGTTAGAAAATATGGGTGTAGAGGCTGTTGTTGGCGATCTTGAAACTGATTTTGAACACGCTTTTAAGGACTGCGATAAAGTAGTATTTAGTGCAGGTTCTGGCGGTAATACAGGCGACGATAAAACACTTCTAATAGATTTATGGGCAGCAAAAAAAGCAGTTGATTATTCTTTAAAGGAAGGTATACAACATTTTGTAATGGTAAGTGGTTTAGGCGCACAAGACCCTGACGAATTTGAATCAGAAATAAAACCCTATTTGGTGGCAAAGTATTTTGCCGATCAGTACCTATTATCCAGTGGCCTAAATTACACCATTCTTAGACCGGGACTCCTTACTAATGATAAAGGCAACGGGCTCATAACAACCACGCGTTCGACTTCTACGAATGATTTATTCATTAGCAGAGAAGATGTCGCTAAATCAATAGAGTATTACATTAATCGTGACGAAGTCAGTAACCAGATATTTGAACTTTATCATGGTAATGAAGTAATTAGCTCGGCATTAACCGCTAGCAATTAATTTATAACCAACGATTCGCTAACCACTATAAAATAATATATTAGCGAAAGAAGCTATTAATATTAGAGTTTTAAATAATATGCAAAACTACCTTCAAGAAATAGAAACAATCACTTCTAAAGCAGGTGAAACCGTTCCTTTACAAAGAAAAGCTTTTGAAAGAGGTTTTTCTTTTAAACACATGTCTTTTTATGAACAACTAGCGATATGGAGTTATATCTGGACTAACACAAAAGTGTATAGAGCAGAAATGTTTTGTTTGTATTTCTTGGAGGAGCATATTAAAAACAAAGATGAAATGCTGGCCGCTTGGCCAACGATTAAATTATGGCAAGACAAAATTAATCGATGGGAAACAAGCGATAGTATTTCAAAAATATATGCTCAATTAGTAGAATATCATGCAGAACTAATTTTGCCAACATATAAAAAATGGAATACGTCTGAAAACCCATGGCATAGAAGACAAAGCATAGTGGGTTTACTTTATTACAGCGCTCATAGAAAACACTATTTACCTTTTCAGGTACTTATAGATTTGGTAACACCTTTAATTTCTGACCACGCTTATTATGTTGAAAAAGGAGTGGGTTGGACACTTAGAGAAATAGGAAATATATACCCTAAAGAGCAGGAAGAATTTCTATTTAAAAACGCAACTAAAATTTGTGCTTACGGATATAGCGCGGGTACAGAAAAGTGGGATAAAACAAAACGAGAAAAACTGAAGCAAATTAGAAAAGCAGCAAGAGTTTTAAATCGCAAAAATTCAATTTAAACATTTAAAAAGGAATAAATATGTCAAACAACAAACCAATATCAGCAGCATTTCCTTTTGAATCTAAATTTCAAGCAGTATTAGATTCTAAAATGCATTATGTAGATGAAGGAGACAAAAATTCTAAAGATACTTTTTTACTCATACACGGAAACCCTACATCAAGTTATTTATGGCGGAACATTATTCCTCATGTAAGTGCCTTAGGTCGTGTGGTTGTTCCTGATCTTATTGGAATGGGTAAGTCTGACAAGCCCGATATAGATTATACATTTGAAGACCATATTACCTATTTAGATGCGTTTATTGAAAAGTTAGCCTTAAAAAATATCATTATAGTCATTCAAGATTGGGGTTCTGCTTTAGGTTTTAACTATGCCAATCAGCATAGAGAAAATATAAAAGGGATTGTTTTTTTTGAAGCTATGTCTCAAGTTTCTTATTGGAAAAATACGACCAAAGAGACAGAAACATTATTTAGAAAATTTCGTGACCCTGCAGAAGGGCATGAAATGATTGTTAAAAACAACTTCTTTATTGAGGCTATGCTACCCATGATGGCGGGCAGAGAATTAACTCAAGAAGAAATGGACCATTACCGAGCGCCTTATTTGGAAGAAAAGAGCCGTAAACCACTGCTTATGTGGCCTGGTCAAATTTCGTTTGATGGCGTCCCAAAATTTACCACTGACATTGTTAATTCATATAATGAATACCACAAAAATTCAGATGTGCCTAAGTTGTTATTTTATGCAGAGCCAGGACTAATCATTAATCGAGAATTAGGTGAGCATATCGCTGAAACGTGGAAAAATATTACTGCAGTAGATTTAGGTGAAGGAAAGCATTATCTACAAGAGTCGCATCCACATGAAATTGGTGAAGGTATTGTCGATTGGTATAAAAAAGTTATTAAATAAACACTAATTATAGGGCTAGTGGTCAAATAGAAAAATGCTTAAGCGTTATATTGGGTAGACTACGGAACCATGAGCAGATTTATTTGACCGCTATAATTTGACCGCTATAATTTGACCACGACAAAGGAAGTACCGATGGCAGCTAAATTATCCAAGTTTGAAGCAGTCGATGGCTCTGCTACATTATATACCGCCACCAAAAATAGCCTTAGATGCACGGCTATTAAACTGAGAACAGGTGGCGTTTGTTTATATAGTCCAGTGTCAGGCCTCAGTGAAGAGGCTAAAGATAGCCTAATCGAATTAGGCGAAGTCCAATATCTACTCGCCCCCAATACCTACCATAATGCTGGTTTGATAGAATACTCAAAAGCCTACCCCAAAGCGCATCTGGTGGCATCTGAGAGTGCTCATGCACGCTTGACTAGCAAGACAGGACTAACGTTCAAAGAATTATCATCGCTAGCCAATGCACTACCAGACGGGCTTACCTTGGAAGAACCCAGTGGTTTGAAAAATGGTGAGGTTTGGCTTATAGAGTCAGCGCAGATTGGCCATATTTGGCATGTTGTGGATGCCTTTTCGGGCCAAAAACATACTGAAGGCCCCCTATGTGACATTGTAAAAATGGTTAAAGTATTTCCTAATTTTGGTATTAAAGATCGAAAAGTCTTTGCCAGCGCGGTAATGCAACTTATTGAAATTTCACCGCCTAAAATTTTACTGCCTTGTCATGGTGCTTTAATTAAATCACCTGAGCTAGCTGATCAGATTCGAAATTTAATACTCGAACTTGGCTAGAGAATAGCGATATTATCCGCAATTAAAAAGAGTGCCACTTATAGTGGTTCATAGGCTTGACTACTCATTCAGAAATAAATTTTTAAGTCGCTTTGTGCCCCAAAGCGCCAAAGACTCTTAAAAATTTAATACCTAAAATACTGTTAATCGAATGTCCGCTTTTGGTATTTTAACCAAATTATAATTTTTTATTTGACAGATTCTTGATGAAATTTAGAACAATTCTATTATCTGACGCAGAGTTGATTTGCATCAGATTACTCGTCGCTAGATAAGACAAGGTTAACGTCCGGTTTCGTATCTTAGTGAGCATTAGGTTCGGCTGGGAGATAGCTTTCGCTTGCCCTCAATTAAGACATAGCAAAAGTATTATTAGATATTGATAAGCAGCGAATAAAAAAGCCTGAATATGACTATTCAGGCTTCGTTTAAACGGTTAGAGCTAAAGTAATAGATTTAAAATCGTCGGGTAAGAGAAGCCCATTACTGAGCCTCCCTCCCCTAAGAACTGTACGTGCGAATTTCCCCGCATACAGCTCAAGCCTTTATAAGCCTAGCAAGCTAGGCCAGCAACTTATTCTCTAAGGACTTGATATTTTCGAATATCTTACGATCGTCCTTCTCATATAAGACATTAGATGAGTTTAGTTCTTTCAGATTAACTGCACCCAGCCTCTGAATGAACTTATACTCAATCATAGTGACACCTTTAAGATCATTTGGGATAAGAAAGAGATTAAGTAAATCAAGAGTACGCTTATCATCAGGCAATACTACTCCAAGCACTTCCATTAGATATTCAATACCAGTGTCTGTAATTTCGATAGCAGAAATATTTTCAATCCCCTTTGTTTCAGGATGTGAAATATAGCCTAACTGTTTGAGTTCACGATATCCTTTATCGATTCTATCAACATTAGACAACTTGCGTTCGTTTATCAAAATTAAAAGCTCATTCTTTGACATTCTTATTCTCCAATCATTTAATCGTTTGAGTGTAGTCTACGATGACAATTGGGATGCAACAACACCAAGTTATCCAATTTGTCGCTCCCGCCCTTATGACGCTCTACCACATGATGAATGTTCCATCCTGTTTCGGGCGTAATCAGTTGGTTGCAACATGGACAACGGCGCTGTTGTCGTTTCCACAACGTAAAGGCTTTGCGCATCCCTATCTCCGATTGACGAAGAACATATTCCAAGCGTTGCTCAAAATACAACTCATCTTTTGGGTCATAGGGATTGGCTTCAGCCACTATTTTTCGGTGGCGTACTATTTTTGTATCCGCTGCATACAATAAGTGCATTTCTCCTTTGTCAGGAGACTGACCAAAGAACACCCAGTTCCGTTTACCAACGGTTTTGAAGTATTTCTTAACCACCCACCGCTTGTGACGGTTTGAGTGTCGTCGCTTGCACCATTGCCATAGCATTTTCCAGATACGGTAGTCTAAATATTTGAACGTTTCTTTTGCGGCGCCACCTCGATGATAGTTAGCCCAGCCACGAATAATCGGGTTGAGCTTTGCTATCAACAACCAAGCGGGTGCCGTTTTAAAACGAACAAATACGTCTTTTATCTTGGCCAGTACGGCTTTCAGGTTTTTACGAGACGGCTTGTTTAAAAACTTGCCACTGTATTTCCTGATATTCTGACCAAGGAAGTCAAATCCCACATCGATATGGGTCACGAGTGTTTTCTGTTTAGAAAGCGTTAACCCACGTTCCGCCATAAAGGCTTCAACCACAGGTTTTACTCTTTCTTGCAGTAACTCTTTGGATATTCCCGTAATGATGAAATCATCTGCGTAGCGCACATAATTCACCTTAGTTTTATACGATGCTTTTGTGTTCTTCTTCCCAAAATGGGATTCCAAAACACGTTCGAGACCGTCCAGCGCCCAGTTAGCCAGTAACGGAGAAATGATTCCGCCCTGTGGCGTGCCAGCCTCGGTTTTATGAATTTGACCAGACTCTACATAGCCAGCCTTTAGCCACTTCTTGACGATCCGCCTGTCCAGAGGGACGTTTTGGATCAACCAGTCATGGCTTATATTGTCGAAACAACCTTTTATATCCCCTTCAAGCACCCATTGTGCGGACGACTTGCGGCTTAGATTGACAAATAATTGCTCAATCGAATCTGCTGCCGAGCGCAATGGACGAAACCCATACGAGTTTCGGTCAGCCCACGTTTCTGTCACAGGTTCCAGTGCTAGCAGATATAACGCCTGCATAGCCCGATCCAGCATAGTAGGTATACCTAATGGACGGCGTTCGCCGTTCGATTTTGGTATATATACCCTACGCAGCGCTTTCGGTTTGTAGCCTTTTTGACGCAAACGAGATACCGCTGACCATTTGCTTTTAGGGGAATCCCAAGTCTCACCGTCGATCCCCGCTGTCTTACGACCTCGGTTTTCAGTGACACGTTTAATGGCGATTGCTTTGGCAGAAAAAGAATGCACCAACATACGTTGAAGCTGTTTAACTTTTCGCCATTGCTTTTCTTTAGCTGCCTTCGCGATCCGAACCTGTAGCTTTCTCACTGTGAGATGACTGGTTTCCCAGTCAATCTCATGCCATGAATTAGCAACGCGGGATGACGCAGGCGCTTCATTTGATGAGTTGCTCATCTTGCAGTCCTCCTAGATTAAAGAGCACCCACAAGATGAAGACGGATTTATCCCCACGAGGGGAAATAAATCTTTCCCCTCGTGGGTGTTCAATTGGTTATAGAGCCCGAAGACTCTACTTTCTATTTAATAGAAAGCTTTACAGGTTTTCACACGATTAAAGACCAGATGGAAGTCTGCGCCCTTTCGGGCCGAGGCAAAGTTCGAACCTCTATCCAACCCATTACAGATTGGCATTCGCTTTTTCCATCCTCCTTTACCCGCAACACCAACAGATCACCTTACGGATCACCTGCCCAGAGGGCAGCATTACGGGCTTACCGAGTTCCGATACTTTCACATTATTGGCTTAGGTTCTGTCTGTCCACCGGTGGTCATTTGTCAGCGTTTACCCAGATGTAAAAGGTAAAACCGACCACATACCATTTTGGTCAGAGCCTTATAGTAAAGCTTAGCTCTTTGCGGCTGACGGTGTTTATCAACAGTTCACTTGCGTTAACCATACCAATAAGCCTAGCACCTCATCCACGCCTTACTCGTGAAATCTATACCCACCCTCACGGATGAGTATTCCCGTGATGGGGGTTACATTGTCAGGAAGCTTCGCACCCCACCGTTACCAGTGACGCACTATCCCTAGGCTACTAATAGCTGAATATTAGGTCTCGCTACCTGCATAACAGGTGAGACAATGAGAAGTATCAGCTTACGCACATCGGTAGCTGACTGAGTATTTAAAACACACGATGATACCTGCCTCAATAAATCCCATTTAATAGCGGATAAATTTCAGCATGTCTTTGAAATGAATGAGTATCGATAGAATCGAGGCTCACACTTATAAAAATAACTCGGCTGATTAGCCTGCAGTTGTCTTAATAAGTTCGGGTTCACTTTGCGAACTTGAATTTCAATAGGCGATATACGCCCAAGCATAATACTCTCAATTAGAGAGTCCGATGCTCGGGGTTTAACGCCCGAACATCGGGTTTTGATTAATACTAGTTATTTCTGGTGGTGAAGTAGATACCAACAATGTTAGTATCTACTGACGTTATAGCCCAGAGAGGCTAGCTACCTCTGCGACTCTCGTCGCACTACATCATGCCGCCCATACAGCACTTATCTATCTGTTTTTATTGTAATAGTTAAATGGGATTCTGTTGTGATACCCCACCTTATACCCCTAGTTGTTTACTTCTGGATTTAACCTGTTGAATTTAAATTAAAAAATTTAATTTCATGTGATTAAAATCTTACCAAAGTAAGGTTAGAAGTGTTTTGATGGATCCATACGCTGATGAAGAATACGGGCAACATCAATACCACTTTCACTAATTTGATAAAAGACAATATGCTTCTCTACGGGAAAGCTTTTAGCGCCGTCATAAACATCGCTTCTTTCTCTACCAAAATCAGGGTATTGAGCTAACTTCAATAAGGCAGCATCGATAGTTTGAGCATACACCTTTGCCTGTGTACTTCCCCAAGATTCAATAGTTGATGAAATTATTTTGAATAAATCGGCTTCAGCTAAAGGAGATAACCTATAGCTAGGCATTGGTATTATCGCTCGCTGACTTGCTAGCGATTGATAGAGAAGCTTGTTCAAATATTTCCATTACACTGTGCTTTGACGATTCGCCAGCAGCTAGCTGTTCGAATCCTTTAGCGACTTCTTCTCGTAATATTTCAAGTTGCTGATTTTTAGCAGCGTCTTTCTCAAATAAAAGTCTCAAACCATCACGGATCACTTCACTTGCTGAAGTATATAAACCATCAGATACTTTCTCTGTGATCCTTCTTTCGAACTCTTTGCCTAAAGTAATATTCATCATTAACACTCCAACCATTCATTGATCACATTATGCGCATGATATGCACATAATTCAAGTTTGATGATAGAAAATAAAAAAAGCCCGAATATCGCTATTCGGGCTTTCGTTTAAATGGTTAGAGCTTCAGTAATAGAGTTAAAAATCTATTACATCATGCCGCCCACATACTCCCAAAGCCCTTTAATCACAAGGACTGCAGTATATGGGAGAAATAAAATACCCCTCATTATACCCCTAAAAATAAATCAATAGTCACATAATGAAGCTGATTGAAATTACTATCCTAATAGAACATTCATCGAGCTAGCTCTACTAGCACCTGTGCTACTACGGACATTATATAGCAGGGAAACTGCTGACAACATCACTCTGTAAATAGAATACTGTTAGGCAAATAGCTAGCCCTCTCAGCTCCATACTCTTTAAAGCCAATAATAAATACTCTGTCATTGATATAGTTTTCATAGCACTCTCCTTTAAGGTTGAACGGAATCTAGATAAGCCACTGCTTCTGATGCTCTAGCAGAAGCCCAGAACACGGATTTAGGATCTTTCTCTAATACATTGATCCAGCTAGCTATATAATCAGCATGATCTTGCCTAGGGCTATTAGTCACCCCAAGCTGGGCACAGGCAAAAGCCGAACCCAGCTCAGCAACTAACTCTTCCATTGCATAAGAAGCTTCACCAAAGCGGCCTGACATATCACGATCACGGCGAGACTTGATACCAGTCCAGTGTGTTAGTTCATGAAGCAGCACAGCATAATAAGCCTCTGTTTCAGTAGAAGTTTTAGTTCCTTTAAACAGTTCTCTATCTGGCATTACAATCTTATCCAGTGCCTTAGTGTAATAAGCCCTATCACCGTCATCCTCTTCAGTTTTAGGCAATGGTTTATAGATAACAATCTTGGAACCTTTCTCACCCTTAGCGACTTGAGCACCAAGAGATTGCCACTGTTTATAAGTTGCCCGCTGTAGCAATTATCAGTCGTTGCATTAACAGGCATAGCAGCTTGTTTATGCCAAGGCATTTCACAACCCTTACTGTCTTTCATAGCAGCAATGATGTGATTGGTAATTTCTTCATGCAGGTTGGTTTTCATTGTGATTCTCCAAACAGCAGTCACGGCAATGCCTCAGCAGTTAGCCGTGACGCTGATTAATATTTAAGGATTGATTAGGTTGATACGATCAGCAGAGTGCTGATTCGGTAAAGGTTTTAATTTAGTAGAAGGACTAGCGACATTAGAAAGCCTAAAACTGCGACCGCTGAGGGCGAGCGAAACGGCTTTTGTGTTTCGTTTGTCATCAGGGGTCTATCGTTTATGCACCATGCACAAAATAGCTCTCCTGATTAACTGAATAGAAATACGAACTCTCAAGATGGAATAGTGTTTTTAGAAACTGACGGAGCCACGGAGGATTAGCCCTATGCTATAGAGGTTTAAACAAGTTAAAGCAGTCCACGCTCAGCCATACTTACGTTCTCGGTTCCTCCTATAATTAGATGATCAAGAGTTCTTATGTCAATTAATGACAATGCCTCCTTCAGCTTTTTAGTAAGCTGAATATCTGCATTTGATGGCTCAGGTGAACCTGAAGGGTGTGGAGCAAAGATCACCGCAGCTGCATTATGGTGTAAGCAGCGCTTAAGAACTTCTCTAGGGTAAACTGCAGCACCATCGATAGTGCCTCGAAATAATTCTTCATAGGCAATCACTTTATGCTGCGAATCCATAAAGATAATGCCAAATACTTCATGCTCAAGCTTTCCAAGCTTGATCTGTAGGAAATGTTTTGTTTTCTCTGGTGAAGTTAATTGATCCGGACGAAAGTACTCCTTTTCTAAGATATCCAACATCAAGTTATACATATCATTTTCAGAAACAGGTTCAGACAATAGGAATCTATCATCCTCAGTTTTGATAAAAGCCGATAGGCTAATAAGTGAGTAGTTAGTATTGTTTGAGTTAGTCATTTCTAGACTCCTTAAGTTAATTAAGATGTCTACATGCTGTAGAAGTAACCCGGGGGCGGGTTCAGGAGGTCTCCACCTTTGATACTGGTACGTACATATAGGCACCAGAGCAGGAGCTAGAAAATGCTATATATTAATGGCGATTAAATACTTCGTAAGTGTTTTGAATCATTAACTATCACATAACTAAAAATTCAAAATTTATTTTTCAATCACCACATGTATAGAGTATGAGATTTAAGTTCTATTTTAATTCTTGTGAAAAACCATCTACGCCAAGACGTTTCGAAGATTCGTCTTTAACACACTAAATAGGTAATCAAGATCTGTTTGCCACTGACCTGCCAAATAGTCACAAACTCTATATGAATCAATTGGCTTTAGTGAAACGCCCTCTAAAGCAGCAAATGGGCCATCTGTTTCTATTAATATCCTATCTCTAGGAATCCACTCAATTACCTTTTTTCCTCTCTTTGAAACAGTCATTGCTGGACCTATTGAGAAATAACAGCCTAAAGATATTGCACGAGTCAATTCCTTTTTAGTCCCTAAAAACCAATGCAGTATTGGGACTCCTGCACCCGGATGTTTTTCCAGCTCATCAAGCACGCTAGTCACTGCAGATAGGGTGTGTATAGTCATGATTTTATTATCGTATTCTTGGCACTTTTTCAAAATATGCTGAAAGGCTTCAAGCTGTGATTCCATGTAAGGAGCATGATTTTTTGTACCATCTAAACCAATTTCTCCAATAAACCTAGTTTCTGAAACTAAAGAATCAAACAAAGGAAGTTCATGTAGCCTTTGATGAGCAAGCTGAGGATGCAAACCAAGAGATGTATTAAATCTTGGTAACTTACTTGTCAAAGCATAGGTGCCATGCCATGCCTTTGGAGTAGTAGTTACAGATAAAACATACAATCTATTTTGAATACATTCATCTATAACTGCCTGCGGATCAGGATAAAGGTCTATATGGCAATGCAAATCCATCATAAAACTTTTTCTTTCTTAAAGAATATCCCAACCTCATTCAATCCTCTTCTAAATACATCTACAAGAGGATCTCTTTCATTCTTTGCGTCAGGCAAAGGTCCACTTTCACGAACCCATCGTGAAGGATCTTTCATTTTTTGAAGTTTGATATGTGCTGCGGCTAGCGCTAGGATGTCATCCTTAGAATCGCCACTTTTCAATTCATTTTGTAGCTTCTCAGAATCATAATTTGCATCATTTGATAGACCAGCAGCATGAACTGCAGACCTACGAATAACACAAGGTACGCATCGACCGCACTGAATTCCTTTTCTGTGCCAGTTACTACAGGATACTGTATGCGAAAGGGCTTTCTTCAAGGATGTTTCATCCTTACATTCCTTTAACATTTCACCCTTTGTTTTGTAGTGATAAGGATTTGTTATAGAGATGTCGAATCCGACTATATTTAATAAGTCTACTATCTGCGTCAGGAAATATGGGTGCGTAGTTCTAGTACTCAATGACCCAATCCTTCTTCTGCTCAATGGAGGGTTTAAAGAGATATAGCCATTTTCAGGAATTATAATTTCTCCAGCTGGGCTACCATTAACTCTCTGTATTGCTGACACTCCAACAACTGCCATTGCGAGGAAGTTAAAACTTCTTCCTCTCATTGTAATGTCTGTTTTTCCTTCTAATCTATTAATTAGATGAGGATCAGCATTGAATGATAATCGAGAATACTGCCCTTGAGTTAAAACTTTTTCTACTTGGTTTTGCTTAGTCGCATCACCTTTATAGGCGTGACTTACTAATAAGGGCCTACGATCACCTCCATTAATAATATCTATCGCACCTACAGCACTGTCCAATCCCCCAGAAAACAGGCAAACACAATCAAGCCCTTTTAACGTTCTTCTTTTCTCTGCAGCTTTCTTACTCGTCTTTATTTTTGGAGGTGCTAAACCACCCGTAGTAAAAATTAAACTCCACATATCTCCAGTCAAAAAACCCAACGCTTTTTCAAGGCGGGCAGATACATCATTCCACTTATCTGGTCTGCAAAGTGGAATTTGTAGATTAAGCTCTCTAGCCCATGCATTTGGTGAGTTATCTCTTTGTACAAATGTATCAGCAGCCGTAACTGCCATAGCAATGGTTAAGAAATCAAATGATTCTACTGAGACACTGCAACCAAGATCTCTTATTTTTTCAATCACTGGCCTAGCGATACAACTCGATGATAAAGAATTCCACTTAAACTTGTCATACAACTGTACCGGATGGCACTCATCGCTGAACTCAGGAAGCTTTTTTGGATTATGATGAAAGACTACATCTGTCATTAGAACTGCTCCCACTCAGATATTGTTTCACTTATAGCTGACGCTTGGACCTGTGAAATTTGATCTTGGGTTATTGTCGATACATCACCGCCAGATATAGTCTCAAATTTACTATCTACAACCACTCTGACTAACTCCCTAAGTTCATTCTCCATACTTATTTGCCTGATCGCAGTTTCTGCATGAAACCAAGCCCTTCCCATATCAATTAATATTTGCTGAAAGACCAAATCTGTAATATATAAAGTATAAATCTCACCCATTAATTCAGGAGAGAACCCTACATCATCGATATATTCAGACTCTTGAAGTGCTTCACTTAATGCAAAATTAAGCGCTGTTCTTACAACATCTGCATCAGCTGAATTTGGAGTTAAGTGGGTTACTATCTTGTCGATTGCTTGATCTGTAGTTAAGCCGGATAAACTTTGTAGCGCTAAATTACCAGAACTAGTTTGTACAGAATTGCCATTTAGAAGACCGAAGAGTCCACTACCAGCTGTGATTCCACTGGCTAATCTTTTTGCTGCACCACTACCTTTGCCAGTCGAATTTCTTGAATAATGACCAAGCGATCTCTTTAAATCATCTCGACTACCTGACTTTGCATAATCACCAAAAGCCCTTCTTGCACTTTGAAACCTAGTGGATGAAGAGTCTGTATTTTCAGGTTTTGGAATATCATACTGGACATCTCCATTACTTACTTCAACATCACCTCCGTCAGAAGCAGGATCTGAAATAACTATCTCACCTCCTTCTTCAGCCCACGGTGGAACTAGTGGATTTTTCCCGGTTGGCCCACTACTAGACATTGAGGTACCCATTATTGACTAAGCTCCTTTAAAATTGGTGACATCCACCGTTGCTTTGACAAACTTGATAAGTACTGAAATAAGTATTTTTTGCACTCATTATCATTACTCGAAAGCAATATTGCACCATTAAGTCCAAGAGGCATTGAGTTCCAAGTTGAAATGGTCCTTAGATGATTAACAATTTTTTCCATAACAGGCAAGTAGTCAGCTTTAGGCGTTTTAGAAATTTCTTCTTTAGCCTTCGGACTATTACGAGTATTTACAGTCAAAAGAAGTGCAATTAAATCTTTCGCTGCTGTAGAAATGGCATCTGAAACATTTCCCAATGGAAGCGTTTCTCTACTTAAATATGCAGCTGCTCTTAAATCAACTCCACCTAAAAGAGGAGGAAGTTTCACCCATTCATCTAAAAAGCTCTCTATATGCTTCCAAGATTCAGGAATCTCATCATCAAAGTCGTCATCTTCAAGGTCTTTTAAAATATCAGGAAAACCTTTAGCCTCGTCGATTTGTCGGTATAATTCAATAGTTGCTTCATTTCCTGCACAGCGCTCAAAGATAACTAGCTTCGTGATTAATGATTCATCCAAATTCATTGATCTTCTATCTGAAACGCGCTTCCTCATTTTAACTACATTCAATAAACGCTTAACAATCCTTGGATTACCACTAATTCGAGAAGAGCCTGCTAATAATGGAGTTATACGCTCAGCCACATTCAAAGAACTATCTAATTTTTCTTTTAGCTTGTCATCTAGCATTGAGACTTTTGATATTAATTCAGAAACCTGAATGGGCGCTTCTTTCCACGAATTTTTTAGAGAAGTAGATAGAGCTTCTTGCATAACTATTAAATTCTCATCTTCTACGCCTAGATCTTTGGCTAATAGCATGAATAGATATGCTCTTGTTTCTAATGCTCCAGGTTTCGGTACTTTTATAGGTACCTGAATTAGCTTATCTAGGTAGTCAGTTTGATGCCTTTCCGTAGCACCTTTATGGTACTCTCTTACAGCAGAACGAATCATGTCCTCATCTGCCGCTATAACAAAAGCTGTGTTTGGTAGAAATAGAAATAAACGTATAGCTTCCAACGTGTGTATTGCATTTATTGGCGTGCACCGATCTAAATTATCAATATATACAACCAATGGACGACCTACTTCACTTAATAATAGGCTGTACTCTTCTCTAAATGCTGATATTTCCTGTGGAGGAGACTTTACTACTTTCTCATTAATTAAACCTTTGGTGCTTTTTCGAACTTCTTTCAAGCTTTTAGCACCATTTGTAAATGACTCTTCTAGATCGATCTCATCATCAGAAATAGTATCATTGGCAAAGTTTAAGAACTTACCAATAGCACCGAAAGTTGGCACCCCGAAAGCTGCTGCACCTACATCCGCGGCAACACCAAGGGCTCTTATTTTATTAACTCGCTTTCCAAGTGATAGCGCCTTATCCAAGTGACCTTGATTATTTTCTGTTTCTTTGATTAAAGAGTCGGCTATTGCCTCTAAAATTGAAGCTCTTGCATCGTCATAGCCTTGGTACAACCATGCATCAAAATGTATATGAATATAATTATCACCCTGCCTTTCTAGGGCCGACTCTATCAATTTTAATGTTGTTGATTTTCCAGCACCCCAGTCTCCAAATATCCCTACAGATATTGGCAACAGCTCTGGAGTATTAATAATATCGGCTACCGATTCAGCGATTTCTGAAAAATTCAAATAGTCTAGTTTTGACTCTGCATCTGACCACATATATCCATCCCTAATTTAATTTGTGGCACCACTGCTATTGATTAAAAAGCAGTGTCTAATCCCTAACTCTATCAGTATTACTACAATCACTGTTTATATATTTACCAATAATGACAGGCCATTGCCGTCACTTTTCTTAATCTGCGCTTTACCTTCGGGACAGGTTAAACGCTTCACTTCCATTGCTGTTAATGCCATAAAATCACCTTATCTTTTCGATAAGTAGGGGTACCATGAGGGGTATCACCGGAAATATACACCAGAATTCTAGTGCATTGATATAGCGATACCCCTCATTAGACCCTAAATATCATGCGATTCAACGTAACTTCATGCGACTAGATAGGACTTAAAGGCAATAAAAAAGCCCGTAAACACTAGGCTTACGGGCTTCATTAGAACTTAATGAGATTAAGTTGGGGCGTTTACATCATACCGCCCATGCCACCCATTCCGCCCATGCCACCCATATCAGGCATAGCTGGAGCGCTTTCCTGAGGAGCATCAGCAATCATTGCTTCTGTGGTGATCATAAGACCAGCAACAGAGGCCGCTGCTTGTAGCGCTGAACGAGTTACTTTCGCTGGGTCAAGAATACCCATCTCTAGCATGTCGCCGTATTCGCCTGTTGCTGCGTTGTAACCGTAGTTACCTTCGCCTTGTTTTACTTTATCCACTACAACAGACGCTTCTGCACCAGCATTGGATACGATTTGACGCATTGGCGCTTCCATCGCACGTAAAGCAAGCGCGATACCAACGTTTTGGTCTTCGTTCTCACCTTGAAGGTCGACTACTTTTGTTAGTGCACGAACCAGCGCAACACCACCACCAGCAACCACACCTTCTTCTACTGCAGCGCGAGTTGCATGAAGCGCATCGTCTACACGCATTTTCTTCTCTTTCATTGCCAATTCAGTAGCCGCGCCGATTTTGATAACCGCAACACCGCCTGCTAATTTAGCAACGCGCTCTTGAAGCTTCTCTTTATCGTAATCAGATGAAGAGTTAGCGATTTCAGCACGAATTTGCTCAACACGACTCGTAATGTTTGCAGCAATACCTGCACCATCAACAATCGTTGTACTTTCTTTAGTCAAAGTAACACGCTTAGCCGTACCAAGTTGTTCGATTGTTGCTTCTTCAAGCTTGATACCAATCTCTTCTGAAACAACGGTTGAACCTGTTAGAACAGCGATGTCTTGAAGCATAGCTTTACGACGATCACCAAAACCAGGCGCTTTGGCTGCAGCAACTTTAACGATACCGCGCATAGTGTTCACAACAAGAGTTGCTAACGCTTCACCTTCAACGTCTTCTGCAATGATCAACAATGGACGTGATGCTTTAGCAACACCTTCCAAAATTGGTAGCAAATCACGGATATTAGAAATTTTCTTATCAACCAAAAGAATGAATGGATTTTCTAGTTCCGCACTCATTGTTTCTTGGTTGTTGATGAAGTAAGGAGATAGGTAGCCGCGGTCAAACTGCATACCTTCTACTACTGCTAGCTCATCTTCAAAACCAGAACCTTCTTCTACAGTGATCACGCCTTCTTTACCAACGCGCTCCATTGCTTCAGCAATGATTTTGCCTACTGAAGAATCAGAGTTAGCAGAAATAGTACCGACTTGCTCTACCGCACGAGTATCTTTACAAGGCGTAGAAAGTGCAGCAAGTTCTTTAACAACGGCAGCAGCGGCTTGATCGATACCACGCTTAAGATCCATTGGGTTACGGCCAGCAGCAACCGCTCGTAGGCCTTCAGTAATGATCGACTGAGCTAGCACTGTTGCTGTTGTTGTTCCGTCACCAGCGACATCATTGGCTTGAGAAGCAACTTCTTTCACCATTTGAGCGCCCATGTTTTCGAACTTATTTTCTAGTTCAATTTCTTTCGCTACTGTCACGCCGTCTTTAGTGACAAGCGGTGCGCCGAAAGATTTTTCAATAACAACATTACGACCTTTAGGTCCTAATGTTACTTTTACTGCATCTGCAAGAACGTTTACGCCTTTTAGCATTTGCTGACGTGCGCTATCTCCGAATTTAACTTCTTTAGCTGCCATTTTCTTATACCTTAACTGTTGTAAGTGTTATGAATAGTAATAGAACTGTGGGACGAGTTAGGCTTCAACAATGCCGTAAACTTCATCTTCTTTCATGATAAGCAGTTCTTCACCTTCGATTTTAACAGTTTGACCGGAGTACTGGCCAAACAACACAGTATCACCGACTTTAACGGCTAATGCTTGCACATCGCCATTGGATTGAATACGGCCAGTGCCAACAGCTAAAACCTCACCTTGAGTAGGCTTTTCTGTAGCAGATCCTGGTAAAACAATACCAGATGCAGTTGTTGTTTCTTCTTCTTTACGTCGAACAACGACACGATCGTGCAAAGGACGAATATTCATTGATCAATCTCTCCAATTAAAAACAAAGTAAAAGCCAGGACGTCCCTGGCAGGACTACACTCACCGTCATAGGGCAAGTAACTATCTCGAATTCTTATATACGGCTAACAAAGTGCATTTCAACCCTTAGCCGCAATTATTTTTTATCAATTAAATCATGATTATCATCTGGCTCTTTAGAATACTCTCCATCAAAAGTATCCCCTTCTTTTTCAGAAAACTGACTACTTTGGAAATTCCATTGACTACCGCGTTTTACCATGGAGGCGATAAAGTTAACAACCAAGCCAGCCGCCACCAGTTTACGAACAGGCGGGATCAATAAAAGCGCACCAATTGAATCGGTAATGAAGCCTGGCATTAAAAGACACAAGCCAGCAAACAGCAACATAATACCTTCAGCCACTTCAGATGCTGGCAATTCACCTCGGCGAAGTTTCTCTTGCGCCTTCATTGACGTTTCTAATCCTTGCTTACGTATCAAGGTCACCCCTAGAATAGCAGTCAGGAAAACCAAGCCAATGGTAGGCAAAGCACCAATACTACTGCCCACTTTAATCAAGAGCGTTAACTCAATGACTGGGACTAGAATAAACAATAAAAGCGCAATTCTCATATCTACCTTCTTTATAATAAGTTCAACTCAGTATTTAAGGGCGAAGTGGTGACTAATCAAGCAATAGACCATTTTAAATCACAAGTCTTTTTAATTTTGAACAGCGTACCTCACGGCGAATGCATTGCCTATGGTGAACTAGCCAAACTTGCAGGTTTTCCTAATCACGCTAGACAAGTGGGCGCGATGATGAAAAATTTACCCAAAGACACCAAATTGCCATGGCACCGGGTGGTGAACTCGCAACGAAAGATCAGCTTCCCAGAGAACACAGACGGTTATTTACGCCAGAGAGAGAAGTTAGAACAAGAAGGATGGGTAATTATTGGTACAAAACTGGCCATGAAGACCGACTAAAAAAATACCAAGCCGATTAAGCTTGGTATTTATCATTCATATCACAAAGAAAAGAACGCTGCCTTTTGCTCTTGCTAAGTATCACTAATCTCGAAAGTTAGTAAATTGCACTGGCTGATTCAGGTCCGCACCACGCAACAACGCCATAACCTGCTGTAGATCATCGCGTTTTTTACCTGTCACACGCAATTGATCACCTTGGATTTGCGCCTGCACTTTTGCCTTGCTGTCTTTGATCAGTTTAATAATGCGTTTGGCTTCGTCGGTTTCAAGCCCTTCTTTCATTTTGACTTCTTGCGACACCCTCATATTGCCTTTCACAATGGCTTCTTTTTCTAAACTTTTTAGATCGATGCCACGCGCCACAAGCTTCTGGTTCAATATATCAGACAACTGACGAAGCTGAACTTCTGCTTCTGTCGCCATAACAACACAGCTTTTGTCTTTTACTTCATAGCTTGCTTTTACGCCTTTGAAATCATACCGTGTGGTGATTTCTCTGTTCGCTTGGTCAACGGCATTGGTCACTTCGTGCCAATCCAGTTCGGAAACAACGTCAAATGATGGCATTTTTATGCTCCTTTACATGGTCAATAATGGATTTGGGCGCGATAATAACAGGGATTGAAATAAAATACCTAATGGAAGTCTTATTATGAAAACCACAACTTGGCTCGTTGTCGGCGCTGGCGCCATTGGTCTACTCTGGACCTGCAAACTTAAAAAGCTCGGCTTCAATGTCCATTTAGTTTATCGAAACGAAGACCCCAGCAACCTAATTACGCTAGACGACTCACTCGCAGGGGAAGAAGACACACCCACATTATCTGACTATAAAATCAAACGTTTCAAAGCATCCAAGCTAAATCAAAGCTACGATAAAGTACTCTTTTGCACCAAAGCCTACGACTTACAAGACGCCTACCATGCTGTCGAACCACACCTAAGCGAAACCGCAGACAT
Organism: Marinomonas flavescens; assembly: GCF_004352835.1. Classification (GTDB taxonomy): domain Bacteria; phylum Pseudomonadota; class Gammaproteobacteria; order Pseudomonadales; family Marinomonadaceae; genus Marinomonas; species Marinomonas flavescens. The sequence goes on along the minus strand of NZ_SJSB01000004.1, from coordinate 175,119 downwards.
TGCTTGCCTCTGCAACGGCCTTGGCGCTCAAGAAAAACTACAGCAGGCTATTAAACCAACACAAACATTGTGGGCTGGCACCACCAGTGAAGGCGCGCTAAAAATCGCGCCAAACAAGGTCAAACACACAGGCCTTGGTGACACGTATTTCGGACAGTGGCTCGCCTCGAAGGAGAACAAGCACTTCCCTATTCCTTCTTTTGAAGTGGTGAACATCCACCAAAGACTGATAGAAAAACTGGCCGTCAACGCCATTATCAACCCAATCACCGCCATTTATGGCATCCAAAATGGTGATATTTTAAGCAACGACTACGAAAATCTTTTTAAAACTGCCACCGCTGAACTGGCCGATTTTTTTACTCAATCTAATTTTTCGTTACTAGAACACAGCAAGCACCTAACCACTGATAATCTAATCAATCGCATTTCAACGGTTGCTCAGCTAACGCGTCTCAACCGTTCATCCATGCACGAAGATTTGCGACTAAAAAGACAAACCGAAAACGAATTCATCTCAGGCTATTTGATCGAACAAAGCAATAATTCCCTACCCATTCAAGCCGCACTTCACCAAGCCGTCGCCCAACCTGAGCAGCGCGAAGAGATCAAAAAAAAGCTACTAAACACGGTTTAGTAGCTTTTTTAAAATAACTTAATCTTTCGCTTTGGCTGGCATCAAAAACACCAAGCACGTCAAGACATTAGATCTTACTGATTTTCTCTTTCGTCAGCTGAATTTTCTTGTCTTTATAAAGTGCGCCTAAGGCTTTTTTGTACGTCGCTTTACTGACTTTAAAGACTGCATAAATCGCTTCTGGAGACGCTTTATCTGTCAATGGTGACTCACCGCCATGGGCGTCCAAATAATCCATAATATCATCTAAGATATTACGAACTTTTTTGTAGCCTACTTCTTGAAGGCTTAAATCGATTTTGCCATCTTCACGAATACGTTTGATGAAGCCAGTGGTTTTTTCGCCTTTACGAAGCTGCCTAAACGCATCTTCAAAAAACAACACCCCCCAAAAACGATTTTCAATAATGCATTTAAAACCAATATCGGTTTTATCACCGATAATAATCGAGACTTTATCACCTGATTTATAAGGCGCTTCTTCTCGATTGAGCAATGTATCTATTCTTGTCGTTGCAACAATACGATTGGTGATGTTGTCTAAGTAGATAAAAAGTAAATGTGTCTCACCTTCTTCCACTCGGTTCTTTTGCTGACTAAAAGGCACCAATAAATCTTTTGGCAACCCCCAGTCAAAGAACGCACCCACTTGGTTCACGGCAATGGCCGTCAGCCCTGCAAACTCGCCGACTTGTGCCTTCGGAAGGTCTGTCGTTGCAATTAATTTATCTTCTGAATCTAAGTAAACGAATACTTCCACGTCTTGACCTATCTCAAGACCTTTAGGAACGTAACGTCTAGGCAATAAGATTTCACCTAACTCTTCGGCGTTTAAATACACACCAAACTCTTTTTCTTTTACGACTCTTAACGTATTTAAGCGCCCAATTTGTGTAGCCATGAATTCTCCGGCATTAAGTTTTTACGCATTATAACCCATCACTAACAAGCCCAAACTAAGCGTCTGGTGTTTGCATGCTATTGGATAATATTTTTTCCAATGACTCTTTTCCCATTTCTTCCATCACATCAATATTGCGCTCTGGAATAGCGTCGGTATCACCATAGAATTCTATGGCTTTTTCAACACTCGCCTCACGCAGCAAATGCAACATAGGATAGGGAGAACGATTGGTGTAATTTGAAACATCTTCTGGTTCGGCACCAGAAAAACAATAATTTGGATGAAAGGTCGCCAATTGATATACGCCCTCACATTCTTGCTCGAACATAATATTTTCCGCTAGATCAACAAAGTCCAAATAACGGTAAAAATCACTAAACAAGGTCGGAAACACAATGATCGTTGTTTCCGTTTCTGGGTGCTCATCCAGCCAATGCACCTCAGACATCAATTCTTCAAGCGCTACTTGCGATTTTTTAGAACGCACGACCACGAAGCGAACACTTTCTCGCTCCATTTCACGCTTTGCAAAAGGGCAAATATTCAGCCCCACGATAAAATCATTCACCCACTTAATGGTTTGGGTGGTTACCAGCTCATCTGACAAATGCATGGTTATCTTCTTCCTATGATTTCGCCATTTTAGAGCAAAGCACCGAACGGGTCTAACTTAACTCGTCATGAAATAAGGTTTCGATTTCGAAACACCATAAAACAAGGTATTATTATGCGTTATGCAGACCATTACACTACTACATTAGCGTAATGCAAGAGAGAGGTTTAACTCGCTGCACCTTTTCCCCCGCAATAGAGAGTGTACATGTTATTTGATGAACTAGATCTTGATGCCACAATAGAGCGTGCCATTATGGACATGGGGTTTGAAACCCCTACCCCGATACAAGAACAAGCTATCCCTATTGCTTTAGACGGATCAGATTTACTAGCAACAGCCCCAACAGGAACAGGGAAAACCATTGCTTTTTGTGCCCCTGCAATCCAGCATATTCTTGATCGGGATGAGCAATCCACTACGGCGCCTAAAGTGATGATTATCGCGCCAAGCCGAGAACTTGCTCGCCAAATATACAATGTCGTGATTGAATTGACTGCGTACACAAGAATCGAGTCACAGCTTATTATTGGCGGCATTCCTTACGGCATGCAACAACAACAATTAAGCGAAAACTGCGACATATTAGTTGCCACTCCAGGACGCTTAGTAGAGCTAGATGAGAAACATTGGCTTGATTTAAGCGATGTGTCTTATTTCGTCATTGATGAAGCCGATCGCATGCTAGACATGGGATTCTCAACGGCCATTACTCGCTTAGCAAAACTGCTGCCTAAAGAGCATCAAACATTGATGTTTTCTGCCACTTTAGAAGGCGAGAAAATGGGCCGCTTTGCCAGCGCCTTACTTAACGACAGCACTGAACAACTTCGCCTTGGTGAATCTGCTCGCTCCGTCCCCAATCAAATTCGTCAAGTTGCTTATCGAGTTGATGATGAAGAACACAAAGAAGCGATTTTAAAACACTTGCTTACGCTGGACAGAGTCCAACAAGCCGTGGTGTTTGTTTCTAACAGAGAGCACGTTGATGTTTGGGTTCAGCGCATTCGTAAAATGGGCTTGATGTGTGATGGCCTACACGGCGAAATGAAACAAGGCGATCGTAGCGAGCATTTAAAGCAAATGGTTCGTGGACGTTTACAGATATTAGTGGCGACCGATGTTGCATCGCGCGGTATCGACCTTCCTGAAATAAACACCGTTATTAATCTTCGCTTACCTCGCAAAGCCGACACTTATGTACACAGAGCGGGTCGTGCTTCTAGAGAAGGTGAACCAGGCGATTGCATCTCTTTAATCGATGTCAACGACCTACCTATGATCGAGAAGATTCAACGCTTCATGCAAGCTAACATTAAATTTGGCCGCATTGAAGGCTTGGAAGCGAAAAGCAAAGCTCGCTCACAAAGCAGTCGCCCGAGAAAGAAAAAAGCACCTAGTAAAGCGGCCATGAAAGCGACCGCTAAATCGAAAACTAAAGCTAAAATCAAAAAATAGAACTGAAAAACAAAGCTGGAAACTAGAACTAAATAAGTCGAACAGCGGACACAAAAAAGGGCTTTTGAAAAAGCCCTTTTTTTTGCATCTAACTAACCACTTATCGTTGTCTTATTCATCAATAAACGTCAGCGTGTGATGCTTACGATTGGCTTTAGTATGCAAATAAGAGCGGTTATGCTGATTGACATGCACTTTCGTGGGAATCAATTCAGCCACTTCGATACCATGCTCTTGCAACTGCTTTGCCTTGTCTGGGTTATTCGTTAACAAACGAATTTTTGTCACACCCAATGCTTTCAACATTTCTGCTGCCACACCAAAGTCGCGATCATCGTCTGGTAAATGCAACATTTCATTCGCTTGGTAGGTATCGTAACCTTGGTCTTGCAAAGCATAGGCTTCTAACTTAGCGTACAAACCGATACCACGACCTTCTTGACGCAAATAAAGAATATAACCGCCTTCTTCATCAATGCGATCAATGGCCTCATCTAACTGCTCACCACAATCACAGCGCCCTGAACCAAACACGTCCCCAGTCAAGCACTCAGAATGCAAGCGCACCAAAGGAACCTCATTTTTAAACGCTGTATTTTTTCCTTCACAGAAAATGCCGATGTGCTCTTTGCCTGATTCATCTCCATTAAAAGAAATAAAATCAGCCATTACGTCGCCCGCTCTTACAGGAATCTTCACTCGACGCTTAACCGTTAACTGATTCATTGACACTCACTCTCTTTATAAATAATGCTGTTATATGCGTGTATTATAAGTACTTTTCAATACGAGAACTAAGGAAAACTAGATTAAATGATCTAACGGCAGCGAGGTGCCATCTTTGACACTTCGTAGCAAGAAACTAGATTGAACGCCTGTCACACCAGGAATACGCGTCAGCTTCCCCAACAAGAAGTCATGATATTTCTGCATATCCTCAACCACCACTTCGAGCAAATAGTCACAATTCTGCCCGGTAACCAAGTTGCAATTTCGCACTTCAGGAAAAGCATTTACTTCTTCTTCGAACACACTAAAACGATCTGGCGTGTGTCGATCCATGCTGATCTGCAAAAAGGCCGTCAATTTCAAACCCAAGCCTGAGCGTTTAAGTAACGTTACCTTGCGATCAATAATACCACTTTCTTCCAACGCCTTTACCCGCCGTAAACAAGGCGAAGGAGACAATCCCACTCGATCAGCCAACTCCTGATTGGTAAGACTAGAATCTTGCTGAATCTCCTTCAATATACTTAAATCAATCTTGTCAAACTTCATAAACCCACCATTTTCACCCGATTTTTCCACATATTAGCAATTTAATGCCAAAGAATATGTGATTTTTATTAAAAAACGCAATCTTTTACCCAAGGTTTTTCGTTACTATAGAAACATCAACAAGCGCCTACTATATAGATGCGTATAACACACTGGGGTTTACCGACCCTTCAACCAGCAAGGACTTACATCATGACGTCTTTTGACCACACTAAGTACACGCCATTCAAACCAGTGGCTATCCAAAACCGCACTTGGCCTGACCAAGTCATCACCAAAGCACCTATTTGGTCTAGCGTTGACCTGCGCGATGGCAACCAAGCACTGGTTGAACCAATGACAGTGGAACAAAAGAAACAATTTTTCGCCTTACTGGTAGATGTGGGTTTTAAAGAGATTGAAGTAGGTTTTCCAGCTGCGTCACAATTAGATTTTGATTTTGTACGCTGGTTGATCGAAGAAGAACAAGTGCCTGACGATGTTTACATCCAAGTATTGACTCAAGCACGTCCTGAATTGATTGAGCGTACTTATGCGTCTTTGAAAGGCGCTAAAAAAGCCATCGTTCACGTTTACAATTCCACATCGACGACTCAACGCGAGCAAGTGTTCCGCATGGACATGGCTGGCATTAAAAAAATTGCCGTTGACGGCGCTCAGTGTGTGAAAGATCACGCGGCGAAACACCCAGAAACAGAATGGGTCTTCCAGTACTCTCCAGAGAGTTTCACTGGCACAGAAATCGATTATGCAATTGAAGTGGTCGATGCCGTATCTGAAGTATGGCAACCAACCCCTGAAAACAAAATCATCATTAACTTGCCAGCCACAGTCGAAGTGTCTACACCCAATCGCTACGCTGACCAAATTGAATACTTCTGCCGCAACGTTAAAAAACGCGACAGCATGCTAGTGAGCTTACACACCCACAACGACCGTGGCTGTGGCGTGGCCGCCGCTGAACTTGGTGTTATGGCCGGCGCAGACCGCATCGAAGGCACCTTGCTAGGCAATGGCGAGCGCACAGGTAACATGGACATAGTCACCATGGCGATGAACATCTACAGCCAAGGCATTGATCCTGAGCTAGCGCTAGGCGACATGGACCGTATCATAAGCGTGGTTCAAGCCTGCACCTTGCTTCAAGTTCACCCGCGCCACCCTTACGCAGGCGAGTTGGTATTTACCGCTTTCTCTGGCTCTCACCAAGACGCCATTAAAAAATGTTTGGCTAACCAAACAGATGACAAACCTTGGGATGTGGCTTACTTGCCTATCGACCCTCGTGATGTGGGCCGCAGCTATCAAGAAGTGATTCGCGTAAATAGCCAATCTGGTAAAGGCGGCATCGCTTATACCCTTGAGCAAGAATACGGTTTGGCTTTGCCTCGCTGGTTGCAAGTAGAATTCAGCCCAATCGTACAGCGATTTGCTGAAAAAGACGGCGGTGTTGTTAACGCTGAATCGATGAAAGACTTGTTCGAAAGCAGCTTTGTCACCGGCACTAGCCCTTACAAACTTGGCCGCTATGACCTTGCTAAAGAAGAGGAAGATACGGTTCGTGCTGAATTGCTTAGCGACAGCGGCAGCGTAAACATCAGCGGTTCTGGCAACGGTGCCTTGTCTGCTTTCAGTGAAGCGCTTGGCAACCACTTTAATATGCGCGTAGACATCATTCAGTATCAAGAACACGCTCTGACCGTAGGCAGTGACTCACAAGCCATCGCTTATGTTCAAGTTAATATTAATGGTGATCGCTTTAATGGCGTAGCGATAGACAACGACATTGTGTCTGCCTCTATTCAAGCCTTGCTTGCAACGGTAAACCAAAAAGCCATTCAGAGTGAAAGCGCGGCTGTCGCTTAAAGGCAGTCACTTAAAGACAGTCACTTAAAGACAGAAACAGTGTCATTTCCATCTAGACCGTCATTATCCATGACGCATAGTCTAGACAATAAAAAGCCGCTTCATTGATCATGAAGCGGCTTTTTATCTATTGCGTATTACTTAGCCATTCATACTTATTTGATTAATGGCTGCATCGCTGGCTCACAGCGAGAAAGATCGAATCCTTTTGCTGTCACGTCCGCCTTAAGGTCATTGTAATTCTGGCCCTGTGCGTTATTCATTAATACCCACAAAACCGAAGATCGAGTACCAGTACGACAAAACGCTAAGGTTTTCTTCGCGTCGGCAATCGCCGTAGCTTGAGCACTAACTTGCGACTCGCCAAGTTTTTTTAAATCCACTGGATTATGAACATACTCAAAACCTAACGCTTCAGCGGCTTCTTTTAGATCATCGGACAACGGCTGATCTTCTGCTTCCTGATCAGGGCGGTTATTAATAATACGCTCAAACCCCAGCATTTTTAGTTCAACCAAGTCATCAGAGATAACTTGCGGCGCAACGAAGTAATTATTTCCCAATGAAATAGGGGTATCCATCTTCACTCTCCTTTACATGCGTTTTTTAAGATCTATACAATACTTTTATTAAATGGAAACCAAATTTCGTCTTGATAGGACCTTGAATTTCTAACAGCGGGCCATTAAAAACGGCTCTATCAAACGCTGGCACCATATCGCCTTTATGAAACTCACCAAGATCTCCCCCTTTTTTACCAGAAGGACAAGTAGAATACTGCTTAGCGAGTGTATAAAAATTCGCCTTAGGCTCCTTAAGTTTTAACTTAATAGATTCAGCCTCAGCTTTGGTTTTAACTAAAATATGACATGCACTTGCCGTCGCCATTAGAACACTCCAACTCAAATATTGATCAAACTCCGTATTCTAGCGTATTTGATGTGATAGCATCACTTTATCTACTCAAAAAGAAGGTGTTTAGCCAATGGAAGTTTATACAGCAATACAAGATCTGTCCCTACTTCTTGTCGAACCCTCCGACATGCAAAAAAAAATCATCACCAAAGCCTTAACAGAAGCAGGCATTAAAAAAATAGAATTTGCGGATAATATTAAAGACACATTGGCTTTGATTACAACGTTTCCGCCAGACTTAATTATTTCGGCAATGTACCTTCCTGACGGTTCTGCCAATGAATTAATTGATGCCATTAGAAATAATAAAAATACGGAGAACCAGTGTTTTATGCTGGTATCCAGTGAAAGTAACCGAGAAAACCTAGAGCACTTACGCCAGTCTGGCGTCTTAGCTATTTTACCCAAACCCTTCACCAATAAAGATCTACAAAGAGCGATTTATTCAGCACTAGACCTTATTGTTGAGGAAGAAATAGACCTAGAATTGTTCGACCCAAGGTCTCTAAGAGTGCTTGTTGTTGATGACAGTCTAATGGCTCGAAAGCACATCAGCCGCACATTAAACTCCATGGGGATAGAACACATTGATGTTGCAGAAAATGGCAAAAGCGCAATAAACATACTCAACAATGCAGAGTTTGATTTAATTATTACAGACTACAACATGCCTGAAATGGATGGTCGAGAATTAACAGAAGCGGTTCGCCACTCTATAGATCTGGCCCATATTCCCATCCTTATGGTGAGTTCAAACGCAGGCGACAACCAATTAGCCAATATTGCACACGAAGGGGTTGATGCTATCTGTGGTAAATCTTTTGAACCCGCAGTCGTTCGTAAACTACTTGCGAAAATTTTAAACTAACCATGAGCCATAAGAGGCAAACAACAACAATCAAGTCAGCACGAGTTCTTGCCGACTTGATGATTGATGATTAGCCTAAAACAATTTGATCTCGACCAAGACGTTTAGCCTCACTCAAACAAGAGTCTACCACCTTAAGAGCGTCTTCTAACGAAGCCTCTTTTGTCATGTACGCGCCAATACTGCAAGTAACAGCAATGTTCGCTTCAGTGAAAGCACTGCGTCTAAGCTTTAAAAGAAAATCGTCTAGCTGTTTTTCAAAAGAAACACCTCCCTTGCCAACCACACAAAAGATCTCGCCAGAGAATCGTGCAGCAAGTGCATCCGGAAAAGACGCCATAATTTCAACGCCTATTTTTTTCAGTAAGGCATCTCCAACCATGCAACCATAATCATCATTAACGGCTTTAAAGTGATCTAAATCCAACAAGGCTAATCCAACACCATCAACCTTGGTAGATTCCTTATCAAAATACGCTTGTCCTTCATCAAACAAATAACGTCGATTTTTCAACTGTGTCAGAGAATCCACATTGGCAAGATCACGAATCGTTTCCAACATCTCTTGTGATTCTAAGTTGTGGATAATCCGACAATAAAACTCTTCATGGTAGAACGGCTTTTTAATAAAATCATTCGCCCCCATTTTAATAAATTTTGCCGATAAGGTGGTGTCCCCTTCTGCAGAGAGACCAATAATAACCAAATCTTGAAAACGAGTATTTTGACGTAATAATTGGACCAACTCATAGCCATTGATCAGTGGCATATTATGATCAGTAATCAGCAACTGAATGTCAGGTTCAGACTCCAACTTAGCTAACGCTTCTTGACCATCTTTTACATCAATAACATTAAAGCGATATTGCTCAAGCAAAACTTTTATAAAAAGCCGGCTAGTTGATGAGTCTTCAGCCACTAACGCTTTTATTGCTTGGTTCTTTTTAAGCCGTTCAATCATACTAATGGCGTGACTAAAAGAGTAATGACTGTCTTTGGTTATGTAATCCAAGACGCCTTTATTCAGAAGTTCGAGACGCAACTCATCATCAAATGTATCGGTTAGCACAACACAGGAAATATTAAACGACAACACAAGATCAACGACTTCACCATGAAGTGCATCTGACATATTCAAATCAACGATCGCAGCAAAAAAAGGCGCGTCTTTGCACGCTAGCAACGCAGCCTGTGCCTCTTGATAAGAAGAGCATAAAACTGAAGAAAAAGAAGGCACTTTAGATAATAAGTGAGTCAGAATTTTTAAGACAACAGGGTTCTCTTCAACCACTAAAATTTTGTTCATCATCATGATAAAAACGCTTTAATTTGACCGATTTTGCGAAATAATTAATAAGCTTATTTAAAGCTTCCCTATTGCCCTATGCCTTGGATACTTTAAAATAGAACGCAAATGCATAAGTTTATGAACATTCAATTTATTGACACTAACTTATTGCTTTTTTTAATTCTTTTGCCATTTAACAAGGTATTTCCCTGATATGCAATGTCGTTCTCATTGCGGTGCCTGTTGCACAGCGCCTTCTATTTCATCCCCTATTCCAGGGATGCCAAATGGCAAAGCCGCTGGACAAGCCTGTATTCATCTTGTTGAAGAGTATCGTTGCGCTATTTTTAACGATGCATCACGCCCAAAAGTGTGCAGTGATTTTATGGCAGAAGCAATGATTTGCGGCAACTCTAGAGAAGAAGCAATGATCATTATTGCCTCTATCGAAGCAGCAACCACACCAACGGATAACGATTCTATTGCTAGGAGCAGCACCCAATGACACTCGCTTTTAAACGCCCGCTTGCCTTTCTATTTCTATCGCTAATATTGAGCGCTTGCTCAACACAAAATACCAGTAACCGTTTAGTCGTTGAACCTCCTAGCGAATCACAGATTAAAAGCAGTGTTAAAGATCAAGTATCCATGATGCTTAATGCTTTTACGCCTGTCGCTGGTCAAGCACTTCCAAATAACACTGTGTTATCAACGTATGCACAAAGGGGCTATCGTCCAATTTGGATCAAAGACAAACACATAGATCCTTCTATTTACAAACTAGTGACCATTCTCGAAAAAGCCAAAAGCCACGGTCTCAATCCGATTTATTACCATGTCGGCATTATTAAGCATTATTTGGCTCTCAAATCCCCTACGCCACAACAATTGGCAGAAATGGATGTGATTACTACCATTGCTTTATCAAGTTACGCCCACGACATCAGCAATGGCCGTTATGAGCCTCAACTCATTGACCCAAATTGGCAATTAGATGCCCCAAGCCGAGACTGGAAAGATTTACTATCGTTAAGCTCTGCTGGCGAAATGGTCGATTCACTGCCTCTGCTCGCCCCTAGAAGCTCACAATATCAAATTTTACAAAAATGGCTTGTCTACTACCAACAACTCGCTAAAAAAGAAAAAGACATTGTCGTCAAGCCCGGCAGTGCGCTGTCTATCGGCGACGAAGGCCCAAGAGTCTCTCAATTACGAGCACGATTAGTTCAACTCGGCGACATCCGCTTTTCTACTCGAAAAGTAGACGAAGATAGATTTGATAAGAAACTAAGAGAAGCTTTAATGAGTTTTCAACATCGCCACCACTTAACGGCAGATGGGGCAGCTGGAGCTCAAACTATCAGCATGCTCAATGTCCCTCTTAAAAAACGCGCTGAGGAAATTGCCTTTAACCTAGAAAGATGGCGCTGGCTTCCCAATAAACTTGAAGCCAATCGCATCTGGGTAGACCTCACAAACTACTCAGTAGACGTGTACCTAAATGGTGCTCGCACAACCATGAAAGCTGTGGTCGGCAAGCCTGATAGAATGACACCGGTATTTAAAGGCATGATGACGTATATGGTCGCCAACCCAAGCTGGCGCATCCCACAACGAATCGCCCGCGAACACTTACTTCCAAAGCTTCAAGCTGACCCGAACTATTTAGGTAAACATGGTTTTAGAGTTTTCTCGAGCTGGAGTATTGGCGCTAAAGAATTAGACCCTACAAGAATTAATTGGAGAAGCATTGCTCCCGAAGACCTAGCCTTTCGATTCGAGCAAATACCAGACGAAGGCAATGCTCTGGGTGAATTTAAGTTTATGTTCCCTAACAAGAATGAAATCTACTTGCATGACACACCAGCAAAATACCTATTTAAGCGAACAAACAGAGATTTTAGCTCTGGCTGCATTCGTTTAGAAAAAGCAGAAGAATTCGCAAAAACAATCACTAACGGCAGCCCACAAGCCAAAGTTCTCGCGAAATACATTAAAAACAAACAGACTAAAATTATTACTTTACCCACCTATATCCCTGTATATATCGTCTACTTTACTGTGGTAGCAAACGCAAACGGTATGCCCGAATTTCGTGATGATATTTACCATCGTGACGAGTTAATGGAACGCGCCATGGGATATAAAGCGTTTCAAGTGAACGAACCACTTTAACCTCTCATTACAATATGAGCAGCACAACAAAAAACCCCATTAACGATTAAGTTAATGGGGTTTTATATTAAATAACGCAGATTAAATGTTATTTATTGAGCAATAATACAAATCGTAATTTCTTCTCGGTCATGATAAAGATGCTTAGCTTGATAATGATAAGCGACACCTGCTTTTTTGAGGTGATTTTCAATCAGCTCTAAACACAACATAACTTCTTGATATCGTTTTTTCATTGGCAATTTTAAATTGAAAATTGCCCTATGTGTCCAACGATTTGCCAACCATTTGGCCATCAACTCTGCGACCATAATAGGACGCTCTACCATGTCACAAACCAACCAATCAACGGTATAAGGGGGTTCAAACTTAAAGCCATCGGCTTTTTCATGCTCAACTAACCCTGTCGACATCAATGCTTTTTGCATCGGCCCATTATCAACCGCAATAACATGAATATTACGTTTCACAAATTGATAAGCCCAGCCTCCAGGGGCCGCACCCAAGTCAACCGCCCACATACCCTCAACCAAATCTGTCGCGCGTTTCTGCTCAGGAATGAACTGCAAGAACGCCTCTTCTAACTTCAATGTAGAACGACTTGGCCCTGCAGCAGGAAAACGCAAACGACGAATTCCCATAGGGAACTCACTACGACACGCGGCATAGGAAACCCCTAAGTAGGCGTTTTCGCCATCAAGCAAAAACACATGATGTCGCACACCCACAGCCTTGTTCCGTAATACGCCTGATTTCTTCCAACCCAGTCTCAAGGGTTTATCCAGCTTTTTTATTAAGCCAGATAAGGCTTTAGCATCATTCGTGTCTGCGGTCTCAACCCAAACCTCTTCTGCCAATGGCAACTGTCGAGCCGCCTCAAGCAAAGATTCAACACGCGCACCGGGCTCCAGATCGACTAAATCATTAATGGCAATAATCTGACGAGCAAAAATTAAACGATTGAAATCCAACTGCTTAATCAACCCTTCGATTTCTTCGGTTTGATCAAAGCAAAAAATCACATAACCTGCATCAGGCACTACTTTCGCGTAGCCATAAAACCCTTTCTCAGACGAAACCTGCGCCAGCTCAGCCGCACAATCTTTCTCAAAACCTGGTCGGCAATAAGCCAAAATATTCTTCATTTACTTTCCTACCCCAACACTATTTCTAGGTTGGGTTACATTTACTGGCCAGTAGGCCATTTTAATGACGCTTCTTGAAAATTCATTTCAAAGAATTCACGAAACGCTAAACCAAAGCATTCTCCAACATCTGGAGAATGATTAAAAATTTGTACTTCACCATGCCAAGTAAACGCCAAAGAGCACGCGTGTAAATAACCACGATCAGCCGCAGCGCCTGCATAACGCTCATCACCAAGAATAGGAGAACCTACACTTTTCAAAGCCACTCGAATTTGATGTGTTTTACCCGTTAACGGCCTTAAAAAGAAAACGCGTTTACCCTCAAATGCCGCTGAAAAAAACTGCGTCACCGCAAGATTCTCATTGTCTTTAGTCAAGCGCCACTGCCCTCTTCGGCTTGGCACCATACCACCACGAACCGTTCCCTGTTTCTTTTTAGGCTTACGATCTGACAGTGCAACATAACGCTTTTCAACTTGATGCTTCTCAAACATCTCACCAAACAGCACAGCTGACTTATGATTTAAAGCAACCAACAAAAGCCCTGACGTGATCTTGTCCAAACGATGCACAGGGTAAAACACTTGATCAGGATAATCATGCTTTAATGTCTGCATAACGCCTAACCCTTCGGATTCCCCATGAAAACTCATGCCAGCCGGTTTATTTACAACCCAAAAATCATCACAACGATATACAACGTCTAACAAAGAGAAACCTCAAAAAAACCAATAGACCACCCACTTCAGCAATAAGGAAGTGAACAGCACCTATCTTAAAAAATTAAAAAAACTAAAGAGTCGAAGCTTGAGAAATAACACGATTACGGCCAATTTCTTTCGCTTGATAGAGCGCGATATCCGCTAAGGCGAGCACATCTTCATAACGCTTAGTCTGACTTGATATTACCGCTAAACCAATACTCACCGTTACGGGTATAACAATACTCTTATCCGTTACGATCATGGCATTTTCAACAGACTGACGTAAGTCATTCATTTTTACTTCCGCTTCTTTCAGCGTCGTGTTTTTCATAATAACAACAAATTCTTCCCCACCATATCGCCCAATTTCATCACCCGGCGTTAAGCAAGAATGCATCACAGAAGCGACTTTACTCAGCACAACATCACCGGCCTCATGACCAAAATTGTCATTAATGTATTTAAAGTGATCAAGATCCAAAATAGCAAAAACGCACGATTTACCAAGCTGCTGAGCTTCTGCATAGATACTCACAGCGCTCAAGAGTATTTTTCTGCGATTCGCCAATCCTGTTAACTCATCCTTCTCAGCCAATATCCGTAAGTGGTTATTCGCCTGACGCAATCGAGCGACCACAACATTAATCACCACCGCAATCGTGATTAACGTCCACAAAAAAGTCAGTACCGACGATACTTTCTGCTCATTAACACTCAGAAATGCACTGTGTGCGGGAAATAACTCACAGACAATAAAGAGCAAAATAGACAAAGCAATAACACCATATCGTAGCGCTTTTTCGCCCGGTTTAAAGCCAGCAAACGCATAAGCCGAAATAGTGACCAATAACCAGTGGAAATCGCTATAAGCACCAAAAAACAATAAGTTAGAAACAACAATCTGGGTAATAATATTGAAGGGGGTGAGCACTCTAACGAAAGTAAGTAGGCCTTTAGATTGAAGATAAAAACCAGATAGAGAAAGAATCAATGCCAAAAAATAAAAAGCGACTACCAAAAAGGATCCATGCGCACTAAAAATCAGCATCAACATGAAATCCGTCACACAAAGCAAAGCCAGTGTTAAATTCACAACTTGTTGATACGTCAAACTACTTGCTGACCCTTCTGAAACACCAAAGTTAAGAAGTTTATCAAGCCAATGCGGTTTTGTAGGTGGCACTTTATCCCTAATAAAACTCAATTTTTATAATGTCACTAATATAATACAAACGAATGTGGTACTTTTTTGATGTGTAAATTCTACCTAAAAAACACCTTTTTTCCTACTAATTAGAACCCACCCACAAAGTAAAGCGGATAGTTTACTTATCCGCTAAACGAAAGCATGCAATTTTGTGCACCTGACGCACTGCCATTTTAAATTCTTCTTCAACCGTATTATCAATACGCGCCTCAAAACCTGACAATATATCAAATCTAGTTGCTCCTTTTACCGCCATAATAAAAGGAAAGCCAAACTTAGCCTTATAAGCCGCATTATAAGCGGTAAATTTTGCTAACTCTTCAGGTGTGCACTGATCCAACCCTGCTCCTGCTTGTTCTGACGTAGATGCCATGGTAAGCCCACCAGACAAGGCCGCCTTACCCGCGAGGTCTGGATGCAATCGCAACAACGCTAATTTTGCGTCAGCACTGCTATACTCAACAATGTCATGCAACAAAAGCGTAAACACCTCTCTCTCGTCGAAATCCGCAGCCTGCTCATTCTCTTGTATTCTCGACCACGCCGCCTCCGCCACCCACATAGAGTGCTCGTAGATGTCTTTAAATTGCTTGATAAACTCGTCTTTGCTTAGCTCGCTGGGCTTATTCAATAAAAGATGCTTATCATTACTCATTAATGTCATACCAACTACTCTGCTTTATAAGGGAATTTATCACGCCAATGGTGGGCAATATCGATACGGCGCGCACACCAAACATCATCAAATTGCTGAATATAGTCTAGGAAGCGACGCAATCCAGCAATACGCGCTGGACGACCAATGATTCGACAATGAAGACCAATAGACAGCATTTTAGGACTAGTTTCTCCTTCCGCGTAGAGCGTATCAAAGGCGTCTTTTAAATATTGAAAAAAGTGCTCGCCGGTATTAAACCCCTGCATGGCAGCAAAACGCATGTCATTGGTATCCAATGTATAAGGAATCATCAATTGAGGTTTATCATTCTCAAGCCGCCAGAAAGGAAGATCGTCACTATAATCATCGGCATTATATAAAAAGCCCCCTTCTTCAGCGACCAAACGACGTGTATTCGGGCCCGTTCTGCCAGTGTACCAACCTAATGGCCGCTGGCCGGTTAGCTTAGTAATAACCTCAATGGCTTTATGCATATCCGAACGTTCCGTTTCTTCGTCTACATACTGGTAATCGATCCAACGATAACCGTGACTACAAATTTCATGCCCAGCATCAACAAACGCACTGGCGACTTTAGGGTTACGCTCAAGTGCCATGCCAATTGCAAAAATGGTCAAAGGGATGTTCATTTCCTTGAATAGAGAGAGCACACGCCAAACACCAGACCGGCTGCCATACTCATAAATAGACTCCATGCTCATATGCCTTACGCCTTCTCGGGCATCGGCACCAACCATCTCAGAAAGAAAAGCCTCTGATGCCTTATCCCCATGCAAGATGCAATTCTCGCCGCCTTCTTCATAGTTAAGAACAAACTGCAAAGCAACACGGGCATTATTAGGCCATTGAGGATTCACTGGATTTCCGCCATAACCTAATAAATCACGATCGTAAGACATACCTTTCTCCTATATTTAAAGTAACAACTGCATATTATTTACTTAAAAGAAACTTGACCATAAAGACAATTCACAAAAAATCTCGTATCCTTCGCCACTTTCATAAAAAACATACACCAATTTAAAAACTTTGGCACGAAAGTTGTTTGTATGAAACATAAGTTTCAAAGAAAGAGAGCAAAAATACATATTAACCGATCGGTCAAAGTTTTAAAAATAACTTTAAGCGACAAAATAGAGCGAGCTATTCGATAAATGCACTATATTGATGCAAACATTTAATTTTTTACATGAGAGTATTAGCCCGATTTGAGTACTATGCAGTAAGCATATCTAAGACTCATTAACTAAAACCTGCTCTTTTTGAGCACAACTGCAGAGAAATTACGGTGGCGGAAACATTGAAAAAGCGACATTTGATACCTCGTATCGAACTCGCAAATATCACTAAACAATACCCCGGCTGCCTCGCGAATGATAATGTCAGCTTGACACTCATGCCTGGTGAAATACATGCTCTTTTAGGTGAAAATGGCGCAGGAAAAAGCACTTTAGTTAAAACGATATACGGTGTTGTGGCACCCGATAGCGGTGACATTATCTGGGACGGAAAAGCGGTTGAAATAAAATCCCCATCCATCGCCAGAGATCTTGGTATTGGCATGGTTTTTCAACACTTTTCGTTATTTGAAACATTAACGGTTAGCCAGAATATTGAATTGTGCCTGAGTAAAAAGCAATTAATCGCCATTGGTGATCTTGCTAAAAAAATTACTGAGCTTTCTAAAGAATACGGACTGGATGTCAATCCTAATCGGTATGTGCACTCATTATCTATTGGTGAAAGACAGCGTGTAGAGATAATGCGTTGCTTAGTGCAATCTGTAAAACTGTTAATACTTGATGAGCCGACTTCTGTTTTAACCCCGCAAGAAGTTTCTGGTTTGTTTGAGGTATTACGCACTCTAGCAAAAGAAGGCTGCAGTATTCTTTTTATTAGCCACAAACTTCATGAAGTAACTGAAATTTGCCAACAAGCGACCATTCTTCGTGGCGGTAAAGTCGTCGACACTTGCGAACCTTCTAAAGAAACCCCGGCTTCCATTGCCAAAATGATGGTAGGAGATCTTGCCGAGCAAGACGCTGGGTATTCCAAAAAAGTGGGAACACACACTGTTTTTGAAGCAAAATCACTGACGTTACCTGCCAAACATCCTTTTGGCACATCCTTAAAAAACATAAACTTTGATCTTAAAGCCGGGGAAATACTTGGTATTGCTGGCGTTGCTGGTAATGGTCAAGATGAGCTAATGGCGATTATTAGCGGCGAAGATGATCGCAATGTTAACAATACCCTCACCTTCCTTAGCCAAAGCATTGGTAATTTAAGCGCTGGAGGCCGTCGCAAACTAGGCATGGCTTATGTTCCTGAAGAACGCTTAGGACGTGGTGCCGTTCCTGATATGAGCTTAACGGAAAACACCCTGTTAACCCATAGCGAAGGATTTGTTAAAAACGGTCTTGTTCAATGGCAATCACTAAAGAACTATGCCAATACGTTAATTTCTCACTATAAAATAAAGTGTCATGGTGAATTTTCTGAAGCAAAAAGCCTCAGCGGTGGCAACTTACAAAAATTCATTATGGGTCGTGAAATTGGCCAGAATCCCAAAGTCTTAATTTGTGCGCACCCGACATGGGGCGTAGACGTAGGGGCAGCCTTAGCCATTCACCAAGCACTTTTGGAGCTGCGCGATCAAGGGGCGGCTATTTTATTGGTCTCAGAAGACATAGACGAATTGTTCTTACTAGCAGACCGTATGGGCGCTGTCTGTGATGGATATTTATCCCCTGTTATCAAAACCGAAGATGCGACCATCGATCAAATTGGCCAATGGATGGCTGGGACTTTTATTGATACATCATCACAACATCCTGAAGAGGCAATAGCATGATCCGCATACAAGCTCGAACTGAGCCTAGCTCCATCATGAAGGTGGCTTCCCCACTGATTGCCATTGTTTTAACCTTGATATTCGGCTGCATTCTTTTTTCTGCACTGAATAAAAACCCATTTGAAGCTCTGCATGTTCTACTGATTGCCCCATTGTCAGATATGTACAACATTGGAGAAATGCTCGTTAAAATGAGCCCACTCCTATTTTGTGCTGTCGGCTTATCACTTTGTTACCGAGCCAATATGTGGAACATTGGCGCCGAAGGCCAACTCCTTGCAGGCGCGCTTGGCGGGTCCGCCGTTGCGCTGTTGTTCATCGACTCTACGTCTGTTTTCGCTCTACCACTTACGTTAATTGCTGGCATTATTTCTGGCATGCTATGGTCGGCTGTGCCTACGTATTTGAAGTTACGCTTCAATTCGAATCTCATCCTGACCACCATCATGTTCAATTATATTGCCCTGTATCTGTTAATTTGGGCCGTAAATGGTCCTTTAAGAGATCCAGACGGCTATGGTTTTCCTGAATCAGCAATGTTTTCAGATTCAACCACCTTGCCTATCTTGCTCGAAGGCAGCCGCATTCATTTAGGCATTCTGTTCGCGGTTATATCCGCCTTTGTCGGTTGGTTTATATTATCTAAAACACATTTAGGTTTTCAGATTCGTGTCTTTGGCGCCGATGAACCTGCGGCAAAATACGCAGGGTTTAGCGGTAAAAAACTCAGCTGGTTCGTCATGCTATTTTCTGGCGCCCTCGCGGGATTTGCTGGTGTTTGTGAAGTAACAGGTCCCATTGGTCAGTTAGTACCGAATGTGTCTCCTGGGTATGGCTATTCCGCCATTATCGTTGCTTATTTAGGACGTTTACATCCTCTTGGTGCCATTGTTGCAGCGATATTTCTGGCTGTGTTGTATATGGGTGGCGATCTAGCCCAAATACAAATGGGCATTCCGGTTGCTGTCGTGGGTATGTTTCAAGGTGTTTTGCTCTTCTTCTTATTGGCGTGTGACTTTTTCATTCGTAACCGCCTTACATTTAACAACCAAGTGACGAACTAGGAGTCAGTTTTGGACGCAGATTTAATTGTACTCGTATTATTTGCCGCCATTAAAACCGGCACCCCTTTATTGCTTATTGCGCTAGGAGAAGTCATTTGTGAAAAATCAGGCATCTTGAACCTAGGTCAAGAAGGCATGATGCTCATGGGCGCCGTCGTGGGCTTCATTGCAGCCTATTCAACTGGAAACGCAGGATTCGGCGTACTTGCTGCCATGTTAATGGGCAGCTTTATGAGCCTGATTTTCGGCGTGCTAGTACTCCACCTTGGCGCAAATCAAGTCGCTACTGGCTTGGCGCTGACCATTTTTGGCACTGGCCTTAGTGCGTTTATTGGTTCTGATTTCGTCGGCCATACCGTGCAAGGTTTCCAGCCAATTGCTATTCCCCTACTTTCTAAAATTCCTTATCTTGGTGAGATTCTTTTCAACCACGATATTCTAGTTTATCTGTCTTTCGTGCTAGCCGTGATCATTGCTTATGTGGCCAATAAAACACGCATCGGCCTGGTACTAAAGGCCGTTGGTGAAAACCCTCATGCCGCCAATGCTATTGGTATAAAAGTACTTCGTGTGCGCTACTTGGCTATTATGTTTGGTGGCGCAATGACCGGACTAGCTGGGTCTTATATGTCATTGGTATACACCCCAATGTGGGCTGAAAACATGACCGCTGGTCGCGGTTGGATTGCGCTAGCATTGGTTGTTTTCGCCTCATGGCGTGTTGGTCGCATTATGCTTGGCGCCTACCTATTCGGCTTTGCCAGCATTATGCATCTGGTCTTACAAGGATTAGGTGTCGATATATCTTCTAACCTTTTAGCCATGATGCCTTATGTGGCCACCGTTATTGTGATGGTGATCATCAGCGCGGATCAATTTAAAGAGAAACTATTAGCACCACGTTCATTAGGGAAACCGTTCGATCCTAGACACATGGCGTAACGTTTGCTTAGCAAAAAGAATCACTCAACATGATAAATAGAAAAAACGCCTTAGGGCAAAAGGAGCTAAAAATGAGAATAAAGAGTTTATTAGTCGGGCTTGGCCTATTAGTCGGTTTCGGCATGGCTGGTGTCAGCACTGCCCAAGCAGAAGAACCCTTCAAGGTTGGATTTGTCTACGTTGGCCCAATTGGCGATTTAGGTTGGAGCTATGAACACGATCGCGGTCGTTTAGCGATGCAAAAATACTTTGGCGACAAAGTAAAAACCACCTTCGTACAAAATGTATCAGAAGGTGCCGATGCTGAGCGCGTCATTACTCAACTTGCAAAAGCGGGTAACAAAGTTATTTTCACAACGTCTTTTGGGTTCATGAACCCAACAGTCAAGGTTGCGAAACGCTTCCCTAACGTCATTTTTGAACACGCAACTGGCTACAAACGCTCAAAAAACATAGGTACTTATGCGCTTCGTACCTATGAGGGTCGTTATGTTTCTGGTGTTGCCGCTGGCCTAATGACGAAAACAAATACCATTGGCTATATTGGCGCTTTCCCAATCCCTGAAGTCATTCGTGATATTGATGCGACCTACATGGGTGCAAAAAGTGTTAACCCTAACATCAAGCTTAAAATTGTGTGGGCGAACACTTGGTATGATCCAGGTAAAGAAACCGATGCTGCCAACGCTCTAATGGACCAAGGCGCCGATGTATTGATTCAACATACTGACAGCCCTGCGCCTCTTATTGCGGCACAAAAACGTGGCGTTCGCGCCATTGGCCAAGCATCTGACATGAGCAAATTTGCGCCAAAAGCTCAAATATTCTCAGTACGCGACCATTGGGCACCTTACTACATTAAAACAGTACAACAGGTTATGGATGGCACATGGAAATCTCAAGATTTCTGGGGTGGTTTCCACGAAGATATGCTGCAACTGGCCTCTATCAATCCAAACCTACCAAAAAGCGTACGCGCTAAGATTGATGAAACTTACCTAGCGATAAAAACAGGTAAGCTAAAACCATTCGAAGGCCCAATCAAAGACAACACAGGTAAAATCGTCGTTCCAGCAGGACACACACTAACCGACAAAGAGTTAGCAAAAGTCCACTGGTATGTTGACGGCATTACGGATAAAGTTCCTAATTAATACCACTAAGGCAGTCAGGCTTCCTGATTGCCTTTTTTACCACCAATCTCAATCAGACGGTTTGACTCCCTTCGCGTTTTTCGTTCCGATCGCCGTTTAATATTAAGGAAAAACAATGGGATACCTGACTACTCATGTCCTAGACACCGCGAACGGCATACCCGCTTCCAACGTATCCGTGACGCTTTATGAGCTTGTTGATGGACAAAAAAAAGAACTTTTTAAAACGATTACTAACGACGATGGCCGTTGTGACCAGCCCATATTAACCGAAGCCAATTTTAAAAAAGGCGTCTATGAGCTTGAGTTCGCCATTGGCAATTATTACCGAGTTAAAAACAGTGAATTACAAGAACCGTTATTTTTAGACGATATTGTTATCCGCTTCGGCATCAGTGACGAATCCAGTCACTATCACGTGCCATTACTTGTTTCTCCATACGGATACAGTACTTACCGTGGTAGCTAGAAAAAACAGTGCAGGTGCTTTATGAACACAAAATGGGTACAAGAAGCCGCTCGTCTTGAAAAATCTGGCATCGATTTCATCATGGTGTCCGTGATATCGATAAAAGGCTCTACACCCAGAGAAATTGGCGCTCGCATGCTAGTGAGCCAACACGCCATATACGGCACAGTGGGCGGAGGCAATTTAGAATGGCAAGCGATTGCCAAAGCAAGAGAATCACTCACTGAGCGAAGCACTGAAACACACACCCACGACTATCCATTAGGTGCAACACTTGGCCAATGCTGCGGAGGTTTTGTTACCTTGTTATTTGAAAGTGTTCTGCAATCTCCCCTGCATATTGCCATTTTCGGTGCGGGACATGTTGGTCGAGCCATTGTGCATTGCCTTGAAAACATTCCTTGCCAAGTCACTTGGATTGACAGTCGAGAGCAAGAATTTCCACGTTTTATTCCAGACAACGTCACAATACAACTCAGTGAATTTCCTGTAGACGACGTGATAGACATGCCAGCACAAAGCTATTATTTAATATTAACGCATAACCACCAGCTGGATTTAGAGCTAACCGAAGCGGCCATTAAACGAAACGACGCGACTTTTATTGGCGTCATTGGTTCTAAAACAAAAAGCGCCCGCTTCCGACATAGATTACAAAACAAAGGCTTTAGTGACGCGCAAATTGCCACTATGCACTGCCCAATGGGCGATACAGAAATACACTCAAAACAACCTGGAGAAATCGCTATTTCCGTTTTAGCGCAACTTCTAAAAATACGCGCAACTGCCGCTGCTCCTGTATCGCAAGCAATGCCAATCAAATAGAAAGAGGTACGCCATGAGTGTAAATACACTGATGACACTGGCTGAGACAATGCCAAAAACAGAACTACACTTACACATCGAAGGCACCTTCGAACCAGAACAAATGTTCGAGCTGGCGAGGCGTAATAACGTTACCTTAAAATACGCATCGGTTGAGGCACTTAAGGAAGCCTATCAGTTTACTAACCTGCAAGATTTTTTAGACCTTTATTACCAAGGCATGTCAGTTTTATTGAAAGAAGTCGATTTTTACGATTTGACCATGGCTTATCTGACTAAAGTACACAGCGAAAATGTGGTTCACGTGGAGATTTTCTTTGATCCACAAGGCCATTTATCTCGTGGGGTTGCCTTTGAAACACAAATCAACGGCATCTATAACGCCCTACAAGACGCGGAGAAAAAGTGGGGGATAACCTCTAAACTTATTATGTCTTTTCTACGCCATCTAAGCGAAGAAAGCGCCTTTGAAACATTAGAAGCGGCCAAACCCTTCTTAGGTTGGATTCACGCTGTCGGCTTAGACAGCTCTGAACTGGGTCATCCACCAGAGAAATTTAAAAACGTCTTCAAAGCGTGTCAGGAACTAGGGCTTAAAGTCACCGCCCATGCTGGCGAAGAAGGGCCTCCAGAATACGTTTGGCAAGCCATTGACCTTATTCAGGTTGACCGTATCGACCATGGTAATCGCGCTCTAGAAGATATGAACCTTGTGGCAAGTGTTAAAGAAAAACAGCTGACACTAACTGTATGCCCGTTGTCTAACCTTAAACTCTGCGTCGTGGATGACCTATCGGATCATCCAATTAAACACATGCTACGCCTTGGTTTAAACGCCACGGTTAATTCAGACGATCCGGCCTATTTTGGTGGTTATATGAATGATAATTATCACGCATTAATCAAACACGCCGGCATCGACAAAACGGCTTTATACCAATTAGCGCTCAATGGCATCACAGGGAGCTGGATGAACACTAGTCAGAAAGAACAGCATATCGCGACATTAGACACACTTTTCGCCTAACTTATGGTAATAATTTAAACCTTCAGCGCCCTTAAGCACTACAGAAAAGAAACCATAACATGCTATTATGGTTTCTTTTTTATTCGAGTTTTATTCCAATGACCACGCCTGATTTTTCTTCTGATGCATTTTTCCGTTTACCAAGTAGCCGTCGTTATGAGGAAGTTATCTTACATATTAAAAAAGGCATGAGTGTCTTTCTATTAGCCGATGCCGAAGGCTGTTTGATCATTGACCTAGGAAGCGACAAAGTACTGCCTATTTGGCCAACGGCTGAACTTGCCTCTGAATGGGGCGCTAAAGACTATGAAGGCTTCCAATCACTGGAAGTGTCCGCTCAAGAATGGTCTGACAAATGGCTAACAGGGATGCAAAAAGATGGTTTTTGCGTCGGTGTCGCATCAAATCTGGCTGGAGAATGTATCGTTTCTTCTGCCGAAGAACATCAGCACGATATTCAATCTTAAGCTTACTACTTGGTATTGAACTACTTGGTATTGAATAGAGTCTAGCTTGAACTCGCTAATGACACCCTTTAGTCACATCAGCAATAATGCAAAACCAATGCGCAAAGCCGTATTGGTTAGCCTATTTGCAATGATGCTCATCTATATTGCTCCGCTATTTTCTCAACTGCAGATGAGCACTGGCATGATGCACCATAGTGCTATGCCTTATTCTATGGAAGGCATGTCCGGTGATATGGAAGGCATGCTTGGTGATATGGGAGCAATGCGCCACCCAGCGAGCCATTCTACAAGTCATGCAACACATGCTATGTCACATCACCATACCGGCTTAGAAGCGGCTTGTGGTTATTGTACGTTACTGTTCCACTTAAACTGGCTTAGCGCTCCGTCTTTTAGCCTACCCGCCCTGCTTCAAATGGCTTATCTTAACTATGTTTTAGCCATCCATGGCAGGCAATCTCTTGATGTTTATTCTGCCATCTTACCTAGAGCACCTCCCGCAATCGTAAGCACGAGCTCCAGCTACAAAATTTAAACACACGACGACTTCTACTTAATACCGCTTATATCGCGATTTTAAAAGCCGTCTGCTTTGCTACGCTTATACCATGTCATCAGGTTATTAATGCGGCTTAACTCATTTCATCGAGTAACGGCAACTTAATTAACTATAACGGACGTGGTTCATGGATTTTCTATTTTTATGAATAACGAACATTTAAATCATAAAACGGCGCGCCCAAACGCCTTACTTATGTTGATTACACGGCTTCATTTTTACATTGGACTGTTTATTGGTCCTTTTATCTTTGTCGCCGCACTAACAGGAACCTTATACGTTCTTACGCCGCAAATTGAACACGCGATGTATAAAGAGGCTCTCACCACACAAAGTGTCGGACAAAGTCAGCCGCTTGCTGCTCAAATAGCCGCGGCCAAACAGTCACTGCCCAAGGCATTGACCTTGTTTGCCGTCAGACCAGCGCCTGAAAAAGGTGATACAACGCGCATTATGTTTTTAGACGCTACAACAGATTCGGGTGCAAGAGCCGTTTTTATCGACCCTGTGACACTTGCCGTCAAAGGCGATATGGCCGTCTATGGAACCAGTGGTATTTTGCCTTTTCGAATGACGCTCGACTTTCTCCATAGGCAACTTTTGCTAGGCGAATTTGGTCGAAACTACAGCGAATTGGCCGCTTCTTGGTTGTGGATTGTCGCTTTAGGCGGTTTTTTCTTATGGTTTAAAGGCGGTAAGAAAAACAAAGCAAACGTAGCATCACGAACACCTTATTTAAAAACAAGAAAAAACCACAGCCAGCTAGGTTTGGCATTACTCATTGGTTTGTTGTTTTTCTCAGCAACTGGTTTAACGTGGTCTAAGTGGGCTGGCGGCAATATTTCCACCGTTCGTCAGGTCTTAGGCTGGTATACGCCCTCTCCTAATATGAGCCTACCCAATACGGATGCGACTAAAAATACGGACCAATTATTTGATCAGATTTTAGCAACCGCACGTAACGCGGGTATCGATGCCAATAAAATTGAAATCAAACCACCACGAAAAGCCAATCAAGCATGGTTTGTTCGCGAAATTGACCACTCATGGCCAACGCAAGTGGATTCAGTAACTATCAACCCAACGAATATGAAAGTGATTAGCCGTGCCGATTTCGCCACTTTCCCTATTGTCGCTAAACTGATTCGTTGGGGTATCGACTTTCATATGGGTATTTTGTTCGGTGTCGTCAATCAGGTTGTCTTAGTCTTTTTTGGGCTTGGCCTATGCACCATGGTTGTCTGGGGATACATGATGTGGTGGCGTCGTCGCCCTGCTCCCGGCGCGACATCCAAACCGCTGCTCGAAGCATGGAACAATCTTGGCGCAGGCACAAAAGTCATTACTCTGGCCATCGCCATCGCACTGGGTTTTAGCTTACCTGCCATGGGCGTTAGCCTATTATGTTTTCTACTTATCGACCTAGTTCGCTGGAGAAAAGCCGCTAACTAAATAGCCAAGCAAACAACTAACAGAGAAAATAGCCTCGCCATATTCGTCTTTGGTGAGGCTATCTTCTTGTTTGTGCTGACTAGCGCACTAGATTCACAGTAAAATACGGACAATTAAAGCAATGGCTTTCCAATACCTATTCACAAACTAATGCTAAAAACACCACTATGATTAACACAGCCTTACCTTCTCTCACTCAACACACTCTCGCCGCACTAACCTCTATACGAGGTGAAACCCGAAGACTGTTTCACGGTCGTGGTCGTTGCTATGCAGGCTTAGAGCACATCACCGTAGATTGGCTGCAAGGGCAAGTATTGGTGTCATTGTTTAAACAACCCAGTGATGAGTTTTTGTCAGAATTACAACAAACAATACAAACATGGCCTTTGAGCGACGAGTGGCAAGCAAGCGAAACAACATCACTATTGCTCCAGCATCGCTACCTTAGCAGCAACCTAATTGAATGCCTTTGGGGAGAGCATGTACCGCAACAAGTCATCATAGAAAATGATCTCAAGTTTCAACTAGACCTTGATCGCAATCAGAATAACGGACTTTTTTTGGACATGCGTTTTGGTCGACAATGGGTCAAAGAGAACAGTCAACATAAACGAGTGCTTAATTTATTCTCTTACACTTGTGGTTTCTCGGTCGCAGCGCTTGCAGGCGGAGCTGAATACGTTGTGAACCTAGACATGGCGAAATCTGTTTTGAACCGAGGAAGAGAGAATCATCGTTTAAATGAACACGATCTAAGCCAAGTCTCTTTCTTTGGGCACGATATTTTTAAATCTTGGGGAAAAATCAAAAAATACGGCCCCTATGATCTGATTATTATTGATCCGCCCAGTTTCCAGAAAGGCAGCTTTGCGATTACTAAAGACTATCAAAAAATCCTACGACGCCTTCCTGATTTACTTTGCGAGCAAGGTACTGTTCTCGCCTGTGTAAATGACCCGAACTTAACGTCACAATTCTTAATTGATGGTATGAAGGAAGAAGCACCCAAACTAGCGTTTCAAACTCGCCTAGAAAACCCGCCTGAATTTTTAGACATTGACGAAGAAAGTGGATTGAAAGCTCTTATCTTCCACGTTAATCAATAATATTGCAGTTCGAAGCAAACGTAATGACACCGTTTTCTAAGGTCAAGAGAGCCAAAGTGTCATTACCTTGCTGAATAGCAAAACAGCATATCGACCCTTTTAAACCTTTGAAATAAAATAAGATTTTTAGCTTATAAAACAAAAATTTTTCATCTTTTTTTTATCTGACGTTTATTAACATTTACATTCTAAGAATATTTTATCCTAGGATTGTTAATGAAAGAAAAAACGTCTACTCATGTAAAAAAAATCAAGTTTACACTTTCCTATACAAGCCTAGCGTTAATTCTCGCCTTATATTACGCCACTATCGTTAACATCCCGCTCTATTCCGAATTTTATAAAATTCTCAGTAAGCTAGACAATGTCCATGTAAGCTTCATTTTTGCGATCCCGACTTTTATTTTTTTATTGAATGCCATTTTATTCAACTTGTTAAGCTGGCCCTTCCTAGGCAAGCCCATTTTTATACTCCTATTGATCACCTCCAGCATGGTGAGTTATGTCATGCTGTATTATGGCATCAATGTCGATTATGGAATGATCGAGAATGCCTTTGAAACCGACCCAAGTGAAGCCGCTTCCTACTTGAATTTGCATTCTATTACCTGGATCACCATCATGGGGGTTATCCCCTCTTTATTAGTCGCCTTTGCGCCGATGAAACCAGGCTTAGCATTACTCAAAAAAAGCGTTGTGCTCGTTGTTCTGTTCAGCCTTCTTTTGGCCCTGCTTTTTTTCACCTATAAAGACTTCAGCTCAGTGGGTCGCAACAATAAATACCTAAAAAAGATGATTATCCCAGGCTTCTACGTCTACAGTACCCTCAACTATATACATGATACCTACTTAACAACTCCTATGACATTCAAGCACATAGGTGAGGACGCGACATTAACCGCCGATGTCGCTACCGAAAAACCGACTTTGTTTTTCTTTATTCTTGGCGAAACCGCTCGTTCACAGAACTATGCCTTAAATGGCTACGCAAAAAACACCAACCCTTACACCGAAAAACAAGGCGTCATCTCGTTTCAGAATGTTCACTCTTGCGGTACTGCCACCGCAGTGTCTGTTCCTTGCATGTTTTCCCAACAAGGTCGCCATGACTACGACAAAGAACGCTCCTACACTCAAGATAACGTGATGGACATACTGCAACGTGCGGGAGTCTCATTGCTTTGGAAAGAAAACGATGGTGGTGATAAAGAGGTCGCCAAACGCATTCCTAAAATAGAAATAGACACATCTCATAAAAATCAATTCTGTAATGGCAGCACTTGTTTAGATATGTCATTACTGCAAAATTTAGACAGCGAAGTCTCTTCCATGAAAGGCAAAGAGAAACTTGTTGTTATGCACATCATGGGAAGTCATGGACCAACCTATTATTTGCGTTACCCGAAAGATCAGCAAAAATTCTTACCCGATTGCCAAAGTAGCGAAATAGAAAACTGCTCCATAGACCAAATTGTAAACACCTATGACAACACCATTGTCTATACCGACTATGTGATCAGCCAAGCTATCGACAAACTAAAAGCACTCAGCGATCAGTACAACACCGCGCTTTTCTATATCTCTGACCATGGTGAGTCTTTGGGTGAAAATGGCGTGTATTTACACGGCGTACCTTATGCTGTGGCGCCTGCATTTCAAACCACGGTACCGCTTATTTTGTGGATGTCAGATGGCTTTAAGAAAAGCAAAAAGATTAATGAGCAATGCTTAAAAAATGAAGCTAAGCGCGGAGGTTTTTCACAAGATTACGTATTTAGTACCTTGCTTGGCATCATGGATGTAAAAACCGATGCTTATAATAAGAATTTAGACATCTACCACCCTTGCCGCACTTAACCTGCGCCCGCTAGCAAAGACATCAAAACAAAAACGTTAACATCTGCCAAGGAAGGCAATGCTTAACTCAGGAACACGTAATCACATCGCGATCAAATCAAAGAAACGCGGCCGGCAAGTTAGTTGTCGCTTAATCGCTACACGTCTTCGTAACAAACTCGATTACCAACGCTTTGCCTTTACCGTAAAAAGGCACAGTTTTAGATGCTTCTTTTTCAACGACACACAAAAACAAACGCATTCTGTAAAAACGTTATAAAAATCTTATTTACTTTCTTAAACTCATTTTATTTTATTTTTTTTCCACCTCGATTATATTAAAATATTTTTTAAATATATCTCCTCCACTCTAGGAAAAATGATGAAAGAGCAAAACTCTTCTCAAATAAAAAAACGTAAATTCCAACTCTCTTACACCTCTTTAGCTTTAATTGTTGCCGCTTACTACGCCATTGTTGTCAATTTCCCTCTTTATAAAAGTCTTTATAAAATATTATCAGGGGTAGAGACGGTTCATATTAGCTTCATTATTTCGATTCCTATCTTTATCTTTTTACTGCTGAGCATTATTTTTAACCTGTTTAGCTGGCCTTATTTAGCCAAACCCATTTTTATATTTTTACTCATCACGTCAAGCCTAGTCAGCTATGCCATGCTCTTTTATGGGATCAGCATTGATTACGGAATGATAGAAAATGCTTTTGAGACAGACTCGAGTGAAGCCGCATCCTACTTGAATTTGCATTCAATTAGCTGGGTCATCATCACTGGCGTTATTCCTTCACTTTTGGTGGCATTTGCACCAATGAAACCCGGCCTTGCTCTGGTTAGAAAAATAATCGCCGTCGTCATTTCCTTCGTTCTATTATTAATCGTGGTGTTTTTCGTCTATAAAGATTTAAGCTCAGTAGGACGCAACAACAGCTTTTTAAAAAGAATGGTGATTCCTACCTATTACCTTTACAGCGGTTACAACTATTTACATGACACCTATTTTTCTACTCCAATGACGTTCAAACACATTGGTGAAGACGCCAAATTGGCAGCAAAAGACAATAATGAAAAACCTACTTTGTTTTTCTTTATTCTTGGTGAAACAGCGCGTTCACAAAATTATGCCCTTAATGGCTACGCAAAAAACACCAACCCTTACACCGAAAAACAAGGCGTTATCTCGTTTCAAAACGTTCACTCTTGTGGCACCGCCACCGCAGTATCTGTTCCCTGCATGTTCTCCCAACAAGACCGTCACGATTACAACAAAGAGCGTACATACAGCCAAGACAACGTGATGGACATACTACAACGCGCGGGAGTGTCATTGCTTTGGAAAGAAAACGATGGTGGTGATAAAGACGTCGCCAAACGCATTCCTAAAATAGAACTAGATAGATCCCGTAAAGACCAATTCTGTAATGGCAGTACTTGCTTAGACATGGCTTTACTTCAAGGACTAGACGGTGAAATTGCAAAAATGAAAGGCAAAGAAAAACTCATCGTTATGCACATCATGGGGAGCCATGGGCCAACCTATTACTTACGCTACCCCAAGGCTCAACAAAAATTCTCACCAGATTGTCAAACCAGTGAGATAGAAGACTGCTCCATAGACCAAATTGTAAACACCTATGACAATACCATTGTCTATACCGACTATGTTATTAGCCAAGCGATAGACAAGCTAAAAGCGCTCAGTGACCAGTACAACACCGCGCTTTTCTATATCTCTGATCATGGTGAATCCTTAGGCGAAAATGGGCTGTACCTTCACGGCGTCCCGTATGCTGTTGCCCCAGCCTTTCAGACGACAGTGCCGCTCATTTTATGGATGTCTGATGGCTTTAAGAAAAGCAAAGGCATCAATGAGGCCTGTCTAAAAAGTGAAGCAAAAGCAGGAGGATTCTCGCAAGATTATATCTTCAGTACACTCCTTGGCATTATGGATGTAAAAACAACAGCCTATGATAAAAATTTAGATATCTACAGTCGCTGTCGCTCTTAACATTTCATAACTCATAACACGCACTATGCCTACGCACACTCACCACAAAATTTGAGTGAGCGTAGGCATGAATAGGTTAGTATTTTTTGCACATTTATGCTTATATTCATACTCATTTCAATAAGTGTATGAATATAAAGATGTATACAGTATTCCAACGTTATCTCTCTCCCCTACGCCCCTTTAGCACCTTCTTAATCGCTTCGCTTTTAATTTTTACAATGAGCCGTCTTGGACTCATGCTATGGGAATCTGACCGAATTAGTTCCGCCTCTGATTGGCTAACAATTTTAGGGTTTGGGTTTCGGATCGATTTAGCAACCATTAGCTATTGGGTTGCCTTACCCGCCATTATTAGTCTGCTAATATCAGGCATTCCCTACCTAAATCGATTCTGGGATGTGATTTGTCGATTATGGCTCACTGGTATTTTTGTTTTTTTTGTCTTTATGGAAGCCGCTACGCCTGCCTTTATAAATGAGTACAATTTACGCCCAAATCGCTTATTCGTTGAATACCTTATTTACCCAAAAGAAGTGTTTTCCATGCTAATTGAGGGGCACAAATTAACGCTGGTTATTACGTTCGGCATTACGGTAGCAACCACGCTAATTGCGTATCGGATTTTTCGTAAACGCAGTATTGTTAATTCACCACAACCAAGATGGTTTGAACGCCCAGTACTGGCCATTATCGTCTTATTAGTGTGTGTACTAGCTGCTAGATCAAGCCTGCAACACAGAGCGATTAACCCAAGTTATACGGCATTTACCAATGACCCTCTCACGAATAGCCTTACTCTAAACTCCACGTATTCTATGCTATACGCGGTCAGTCAAATGTCCGGCGAAATCAGCTCATTTCAACTGTACCCAACGATGAAAAAGCCCCAAATTGTTGATGAAATCCGCCAGTCTATGGGCATTCCTTTAACTGACTTTGTCTCTGATACGTATCCAACCTTACATAAACAAACCGCGAGCAGACAATATGCTCGACCAAAAAATCTCGTTATCATTTTAGAAGAAAGCTTAGGTGCACAATTTATCGGTCGTTTAGGCGGCCTACCGCTGTCACCTGAATACGATAAACTGGCAACACAAGGCTGGGCTTTCGATAATTTGTACGCTACGGGTACACGATCTGTTCGTGGTATTGAGGCCGTCGTCACCGGATTTGTCCCGACACCGGCACGAAGTACTGTCAAACTCCCCAACTCACAAACAAATTTCTTCACTCTAGCGAAACTGCTGGATAAGTATCATTACGACACGAGTTTTATGTATGGTGGTGGCGCGCATTTTGACAACATGAAGAGCTTTTTCTTAGGCAACGGTTTTGATTCCATCATCGAAGAGAAAGATTTCGTTAAGCCTGAGTTTGTCGGCTCATGGGGCGTGAGTGATGAGGATTTATTTAGAAAAGCCAATCAGCAATTTATTGAAAAATCGAAATCTAATAAGCCGTTTTTCAGCTTGGTCTTTAGCTCTTCGAATCATGACCCTTATGAATTTCCCGACGGAAAAATAAACCTATACAACACACCAAAGAACACCCGCGAAAACGCCGTTAAATATGCAGACTATGCCGTTGGTCAATTTTTCAAACTCGCCAAGAAATCTGACTATTGGAAAGACACCATCTTCTTAATCGTCGCCGACCATGACGCTCGCTCAACTCGCCCTGAGCTGGTTCCTATCACCAACTTTCATATACCCGCGCTTATATTGGGTGACGGCATAGCGCCAAAGGCAGACTACCGTATCGTTAGTCAACTAGATCTAGCGCCTACGCTATTGTCTCTTATGGGGATAAGCTCTACTCACCCTATGATTGGGAAAGACATGACAACTGCCAGCCCTGACTATATCGGTCGTGCGATCATGCAGTTCCATCAAAATGAAGCTTACATGAGAGGCAATGACGTTGTCGTATTGCAGCCTAAGAAAGCACCAGAGTCCTTCATTTATAAAAATAAACAGCTCATTCCTAGCAAAAAAATAAACGAAGACTTAATTAAAGAAGCCATTGCACACCCACTACTTGGGACATGGCTATATAACGACAGAAAATATCGACTGCTACCTGATCATTAATACGTCCTCCAACAAGAAGCCGACATTGGGTTGGCTTCTTGTTTCTCAGGCAACAAAAACAGCAAAAACTCCCTGCACGCTCACATCCATGATGGCCCCGCACATTCGTTAAACCTAGCAACAGTAAAGAGCGAAAAACAAAGAAATATTGGATATACGTAAGCAGCCCAATTATTTCGTCATTAGCCCTGCCATAATCCGATCAAATTTTTTATACTAGCGCTCTTTTTACAAAGTCTGACCAATTGCTTAAATATCACCCCACGTTGACCTAATAATTTACCTTTAAGTGACGCTAAGTCGTTTATCTGTCTATCAATTAGGCTATTTAATATAAAAGGTTACTCAATGCTCGAACGTCTTTTCCAACTAAAAGCTCACAATACGACGATACGTAATGAGATCATCGGAGGCATAACAACCTTCCTAACGATGGCTTATATTATCTTCGTCAACCCTTCGATCTTGGCACAAGCTGGCATGGATCAAGGCGCTGTATTTGTCGCAACTTGTATCGCAGCGGCGGCAGGCTGCCTTATTATGGGGTTGTACGCAAATTACCCGATCGCCTTAGCACCAGGCATGGGACTCAATGCTTTCTTCACTTATGGCGTTGTCCTAGGCATGGGCTACACATGGGAACAAGCATTAGGCGCCGTCTTTCTTTCTGGCTGTGTGTTTATTGTTATCAGTATTTTTAGAATCCGAGAATGGGTTATCAATGCCATCCCCTCGTCTTTAAAGCTTGGTATTGCAGCGGGAATCGGCTTGTTTCTAGCGATGGTTGCCCTACAAAACACAGGTATTATCGTGAAAAGCCCAGCCACATTAGTCACTTTAGGCGACCTAGCAAAACCGGGCCCTATCTTTGGCTTATTAGGTTTTTTTATCATTTCTGCCCTGTCTCACTTAAGAGTCACTGGCGCCGTCATGATAGGGATTCTTTGCATCACAGTGCTCTCTATTGCTCTAGGCTACAGCCACTTTAATGGCGTTATATCTGCACCACCTTCC
The DNA here is from genome assembly GCF_004352835.1 of Marinomonas flavescens. Classification (GTDB taxonomy): domain Bacteria; phylum Pseudomonadota; class Gammaproteobacteria; order Pseudomonadales; family Marinomonadaceae; genus Marinomonas; species Marinomonas flavescens. The sequence goes on along the minus strand of NZ_SJSB01000004.1, from coordinate 140,485 downwards.
ATCGCTCCTACCTTCCTAAAAATGGATGTAGCAGGCGCATTTAATGTCGGCATGATCAGCGTCATCTTCGCTTTCTTATTCGTTGATTTATTCGATACATCAGGAACCTTGCTTGGTGTTGGTCAGCGAGGCGGATTATTAGATAAAGATGGTAACTTACCACGCTTGAAAAAAGCCTTATTAGCAGATTCAAGTGCCACTGTTATTGGTGCTGCTTTTGGTACCTCATCAACCACCAGCTACATCGAAAGCGCTTCTGGTGTTGCCGCTGGCGGTCGTACTGGTTTAACGGCAGTCGTAGTAGGGATATTATTTTTACTAAGTTTATTCTTCGCGCCATTAGCCGGGTCTATTCCCTCTTATGCGACCGCTGGTGCTCTGCTTTACGTTGCCGTACTAATGGCAAGCAGCTTAGCGAAAGTAGACTGGGAAGACATTTCAGAAGCCGCGCCTGTATTGATAGCAGCCTTCACCATGCCGCTAACCTACTCAATCGCCCATGGTATCGCCCTGTCTTTTATCACTTACGCAGCGATTAAACTGTTTTCTGGTAAAGGCAAAGACGTTGGTATCAGCGTGTACTTATTGGCTGCGTTTTTCATTTTGAAATATCTGTTTTTTACATAAGCATCCATCACAGACACTAAAATCCCATGTATAAAAAAACCGCTCTGAAGTTTCAGAGCGGTTTTTAATTAACCAATTCAGGACGATTCAACATACACCCGCAACGCATACCTTCAAGACATGCCTACTAAACAAAGATATTTTTATTGGCTTTAACCTCAATGCCAAAACCTCCACTACCCTGTTTATGCTTTACCGTGAGTAACACGGCTTTGTCGTGCCAAACTGTCGACAATGACCGCGATGGCTAACACCGCTCCGGTGATCATGTAACGATGAGCAGAGGATAAGTTCAGTAACGTTAGCCCATTGGCGATAGATTGAATAACCACAATACCCAATAAAGCAGACCAAGCCGAACCACGTCCACCGAACAAGCTGGTGCCACCGATAACCGCCGCCGCGATCGCATTCAAATTTACATCTCCGGTACCCGCTTGCTGACTCGCAGAAGCCAAACGAGCCGCGGCCAAAATACCACCCAAGGTAGCCAAAGTAGAACAGGTCACAAAGGCACTGATGTAAATGGCTTTAACATTAATACCCGCTCGTCTTGCTGCCTCGGCATTACCACCAACAGCAAACATAGAGCGCCCCCATTTTGTTCTTGTTAGCGCGTAATTCATGCAAATCACCAAGACCACAAACAAACCAAACATCCATGGTACGCCACGAGATTGATTGAGGTAGGCCACAATAGCTTCCAGTACGACCGTCAACACCAGCGCTTTAAACACAATACCGTTAACACTCTTTGCCGAAAGATTAACCGATTGTCGTTTATGACGAACTCGCAACCCCATCACCACCACGACAATACCCGGCAAGAGCACAAGACAATAAGACAGCCAAGCAGGAATGATCATTAACTGACCAAAACTCACTAACGCAGAATCATAGGGTAAATTAATCGAGCCGGTATCCCCCAAGATATAAAGTTGAAAACCCAATAGCGCGAGCAAACCCGCAAGGGTAGAAACAAAGCTAGGCATACCAAATTTAGTGCGCACAAAAGCATAACTAAACCCTATTATCGCGCCGACACATAAACTCCCACCAATCACCAGCGCGATAGGCCAACCTTCATTAGCCCAGAGCACCCCAAGCATGGCAGAACCAACCCCACTCATCGAACCAATCGATAAATCTATTTCACCCAGTAACAGCACACAAACTATACCAAGCGCGATAACACCGACCGTTGAGCAATCAAACAACAGATTGACTAAATTATTAGCGGATAAAAACAGCGGATTAATCGCAGTAAAAATCCCCCAGATCAAAACCAGCCCAACAACCACAGGTAAAGAGCCAAGATCGCCCGATTTTACTCGGTCAATAAAGGCATGAATGGCGTCACCAAAATTATTGGTATAACTGACACGAACATCGCTTCTGTCTAATAAACCAGTGGTCTCTGGCGATGTGATGGTAGAAGACGTTGTGGTCGCTTGCGATGCTTTATCGGTTAGATTACTCATACTGTCACCTCCACTTGCTCTTCCAGCTCGGCAATGCGCTTTTCTCGCCTTGAAACCGCATTGTCAGTCGCTCCAGTAATGGCACCAATCAACACTTCATTAGAAGCGTCCGCGTTGAAAACTCCATTATTTTTGCCTAAACGAAGCACAACAACACGGTCTGCAACGGCACGAACATCCTGCATATTGTGGGAAATCATAATAACCCCCAACCCCTTCTCTTTAACTCGCTCAATCAGGTTCAATACTTCGGCCGTTTGCGCAACACCAAGCGCAGCAGTGGGCTCATCTAGCATAATAATTTTAGGGTTAAGCAACAAAGAGCGCGCAATCGCAACGGTTTGACGCTGACCACCCGACAATGAAGCAACCACATCTCGAACATTGGGGATTCTTGCCGCCAGCTCATTCAGCAATGTCCAAGCTTTTACTTCCATCTCGGTTTCATCCAGATGTAACGGACTTTTCTCTTGGCCCAAAAAAATATTGGCAACAACATCCAAATTTTCACACAAGGCTAAATCCTGAAAAACGGTAGCAATACCTAACTCAAGAGCATCGCTCGGACCTTTCATGACGATCTCTTTGCCTTCGAACCAAATTTGGCCTGTTGTTGGCGAATGAGCACCTGCCAAGGTTTTTACTAACGTCGACTTCCCAGCTCCGTTATCCCCCACTATGGCCACCACTTCGCCTGGGTAAACATCGAGGTCAATCTCAGTTAATGCGGCAACCGCACCAAAATTTTTAGACACTTTACGAAGACTAAGAATGGGTTGCGCCCCTTCTGGGAGCGCAGAATAATTAACCGACATAAGCCTTACTCCACAACCGTTTTTTAACATAAGCTTCTTTGCTTATAAGCGCCAATCGCCATGCTCTTCTGAACAAAAAGTACTTCTGAACAAAAAGTACTTCTGAACGAAAAGTACTTCTGAACGAAAGACGCGCCTAAACAAAGAAACTAAGTAAAAACAAAAAAATAGGTGTTCGACAAAGTCATTTGAATAAAGCCATTTAAACTAGGCTATTTAAACTAAGACAAAGACGTGTCGAATCAGAGTGTTTAACTACCGAGTGATGCCTAATTTTTTACAGTCAGCAAGATAACGGCCAATACACACTTGTTTGGCGGATGCGATACCCGTATCAAACATCAATTTTTTAATGTTGTGTTGAGTAATCACTTTCGGAACAAAGAGCTCAGAAGGCGTATTGTAGACAACGCTTTGTGCTTTAGGTGTTTTGCCATGAAGCATTTCTACCGCGACTTTCGCCGCTGCACGAGCTACGATTTCGGAGGGTTTAGAGATGGTATTGTATTGATCTCCCGCAATAATGAGCTGTAGTCCCGCAATGGTGGCATCGTCACCAGTTACTGGAGGAATGGGCGTCACGCCAGCAGCTTTAAACGCAGCGACAGCAGCACCGCCGGTGCCATCATTGGCCGCGACCACACCATGAATATTGGAACCAAAACGAGCAATTTGACCACTCGTCCACGATTGCGCTTTAGCAGGCACCCAATTTGGCGTGTCGTATTCTGCTAATGTTGTGTAACCACTGTTTTTCAGACCTTCATGAACGCCAGCACGAACCAACCTTGCTGCTCCATCGGTTGGTGAACCATTGATCTCAATGATCCCACCTTTGTCTTTTGGCACCCCTGTTCTTTCTAGGTCTTTCACTAGGCTCTGCGCAATCGACCGACCAATCCCTTTATTATCAAACGATATATAATAATTCGCTGCTTTTGCCGGAATGGGACGATCATAAGCGATGACTTTAATGCCTTCGCTCTGAGCCATATTCACCAGAGACGCCGCTGCACTAGAATCAACAGGGTCAAGAACAATCACCTTCGCGCCTTGAGTAATGGCGGCGTTAAATTGCTGTTGTTGAAGGGCAACGTCTGCATTCGCATTTTGATAAATAATTTTGCATTGCGGACAGCGCTTATTCATTGCTTTTTTAAAGCCAGGATAATCATGTAGCTCATAACGCGTAGATGCCTGATCAGGCATTAAGAAAGCAACCGTTGAAGAATGAGTAGCAGCAAATATTGGCGCTGCGAGTGTTCCCATTATTGCGGTAAGTGAAGTAAGACCTATTGTTTTTATTAGTTTGGATTTCATAACTCACACTCCGATCAAGTGAATTTGGCATAAACTGCCGACAACACAGCCTTAAGCCTAATGTTTAAAAGTTTCCTTACTCCTTGGTTATCATTTTAAGATGGGATGCATTCATTACACGCGCTGCACCTGGTCGACGTAGTCATCTTAATAAAGCGATGGTTAACCACTGAGATTCAGGGCTAGTACACAGCGATAAGGACAACCGTCATAACCTGATAGATGCCTTATCCGTATTAATAGAGTTATCCGATCTGATAAAAGCAATCAATTAGTTTGTCGGCATGCAGGCTGATAACAATTGAAAAGTCATTATTCTTGAGAATTTGCAACGATTTCGCCTTAAAAATGACATTTTATATAAAGAAATCGGACAATTGGAATATTAGGAAACTGCCACATTAACTGCCACATTAACTGCCACATTAACTGCCACATTAACTGCCATTATCGTAAGGATGAAAGCGCAATAGCGAAGGCTTTATACAAGGAGATTTGTATTTTTGGCTGTGCGCTATAGAATAGCCACCACTCTGTATTTGAGCTCATCATGGCTTACGCAACACGATAGAATAAGGTATTAGAAATGAATAACGAACAAGCGGTAATAGACAACCTAGAAGATCTAAAAAAGTTTCTACTTAGCGTAGAAAGTGGTGCTTTACCTTTAGAAGGTGTTTCTGGTGTGGGCATGGCAACCAACAATGCGGATGGCCGTCATTTTGTGGCGGTATTTGATGAGCAACAAAAAGTGCTGTTGGCTCGTTGGATCAGTAAAGAAGTGTTTGAAACAGGCAAAGACATGGTTCGCCATGGTGTTAGCCGCAAGCATTGAGTGACTTAAACGTCACTAAACAGGGTTATTGGCCTTGTTTAGTGATATAAAAGCAGGCAATTGCATGCTGCTTTAAAACCGATGAATAAGTAGAGAATCGTTAGCCCACTACAAAGAATACTTACCATTATCCAAGTAACTAAATCAATAATGGTTTGCCACAAGACTTTTATAGGCAAATCTACACTCTCTTGAGAGTAAGCTTTAAAGTTTTTAACATTAAAGGCCAAATTGCATCAGCACCTGAGTCGACTACCGAAAAATAAGCAACAAAGGCTAACATCAATGACCTTAACCACTCAACGACAACTCACCAACATACGGTAAAGCAATTTTTCACTACCACCTTCATTCAAAAGTGTATACAAACCAATAAATGCCTCAGAGTTTATCTATATAGGCAAGAAAACATGGCTAATTCGTAGGCACCCTGCCTTCTAATAGCCATTAAATAACACAACCATATGCATGTTTTTTTTACAGTCAGCAGCGTATAGTTTCTTGTTATTAAATGGTTTTTACGTTATTTTTACACTAAATTCCACGGAAAGACTTAATCATGGATCGTTACTTAACACATTTAGCCCTCTACTTTTTGCTTACAATTTTTTTGAACGCGTGCAGCACTAAAAATGACAATATAGCACCTAAAAAAAATAGCATAATAAGTGAAGAGGCCATAGAAAAAGAAAAGTCTGATAGCACAACACTTGCATTTAAGAAACAAAAAACTGGTATCCAGGCTGTTAGATCGGCATCCCCCCTGCTCCTAGAAAAAGATATTAATTACATATCAGACTTCATCAATAAAGACATTGAATTTTCTCAGTATGATTTAGGAAAAGGTAATTTTATTTATGTTGCCAACCTAAAGAACTCTTTAATGTTTGATTACAATAAGTCAAATTTAAGAGACTCGGCTAAGAACGCTCTCAATGCTTTCACTAAGCTATATGCTTCAGGAAATTTCGGGAAGTACCTTTACATAATAGGGCATACTGACTCTGATGGAAGTAGCTCTTATAATTACGCATTGAGCGCAAAAAGAGCATTGTCAGTTTCTGACATGTTATTAAAAAATAGAGTTCATGCTTCTAAAATATATACTGTTCCCGCAGGTGAATATTTGCCTAAAGCAACCAATAAAACAAAAAAAGGCAGACAAATAAATAGAAGAGTTGAAATAATTTCAGCAAATAGCAAAGCATTGATTCAGTCATACCTTAGACAACTGCCCTGCCTAGATGGTGAGCCTTGCGAAAGAAAGCTTCTCAATATATTTTCTATTAGGTCAACTAGAGACGGGAATAAAATGAATCTTATTCCACTCACTTCAATCGCAATTTATTCACCAGATCTAAACAATTTAAACGCGTTAAACAAAGCATTAAGAAGCGACATTCAAACAGCAGATAGAAAAGCCCTCAAAAAAAATGATCGCACCACACTAAAAGAAAAAGGTATCGACAATCGGAGCTTTATAATTTCAATTGATATAAGGCCCGTACTTGAATTACCTAAAGAAGAACGAAAATCACTTTATATCCCAAAAAAATATATAATCAAAGACTAAGGTTTTTTTATGGACGAAGTAAAACTGGCAATTGAAAAACTCATCAATGAATCCCCTATTGATGAAGCAACGCGCCATCATGACAAATCACACATACTAAATTTAGTAAAAGAAGATATTAGTGATTTATCTGATTCTAATATTTTGCATACAGATAAAAACTATCGAACCCATAGGATCGAAGAAGCCGCAATAGGTAGTATTAAAGATAAGCTAGGACGTTGGTCGAACAATCGTAACGATATCGTTTTAAAGGCTATAGGGATTATTAAAAAACAATCCAATTCAGATCTCGACATAAAAAAACGCAAACTGACAGAGGAAATGGAAGGCGAAAAATCAAAAGCAACAGATTCATATATGCGTAATAACAACTACGCTGACCTTAAAGCCAACTTTGAAGGAACTAAAAGGCGCTATGAGGACATGCGTGCGGAACTAGGTGGGAAACCTCCTATTACAGGTCGCATTTGGCTATATATTATCGTAATTATGATGATTGGTTTTATTGAATGGTTTGTAAATTACTCTACATTTAGCACGAAATATCCTCCTGGGATAGCTTTCGGAGCGACTGTCTTAGTTGCATTATCTATTGCTTTGGCATCACATTTTCATGGTGGGCTTTTAAAACAACGATTGTCTCTTTTTGCTAGGCATCGGAAAAAAGAAGAGAAACGACAAGTCCTAATCAAACAGTCATTCTTTTCTTTACTATTAATAATTTCATTATCAATAGTAACTTATAATAGATATGACATATTAAGTGCGAACACGATTGAGTCTGGCGGAGTTGCTTTAGCAGGAATGAGTGAGTCTTCAGAGTCGATAATCGGGGTCTTAATACAATTTTCATTACTCAATATTTTGGTGTGGATTGTTGGCGTAGCAATCTCTTACTTCGTACATGACCCTCGCCCCGACTACCAAGAATCATTAAAGCATTATGAGACTGCCAAAAAGAAATTCCATAGAGCCGACAAAGGGTTACAGGAAGAAATCGAGCGAATAGAGCAAGAATTTGAAGAAAGTTTAAAAAATGCAACAAACTCTCTTTCTAGCCATCAGAATGATATAAGAGAATTGGAAACCTTACTAGGTAGATTGTCTTCGAAAGAAACAGCTCTGATAAAACAAGCCCTAAATTCCATTAATAATATGCTTGAGAAACATCATGCAATATTAATTACTGAATTAAATGCTATGCATAGGTCAAACATAGCCATTGGCCCAGATGCACTCACAATTGATCAATTTAAAACAAAGACAATAACTATAGACTCAAACTTTATTCGACAAACACTTTCTTTAGAGGCTATTTAATATGTTCAAAAATTTATTAACTTTAATTATAGCTGTAGTAACAATATTGCCAACAGCTGCTCTGGCAGATGGATTATTAAGAACAACTAACTTAGATAAATACTGTCAAAGTCAATTAGGCGATAGACAAACAGTTATATATTTGGATCAAAACATTATTGCTTCCAAAGATCCTAATTGGTATAAGGACATCCTAAATAAAGTAACTTATCGGCCTGGAGAAAAAATTCAATTTGTAAACATAAACAACGGCGGCTCAACTGTTGAATTAATATGGGAAGCATGCTATCCAGCTTATAGTAGTAAACGTTTAAAACAACTAAAGGAAGATGAAGGTTTTGGCAGCCTATTTACTGGCGGTATTGCCGACAACCTAACTGCTGACAAAAAATTCTTTAACAAACAAATAATTAAGGCATTGAGCTACCCATTACAAAAAACCCTTCATGAAACTCCTCCCAAGTTTACGGCATCATCTTTTCCACGAAAAAAACTTGTCGAGGCTATTTACTATGACTCAAAGCGATTAAATGTCAGTGACACATTTAGTCGAGTTATTATATTTTCCGACATGATCGAAAATAGTGACCTTTTCACACTAAAAAACTTTGATCCATTAAAATCTGCAAAAGCTGTAGCAAAGCGATTTCCTATGTCACTTAATTATGCAAGCTTTCAAATTTACGGAATTAATTACACCAATAGTGAAACAAAGATAAACGAAAATATTCGTGATTTTTGGAGACATTACTTATTACTTTCGGGAGCATATACAGAACAATATGGAACCCAATTAGCTGTAGAAAATAACACCAAGACATGGAATTTCAAAAAGTATAAAGGATATACGCAAATCGGAAATATAAAAGCGTCTTCTGAATTTCGAATGGTAATTGGTGATGATGGAAAAATTCACCATGGTTGGTTAACCATTGCTAATTTATACTTACCAATTTCTGGCACTGTAAAATGTAGTGGGAAGAATTGCATAATGGATGGTGTTATATTAGATTCTGCCAATCCTGAGTCATTTAAAGGTGGCAAAGACATTATCCATATGACGGGGACCCTTAATGAATGGAGTGGTTTTGTCGGTGGTAAAGACGCCTCTGTCATAGACAGTAAAGGCAACATATATCAAAATCCGATAAAACTTTCCAAAATATAATCAACAAATGATTTTAAAAATGTCTTCTATTAACTTTAATATAAAATAATAGATAGAAAAATATAAGATATTATTTAAAAAACAATAAAACCCTACATTCAGATAATAAGCGCGAAGCTTGCCGTGATGAACCCTCTTCATCACGGCAAGCTTTCTTTTTCTAACGCTTTCTTTCAATCCTTTTCTTCAAGCGATTTTACTTTCAGTCCTTTTTTAAACATGTCTAAGCAACGCTTTTTTGCATTTTCTCATCCAATCGAATCACAGTGTCGCAGCACTTGTCGATCAAGGCTGGGTCATGGCTGACGATCAATAAGGCACAGCCCTGCTCGCGCGCTAAGGCAATGAGCAACTCGGTGATTTCTTTGGCGATAAAGGGATCTAGGGTAAGCGTCGGTTAAACCCCACATAGTAATTCCTTCCAAAAACCATAAAGTCTGTTGTTTTCTCAACAGGAACATAAGGCTTATGTTTACATCCTCCTCTCAGCACCATGTCACTTTGATCTGTGGTCCCACGGACATGCGTAAAGCCATTGATGGGCTATGCAATATCGTCGCGTACGATCTAGAAAAAGAGCCTTGTAGCGAACAGGTTGTAAGTAGTGCTAGCAGACACTGAGCACTCTCTATCAGACATATCAACACTCGTATTCTTCGTCCCTTCATACTCGTAAGTATTCACAAGCTTCATTGAAGGAATTTTATAAGCGCGAACATTCAACTTTGCCTTAGAAATGAAAGAACAGTAAGCATCGCTATAATAAGTATTACCTTTACTGTCCGTCTTTCTTTTTGATTCGTAGTAAACCGCGTTGTGAGCCAGATGAACAATTTTAGTAATCATAACAACATCAGCAACAGCTGGCCCTGATGTCTGAAAGCGACCAGATTGTTCTGCTGCTAATAGTTCACTTTTTAATTTATTAGCAAGTTTGCTGTCAACGATCATATTTCCTGATTTAAGTAGGCGCTGACTAAAATCGTCATATACAAATTCTGTAAAAAAACGAAAATTTTTGTCACTATACTCAATCGGAAATGAAATAATTTTGATGCCATTGGATTTTAATTCTTCTGGAGTAGGTTTCTCATCAGAGATAGGAATCGAAACATATTGAGTATCTCTTACTGGTAGATACCCACCACACCCTGTAAGCGCTATTGATACGACCATAGAAACAATAGCAACTCGTGATTTCCTTAATATCACGTAGACTCTACCTAATTAGTTTCCAAACCGAAAGCCTTCCATAGGCCTTCTTTTTATAACTTCTACACAGCCAGTACCAGCATGTTTTTTTCCCACTGATGCCTCTGAACCAGAAGAAGCTCTTACCTGCCAGCAAGTTGAAGACATTTCGCTGTCACGATCCGCTAGTGTTCAAGCAAAAGCCATATTAACCACACTCTGACCAAACAAATTATCACTGCTAAACTGAGCACTGCATTGAATAGTCACATCACAAACGCAACATACACTTAAACGCAAGCTTTCATCCAACAAGCTCACTCTAATAACCTGATTAATACAGGATTCAGAACCCTTGAGCTGCACACTGGGTTTTCTCCTATCAATCACGACATTAAGCTGATTTACAAAGTATCTGGTTTTTTCTTGTCCTATCAAACCAAACCAGAAAACAACCAACTGATCCGATGTCGCGATGCCGCGCTTATTAATCGTACCGGCATCCTTCAATTCAGAATAATCGGCACCGTATCCTACATAGACGAAGTATTGATTTAAAAACAACCCAGCGCGCCCTAGTGAATGAGATTCCATGTAGTACGTAATGTTGGCATTATCCAAGCGATAGTCATCAAAACTATCGGAATAATCAGAGTAAGAAAAAGAACCTAATTGAAACTCAGAAAACGGCAAAGAAGGGTCAAAAGAGCGACGTAAACTGACGACTTGATACGCGACTACTCGTGATTTTTGTGCCGCGATGGCCAATATATATTTGCGATCCGTATAATAACGATACTCAAGATCCTTGATTGTCTTGGAAGGCTTTATAACTTTAGCAATACCAAATGTTTGCTCGATAAAATCAAGATTCCCACCCACTTTAACGCTTTCAAGGTGAGAAAATTCTACATTATTTGTAAAGTGGCTAATACTACTGTCATAAATTTCAAGAAGAAGTTATTTGGTATTACCCCATGATCCAAAAGAAATCATCACAGAAGCAATTAACACAGCAACAGCTTGAAGGCGTTTATAAATAGGAGCTTGGGGGTTACTAATTGATCCATCTTCTTGTAAAAATCCATTTACTTTTGTAAAGCAAGCATTATTTAACTACATAAAAGCCATAAAGATCAACAAGTAAGTAGAGAAAAACAATGTTTAATGACGCTATCTTTACTAAAAATCCCCCTCCCTCATAACACCAAATCGAAGATCATTGTTCTCAAAGTAAAAAGGAAATTCACCTAAAAAAGCATCAGAAGAATAAAACAGATCAATTTATAGACAGGCATAAACTTTTTATAAAGCCATTGTCGCCTTTACAAAAGTTATTATCCAATAACTGTAAAGACATATTTAATGTATTTGTGTTTATTAAAATTTAAATCATAAAAAAATTTTATGATTTAAATAATTCCAAAAGAATACAGATCAAACAATACGGTTTGCTTGATAACCTCCTGAAAATACATTCAAGAGAGAGAATCTACAAAGAGAAAAAGACAGGGGCACAATACGAGAGGAAAGACGGGGGAACAGCAAAGTGGCCACTTACTGTAGGTATCGCTGCAAAACAGAGTCTTGCTCAATCATTTTATTCAGCCAATTAACAAAATAATTGACCCTAGAGTTGTCGCGTGAAGCTGCAGGATAAACAATATACCAAGAGCCTATTTCAGGTGCGATTAACTCAATGGGCACAGTTAGCTTTCCACTTGCGATATCACCACAACAGAAAAACGCGGGCACAAAAGCCACACCTTGCCCGGCAATAGCGGCTTCCAACACCAACTGATAGTTATCGTAACCTACCTTGACCTCAAGGTTATCTAGACTCATCACACCTTGCTGCTGCAGCCAATGGGATAAGTTTTCAGGAGATTCAGAAACATGCAGCAATGGCTTGGTTAATAGCTCGGCTAACGAGGAGCAAGCTTGCTCAGAAAATAAATTAGGGCTGCATACCGGCACCAAACTGCCTTTAAATAAATACTGGTAGGATAAATGGTGGTCTTTTTCTTCTGTATAAACCACCCCTAAATCGGATGCACTTTTTTCATACTCCCAGCTAAAATAAGTGCTAAACAATTCAACGTTCAACTCTGGGTATTGCTGCCGGAAAAAACCTAAACGCGGTACTAACCAACGCGATGCTATGCCCATATAAAACTGCACAACCAATTTACCCTGATCAGGCTCACCGAAAATTTCCTCTGTGCTGCGCTCTATGATCTGTAACGCATCGTGCACATCTTGATAGTAACGCTGACCGAGGTTGGTTAACGCCACTCTTCGCCCCATACGTACAAAAAGCTCTGCCCCCAAATCTTGTTCTAACTTTTTAATTTGATGACTAACCGCAGAATGAGTGACATTAAGCTCATTAGCCGCCTGCTGAAAACTCAACAAACGAGCTGTTACTTCAAAGGCTCGCAACGCATTTAACGAAGGTAATCGTCTTTTCATACTGACTCTATCCAAGCTCTATTGAGGATTAAAACGAGATTCACTTAATAGCCAATCACAGAACACCGTTGACGCCGCAGACAGGGGCAAGCCTTTTCGATAACACAAATAGTAGTTACCTTTGGTCTCAATACTGTCCATAAAAGGCGCTACTAGCTGTTTTGCCAAGACCCCTTCTTGCATCATTTCGTCATACATTAAGCAAATACCACAACCATTGGCCGCCATACTCACCGCAGAAGCATGACTGTCCGTGTAATGACGTGGTAAATCCATCAACGAAGATAATCCCATCTTGGTTAACCAGGAATCCCAACCTTGTTTGGCACCAATCACCTCTAACAAGGGGAGACAGACTAAATCTTCTGGACTGCGCAAACGTTTTGCATTTTCAGCGCTGCAATAAGGGCGCAAATTAGGGGTAATCAAAGGATAAGCCTCAAACCCAGACCAATCCCCCGAACCGTAGCGAATCTCTAATTCAGTGGTGGATCGTTCAAAATCACTTTCCCAGTTGGTTCCCAACTGTCGTACCGTCACCTGAGGGTATATCGCATGAAATTTGGCCATGTGCGTAGCCAGCCACAGTACGCCAAAAGACTCATTGACATTCACCTCCACCATAGAAGCATTCACAGGGCTAAATATCTGAGCGGCACCGGTATTTAATAAGCTCATGGAATCTTGCACCAAAGGCAAAAAAGCTCGACCCGCATCCGATAGCTGTATGGCGCGATTCGCCCTGACAAACAATTTTTGCGCCAGATGATGCTCCAACAATTGAATCTGTTGGCTCACCGCAGACTGGCTCATATACAACTCTTCTGCCGCCAAAGTGAAACTCAGCTGGCGTGCCGCCGCCTCAAATGTGCGTAGCCAATTCAGCTGTATATTGTTGGTTAATCCTTTGTGCATGATTTCTCACTTCAAATAAGTTGAGCTTATCTAAAAACGCAAATTTTATCGTTTGTAGTAATGCTAACCGTTTTATAGCATCAGTTTATCCCAACACACAAGCTCCAATTTGCGAGCCTTAACATGAGAATAGAGACTATGAAAAGTACGACGGACGTTCTTATTATTGGCGGTGGTATTGCGGGCGTAAGCACCTTGTATCATCTAACAAAAATGGGCTTGACGGATGTTATGCTCACCGAAAAACTGGAGCTAACATCTGGGTCTACGTGGCATGCAGCGGGCAACTTGCCACATTTTAGTAACAGCTACAACATCATGAAATTGCAACAATACAGTATTGATCTATACAGTCGTTTACAGGCTGAAACTGGTCAGCAAGTTGATCACCACCAAACCGGCGCCATTCGACTCGCTCACACCCAAGATCGCATGGATGAATTCCAACGAGTTGCCGCCATGTCTGACCTTGCGGGCTTAGACCTAGAAATCGTCGACAACCAACGCCTACAAGAACTCTTCCCTTTTCTAGATACAACAGGACTTGTCGGCGGTCTATGGGACCCAGCCGATGGTCACATCGACCCAACCAGTGTTACCAACGCCATGGCCGCTGGCGCTCGAGCCGCCGGTGCCACTATTGTTCGTAATAACCCAGTAAAATCCATCGAGCAACAAGCCAATGGCCGCTGGACAGTGACCACTGAAAAAGGTGTCATCGATGCCGGAAAAATCGTCAACGCAGCTGGTTTTCGCTGTAACGAAGTGGCCGAAATGATAGGCCATCGACTTCCAGTCTGCTCAATGGAACACCAATTTGTTGTCACCGATAATGTGCCAGAATTAGAAGCCCGTGACACCATGTTACCTATGCTTCGCGACCCTGATGTGTCCTATTACCTACGCCAAGAAGGCAAAGGTTTTATCCTAGGTCCCTATGAAAAAGACGGCATTCCATGGGCGGTAGATGGCGTACCAACGGCCTTCGGTCAGGAGCTATTACAACCTTCTTTGGACCGCATTGAAGACATTATGTGTACCGCCATGGAACAAGTTGGCATTGTTGCTAATGCCGGTATTAAAACCACCGTTAATGGCCCTATTACCTACACCCCAGACGGTCATCCTTTGATTGGTCCTGTACACGGCTATGACAATTATTTTGTCTGTACAGGGTTCAACTTCGGCATAGTACAAGGTGGCGGCGCTGGGCATTTCATGGCGCAATGGATAGTTGATGGACACCCTGAACTAGACCTTTTTGAGCTCGACCCTCGCCGCTTTGGCGACTATGCCAACCACGAATACACAGTGGCAAAAGGAACTGAAGTCTACGCCAATGAGTATCAGCTGGGCTTCCCCAATGAATACGCCATGCGCCCAGCAAAACGCGGACAAAAACAAGCACCTATTTACCAACGCCAAGCAGAACAAAATGCCGTCTTTGGCGCCTATTTCGGCTGGGAACGTGCTAGTTGGTTCGCACCTCAAGGTAGCGAAGCAACGGAAACGCACAGCTTTCGCCGCGGCAATTGGTTCGAGCCAGTTGCAGCAGAGTGCCAACTGGTTCAGCAACATGTTGGCGTATTAGACCTATCGCCCTTCACCAAGTTTGAAATTTCGGGATCTGGAGCCCATGCTTGGCTGGAGTCTTTCTCGCCTAACCGAATTCCAACTCAAACGGGCAATATCGCCCTTGCACACCCATTAACCAATGATGGTGGCATTGCTTGGGAATTTTCCATTACCAAGTTAGAAAGCGGCCACTATTACATGATGGCGCCAGCTGCCGGTGAGCTCTTGATTGAAGATTGGCTACGCACACGCTTACCGAAAGATGGCTCAGTGGCACTCACTAACATCACCCGTGACTACGGCACCTTGGTTTTAGCAGGGCCAGACGCACGAAAAGTATTGCAACAATTGACCGAGACAGACCTAAGTAATGCTGCTTTCCCATGGTTCACTGGACAAGAAATCCAAGTCGCAGGCGTGCCTACCCGAGCCCTCAGAATGAACTTCGTAGGCGAACTAGGCTGGGAGTTGCATCACCCTATTGAGCATCAAGAAGCCCTTTATGACGCCTTAATGGCGGCAGGTAAAGCGTTCAACATAGGTAACTTTGGTCTCAGAGCGATGGATTCCATGCGCCTTGAAAAAGGCTACTCCATGTGGGGCCACGATCTAAACAGTGAATTTAGTATTCTCGAGTCCAACTTAAGTTTCTTTGTAAAAATGGGCAAAGGGGAATTCGAAGGTAAAGCCGCCCTTAGCATTGAAAAAGAAGCCGGCATTAAACAAAAAATGATGCTGATTGAAGTCCATTCAACAGACCTAGATGCCGCCAATGGCATGGAACCTATTTACCATGATGGCAAAGCCGTAGGCCAAGTCAGCTCAGGTGGATACGGCCATCGCTGTCAAAAGAGCCTAGCCCTTGCCTATATCCAAAGCGACTACCTAGATAAACCCTTAACGGTAAAAATCCTTGGTGATCACTACCCGATCAGCTGCCTGAAAAAGCCGCCTTACGACGCCAGTTCAGAGCGTTTAAAATCAGACGACTGATCCCTTCTATGAGTAAAGGCTACTAATTAAGAGCTATCAGTAAGGGCTGTGATTAGAATAAGCCCTTGCTGATAGATAAAATCCGCTAAAAAAAAGGGTCATAAACAAAGTCTATGACCCTTTCCTATTTCTCAGCGTTAATAACCACCACCGGTAAGGGTCCATACCACTACAGCATCTTCACTGTCTGATGGATTACGTACCCAATGGGATTCGTCTCCGGTAAGAATAAAACTGTCTCCTGCACTTAATAAGAAGCGCTTTTCGCCAATGCCAAGCTCGATCGTGCCAGCTTGCAACAAGCCGCCTTCTTCACCTTTTCTTTCCCGAGCTTGTGTTTCTGAGCCTGGTGAAAAAGTGGTCAAAATCATCTGTAATTGACCTGATAAACGTGGCGACAACAACTCTTCCCTAATGCCAGTTCCAGCAAAGTGTAAACTACGTCGAGAGTCACCACGAACAATGTGATTCACTTCTTCTATGGGTACTTCCAAATCCGTATGAAAAAACCAACTCATTTGGACATCAAGCACCTTACAAATTGCCTGTAGAATCGGAATCGGCAAAGCGGACACACCACGCTCAACTTGGCTAACATAGCCGACAGAGCGCTTAATTCGCTCTGCCATTTCGATCAAGGTAATGCCCTTGGCTTTACGTAAATCACGTATTTGACGACCAATTCTTAGGTTTTCAGCGTCTGCATCAGTGCGTATTTTATTCGTCATAACAGCCCATACTAGCCCGTGTTTAAAGTAATTTCTCTAATCAAAAAAGCACATGATTAAAGTACTTAGGTGGTTCGCTAAAAGACAATAGAGCGAAACCAAAAAAACCACCTTTATAAAAGGCGGATAAGAGTAACCGATAGCATTAAAAAACGTAAGACACACAGCTTTCCAATCGTTTGTTTAGCAACAACAAAGCCGCTTATCTTATGATAGCGGCTCTGTTTTCGGCACAAAAGTGCTGAACACCCTGATAACTAAAAGCGAATGTTCACAACAAACTCTTTATAACAAGCAAGTACTGATAAGAATCAATCGCTTAGAAGAATCAAGACGATGGTTTACCTCCCTATTGCGCCGCTATCCTTGCAGACTCTAGAGTTTGACTGATCAAGGCATTAATCGTCATAGGACCAACACCACCCGGCACCGGCGTTACCGCCATCGCCCGCTCGGCCAAGCCAGATTTATCTATGTCGCCAATTCCGCCTGGGTGATAACCCGCGTCCACCACCACTGCGCCATCTTTAATCCAATCAGCTTTAATCAACTCTGGCTGACCAACGGCTCCGATCACAATATCCGCTTGAGCAACCAGCCCCGCTAAATTTTCAGTGCGCGAATGGCACACAGTCACAGTAGCATTGGCATTTAACAGCATGGCTGCCATAGGTTTGCCTAAAATAGGACTGCGCCCTACCACCACCGCATGCTTACCTGATAAAGGCACATCATAATGATGCAACAAGGTCATAATGCCCGCAGGAGTAGCTGAACCAAACGCCAGCTCGCCCATCGACATCAAGCCAAAGCCTTGCGTGGTCACACCATCTACGTCTTTTTCAATGGCAATAGAGTCAAAACAGGCCCTTTCATCTATCTGCGCTGGCACCGGATGCTGCAATAAAATGCCACAGATTTTAGGGTCTTTATTTAATATTTCGATTTGCGTCAATAATTGCTCGGTACTGGTCTCTTCTGGCATCTCAATTTTGACCGAGTCCATCCCCACACGCTGACAAGCATTTTGCTTCATCTGCACATAGGTTGCCGAGGCAGGATCGCCTCCCACCAAAATAGTCGCTAAGGTAGGCACTTCTGCTCCAGCCTTAGTGAGCGCCTCTACTGCACTTTTCAATTGAGATTCTCTGTGCTTTGCTAACGCTTTACCATCTAATATCAGTGCTGCCATCATTTATCCCTGTCTATCAAGTCATCTTCTATCGATCAAAGAAAAAAACTAAGAGCTGCAAGCAGCCCTCAGATGCACCAAGTATTAGCGCTTAATATTTTCCATGGCTGGGTCATAGAAAGAACGCAGCGAAGGTGTCACTTTATAACGCACACACTCCACTTCAATTTCAAAGTTGCTTGCTTCTAACCAATCTTTTGTCACGCCCGCTTCCGACTCGATATAACCCATAGCCACAGTCGCACCGACCGTATGACCAAACATACCAGCCGTTGTTCGGCCAACAATAACGCCATCGGCATAAATCGGCTCCTCGTGATAACAAAGCGGTTCTGCATCATCAAATAAGAAGGCCACAAAACGTTTTTTCAAAGGCCCTTGGGCTTTTTGCTCAAGCACTGCTTCCTTACCAATAAAGCCACCTGCTTTTTCAAAATCACAGGTAAAGCCTAAGCCTGCTTCCAACACAGTGTCTTCGTCTGTGATGTCGTGGCCCCAGTGGCGGTAGCATTTTTCCATCCGCAACGAGTTCATCGTATGGTAGCCATATGGGCGGATATCAAACTCAGCCCCCGCTTCAAATACTAGCTCGTACACGCTTGGCGCAAACTCCGTTGGAATGTACAACTCCCAACCCAACTCACCCACATAGGTAATACGCGACGCTCGCACAATCGCATAACCCAGCTCAATCTCACGCGACGTGGCAAATGGGAAACCTTCGTGGGATAAATCCGCCTTGGCCAATTTGGCAAGAGTGTCACGAGACTTAGGCCCCATCACGGTGACGACGGCATAAGCTGATGTCATATCTGTGATAACCACCGCAGTATCAGCCTGTTTATGACGGCGCAGCCAGTCTAAATCACGGGTTTGACAAGCCACCCCAGAAACCACCAAATACTGATCGTCAGCCAAGCGAGTTACCGTCACATCGGCTTCAATTCCACCACGCTCATTGAGCCATTGGGTGTAAACCATCTTGCCCACGGCAACCGATACATTGTTACAACAAATACGGTTAAGAAATGCCTCAGCATCCGGGCCTTCTATCTTATATTTACAAAAAGAACTCTGATCAATCACACCCACAGATGTTCTGACCGCTTGGTGTTCTTCTTGGTTGTTCTCAAACCAGTTCTGACGACCAAAAGAGTATTCGTACTCGGCTTTTTGGCCTTCTTTAGCAAACCAATTGGCGCGCTCCCAGCCATTTTCACTGCCAAAAACGGCACCTTGAGCTTTAAGTTGCTCATGCAATACCGAGCGTCTAACACCACGAGCGGTTTTAAACTGCTTGAAGGGATAATGAGTTTCATACAATAGACCCAGCGATTCAGTGGTGCGCTCTTGTAAGTACTTCTGAGTGCCTTGGAAAGGCATATTGCGACGAATATCTACGTCCCATAAATCTTGTGGTGCATGTCCTTTATGAATCCATTCTGCCAACATTTTACCGGCACCACCTGCGGACTGAATGCCCACCGAGTTAAACCCAGCGGCAACAAAATAGTTACGCACCTCTGGCGCTTCACCTAGGTGATAGCGGTCGTCTGGCGTGAAGGATTCAGGGCCGTTAAAAAACACCTGCAAACCGGTTTTTTCAAGAATCGGCAAACGGTGCATGGCCGCTTCTAAATAGGGTTCTAAATGATCAAAGTCTTCTGGCAATTCATCAAAGAAAAAGTTTTCTGGTATACCTTCCATGCCCCAAGGCTTGGCATTTGGCTCAAACATGCCAACTAACAGCTTGCCTGCGTCTTCTTTGTAATAGCAAAAGCCATCCATGTCTCGCATCGTCGGCAAGCCACGCTTCAAATCAGGCATGCTTTCTGTGACAACATAAAAGTGCTCCGCCGCATGCAATGGCACATTAACGCCAGCTTTTTTGCCAAATTCACGGGCCCACATGCCCGAGCAATTCACCACATACTCAGCGTCTATATCACCTTGTTCGGTAATCACGCCCACCGCTTTACCGTCTTTTACCTTCATATCCAAGACTTTAACGCCTTCGATAATCTTGGCACCGCCTTGGCGTGCGCCTTTGGCCAATGCTTGGGTAACATCCACAGGGCTTGCCATGCCATCCATCGGCAAATGAATCGCACCAATCACATCGTCCACATTCATTAGTGGCCATAAGGATTTGGCTTCATCTGGAGAAATAACGTCACACGGAAAACCGGCAACCTTGGCCATCGATGCGCCACGTTTCAGTTCTGCAAGGCGTTCTTTATTGGTCGCAATGGTCAAAGAGCCATTACGAACAAACCCAGTTCCTTGGCCTGTTTCCGCTTGTAACTGTTCATACAAGGTAGCGCTGTAATTCGCCAACATAGACATATTGTAGGTAGCACGTAACGTCGGCACTAAACCCGCCGCATGCCAAGTGGTACCACAGGTAAGCTGTCTTCTTTCGAGCAGTACCACATCGGTAAAACCAAGCTTGGTTAAATGGTACGCCACGCTGCAACCAATAACGCCGCCGCCAACGATCACAACTTGAGCAGAACTAGGTAGTGTTTTAGTCATCATCTTTCTCCAAGCGCTTTACCTTGTTGGTAAAGCGCCTAATAAATCCATTCTCTTAGTTGAATACTACGGTCTTGTTGCCTCGCACCAAGACTCGATCTTCTAAATGCGCACGCAAACCCCGCGCCAAGACAACTTTCTCAACGTCTTTACCCCGTCGTACTAGCTCTTCAACCTTGTCGCTGTGCTTAACGCGAACCACGTCTTGGTCAATGATCGGCCCTTCGTCAAGGTCTTCCGTTACATAATGACAAGTCGCACCAATCAGCTTAACACCGCGTTCGGCGGCTTGATGATAGGGCTTAGCACCAATAAAAGAAGGCAGGAAGCTGTGATGAATATTGATCACCTTGTGCTTCAAAGTCTGACACAAGGAAGGTGGCAGAATTTGCATGTAACGCGCCAACACCACACAATCGGTTTCATGTTCAGTCACCAAGCGCTCTACTTCAGCAAACCCAACGGATTTATTGCTAGGGTCGATCGGCACACAAAAATACGGAATGCCATACCACTCAACCATGCTACGCATGTCTTCATGATTGGAAATGACACAAGGGATGTCACAGTCCAAATCACCACTCTTCCAGCGGTCTAGCAAATCAGACAAACAATGGCTGCCTTTACTCGCCATCAACACCACTTTCTTAGGACGGCTGGTATCAAGTACCTGCAAATTCATGCTGAACTCTTCTTTCAAACCAGCAAATTTTTGCGCTAACACTTCCGCACTAAACGACAATGATTCTGCTTTAATTTCAAAGCGCGAGAAAAACCAATTGTTTTCTTCGTCTGAATAGTGAGCAGCTTCTTTAATCCAGCCGCCATTATTGGTAATCACCTCACCAACACGTGTCACAATACCAATACGATCAGGGCAATCTAAAACAATACGATAGGTGCGGTCCGACATCTCATGCTCTCCGAATCGGGCATTGTAAAAATGCCCCTATTGCTAATAAGTTAAGTAATTAAAGGGCGGCTTCAAATTCTGGTAATACGTCAAACAGATCCGCTTGCAAGCCGTAATCAGCGACCTTGAAAATAGGCGCTTCTTCATCTGTATTGATGGCCACAATGATTTTGGAGTCTTTCATACCGGCCAAATGTTGGATCGCACCTGAAATGCCCACTGCAATGTACAAATCTGGCGCCACGATTTTTCCGGTTTGCCCCACTTGCATATCATTCGAGACAAAGCCTGCGTCTACCGCCGCACGGGAAGCCCCAACAGCGGCGCCAATTTTGTCGGCTACTTTTTCCAGCAAGACAAAGTTATCGCCGTTTTTCATGCCTCGGCCCCCTGAAATAATCACCTTAGCAGAGGTCAATTCAGGTCGATCTGATGACACCACTTCTTCACTAATAAAACGTGAAAGGCCTTGGTCAACTGCATCTGGCAGAGACTCTATCAGTGCATCACCGCCAGTGAATTCGATTGCATCAAACGCCGTACTGCGTACCGTCAGGACCTTTACTGCATCGCTACTCTTGATCATTGCTAAGGCATTGCCTGCGTAAATCGGACGCACAAAAGTATCAGCATCAATGACTTCAATTAGGTCAGATATTTGCGCTACATCGAGTAGCGCTGCTAGGCGTGGCGCAATGTTCTTGCCCGCTGCAGTAGAAGAAACAAGCACATGACTGATGCCCTTTTCGGCCACAAGATCAACCACGAGAGGCGCTAGATTTTCAGCAAGCTGTTGCTTTAACGCCGCACAATTAGCCACCCATACTTTAGCCACACCTTGAGTGCTCGCTGCTTCTTCAACAACACTTTGGCAATCTTCTCCTGCCACCAGCAAGGCTACTTCGCTACCGTTTTTGCTGGCCAACACTTGCGCTGCCGCTAAGGTATTACCTGTTGCTAGGGCGAGTGTTTGATTGTTGTGCTCTGCGATTACTAAAATAGTCATTACAATACTCCTTCCACTTTTAATTTCTCGACAAGCTCAGCCACATTTGCCACTCGTTCGCCTACCGCGCGGACAGCAGGAGTATTGATTTCTAAGGTGGTCAATCTTGGGGAAATATCCACAGCCAGTTCTTCTGGTGTGATCTGCACCAGTGGTTTACGCTTGGCTTTCATGATGTTGGGCAAAGACGCAAATCGCGGCTCATTAAGACGTAAATCTGTGGTGATCAAGCTTGGTAATTTCAGCGCGATTTTTTGCAAACCGCCATCGATTTCACGGGTCACAATCGCCTCGCCGTCTTTGATTTCTAAGCTAGACGCAAAGGTACCTTGGGACATGCCCGCCAACGCCGCCAACATCTGGCCCGTCTGATTGTTATCCCCATCGATAGATTGCTTACCTAAAATAGCGAGAGAAACCTCTTCACGTTCGACAACTTTGCTGAGCAACTTCGCGATGGCCAAAGGCTGAAGTTCCGCCTCTGTTTTTACTTGAATCGCGCGATCAGCCCCTAGGGCAAGGGCCGTTCTTAATTGCTCCTGGCAGGCATCATCTCCCACGCTTACCACGATAACTTCTTCAACCACGCCAGACTCTTTTAATCGAACCGCCTCTTCCACTGCGATTTCGCAGAAAGGGTTAATCGACATTTTGACATTCGACACATCAACGCCAGAATTATCTGACTTCACTCGAATTTGAACATTGGCATCCACAACTCGTTTAACGGCGACTAGCACTTTCATTTTTCGCTCCAACAAAGAAGAAAACAAAAATCATGTAAATGAAATTTACTTTAATAATTTCATTTACATGATTGTTTATCTCTTTTTTTATGTCAATAGTTTTATTGGATAAATCTTTATCGAGGCAAAAAACACTGAAATACAGGCGTTAGAAAATGAATAAAAGAGGTGATCAGAGAAAAGTAAATAAGGAGATACTTTCATTGGCTCGCAAGAAATGCCAACCAATGAAAGCAAACAGCAGATTTCATCTGCGATAATCGGTTTGCTTATATCAGCAGACTACATGTTCGGATAATTTGGCCCACCAGCCCCTTCAGGGACTCGCCAAGTAATGTTCTGTGCCGGATCTTTAATGTCACAGGTTTTACAATGCACACAGTTTTGCGCATTGATTTGAAAGCGTGGGCTACCGTCCTCGTTGTCCAACACCTCATACACCCCTGCTGGGCAATAACGCTGAGCAGGTTCGTTAAACATCGGCAAATTATTCAACAGAGGCACAGACGCATCCTGCAAATGCAGGTGACAAGGTTGATTCTCCTCGTGGTTGGTATTTGACAAGAAAACCGATGAACTTTTATCAAAGCTCAGTTTGCCATCTGGTTTAGGGTACTCAATCGCTTCGCATTCACTTGTCGGTTTCAAACACAAATAATCGGGCTGCGGGTCCCGTAAAGTAAACGGCAAGCGCATGATATTTTGGTCTATGACATTCAACATGCCACCGACAAAGGTGCCGTATTTGTGCAACAAAGAGCCAAAGTTCCGCCCTTTATACAACTCGTCGTATAACCACGACTGTTTAAAATGCTCATGATATTGAACCAGATCATGCCCGCCTTGGTCTTTCTTCATCAGCTCAGGAAATAACACTTCTGCGGCTAACATGCCGGATTTCATGGCAGTGTGAGTACCTTTTATTTTAGAGAAATTCAAGGTTCCTGCATCGCATCCCAGCAGCAAAGCCCCCGGCATGGTCATTTTTGGTAAAGAATTCAAACCACCTTTGGCAATGGCTCTAGCCCCGTAAGACAAGCGTTTGGCTCCCGATAAATACTTACTAATCAAAGGGTGATGCTTCATGCGCTGAAATTCATCGTAAGGACTTAAATTAGGATTGCTGTAATTTAAATCGGTAATCAAACCAACCACTACTTGGTTATTATCCCCATGATATAAGAAGAAACCGCCCGTGGAGCCTGATTCACTCAGCGGCCAGCCTGCCCCATGCAACACCAAACCAGGCTGATGCAGGCTCTCATCGATTTCCCACAATTCTTTAATACCAAGACCATAATGCTGAGGGTCTTTACCCTCATCTAAAGCAAATTTTTTGATCAACTCTTTACCCAGATGCCCACGACAGCCTTCGGTAAATACCGTGTATTTCGCCAGTAGATCCATGCCTGCCATGTAGTTGTCTTTTGCATTACCATCAGAATCGACCCCCATGTCGCCGGTGCCAATCCCCGCCACACGACCGCTTTCTTCGTCATAAATAATATGCGCCGCCGCAAAGCCTGGAAATATTTCTACCCCTAATTGCTCCGCTTGCTCAGCTAACCAACGACAAACATTACCGACACTGGCAACATAGTTTCCATGGTTATGCATCGGCTTAGGCGCTAACGCATTGGGAATTTTGATCGATTTTTTACTATTTTTTAGGTAATAAATTTGATCTTCCACCACAGGCACGGTCAATGGTGCGCCTAAGGTTTGCCACTCTGGAAACAATTCATTAAGTGCCCTTGGCTCAACAACCGCACCAGATAGAATGTGCGCGCCTACTTCCGCGCCCTTTTCAACTACGCACACCATTAACTCTTCGCCTGCGTCATTGGCTTGTTGCATTAAGCGGCAAGCCGTCGATAATCCAGCCGGTCCTGCCCCGACAATAACGACATCAAACTCCATACTTTCCCGTGTCATATTCACCCCTAATTATCAAACTGCACATATAGAAAAAGTTAACAGGAAAATTACACACAGAAAATGAAAATACAACTTAAAATTTCACTCACACGAAAATATGTTTTGACTAGAATCGATTCATGATCTTTAAAAAATAGAATTTGCACACTTTATTGTGACTTTTTTAGCCTAACTCTCTATCTCAACGAATCAATCAAACAGAACGGGCAAATATCGCTTGCACCAAAACAAAGCCATTAATTGGCACTTCTTTGATCAAATATCATTCATTCTCAGACCTTCCACTCTGATCCCTTAGCTATGCGCAAGGATGTAGCAGAAAGAGCCCCAGTCTGCACAAAAAACACGCAACCTTAGTGTTAGTTTTTCTCACAGAAGCGCAGTTTTAATCATTTGTAGCGGCATTTTTTAAACGGCAGTATCGATTTAAGTCATTATTTTGACTCTTCTTTGATAGAAGTCAGTTTCTCGCCAAGTCACGGTTAGTTGCGATATGGCTAAGAACGAATAACTCAATAACTAAAAACAGCTACGTTGCATTGACGTCCAATCATACAAACACGGTAATGAGGTTCTTATGAAGAAAATCGTCTCGACACTAATACACACACTGGCCGTAGGCACCATTGCCTCTGGTACCACTTTTGCGTTAGCCGCCGATAAACCGAGCAAAGTTTCCATTGGTTATTTTTTAGAGTGGCCAACGGCCAACCAAGTGGCTCAAGTGAACGATACCTACAGCAAAGAAATGGGGGTAGAAGTCGAGTGGTACGCCTTTGATTCTGGCACCGCTATGTCTGCGGCGATGGCGTCAGGAGGAGTCGACATGGCCTACTCACAAGGTTTGGTGCCTTTTACCATCGCCGTCTCAAAAGGCCTGCCTATCACCATGGTGGGCATCGCCGTCTCTTACGCTGAAAATGACAACTGCGTGGTCAGAGAACAAGCCAAGATTACCACCGCCAATGCCAAACAACTGGAAGGCAAAAACATCGCCGTTCCTTTTGGTACCGTCTCTCATTACAAAATGCTCAAAACCCTGAAACAGCTAGACGTCGACAGTAAAGAAGTCCACCTATTAGACATGGCACCTGCCGATGGCGCTGCTGCGCTGGCCCGTGGTGATGTTGCCATGGCTTGTGGATGGGGTGGCGCTCTGCGTCGTATGAAGCAATACGGACACGTCTTAATGACGGCACAAGAGCAGGAATCGTTAGGTATTCGAGCCTTTGATGTCATTTCTGCCAACAATAAATTCGCCAAACAACATCCCGCTTTAGTCACCGAGTTTTTAAAAGTCACCAACGACGCTAACACCGCTTATAAAAACGATCCTAAAGCGCAACAGCCTATTATTGCGAAAGCCTCTGGCTTATCACTACAAGACTCAAACCAAATTCTCGACCTATTCACCTTCCCACTTAAAGAGCAGCAAATATCTGCCTATTGGATGGGTGGCGGTGTACAGACCTTTACCAAGGAAGTTGCCGATTTTTTTGTCCAGCAAAAGCAAATCCCCAAAGCCTTGGATGACTACAGTGCCACGGTCGATGCCAGCTACTTCAAAAACGTCAATTAATCCAACTAACATAAGGTATTCATAATGTCTGCATTGAACGCAAATCACATTTCGATGACCTTCGATGAGCCCAATGGCAATCGGGTTGAAGCCCTACAAGACGTAAGCTTTAACCTAAAGCGAGGCGAGCTGCTCGCCATTCTTGGGCCATCTGGCTGTGGTAAAAGTACGCTGCTTAATATTATTGCGGGCTTTTTAGCACCCACTTCTGGGGCTGTGTTAAATGGCAATACGAAACTCACACACTCCGGCCCTGACCGCGGCATGGTATTTCAGCAAGGCGCTTTATTCGAATGGATGAATGTCGCTGAGAACATTGCCTTTGGCCCCAAAATGGCAGGTGTATCAAGTGAAGACACCAGCAAAATCGTTGACGACTTATTAGACACGGTGGGTTTACAAGACTTCGGAGACAAGGCCATTTATGAACTTTCTGGTGGTATGCAACAGCGAGTTGCTCTCGCCAGATGTCTGGCCAACAACCCCGATATTATCTTAATGGACGAACCCCTTGGGGCGCTGGATGCATTAACCCGAGAGAAGATGCAAAGCTTAGTGCTGAAGCTTTGGAAAGAAACCGGTAAAACCATTATTTTGATCACCCACAGCGTCGAAGAAGCCTTGTTCTTAGGCGAACGCCTGTTTGTTATGGCACCAAGACCCGGTCGGATCAAACAAGAGTACCATTTGCCCTTTGCCGAAGAGGGCCTCACAAAAGACCCTAGAGAAGTCAAAACCTCAGCGGAATTCATCGCCAAGCGAGAAGAAGTCTTATCGATGATATGGGGAATGGAAGAAGAAATCATGGGAAATAATCAGGCGGTTGGAATATGAGCATGTCCTTACTTGAATCATTCAAACAATACTCAGGCATTAGTAAATCGGGGATTAACAATCAAAAAACCTCGACTTTTGGTGACACTGAAGCCATAGGAAAAGGCCGATTTTGGAGCATTGTCTCTGTTTTCACCCTCGCCATTGTTTGGCACTTTGGTAGCACATTAGGCTTTATTAACCCGATTTTTTGGCCTGCGCCGAGTACTGTATGGCAACAGTTCATCACCATTTCCCAAGACGGCTACCGCGGTTTTACCTTATGGGAGCATATTTGGGCGAGTCTTTATCGCATCCTAGTTGGCTTTAGTTTAGGTTGCCTTGTGGGTATTCCTTTGGGTTTTGCTATGGGTTTATCTGAAAAGGTGCGTGGTTGGTTTGATCCGATTGTCGAGTTTTTCCGCCCGATTCCTCCGCTTGCGTTTATCCCATTGGTAATCATTTGGTCTGGCATCGGCGAGCGCTCAAAAATCTTACTGATTTTCTTTGCAGCGCTTTGGATCATGGTCATCGCGGCACGCGCTGGGGTTAGCAGCATTAAATTGAATAAAATCCATGCGGCCCACTCATTAGGTGCCAACAAAAGACAAATATTACAACACGTTATTCTGCCCAACTCCTTGCCTGAAATTTTTACCGGCATGCGCGTTGCCATGGGTGTTTGTTGGGGAACAGTCGTCGCCGCTGAGCTAGTCGCCGCGAATTCGGGGGTGGGTTATATGATCATGGTAGCGAGTAAATTTTTAGCCACCGACATCGTCGTATTAGGCGTGATCATCGTTGGCTTAATTGGCTACAGCATCGACATCATCATGCGTAAGATCGAAGCCAAGCTCATTCCTTGGAAAGGCAAATCATAATCTCCTGATTAAGTATTCAATGTCATAAAAAAAGGAGAAAGGGCTGTCACCCTTTCTCCTTTTTATGTGCCCCTTCCTGAACACATACCCCTTTTTTCCCTTAACGAAAGACAACCGTTTTGTTGTCATCCATAAACACACGGTGTTCGATGTGTAATTTTACCGCCCGCGCTAAAGCAACGGTTTCGGTGTCTCGACCGGCGGCCACTAAGGCTTCAGGAGAAAACGCGTGATTCACTATCTGCACAGATTGCTCAATGATCGGGCCTTCGTCCAAATCAGACGTAATATAGTGAGCCGTCGCACCGATCAATTTAACCCCTCGCGCATGAGCTTGGTGGTAAGGCTTAGCCCCTTTAAAACCGGGCAAGAAAGAGTGGTGAATATTGATCGCACGGCCTTTCAGCTCGGTGCATAAGCTGTTCGACAAGATCTGCATATAACGCGCCAGAATCACCAACTCAGTGCCCGTTTCCTCAACAATGCTCAACAAGGCTTGCTCTTGCTCACGCTTGTTTTCTTTGTTCACTGGCAAATAAATAAAGCGAATGCCTTCACGTTCCGCCATCGGGCGCAAATCCAAATGATTAGACACAATGGCTGTGACTTCCATGTTCAACTCACCCTTGCGCAAACGGTACAAAAGATCGTCCAAACAATGGTCGAATTTACTCACCATGATCAACGCTTTGCAAGGCTGTGACGCAGGCACCAAGGTCCACTTCATATCGAACGGTTCAGCAAACACAGGAAACTCTAGATTAAGGTCTTCCAATGTTTTATCGCCCGTTTCAATGAAGCCAACGGCGCGCATAAAGAAATGGTCAGTGTCTGGGTCATCAAACTGTGACAATTCGCTAATATAACAACCTCGTTCAGCCAAAAACGTGGTGACAGATGACACTATCCCGCTGCTTGCGCTACACGTGATATTAAAAATAAACTGATTTTCTTGCGTTTTTTTCGTTGTCATAATAATTGCCTATTTAACTTCCTAGAGTCGATAAAGTCATTTGCCAAGGCCTGATTTACACAGGCTCAATGCATTCTTATAAACCTGTTCACGCACGGGAATCACTCCTCGTGCGCTTTTCTCCCGATGATTAGCGATCACATGATCCGCCATCCGCTCGTCAGGCTTACCACTGATTTGAAATACGCTTAAGCAATGAAATTGATGATCATAATGCAGAATAAGATAGCCAACCCAACCAATATCCCTTGCCCCTTAGCGGCAGATTATCGCGTAATTGAGACATCGTGATTGAACTCATCTAAACCAAGATCGTTATCACTAGCCTTTCTGCCTTTTACCTCCTCAGTACCGCTCCACAGAAAACGCTTTAAACCTTGTTTGCAATAGACTTTTTAGTACACTAACCATTCAATCAAGGAGTGGTGAAATGGAA
Organism: Marinomonas flavescens; assembly: GCF_004352835.1. GTDB lineage: Bacteria > Pseudomonadota > Gammaproteobacteria > Pseudomonadales > Marinomonadaceae > Marinomonas > Marinomonas flavescens. The sequence continues at coordinate 110,457 of NZ_SJSB01000004.1, read as the reverse complement.
CAAGTTGGCATTTACGAACAATTAATAACGCAGGTCATCGAGAAGAATCTCAATCGCGATCAGTTTTTTGTTGGTGAGCGCCAGCTAGAATCCGCCGAGGCCGCTACATGGTTATCGCGTTTTCTAGGTAAGCTTGTTGCCCACGCTATCGACACCATTCCCCAATCAAACGAACGCTTACAAGAACAAATTACTCTCGCAAACAATCTAGTACTCTGGCTGAAAGACCATATAAAAGACGATGAGCTGATCAGTGAAAACCTCATCGACAGCCAAGGACGCATTTTAACCGCCCTATTTACGACTAAAAACCCGATTGCCGCAAATCTCAAAGACTACACCAATGAGATTTTCCCGCTCACCGGACTCACTCAAAGCGAGCTATTTAGTGGCGCCAATGCTGGTATTTCCCTTGAAACCGAGCTCAAGCGTGAGATCAAATCCGCTGACACCATTTACTGGCTGGTTTCTTTTATAAAGTGGACTGGCCTACGGATTTTTAAGAACGAATTGGAAGAATTCACTAAAAGCGGCAAGCAGCTCAAAGTCATTACCACGTCTTACATGGGCGCCACTGACGTCAAAGCGGTGGAGTTTCTCGTCAGCCTACCCAACACAGAAGTAAAACTGAGTTACAACAATCAACAAGAACGCCTGCACGCCAAATCGTATTTATTTATGCGTGATACTGGATTTCACACTGGCTATATAGGTTCATCAAATTTATCCCATTCTGCGCTGACCAGTGGGCTTGAATGGAACCTTAAAATCACCGCGCAAGAAATCCCACATATTATTGCCAAAACCAAAAGTACCTTTGAAACCTATTGGCAATCACCTGACTTTGAGCGCTTTACCGGCGAAGCAGAAAGCAAAGAAAAGCTCAGAACCTCACTAAATGAACAACGTGGCATTGGCCAATCAAACCATCAGTTTTATTTTGATATCACGCCTAAAACACATCAATTGGCGATTTTAGAAAAGCTCAGCGCAGAACGACAAGTTCACCAACGATTCAGAAATCTCGTGGTGGCGGCAACGGGCACCGGCAAAACGATTATCTCAGCGTTCGACTTTAAGCGAGTGTATGACGCCAAACCCAGTGCCAACTTTTTGTTTGTCGCTCATCGTGAAGAGATTCTTAAACAAGCACAAAATGCTTACCGTGGCGTGCTCAAAAACAATGACTTTGGTGAGTTATGGGTTGGTCATTATCAACCTCAACGTTACAACCAATTGTTTGCCTCCATTCAAACATTAAACAAACAACTCACGTCATTAAAGCTCAGTGATGATTACTACGACTACATCGTCATCGACGAAGTGCACCATGTAACAGCGGCCAGTTATCGCGATGTTTTAGCGCACTTCACACCACACATATTACTCGGCTTAACGGCCACACCAGAACGACAAGATGGTGCCAATATATTAGATGATTTTTGTGGTGTGATCGCCGCAGAAATTCGCTTGCCAGAAGCCATTAATCAACGCCATTTGTGCCCATTCCAATACTTCGGTCTGGATGACGACACAGATTTAAGCCAAGTCACATGGCGAAACGGCCGCTACGACATTGCTGAGCTGAGTAACCTTTATACGGGTGAAAATCATCGCGCAACAAAGATCATCACCAGCCTGAGCGACATAGTCACCAATGTGCAGCGAATTAAATCACTGGCGTTTTGCGTTAGCCAAAAACACGCTGAATTTATGGCCGCTAAGTTCAATCTTGCGGGTATTCATGCAGATGTTCTGATCAGTAAAAACACCAATGAACGTTCACAGAAGCAACAAGCATTGCGCCAAGGGAAAATACAAATACTCTGCGTGGTGGACATTTTTAATGAAGGGGTCGATATCCCAGAAGTGGACACCTTGTTGTTTTTGCGGCCGACAGAAAGCTTAACGCTGTTTTTACAGCAACTAGGTCGTGGCCTTCGTCTACCAGAAAACACGGGCTCATCGGCTAATTCAAAGCAGTGCTGTACCGTTCTCGATTTTGTGGGTAATGCCCGTGCTGAGTACGATTTTGCCAGTAAATTTCGAGCACTCATTGGTAAAACTAACCAACCCCTTAAAACAGAGATAGAACACAACTTCCCTCACTTGCCACTGGGTTGTCGAATAGAGCTGCAAGCGCAAACCCAAAAGACAATTTTGCGCAATATCCAACAGGCCATTAACAGTAAGAGACGCTTACAACAGCTTATCCATGTTTACTCTCAACACACCAACGAAGCACTCACATTAAGCAATTTTTTACGCCTTAATCCACAAGTCAGCCTCGAAGACATTTATAAACCCAAAGAGAAAAAACTAGGTGGTTGGTATTGGCTAAAAGGCGATGAGATACCACCTGAGCAAGCCGATGTGTATGCGGCGTATTACCGAGCAATCAATACTCAGTTACTTGGTTGCGACTCACTAAGCTATTTACACTTTTTGCTTGAACTGTCTCGCCATAATTTCGACTTTGTGAAGACACCTCAAAATAATCAGTTTGCCCTAATGGCCCATTACAATTTCTGGGACAACACAGGAAATACGCTAGGTTTCGACACTCTTGAGCAAAGCTTACAAGCTTTGATCCACCCATTACTGCAACAGGAACTAGAGCAAGTAATCAGCTTGCTCATCCAACGAATTCACCAGCAAGAAAGTGAGCTCGCCTGCTTGCCCAATCACGCGATCAAATTGCACAGCCGCTACACGCGACAACAGATACTCGCCGCATTTGGCGCCCACTCATTTGAGAAGAAATCCACCGCCCGCGAGGGCGTTTTAGAGTTTAAAGAACAGAACCTAGAATTGTTATTTGTCACACTGAATAAATGTGAAAAGACCTACTCGCCTACAACTCTGTACCACGACTACGCCATTAGCCCGACCCTGTTCCACTGGCAGACTCAAAACAGCGCCCGCCCAGAACACGGTCGCGGACTAAGCTACATCCAGCACCGCCAAACAGGCAAAACCATACTGTTATTTGTACGAGAACAAGGAAAGGATGAAAACGGTAGGACTATGGGGTTCGTAAACTATGGCGAAGTAAAATACCAAAGCCACAGTGGCAGCCAGCCAATGAACATAACGTGGCAACTCACCAGCCCCATGCCAAGCGAAATGTGGCATGAGGCAGGAAAATTAGCGGTTGGGTAATTATGAGGTCATGAATATTTCATCGTATTCAATCGTGTTTATCTTAAACTTACTCAAAAGTTTTGGTTTATCAAAACCGATTAGCTCCTTAGGAATATGCGAATAAGTCCTAGCCATGCGATAATCACGCTTTAAGCCTTCGAGTCTTAACCATGTCACACCAACTCACTTTTGCCGACAGCGAGTTCAACAACAAACGCCGTAAAACACGTAAGGAAATTTTCCTTTCTCGCATGAATGAGTTGATGCCTTGGGATCAACTAGAAGCGGTTATTGAGCCTTTTTATCCTAAAGCAGGCAATGGCAGAAGACCTTACCCACTTTCAACCATGTTCCGTATTCACTGCATGCAACATTGGTACAACATGAGTGATCCTGCCATGGAAGACGCTCTGTATGAAGTTACGTCAATGCGCTTGTTTGCTGCGTTGTCGTTAGATAATCCGATTCCTGACCACACAACCATCATGAACTTTAGGCACTTATTAGAAAAACACAAACTCTCACGCCAGCTTTTTAAAGAAGTAAATAGATGGTTGTCTGACGCTGGTGTTTACCTTAAAGAAGGCACCATCGTAGATGCGACCATTATTGAAGCGGCCAGCTCAACAAAGAATAAAGCCAAAGAAAGAGACCCTGAGATGCATCAAACTCAGAAAGGAAAGCAGTGGTTCTTCGGTCTCAAAGCGCACATTGGTGTGGATGCAAGAACGGGGCTAACACATAGTCTAAGTACGACTGCAGCAAACGTGCACGACATCACGGAAACAGCGAACCTTCTTCATGGAGAGGAGTGTTTTGTCTCGGCAGATTCTGGCTATCGCGGCGCTCAAAAGAGAGAAGAGTTAAAGGGTATCAAAGCAGACTGGTTGATTGCGGAGATTCCGAGCAAAATAAGAATCTTAAAAAAACACCCTAGAAAAAATAAACAGCCCATCCAAACGGAATATATCAAAGCGAGTATCCGAGCAAAAGTCGAACACCCCTTTAGAATCATCAAGTGTCAGTTTGGTTTTAGAAAAGCTATTTATCGTGGGTTGGCTAAAAATGACAGTAAGCTCGCCATGCTGTTTGCTCTTGCAAACGTGTTTCGAGTTGATCAGATGATCCGAGCCACAAGGGGTTAGTCCGTTTAAAAATCGCTAAACAAGGTTCAATTATCTTGTTTAGCGGTAGAAAAATGATAAACCAGCCACATTAATGACTGACATTGGGCTTTTCAGAATGTTAAGGCGCTCAGCTAGACTTGATCGCATGTTCCCTAGACTTTTCGTCTTGAAATTGTATAACAAAGCAATCACCTTGACCCGCAGGTAAAAAGTGTACAGAGCAATTTTTTTTTGGCATCTTGAGGTCTCTTTTCATAAATTATGGTTTGCTCTCATAGAGAAATATTAGCCAAATAATTTACTCTCAATAAATTTTATTTGATGAAATAACTCTATATCTGAGCAATAAACACCAGTCTTCCAGCACACTCCAACTCCCCATGATCACACCTGAAGCGCAGTTAATGATGAGTAATTTACAGCATAGATGCTGTACAAAGCGTATCTTGGCCATGGATGCCCTATCTACGCTGGTTACGTTCATATCATTAACTATGTTGAAAACATTGTGTGATCCTCGGGGCACAATGTGACTCTAAAATACGCCCGGTGACAGCCGCCCTTTGGTTTTCGACAGCAACCTAGCAAGCAAACTCGAATAGAGTTTTTAAAAATTCATTCGCATCTCAAACAAAACCATATGAAAATTTACAACTAAAGAATGACCTAAAAATTAAACTTTGCGCTCTTCGGGTTAGCAAACTCTACGTCTACGGTACGATCTAAACCTCATACCCTGCAGGCTTTTCTGCCACTAATCCAACCAGCTCACGTTCTTGTAGCATTACCCCTGCTTCTTCAAATGTATTCCTTCCAAGCCAGAGTTTGGCATTGCTGGATTCCGCTACTTGATACGCCCAGTTGCTGACGGCAAGTGAGGTGTCGGCGTCACAGTGAAAGTAACCGCCAAGCTCATTGCTGATGGTTTGGGTATGGGTCACTAGGTTCTGCTCTTGCCAGCGGGCTCGGTGTATTGGCGCGGCTAGAAAGTCTCGCTTGTTGTTATTGCAGGTACGATGGGCGGCGACAAAGTTGTGGCCAAGGTCGTTGGCGTAACGAGAAAACGGAATAAAGTGATCCACTTCTACGTCACCTTTCATCGGTTTACGACAGTAAAAACATTGGTTGGTCTGCAACTCGATCAACACAGGTTTGGCTTTCGTCAGGGCGTTGCGGTCTACGCCAAATAAAAAGTCTTGTAGCTGGCTTTGGCGGCCAATTAACGCTTGGTTGTGTTTAATACTTTGGATCTTTTGTAGCCATGCGTTTCTCGCAAGGTAGACAACAAGGTCGTAAAAGCGTCTAAAACAACTGGCGATTCCTGCGTTTAGTCTTATGTATTTGGTTTCTCTGCCTGAGCCAAAAAGCTGATGAGGATACAAGAAGCACTCTTCTTGTCTTGCGAGTATTTGCAGACGCCACAATGGGCCGGTTTTTAGTGTGTGCATCGCCGCAGTAAACGCAGGTTTATACAGTGAGCTTTGCTTAAGTTGGCGCATGTTACGAATGTTGTTTTGTTGGCATTCAAACAAGACGCTGATTACCTTAGATTGTGCGCCCGTGTTCTGCTTAAGTAAGGCGCTTTCCCCTGTATGCTCCGCTGAAAACGGCATGGCGTGGTGCCAATATAAGGTAAGGAGTTTGTCCGCTAGTGTGGGCAGCGTTATGTCTAATGTGTTGTTATCAGATAAAGAAGTTTGCTCTACGCACACATCGGCAATGGCGTGTAAAAGAGCAAATTTATAAGTGGCGCTAAAGTCCCCTTCCACCAGCATGCGCTGTATGTAAGCGATGAAGTCGAGTTGCTGCTGCATGACGTTGTTCATTTTTCTGGCGCCGCTTTGATCAAGGCGTTTAGCCAGATTTCGTGTTCGCGTCCAGGTCGCTGATCAGGGCTTTGCCAATGCTTGATTAGGCTGAGCTTAGGGCAAGCATAGATCAAGTCACTTAATGCGCTTTCATTGAGGTCAGTGAATTCACGGCCATGGTCTATGCGCTCTGTGGTGCCGTATTTGAATGAGACATACAAGACGCCATTCGGTTTTAAGGCATTTTGAAGATTAATAAAAACCGCTGGAAGTTCGTCTTTCGGAACGTGTAATAAGCTGGCGCAGCACCAAATACCATCGTATAGGTTTACACGATCTAGTTGCTGAAAGGTGTTTACTTCGACGCTTTGCTGTAAAAACTCGCTGGCTAATGCAGCAAGCTCTTCACTGGCATCAAAGGCACTAACGCTAAAACCTTGTTGTTTAAAATACGCGGCATCGCGAGCGGAACCACAGCCCGCGTCTAGAATGTGACCATTGGGGGGGATCGTCGGTAAAAATTCGTGATACAGCGCCGACATATCAACATGACGTGTTGAGTCAGTAAAACTTTGGGCGTTTTGATTATAGAAAGCTAAGGTGACATTCGACTGCAAATTGACCGTCCACTGGTTGACTTTACTATCCAATAACTTACATGAAGATAATGCGTAAATATAGATTTTTCACAACATTTCTTAACATAAATCATACGCAAAGATGACACACGACTGTCTGTTAATTTTTCAGATCCATACCAAGTCACAACACAGCGAATGACGAATAAACAAACAGCCCTAGAATAGCGCAATAGCGAAGGCTTTATACAAGGACATTTGTATTTTTGGCTGTGCGCTATAGAATAGCCACCACTCTGTATTTGAGCTCATCACGGCTTACGCAACACGATAGAATAAGGTATTAGAAATGAATAACGAACAAGCGGTAATAGACAACCTAGAAGATCTAAAAAAGTTTCTACTTAGCGTAGAAAGTGGTGCTTTACCTTTAGAAGGTGTTTCTGGTGTGGGCATGGCAACCAACAATGCGGATGGCCGTCATTTTGTGGCGGTATTTGATGAGCAACAAAAAGTGCTGTTGGCTCGTTGGATCAGTAAAGAAGTGTTTGAAACAGGCAAAGACATGGTTCGTCATGGTGTTAGCCGCAAGCATTGAGTGACTTAAACATCACTAAACAGGGTTGTTGGCCTTGTTTAGTGACATAAAAGCAGACAATTGCATGCTGTTTTAAAACCGATAAATAAGTGGAGAATCGTTACTCCACTTATTGGTAAGTTCTCTCGGTTTTTGCATTGATTACATTAATGATGTGCAGATAAGACCTCTTCCAGTTGCTTCTCACTGCTCGATGCGTTTGCTTTCTAAAGCATTAAAACCACGCTTTTACACCAACAACAAACTGGGTATCACCCGTACTTTCTCCGTCACTACGAACAAGATCGGCGGTATTGCCAAGCTTCTGACTCCAATCTAGCCCTATATAAGGCGCAAATTTACGGGTTATTTCATAGCGTAATCTAAGACCCGCGCTGATGTCGGATAGCCCAGAGCCAATGTTGATGGTTTCATCTTTTTTACTGTAGGCATTAATTTCAAACTCCGGTGTTAAAATCAGTCGTTGAGTAATTAACCAATCCTGCTCAACACTTAAACGAAGGGCGGTACGCCCCTCTTCACCCACAAATAATGCGGCATCAATATCAAAGAAGTACGGCGCTAAACCTTGAACACCCAACACAGCCCAGTGGCGAGTCGGTGTTGGTTTGGTGTCTTGTCTTACCCCCATTTGTACATTCCAATACGGCGCGATAGCGTGGCTGTAGAGCGCTTGGATTTCTAGGTCTTGCTCATCACTGTTTGTGTATTCACTATCCACTTTAAGCCAAAGCTTGTTTAAGTCGTAACCGAGCCAAGCTTGAGCACTGACACGGGTAGCGTCGCCAGATTGAACACCTTTTTCCAGTTGATCAATCATGACACTGGTTAACAAGGGGTCATCTTGCGCTTCTGCATAAACAAAAGAACTGCCAAACGCGGTGGCTACTAACGCCAACGTATGGATGGGTGATTTGAAATTTTTCATCTAGTGCCCCTTATTTAACGACAACTTTTCGGAACATGCCTGGCATGTGATAAAGCAAATGACAGTGATAAGCCCATTGCCCTAACGCGTCCGCGGTGACCAAATAGCTAATCTTCGATCCCGGTTGAACCATAACGGTGTGCTTACGAGGAATGTAATCAGGGTCGCCAGTTTCAAGCTCGCTCCACATGCCATGGAGATGCATGGGGTGGATCATCATGGTGTCGTTTATCAAGGTAATTCGAAGTCTTTCTCCGTAAGTAAGCTCAAGCGGCTCTGAATCGGCAAATTTAATCCCATTAATGGACCACATATAACGATCCATATTGCCCGTTAAGTGCAACTGGATTTCTCTACTCGGCTGACGCGTATCTCGCGTGGCGTGAAGCCCTTTAATGTCTGCGTAGGTCAGTACTTTTCGATGGTATTTTTCTTGATGGTCTCTCAACCCAATACCTGGATCATTCAGGCCACTTTTTGGTGTGTCTACGCGCATATCGACTTGTGGACCGGATTCTGAATCTAGATGCTTTATGTCACTGTTACTGCCATAACCCGCTACGCCTAATACACCCATTGGCATCTTGCTGTGATCCATGCCCTGCATTGCGTCTTCACTCATTGGCATCTTGCTGTGATCCATACCTTGCATTGCGCCTTCACCCATTGGCATCTTGCTGTGATCCATGCCTTGCATTGCGCCTTCACCCATTGGCATCTTGCTGTGATCCATGCCTTGCATTGCGCCTTCACCCATTGGCATCTTGCTATGGTCCATGTGTTCCATATTCATGCCCATATCACCATGAGTAAGAATGGGCATTGGGTCCATGGTTGGTACTTTGGCTGATAAGGCATAGTCCGATGTTAGATTGCCAATGGCATAGCCTGACCGATCAATACTTTGCGCAAAAAAACAGTAGGCATTATCGACTTCTGGCTCAACAATCACGTCATAAACTTCCGCCACACCAATACGAAACTCATCGACAATAACAGGTTGAATGTTTTGCCCATCACTGGCCACTACCGTCATTTTCAGCCCTGGAATACGAACGTCAAAAATGGTCATAGCAGAGCTGTTAATCACTCGAAGACGTACTTTCTCACCCGCTTTGAATAACGCCTGCCATGGCTGTGCCGGTGAATTACCATTCATCAGATAGGTATAAGTAGCCCCTGTGACATCTGAAATATCTCGATCACTCATGCGCTGCTGATTCCACATAGAGCGCGCTTTCCATGTGTTCACTAACCCTTGTGTTTTGATATCTGAAAATAAGTCAGACATCGTTCTTTCATGGTAATTATAATAATCTGATTGTTTTTTTAAATTCGCATAAATGCTTTCTGGTGCCTCGTTAGACCAGTCCGACAGCATGACAACATGCTCACGATCAAAGACAACCGGGTCGGCTTCTTCTGGATCAATAACGATGGCGCCATACGCCCCCGTCTGCTCTTGAAACCCAGAATGGCTGTGATACCAATAGGTGCCACTTTGTTTAACAGGAAATTGATACTCAAAGGTTTCCCCAGGCTTTATTCCCTTAAAGCTTAAGCCTGGGACACCATCCATACCGGTCGGTAAAATCATCCCATGCCAATGCAGTGAAGTGTCATGATCAAGGTTGTTTTTCACCCTAAGAGTGACGGTATCCCCTTCTTTCCAGCGCAATAACGGCCCCGGTAGTAATTGATTAATCACGGTCGCACGAGCAGGCTCGCCTGTAATATTGACTGTTTTATAATCGATAGTTAACTCGAATACTTTCCCTGATAACGGCGTTAAAGATTGAGCCATTGTGTTTGCCAACGCGTTTTTTGAAAAAGGAATGGTCGTCAAAGCCAATATGGCAGACGCGCCAAAAACAAACTGACGGCGACTCAGCACCTTGTTTGCAAAAGCAGGTTGAGCTTGTTTGTTCGATCTATCAAGCGGACTTTTTGACTGTGTCATTACATGCCCTCCTTTGTATGTACAAAACAAAGCACACAAATGTGTGGGCGGAACAATCCAACATAACGGATAAAAGACATAGAGTGTCTCCAATATAATTCTGTAAAACGTTCAAAGCAGAACGCATCGCCACTTTTGTATAAAGCGGAGTTAAAAACGAAGAATTTTTATGGATTTGGGCAGGCTTACAAAAACAAGAGACTGACCCAAAATTCAGACAATAATGGGAGGGCGATATAAAGATGAACTGTGATGAGGTAACTTGCGAATAATCAAAGTCGCGTTATGTCGAGTGATTATTCGCTCAGGCAATAGCACTTGGTGATCTAGCATTGCGATGGTAGCTAAGCACGAAACCATAGAACAAGAATGAGTGCTTTTGCAGCAATCAGGCTTAACAAGAGTGTCTTTTTTACAAGACAGATCATTACTTGCCATAAGAGACGATGAAGACAAAGAATCTTGCATAGCTAAATGTTTCATCGGACTCGATACAGCCAGAGAAGCAGACGCCTGACTAAGGAAGGCGATCAAGACAAACAAGATAACAATGATATTTTTTTGCCTCATGCCCTAACCCCAGTTTAATTACATCAACATGATACCGCGACAGATAAATTTTCTCCATGACTTGAGTCGGTATATCCCTACATTCAGACAATAAGCGGCGAGAATGTTCTGATGAATGTTAAGTTCTAATCGTGGGCTAAAAAGGAGGCAGCGCGTACGCTGCCCCAAACTTCCTAGGGTTACTTTGTTTACTAACAGCAAGTTACTGTGTTTGCTAAAAGCAAATTTGGTTTTAACTATTGGTACTGATCTGAGACCAAAAAAGGGGGCAGCGATAACACTGCCCCAAAACTTCCTGGGATAACACTATGATGCTTTATCTCGGCGTCTTCTTTGGGTAAAGAACACAAAGCCAAGTAAAAACAAACTTGGGATATACACAAAGGCTTTAGAAGGTTGCTCAGTGGCCACTTCTAACCCTGTGATCATTTGAAACGCTTCAAATCCTGCTTGGTAAGCATCACTGCCGATGCCTACGCTATCGACTTCCACTCGGCTACCTTTGATATAAAGGTTAAGGCCAGCATTTTCTAGCACCTGCTTAAATGGCCCAGGCTCTCTAACGATCAGTAGATGAATTGTGTTTTCTACTTTTCCTGAGTAACCATCGTCAGATACGTGCAGTCTTAACGCTTCGCCTTGCTTAATAACCTTATCTTGCTTAAGAAATTCACTCATTGGCATGTATTGATGAGGCTCGACAACTTTGTCGATCCAAAAGCCAGGTCGAAAAATACTAAAAGCGATCAGTAGTAAGGCTGCGGTTTCCCACCATTTACTCTTAACTAAGAAGTAACCTTGCGTCGCCGCCGTGAAAATCAGCATCGCTAAGGTCGCAATCACAAAGATGAAGATCCCTTGCACTACTGTCACGTCAATCAACAAAAGATCTGGATTAAAAATAAACAAGAACGGCAGGATTGCAGTACGCAATGCGTATTTGAATGCCACTATGCCTGTGCCGATCGGTTTACCACCTGATATTGCGGCGGCGGCAAAGGAGGCTAAGCCCACCGGTGGCGTCACATCGGCCATTAAGCCAAAATAGAAGACAAATAAATGTACCGCGATTAATGGCACAACTAAGCCATTCGATGCCCCGACTTCAACGATCACGCCGGCCATTAAAGAAGACACAACGATGTAGTTGGCTGTCGTTGGTAACCCCATGCCAAGAATCATACAAAGCACGGCCACCAAGATTAACATCAAGGTAATATTGCCAAACGATAAAGCTTCTACCACATCGGCTAAGGCGGAGCCCACACTGGTCTGGGAAACCACGCCAACGATGATGCCTGCGGTAGCGGTCGCAATGGAGATGCTCGCCATGTTTCGAGAACCCGTGACCATACCGTCAAATAAGTCTGTCGCGCCGGTCCATAAAGAAGCGCCCTTTTCCTTGCGGAATACGCCATCTAACAATGGTTTCGTCAGAATCATAAAGATGGTCAGTAAAGCCGCCCAAAAAGCACTTAAACCAGGACTAAGACGCTCTACCATCAAACACCAAACCAATACGAATACAGGCAACAAGTAATACATACCTGAGCGGAATATTTCTCGTGGCTCTGGTAAGTTACTAAGGTCATGGTCTTCTGCACTGCACAGTTTAGGGTATTTGGAACCTATCTTTAGCAAGCCAACATAGCTACCTAGTACTAATACAGTCACAAGATAAATAGAGTTGTTGCCTGCTAATGTTTTTATCCAGCCAAGCCCATAATAGACAATGGCGCAAATCACACAGAGCGATAAGAACCCAAATAGAAAAGAGGACAGCTTTCTTACCAAGCTGACTTTGGCCCCTTTTCTTGGCAAGCCTTGCATGTTTTCTTTTAGCGCTTCTAGGTGAACGATGTACACCAAGCCTATATAGGAGATCAATGCAGGTAAAAAGGCGTGTTTTATCACTTCCAAATAACTGATGCCGACGTATTCAACCATTAAGAAGGCAGCAGCGCCCATAACCGGCGGCATGATCTGACCATTTACTGATGACGCAACTTCTACTGCACCGGCTTTTTCTGCCGAGAAGCCCACTTTTTTCATCATGGGAATAGTAAAGGTACCGGTTGTTACGACGTTGGCGATGGATGAGCCAGAAATCAGCCCCGTTAGACCAGAAGCAACAACCGCGGCTTTCGCAGGTCCGCCTTTAAAATGCCCCAGACAGGAAAAGGCAAGCTGAATAAAGTAGTTACCCGCTCCGGCTTTGTCTAAAAGACAGCCGAATAGCACGAAAAGAAAGACAAAATCCGTGGCAACCCCTAAGGCAAGACCAAACACACCTTCGGTGGTAATCCACTGATGATTGACGACCTCATAAATACTAAAGCCTTTATGAGCAATCATCTCTGGCATGTGATTGCCAAAGAAATTGTAGGCCAAAAAGGTGGCTGCAATTAAAGGCAAGGTAATGCCAAGACTTCTACGTGCGGCTTCAAACAATAAGGGAATACCAATACAGGCTACGATAACATCTTGCAGAATTGGCGCACCAACGCGAGTGGCGATATTCTCGTATTCGATAAGGTAATAAGACGCACAAAGGCTCGCCACAATAGCCAGTATCCAATCCGCTACAGGAATTTTGTGAAGCGATGAATGACGACCAAATGGAAAGTTTAAAAAGACTAAGAAAATAGCGAATGATAAATGAATAGAACGTGCTTGGTTACTGTTCCAGCGTAATAAATCAGTATCTAATACATAAGGGAATGGTGACGCTATCCACAGCTGAAAAAGCGCCCAAACAAAAGCAACAATTAAAGTGATCTTTAATTGGAGTCCCGTTGCTTTTCGGCCACCCATATCATTTGATGCAACCAAGTCATCTAAATCCGTCGAGCTACTGCTCTCCTTAACTAGATTCATGTACCAACTCCAGGAGAATATGGTGATAAGCGGCTGGGGATGAAACCCCCAGCGGCATGATAAGACAAACGTTGATTAGATTATTTAATCCAACCACGTTCTTTGTAATATTGAATCGCACCTGGGTGTAGTGGCGCAGACAAACCTGCTGAGATCATTTCTTTAGGGTCTAAATTAGCAAAAGCAGGATGCAGACGCTTGAAACGGTCGAAGTTTTCAAAGACAGTTTTGACAAGGTTATAAACAACTTTATCTGAGGTTTCGGTAGAAGAAACCAAGGTCGCTTTTAAACCATAGGTTTTAACGTCGTTTGGTGTTCCTTCGTACATGCCTCCAGGGATAGTGCCGTAGCTGTAATATGGGTACTCCTTGATCAAGTGATCAACGGCGCTCCCTGTTACATCCACAATGTGCGTATCACAAGTACTGGTCGCTTCTTTTATCATCGCAACAGGGTGACCTGCCACCATCACAAATGCATCCAGTTTATTATCACACAAGGCTTGAGCTTGCTCTGCAGACTTAAGTTCACCGGCCAATTTGAAATCTGAGACTTCCATGCCTGCTTCTTTCATTAGCGTCAACATAGTGGCGCGTTGGCCGGAACCTGGATTACCGATATTAACGCGCTTACCTTTTAGACCGTCAAAGCTGCTAATGTTCGCATCTGTGCGTGTTACTAGTGTAAAGATGTCTGAATGCAAGGAGAACACTGAACGCAACTCTTTGTAAGGGCCAATATCTTTGAAACTGGATGTGCCGTGATAGGCATGGTATTGCCAATCGGATTGTACAAGACCGAAGTTAAGACCACCGGTTCGCATGGAATTAAGGTTAGCAATGGAGCCACCTGTAGACGGTGCAGAACAACGTAATTTGTGTTCTTCTGTATTACGGTTTACCAACTTACAGATTGATTGGCCAACAACATAATACACACCAGTTTGTCCCGCGGTGCCTAGTGAGAAATGCTCAATGTCTGCTGCGAAGCTTTGAGTCGCGCCTAGACTGCACGTTAATGCAATGGCAGCAGCGCCATGAACTAATCTATCTTTTATGATTTTCATTAAGTAATCCCATCTCTTTTGTGAGTTTTGTAGAGCTGATGCTCTAATGATTGCTTCAATGCAATTTCTTTTTTAAGTTATCGATTGCTGTAAATACAGCAAAGATAAAGGCATCCATTCATAACCAACCTTGCAAAAACGATAGCCTAAGATAACTCTAGGCTACGTTTTGCGGCGGCAAGACAACACGCTTCTACACGAGACTTTACTGTGTTGCCCTCCATCAATGCGGCCAACCCTGCCTGGGTTGTACCATTTGGGCTAGTGACATTATGACGCAATGTTTCGACATCATCGTCACTCTGCTCTATTAGGTTTGCAGCCCCTATTACCGTTTCTAACGCGAGTGTCTCGGCTAATGCTTCAGGCAAGCCAAGCTTTTTGGCAGATTCCACAAAGCACTGAGCAAAATAGAACAGATACGCAGGACCACTACCGCTCACCGCTGTCACTGCGTGCATTTGGTTTTCATCGATAATCCAGTGAAACGAGCCTAATGTCGCAAACAAGGATTCAACCAATTCACCAAACATGTCTTGTTCATATGAGAAACCAACCATAACGCCTTTGCCGATCATCGCTGGGGTATTTGGCATCACTCGTACTACGTTTTTTGCGCTCGGCAAAAGTTGCTTTAAAGTGTTCACCATAACGCCAGCCGCTACCGACACTAAGCACGTCTTTGGGCTGATTAAATGGTCAAATTGTTCTACGCTGGCAGCAATTATTTGAGGCTTCAGTGCGAGTAAGAAAATATCAAAAACAAGGTTTTTGGGGACATCTTCTACCGCAGTAAAAGTGTGTACCCCTTGTGTCTCATATTGTTTTAGCGTGTTCGCATCGCGATCAATTAAATATATATTGGAAGGGACGAACCCCTGATCCAACCAACCATTTAAAATAGCGGAGCCCATGCGACCTCCACCAACGACCAAAATTTTTCCTACTGCTTCACGTGATACATTCAAAGCGCGCACCTTATTAAAAGAGTTTGTGGTTATAAACCGTTGGCTGAATACGAACTCATTAAGAGATTGCTACCAGGTCTTTATAAAGCTGACGAATACGCTGAACCATTGGTCCTGGTTTGCCATCACCAACTAGACGACCGTCGATTTTCACGACCGGTGTTTGACCACCAAAGGTGCCTGTTACAAACGCTTCATCTGCGGCGTATACATCAAACAAAGAGAAATCTGTTTCATGAACCGGAATATCATTCTGCTTACAAACATCGATGACTTTTTGGCGGGTAATACCGTTCATGCAATATTTGCTAGTCGACGTCCATACTTCGCCTTTACGAACAAAGAAGAAGTTAGTGGAGTTACACGTTGCGACAAAGCCCTGTGGGTCTAACATTAACGCTTCATCTGCGCCTGCTTTTTGCGCATGAGTCAGTGCCGTAATGCAGTTCAATTTACTGTGTGAGTTCAGTTTTGGGTCTTGGGTATTAGGTTGGCCACGAACAATGTGTACGGTAAACAGGCTCATGCCATTTTCTAATACTGTCACGCTTGGCTTACTGTGCTCCGCAATGATGACTGTCGTTGGCCCAAAAACGCTTAATTTAGGGTCTTGGAATGGGTGCTTTTTACGACCGCGAGTCACCATCAATCGTAAATGCGCATCATGAGTCATGCCATTTTCAGCCAAGGTGTTATACAAGGCTTGAGTGAGCTCTTCTCTTGTAAGATCTAGCTCAAAATCCAATACTTTAGCGGAGGCGTATAGGCGATCAAGGTGATCATCTAGAAAGGCAATTTTACCATTGTAAATACGCAGCCCTTCCCAAATGCCATCTCCCAACATAAAGCCACTGTCGTATACTGAAACCACGGCTTCCTGCTTCGGCAGTAGCTCTCCATTCACATATACTTTTATTTTTTCATTTCTACTGTCTTCTTCAGCAGCATGAGCACTAAACGAATGAGACGACATAAATTAGCTCCAATTATCAAATAAACAGACTGGCAGGCAGTCACACACATCTCTGGGTAGCATCAGAATATGACGTTCGTGTGTTTTTTGTCAACAGTAAGATTGTTAACAATCTACAAATAGTTTAATTGATTATTTCTACAGCGCCTTTTTTTTGATATCTTTACGTTATCGCAAACTACTGCATTACCTCGTTTTATCAGGAACTTATGACACCATTTAACTTAAAACCTATCCGCAAAGAGCGTACATTAAGGTCTGATGTAGTCGAACAACTCAAAGAAGCCATCATTAACGGCGATTTACCGCCTGGGACTAAATTAGTTGAGTCTCAGCTTTCTGCTTTACTTGGCGTAAGCCGAGGCCCATTACGAGAAGCTATCCGCCAATTAGTCGATCAAAATTTGATTGAGAGCATCCCGTACACAGGTACTTATGTGGCAAACATCAGTGTAAAAGCCATTCAAGAGCTTTACTCATTCCGCACAGAACTTGAGCAATTTGCGTTTAAACTTATTTGGGACAAACGAGATAAAGCGTTTCAAGAAGAGCTGAAACTGCAGTTGAAAAAGCTAACCAGTGCAATCAAAGACAATGATCGTGAGTCGGCTATTTTTGAAGAACTAGAATTGCATAATGTGGTTTATAAGCACTGTGGTCATGAACTATTAGAGCAAACTTGGCAACGGTTACGAGGCCGATTACACCTCTACTTCACCTTGCATCAAAAAGCACACAATCGAGCGGGTCCATTGCTAGATGCCCATGATAGGTACCTTGAATTGGCTTTAGGTGATGATTTAAACGCCATGCTGGAGCACATTACCGAACACATGCAGCAAGGCTATAACAAGGTCGAGCAATTTGTTTCAGAGATAAAATCTAATACTCTTTGAAGATCACTGAATAAATGATGACAAAACAGCATTGATCCCTACTGTGATCTAATCCTGATACGAAGCTTGCCGTGATGAAGTCTCTTCATCACGGCAAGCTTTCTTTTCCATTTTCTTTTTCTTTTTCTAACGCTATCTTTTAGTCCTTTTCTTCAAGCGATTTTTCTTAAAGCCTTTTTTTAAACATGTCTAAGCTACGCTTTTGTGCTTTTGTTGATCCAATCGAATAACTGTGTCACAGCACTTGTCGATCAAGGCTGGGTCATGGCTGACGATCAATAAGGCACAGCCCTGCTCGCGCGCTAAGGCGATGAGCAGTTCGGTGATTTCTTTGGCGATAAAGGGATCTAGGCGCGAGGTCGGCTCATCAGCAAACAAAAACACCGGCTCAAGCAATAACGCACGCAGGATAGAAAACCGCTGTAGCTCCCCACCCGATACGTCTTTTGCTGAGCGCTGTAGAATCGACTCTGGCAGATTGAGCTTTTCCATTAATGGCGCTATTTTCTGAGTATCCAGCTTGTGCAATTTCACCAAGTCGTTCAACAAGGTTTGCAGCGTCACATGGGCGCTTAGGCTCGATGGCGGATCTTGAAACAACTTCAGCCATTGGTGCGATTTGGTGTTGGCTAACAAGGGTTTGATCTCGCCTTTTAATGGCGGCAATAAGCCCAGTAACGTGTCACCAAAGGTGCTTTTGCCACAACCACTGTCGCCCACCACGCCAATGATCTCTCCGGTATGACAAGTCAGATTCAAGCCAGACGCCAAGGCATCTTTGCCACGGCCAATGGTGAGGTCAGTCACGCTTAAAATTGCCTTACGCTCAGTCTTCCGTAACTTTTCGATTTGCCAATATTGCGGCGCCGCATAGATCAGCGCCTTGGTGTACTCGGCCTGTGGGTTGGTTAATACAGACTCGGCACTGCCCGCTTCGATCATCTCGCCGTCCTTAATCACCAAGATGTCGCCACCCAATTGCTGAGCCACATCGATGTCATGGGTAATGGTCAACAAGCTGCCGCCTTGGGCACTTCGTTGTAACAGCTGAATGATGTCGTCGCGTCGGCTACTGTCTAACCCCTTGGTTGGCTCGTCGGCAATCAACAAGTTGGCTCCGCCTGCTGTGGCACTGGCAATCGCCAAACGCTGCGCCATGCCACCAGATAATTCAGTCGGGCGCTTTAAAGCACTGCCTTTCAGCCCAAGATGCGTTAAGTCGTCGATGGCGTGATTAAACGCCGCCTCGCCGTCTTCGCCTTTCACCGACTCGTAGACTTCAGAGACTTGCTGGTAATTAACCATTAGCGGGTCAAGAGAATGCCAAGGTTCTTGGGGCAACATGGTGATGCTTTTGCCCCACAATGGCGAGCGCGACTGAGCCATTACAGGCTTACCGAAGACTTCGACTGTGCCACTGGCTTCTAATACGCTTGGCAATAACCCCATGATGGCTTTCGCGACCAAGGTTTTGCCTGAGCCAGTTTGCCCTAGAATGGTTAATGGGCGGCCTTGTTGAACGCTAAAAGAGACCTTATTGACCAAGCATTTTCCTTGGTAATGTATGGTTAAATCGTGAACCTTAATGAGCGCCGTCATGTTTATTTCCTGCTAGAAGGTGAAAGCCAAAAACCAAGGTCGCTATTGCGATCAATGGCTGCACGAGTATCCAAGGCGCTTGCGCATAGTAAGGAAACAGCTCAACACTCATAAGGCCAAGCTCGGCCAACGGCGGCTGAATGCCCACGTACACAAAGCCTAATGACGCCATGGTCAAAATCGCATTGGCTCCACCAAACGACGCCAGCGTTAAGATCGAATGAGTGAGCTCTGGCCAAATATGACGACGGAACTGATACCAAGGACCAAAGCCCATCATCTGCGATAACTGTCGCGCTGGACTATTGATAATGGTGTTGGTGATCGCCCGTGAAACACGAAAGTACTCGACCCACTGGGTTAAGGTGATCGCCAAATACAACACCAGCAACGAGCCCGGCACGATGGCGGCAAACAACAGCACCAAGACTAAGCCTGGCAGAGCCAATAAGATATTCACGATCACGTCCATGCCAAGGGCCATGCGGCCGCCCTTCCACGCGGTGATCACGCCAAGCGAGACTCCTAAAGTGGCCGAGGTCAGCACGCAGAAAAAGCTCAATACAAACGACAACTGAATCGCACTGGCGATACGCGTTAGCATGTCACGACCAAAGTGGTCTGTGCCTAGCCAATGCTCAGCGCTCGGCGCCAATAAACGCCCCGACAAGTCTTGATCGGCAATGTGATAAGGCGACAGCTGCACAATCGAACTGGCAACGAGCAACAGCCCAAGCAATAAACCGACACCCACTTTTTGGTTGATTTTAAGTTGCAAGATCATGACTGGGCTCCTCGTGGGTCTATCCAATGGCAAAGTAGGTCAACGCAGGTATTGAGCAACACAAACAAGATGCCCATCATCAAGGCGCAACCTTGGATCACCGGAATGTCACGAGCAAAAATAGCGTGTGCCAAACCATGGCCAATGCCGGGCCAAGAAAACAAGGATTCGATCATCACTATGCCTTCGATTACAGTGACCAATTGAATGCCGATAAAGGCAATCACAGGCACAGAAATATTACGAATGCCGTGCTGAATAAAGGTCTGCGTTGGCGACAAGCCTTTGATCGCGGCGAATTGATAAAACGGCGCGCGAATCACTTTTAGTGTGTTGTTACGCACGACTCGGTTAGACACAGCGGCAAGGCTCAGCGCCAGCGCTAAGGTCGGTAGCACCAAATGTTGCCAAGTACCAAAACCGGCCACGGGCAAAATCGGCCACGCCACCGCGAAGATCAAGATCAGCATCAAGCCAATCACGAACACAGGCATGGAGCGCAACAAGGTGGATAGCCACAAAAAGCCGTGGTCAAGCGCGCCTTGGCGAAACGCCGACAACACGCCAATCGCGATGGCAATCAAGGAGGCAAATAATACGCCGGTAAAGGCCAATAACACCGAATGCCCCAGCTGGTGCTGGACGGTGTCGATCACGGGCAAGCCACTGACTAAGGATTTACCGAGGTTGAATTGCACTAAATCCGTAAGCCAATGGGCGTAACTTTGCCACCAGCTGGCGTCCAATCCTAACTCTTGGCGCACTATTTCTGCGGCGGCAGAATCCACGCTGTCTTGACCGTAGCGACTCGCCGCAATGCGATACGCCATATCACCCGGTAAGTTACGCATCAACACGAAGGTTAATGTGCCGACACCCCAGACGACGAGAATCAATTGAAAAATTCGGTGTTTAATGAGCGTCCACATGGTCGACCAGCTCCATTTTGTTAATAAAATAATCACGTAAGAAAGGGTCAAATTGGTAGCCTTTGACCCGAGTGTTGACGGCATTGTGCTGTTGGTAATTGGCGATAGAAATCACTGGTTTTTCCTGATAGATAGCCGTAGCCACTAATTTAGCGTCTCGTTGAGCTTGCTCAGAATTGCTCTGAGTAGTCAGTCGTTCCAATGCTTGGTCTACTTCCTTGTTGTGCCAATTCATCGCGCCCCAATCCCCGCCACCGTGGGTATATTCATTAGCGATCAAGGACACTGGATCGGCAATCACGCCCAAGTTTCGCGCGATTAACGCCACTTCTAGGCTGTTGTCCGCATGACCCGACGGAATCATGCTGGAATTGGTGATATCTACTTTTAAGTCCACGCCTAGCTGTTTCCATTGCGCCTGTAACGCCGTGGCCACTGTGGTAAGTTCTGGACGATCTGCGTAGGTGGTTAAGGTTAAATGAAAGCGTTCACCGTCTCGGACTAACCAACCTTGGGCGTCTTTTTGCCAACCTAATCCAGCCAATAAATTGGCCGCTTTTTCTAGGTTGTAGTCTTCTTGTGGCTGATCTAAATACCAAGCCCCCATAGAAGATGCGAAGATCTGATCGCTGGCGGCTTCTGATACATGCAGCACTTGTTTGGCAATCGTTGGACGGTTGATCGCTAGGCTAAGAGCTTGGCGCGCTTCGACTGCGGCTAAAAATGGGTGTGTTGCATTCAGCTTTAGCAGCAAGGTTCTTGGGATTGCGTCAGAATGAACTTCTACATTATCGGCCGTGCTTAATTGCTCAAGCATGGCAGCGTCTAGGGTGTAGACGATGTCGGCTTCGCCAGATTTTGCTTGCAGAATACGGCTTTCGGCGCGGTGTCCAGTCAGATACTGAGCGTACTCAATGCTCGGCTTGATTCCCCAATACGTTGGGTTAGCCTTTACCGAGAGCTTATGGGGCGGCTCAAAAGTCTCCAACAAGTAAGCGCCAGAGCCGATTAAACTGGTGACTGTGCCCTCTTTGTTGTATGCGCTTGGTGCCAAAATCGCCGTCGAGTAATGTGCCAATAACGCTGGCAAGACGGTGTGCGGTTGGCTTAATACTATCTCTACTTGCTGTGAGTTCTTCACGCGTATTTCATCAATCGGCGCTTTTTTCAGCACACCATGCTTGCCTTGGGCAATGCGTAACGCACTGACAACGGCGGTGGCATTCAGTGGCGAACCATCTTGAAATAACACATTAGGCTGTAGCGTCAGAGTCCAGGTTTTTTCATCGGCGCTGCTTTGCCAAGCCTGCGCAAGGCCCGGAATCATGGCACCTTTCGCGTCTACGTTTAGCAAGGTTTCTAGGATATTCATGCGGGTATAAATATAACCCTGCTTAGACGGCTCAAGGCTGGTGAATTCCCACGAACCACTGATCGCCAAGGTATTCGAGCGGTTCTGGTTTTTATTGGTCGCTTGGCTAAATAAAACAAACATCAGGCATAAGATGAGACTCACACCGCCAGTTAATGCTGCTTTTATCCGCGTTTTTCGGCGGCGAATCGCAGCATAAGACAATTCTGTCATTAGGCTTCTCTTTTAAACTAATCATCAAATAGACAGACGCATCCTGCTCATGGCACCCATAAGAGCCAGTTTCAGCATGGTCAATTTTCTTGTTAATAAAGGTTAGGAAAAAGAACGAAACGACGGTGGGGCTCGAGCTTGGTGCACCAAAACGATGATGGAAAAGAAGACAAGAACCAAGGGAACACTGCGCGGCGGAGACGAATGCACCACAGGCCAAACAAACTCAGTCGCAGGCAACCATTGCTGCGAAAAGTGAAACAACTCACATTGATGATGCTGGTGATGGACTTCGTCTAAATCTGTGTCGTGTACACTCGACATAAAGCCGAGTAACAGCACCAATAAAACGCAGCAGATAACCTGAACTAATGTGTGTTGCTTTTGCTGCATGCGTAAACTTAGAAACCGTATCAATAGAGCTCATCAAAAGTGATTGTTTTTAAAGAATTTATTGCGATGACAAATAAGAAAATTTGGCACCATAAATAATTTGTTACTTTATAACATAACTAAAATTCTAAATAAATACATACGCCTTAAAACATCCTTCTACAGCAGCCTATATACCATCCTAAAAAGACGCCCTTTCATTGACTCACAAGAAAAAAGCACGTTTTGACAATCCATAGTCAGGATGACTCGATGAAGAAGACAAAGAGATAGACAGAAATTAATCTTCTGGCATTGACGCTGCTCAGCCATGAAATCAGGGAGCTAACAGAAGCAAGAATAGGTGAATTAGAAAAACAGACGTAATGGATAAGCTAGAAGCAGACAGGTTTGTTCATTGCTCGCTTATTTAACTAGAATGAACCGAATAAATTAGATAAGTCTTAGCGAAATCTCGCTAAGACTTTCATCGAAGCGAGTTGCCGATAATAGAAGAGTAAAAGACTTAAGCGCGGATATAAGACCAGCCTTTTGCTTGCTGATGAGCTAAGTACTGAACCACAGCGTCGACTTGCTTAACCTCTGCCTGAGCGGTAAGCCCTTGAGCTTGTAAGCTATTACGACAAATCACTAATCGGCTTAAAATGTCTTCGTCTGTCAAGGTAACCGCGACGGCCGCAGCAGGGCCATTGACGACAATTTCTACTTGCGCATCAGATTCTAATTTAAGCAAATTACGAGCGTTATTCTGAGCTCGCTTTAGAGAATCCACTGTCGGTGCGTGGATCAATAATTGAGTGATAGCCATGATTGTGTCCTTCTAAAAATTAAAGTGCGTTCGCGATGTCTTGAGCTATTTTTTGTAGCGCATCGGTGCCACGACGACGAGGTCGAGGTAGATCAATACGCTGATCCAGTACAACATTCGCCGGTGAACCAGACAATACCACTACTCGATCCGCTAAATACACTGCTTCTTCAATATCGTGGGTGATAAACATTACTGCTTTGCGCGTTTGTTCCCAGATTGCCAATAACTGATCTTGCAAATGCTGACGCGTAATGGCATCTACCGCACTAAACGGCTCATCCATTAGTAACAAGTGAGGCTTAACCGCCAATGCTCTGGCAATGCCGCCACGCTGAACTTGCCCACCAGATAATTGATGAGGCCAGCGCTCAGCTAGCTCTTCAAGGCGAGCTAATTTTAGCACTTCGTCTACTCGGTCGCGTTTCTCGTCTGCCGTTAGCTTAAGACCTTTAAGACCGTAAGCCACATTACTGCGCAATCGACGCCAAGGCATCAAACGACCATCTTGAAACACTACACCACGAGAACGACGGGTATCATTTTCTTCAACTTGAAGCGAAATACTGCCATGACTCGCCGTAGCAAGACCTGCCACACAGCGCAGCAAAGTCGATTTACCAACTCCAGAGCCACCTACTACCGCGATGAACTCACCGTCTTCCATGCGAAGATCCAAATTAGCAAAAACAGGGTTGGGATTGTCACCATAGTGATAACTCAACCCTTCGATATTTAGGATGGACGCCATGTTAACACTCGCTTTTCAATCAAACCAAACAGGGTATCGCTCAAGGTGTAAACCAGAGAAATAATCAGCATGTAAACCACAACCACTTCGTAAGCACCCACGCCTGCGGCCGAATTCATTTCTTGTCCCATACCCGGAACACCCAACAACTCAGCGGCGATTAACGTCATCCAAGCTTGTCCGATGCCAGTTCGGATACCAGAGAAAATCCCTGTTGCTGCCCCAGGTAAGGTAACTTGTAACGCCTGACGAATATGGCCATTTTGACCAAAAGCACGCGCCAGTTCATAAAATCTAGAATCCACATTGCGTACTGCAGAATAAGTCGCAAAGTAGTTCACCCAAAATACGCCAATCGCAATAACAAACGCAGCCCCTGCATGGCTTACTTTGAACCAAGCAATAGCAAACACGACCCATGCTAATGGAGGAATCGGTCGTAAAATTCGTGCTAACCAAGCTTGTAACGCATCAAACAGCGATGAAGACGCTGCCAATGTGCCTACTAAAAAGCCAAGAAAAGTACCAATCGCTAAGCCCCATACGTAGTGTATTAAACTGGAACTAAGTGCTGGCATTAAACGGCCAGAAGCCCATTCATCGGCCAGTGCTTGTGGCAGTCCAAATGGGTCTGGTATCGTTCCGGCCGCGGCCCAACCTGCTGTCTGTGCGTATTTCCAGAGCAGGACAAACGCCGCCACACCGATAAGCCCTAATAAGGCACGCCCCCATCGGGAGCGTGTTAAAGGATGAGCTTGTAATGCCATGTTTGGGAATTACTCCTGAGTTAGCTCGTTATAGAAACGAACATCAAATAATGTTTTAAGGTCAACACTGGCTTTCAGTGTGCCCTGACTCGCTTGAAAATCACGCATGACACGTGTGCCATCGATAATGGCATTAGGATCGGCCTGGAACTGATCGCGTGAATTCTTCAACGCATTCAAAATGATTTTAGCTGGCAAACGACCACCACCGACGTATTTACCAACCGCTTTTACTGCTTTTTCTGGGTCATTTTGCAATTCATTAGTCGCTGCGATATGCGCTTTAACTAAGGCTTTCACCAACTCAGGATGATCCTTAATCAAGGATTCACGCACAACCAGCACCGCACCCGGCTGATGAGGGAACATACCAGAGCCAGAGGCAACAACTTTCGCATCGGATTTACGATCAAGCACAATGCTGACCACGGGTTCTAAAATCGCTGCACCATCCACCGCTTCAGTCATCAAAGACTGCTGAACTTGAGCAGCACCTTGATAAATAATATCAATGTTTTGTTTGATCTCATCACGGCTCATGCCCAACTGTTTTTGTAACCAGTACTGCAACACCGTTTCTGGAACAGACCCTCTAGGGAAAGTGGAGATAACTGCTTTACGTCCATTATCTGCTTTAAAACGAGCAAACGCCGTTTTCGCATCGCCCTTGTTAAAGTAAGGAGACAATTTACCCAACGCAACCATGCTGATCTGCTCAACGACATTAGAAGCGACTACTTTGATATCCGCCCCTTTTGCGCGAGCTACCATCGCAGGTCCAATGCCAAGATAAGCCACGTCTAACTGGCCAGCCAATAGCGCTTGTACAATCGCTGGGCCATTTTGAAACTGATACAGTTTAGGATCGCTAACACCTGCATTTTCCAAGGTGTTATTTTCCAAAACAATAAACGCTTGAGACACCGGAATAATAGGCATATAGCCAATTTCAAGGGGCTTGTCAGCAGCGGATACCAAACCACTCCAGCTACACAGCACCAAAGTCATTAAAGTTACGAATCGGCGCATGAAAGCACTCCAGATAATTAAAATTTGAGGTCAAATTATATATAAACTAAAGGAATATTAAAACCAAGATAAAGACCATTTTGAACTAAGGATAATTTAAAACCGTCTAAGAGAAGTGTGAGACGAAGCCTATTTAACAAGGTTAACAAGAGGCAGGCTCTATTAACTAGGAAAGAGAAATAACCAAGATTCTTCCGAGCCCGCCAATAGCCCTAAATCGTTAACAGAGGGTTGTTGGCAAGGAGCGGCATCAAACACTTTCGCTACATTCAACGCCGCCGGAGAAAAATAGACCTTCAATTCACAGTGAACCCCACCTATCGATTCATGGCGAAAAAACACCGCCATGTGATTCGCATTTTTGCTGCTATCACACTGTGAAGAGAAACAAGACTTGATCTGGCTTAATGATTCATCTGCCAGCATAGGATCCCCAAGATTACTCATAAACCAGTCATTCATCAGACACCCTACCAACCTTTTGATAATGCACATTGGTTTTATCATGGCTTCAAAAAAACTGAATACCAAATGCTAAATGCTAAATGCTAAACATAGCCTATAACGCCCCTACACATACTGCCCTGCACAAAAGCCGCTGGCCCATGCCCATTGAAAATTGTACCCACCTAACCAGCCTGTTACGTCGAGCACTTCACCAATAAAATACAGGCCTTTTTGTTTGTTAGACTCGAAGGTTTTAGACGACACTTCTTTGGTGTTGACGCCGCCTAGTGTGACTTCGGCGGTGCGGTAACCTTCTGTGCCATTGGGCGCGATATCAAAGTTAGCAAGGTAGTTGAACAAGCTTTCAATTTGTTCATTAGAGGTTTGTGCACTGCGTTCGTTTAACCAAGGGAATGTCTCTTTCATCAGATCGACTAAGCGTTTTGGCAACTGGTTAGATAGAAAGCCTTCAAAACTTTTCTTCGGTGTATTCTCACGCACGGATTGTAGGCTTTCCAGTGTCAAGTCAGGTACTAAATTGATCGTTAACGCTTCACCTGGTTGCCAAAAGTTGGTGATTTGTAATATAGAAGGGCCACTGACGCCACGATGGGTAAACAGCATCGGCTCTTGAAAAGTTGTGCCATTGGCACTGGCAGCTATATCGCAGGCGATACCAGATAATTCAGCTAATTGTGCTTTGCGATCGGGTTGCACTGTGATCGGCACCAAGCTCGCACGCGTTGGCAGAATATTGTGCCCAACTTGTTTGGCAATGTCATAGCCAAAACCACTGGCGCCCATGGTTGGAATCGACAAGCCACCGGTCGCAATAACCAGTGATTCACAAGCAAAATCGCCTTGGTTGGTTTTGATCACGGTCTGAGTCTCTTGATACTCGATGTGATGAATTTTGCTATTAAGTTTTAGCTCAGCGCCGGACCATTCAAGCTCCGTCATGAGAATCTCAAGCAAATCTTTTGCTGAATGTTCGCAAAACAATTGACCAGGTGTTTTCTCGACATAATCCAAACCATGTCGGTCTACAAGGTCGACAAAATCTTGAGAAGAGTAACGACGTAACGCGGAAATACAAAAATGTGGATTGTCAGACAAAAAATGCTTGGGTGCGGCATCCATATTAGTGAAGTTGCAACGCCCGCCCCCTGACATTAGGATTTTCTTGCCCGCTTTATTTGCATGATCCAACACCACAACGCGTCGGCCTCGGTATGCTGCTGTCGCTGCGCACATCAAACCTGATGCCCCTGCCCCAATAATTACCACATCCACCTTATCCACACTAAACCTCTATTTTTTCAATTGATGGCATTATAAAGATTGGCCTTTATATTGCTATTAAATATCAAAATTTGGTGAAATGTTTAAGAAATATGACGCAATTATTTTGTCCACAAAAACCGTTAAGAAGGCTGTGGGAATCATCAATAATGCTTTATTTTTCAGTCTATTAGATAAAATCAAACATTATTTTAAGATTTCTTCATTCTCTTGATTTATCAAGGTTATTTAGAAAACAAGAACAAAAATCACACGATTTTACAAAAAGCGCTATACACATTTACTGTTTTTATATACAGTACTGTATAAACAAACAGTATAAATAACAGGCGAGGCTGTGGATATGATTTGCTTAACCATTAAAAAATCAAAACAGAATATGAACACGCTTATTATTGGAGCACTAGCCGTAGTGGCTCTCTATGCTCCGGTAAAAGATGCGACTCATTATTTATCCAGCTTATTTCAAAAACAAAATATCGAAATTGTTGATGCCTCTTTTGGCGCGAAAACACCTTGGCAAACACAAAGTGGCGCCTATGTTAAAGTATCTAACTCTTTATCCGCATTGAACTCCAAACCGAGTTTTTCGACACCTCAAATCATTTACACTCGCTTACGCTTAAACAATCCGACGACGAGTTCAAAAACCTATCGCAAAATATGGTTGAACTTTGAACATGAGAACGGCAAACGCGAATACGCAACTGATTACACACTTTATAATGTAGAAACGCGTCAGCGATTGATAGGTGAAAGTGTACAGTTAGGACCCAATAGCAGTATTGATGTTATTGCGGCTTATCGTTTTATTCCAAGCTATGGGCGCAAAACCCCAGAGTCTATGAGCGTTTCATGGGAAGGTAAGGGTCTAATGCGAGAAAAGGCGTGCGAGTATAATTTAAAAACCGCCGTGCAGAACAACTTCCATTATCAATGTAATGGCTAAGAACAAGACAATATGAGATGAGTAGACAGCACATCCGCTTGTCTCATATTGTGCAAATATGACAATACATTCGAATTACGTATCAATGATTTAGCCTTTCTTCCTCATCTCATTTTCACATCAAATACTACCACTCTTTGATTCTTGACAATTTCTTGACTAAATAATTCGTTTATAACGAAAAACAAGATAGTCATGACTTAAAATTTTAGGTAGCCTCTATAAATACCTGAATTTACTCAGTTCTTTTTTTCATAGATGAAGTTGATCAATGTTAATTAACTTTTTTAAAGAGTTTTTCTTAGTTGATAGTGCCCAACTTAATAGGTACAACAAGAGCTCTTTTCAACAAAGTGCTCTTAGGATATTGATTACCTTAACTTTACTCGTACTACTAGGAGTAGAGTTAAACAGCCTTTTCCTTTCATCTGAAAAGAACAGTGGATTCTTTTTGGTGATCAATAGTGCCTGTTTAGCGCTCCTTTGTGGCTTATTGTACTTTTGTAAAAAACACACCAAAGTCACTTCCTTCTTGTTTCTTAGTACCTTAGCCACCATCGGCTTGCTACTTGTGACTCTGTCGAAAGATTCAAACGCAGTAAAATACGGTTTAATTTCTTTGTATTCACTTCCTTTGATGGCAAGGCTATTTTTTGGCTTTCGCTTATCACTACTGCTTAGTATTGCCAATATCGGCTCATTTTATTTAATCGTCTCAGACTCACACAGTTTAGAGATGCGTGGGAATGGCCTTGTTCCCGCCTTTACATCTTTTTATTTTCAGGTTCTTAGCTTTTTAACACTCAATGTTGGCCTGCCATTGGCAGTTTCTAGGATCATGTTTACACTGGAAAAGAACACGGCTCATCTCAAATCTTTATATGTTCGATTAAATCGGAACTATGCACTATCTGAAGAAATTTTTGAACACACTGGCACGCCCACATTACTCTGCAATGAACACGGCAAAGTATTAAAAGCCAACCATTGCGCTCGTAAGTTATTGTCTATTTCTAGCTCACACAAAATAGAAAACAGTGACATCCAATCGTGGTTAACCCCTATTGGGCACAAAAAAGAAAAGTACTTTTGGCAGGTCAGTAACGCTGAGTGTACATTGAAAAAAGACCACACAGTTAATATTGAAGTCCATAGAGCCACACTGACTAACAATGGTCACTATATGCTTCATCTACAAGATGTCTCGCATCTTAAAGCACTGAAACAAGCATTAGAAAGCACACAAGAAACGAATAGCCGTTTAGTGCATTTTGACGCGTTAACTCGCTTAGCTAACCATCATTATTTTTGTACTTTAGCTAACCAGAGAATCCAAACAAAAGATGCTCATTTTACTGGTGCTATGTTTATCATCCGCATCAGTCAATTTAAGCTATTAAACAAACAATACGGAAAAGACAACGCCAATCGTATTATCTTAAATTTTGCAAAAACGCTGCAAAGTAAGCTGTCAGATCAGACAATTATTGGTCGCTTACGAGGGGTGAAATTTGCCTGTTTTCTTCCTTTAGGCCAAGCCTATTTGGTGCAGCGAAATTTATCAGCACTAATCAAATCCGTCCTTCCTGAACAGATCAAACTGGATGGAAAAACATTAAACATGAACTACCAGATCGGTATTGCCTATTACCAAACAGACGGTAACAATGCCGAAGAATTATTAGAGCATTGTGAAATGGCATTGGAGTACTCTACCAGTGTAGATAGGTTCTCTTACTATAATAATCAACTTGAAAACAGACTTATTGAAGAACATCAACTAGGGCTATTATTGAGCACTGCCATCAAACGTAACGAAATCGTTTTATGGTTACAACCTCAAGTATCTCCTAGTCGCCAAATCTGTTCTTTTGAAGCGCTCGCTAGATGGCAAAAAGAAGATGGTAACTTTGTATCACCTTTTGTATTTATCGGCCTTGCTGAGAAATTAGGCCTGCTGCCTTTATTAGCTGAAAACTTATTACGTTCTTTAATCCCTATTCTAACCGAATGGCACGAAGAAAAGATTCATACGCCAATTGCATTCAACTTAGCAGGCCAAGAGCTGATGAGTGATCCCTTTTTTGCTTTGATGATGACATTGGTCGCAGACAAACCCTGGTTAGGTGAATTACTAGAGTTGGAAATAACCGAAACCAGCCCCGTCATGACCAATCCCTTGATTCATAAACGATTAAAGGCATTGCATCAGTATGGCTTTACCATTGCGATTGATGATTTTGGCACAGGGCAAGCAACCATGGGACAACTGATCGATGTACCGGCAACAGTACTGAAAATTGACCGCCGCTTTGTCGCACCACTACCGAATGACCAACGTCATCTAGACATTGTGAAATCCACTATTCAGCTCGCACGATCGCTGGACATGAAAGTCATTGCTGAAGGGATTGAAACCAAGGAGCAAGCCAACTTACTGATTTCTCTAGGATGTCATGTATTGCAAGGGTATTACTTTGCAAAACCGTCTCCAATGACGGACTGGACGGAAAATAACAATGAGAAAGCAAAAGAGCTTCGAATGGTTTACTAACCACAGAGTTGCTTATCTTTTGCTATTTTCACACACTCCCCTCCACGCTCAAACACCGCTTAACTACTAGCAAACGCTAGCCTATAATCGCTCACTAATAACCGTTAAGTAGCGGTTATTGCACCCTACGCTTCCAACACCCATTGCGCTTTTTACAACACACCTATCACCACATACATAGAGCTTTCACACATTCACATTACTGATCTCTTTTGTCCAACACAAATCCACTCACAGCAATGCTAACTGACTTCACAGTAATCATATCAAAGGCTCTACGACCTTCTTACCCTTTCAAATAGACAAATATAAATGACCTCTTACACCTCAGAGCAAGCAATACGTTATTAATCGCTGACTGGGTTTGCAGACTAGCAAACAACAAAAAGCCAGACCTTTTTCAAGATCTGGCTTTTTGTTTATCTAAGGGAAGTACGATATGTTAGAACGACATATTATAAGCTAACGATATAACATTTGCAGATGAGGAGTAATCTGCGCTGTAAGAACCTCGTGCGGCATCTTCACCACTACCATCACGGTTAACAGATACACTGTCTATCGCAACATGCGTATAAGCAAAGGTGGCAGACGACATATCGTTAATGTTGTATGTTGCCCCCATGGAATACCACTTACGATCTGCATCTGGGGTTCTTGCTGAACGATATTTATCGGTTGCTGGAGAATTATCCATGGCAATACCAGTTCGCAAGGTTAGCTGCTGTGAATAATCATAGGTCAAACCTGCGGAGTACATCCATTGATCTTCAAAGCCAAAGGTCAACTTAGAATTAGGTTGAGTACTATCAAAATCGATATTTAAACCGTCTTTCATTGAGCTCCAACCCGTACGGATAGCACTTAAGCCCAATGTGAGTTTCGGCGTTAGTGCTTGAGCTAAACTGATAGTTAACACATCTGGAAAAGTAAGCGAATCACTAACATCCGCATTTACTAGTTGATATGATTTATTATAAGGGGCATTGGGAAGTGCATTATTTAATCCTGAGACATTGTTATACTTAACATTGCCTTTAAAATCAAAGTCTACTTTACTACGATAACCAATACCAATTCGGGTACCTTTCACTGGCTTAAATAGCACGCCCAAACTATACCCATAACCGGTTGCATCGGCATCTATTTTACCAACCCCTTCACCACCGTATACCCCAACAGTACTACCCACAGCGGAGTCTAAAGTTACGCTAGCACGATGCACTTGGATACTAGCACCTGCTGAGAACCAGTCATTCACTCGATGAGCAAGGGAAAAACTTAACGCGATGTCTTTTAGAGCCGTTTTTGTTGCATTGAATCGTCCTGCCCACTTATCACCATAGTCCCCCGATAGACCAAAAGGCGCATTGAGTGATATTCCTGCAACGGTATTATCAGATAATGGCATGGCATAATAAATCGATGGAGCAAGAGCATTATCAACAGAATCGGTATTGGTTGATGATCCAGAAGAAATTGATTGGCCTAATGCGTCCTTAGCTTCAATATTAGTCACGTCCATTTTAGGCATTATGTATGCCCCAGACACATAGAAGGTGTTCTTTTTCGCATTAAGGAATAACGCAGGGTTCCAGAAGCTAAAGGAAATATCCTCGTCAGAAGCCGCTGCGGCAGACAAGGCGGAACCCGACGCTGTGGCACTTTGGTCACCAAGTGAAAAGCCTGCTGAATACGCAGAGGATGCCGCCGCTACCGATAAAGTAACAAGGCTTATTTTGAAAATGCTAGATGAATATTTTGAAGAAATTGTCATGACTGGCTCCATTCTTATTTTTATTGTCAAAATCTTTAGAAAAAGCGTAATGGCTCAATCTAGTACCCCTTCATTATAGTAGTGCTTCTTATGATATTACCAGAGCGCATTTCATGCTATTCGCATTATTCCTTATACTTATTTTAAATATCAAAACAATAAATATTTTTAAAAAAGCATAAAGAGAATGTAAAACTATGGAGAAATATACAGGATTGTGAAGAAAAACCATTATAGATTATAAAGATACACAATAAAACTAAGGGGCACCTTTGTGCTACCCCTCACTTATTTACTTTGTTTTTTTGTATGGCTTCTTTGTATGACATCTCTGCCGTGATGACTAAGTTTGAGCTTAGTACTGTCGTGCTATAAACATATCTCGATTACAACAAAGCATCTTTATAGCACGACCTATATTACGCATTGGCGACAGAGGTGCGAAAGCGACTCACCGCACTCAACAAGAAGACACTACCAATCAGCAATAGAATCACTAACTGTTCCCAGATAATGCTAAAACCGCCTCCGCGATACAAAATGGCTTGTGATAAGTTAACAAAGTGTGTGGTGGGAGCCACCTGCATAAGATCTTGTATGAGTTGCGGCATGCTTTCATAAGGCGTTATCCCGCCCGATAGCATTTCTAACGGCAGTACCGTCAGGATAAACAGCAAGCCTAATTGCGGCATTGTCCTCGCGATGGTACCAAGAAAGATCCCCATCGAAGTCGTGGCAAACAAATGTAGAGCAGCACCCAATACAAACAGCCAAATAGAGCCTTTAATAGGGACCTGTAATACATATTGAACGATAAAAATAAGTGATAAGGTCGCCGCGAACAGCACGACCGCACCGTTAGCCAGCACTTTGGAAAGCACAATTTCTATTGGTTTCACCGGCATAACCAGTAAATGTTCCAATGTGCCATGTTCGCGCTCTCTGATAACAGCGGCACCCGCCAAGATGATAGAGAGCATGGTGACATTATTGATAATCTCCATGATGCTCCCAAACCAACTGCTGGTCAGGTTAGGATTGTACTTATTATGAATAATGAGTTTTACAGGAAGCTTGTACGCCTTTAATGTCCCGCTAACGAATTTATTGACCTCGCCACTGATTATATTCTGAATATACCCATCACCGATCCCAGCTTGGGACATCTGGGTTGCATCGATATTGATTTGAATTGTTGGTTGTTTAGACGCCATCATGTCACTCTGAAAACCTGATGGAATGATCACGACAAAAGTAAACTGCCCCGAATTTAATGCAGGTTCCACGGCGCTATAATTAATGTACTCAGGTTTATTAAAATAAGGCTCATTGAATGCATTCCCTATTGTTTTAGACAGTGGAGAACCATCCTCATCAACAATCGCAATGGGCGCATTGTGCAGCTCTTGAGACGAGGCAGTAGAGGCCACATAAATGCCGCCGCTAAACGCCCACACAATCAATATCAATAAGATTTTATCGTGCCATAGGCTACGAAATTCCTTAATGCTTAACTGCAGGATATTAGAATCTAACATTCGACTTCTCATTTTCCCTGCTTCCTTAACAAGATCACACTAACCAAGGTAAACAACGGCGCAAATACGAGCAGTGATTGAAAAGACGAAGACAGCTCTGAAAAGCCGAGTCCTTTCGTGACTATGCCCCGAATAATGATAATAAAATACGTTGCCGGCCAACACTCACCCATCAGTCGCCCTACTCCTTCTAAAGAGGACACAGGGCTGGTCAAACCTGAAAAGCTGACCGTTACCAGCAGCGTCACTATGGCAGTACCCGCCAGTGCGGCAATTTGCGTTTTCGTAAAGGTCGACATAAACAAACCGATACCGGTCGTCGCAATAATGTAAATCAGCGCGGCACTATAGAGTGCAAAAAGGTCACCTTTTATTGGCACTTTAAAGATATATACCGTCACAAACAGCAATATAACAAAGCTCACCATACTAATAATAATATAGGGCAGCTGTTTGCCTAACAGGAACTCTAGCCTGGTCGCTGGGCTTACGTATAAGTTCACGATGGAACCCATTTCTTTCTCTCGTACTACTGACAAGGCGGTCAAAATCGCCGGAATAAACATCAATAACAACGGGATCACGCTGGGCGCTAACGCGTAAATACTTTTGAAATCCTGATTAAAACGATAACGAGACGCGATATTTATAGGCAAAATAGTCGGCACATAACCTAACGCCTTTAAGGTTAAGTCCGTTAAATACGCACTGTGTACTCCCTGCATATAACCATCTATTGTCTCGGCCCGAAATGGCATAGCACCATCCACCCAAACGGTGACTTCAGGGACCCGTCCACGCTTTAAATCCACGCCGAAACCCGGTGGAATCACGACGCTGAAACTGAGTTCGCCATCTTGCATGCGTCTATCAAGCTCTTCGTTAGAGCTAAGCGCTGAGTGCTCTATAAAATATTGTGAGCTCGAAATACTCTGAATATAATTACGACTTTCTGGAGTATGATCTTGATCTAAAACAGAAAAGGTCAAATCATTAACGTCTAACGATATGCCATAACCCAGTACCAACATAAGCAAGGCGGAGCCTAATAAAGCGAATGCTAACCGAATCGGATCGCGCAACACTTCCAAGGACTCACGATAACTAAACCCAAATAATCGACGCAGACTAAACGCCCGGTTCACTGGAATGGGGTACTCTTTATCAATAGTATTTTGTGGCGCAGGTGTCGCTGTTTTATTTCCTTGAGCTTCTTCTAAATACGAAATAAAAGCGTCTTCAAGGGTCTCTGAATCCCGCGACTTACTAATAACCTCTGGGGTGTCTG
Organism: Marinomonas flavescens; assembly: GCF_004352835.1. Taxonomy (GTDB): domain Bacteria; phylum Pseudomonadota; class Gammaproteobacteria; order Pseudomonadales; family Marinomonadaceae; genus Marinomonas; species Marinomonas flavescens. The sequence goes on along the minus strand of NZ_SJSB01000004.1, from coordinate 74,463 downwards.
TTACTAATATCTTACCGGCGTGCATCAGTGAAATACGATCACAACGCATTGCCTCATTCATAAAATGGGTGGAGATAAAGATAGTCACGCCATGATTACGTGAAAGATCAATCAATAATGCCCAGAAATTATCACGGGCAACGGGGTCCACCCCAGAAGTCGGTTCATCAAGGATGAGCAATTCAGGATCATGTACAACCGCCACCGCTAACGACAACCGCTGCCTGATGCCTAAAGGTAATTCGGCGGAGTTCACCCCTTGATAAGACCTTAAGGTAAACCGATCTAGCAAACTGTCTATGCGCTCTTTGGCTTTGTCTGCGGGCATATGAAATAGCTTGGCATGCAGCTCCAAGTTTTGACGTACGGTTAATTCACCATACAACGAAAAACCTTGAGACATATAGCCAACTCGATGACGAATCGCCATTGAATTAGACTCAACGGGACTGCCAAATAACAAGCCTTCACCACGGCTAACAGGCAATAATCCAGTTAGCATTTTCATGGTCGTACTCTTACCACAACCATTTGATCCTAAAAAGCCAAAAATCTCACCTTGCGTGATCTCTAGATTAATATTATCCACCGCCGTAAAGTCGCCAAATGTTTTGGTCAGACCTTTTGCCGTAATCGCAATTTTATTGTCCTTAAGGTTTAACGGCGGGATAGATAAAGCAGCATGTTCATTGCGCACGCTGTCGGGCAATAAGTTAATAAACGCCGCTTCAAGGGTCTGTGTATTGGTTCGCTGTTTGATTTCGGCTACCGTACCGGTATCCAACACCTTGCCCATATTCATAGGGATAATCCAATCAAACAACTCCGCTTCGTCCATATAGGCGGTAGCAACAATGACGCTCATGCCCTCACGGCGCTTGCGTATATGCCCGATCAGTTCCCAAAATTGACGGCGCGACAATGGATCAACACCTGTGGTGGGTTCATCGAGTATTAATAAGTCTGGCGCATGGATCAAAGCACAACACAGGCCTAATTTTTGCTTCATTCCTCCCGACAATTTACCAGCGGGTCGATCACGAAACTCAGCTAACCCCGTCGCCAATAAAAGCTCATTAATCTGCTGGTGTCGTTGCTTTGCAGGAATACCAAACAAACGGCCAAAAAAATCTATGTTTTCAAACACAGACAAGGTCGCATACAAGTTTTTTCCTAATCCTTGTGGCATAAAGGCAATTCTTGGTGCGATAGCATCTCTATAATTCGCGTCTGATATATCCCCATCAAACACACGGATCGCACCCTCTTGGATTTGCCTAGCCCCTGCGATCAAAGCCAATAAGGTAGATTTACCAACCCCATCAGGTCCTATCAAGCCGACCATGCAGCCTGATGGAATATCAAGATCGACTTGCTTTATCGCGTCATTCTCACCATATCGGTGTGAGACACAAGACAATGAGACAACACTGGATTTAGAATTAGCCATTATGGCAATTTAACCTGTAGATTTTTAGGCCAACCCTGCTTTTGATCTAACAAAATATAAGCGTCGCCAGGTACGCCTGTTTTTACAGAGTTTATATATTCTTTTAATAGCTTAGGGTCTATTTTCACTTTCACCCTAAACATTAACTTTTCACGCTCGGAGCGGGTTTCAACCGCTTTAGGCGTAAATTGTGCCCTAGCGGCCACAAATGAAACCGTCGCAGGGATTACATACTGAGGGATGGCATCAAGGATAATTCTAGCTTCACTGCCGACTTGTATTTTGCCTGCTTGATCCGTAGGTACAAAAATAGACATGGAGACATCGGTCAAATCAAGAACCGTTAAGACATTCCCTCCTGATCCTAGCACTTCGCCTGGCTGTGCGAGCTTATAAAGCACTCGACCTTTAATAGGCGTCGTTAGATTCGTCTCTTTTAATGTCACCTGTAGTTGATTAATCGCCGCCTCGGCCGCCTCAATACCTGACTCTGCTTGCGTAACCTGAATATTAACCGCTTTAAGCATTGCCGCTGCCGTCGCGTATTGAGTATTCGCTTGATCCAGTTTTTCTTGAGAGATATGCCCAGATTTCGCTAAAGTAGCAGAGCGCTCTTGCTCTCTTTTGGCATAGGTTAATTCACTTTTACGAACCGTCACCATAGCAAGCACGTAATCACGATTACTTTGCGCTTCACGTAGACTGGCTTGGGCTTCCCTCAATTGAGCATTGATCGAATCTGTGTTCATTTTAGCGAGTACTTGATCTTGTTCGACCATGTCGCCTTCATTGACTAGCACCTTCTCCACTCGTCCGGGATATTTAGTCGCTATATCGTATTCAACGGCTTCGATCCGACCATTTCCAGAAGCAATGGAAGTTGGCAGTTCAGGCTCTAAATGACGCTGGTAATAGATCCAGCCGCCCGCGACAGCGACCGCCGCGCACAAGGCGGCAATCACAAACAATTTTACCGGAAAGCGTGTACTAGCCATGTTAAAAATCTCCATTACATCAGGCTGATTAAGTGGTTAATCGTTGGTTATTTTTTAATAACAATGACGATAAGTAAAATATTAAAAATAGATAACGTTAAAGACATAAGCGTTTGATTAAACATCCAATCAATAGCACGTCATCTCTACCGCCTGCTTGTTAACATGAGTACCTGCTAAGCCTTTTACTATCGCCTCTAAGTCTTCTAAAGAGCCAATTGCAGCGGTTTTACCCGTGCTCTGAGCAAACTGGCACGCCGCACTAACTTTTGGCCCCATCGAACCCTCAGCAAACGTATGCTTTGCTAAGTCTTCGGGATTAACCTGTTTAATCCCACGCTGCTTTGGTGTATTCCAGTCAAGAAATACCGCGGCGGCATCTGTGGCCATAATGTATAAATCGGCATTCAATTCACGTGCCAATAATTCACTGGATAGATCTTTATCGATCACCGCTTCAACACCTTGAAGATGATGAGCCTCATCAAACATGGTTGGAATACCACCGCCGCCACTGGCAATAACAATGGTGTTTTTTTCTAACAACCAACGAATGGGACGAATTTCAAAAATACGTTTGGGCAAAGGTGACGGTACAACGCGGCGCCATTTATCGCCATCAGGCTTAATAAACCAATTATTTTCTTTGGCTATTTTTTGGGCTTCGTCTTCGTCGTAAACGGGACCTATAAATTTAGCAGGATGGCTAAAAGCAGGGTCTTTTGAATCGACTTCTACCATTGTAAGTAAAGTCACGATCGGCCGTTCAGAAGGCAGTAAATTACCCATTTCCTGCTCTATCATGTAGCCAATCATGCCTTCTGTTTCTGCACCAAGCACATCTAGAGGGTATAGCTCTTTCGGCTTATAAGCGTTGCCTTGCAACGCAAGTAAGCCAACTTGAGGTCCATTTCCGTGGGTGATAATCAGCTCATTATCAACCGCTATTTTTGCCAACGCTTGCGCTGCAATTTTAATATTGGCTCGCTGTGCCTGCGCGGTGAGAGGTTCACCGCGTTTTAGCAACGCGTTACCACCGAGAGCGACTACAATCCGCATACCCTTACTCCTTAGCTACCCAGTGTCGCCACTAGCATGGCTTTAATGGTATGTAGACGGTTTTCTGCTTGCTCAAATTGAACACCCGCTACGGATTCAAATACTTCATCGGACACTTCCATTTCAGAAACACCAAATTTTTGAAACATTTCTTCACCAATAACCGTGTCGCGATTATGAAATGCAGGCAAGCAATGCATAAATTTCGTATTGCTCACACCAGTCGCCTTCATCAACTCGCTGTCTACCCGGAAAGGCGTTAATAGCTCAATTCTTTCTTTCCAAACGCTGTCAGGTTCACCCATAGAAACCCACACATCGGTGTGAATAAAGTCACAACCTTTCACGGCTTCTTTTGGGTCATCTGTAATGGTTAACCTAGCACCATAACGCTCTGCCAATTCACGGGCTGGTATCAAATATTCATCACTTGGCCATAACGATTTAGGCGCAGCAATGCGCACATCCATGCCCATTAAACAGCCAGCAATCATCAATGAATGCCCCATATTGGAATGAGCATCACCAACAAATGCGTAGCTAACATCGCATAATGGTTTACGGCTGTGCTCTTGCATGGTTAACAAGTCAGCGAGCATCTGAGTAGGATGAAACTCATCAGTCAATCCATTAAAAACAGGAACTCCAGCGTATTTAGCCAGCTCTTCCACAATGTCTTGGCCATAACCACGGTACTCAATGGCATCGTACATGCGACCTAATACTCGAGCCGTGTCTTTCATGGATTCTTTTTTGCCGATTTGTGAACCAGAAGGTCCTAAATAAGTAACTTGAGCCCCCTGATCAAAAGAAGCCACTTCAAATGCACATAAAGTACGCGTAGAGGATTTTTCAAAAATAAGGCAAATATTTTTACCCTTCAAACCCTGTTTTTCCATACCCGTATATTTAGCTCGCTTAAGGTCTCGTGCCAAATCTAATAAAAAATTAACATCTCGCTGGCTAAAATCTAATAACTTAAGAAAGTTTTTATTACGTAAATTGAATGACATCGAAAAATTCCTTGCCTATTGATATACCAATAATTTGAACGAAAATTGGCTAAATTCAAAAAACTGAATTCAAAAAACTGAATTCAGCCAATATTTCATGTAAGTAAAATGCATTTTAAAACCTAATAACACTTACCACTTGAATGTAAAACTTAAGACTCAACCGGATCACGCCATACAGGGCATGTCATACAATGGCCACCACCTCGACCTCGGCCTAGTTCTGCACTGCTGATCGTAATAACTTCCACACCCGCTTTTCGTAACAAGGTATTGGTATAAGTATTACGATCATAAGCAACCACCACACCCGGCTCTAGTGCAACCACGTTATTACCATCGTCCCACTGCTCACGTTCTTTCTGGTAACTGTCACCACCTGTTTGCACTATATTCAGCTTTTTGACGCCGACACAGTCGGCTGCGATATCAAACAAGTGCTTATCTTCTTTACGAAAATCAATATGCTCGGCATTGTCACCCGGTCTTAGGCTGTAACATTGAATTTCATCACAGACATCAACAAAAGCCGTCGCGACATCACGGTCACATTGACTAAACACAGTATCCAAATGCATTGCTGATCGAGAACGAGGCATTTGGCAAGCAACTACTCGCGTAGCGGCTCCCTGCTCGAAAAGACGTTGCGCAATTTGTCCTACTGCTTGAGGTGAAGTACGTTCTCCCATACCAATCAACACGTTACCATTGCCTAGTGGCATCACATCGCCCCCTTCGGCAGTTGCTGGACCATGATCTTCATCTGGGTTACCCCACCAGATTTTGAAATCACCATTATTAAAGGCCGGAGCAAACTCAGGATGAAACTGATAAATAGCGGTAACCAATAAGGTTTCAGGGCGACGTGCTGGCCAATACATTGGGTTCACAGTGACGCCATTGTAAATCCAGCTGCTGTTATCTCGAGTAAATTGAGTATTCGGCAATGGAGGAATAACAAAACCATCACCGCCTAAATAATTTCCAAACATGCCATGAGGTTTGAACGGTAAATCGTGGACCGAAATACCACCAATCAAGAAAATCGCCAATTGTTCGTCTGACATACCTTCTAGCCAGCTTCGCAATTCATTTAACATGCCCACGCCAACTTGATTTTCGTCAATTCGACGGTCTAGAATCCAAGCGCGCGCTTTTTTATTGTGCAGTGTCTCTTTTAGTAATTGACCAAATTCAAGCACTTGTACACCACGACTTTCCATCTTCATGCAAAAGTCCATGTGGTCTGTACGAGCCTGTTGTACCCACAACACATCGTCATACAATAGTTCAGCTGCATTGGCAGGAGTAAGACGAGAATGGGCAAGGCCCGGCCGACAAACAATCACTTTACGTAACTTACCGATTTCAGAATGAACACCAAACTCAATCATCTTTCTGTCCTTTTATATTGAGTAAAAAGGCCTGTGAAGCAGTAGAAATGCTATAAATAAAGGCCCATACAAGGTACGAATACACCATTATTTATGAACTGAGCGCGACAATACTGAGAGAGCCCATGATGAGCACACACAGAATTAACAATAGCGGCCAAATAAAACGCAACCATCTTTCATAAGGCACTTTGCCAATCGCCAAAGCCCCCATAACCACGGCAAAAGTAGGATTAAACAAATCAACTAAACCATTTGCAGACTGAAAAGCGGTTACTACTAACTCTCGACCCACACCAGAAAAATCCGCTAGTGGCGCCATAATTGGCATACTTAGTACCGCTAACCCTGATGATGAAGGAACAAAAAACGACATGAGAACTTCAATGCCAAACATGGCATTAATAAACACCACGTTGGGCAAGCCACTTAGGGTTTGCTCACCTAAATGCAAAATAGTATCGGTCATATGACCAGCATTCATAACCACCACAATGCCACGAGCAATGCCGATAATAATAGCCACACCTAATAGGTCACGAGCGCCATTGATAAAGACATCCGTAAAATTTTTCTCCCCCATTCTGGTCACAAAACCAATTAAAATAGCAGAAGCAATAAACAGCGCCCCCATCTTCGCCATCCACCAGCCTTGGCTTGATACACCCCAAATCATCACAGCAAATGTCAAAGCAAAAATCACTAATACGATTTTCTGTGACAAGGTCAAAATAGAAGTTGTATCGCTATGGGCTTCTGTCATAAATTGCTGCTCAATCTCTGCGCGATGATCTGCAACGATAGAGAGAGAAGGATCTTTCTTAACCTTAGCGGCGTAACGCATTACATAAATAACACACGCTAACCAGCCACTCAGTAAAATGAAAAACCGTAATCCTATGCCTTGTGTAAAAGGAATATCAGCCGCATTCGCAGCAATAACAGTAGCAAACGGGTTGATCGTTGAGCCTAAACAACCAATGCCAGCACCCAGTAAAATAACCGCTACAGCAACCACAGAGTCATACCCTGCTGCGATCATCACGGGAATAAGCAACGCATAGAAAGCAAGTGACTCTTCAGCCATGCCATAGGTGCTTCCGCCAAGTGCAAATAAAGCCATTAGAATGGGTATCATCCATTTTTCATGGCCTTTAAGTTTCACCATAGCGCGAGAAATACCGGTATCAATCGCTCCCGTTTTGGTAACTACGCCTAAAAAACCACCTATAATTAACACGAACAACGCGACATCAATCGCGGCAGCCTCATAACTGTCTGGATCATAAAATCCAGCAATAGGCGCAAGAAATACAGCAACCACACCTTGAGGGTTTGACTCAACATGCTTATAAGTACCAGGAACAGGTACTTCTTTTCCTAATGCCACACTTTGTACACGATCATATTTACCGGCGGGAACAACCCAAGTACCAGCAGCGACTAACACTATTAACAAAAAGAGAATGGTGTAAGCGCTTGGAAATTTAAACGTCATTTTTGATATCCTTTCCAGACAAAGAAGTTTTTATTTTTAAACTTTTAATTTTAAAAACATCCATTTGAAAACCACCTAAAGAACTCAGGTACAAATATCGTTAAATTTAAAGTTTTCACTAGTAGAAAACGAAATATAAGAAACGCCCTATTATGTAATGATTTCGTAAATGAATGTTTTGTTCTATGTCAGGAAACCAACCATTACTTTTGTATTTATTCCTTTCGTCGAAAAGCCAAAGAAATCAGTCGGATTAATATTAAAAAACAGAATTAAATAAACAGGTGCAACCTTGATAAAAACGATAGTGATATAACTTAGTAAAAAAGAAAACGCTACCTTAACCAACTGAAATACAACACCTTTTCATTCAGCCTAAAAAGTTTTTATTCCCTACTTATAAGATCCCTTTATTTACCCAGTACCGTAGGAAATTTTGTGGCCCTAGTCTGTACGGCAACGCACCGACATCACCTTTTGGTAAGACTAGTGTTTTATTGTTTTTGAATGATAGGAATTGACGAGTTGAGACAGCACTCTCATTTTCATTTTTGTGGTTATGAATAACTTTTCATTTGCAATCAATCACTGGAGTCTCTCATGAGTAAAAAAATGCAAGCGGCCGTCGTTGAAGCGTTTGGTCAAAAATTGGCACTAAAAGAACTCGATATTCCAACCATAGGCCCTGGTCAGATTCTCGTTAAAACTGAGGCCTGTGGTGTTTGTCACACCGACTTACACGCTGCGCATGGTGACTGGCCATTAAAGCCCACTCCTCCTTTTATTCCTGGCCATGAAGGGATTGGTATTGTGGTGGCATTAGGTGATGGCGTTACTGCGGTGAAAGAAGGCGATCGGGTCGGTGTTCCTTGGCTCTATTCTGCCTGTGGTCATTGCGAACATTGTCTAGCGGCATGGGAAACTGTTTGTGGCGAAGCTGAGTTCGGCGGCTACACAAAAAATGGCGGCTTCGCAGAATACATTGTTGCTGATCCTAATTATGTGGCCCATATCCCTAATGGACTTTCCGCCGTAGAAGCGGCGCCAATCATTTGTGCTGGCGTTACTACTTATAAAGGCATCAAAGAAACTGGGGCACGACCTGGTCAATGGATTGCTATTTCAGGTATTGGTGGGCTAGGCCATCTCGGCGTTCAGTACGCCAAAGCATTAGGTCTTCGTGTCTGTGCGGTTGATATAGACGATCGTAAACTTGCGCACGCCACTAAACTCGGTGCTGATGCCGTGGTGAATGCGAAGCAACCAGGCGCGGTAGAAGCCGTTATTAAAGCAACAAACGGTGGCGCACATGGCGTACTGATTACCGCACCGTCATTAATCGCCTTTAACCAAGGGGTGGCTATGACTCGAAAACGAGGAACCTGCGCTCTCGTTGGACTGCCACCGGGCGAGTTTCCAACCCCATTATTCGACGTTGTCGCTAATTGCATCACCATCCGCGGTTCCTTTGTTGGAACACGCCTTGATATGGCTGAAGCACTGGCTTTTGCGGCCGAGGGCAAGGTAAAGGCAGACATAGAGTTACAACCACTTTCTGCGATCAATGATGTCTTTGAACGACTACAAAATGGTGACGTACCGTCTCGAGTCGTACTCGATTTTTCTAATCATTAATACAAATACTGACCTCGAAAAAGGAGATTCGCTCATGTTGCGCGACCTTAAAGAACTAGACGATTATACGATTTCAGCCAGTGACGGAAATATCGGCGCGGTAAAAGACTTTCTGTTTGATGACTTATCGTGGGCGGTCCGTTATTTTGTTGTAGAAACAGGATCGTGGCTATCCAGCCATAAGGTGCTAATTTCGCCAATCGCCATTCAAAAAGCGGATTGGAAGAATAAAATACTGCCGGTATTAATCACCAAAGATCAGGTTAAAAACAGCCCTAATCTTGATGCTGATAAACCCGTTTCACGACAGCATGAAATGGACTATCTCAATTTTTATGGCTATCCATATTACTGGGAAGGAAACCAGCTATGGGGCGGCGACATGTACCCCTATTTGCTAAATCCCGACTACAATGACGCCCTTACGGAGCTACGCGACCCAAAGAACAATCATTTCTTTGATGAAAGCAAACGTGAAAATCTTCAAAAGTCAGACCCTGATTTACGTAGCGCGAAAGAAATTGTTGGCTACCACATTCACGCTATCGATGGTGATATTGGCCATGTATCCGGGCTGTTAGTAGAAGAAGATACTTGGGCGGTGCGCTATCTTGTGATTGATACCAGTAATTGGTGGGGAGGACATCAAGTTCTGATCTCACCCGAATGGATCAAAAAAGTTCAATGGTTTGATCGCTCTGTTTTAGTCGATGTAAATCGTCAATTAATAAAAGATGCCCCTGAGTACAGCTCCGTTGAGACGCTAAATCGAGAGCATGAAATGGCCATTTATGAGCACTATGGACTCACTGGCTATTGGGCTCGAAAACCTAAAAGTAATGTCGAAAAAAGCAACTAAGTAATGTTGAGGGCGCAGAGTTACTTATTGATGCTTTGCCGCCCTCGTAGCCGTATTCTTGGTGCCATCTCAGTAACGTGTCGTGCTGATGATGACTCAAGACTTATCAGGTGGCGTCAACTCCCCTTTTATTCGGATCACCCGCCCCATCGTTAATCCTTGTACGATAATCGAGAAAACAACCACGCAATACGTTAAAACCAGTATCAAACTACGCGAATGACTTTCTGGTAACGACAACGCCATAGCCACTGAAATACCGCCTCGTAACCCACCCCAAGTCAGAATACTTATCGCTCCTTTGGACTGTACTGTCACCCAACTTAATGGGCCTATTATTCCAGCAACACACAACCAACGAGCTAGCATGACGATGGGGATTGCAATCGCTCCAGCCAATAACCATTCCCCGACGATGGGCAAGACTAAAAACTCCAACCCAATGAGCATGAAAAGCACCACGTTTAGAATTTCATCTACCAATTCCCAAAACGTATCAAGGTGTTCACGCGTTTTATCCGACATCGCGAAAACTCTGCCATGATTTCCTAAGAACAATCCGGCAACCACAGCAGCAATGGGAGCAGAAAGGTCTAAGCTATCCGCCAAAGCATAAAGCCCCATGGCAAGAGCAAGGGTCAATAGGACTTCAACCTGATAATTATCAACCCGTCGAAGCATTTCATAGGTTAATAATCCTGCGGCCATTGCCAATAGCAATGCGCCTCCTATTTCCTTGAGCAGTAGCATCGCCACCGCAGTGACATCAATAGAGGTTGATGCATGCACACTAGCCACCGCTTCACCAGTAGCTCTGTCCAGACCTGATAGCTGTAAAAGTAGCAAGAAAATCACCACGCCCAGCCCATCATTAAATAAAGATTCTCCAGCCACTTGGGCCTCTAACTGCTTAGAAGCGCCAACCGATTTCATAATAGCCAATACCGAAATAGGGTCCGTTGGTGAAATTAGAGCACCAAATAATAAGGCGTGTAAGAATGGAATTTTCAGCCCCAACAAATCCAGTACCAGCCAAGTTAAGCTGCCCACTATAAAGGTTGAGAGCAAGGTCCCGATCGTTGCGAGCAAGGCAATCGGTAGCCACTCTCTGGTTAGATTCTGGGATTTAACATGTATCGCCGCCGCAAACAGTAAAAACGCAAGCATGCTATGGAGGACAACTTTGTCAAAATCAATTTGTGCGACTAATTTTGTAGCCTGTTCACGAAGTCCTTCTGTGTAGGGACCGACAATAATAAGTATCAGGGAGGCGCCCAAAGCCACCACCATCACGCCGATTGACGTTGGTAATTTGATATAACGATAATTAAAATAACTAGACACCGCAGCAAGGGTTATCACAATACTAATCAAAGAAAAAAAGCTCATCTCGCCTCCTGAATAGCCTGGAAAGTCTTAATAGCGATATGCACGATGCACTTCCTTTTTACGAGATAAATAATGTGCCATACAGAATGAATACTCAGCATGTAATTAAATTACTCTAAGATAAACGCCTGACCCCAGCTTGTCTGTACGGTGGAATACCTAACGGCTCAGGACTTAATCGTGTGACACCATACGATTCTCAAAAAAAAGGCTTTAATGACGTTAGATTTCTAACGTCATTAAAGCCTTACTTTCTGGCATGGTTCACATCAAGAGCCTGTTGAATTACCTTTTTTGACGATCGAAATGTATTCGCAAAACGCTCTAGAACACATTAAGAAAAACATTAAAAAAGACATTCAACCTGAAAAACTACTGACCGAAGCGCTCTGGCGCGGCTGGTTTATTACCTAGGATGGATTCGATTTTTTCCATCACATCAGGTGTTAGTTTTTCCAATGCCTCGATGGATTGCAGATTATCTTCCAGTTGTGACAATTTTGATGCGCCTAAAATAACCGTTGATACGTTAGGATTTTTCAAACACCAAGCCAGTGATAAATGAGTAATACTCACACCAATATCATTGGCTAATGCGCTCAGTTGTCTCACTTTTTCCAGCTTTAGTTTGCCATCTTCACTGGTCCATAAATCTCTTAACCATTCATAGCCTGGCAAGGTCAAACGACTGTCATCTGGGATACCGTCATTGTACTTGCCCGTTAAAATCCCACTGGCAAGCGGTGACCAAACAGTGAGTCCCATGCCAAAGTTTTCATAGATAGGCAGAAACTCACTTTCAACCTTATCTCGATGCAATAAGTTATATTGAGGCTGTTCCATCGTCGGTGGCGTTAAGTGATGAGCACGAGCGACCGCGTGTGCCTCCGTAATTTGCTGGGCACTCCATTCACTCGTTCCCCAATAGGTTACTTTGCCTTGTTGGATCAAGTTATGCATGGCTCGAACAGTTTCTTCGATGGGAGTGTCTATGTCTGGACGGTGACAGTAATACAAGTCTAAATAATCGACTTTTAAGCGAAGTAATGCAGCATCACACGCGTCTCGAACATGCTTGGCGCTTAAGCCCATTTGCATTTTATGATCGCCGCCCCAGAATACTTTGGACGATACCGCAAAGGTATCACGCGCTAGCCCTAAATGGCTGATAGCAGCGCCCATGATTTTCTCAGATTCTCCTGCTTCATAACCTTCTGCGTTATCGAAAAAATTTATTCCAGAATCGTAAGCCGTTTTGAGTAAGGTTTTCGCATCGCTCATGTCTACTTGCTTGCCAAATGTAACCCATGATCCTAATGATAATGCAGAGACTTTTAACCCCGCTTTTCCTAAACGTCGGTATTCCATATATCCTCCTAATAACTAAGACAATCGCGCCAGTTGTCTGGCTGATGTACTTTTTTATTGTGCAGGTCTATTTGTACTCTCGATGCGTTAAATTTTCCGCAAATTTAGATATAGAAATAAGGATTTAGATTTTGAATAGACTGTGGATGCTCATCGGATACGCAAGACGAACATCCACAATAAGAAGTCATAAATGCAGTGTTATATTGTGCTTAGGCTTTGATAGACACTAAGTTCTCTTCTAATAAAGAGGCAAAAATGTTTTGCCCTACATCAAAGGGCGCTTCGCTATAAAAGAACACTTTTTCATTCGCTAGCCATGCGGCAATTTCAAAACGGTCATCTAAAAATAGGCAACTGTCTACATGGAGTGATAAGCGAGTGTCAGTGTTGTCGTTTTCTATTTTAAACGCGGTGCGAGGAACCAGCCATTCGCCCAACTCTCGATGAATCATGTGACCCTCGATCAAATTCCCTGCGTCTAAAAATTCACAAGCCCATTTGCTAGCAGGTTGTTTAAATAATCGAACCGGATCTGTTAACTGATGAATTACACCGTCTTTCATCAAGGCGATTCGATCAGACAACAGCTGCGCCTCTTTACGATCATGGGTGACATTGACACAAGTAATGCCCTGTTTGTGGGTGAGCTCGCGGATTTCTTTGCCCAGCTCTTCACGTAAATTGGCGTCTAAATTCGATAATGGCTCGTCTAATAACATAATGTCTGGCGATCCTGCCATGGCTCTGGCAATCGATACTCGCTGCTTCTGACCACCTGATAATTGCTCTGGAAGCTTATCATCATGGCCGACTAGCTTTACTAAGGTTAACACTTCGTTGACGCGTTTTTTGATGTCTGCTTTAGGCATTTTTTGCAGCGTTAGCGCGAAGGCAATGTTGTCAAAAACACTCATATGCGGCCACAGACCATAATCTTGAAAGACATAACTGAGCTTACGCTTGGCAACAGGCAAGTATTCATCAGTCGCCCTATCTACAAAGGTATTCGCTGGGGTTTGAATTTTCCCAGTATCAGGCAACTCCAGCCCTGCGATTATCCTTAGCAAGGTCGTTTTACCGCAACCAGATGGCCCTAAAAGCGAAATAAACTCCCCTTTCGCCACCGTCAAATTAATATCGTGCAGGACTGTTTTGTCGTCAAACGACTTGGATATATTGTTAATTTCAATTGCATTCATGATAAGTATCTTTTTGACATGTATTGTCCCAACGCAATAAGCGCGCCCGAAATCACAATCACAATAAAGCTCATGGCCATTCCTGAACTAATTGAACCTTGATCAAATTGATTAAATACGTAAGTGGCAACCGTTTCTGTTCCAGCAGGCACCAACATTAAGGAAGCCACCAGCTCCCGAGTTGAAATAGCAAACACAATACAGCTGGACGCAACCATGATAGGAATCATTAGCGGGAATAGAATTTTGTACATTAATACGAACAAGTTAGCGCCGTATATGGCCGCGGCTTCATCCAACGACTGTGGTAACTGTTTCATCGCATTACTTAACATTCGTATTGGATAAGGCAACATTAAACAGACATACGCTAATAACAAAATAAAGAGACTGTTATAGGGCGTGACTGGCCAAAACGTCTGATTCCAAGTAAGGATCAACCCTACTGACAGAGCCATGGCAGGGATCGCATTAGGCAGTAGTGCAAGAATATCTAATACTGCTTTGCCTCTTGGCTTTAAACGAATAAGCGTAAACGCAACCAACATTCCTATGATTGCAGTGATCACAGCAGCCATGGCCGCCAGCCCTAAACTCGTATAAATAGCAGACAGCGCGTCACTGTTTGAGAAAAATAAATGCGTGTAAGCATTGAAAGTCAAATTATCCCATTGCAGCCCTAAAGAAACAGTTCGCATCAATGAGGATGAGACAATAGCAAATATAGGCATTACCACCGCTAAGCACACCACGATGAAAAAAATCACATTGCTAACCATCGAAAACCACACATTCTTGGATGGCACAGATGTCATTGTTTGATTATCTAGTTTGCACGCAAAGCGTCGCGTGATGAACATTTGTAAAAGATAAGCACTGATCGCAATAACGACCAACAATAACGACAAAACCGAGGCTCCAGACAAATCAATCGGCCAATCTGACATTTTCTCTTCAATGGCGGTGACCATTACCTGAAAACCAAAACGACTGCCTAGAATGTTCGGCGTACCAAACTCTTCCACGGTTAACACAAAAACAATTAACCCTGTAGACAGTAAAGTAGGCACGATTAAAGGCAGTAAAATACGGCTAAATATTTGTCTCGAATTTGCGCCATAAATTTTTGCGACATCGCCATAGCGTTGTCCAATCACTTTAAATGAGCTAGCCGCTGAAAAATAGATAACAGGAAAGAGGTGCAACGTGATCACGAACACGACACCAGAAAACGAAAACAAAACGTTGGACAGATTAATATTCAACCATTGGTCTAATACGCCATTAGATTGAAGCAACTGCATCCACCCCATCGAGCCAATATAAGGAGGAATCAAAAACGGAATTAGTAATAAAACATCCCACATACGGCCAATGGATTCCGCCATTTTACTGCGCATATAAGCCAGCACCACAGCGACTAACATTGAGCTAAAAGTGACCGCCAACGCCAATCGAATGGAATTTAACGTAGCGACAATCAGTCGTTCATCCTGTAACTGAGGAATAAATTGACTAAAAGGCGCCGCAAATGAAAGCTCATTAACTTTTGGGAAAATCGCAAACAGAATAATAGCCAATACTGGTAGGCCAATAATCATGAATAAAAGCGTGACGGAAACGGTATTTAACAGCAAAGGAGCCCTTACTCCTTTGCCTACCTTGTACATCGACATGGGTATTATTGACCCATGATGTTGGCAAATTTATCTCTTGTTTGTTCCGCGTGAGCCGCCGCTGAAACAGTATCAAAATTGATTAATTTCAATTCACCAAAGCCCGGACGATCAGACTTAATATCACTACGAGCAGGCAGAATCAGCGTCTTAGCGACCAATGTTTGACCTTGTTTCGAAAGCATATAATCCACAAACTTCTTCGCTAATACCGCATGTTTGGTAGACTTAAGAATCATAATAGGACGCGGAGCCAGTACAGTCCCGTCCGTTGGATAAACAACATTAATCGTTTCACCTTTACGCTTCAAATCCAACGCGATGTAATCTACCGCACCGAACACCACCGATTTAGCCCCTTGTAACACAGGGTTTAATGCGGCTTTATTGGCACCGGGTATAAGAATGCCATTGGCTTTTAACGCGCTAAACAACGTCCAAGCCTTGCTGCCCATTTGTTCACTTAACCCTTCAACCAAGGTCAACGCAGAACCAGACTTACGCGGGTCCGGCATGGTAACTTGGTTCTTATATATTGGCTTAGTAAGGTCGGACCACGTCGTGGGGACTGGAAGTTTACTTTGGGTGTTATAGGCAATCGCCAACACGGCTGTACCTTGAGATACGTATGTCGCAGATTTGAGAAAGTCGGGTACGTGTTTTGCGTTAGGTGATTGGTAGGCTAGCAACTCCCCTGCTTTCGTAAGGGTAATAGCATGGCCTAGCGATGAGGAAATCATAACGTCGGCATGTGGATTGGATTTTTCAGCCTGGTAACGGGCCATTATTTTCCCACCCGTGGCTTGATACAAACTTACTTTAGCGCCGGTTTCTTTCTCAAAGCCCGCCACTAACTCTTTTGACAAACCTTTTGGACCCGCTGAATAGACTGTCAATGTTTCAGCGCTCACAGAACAAACCATACCTAGCAAGGTAAAGCCAACACACCAGTTTTTCAATTTCATAAGCCCCTCTTTCTCAATTTCATCAAAGTATAAAATTTAAATATATTTCTATTTTGTTCTGTTTATATGACGGTTATGTAACCGTCATATGACATATTTATGTCTTAACAAAACAACATGACTAGAAAGCTAATTAGAAAGAGAGAGATCTAATTCCAGCCAACAATATCTAAAAAAGACGTATTTGAATTTGAGAAACAAATCCGAGCTATTTTTGATGGTAATCGCTTGGCAGATCATGCAGCAGAGAACCCACGTGTTACCATGGGGGAAATGCTGATTGAAGGGAGCAAGGCTTGCCTAAAACTGGAGGGAGATGGCAAAATAAGTATGCGGAATCAAGGTGACAGTCATTGGACTCCTCATACCTACCAGTACACTACCGATAACTTTGGCGGAGATTGTGTTTACGCTCTCCAGAGGCATGTTGCAGATCATTTGCTATATCATGCTGACCTTCATAACTGCGCCCAACAGTCAATAAGCAAAGCGCCCGCGAAGGCGCTAGATCTCCCTTATGAGCTCACTGTTACCCAATCTGTCAACACAGTATTTATTCATTATTTCCCAACCAGCCACGCCGCTTGAAGAAAAACAACATGCTAGCGGTAAGCACAATAAATACGACCCAAATAACGGGGTAAGCCCAGCGCTGGTCGAGCTCTGGCATGTATTTAAAGTTCATGCCATAAATACCAGAAATAAAGGTTAACGGAATAAACACAGAAGACATAATCGTTAACACCTTCATGATTTCGTTCATCCGATTGGACACAGCGGACATATAGAGATCCGTTAGGCCGCTGACCATTTCTCGATAAGACTCAATAATTTCGACAATTTGAATAGTATGTTCATAAACATCACGAAGATAAGGCTTAGTATTTTCACCCATACGATTTTCTTCTTCACGATATAACTGGTCAACCACTTCACGGATAGGCCAAACTATGCGTCGTATTAATGAGAGCTCACGCTTAACCGCATGAATACGATGTAAAGCCGTCTGTGTTGGTTTTTCTAGTACGGTTAACTCAAGATCTTCGAGAATATCGCCATATTGTTCCAGCACAGGAAAACAATGATCTACCATGGCATCTAACAAAGCGTAGAGTAAATACCCAGTGCCATTTTTACGAATACGCGCGTTCTTAGCTTGTAATCGATCATAAATTGGCTTCCAGATATCGTCCGGTTTTTCCTGAAATGAAATAAGCACATTGTCATATAGCAATAAACTGACTTGCTCTACCTCTAATACACTTTCTGCCACAGGGGCATGTGGCTCAGATGGCGTAAATTGCAGCATTCGTAACACAACAAACAAATAATCATCAAAAAACTCTACGCGAGGACGTTGAGGAATGTGCATGACGTCTTCTGCAGTTAATGTATGAAAACCAAAATGAAGACGAAACTGATTAATAACGTAAGGATGCGGGCTGCTAATGTTAAACCACCGAGTTGTCACCCAATCTGGCATTGGCTGCGCTAAGAACTCGGCAAGGTTACTGACAAAACCTGTTTCTATATGGGATTCTGAGTAATCTATATAGCTGATAATAATACGATTTTCTTCTGGAGGGACAAACGCATCAGCAACATGCTCAATACCAGGTAATTCTCCCGGAATAACACGCTGATAACGTCGATTCTGTCTAATATTAGACAGACCAAAACTTGAGTCATCGATGTCTTCTGCCACATTCACTCCTTGATAGCCGCCTGCTTATTAGCACTGTATTGTGACTATTTTTCTCAAAAGCGACAGTGCCTAAACTTACCCTATTTTTAGGTGTTTATCATGAGAAAATGAAGGACAGAATAACAAACGGTCTGTTTCTTTTTTAACGACGCCATAGCACTCACAACTGAGAGATTCGAGCTTTTCCCTGTCTAGCACCGTAAGATGGCCGCGATGATGCTCAATCACTCCCAACTTTTGCAATTTGCCCGCCGCTTCGGTTACCCCTTCACGACGCACTCCTAACATATTGGCAATCCATTCATGGGTTATCGCTAAATGGTTATCTGACAATCGGTCTAAAGACAGCAATAGCCAACGACATAATTGCTGGTCTATAGAATGGTGACGATTACAAACAGCGGTTTGTGACATCTGGGTCATTAAAGATTGTGTGTAACGCAATATCAACTCAAGCAATTTACCATGACGATTAAACTCGGCCGTTAACACAGAGCCTTTTAAACGATAAGCATATCCGGCCGTTTGTACCACCGCTCGGCTCGATGTACTTTCTCCGCCCATAAAGAGAGCAAAGCCCACTAAACCTTCATTGCCCACCATGGAAGTTTCGGCTGAAGCACCACTTTCCATCACACACAACAAAGACACAATGGCATCGACAGGGAAATACACGTAGGTCAATTTGTCATCAACATTGTACAACATCTGCCTTGATGGCAATGTTACCAATTCGATATAAGGAAACAGTCGGTTTTGAACTTCTTTGGGCAAAGCCGCTAATAAATGATTCTTTAATGGCGAAAGTGCTGGATTGATTGACTCGAGCATAATTTTAAACTCTTGATGATGAGTTTCATCATCATAGAGAATATTTTAGGTAACCTGATAGTAGAAATGCCTGCCTTTAGTACATTTATTGATCTAGGACACATTTTTACCTTTTAAAGGAAGTAAGGCCATCTTTATCAATTTCAGAATTATTTAGTTATTGATCTTCCGAACAATTCGAATTTAAGATCTTTGTAATATATTTAGCTAAGAGCCTCAAAACCTGAGAGAACATCGAATAATTCTTCATCAATACCGCTCTGACGCAAACGGTGAAAAATTTGGTTAAGATCTTTTTGTAATTCATCAATGTTTTTCTCTGCTCTTTGCATCGCGGCAAGACGACTGGCATTTTCACTGGCAAGCGATTCTGCGCAGGCCTTAAAAAGGCTGACAAAAAGATATTCACGAACAAATCCTCGGCGTGTTTGGTCTTGATTCGGCATTACCTGAGCAAGGTTATTGCTAGGCCATCGAATGCTAGTAAGATTACGCTGCCAAACATCATCTAAAGGCAATAACTGCTGCCTAACCGGCTGATATATAGAGTCCGATTCTGGTCGATGATGAAAAAGATACACTTGATCAATCACGCCCTGCTCACGCTGTTCCTCAAGCACTGTCAGAATTTTACCCACCAAAGTGGTAATAGTGTGTATCGAGTTAGGTAGTTCAAAGCTTTCCTCTGTCGTCAGATCGGTATCTAACAAACGAGTCTGAACACGTTCACCAACCGCCCAGACATTTTTTTCGCCCGGTAATGTGGCCAAAGAATCCACCACAAATTCAACCATTACTTCATTGAATTGTCCGACCAACCCTTGATCAGACCCAAATACAATAACCCCTACCGCAGGCGCCCTATTGTGGGATCGATTTACAATAATTGGCTGCGATTCAGGTTGAGACAACCCAATCGTTTGAGCACTAGCCGACAAGCACGCCACTAACCCTAATTGCACCGTTTGATAATAATCATCCAAAGAATGCACTGCATTTTCATATTGCCCAATACTCGATGACGCGATGGCCTTCATGCTACTTACAACAGATTGTAAATCTTGAGCGCTGGTGATTTTATGACGTAAACTAGCAATACTGTCCCTCATGAGGGCGCACTCAAATCAGTCATTTTCAACCCAGCGTTTTTTTCATCAGAACCAGTCGAAAATGTATCCAGCGCTTTACGTGCGAGCTGTAAGATCACTGCTTTGTCCTGCTTAGTTAATTTTTCAGAGCTTTCTAATCGTTCAATAAGCTCATTGGGCATATCAACCGCTGCATCGCGTACCGCTTGCTCTGCTGCAGGCATGTGTAGCAAGGGAATAACATCAAATAAATTGGCCGTTAAAGCGACCAATACGGCAATTTGTTCCGCCATCGACATAGGAGAAAATTCAGACTGCATCAAACAAGCTCGAATACGCCGGCCATGTTCGATTATTTTTAGTGTACTATCGTCCAATCGCGCACCAAAACGAGCAAACGTTTCCAATTCTTCAAACTGAGCATACGCCAATTTAAGATCAACCGTGACGCCTCGATAAGCCGCTCTTTGCGCCTTACCGCCCACACGAGATACCGATTTTCCAACATCAACCGCGGGTAAAACACCCAGTTCAAACAGTGCGGGTGATAAGTAGATTTGACCATCCGTAATGGAAATTAAATTGGTGGGAATATACGCAGAAATATCTTGCCCTTCGGTTTCAATAATCGGTAAAGCCGTCAAAGACCCCCCGCCAAGCTCAGCACTTAGATGTGTCGATCGCTCTAAAAGACGAGAATGGATATAAAAAATATCACCTGGAAACGCTTCTCGACCAGGCGGACGACGCAACAAAAGTGAGAGTTCTCGATATGCCCGAGCATGATGAGTCAAATCATCATAAACGATCAGTACATCGCGGCCCTTTTCCATAAAATACTCAGCAATGCTTGTTGCAGCATAGGGTGCAAGGTACGCAAGTCCTGGCGGATCATTACCTTCAGTGACCACTACGACAGTGTATTCCAGCGCACCTTGCTCACGTAACGTAGCAATAACTTTAGCCACACCAGAAGCTCGCTGACCAATGGCACAATAGACGCATAAAACATTCTTACCACGCTGATTTAGAATGGTATCAATCGCAATCGCCGTTTTGCCGGTCTGCCGATCCCCAAGAATTAATTCTCGCTGCCCACGGCCAACGGGGATCAATGCATCAATAACCTTAATGCCCGTTTGCAAAGGCACACTAACACCTGATCGATCCATGATAGCTGGTGAGGGCCGCTCAACAGGCAAACGCTCATTAGTTACCAATTTCCCCATGCCATCCAACGTTTCACCAATTGGAGTGATAATACGCCCTATCAGGCTGTCTCCGACAGGAACATCCACCACATGGCCACAGCGCTCAACTTCATCGCCAGCTTCCAAGTGCCAATACTCGCCCAGTAGTACCACGCCAATTTCATGTTCGTCCACGTTGAAGGCGATACCATAAATATCACCCGGAAACTTAAGCAACTCTTCAAAACCAACCCCTGGTAAACCAGATACTTTGGCAATACCTGTGGCAATGCTTGTAATAATGCCAATTTCCCGCGGCGCTAATGTGGGCTCAAAAGATTGTCGAACTTCTTTTAAGCTTGAGAATAGTCCATCAAAGGTGTTTTTCATCGCTACTGTGCTCTTCATTCAGATCCTTCACCATACCGATATCATTGGCCTGAGTATTGTCATGACTTTCGCCATGAGACTGCATCACCTCATCAACACGCTTAGTCAATGTCGTTAGATAATCAGCGATACTCCAAGCAACTTTCTGACCATTAGCATTCATCTCGATACCACTAATCAATTCTGGTTCAGTAACAAATTGGATAATAACGGAATCTCCCAAAAGGCCTTTAAGTGCACGCACAATGAGCGCGCTCGGTTCATCAGGAAGATCAAATGCGCTATGAACAATTATGGGTTGATCAGAATGCTTAAAGGCCGCTTGAAAGTGGCTTTTTTCTGCGTCTTGTAATGCGTCTAAACGCTGAACAAAAGTAACCGCCATACAGCCTTCTAAACTTGTCCCTGCAAGATCACTCAGGGCTTTACGTACAATATCAAAAATTTCTTTTTGGACCTTACTATTGAGCTCATCTTGCAAACTGAGTTGTTCGTTTTTTAACGACAACGCCAATTTATAACGTAACGTATCGGACTCTTGTCTAGCTAAATCAAATAAACGTGCACTCTCGTTTTTTGCATCTTCACTGACTTTATTCATACTTTCTATACGCTGGCGGTCAAATTCTGCATTCTTTTTCTCAAACAACTCACACTGCTGTTCTGCCTCAGCCCTTTTAGCATCGGCATCTGCAAGTTCATCAGCAATACGTTTTTCGCGAACGTCGATTGCCTTCAGGATAGGATGATACAAAAAGTGCTTTAATAACCAGACTAAGATAAGAAAGTTGAGCACTTGCGCTACAACGGTAAACCAATCAATTAACATGATTTAATGACCTGTCGCTTGGGCAATACCATAATTCCAAAAAGGATTAGCAAATAACAAAATCATCGACACCACAAAACAGTAAATAGCGGTAGATTCGATCATGGCTAAGCCAACAAACAAGGTTCGCGTAATCGTCGCCGACGCATCCGGTTGCTGAGCCAATGATGACAAAGCAACAGCCACTGCTTTACCTTCACCCAATGAAGGGCCTAAAACGCCAATCGCGATTGTCAGACCCGCAGTAATGATTGATACCACTGCAATAATTGTCATGCTGTCCATAGTTACTCCGTAAATATTCATAAAGTTAAATAGCCATTAAATTAAGTCGTCACAAACCATAAAGGTTAACTGGATTCACTCAGTGTATTATCTTGGGTACGAGTCGCCGCCGCGATATAGACGGTTGCTAGAACAAAAAATATATAGGCCTGCACTATGCCTGTTAGCAAGCCGAGTAAGGTCATTACAATTGGGAATAAAAATGGCGTGATAGTGAGTAAAATGGCGAGAATCATGGCACCACTCATCATATTACCAAACAGCCGCACCGCCAAAGCTAAGGTACGTGATACCTCACTGATAATGTTAAACGGCAGCATAATAATGGTCGGTTTGGTATAAGAAGAAAGATAACTCTTCAGACCTTGTTCCTGAATACCAAAAATTGGCACGGCCACCAAAACACATAAAGCAAGCGCCGCAGTAGTAGAAAGTGATCCTGTCGGTGGCTCAAACCCCGGAATCACAGTCCCGATAGCGGAAAGTGCAATGAATAAAAACAACGAACCTAAAAAACCAAGGTATTTATGAGGCTGTCTTAGACCCACTTCTTCAATCTGTTTATTGATGGTGATTACCACCACTTCCAATAGGTTCTGCCAGCGAGAGCGCTTTAAATCAGTAGACAGTTTTCGAGTCACCAACACGGAGGTCACCACGAGAATCAAGATCACCAACCAAGTAAATGCAATAGTCGCGTTGATTTTTAAAAATCCCATTTGCCAGTAAATAATTTGATCTGGACTAAGGTGCATTACTGTTCACCTATATGTGGCTGTTTTTCTTTGATACTAATGACTGGCTCTAGCAAGACAGAATTCCCCTTCATATTGATAAAACGTGTGGCAAACAGACGAATCACAATAAACCCGAGCAGGCCCATTAGTAGTTGTCGCCAATCATTTCCCAGAAACACATAAAAACCCACCATTACGACACCGGTTCTAATCAACATGCTAAGCAAAATTAACGGCGCTATGTTTCTAATAGAATTAAGTTTCTTAACCGTCCACCAAAGTCCGGCAAAATAAAAAGCGCCCAGTAACATGCCTAAACACAAGGAAACTGCACTACTGACCCATACGTTTTCTCCAAAATCAATCAACGGTGTCATCTTCATCGTCCTCATCGTTCAGGTGAATGTTTTTGTCTTCTTTCTGGACCCAATGCCATGCATTGAAACAACCAAGGCAAAGCCCTGCGACTAATAATGCCAACGCCCACGAATGCCCACTTGGGTACTTACCATCGATCCAAATCCCAAGCATAGCCCCGAGTAACGTTGGTATGGCTACCGACCAGCCAATCAACCCCATCATCCCCAATCCAGACCACACTGTTTTAGTAACATGTCGTTGTGCATTGAGTTTTCGCTTCGCAATATCGCCTACTTTTTGACTATAATTTTGCTGACTGTTGTATTTATTCCCTTCTTTATTAGTAGGTTTTTTTTCGAGTTTAGGGTCTAAATTCGGTGTATTTTTCATAACAAGTTAGTGTCCTGTTTAAAGGCCACCAAATGCTGCACAAAGTTATTTTCCATCTTGACTAATACAGAGCGTAATTTTTTCTCCTGCTCATTAAACTGTAAAAATTCTTGTTCTACGGCCTCTCGTAATTGATCTAGCCCCATGCCGCTCATAGCGTTACGAACAGAAATTCGTACATCCAGCCCAGTTTTTACCAACACCCCTTCATCAATAGCAAAATAAGTCTCTTCTGCGCCCTCTTTCTCAAAGACTAATATGCCTGCTGACAATGCAGCAACACAATCCAAGCGATGTGGCAAAATACCAAACGCGCCTTGCGGTGTTATCGCAACAATTCGGCGTACTTGTTGTTCCTCCGCAAATACTTTATAAGGCAGTAAGACCTTAAGCGTCATGGACATTGGCGACATTTTTATCCTCCTGAGCGACCGACGATTTGCTCTTGTCATGCGCTTCATCAATCGCGCCAATCATATAAAGAGCGCTTTCAGGATAGTCTTCAAATTCGTCATTTAAAATTCGTTCACACCCCTCTAAAGCCTCGTCAAGACTGACTAATTTTCCGGACATACCCGTGAATTGTTCAGTAGTGAAAAATGGCTGGGTGAGAAATCGCTCCAAACGCCGAGCTCTGCCTACTACCTTATGATCTTCTGGCGATAGCTGCTCCATGCCCAACATGGCAATAATGTCTTTGAGTTCACTATATTGCGCCAAGGTACGACGAATAGCCTGAGCAAGATCATAATGACGTTGACCAATGATGCTTGGCGTGGCCATTTTTGAACTGGACTGTAACGGGTCAATTGCCGGATAAAGCCCTTCACTGGCGCGTTGGCGAGATAGCACAATAGAAGCGGAAAGATGCGAAAATGTGTGCACAGCGGCAGGATCGGTAAAGTCGTCGGCAGGCACGTACACGGCTTGAATTGAGGTAATTGCACCACTACCGGTATTAGCAATACGCTCCTCTAATTGCGACAATTCGGTCCCCATGGTTGGCTGATAACCTAGTCTTGCAGGCATTTGTCCCATTAGGCCAGACACTTCCATACCCGCTTGAATAAAACGAAAAACATTATCGACAAGTAATAAAACGTCACGATGTTCGTCATCACGAAAATACTCCGCCATGGTCAACGCCGCATGACCGACACGAAAACGAGCACCAGGTGGCTCATTCATTTGGCCAAACATCATTACCATATTATCCAATACACCGGCTGCTTTCATTTCTCGATACAACTCTTCCCCTTCACGACAGCGCTCTCCGATACCACAAAAGATACTCACGCCAGCATGCTGTCCGACCATGTTATGAATCATCTCGGTTAACAATACCGTTTTACCAACACCTGCACCGCCAAACAAACCGGCTTTACCACCACGTTCAAGTGGCATTAAGACATCGATTACCTTAATACCCGTTTCGAAAACTTCTGTTTTAGTGGAGCGCTGTTCTAAGGCTGGTGGTTCGTTATGAACAGAGCGCCATTGCACCTCTGTCGGTATTCCCTGTTTGTCTAACGTGTTACCAAACACATCAAACATACGTGACAAAATCCCTTTGCCAACCGGTGTTTGCAGTGGTGCACCTGTGTCTTGCACTAGCATCCCCCGGGCTAGCCCTTGGGTTGGCGTTAAGGCAATACCACGAATTCGTTGAGTGTCTAACTGAGAAAAAACTTCAATTGAAATTTGATTGTTTGTTCCGGTACGTAATAAGGAACGAATGGGGGGTAAGTGCTTTTCGAATAGTATATCTACGACACTGCCGCGTATCGATATTACCTTGCCTGTATTATCAGATTTAATTCCTGATTCCATACCCTTCGATTACTCCTGATAATGACCTTTAAGCGAACAACACTTCAGTTGATTGAGTGAAGTAATAAGCTCAATGTCCAAGAGCGATTCAATTTTCTCCTAGCAAGAAATGAAGCGTAGGAATGGCCTGAAAGTTGTCTTGGAAACGGAAAATAATCTTTTGATCATACGGCCTTACTACTTGAATCTCTGTGCGCTATCGCACAGAGATTCTTTAATGGTTAATTTAGGCAGAGGCTTTTTTGACAGGGTCAAAAATGCGGTAAGCAAGCAATTTCAATCTGTCACTAATAAGCGCCCAGATCAGTGCATAGCCCCAGACGAAAGCCGCCCATTTCCAGCCAAGTGCTGGCATCAGGAACCCGTATACAGCGATAAAGGTCGCGAGGATCTGAGTAGCAACGACGGCAATCAGCAACACCTTCGCGGGACGAATAGACCAAAATGGACCTCGTGTTCGCGTTAAGAAGATCGTCAAGTGTCCAGCCACAGAGAGCATCAGATACATCATGGGTTGCAGCATCTCATGACTCATATGGAAGACGCGGTCACCAAGGAAAAACAATCCAAAAGAAGCAATTGGGCCAATAACACCAAGAACGGTAGCAATGCCCAATACTAAACGCATATTCCAGACTTCTGGTTCCTTCTTATAATTCACATTGTCATAAGCAATGGATAAGATCGCGCCATCATTGAGTAACGCCAACATGACAATCATAACCGTTGTTAATGGATAGAAATTGAAGAACAGAATCGCTGCTGTCATAAACAACAGCACCCGCAACGTTTCAGCAATGCGGTAGATGGCATAACTGTTCATGCGTTGGAATATGCGACGACTTTCTTTAATCGCATCGATAATGACCGACAGACCAGGGGTCGTTAGTACGATATCGGCAGCGGCACGTGCTGCGTCTGTTGCGTCCGACACCGCGATACCACAATCGGCTTTTTTAAGTGCTGGAGCATCATTAACGCCATCTCCCGTCATGCCAACCATATGGCCCCGTTTCTGTAAAACGTCTACTATATGATATTTATGCTCTGGAAATACTTGAGCAAAACCATCGGCTTTTTCAATGGACTCACCAACAGCCGCCGATTCCTGTTTCTTAGAATCTCCTAGCGTAACGGCATCAAGAATATTGGCACCTAAATGCAATTTCTTAGCGGTCTCTTTGGCGATCGCCAGCGCATCACCCGTCACCATCTTAATAGTGACACCTAATTCTAAAGCGGTTGCGATGGTTTCTTTAGCGTCTTCTCGTGGTGGATCAAACAGCGGTAAGATCCCAACAAATTGCCACTTACCGCCCTCGTCTGTCCGCGCTACCCCTAGTGAGCGAAAGCCTCGAGCTGCAAATTCATTGACCGCATTTTCAACCTCATTTTTAAATTGATCCACATTTGAAACCAACGACATAATGACTTGAGGGGCGCCTTTCGTTACTTTAAAGGAGTTACCCTCTTTGGTTTTCACCGTTGTTTCAGTGCGTTTATGAACCGGGTCAAAAGGCTGAAAATGCACCACTTCATAAGCTTTTAATAAATCGCTGTCTTTAAGGCCACCTAATACAGCTAAATCAATTGTGTCATTATTGTCTGCACGCGATGCCAGTGCACCATTGAGAATGACCTCGTCGGCAGTCACTCCGTCTAAACAAAATGGCGTGCCTAAGGTTAATTTATTTTGTGTTAAGGTCCCGGTTTTATCCGCACACAAAACATCTACACCCGCCAATTCTTCTATCGCGACTAACTTACTGACAATCGCTTTTTTGCGCGCCAGCAGGCGAGCACCAACCGCCATGGTGACTGATAATACCGTCGGCATCGCAACAGGAATCGCGGCTACGGTTAACACCAATGCAAATTGTAAGGTTGTAAAAAACGCATCGCCCCGGTAGACCGCAAAACCAATGATGACAGCGACTAAAACCAGCGCTAATAAGATGAGATAGTTGCCTATCTTTAATATCGCCTTTTGAAAATGACTCACGGTAACGGCTTCTTGTACTAACGATGCGGTTTTACCAAAATAAGTATTCGTTCCCGTAGCGTAAACCAACGCACTGATTTCACCCTGACGAATGATAGAGCCTGAAAATACCGCTTCCCCTGATGCACATTCAATGGGCAATGACTCTCCTGTTAATGCAGATTGATCCACTTCAACCGGATCGCCCTCTAATAGTCGCGCGTCAGCAGGAACAATATCGCCCAAACGAAGGCGAATAATATCTCCAGGAACCAAGTCTCTTGCTGGTGGGTTGACCCATTTTCCATCGCGTTTCACTCGCGCTTTGATTGCTAATTGAGCTTTAAGAGCATCGATGGCATTCCCAGCGGTATGTTCCTCCCAGAAACCAACAACGGCGTTGGCCACCAATAACAAGAGGATGATAAAAAAATCCGCCCAATGCTGAAGTGCTCCTGACAAAACCAGAGCCACCTCGATCATCCAAGGAATAGGACCCCAAAAATAGGAGAGGAATTTTAATATTGGATTTGTCTTTTTTTCATCTAATTCATTTGGCCCATATTGGGTCAATCGTTTTGTCGCTTCTTCTTGAGTGAGGCCGTCTGATGACGTTGCTAACATTTTCTCTACTTCTGACAAAGGCAGAGTTTTGAGATCGTCCTTCACACCAGACGCAGCTCCCGACTTCGCTTTAGAAGTGTTCGCTTGTTCGGTATTGGGTTCCATAATGGCTGTTTCCTATACTGCTCTGCAGATCGAATTTATGCAGGCGATTTTGTTAAAAATCAGGCTTAGAGTAAGCCCACCATTGGCTGCACCCTTTTTTATTATATGGCGCTATCGGTTAACTCAGAGTGACGCTGGTATTTAGAGAACCGAGCCTTAGACATCCACTCCTTAAGAGTAAAAGAGCTAAGGCTCGTCAACGATTAAGTCGTCACTTAGCGGGGAGTCCAACGCCAGTTACGGATTTCCGGCATGTCTTCACCAAATTCATTAATGTACTCACGGTGTTCGAGCAATTTCTTGGTTAATCTTTGTTTCAATTCAAGACCTTTTTTACCGGTTTGCGGTAACCGATCAATTGCATCAATAACCAAATGAAAGCGATCCAAATCATTTAAGACCGTCATATCAAAAGGCGTGGTAATCGTGCCCTCTTCTTTATATCCATGAACATGAATACTACGATGATTGGTACGTCGGTAAGTCAGTTTGTGAATCAGGGTTGGATAACCATGAAAAGCAAAAATGATCGGTTTATCTTGAGTAAACAAAGCATCAAACGCGTCCTCGCTAAGGCCGTGTGGATGCTCGGATTTAGGTTGTAATTTCATTAAATCAACGACATTTACCACACGAATGCGCAGCTCTGGAAGATACTCTCTCAAGATTGAAACCGCGGCTAATGTTTCCAACGTTGGCACATCGCCACAACAAGCCATCACAACATCTGCCGAATCACCTTGCTCATCATTACTCGCCCATGACCAAACACCAATACCGGCAGCACAGTGTTCCGCGGCGGCGTCTTTATCCAGCCATTGTGGCGCTGGATGTTTGCCCGCGACCACAACGTTAACGTAATGCTTGCTACGCAAACAATGATCCATGACAGACAACAGACAGTTAGCATCTGGTGGAAGATACACGCGCACAATTTCGGCTTTTTTATTCACGACATGATCAATAAACCCTGGATCTTGATGTGAGAAACCATTGTGATCTTGACGCCATACATGGGAAGCCAACAAATAATTAAGCGATGCGATTTTAGGTCGCCACGGTAGCTTACCGGCCACTTTTAGCCATTTTGCATGTTGGTTAAACATTGAATCAATAATATGCACAAAGGCTTCGTAACAATTAAATAAACCATGTCTGCCTGTCAGCAAATACCCTTCTAGCCATCCCTGACACTGGTGCTCACTCAGCATTTCCATCACCCGGCCACTTGGCGCAAGGTATTCGTCGTTGTCTTTGTTTTCTCCCACCCATTGACGCTGTGTGGTTTCAAACACCGCGGCCAATCCATTAGAAACCGTTTCATCAGGGCCAAAAATACGAAAATTGTCCTGATTAAACGTAATAATATCCCGCAAAAATGGCCCAAGCACGTGAGTATCGCCAATGCCAGACACTCCCGGTGTAGGAACATCACAGGCATAATCCTTAAAGTTTGGCATCTTCAAGGCTTTAAGCAAAAGCCCGCCGTTAGCATGGGGATTTGCGCCCATACGACGATCGCCTTCTGGCGCCAAGGCAGCCAGTTCTGGTAACAAGCGGCCGTTAGTATCAAATAACTCTTGAGGACGATAACTGCTTAACCATTCTTCTAATAACGCCAAGTGTTCAGGGTGTGCAGAAGGGCTGGTAATCGGCACCTGATGGGCATGAAAAGTGCCTTCGATTTGAACACCGTCGACTTTTTTAGGACCCGTCCACCCTTTGGGTGATTTCAGAACAATCATTGGCCAGCGAGGTCGTTCAAAACCCTCTGTTTGACTGGCTTGAAGCTTGATGTCTTTTATTTCACAAACCGCATGATCGAGGGCTGCGGCCATGGCTTGATGCATCAATGTAGGATCGTCACCTTCAACAAATATTGGCGACCAACCATAACCATGCAGCAGCTGGTCTAGCTCTTCATGACCAATGCGTGCGAGCACCGTCGGGTTAGCAATTTTGTAGCCATTTAAATGTAAAATCGGCAACACAACGCCATCACTAACAGGGTTAAGAAATTTATTGGAATGCCATGCTGTGGCTAATGGGCCAGTTTCCGCCTCGCCATCGCCAATAACACAGGCGGCAATCAACTCTGGATTATCAAACACCGCACCAAAAGCATGGCTTAAAGAATAGCCAAGCTCACCACCCTCGTTGATCGTACCGGGGCATTCGGGGGACGCATGGCTAGGAATACCTCCCGGAAAAGAGAACTGCTTAAAGAGTTTTTGTAGGCCAGCGGTATCTTGGCTTATGTTAGGGTAAATCTCGCTGTAACTGCCTTCAAGGTAGGTATTAGCTACTACGGCTGGCCCACCATGACCGGGACCACAGATGTAAATCATACTTAAATCGTATTGTTTAATGATGCGATTAAGATGAACATAAATAAAATTCTGCCCTGGGGTGGTTCCCCAATGACCAAGCAATATGCGTTTAATATCAGCAAGCACTAAAGGCCGCGTTAATAGAGGATTGTCATAAAGGTAAATTTGGCCTGCTGACAAGTAATTACTCGCGCGCCAATATCGATCCATTAAGTCCAATTGATCCGATGATAGCCTTGCCGTTTGCATGGTGTTTTACTCCCTATTAATTACTACTGATGTCATGTTTGATACGAGTAAACTCTTCTTGATCGATATCACCTCGTGCGTATCGTTCATTGAGAATGTCTAGCGCTGTTTTTTGCGGTTGAGAAAAATAACGACGATTTGACCGGTAGCTATAACCCCAATGACCAAAACTCGAAATCATCAGAAACCAGATAGCAACCCATAAAAGCCAACTCCAGCCACTCCAGTATTCGTTATGCATATAAACCTCCACTTCATCGCGTCGAGAAACAATTGAATCCCAAAAGGCGCGGATACTTACTTTATAGCGTAAAGGAGACGGAGCTCTGTTCGGTAGCGCACACTGAAAAAAGCGGAACGGTTAGACAAGGTGCAATCACATCATAATGCTAAAATCTGAGTGGCTCACTGGGCGCGTAAAAGCCGCTAAAACACATCATAAGCAGTCAATAAATGGCGTTTGTGTGATGAATTTTGCTTAAAAACAAAGAGCAACATGGCAAAATTAAGGATATTGCAAAGTAAAAGGTTTGATTTCCAAAAAGCGCTAAACAGACACTGCTTCAACACCAAAGGTTCTATATAGTACTTTTACTGCGTTAGACTTTTACTGAGCTATACGTGTACTGAGCTAGACATGTACTGAATGAGGCATGCACTGAATAAGGCATGCACTGAATAAGGCATGGATTCGGACAAGTTAATTTTCTAACCACTTCTACATTTAAAATGACACAGATCTAAGAGAGAGCGTTATGACAAGTTTTGGATTTTTAGGCTTAGGTATCATGGGTAAAGCAATGGCGGTTAATCTAGTCAAAGCTGGTTTTGATGTAACAGTTTGGAACCGTAACCCTGAGAAAACAACCGAGTTAGTCGCTCTAGGCGCCAAGCAAGGCACCACACCAAAAGACGTCGCGGCACAGTGTGATATTACCTTTGCCATGGTCTCTGACCCTGCAGCCGCTTTGGCTATTTGCCAAGGACCTGACGGCGTCGCGGCTGGCATTGGTGAAGGTCGCGGTTACATTGACATGTCTACCGTTGATGACACAACGTCAACACTTATTGCTCAGACCATCGCCCAAGCTGGCGGCCGCTTTTTAGAAGCCCCAGTTTCTGGCACTAAAAAACCCGCTGAAGACGGCACCTTGATCATTTTAGCCGCAGGCGACAAATCCCTATATGACGATGCCCTACCCGCGTTTGATGTAATGGGTAAAATGGCACCTTATCTTGGCGAAATTGGCCAAGGCGCTAACATGAAATTGGTTGTCAACATGATGATGGGCGGCATGCTCAGTATTTTCAGCGAAGGCATGTCACTGGGTCAAAAAGCAGGGTTACAGGGCGAACAGATTCTCGAAGTAATCGCCGCTGGTGCCATCACCAACCCCATGTTTACAGGCAAGGGAGCCATGCTTCTAGCAGAAAACTACACCACCAGCTTCCCGCTTAAACACATGCAAAAAGACATGCGCCTCGCGGTAGCACTAGGCGACAAACTTGACCTCCCTTTACCCACAGCGGCCATCGCCAATGAATCTTTCAAGCAAGCAATCAAAGCCGGCTATGCTGATGAAGACATTGTCGCTATTTATAAAGTCGTAAAGTAGATTGAGCTTAGAACAGCACACGTCTTAACCATAAAACCCCTTGCACACCGCTAAGTGAGCAAGGGTTTTTTTTATGTATTCTGGCTACTACTTTTCTCTTTGTGCTTCGAATTCAGCCCAAGCTTGTTGGAATAACTCAAAGTTAAACCCTTCTTTACTGGCTGCATCGAGAACGATTTTTTCTCGATCAATCATCTTTTTAATTGCATCTAGCATACCCGCTTGCGCGTCTTTAGGAATGACAACAGCGCCATGCTTGTCGGCGTGAACCATATCTCCAGGCTGAATGGTTAAATCAAATAACGTAACCGCCGTATCAATTTCTTTCACACGAACATACGCATGTGACGGCCCGATAGAACCGGCTATCACCTGATACCCTGGCGCCAATGCGTCCAAATCTCGCATCACACCGTTCGTTAATGTTCCACCTAGACCAAAGCCTTTGTGAACCGAAGTATTTATCTCTCCCCAGTAAGCACCAACGCAATCTGGGTAATCTAAATCTTCTAGCACAGCAATACTATGCTCAGGTGAATCGGCCATGTACTTATAATAAGCCATTCTTCGCGTTGCGATAACGTCCGAATCTTCTGTTGTTGGCGCTGCTGCTTTAATTTTAGACGTTCGAGCATAGCCACAAATAGGAGGCAATGTAGGGTCAGCAGCGAGCACTGTTTTACGGGTAAAACCATCGCCTTGGCGTTTTCCTAATACCACCTCTATAGCGTTTGCTATGGTCGGTGTATCAACAGAACGCAATGCATCAAAATACGCTTTATCAAATATCATAAAAGTGTCTCCAACCAATGAGCAAGGTGTGTATTCGTTGCCAATGGCATCTGTAAGGTAATTAAATGACCCGAATTAGGGATAACATGGAGCTGACAATTTGGCATAAGATGACAAATTGCCTGATGACGATCCAATGGGCAAAGCTGATCATGCTCACCGCATAATGCAATGCTGGGCCCGGTAAACTTTTTCAGGGTTTCTGTTTGGTCTGGCCTATCTCGCAGAGCGATTGATTGATTAATAAACACCTCTTTCCCAAGCGATCTTGCCATGGCCAAAACAAGCCCTAGCTGCCCCTCTTGCTCAGCGGCAGATCCGCCATATTTTGGTGCCATTTGCTGTTCGATCACATCAAGAAACTTGCCTTGCTCTGCCAGCTCAAGCTGTGGCGTTCTCAATGCTTTTACTTCAGGAATCTCAGCCCATGGGTTGGTATCCATTAACGCAAGACCTGCAATCAATTCTGGTTTCTGGCGCGCCATTTCCATCGCAATAATACCGCCCATAGAAAGCCCGCCCAGTGCAAACCGTGACCAAGGTATCTGTGAGAAAACCGATTTTGCTATGGCTTCCATGGAACACCCTTGGTCCACATGTGCAACAAGAACCTCTCTGCTCTCCCTCAATGCAGCAACTTGATGCGTGTATAATCGATGGTCACACATCATGCCAGGGATCAACACTAAAGGGAGCGTAGAATTAGGCACCTTGAGTGTAGCCTGCTTCATCATTCGTGCTACGTATTAAGAACAACCCAGTGGTGCCACTGACATTAGGCTGAATACTACGCTCTGCGTTTGGTGGCACTGCACAGGTATCGCCCGGCGCTAAAATAGCAGACTCACCATCAACCTGAATTTTCCAATAGCCATCATGCACCATGAACACCTCGTGCTGATCACTGCGATAGCTCTCGCCTAAGCCTTTTTGTCCTTCTTGAAGAAAATCAATTTCAAAGCCAGGGCGATCCTTAAGAATTCCGTGTTCGCCAAGCACTTGAACGGTTTCTTTATTGCCCATGGCTTTTATATCTAGGTAACGGGCAACGTAATGTGGAATCACATCTCTTTCATTTACAACAGGAAAAGCGGCAAGTTCTTCAGCCGTCAAAAGTGGCATTGGATTGACGCCATCAGGCAGAGACTCTCCTTTCTTGGTGTCATAAAGACGGCCGGTTTCAGCCAAAATCAAACCATGCTCTTTTGCCGTTTGAATCACATGAGGCGCCCAAATAACCCCACCGCCTGCATTATTACCACCTAGCACCGCCATGATCATGCCGTACTCTTCACCAATATTTTCAAAGCCACGAAAAATACCGGTGGGAATATTAAATAAGTCACCTTCTTTAGCAACAAACTCACCATCTTTTCCGTCTATTCCCCAAAAGAAACGCCATGTTCCTTTCTGAACAAAGAAAACTTCTGCAGTGCGATGGGTATGCAAAGAGTTCGTACATTTAGGAGGTTGACCCGCCGCACCGATATTAAACCCAGGCGTTTCACGAATATGGACGTGTTGATCAGGACTCTCAGACACTCCAGCCCCAATGATGGTGAAATTTTCTTTTTGATCAGACCCAGGAGTATGAGTATCAATGAAGGCGGTTTTACAAGGCACTAACTCGCCATATCGAACGATACGTTTTTCTAATGTTTGTTTTGTCAATTTACTCACCCTAAATATAAGTTAATACGCAGTCCAACCACCATCAATCATTAAAGCGCTGCCTGTCATCAGAGCACTGGCATCAGAAGCCAAGAAAACAATAGGCCCCATAATGTCTTCAATCTCACCCACACGCTGTAAAGCGATCATATTTTCGACATAGGCTTTAAAGCTTGGATCTTTTAAAGAAGGCTCGGTTAATGGTGTTTTGATAAAAGTAGGACACAAAGTATTGATGCGAATGTTATGAGCACCGAGCTCCCTAGACATCGATTTCGTAAAGCCCTCTATGGCATGTTTACTTGCGCAATAAGTTGCTCTATCTGGGCCACCAACATGTCCCATTTGACTGGATATGGTAATTAAACTACCGGGTAAATTATGCTCTATCAGCTTTTTCGCGACGCTCTGAGCAACAAAAAATGCAGATTTTGTATTCAAAGACAACGTGAAATCAAAATCTTCTTCTGTCACATCCAAAGCCGACTTATGTCGAGCCCCACCAGCACTTGAGACCAAAATATCAAAAGGCTCAGATTGCTGAATAAACGCTTCAACGGCCTTAAGATCCGTCACATCAAGAGTTTTAGATTCTGCCAGCCAGCCCTTCTCTCTAATAGCCAAAGCGGCGCTTTCTATTTCGTGTTGACTACGAGCAGTAAGGGTGACACTAGCACCAGCTTCCGCTAACGCGACAGCTGATGCTAGGCCTATTCCTCTACCCGCACCGGTTACCAAGGCACGCTTGCCTTGGAGATTAAAAGACGGTGTTTTAGGTAAATTCATTATCATTACTCAGGTTGAACAGCGCTGTATGGTTCTACGATACGATTACCGTAACGACGAACACGGATATTTGCTTGCTCACCGTGTCCAGCAAAACCTTCTAAAGCACAAAGGCGAGAACAATGTTCGCCAACAAAAGCAGACGCTTCATCTGTTAGTACTTTTTGATAAGTACAGGTTTTGATGAATTTACCTACCCATAAACCACCGGTGAAACGAGCCGCTTTTTTAGTCGGTAGTGTGTGGTTAGTACCAATACATTTATCACCAAAAGCAACGTTAGTGCGTGGGCCTAAGAATAAAGCGCCGTAATTAGTTAAATTATCTTTAAACCAATCGTCGCGATCCGTCATGATTTGTACGTGCTCAGAGGCAAGATCATCAGCAATGGTCAACATTTCATCATAGCTCTCAGCCACAATAACTTGTCCGTATTCTTCCCAGCTTTGACGCGCCGCATCAGCGGTAGGCAGTACCTTAAGTTGACGTTCAACTTCAGCCATCGTGTCTTTCGCCAACTGCTCTGAATTGGTTAGTAAAATAGCGGGAGAGTTAATGCCATGCTCCGCTTGTCCTAGCAAATCAACCGCGCATAACTCACCGTCTACAGTTTCATCAGCTATGATCAAGGTTTCTGTCGGGCCAGCAAATAAATCAATACCAACACGCCCAAACAACTGACGTTTAGCTTCAGCAACAAAGGCATTGCCCGGACCTACCAGCATATCAACAGGCTTAATCGTTTGGGTACCAATGGCCATCGCAGCAACGGCTTGAATACCGCCTAAAGCATAAATTTCATTAGCGCCAGCAAGATGCTGTGCAGCAACAATCGCAGCAGATGGCTTGCCTTTATATGGCGGAGCACAAGAAACGATACGCTTAACACCAGCAACGTTTGCCGTCAGAACAGACATGTGCGCAGAGGCAACCATTGGGTATTTACCACCCGGAACATAACAACCAACCGAGTTAACTGGGATATTTTTATGACCTAAAATAACACCAGGTAAGGTCTCCACTTCGATATCACGAAGGGACGCTTTTTGATGTTCTGCAAAACGACGAACTTGTGCTTGAGCAAATTCGATGTCTTTCAGCTCTTGATCACTTAGGCTATCTAGACATGCTTGGATTTCTTGTGGTGTTAATTGATAGCTTTCGCGATCCCAATTATCGAACTTATTCGACATTTCTCGAATTGCTAGATCGCCACGAGCTTCAACATCAAGAATAGCTGACTCAACAATGGCTCTCACTTGAGCATTCATTTCAGCAACAACACTTTCTTCTTTACCTGTTTTTAAATAAATCGCCATGATGGACCTCATTAGTATTTTAATTTTTATTTAACTGACATTACTTCACTTAATTACTTGACCAATAAACTTAACTAAATTGACTTAACTTACTCACTTAACTGAGAAGCAATAAAGAAAGGGTCGGGATAAATGTTATTAGCATCAGTGCAAATATCATTATTGCCACCCAAGGAATTACTGCTCTCGACAAATGTTCATATCTTATATTACCGACTTGAGCGGCCATGAATAAATTCGCACCCAAAGGTGGTGTTACAAATCCGATTGCTAAATTGACAATCATGATAATACCAAAGTGAACAGGATCAACATTTAGCTGAGTGACTACAGGCAAGAGTATTGGTGTCAATATAACAATCGCCGCCAATGTTTCTAAAAAAGTACCTACAATCAAAAGCAACAAATTGATGCTTAAGAGTATTAGTATTTTATTATCCGTTAAACCAACAACGAAATTAGCAATTATGGATGGCACATGTTCCAATGCCATTATTCGACCGAAAGCAACAGACGCTCCAACAATAATAAGAACTGAAGATACTAATAATGCAGATTCAAGAATAACCTTTGGCACTTTATTAAAAGGCAGTTCTTTGTAAACAAACACACTTAATATAAAACCAAATACCGCTGCGACAGCCGCAGACTCTGTCGGTGTAACAGTGCCACTATAAATGCCACCTAAGACCAGAATAGGCATAAGCAAGGACAACTTAGCTTCATTAATAGCTTTTAGCTTTGCGCCCCAAGAAGTATCAAATTTTAAATTATGTGAATCGAATCGTTTAGACTGAAATAAGTTATAAATAATCAAAACGACCGCGACGACCAAACCAGGAATTATCCCTGCTACAAACATAGATGTAACGGAAACACCCGCTGTGACGGCATAAACAATCATCACAACACTGGGTGGAATCATTACACCTAAACCACCTGCTGTCGCGACCATGGCACCAGCGTATGGTCTGTCATATCCGTTTTTTACCATAGCGGGGATCATGGCTAAGCCTATTGCCGCAACAGTCGCAGAACCTGTTCCTGAGATCGCAGCAAAAAACAAACAAGCAATAATAGTGACTGTTCCTAGACCACCTTTTGTATTTCCAAAAAATGCATAGGCGACTTTAAGTAGCCTATCTGAAATGCCACCTTGACTCATTAAATTGCCAGCAAGAGTGAATAAAATAACAGCCAACAGAGTAAAAGAGTTTAGACCTCCAATTAATCCCAGAGTAAAAAACTGTAAGGAAAGAAATGGTAAGGATAATATGGCTAAAATACTAGCAGAGCCAAGTGCAATCCCAATAGGTAAGCCAAGCAGCATTAGGATAAAAAAACCACCGAATAGAATAAGAATGGTCATGCTATTTAACCTCTACTGAAGAATTAAAGTTAATTCGGTGTTCATTTATACTCATCACTAACCGAATAATACTTAATAGAGAACCGACAACTAAAGCACCATAAAGAAAGCCAACTGATATCTCCATCGCTGGTGCTATTTGATGCCGACCAACGGCTTTAGCCATCACTAAATAACCGTAATATAAGACAATAAAAGAATAAACCATAAAGATAATGTCAGAGAAAATATGTGCAAGCACACTCATTTTCCTAGGCAACAAATCCAATAGGAAAGACACTCTCAAATGTCTTTTTTTCTTTATTCCGTAACTAATACCAAGATTCACCATCCAAACGAATAAATAACGCGACATCTCACCTGCCCAAGGTAAGGTAGTGTCAAACATTCTTAAAATAACGTTCGTAAAAATCAAAATAACGATTAAAGAAACTGCGGTAACAATTAAAACCGGCTCGAAAGCTTCATCTAATTTATGCAAAAACTTCATAGTAGACCTTTTGAAAATGGTGATGAATATCTATTCACCACCAAATAGTTAAGCAAATATAATTTAGGAGTATTTTAAAGTTGTGCGTTAAATTGGTCGTAGAAACGTTGACCGACATGCTTAACAATGTCGCCTTTGATGGTTTCGTTCATCTTTTTACCTAATGCTTCTTTTACCTTCAGTGGTACTTCATTTACGATCAAGCCTTTCGCTTTCATCGCATTTAACGCGTCATTATTTGCTTTGACAGTCAGTTTTCTTTCGAGACTAACCGTTTCTATAGCGACTTCATTAAGTAATTTTTGCTGTTTAGGCGATAAACTGTCCCAGAAATCTGTATTGGTAAACCAAACCTCTGCGGTATAACTATGCTGCGTCAGAGAGATGTATTTTTGAACTTCATAAAAATGCTCAAGATACATAGACGACAGCGCACTTTCTTGTCCATCTATTAAGCTTTGCTGTAGAGAAGGATAAATCTCACCCCAGTTTAACGGCATAGGCGCAGCACCAATAGACTTCCAAGCCGCGATTTGAGTAGGGTTAGATGCCGCTCTCATCCGTAAACCTTTGAAGCTTTCAACTGAATCCAATGGCGCACGATTATTAGAGAAATCTCTAAAACCACGTTCAAAGAAACCTACCCCTTTAAGGCCTTTTTCTTCCATCGCTTTTTTAAGCATATCTCCGCCTTTCCCATCTAGGACACGACGTGCTTGTTCCTTATCCTTAAAAAGATAAAAGGTATCTAATATATTAAATTCTGGTACGACAGAAGACAGCAATACAGACGCACCCGTCGTCATTTGTATTGAGCCCGCTTGAACCAACTCAGTCATTTCATTAACACTGCCTAGCTGTCCGCCAGGAAAAAGTTGTACGTCAAAATCACCATTTGAGCGTTTATCCAACGTGTTTTTGAAGTATTCAAGCGCTTGGTAAATAGGAGATGTTTTAGGGGTTGCAAGACCGACACGAATAACGGTTTCAGCTTGTGAAGCCACTGATGTCATACCTAGAGTTGCAATGATTGCAAGGGTTTTCAATTTCATTGTTACCGTCCTTTTTTATTTTTAGTTATCAGGCTGTATTGGCATTCTGAATTAATTTGAATACGTATGCAAGCGTATTTTTAAAATTATATAACCCAATCTAAGGTGCTTATAACAACTAAGAAAGAAGGCGGTTTTTGACGGTTTTACGTTGGATTAAATGACTAGGAATTTCAATTCTTTCTGGCTTAAGGCTGGGCTGGGCTATGCGACTCATAACGGCGTTAACTGTATGAGAAACCATGTCATCAACGGGCTGACTCATGGTGGTGAGATTATAAGAAGGGGCGGCACCTAGGGGAACGTTATCGTACCCTATAACAGAAACATCTTCAGGCACTCTCAAGCCAAGTTCATATCTTAAGGTCTCAAGAACGGAAAATGCCATGTGATCACTTGCGACAAAAAGTGCATCGGGCGTCTCTGCTTTATCGCTAGAAAACATGTCCAGTGTCGCTTTTCTCGCCTGCTCTTGATCATAATTACCACTTTCAACAGAGAACAATGTCATCCCGTGATCCTCTAGACCATCATTCAAACCACGCTCCCTATCTTTGTTCGTTGAAGACTCTACGAAACCTGAAATATAACTTATTCTTTTATGCCCTGTTTCTACCAAATAACGCGCCACCGTTTTTCCACCTTCATAGTTGGCAGACGTCACAGAAGTAACATCATCGGTTTTAATCGCACGGTTAAACAGCACTACCGGGACCGACAGTGAATTACACGCATCGATCCAATCGGAGGATAAGGAAACAGACGCTAACACCACGGCATCAATCTGATACTGGAGAAACTCTTGAACTATGTCATCGGCAGAGCTTTGATTATCCGAGAAAAACATCAAACTATGGTAACCCTTAGCCTGAAATTCACGGGACATTTTCTCTAGTGCAAGTGGATAATATTGGTTTTCCAAATAGCCAAATACGAAGCCGATAATCTTACTTTTTTTTGTAATCATGGAGCGCGCCATGATATTAGGCCGATAGCCAAGTTCCTTCGCTTTCGCAATAATTAACGCTCTTTTGTCAGGATTAATCGAAGAACCTGGTGTAAACGCTCTACTCACCATGGATTGACTAACACCCGCTGCTTTAGCGACATCGACGGAACTTGGAGTTTTATTCATAATCAGCTTGCTTACCACGGTTTAATAGGACAATGAACGTCTGCACTCTTCTCTTAATGCCGACAAAAATACTTAACGTACATAAGAAGAGTATTGTAAAACGATTCAAGCAATACAGCGAATTCCCCATGCAATATAGTGATACACATCAGGGGTTAAGAATACTTCCCGTACGCTTTAAAACATCAAGACCTTGTTGTTTCAACCAATAAGGGATATCAATCAGCACCCAGTTTTCACTTAATTTATCGCCTTCACGGCAATAGATATCGACCACTTGCATCTCTGCATTTATCTTTCCTCCTGGTAAACCAAGCCATCCACCTATTGGGGTATTTGATAAATTAGGCCACCCGAAGAAACAAGCAAAATTGCCTTCTGCAAATCGACAAACATGCCCACAAAACTTCTTATCACCCAGCCCTGCTCGAAAAGGAATCTGATGCTGCTCTTGATAACGAGGAATAGTGTAAGAAGCACCAATGCCAGCTGGACCGTACCACGTCATTTTAGAAGACCAGGTTTTTTCTAATATTTCGGGAGTACAAGTCATAGAGCCACTCTTATTAAGTGCATCTAGATCATTAACCATTTCATGCACTAAATTAAGTGTCTTCTGCCCTTCTTCTTCTGAAATCCCTTGAAACTGCAATCCATTATGATGCCTTGGCCCTGGGTAGTTATAATAGACTCCCGTCGAAGGCGGTAAAGGATACGCTCCCGCTTGATCCATCAAACCAATAAGGTCAATAAATAGACCTGTCTTAGTGATTTTTCCTTCTTGAACGCAGTTAAATTCAGCGTAGCGAATATTGACAATTTTACGGGTTGCTCTGATGCCTAAAAAATCTTCATCAAAGAGACCCGTAAAGTTCCCCATGCTCATAACCCACTGCTCATGATCAAACTCATTCTGCCCCGCAATAAAGATATCTTGGCGGCGCTGCATATGCTTAATAGACGTTAACAAAGGCTTCCAAAAGGTTTGTACTACCTCTTTTGAGCTGTCTATTTCCCTCCAAGGGTACACACCTCGCCATGAATATTCAGCGGCAATATAATGTGACATAACATCGTCTAATGTATCTACTGTCGCTTCTTCCAGCGCATCGAAATAGGCACGAACCAAGTATTTACTTTCTTGAAAATTGCTCATATTTAGGCTCTATAAATAAAGAATAATTTTGATCAAAACAGCGAACTAAATTAAATAACGACTTAACCTGTCTGCAATAAAATTTGTTTCCAAATAGCAGTATCATCAATGGCAACGTATTCCCGAGTGATACCACGAGGGCCAAACTCTACATGACTAATTCCCATCACATAGACATCCGCATTGCTTGGCTGCCCATAACGCCCCCAGCCTTCATGCTTACCAGAAAGAGACCAGCGAATTGCCGCTCTGTCTGCCATACCTTTATCGTCACGACCAATAACATGATGAATCGTAAAGGTCGCATTTGGAAAAGAAGAGCGTAACCCCAGCCAGAATGAGTCCACACTGCTGTGCCCATGGTCTGAAACACCATTTGGATATTCTGTTTGAACAGCCCGATCAAAAAGCGAAAAGACAGCATTAAAATCAGCACCCATAAGACGCTTCAGAGTGTCTGCATACGCTTGCCCCATAGGGTGATCATTACCTTTTGCGGTATAAGGCCCGACAATGTCCATAGATGGATTAAATGGTTTAGCGGCTTTATCAACACCACCCTCTTCTTGAATTTGGTTGTAGGCGTAGGTTTTAGGATCCAGTCCTAATTGAGTGACCACAGCACCCTGATCTCGAATCATCCACTCATCCGTGATTTGATTATCAATGCAGTAACAGTCTGCAATAATCCGAAAACCTAATTTTTTACCTGTCGCTTTACCAAAAACACCGTCTTTGAGATGTGTGGCTTGAGAGAAGATTCGATGTGAAGAAAGATAGCCGGCCGTATCATCTCCCGACCAAATCACATCTTCACCTAATAAAGTTCTGTCAGGAAATTCATTCAAGGTGGCCATTGTGGCCGAAATAACATTGGTATTGCCGATGGATATTCCTGCAGGGACCCTTACAACAATGTCTTTACTATAATATTTATGAAGTGTGCTCAGACCACGATCTTCCCAAATTTCTTTGGTGATTTTAATAATATAATCGGGTAAATCGAGGAATTCAGAATCAAAGTTATTCATTATTAATACTCAAAAGCAGAAAATGGATCACATGAAAAAACGATCATGACGGCTGTCGATGTAATACAAATAAAAGCGTTTATTTGCATTACATCGCGCATTCATTTGACTATTTTAGAGGCGTTACCGGATGCTGAACGGCTTTCGAATCATTTTTCTCCCAACCTTCGCCATTGAACACATCGCGTCCTAATTGTTTTAAAACATGAGGAAAATCCACCATTACCCAGTTATCGACGATTTTACCATCCACGACTTTCCAAAAATCCATATAACGGATTTCAACGTCTTGTCCAGTGGGAGCGATACCCATAAATTCTCCGGTATGTTTCGCATTCTGACGGCCAAAAGCCGCCATCCACTCGCCCTCAGCAATACGAACTTCATCCGTACACACCTTTTCGCTGAATGCCGCTTGAAATGGTCGTTGCCAATTATCCTGAAACTCTTGAAGGCCATCTTTAAAGCCACAACCAGTATTACCAATCCAGCGAAAACGCTCATCAAAGAAACGCCCCATACCAGAAATATCATGATCATTGAGCCCATTCACCATTGCATCCACAACGGCTCTTGTTGTTTCTGTTTTTGTAACATCATTGTCTAATGTAAAAGG
This sequence comes from Marinomonas flavescens, assembly GCF_004352835.1. Classification (GTDB taxonomy): domain Bacteria; phylum Pseudomonadota; class Gammaproteobacteria; order Pseudomonadales; family Marinomonadaceae; genus Marinomonas; species Marinomonas flavescens. Next base: position 30,003 of record NZ_SJSB01000004.1, on the reverse strand, counting down.
GGCTTGCTTAACGTCAGATTTAGTCATTTCAGAACTCCAGAAATATAATTATTGTGATTATGTTTGTCAGCACTCGCGGGTTAACCCTTCACCGCTCCTGCAGTCAGACCGGAAACAATTTGTTTCTGGAAAAAGACCACAAGAATAAACAAAGGCGCTGTGATCGATGCCGCAGCGGCAATAGCATTTACCTGATCGGTTGCTGTTGTTTCTCGATTAAAATACGCGGAAATAGCCGGAACCATCGTTTGGTTTTGGTTATCCAATAACAGTGAAGTCACTAAGTAATCGTTGTAAGCCAACAAGAAAGAAAACAACCCTGTCGTAATCAGTCCTGGCCACATTACGGGTAAAATCACTTTTCTAAACGCTTGAAAGTGAGTGCAACCGTCTACCCTAGCCGCTTCATCTAACTCTTTAGGTACGTTCATAAAAAATGATCGTAGCATCCATATCGTAAAGGGTTGGTTAATCGCTACTAACACCGCAATAACGGCCAGAGGCTGCCCATACAATGTTGGCGGGGTTTGAGAAAATAAACTAAGAAACCACCCGATAACAGGCATACTCCATAGAGGCCCTAATATCTCTTTAGAATTAATAAAGAAAGGCAAATACCCTGTTACTAATACAGAGTGAGGAAGCGCTCTAAAGACAAGGGCAATAATAAGCAACCAAATCGCAAGGTTAGAAGCCGTTCTTGATAGTGCATAAGCCGCTAATGTCCCTACTGTAAGAGAAATAGTAACTACGCCAAAAGTAATCACTAACGAGTTTTTAAACTGAATGTAGAATTGGTTTTCTACCCATACCGCATAATAATGCTGAAGCGTGTAACCGATTAAAGGCTTAGCCAGCAAAGACAACGCCGAAATAGAATGAAATATCCCGTTCAATACATGACTAATTGCAGGTAAAACATAAAACGCAAAGCCCACTAAAATAAATATATACGATAACCCCAGTGCAAAAGCACCCATATTTTTATTTTGAACAGGCACAAAGTAATCTAACGTCGTGCGATAAAAACGCACAGGGATTTGATAAGCGTAATAAGCAAAAACACCACCTAATAGAATATCAATGATACTGAACGCACTGTCTTTTTGAGCAGTGTGTGGTCCAAATATCACGTCTAAAGGGTTTTGTGCAAAAGCATCAATGGGCAGCTTAAAGCTCATGACAAAAATCCAAACTAACGGGAATGCCGCAATCAACGCCCATAAGGCTAAAAAGCCGTAACTGCCTATCTTGAGTAAAGACGTCTGTCTTAATGCTTTAGGTGTATCGTCTTCCATCTTATTATCCTTTTTTCTGGTCTCGAAGCGTGCGCTTAAGCACGGGTGCGAGCAAAATAATAATACCAACCATGGTTAACATGGATGACGCTGAAGCACTTGATATTGCACGGTTTCCTGTGTCATCAGGCTCTAAGAAATTATAAGTTAACCACTGCAATGAAATAACATGGGCTTGACTTGCAAAACCTATTATTTCTTCAAATACGCGGTAGGTATCCATCAAATGAATCAAGGTTACAAAGTAAATTAACGGCATCAAATGCGGGATAACGACGTATCGAATCCGTTCAAATCTAGAGGCACCATCAATAATCGCAGACTCTAATGTATCTTTATTCACGGATTGCAAACCGGCATAGAAAAGAACAAACGCAAATGGCGCAACGTGCCAAACACGATAGAACACCATCAGTAGCTCGATCGACCAACTATTAGCAAATACCGATATTTCATGCCCTGTAATCTTTTCCAATACCCTTGTCAGCAAACCATTACTCACAAACAGCCATTTGATAGAAAGAGCGCCTATAATTGGTGTGATAATAAAAGGCAACAAAGACACAAAAATAACCGGCCCTTTCATTCTTTTCGAGACATTATTAACGGCTAGCGCAATAAGCAGCCCTACACCCAACACCAAAGGAAGAGTAATCAGTGTAAAAAGTAACGTAAATGACAACGCCTTATAAAAATCTATATTGCTAAATATATCGAAGAAATGACCAGAGCTAATTAACTTAGCCACCTTTCCTGTTTCTAATACAGATTTATAAGTATCAAGTCCTACGTATACCGTTTTCGTAACTGGATTATTGTCTTTATCCATTACTGGGACTGATTTCTCTGAGGTAGTACAAATAGAAGTAGGAAAACTTGGCGTACATGTTTCTACCGAAACTGTGTTGTACACAGTTTGAGTCACATAAAAGCTTTGCACAAACACCGTCACTAAAGGAATGGCTATGAACAAAAACATTATGATTATCGAAGGTGAAACAAAGGCAAAGAAAGTTTTATTTTTCATTCTAATTACCGCTTTCAATGAACGAAAATGAAGCCAATACTATATTGGCTCATTATGGGAATATATTAATTACAACAAGCCAGATTCTTTAGCGGCTGTAATATAGTCATATTCAACTTCTTTCAATGTTTCTTCGGCTGTTTTTTGACCAGTCAGATAATCAGACACATCTTTTCCTAATGCTGAGTGCATAAGACCAATTTTAGAAGTCAGTGGATAGCTTGGCGTTCTATCTATTGCATTCTGAATAGCACCATCGCTTAAACGAGAAGGTTTATAGCCTTTTACTAACCAAATCGCCGCGTCAGTATTCTTCTTCACCATATCTTCGTTTAAGCCTTGCATAGCCACTCTAAAGGCATTATCCGCTTGCTCATCGGTGATATTTTTCGCAATCGTAATGCCATCCCACCACATGGTGCTGGCCGGACGACCATCGGCTATTGATTTAGGTGTGGCAGACATATAAACCTTACCCACTACCTGAGACTCTTCTTTATTGTCAAATGCGGTAGCACGACTCGCCCAAAGATTGGCCATGGCAATTTTGCCGTATTGAAGCTGCTTCTGAACAAAGGTAGGATCAGCAATCAAGTATTCTGGATCCATATAGGCAGATAATTTTTTCATCATTTCCAGAGTTTTAATGCCAGCTGCATTATTAACACTCGGTTGGTTTCCATCAAACAACTTCGCGTTATAACTCAAATACATATTGATAAATTCTAGGCCAAGGTTCCAGCCTGCTTTATAGGCACCACCTAGTGGGTATTCAACGAGGTTGGCTTTTTTGATTTTTTCTGCATCAACAAGAACGTCATCCCAAGTGGTTGGGGCTTTTAAACCTAACTTGTCAAAAATATCTTTTCGGTACATAAAGTTTTGCGTATTAATCATCATGGCAATGGCCATGATTTTTCCATCCACTTTGATAAGCTGATTTGGATTTAAATTTTGACCATATTTCGCAACAAGACTGTCTAAAGGTCTAATAAGACCGCTATTTAATAAAGGTACGAATGTCCCATTAGCAACACCAGCGACTTCATATAATGAAGGATTCGCGGCTAATGCAGAACCTACTTTAGTTTTGAATTCTGAATCAAGAGTAGAACTAACATGGCCACATTCAGCCATAGCACCCGTAACGGCTTTCCATGCGGCAAAACTTGCGGAAATAGTTTTAACCTCTTGAGTATTCTTAAAATCACAATTGGCGTATGAAAAAGAGCTTAGCGTACTTAATATAATCAGAGAAGATAGCGTTGATTTTTTCATTATTAGGTTCCTTTGGGACTTTTGTGTTTTTTTTAATTTTGGTTTTTTTATTAGAAATCGATACGGGCACCATCTTCTTTATTAAACCAATGCCTCGACTCTGGTGGAATAATAAAACTAACTGTCTGACCTATGTTTACTCTAAACGCCTTATCTGCTTTGGCAATTAATAAGGCATCTCCGATTTTTATAGAAATGAGTGTTGAATCTCCAAGCAATTCAACACTATAAACAGGGGCGGTAATGTCGCCTTCTAACTCGGTCGTCACTTGAATATCTTCTGCTCTAAATCCTATCGTGACGGCATTTGGTAAACCTGAGGGAATGTCCTTAACAAGCGTATGGTCGGCTATAAACTTGCCATCGCTAATCTCGCCATCCAACAGATTCATTGCGGGAGAACCGATGAAACTCGCAACAAATGTATTGGCTGGTTTATCATAAATTTCGGTCGGAGTTCCTAATTGCTGTAACTCCCCCATGCTCATCACCACTACACGATCTGCAAGCGTCATGGCTTCAATTTGATCATGTGTTACATAAATAGTCGTTGTTTGTAATGTGTGTTGTAGATGCTTTATCTGAGCTCGTGTAGATACCCTAAGCTTTGCATCTAAGTTCGATAAAGGTTCATCCATTAAAAACACATTAGGTTCACGAACGATCGCCCTAGCCAAGGCAACCCTTTGACGCTGTCCGCCAGAAAGCTCTCGTGGGTAACGCTCTAGAAGATTGCCCAACTCCACCATGTCGGACGCTTTATGGACCCTTTTATCGTGCGTTGCAGAATCCACTTTACGTATTTTTAGAGGAAAACGAATGTTTTCATATACGGTTAAATTTGGATAAAGACCGTAACTTTGAAACACCATGGCAATGTCTCTGTCTTTAGGGTCTAGCCCATTAACACAACGATCTCCTATAAAAATCTCACCTTCCGTTGGGTCTTCAAGTCCTGCGATCATTCGCATTGTCGTCGTTTTACCACAACCAGATGGGCCTAAAAATACAATAAACTCTTTGTCCTCAATGTCTAAATTGAAATCCCTAACACCAACCGTCGAGCCCCAACGCTTACAAATATTTTTTAACTGTATCTTGGCCATATTCTTAGTCGCCTAGTTGTTTTTAATGAATACGTATGCAATAAATAACCATACTTTTTTGAGCCATGCAATATTTTTTTAAAACCGTGTCGCGATTAGACAAACTCAAAACAAGTCAGAAAATGAAGCGTTTTTAGTCTGTAAAAAAACAGCTTTAATGTAGATTTAGGCAAACCATTATTTAATAAATTGGGAGCAATTAAAAATGTTAATTCACAATAAAAACAAGGACATAGTAAATAAATTAAGAACCTCTTTATACAATTACTCAGACGAAGCCTTGATCGATAATATAGATAAATTAATAGCCGATACGGCAACACTTCAATTCACTTTTCCGTTCGAAACACTGCAATCAAAACACCAGCTATACAGCCATATTTATAAACCACTGGCGGACGCTTTTGTCGGATTAGAGCGTCGTGACACCATCGTCATCGCGGGTGATTCAAACCATGAAAGCCAATGGGTAGGATGTTGCGGTTATTACACAGGCTCTTTTGAAAAAGCGTGGCTAGACATATTGCCAACAGGCCATCAAGTCAGTATGCGTTTCCATGAGTTTTTCCGTATCGAAAATGGCTTAATCGTAGAAATACAAGCCGTTTGGGACATTCCAGAAGTAATGATGCAAGCCGGCGCTTGGCCTTTATCGCCTAGCTTAGGGCGCGAATGGCATGTTCCAGGGCCCGCAACTCAAGATGGCATAGTAACGTCCGCATACAACGAAACAGCCGCCAAAAAAAGTTTAGATATCGTCTCGGCTATGTGTGCCTCATTAGGGGATTTTGCCAATGGTGGTGTCGAAGCAATGCAGCTAGAAAAGTATTGGCACCCTCATTGTAGCTGGTACGGCCCATCTGCTATTGGCACAGCCAGAGGGATCAAAGGGTTTCGAAATTGGCATCAAATCCCTTTCTTAAAAGCCCTCCCAAATCGCATTGGAGACACAACCAAAGGATACTTATTTGCAGACGCTGGCTACGTTGGGTTTACCGCTTGGCCGGGCATGTCCATGACAATAAGCCAAGGCGGATGGTTAGGCATCGCCCCTTCAAATCAAAAAATTACCATGAGAAGCTTGGACTTTTGGCGCGTCGAAAATGGCTTAATTAGAGAAAACTGGGTGTTGATCGACTTATTAGATGTCTACAACCAAATAGGCGTCGATGTTCTAGGACGAATGAAAGAACTCAACAAAGCGCGATTGAACTACTTCGAGCGCTAATCATTATTTGAGGAACGTAATCGACTACACAATTCGCAACGAGCATACCACCGTAGTGAACCTCCCTCTTCTGTTTTAATGTCATCGAATTCGATGATATTAAAACACCTACTTCATTGTCATTCATGAATGAAATTTGTTACCGAATCATGCGTCAGAAATGAGACTTTCTTTGATTGCATCTGCCTGATTTAGAGATCAAATAAATAGTGCCAATGGATGCTATCCATTATTTTTCAGATGAGGTAAAAGGTTTTAAACCCGTCGAATTCCACGGGTTTAAAACTGGGATTATGTAATTACCTCCATGTTTCTAGTCATTGCTCCCAGTTACCACCAATCACTTCCTGTGCATTTTTCAGACTCTTATTATAGACATAAAGCATAATTGGCCCCCAACGAGAAATAATACAGATTCGCTTATAAAAACTATTTGCTAAATCATCCTCCTTGTAACTCTCCAACTCATCTAGATCCGCTAACGTATCCGCTTCAACCTCGTAGATCTCTACAAAAATTTTGTCGTTAGGAGAACGAATAATCGCTGGAAATAGCTCTAGATCGAACATTTTGAATCCAGAAATAAAACCAGAATCTATATGCGTTGAATATCCCAATAACTCATGATTAAAAAAGCCTTGTTTCAAAGATCCGTAGACGGCAACACGACATGTATTTTTCATTTCAAAACCTAGATACCCTAAAAACATTGGTCGGAATTAAAGTTAGAAAAATAATAAATCTTATATTTCAATAAATTAATGTTAATTTTTTAAATATATCCTCTTTCACCAAGCCCCCCATTCTCCACAACTTGGACATTTGTTATTAAATGGTTCAATAGCTCTTGCTGAATGATATGTCCAATAAAAACCATTTTTTATTATCCGAGTATCTGTACTTCGGCAATGATTAAAGCTTATAAATTGCTCACACTCATTACACTGCATCCATACAGAACGAGGTGTTCGTGGAACCCATTCTCCATCTTTATTGTAATATCCACTCGACTTTTCAATCTGACGAAGGTTGCAAGAACCACAACGAATACAAAATGGTTTTGAAGCTGTGCGATCATCATTCCGACTATTATGAGATGTATCAGGATCTTCTAATTTATACTGTAAAAATAATCCAAGTACCCTTTGTAATTCATCCAAATATAATAATCTATCAATAGGGCTTAGAAAGACACCTCCATATTGATGTAGAGGATTCGAATAGTTTTCATTTATTGCTAATTCTCCAAGAAAGCTATACTTCCCCCATTCTTGAGCAGTCACTCTCTCAGAAATAGCTTCTTTACATGGATGTAAAATAAACACAGGATTTTTATTATCTTCACTATAGTTTTTTTTGGTATAAAGAAGATCAATAGCTCCTATTAATCCACCAAATCGAGTAAACGTAGCTTGATTATAAAATTTTGCATCCATAACAAATCGTTTTTTTTGAATATTTTGAGCTTTATCTTCAGGCCACCACTCGACATCAAGAACAAAATCGGGTCTTTTCCCATTATCCAACGTCATTTCATAGGTTAATGTAATAAAACGTTTTGCTTCAAGGTTTGACAGCTTAATTTCGATATCAACAGTATTTGTTCGAATAGCTTCTATGAGCTTATATTTCCAGTTATCTTCCAGCACATATCGAAATGATTCTCTCAATACTTTGATTATTTGTAATAAACACCAACGCTCATAAATAATTGGCATATTCACCAATCCGATCGCATCAATCTCTTCTAATCTAATAAGTAATTCATCATCAGCAAGATTAGTAACCTTTCTTAATACCTTATAATTATTATGAACACCTTGATAATTGGGATTTTGTACAAATGTCATTGAATTAGGAAAGTTTGATGAATGTTTTATTTCAAGTCGACGAAGCGATTTAATGATCTTTGTAAGTTGTTTTAATTTAGGCGCTACTTTATCATAGACATATGCTGATAATTTCTCATTGTCAGCATAAAAGTTAATTCGGTTTACCAATGCATTCTTTTCTTTTTCCTGTTCTTCTAACTCATTGCTTCTCAGATTACGTTTCCAACCATTTGAATTTAACTGCAACCCTAATTGCTTTTCTTCTTCAAACTTTTTCCTAGCAACTTGAAACCCTTTTGTTGTTAATAGTTCTACCAAACTTAAAGATGAGATAGAATATAATACAGAATTAGTTGATTTATTTCGATGTATTGCGCCTATTACTCTATATTCAGAATTAGTTTTGAGACAACGAATCAAATTTGAGTAGTTATATTTAAAAGATAATATAGTTGTTTTATTATCAACCTTCCCCCAAACTCCATTATTGAATATTTCTATAAAAAATCCATCTTTGTTTCCTGAGATTTGATCTTTTGTATAGTTTTGGGTACGAATATATAACTCGTTATGGTTTGTTGCTTCCACATCTAAATTTATTCCATTCTTATTTAACTGCTCTTTCAATTTGCGTTGCCAGTAATCTAAATGGCAACGTTCACCTAATATTTTTAAATCTTTTACAACTAGCTCCCTATCGATTGAAATTATATCGGTGAATGCATCATATTGGCTTTGAAGCCTATCAACAGTATTAGCATAACGTTTAACTTTATTGCGAGAGAGAATCGCTATTTTTTTTATAATTCGATATGAACGTTCTAAGGCAAATAATACATATCGATTTTCAGCAACGTTATAAGATGGTTTTGTCGCTCGGCTGGTTAAAAAATTCTGATTACGTTTACTAACAAGCTCCATAAATGTCCGATTAACTGGCTTGACTGATTTACGAGATTTTAGTGTTTGAATTTCACGAAGTTCTGATTTTGGAGCATTTAATATTTTATCTGCATTAACAATAAGATGCTGAATGCATTCAATTACTTCTTCATTAATACCAATGCTATTACCTTCTTTATCAGCTTGAATGGGGCTTGAATCATCTAAGATCAATTCCCATAAATCATCTTTAAAGCTAGAGAGGTAAGTATCTAGTTGCTCTCGAGTAAAATCTATTGAACCGATAAGAATTTGACACACTTTGTCTTGTAAGATCAACCTTAAAGTACCAGCCGTATTAATGCTTGAATGTTGCCAATACTGATTTTTATTATCCCATTTATCTTTTACAACCCACCACGTTTTACCTGTGTCGATATCATCAATAGAACTTAAGTACTGCGTTCCTCCATTTGGTAATTGGATATATGGATTTACTATATTATTATGTAAAAAACGAACCGCAAGTTGCCCACGTAATCCCCCTGTATTGGGGTATATAGTCGTTTCACATTCAAAACATTCAATGTCCTTATTATATTCGAGAGACAAACAGAATAAAGACTCAGTTATTTTAATAACAGTTTCTTGATCGTACCATTGGATTTCAATATATTTAATTTCAAATTCTGACTTCATAATTATGACCAGAAATTCACGACACCATCATTTACTTTAGCATCTTGTATGACACTTTCTAATACAGCGACGGCTGAAAATATTTGAGGCATCTCAGTATATGTAGGTAACTCTTTCTTAATCCGCTCTATAAACACCTTCTCTATTAAATCTAATTTGGTTTGTTGTCCCAATGATTTATTACCATCAAAAGTAAATTTAGGTAGAACCTTATGTAATAAAAAATTATTAATAGATAAAATAGAGTCATCATTCACCGATTCAAAAAAAGCAAGATAATTAAGCCCTTGACGAATAGTACGCATTCCGAATTCGATACCTAGCTTATGAAAAAACTCTTTATTAAGTTCAATAAATAATTTACAAAATTCATTATTCCAGTCAAATTTCGGATAATCATTCCGTTCGCCTAGCTCCTTTATTTCAAAAAGTAATGGCTTTGTTACATCAACAAAATCGTACCGTTCAACTTCAGATAAAATTTGATCCCAATCAGATAAAAGTGGCGATTCAAAGCGCATGATATGAGCTCTATCAAGAATTTTGGGGGATAGATAATGTGTTGTCTCATCAATATTAATGGCACCAATAATATGTACATTTTCTGGCATTTTAATACTTGAAGGCATTGTAATAGCAGCAGATAACATACGTCGTATTTCACTGTGATATTTGATAAGAGAATTTTTATCACTAAATCCAAATGCTTGTCTCAAATGCTGTGTAAGCTCCTCATCTTTCAACAACTCAATAAAGTTAACAACACCATCTTGACTATATTTTTCTTTCCCTGCTTGAATAATTTCAACAACAGCCTTTAATTCTGACAGTACGTGTGCAGATTCATCTTCTGCATAAAGCTTAATTTCTGGTTCTTCATCCCTAGATTCTAAAAGCGATAAAAAATCAGCAAAATAATATTCGACTCTTGCAAGATTCATTTCATCAAGGCAAATAAAATATGGGATATCAGGGTTTTTATTAGCTTCAATTAATGCTTCAAGAAATGGAGTTGCAAGGTACTTTTTTTCTAAGGGGTTGTAATATCCTAAAAGATCTTCTGAGCTTGTCCAATTTGGTTTGACCGGTATAATAATAGATTTTCCACCAACAGCTTTTGCAAAAGACTTAACTAAATTAGTTTTACCAGAACCTGAATCACCAGCAAGTACAATCAGATCCTTTGTACGTAACAATGTTATATAATTTTCAACAATATGCCGCGGATATAAAACACCTTTTTTCACTAAATATGCCTGTATATAAGAGACTGCTTTATAGTAATCACCACCCAATATATTTTTAAATGAAAAACCATCGACAATTTCATTATTCGAATTTGACTCAAGTAAAAAACAACCTAGATCTTCTTCATCAACAAACTCAAATGTTTTTAAAAATAAAGCCTTATCAGATACATATTTTCTTAGACGTTCAATTTTATTATTCATTCCAGCCTCTAAGTCGTGAAACTCTTTTTTTAATTGGGTTATATGTTTTACTTTTTCTTGCTCTTTAAAGGTTAATGATTCAATTTTTGAGTCGAGAATTTCTTTTTTAGCTATCAACACTTTATTGGCTTTTAATGTAGTATTACGTTCTATCTCTGCAACTGACTTCTCATTTTTAATTCCATTAAGTTCTTCCTCTACTACTTTTCTCGATTCTAACAACTCATCATTTAGTCTTTTTTTTAGGATATAAAAATCATCTTTTATTTTTTCATCTGCTTTTTCATGGTAAAAGTCATATATAGATTTGGACATAAATGAAGACATATTATCGTTAGTAAATATATCATTCGAAATATCGAATGGTAGCTTTTCAAGTAATGAGAAGCTTCCAGGACAAGTGTTCATTTCGAAAGGAATATTATGTTTTTCTCTTTCAGATAGAGGAGATAATTGTAGTTTACAGCGAACGAAAGATGAGGTGTTTTCATCTCCAATTTTTTTCACATCTTTTGGATTAATAAAAAATTTACATGTGTTATTAATTCCAGTTAATGGATAAGAAATTAATTTGTTTTCGCTTATTGTTCTAGGATTTATTAAATATCCCCAAGTTTTATCTGCAAATAGTTTGACTTCCCCCCAAACCTCAAAATTACCATTTTCAATATTCCAACTTCTCTCAAGAATCTCTTCCAAATCTATATCAGATAACCCTTCTAACTCATCAAAATTGTATATTTTATTTTCCACTTATCCCCCTATTAATAGAACTATCTATTTAAAACACCTTGCTTTTAACAATATATTTATTTATAACTAATAGTTCATATTTTGAAAAAAAATATCTAAAAAAACATAATCTAACCATAATATCGATCAAAAGAGAGATTGCTTTATATTCAGTACTTCCAAGATTACTGCCATTATCACCCACGATACTTCTTATAATTCTCGGCCTGCTCTAGTACGCTTTTATACACGTCGTCGTTGGCGACGGGTGGGAAGCCGTATTTGTGCAGTAGGAGTATTAGGTCGACTTTTAGTGTGGCTTTTATGTCGTCGCGTTTGGCGAAGTCGGGGTATTTGGCGACGTCGTCGACGATGGTTTTCATGGCTTTGGCGAGTTCGAGTAGTTTGTCGCTGTCGTAGCTGAATTCGTATTTTTTCTGCATGTGTTCAAGGATGTCGTAGAAGGCTTTTTCTTCTAGGTCGATGCCAAGGTCGGCGAAGGAGCCCATTTCCTTTGCCATGTCATACACCATATCGGTCATTTCTTGGCTGAAGGTGTCGAACTCTTCTCCGTTCAAAACATCTTCGTCGCGACGTTCGTTGTATTGTTCTACCAAGGCTTCAAAGCGTTTTGAGAAGTCCATGCCTTTCACTTGGTTGACCTTTTTAAAGTCGCCAATGGCTTTTTGCAGTAGTTTTTGCAGCAGTTGAATTTTGGTATTGGGCAGTTTGATTTTGTTGATGCGCTCTAGGTAGTCTTCATCAAAAATATCAATGGCGTCAGCTTTTGCTTCGCCTATGGTGAAGATCTCCTCTACCCCGTCTGCTCGCAAGGCTTCGGCAATCAGCTCGCGTACACGGGCATTCATTTGCGCGGTGTCTGGCGCATCGCCTTTGGTGAGCTTGAAGATAATTGAACGTACCGCGATGTAGAAATGAATCAAGTCCCGTTCGCTTTGATCAATCCGCTCATTGCCACAGCACACGTCGTAAGCGGCTTTTAGCCGTTTTACTAAGCTCATGAAGCGGTTCTCGCCTTTCTTCGTTTGCAGGATAAATTCGGCCGCTTGGTTTAAGCATTCCAACTGCTCACGGGGCTCATTACTAAAATAGCCAGACACATCAAAGCCATGAAACATCTGCTTGAGTAAATCTAAATGGTTCTTCACCTCCACCACAGATAAATTCACATCTTCCATGCTGGTTGTATCCGCTTTGGAGTACTGGGCCAGTGCTTGATTCATTCGAGATTTAATGCCGATGTAATCCACCACCAAGCCTTTTTCTTTGCCTTCCAGTTTACGGTTAACGCGGGAAATGGTTTGAATCAGGTTGTGCTTTTGCAGCGGTTTATCAATGTAAATGGTGTCTAATTCAGGGACATCAAAGCCGGTTAGCCACATATCTACGACGATGGCGATTTTGAAGTTGGAAAGCGGGTTCTTGAATTGTCGATCTAGCTCTTTACGGTGTTCTTTCTTGCCCACTAGCGCATACAATTCGGCGGTGTCATTTTCCCCTTGGGACATGACCATCTGCACTTTTTCGAGCGGCAATAAAGCTTCTTGCTCTTTCTCAGTTAATTGGAGATTTTCATCTGAGGTTAAATGTTTCTCAAACCAATCGGGGCGTAGTGCTTTTACCGCTTTATAGAAGTCATAGGCGATTTCTCGGTTGGCGCAGACAAACATCGCCTTACCTTTCACCGTAGCGCCTTCACTGACTCGGCTTTCATAATGAATCACAAAGTCCTTCGCTAACGCAGCGATACGGTCAGGGTCGCCCAAGATGGCATTCATATTGGCTGAGGCTTTTTTACTTTCTTCTATCTGATGTTCGCTGGAGCCTTCTTGTGCACACACATCGTAATAAGCCTCAACTTCTTTGAGTTTACTGTTGTCCAAAAAGACTTTTGCAGCACGCCCTTCGTAGACAATGCGCACGGTGATTTCGTCGTTCACCGCTTCTGTCATGGTGTAGCTGTCGATGGCTTGTCCAAACACATCCAACGTGGCGTCTATTGGCGTTCCCGTAAAGCCCACGTAAGTCGCGTTCGGCAAAGAGTCATGCAGATACTTAGCGAAGCCATAGGTTTCTTTTACCGATACGGCTTTGCCATCTTGATATTTGATCACTACTTTTTTGTCGAGATTCACTTGCGAGCGATGAGCTTCGTCTGAAATACAAATGATGTTGGTACGATCCGACAACAGCTGTAGATCTTCGGTGAATTTATGAATGGTGGTTAGAAATACCCCGCCGCTTTTGATGCCTTGCAGCTTTTCACGCAAATCGGCTCGGCTGGTGACGGAGACAATGGTGTCGTCGCCAATGTAACCTGTCGCGCCGGTAAACTGTTTGGCGAGTTGGTCGTCTAAATCGGTTCGATCCGTGATCAATACAATGGTTGGGCTTTCAAAATCGATGCTTTTCATCAACAAGCGACACAAGAACTGCATGGTGAAACTCTTGCCACAACCCGTCGCACCAAAGTAGGTACCACCTTTGCCTGAGCCAAGGGGCTTGCGTTCTTTGAGGATATTAAAATACAGCTTGCGAGCGGCGTAATATTGCGGATAACGACAACTGATTTTGACTTCTTTTTTCGTGGTGTCAGGAAAGAAGACAAAGTTCTTAATCACATCCAACAATCGAGTGGGATGGAACAAGCCGTGGAGCATGGTATAGAGGGAATTGATGCCGTCTTTCTCGGCAGACTCAAAGCCTGTCTCCTTGCGCCACGCGTAATAAAACTCGTAAGGCGCAAACACATTACCCAGCTTGTTGTTGACCCCATCGCTGATGATGCACAAGGCGTTGTAAACAAACAGTTGGGGAATATCCCGCTGGTAACGAATACAGATTTGTTGCCAAGCGTCATGAATGGTGGCGTTGTTTTCACGCACAGCGGATTTAAACTCAAACACCACCAGCGGCAAGCCGTTTACGTACAAGATGCCATCGGGAATGCGCATCTGACCATCCACGCCTTCTATCTCAAGCTGATTCACCATCTTGTAGACATTATGACTGTTTGGCGCGTTATTCGCCGACGACAAATAATGGATTTGACCTTCAGCGACTTTCGCCAGATCTTTCGGAGTGGCAAATAACTGAGCCAACGTTTCATTCAGGTGGCGAGTATCGATCAGCTCGATGTACAAATCTTTTTGGTTACGGTCTTCTCGCTTCAACAAGAAACCATTAGACAGCCAAGCACTGAAGGTTTTATTGCTCTGGTACAAATCACTGGCAGGCAAGGCGCTTAACTGACGAATGATCGACTCGATCTCGTTCGTCGTAATACCGTCAGCGTGATATTGGCAAGACAAATACTCACGCACATCGTCGACGATCAACACCTGAGACTGATCCGCTCGGTGTATCTTCTGACCTAACACATGGGGATAACCCTGCTCGCCCATCAATTCAATAATGGCTTGCTCTAATTTTGCCTCAGTAAACATCGAACCCATGCAATAAAAATCCTTCTGACTGCGTGTTATTAATAATGACCAACCCCACCCTTTACCTTCAAAGAAGTGTCATGTTCTAGCCCCTCCCCCTTTCTCTTCAAGGGGGTTGGGAGGGGGTTATTCTGCGTCCATCAACGCATTGGCTTGCTCTACTTCTGGTGAATCCAAACGTAATTCACCGGAGATGAGTTTGGGCAATAAGATGTCTCTTATTTGTATCAGAGACTCATTTTCTAAACTCAATTGTTCGATTTTCTTCAAATTAAGATCAATAATTTCAGAATACTTTAAAAGTAATTCTGGTGAAGAAAATGAAAACGCAATTTGATTCAAGGTTCTTTGATTTAATAGAGGTTGAGCTGCTCCACCTGCATAACGATTCAGATTTAAATGTTTTAAAAGATATAGTATAAAAGCCAATTCATTTTGATCTATTTTAGCTGATGCGACGATAGTGTTATCCGAAGGCCAGAATAATCCAGAGCAATACTCAATTGCACCACAATATGCGCCAACTCTTCCTATAATAATCGCATTACTAAATCTTGAGTCATCACTAAAACCAATAATTCCATTAGCGCCGTAAAGTGGGTATTTTCCTTTATCGTCTGATTTTTTGGTCTTCCCATTTGAAAATTTAATTCTACTTTCTAAGCCTTTAACACTGCACCCTTTCGGCACCCAGCCTTTAATCCCAACACTCGGTTCTTGGCTGTCTTCAAATGCACTAGGGAAAAGCTGGCGGATGTGGTCTGGTAAGGCTTGAAAGTCGTCGCTGGCGCGGGCGGTTTTGCGTAATTCAGCGCGGGCAATTAAAGCTGGAGGAAGGCTGCTCAATTCGCTGTTGGTTGCTGCATCGAAAAAACCTGCGTCTAAGGCGTTGTCGATGACAGGATCAAAATCCACAAACCACGACTTAAACAAGGCCTGCGCCATTTGCTCTAAAGTTTGGTTGATTTGGCGATTGAGAGTGATTTTTTTGTCGAAATTAGTAATTATAAGTTCAATTTCACTTCTTTCATTCAGAGGAGGTAAGGGTATAGGTATTTCCTTAACATCCTTTAAATTAAGTGTTTTTTGAACTGTTGTATTAGCTCTATCATCTAAGAATTGTTTAGATAACGGTGATTTAAGACAAATATCGATCCATTCAGCACTAATAGCAGCTGATGGCCTTATAACAGCTATTGCACGTGCTACATTCCAACCTTGTAATGAAACTGGCACAACAGCACTTTGACCAGTACTTCCAACAAGGGTAAGAAGCACCTCTCCACCAACTAATCGTGTTTTTTCAAATTTATTTTCAATCTTAAAAGATACTTTAAGAGCATCTTTCGTATTTATCTGTCCATTTTCGAAATTGTTTACTCGGATTATTCCAATACCAGTTTCATCATGCTGACCTGGCTGTACTATTCCATAGGAAATATTTTTATTAGAAGTACATTGAACTAATGGCTTCACATCCCAATCAATTGGAAAGTTATATTTTTCACTCCCCATAACCCAGCCCTTCTAGATTCTTACGGATTGATTTATCAAGTGCTTCGGCTTGGTTCATTTGGCTGTAGAGGGTTTGGCTAAGTTCGCGCATTTTCGTTTCAAAGGGAATGCCATCGTCTTCTATTTCCGCTGCGCCCACGTAGCGTCCTGGTGTGAGTACGTAATCGTTGGCTTTCATGTCTTCAATGGTGACGGATTTGCAGAAGCCCGCTTGGTCTTGGTATTCAGTGACTTTGCAATCACCGCTGTCGACACGTTTTTGCAAGGCGTCGTCGCTGCTGCGCCATGCGTGAAAGGTGTCGGCGATCAGGTTTAAATCATCTACCGTGAGTTCTTTGTGTACACGACTGATCATGGAGCCCATTTCGCGGGCGTCGATAAACAAGGTTTCGGTTTCACGGTTACGGAAGCCTTTGTCGCTGTTGGCGGTTTTGTCTTTCGACATAAACCACAAACACACAGGAATTTGCGTGGTATAGAACAATTGCCCCGGTAAGGCGATCATGCATTCAATGCGGTCGTTTTCGATCAACTGTTGGCGTATTTCGCCTTCGCCCGAGGTGTTAGAACTCATGGAACCGTTGGCCAATACAAACCCTGCGGTGCCGGTTTCGCTCAGCTTCGACAACATATGCAATATCCACGCGTAGTTGGCGTTGCCAGTGGGCGGCGTACGGTAACCCGCAAAACGCGGGTCGTCGGTTAATTCTGCTTCATCGCGCCAGTCTTTTAAGTTAAACGGCGGATTGGCCATGATGTAATCGGCTTTTAGATCTTTGTGCTGATCGGAGAAAAACGTATCCGCCGGCTTTTCACCTAAGTTGCCAGACAAACCGCGTACCGCTAGGTTCATCTTCGCCAGTTTGTACGTGGTCGCGGTAAGCTCTTGACCGTAAATGGCGATGTCTTTACTGCGGCCTTCGTGCTGCTGGACAAATTTCAACGACTGCACAAACATACCACCAGAACCACAGCACGGGTCGTAAACCTTGCCTTGATATGGTTCGAGCATTTGTGCCAATAAGGTCACGACAGATTTAGGGGTGTAGAACTCGCCACCGCCCTTGCCTTCTGTGGCGGCGAATTTGCCGAGGAAGTATTCGTACACGCGACCGACTAAGTCTTCATCGGTGGCGTTGCATTCATTGGCTAAAGTGTCGATGTTTTCTATGGTGTCTATCAAGGACGCGAGCTTTTTCACTTCTAGTTCTTGGCGAGTGAAATAGTTGTCTGGCAAGGCGCCTTTTAAGCTTGGGTTGTTCTTTTCGATAGTCGATAACGCGGTGTCGATGAGTACGGCAATATTGTCTTGTTTGGCGCGCGCTTTAATAAACGACCAACGGGTTTCTTCGGGTAAATAGAAGATGTTGTCTTGCTGATAAAACTCTTTCATCTCGATGAAGGCTTCTTGACCATCGTCGAGCATCTTTTGGCGACGGGCTTCGAACTTATCACTGATGAACTTTAAGAACACCAGACTCAACACAACGTGCTTGTATTCGGAAGATTCTACACTGCCGCGTAACTGGTTCGCCGTGTCCCATAAGGTTTCTTCAAAGCCTTTGCTTGGCTTCTTCTTAGCAGGCGATTTTTTCGCAGGTGACTTTTTAATGGCAGCGGATGTCGTCGCTGATTGAGAGTCTGGGTGATTCGTGGATTCCATGTACTGGGGTTTCTCCATTGACGCGTTAAAAAGCCATATAAATATGAATGTAAAAATATGTATCTAAAGATATTACTCGATAATGACTTGCGATGGTAAAAAAGCCGTTTATTTATAAGAAAATATTAGTCGGGCCACT
This sequence comes from Marinomonas flavescens, assembly GCF_004352835.1. Taxonomy (GTDB): domain Bacteria; phylum Pseudomonadota; class Gammaproteobacteria; order Pseudomonadales; family Marinomonadaceae; genus Marinomonas; species Marinomonas flavescens. The sequence continues at coordinate 11,686 of NZ_SJSB01000004.1, read as the reverse complement.
CGCCTCGGACTCACCCCTAACGCTCGCAGTTACTATTTAAATTAGTAACTATTTAAATTAGTAACTATTTAAATTTTGAGGCACTAAATCCTCAGTTATCTGATACGACTTGAGGGTGGTGTCGTACACGAGTGCATGGGGAAATGTTTCCCGTATGCTTTGGCTTTTTCGCCACGCTGTTTTTTGGTATATGGCTATTTTCAATGCCCTTTTATTTGGTAAGGGCTTTAATCAAGTTCATCGATATTCAACCCAAATTAACGAAATTGCAATTCTTGGCATTAAAAACTTAGTCGCTTGTGCGTTGGTCACTATTTTCTCCTAGTGGATCATCTGATTAATTTATCGACAATTTAAAGTTGACGTTTACGTTAACTTACCCTAGTCTGAAAATAATTCCATTAATGAGTCACACCATGACAGATAAAAAAGTGAGCTATTCAATCAGCGAGTTAGCCAGTGAGTTTGACGTGACGACTCGCAGTATTCGCTTTTATGAGGATCAAGGATTGCTCCAGCCTATTCGTCGGGGTCAGACGCGCGTTTACAGCCGTCAAGACCGGGTTCGTATGAAGCTTATTTTACGAGGCAAGCGTCTTGGGTTTTCCCTTGCAGAGATCAGAGAGTTATTTTCCCTTTGGGATGAAACGCTGACGGGGAGCGAGAAACAGCTCAATCTATTGCTGGAAATCATTCATCAAAAACGCAGCGAGCTGGAGCAACAGTTAAAAGACATTACGATGATACAACTGGAATTAGACAATGCGGAAACGAGGTGTTCTAACGCATTAGCAGAACTAAACACACAAAAACAACAAGCCCGCTAAGCCTTTAAAAAGTACAGCTGGCAATAAACATAGGTATAAGACAATGATTTCACAATATACCGGCCTCAACTTTGGCCTAGGCGAAACGCTCGATATGCTACGCGATCAAGTCAATGGTTTTGCGGCTCAAGAGATAGCGCCACGCGCTGAGCAGATCGACCATGACAATCTATTTCCGGCGGATTTATGGCGTAAATTCGGCGATATGGGGTTGCTCGGTATCACGGTGAAAGAGGAGTACGGTGGTGTCGATATGGGCTACCTTGCGCATGTTATTGCGATGGAAGAAATCAGTCGTGCCTCTGCGTCCGTGGGTCTTTCCTACGGCGCTCATTCTAATCTTTGTATTAACCAGATTCATCGCAATGGCAGTGAAGAGCAAAAGCATAAGTACTTACCAAAATTGATCAGCGGAGAGCACATTGGTGCGCTTGCTATGTCTGAGCCTAACGCTGGTTCTGATGTGGTATCGATGAAGTTACACGCTCGCGACAATGGCGACCATTATCTGCTCAACGGTACGAAAATGTGGATCACTAATGGTCCTGATGCTCACACTTATGTGATCTATGCGAAAACCGACCAAAAAGCAGGCTCGCGCGGTATTACTGCGTTTATCGTCGAACGGGATTTTGCGGGGTTCTCTCGTCATCAAAAGCTCGACAAGCTTGGTATGCGTGGCTCGAACACGTGCGAGCTAGTATTCGAAGACTGTCCGGTACCAAAAGAAAACATTATTGGTGAGCTAAACGGCGGAGTTAAGGTGCTCATGAGCGGTTTGGATTACGAGCGGCTGGTTTTGTCAGGGGGTCCATTGGGTATTATGCAAGCGGCTATGGATATCGTTGTGCCTTATATTCGTGATCGTCAGCAGTTTGGTAAAGCCATTGGTGAATTTGAACTGGTGCAAGGGAAAATTGCGGACATGTACACGGTAATGAATGCCTCCCGCTCCTATCTTTATGCCGTCTGTCAGGCGGCCATGCGCGGCGAAGTCAGTCGCAAGGATTGTGCTGGCGTTATCCTTTATTCCGCAGAAAATGCCACAAAACTCGCTTTAGATGCGATTCAATTGCTCGGTGGTAATGGCTATATCAATGAATTTCCTACTGGTCGCTTGTTGCGTGATGCCAAACTTTACGAAATTGGCGCGGGCACATCAGAAATTCGCCGTATGTTAATCGGTCGAGAATTGTTCCTGAATAACTGAGTTCGAGACGAACGGAACAAGCCTATCGTCTGACTCACTGTCTGAATAGAAAAGAATAAGAACAATATCAGGAGAAAGTTATGCCGGTTCTTCATACCAAGATCAATACGCGCAGCGATGAGTTTTGTCGTAATGAGGCGGCCATGCGTGAAGCGGTTGCGGACCTTCACGACAAGGTCGCTACTATTGCACTCGGCGGTGGCAATGACTATCAACAGCGCCATTTGTCGTTAGGAAAGTTGCTTCCGCGAGAGCGCATCAATGTTTTGCTCGATGAAGGCTCCCCTTTTCTTGAGCTGTCTCAATTAGCCGCCTATAAAGTTTACAACGATGACATTCCTGCCGCTGGCATCATTTCAGGTATTGGGCGCATTAATGGCGTTGAATGCATGGTGATTGCAAATGATGCGACGGTAAAAGGTGGCAGCTATTTCCCCTTGACCGTCAAAAAACATTTACGCGCTCAGGAGATTGCCGAACGCAACCACTTGCCGTGTATTTATTTGGTTGATTCTGGTGGCGCTAACTTGCCACAACAGGATGACGTTTTTCCAGATCGTGACCATTTCGGGCGCATCTTCTTCAATCAAGCCCGCATGTCTGCCAAAGGTATCCCTCAAATCGCGGTTGTCATGGGGTTATGTACCGCTGGCGGGGCTTATGTACCGGCCATGGCGGATGAATCCATCATAGTACGAAATCAAGGCACTATTTTTCTCGCTGGCCCACCTCTCGTTCAAGCCGCTACTGGCGAAGTCGTCTCGGCCGAAGACCTTGGTGGCGCCGATGTACATTGTCGCGTGTCTGGGGTGGCGGATCATTATGCTGAAAACGACACTCATGCATTGCAGATTGCCCGTCTTTGTGTGGCTAACCTTAATCGCAAAAAAACAGTGGCGGTCGAACAAAAAGTACCAAGCCCTCCACTCTATTCACCAGAAGAACTGGGCGGCATTGTCGGTACTGATCTCAAGAAACCTTATGACGCTCGCGAGATAATCTCTCGCCTTGTTGATGGTTCTGAGTTCGACGAATTTAAAAAACTGTATGGCACGACTTTGGTAACTGGCTTCGCGCACATATATGGCTATCCGGTGGGTATCCTTGCGAACAACGGCATCTTATTCAGTGACTCCGCTCAAAAAGGCGCTCATTTCATCGAGCTGTGCTGCCAGCGTAATATTCCATTGCTGTTTTTGCAGAATATTACGGGCTTTATGGTCGGTCAAAAAACAGAAGCAGAAGGGATCGCGAAACATGGCGCCAAGATGGTCAACGCCGTTGCCTGTGCGAATGTTCCCAAATTAACCGTGCTGGTCGGTGGTTCTTTTGGCGCGGGTAACTACGGCATGTGTGGCCGTGCCTATAGTCCTAATTTTCTCTGGATGTGGCCAAACGCTCGTATTTCAGTCATGGGTGGCGAACAAGCGGCTGGGGTAATGGCGACGGTGCGTCGTAATAACTTTGATCGACGTGGTCAACATTGGTCTGCGGAAGAAGAAGCAGAATTCAAGCGCCCTATTGTCGAAACCTATGAGCATCAGGGACACCCTTATTATGCGTCGGCACGACTATGGGACGATGGCGTCATTGACCCCGCTCAGACACGAGAAGTGGTCGCCATGGGTTTATCCGCTGCACTCAACGCACCGCAGGACGAAACGCGCTTCGGCGTGTTCCGCATGTAAAGAGGCCGTCACATGACAAAGCAGTATGTAGAACTAAGCCTAGACGCGAAAGGTGTCGCTTGGCTGACGCTTAACCGCCCTGAGGTACACAACGCTTTCGACGATATTATGATCGAGCAGTTGATAACCGCATTAGAAGAGACTGACCGAAATACTAACGTGCGTGCTTTGGTATTACGCGCTCACGGCAAGAATTTTTCGGCGGGCGCAGACCTAGCTTGGATGAAACGGATGGCGAACCATAGTCGCCAGAAAAACCTAGACGATGCCAGCCGCTTGGCCTTATTAATGGAGCGTTTGAACCATTATTCTAAGCCAACCATGGCGCTCATTAAAGGCGCTGTTTATGGTGGTGCCGTTGGGTTGACCGCTTGTTGTGATCTGGTTATTGCGACACGAAACTCCAACTTTTGCCTATCTGAAGTACGTATCGGGCTCATCCCTGCGGTCATTAGCCCGTATGTGATTCGAGCAATCGGCGAACGCCAAGCCAGACGCTATTTTATGACCGCGGAAGCGTTTAATGCGGTAACGGCTCAGCAATTTGGTTTGGTTCATGAATTAGCCGAGGACGATGTCGAATTGGACAGTTTGTGTCATCAATTACTGAAGCCATTTTATCGGAACAGCCCACAAGCGGTCAGTGCGGCAAAATCGCTCATTCACGCCGTGAGTCAACAGCCAATTGATCAGGCGTTAATCCGCGACACCGCAACACGAATTGCTGATATTCGAGTGAGCGATGAGGGTCAAGAAGGTTTAAATGCTTTTTTGAGCAAACGCCAGCCAACGTGGATCGAGGAGTAATCGCATGTTTAGTAAAATATTAATAGCAAACCGAGGTGAGATTGCCTGTCGGGTTATTAAAACAGCGCACCGTCTTGGCATTAAGTGTGTCGCGGTTTACTCAGAAGCAGACCGTTTTGCGCGTCATGTGACCATGGCAGACGAGGCTTTTCTTCTGGGGCCTGCGCCAAGCAGCGAAAGCTACTTACGCGCAGATCGTATTATTGAAATAGCCAAAACATCTGGCGCTCAAGCGATTCACCCTGGTTATGGTTTCTTATCCGAGAACACTGATTTTGCGGCGGCCTGTGAACAAAATGGCATTGTTTTCATTGGTCCACCAGCCAGCGCCATTGCGCAAATGGGATCAAAATCTGCGGCCAAAACCATCATGGAAGCTGCCGGTGTGCCATTGGTTCCCGGTTATCACGCTGACGATCAATCCCCTGCTCGGCTCAAACAAGAAGCCGAAAAATGCGGCTTTCCTTTATTACTGAAAGCGGTCGCTGGTGGTGGCGGTAAAGGGATGCGAGTGGTCAATTCACTGACCGAATTCGATGAAGCACTGAACTCTGCGTGCCGTGAAGCAAAAAATGCCTTCGGTAATTCAGATATGCTCATCGAGAAATATTTGACTCAGCCGCGTCATGTTGAGATTCAGGTGTTTTGTGATCAACAAGGCAACGGTGTGTATTTGGCTGAACGCGACTGTTCTGTGCAACGCCGCCATCAAAAGGTCATTGAAGAAGCGCCCGCGCCTAATTTAACCGATGCGACGCGACGTGCTATGGGCGAAGCCGCTGTACAGGCCGCTCAAGCCATTCAATATGTTGGCGCTGGCACTGTAGAATTTCTTTATGATGTAGACGAGTCTTTCTATTTTATGGAGATGAATACTCGCCTACAAGTCGAGCATCCGGTGACAGAAATGATCACTGGTTTGGATCTGGTCGAATGGCAATTGCGCGTTGCGAACGCTGAGCCGCTGCCTCTTATGCAAGCGCAAATACAGATTCGCGGCCATGCCTTAGAAGCGCGTATTTATGCTGAAGATCCTAATCTAGACTTTTTACCTGCAACGGGCACTTTACACTATCTTCGTACGCCCGACGAAAGCGCTCATGTTCGCGTTGACACTGGGGTAACCGAGGGGGATGAGGTGAGCGTTTATTACGACCCTATGATCGCAAAATTGATCGTCTGGGACGAAGATCGCGACACTGCCATTAATCGACTTGTGCAAGCGTTAGAACATTACCGCATCGGTGGTCTAAAAACGAACACCCGCTTTTTACATCGGCTCGCAGATTCGGAACCGTTCCGTCAGGCGCAACTCGATACTGGCTTTATTGAACGCCATCACGAGAGTCTCTTCGCGCCAAGCCAATTAGATCCCTCTTTGTGTTTAGTCAGTGCCTGCGCTTGGTTTCTTGAGCAAACAAAACATGGCAATCGCATTAATGGCGATGAGCACTCTCCTTTCTCAGCCCAAAACAGCTGGCGTTTGAACGCTAAGCATATTCGTTCAATGACGCTAATGGTTGGTGATATTTGTCATTTACTTAGCATCCAAGAACAAAAAGATGAATACGATATTACTTTAGACAAGGTGACTTATCATGTTCATGCGACACAACAGCAAGACAGCTTGAAACTGGTTATTGATGGTCATAATCTGACACTGCACGGTTATGCAAATGGTGATGATTTAACCCTGTTTCATGAGGGCGAACCCTTCCTGTGTTGTCAATATCGTGAGACTTTCATTGAAACCGAACAGGCAGGCTCTGGATCGCTCGCGGCGCCAATGAATGGGGTTGTTGTCGCGGTTATGGTCGAAAAAGGTCAAGCCGTCGAAGCAGGACAAACGCTGGTCATCATGGAAGCAATGAAAATGGAACACAGCATTCATGCTTCATCTGATGGTGTTGTCAGTGACATATTCTTTCGTGATGGTGAGCTGGTAAAAGAAGGCGATGCTCTGATCGCATTGCAGTGTGAAGAAAAGGAGACAAGCGTATGACGTTTCCCACGCACGTTCGATTGGTCGATGTGAGCCCTCGTGACGGTTTACAAAATGAATCTGGCCCTGTGATTGCCACCGCTATCAAGGTGGAGTTGATTGAACGCTTGGCAGCCTGCGGTTTGAAGCACATTGAAGCGGCCAGTTTTGTCTCCCCTAAGTGGGTGCCTCAAATGGCGGATAGCAGCAAAGTGATGGCTGGTATTCATCGTCAACAAGGCGTTATTTACAGCGCTCTCACCCCAAATATGAAGGGGTTTGAAGCGGCATTGGCCGCAGGGGTTTCTGAAGTGGCGGTGTTTACGGCCGCATCTGACGCTTTCGTGCAAAAGAATATTAATTGTTCGATTCAAGAAAGTATCCAGCGTTTTATACCCTTGATCGAAAAAGCAAAGCAACACGGCATCCCCGTACGAGGTTATGTTTCGACGGCTCTTGGCTGCCCTTATGCTGGTGAAATTTCACCGGCTCAAGTCGCGGCCGTTAGTCGTGATTTGTATCAGCTGGGTTGTTACGAGATTTCACTGGGCGATACGATAGGCGTTGGCACTCCGTTAAAAGCGAAACGTATGTTGGAAGCTGTTGCCCGCGAGATCCCCATGAACGCACTTGCTGCGCATTTTCACGATACTTACGGACAAGCTCTAGCCAATCTTTATGCGGTACTTGAAGAAGGTATTTCCGTTGTCGACACCTCAGTCGCTGGCCTAGGCGGCTGCCCTTATGCTCAAGGAGCTTCGGGCAATGTGGCCACTGAAGATGTGCTTTATCTGCTAGAGGGATTAGACATAGAGACCGGCGTCAATTTACACAAGCTTGTCGAGACAAGCGACTGGATCTGCACACAATTAGGACGCCAAAATGGCGCCCGCGTAACACAAGCCATGAGGCATGAAATCACCAAGCCTACAACGCTGGACTTAGACAATAGTCATAATGGAGGGAATATATGAGCACTCAATCACACTCTATTCGAAATCCTTGGTCGCTCATGAGAAGCAAGAAGACCCCATTCAATACCGAATAACGCATTCTGACACGCTGAAAAGATGACATCCAGACCGAGACAACAACAAAAATAAACGACTCATTAGGATTAAATGAATGAACAATCTCTTAAGAGCAAACCCAAGTTACGCTAGCGGTGCCAGTAATACGCCACTCATTGGTATGACGATTGGCGACAAGTTCGACCAAATCGCAGACCGTTATCCAGATAACGATGCATTAATTTCGCGCCATCAATCGATCCGTTGGAGTTATGCTCAGTTAAAGTCAAAAGTAGATAGTACGGCCCGAGCCATGCTAGCGATCGGCGTGCGTCGGGGTGATCGTGTTGGTATCTGGTCTCCTAACAATGCTCAATGGCTACTCACCCAATTGGCTACCGCTAAAATTGGTGCCATTTTGGTGAATATTAATCCCGCCTATCGTTTGCATGAACTGGAATATACCCTCAACCATTCTGAAGCCCGCTTTTTGGTGACGGCGCAAAACTTCAAAAGCTCTAATTACACTGAAATGCTGCAAAAACTGGCGCCGGAGCTGGCCGAGTGCGAAAAAGGCAAACTAAAATCTGAAACGCTGCCTCACCTACAAGGGATCATTAATCTATCGGATACCGTCTATGAAGGCATGTGGCGCTGGTCAGATTTTATCGAACAAGCTGACAAGATAAACGCTAAACAGCTTGCCAGCGCACAGCACGAATTGCAGTTCGATGATCCTATCAATATCCAGTACACATCTGGTACGACAGGGTTTCCAAAAGGGGCGACGCTCTCTCATCACAATATTCTTAACAATGGCTTCTTTGTCACTGAAAGCATTGGTTTAACACACAAAGATCGTCTCATTATTCCTGTTCCACTTTATCACTGCTTTGGCATGGTGATGGGCAACCTTGGCTGCCTTTCCCATGGCGCTACGATAATTTATTCAAGCGAGGGCTTTGAACCTGAGACGGTTCTGAAAACGGTCGAAGAAGAACGCGCGACGGCTCTTTTTGGTGTGCCTACCATGTTTATTGCTGAACTGGAGCACCCTAATTTCGAACAATACGATTTAACCAGTTTGCGCACCGGCATTATGGCGGGCTCTATTTGCCCAGCTGAGGTGATGAAAGCCGTAAATGCCAAGATGAATATAAAAGACGTGCAAATTGCTTATGGCATGACGGAAACCAGCCCGGTGTCGCTGCAAACCGCGAGTAATGATCCTTTCGATAAACGCGTTACCACCGTAGGGCGAACACAACCTCATATTGAATCTAAGATTGTAGATCCCTCCTCCACCTACGTGTTACCTCGCGGCGAGATTGGAGAGCTGTGTACGCGTGGCTACAGTTTAATGCTGAAGTATTGGAATAACGAGAAGGCGACTCACTCATCCATTGATGAATCAGGATGGATGCACACTGGCGACTTAGCCATGATGGACGACGAGGGCTATGTTCAAATCGTTGGCCGCATCAAAGACATGGTGATTCGCGGGGGTGAAAACATCTACCCAAAAGAGATTGAAGAATACTTGTACACCCATCATGCCATCTCCGATGTGCAGGTGACGGGCGTTCCTGACAATAAATTCGGTGAAGAGCTGGTTGCTTGGATTAAATTAAAACCCAACGCAGAAAACATCAGCGCTGAGACCTTATGTGAATTCTGCAAAGGCCAGATCTCACATTTTAAAATCCCACGCTATTTTAAGTTTGTCGATGAGTTTCCTATGACGGTTACGGGCAAAATTCAGAAATTTAAAATGCGCCAGATTTCCATTGAAGAACTGGGCTTGGACATAAAAAAAGACACGCCTTGATCATCCATTAACACAGACAACACAGACGACACGCCACTCTTGGTGGCGTGATCGTTTCTACCTTGATAAGCATCGTTAATTTGATCAATCCACACGACTAGTAAATAACACCACTGGCACGAACGCTGCCTGATCTGCATTTGGGCCAATGCTACTCACCAAAATAATAAGGATGTCCTATGAATACCATCGCGTTTCAAGATCATTACCCAGAAGAGTTAAGCCACTGTTATGGCTGCGGTAAAAACAATCCTGACGGCCACCAATTAAAAAGTTACTGGCAACACATTGACGAAGCAAACTTAAACGCCAGTACCACTATTGCGCATTGCATTCCTGATATGAAATACACGGCTATTCCTGGCTTCGTTTATGGCGGGATGCTGGCATCATTAATCGATTGCCATGGCACAGGAAGCGCTTCGGGCATGGCTTATCTTGCTCAGAACCGTGAAATCGGCAGCCTACCGCCAATGCGCTTTGTTACCGGTGCGTTAAATGTGAATTATTTGGCACCAACGCCTCAAGGCGTCGAGCTCACTCTCATTGGTCGCTTCAGTGAAGTCAAAGAGCGCAAAATTATCGTAGAAATAACGCTATCAGCCAATGATATAGTCTGCGTAAAAGGACAGGTTATTGCCGTGCTTATGCCAGACAGCATGACTCCGAAAGCTTAATAAGTGTATTAGAAGTCAATATAAGCAGACATTTCTTAACTAGGCTATAGGCCACAAAGAAGCATTGTATGCATTACTCATTGAATACCAATTAAATATTTAGACATTAAAAAAGCCGATTGTGAGAAATCACTAATCGGCTTTTTCGGTTCTATAAAACCATCAAATAAATAGTTAGATCATCCAGCGTTAGATCATCATTCCATTTAAATAGAGCGTACATTTAATATAAAACCGATCATAATGAAGCTGAATTCATCAAATCTGAGAGATTGATTTAGCCGCCGTCAGTATTTCTTAAATCACTGACTTTTAGACCTGCTGCCGAAAGTTTTTTTCGTAGCTCAATCGCAATAGCGCGCTTTTTTTCTATGCCTTCAATAATGACGTCGAAAAACGCCAAAGCCATCTGCAACACTTCTTTTGGGTGCGTCCTAAGGTACGCGACCACACTTGAGCGTTGCGCTGGCTGTATTTCGTTCATAATACCTGCGAACCTTTTACTCACCAGTTCAAGAGGCTCAATTTTATCTTCGTAGCGCTTTTGCTCTGCGTGTTTACCCTTTATTGATCTGACGAGTATTTTTTTGGCGGCAAGATAATCACCTTCACGATCAATATCAGCGATCAATCTTTTCGCTGTGATGGTAGTCGATGGGAGAAGCGCTATCGTGTTAAGAAACATATCAATAACGCGTGTTGTATGCGTTATATCTGAGTGTGCTGTTTGTGTCATATTGGTGTTGTGGAGTTCCTTGAAAATTGGGTACTCAATCATTCTTGTTTGGAACTTAGAGTTTATACTATTGTTCACATTTACTGCCATAACATCTTCAGCAAACTATTAAAATCTGCACTCTTTAGACCCTTAATGTAATAAATAAGGTGCCCAGACCACTTTTTTGAAGAAGATTTCAGAAAATAGCGTCTATTGAAGCTAATACAGTCGGATAGGTACTAACGTGCGAAAAATAAATATATCATGATGATGAGCTTGATACCTTACTGATTCCTATTTGTTACCCCCCCAAAAAACATTGAATGCTCAATGGGAAAGTGGCTAGCCTCGGCAACACTTAAATTGATCATCAAGAAATCAATAAAATGCAGATTAAAAAATATCACTTGTTGGTGTAGTGGCATAGTGAATTTGGCCACCTGGTTTAGAGTAAACAAGCAATAGCTTCCATCTCGGTTTGTGCCTCCTTAGCGAGCTAGAACACCAACTCACTTTCGCCCCCATAGCAAGATAGAAATTTATACAGTTGTGGGCAGCATTACTTAGCCACTACATTTTTAAAATACCCCTGAATTCAAGTCCGAAGTGCGACACTTTTCATTTCAAGCAACCAAGCATAATTCCTTGAAAATCATAGCTGGTTGCTTGAACCCTAGACACTTTCTTGGGCGATTGTTTATTCGTCCCATAGCGAACTGAATCGTTTCTTCCGTAACACTTCTTAAATCAATACCTTTAGGCACATACTGTCTTAAAAGGCCGTTACTATTTTCATTCGCTCCACGTTCCCAAGAACTGTATGGATGAGCAAAATACACTGTCGTATCTAATGCTTCCGCTATTTCAGCGTGATAGGCAAACTCTCGACCATTATCTGCTGTGATCGTATGTACATGATCTTTAAAAGGCATCAATAGCT